>CAKKRJ010000009.1 GCA_919902775.1 Burkholderiaceae bacterium
CGGTGTTGCTGGTGGAGCAAAACGCGAGCCGGGCGCTGGCGATTGCGGACCGTGGCTATGTGATGGACTCGGGCCTGATCACCATGACGGGGGTGGGCCGGGACATGCTGGAAGACCCCAAGGTGCGGGCGGCGTATCTGGGGGAGTGAACAGGAAATGGGCTTCAATGGTGGGTGCTTTGGCCCGAGTGCTGTATTTGGTGAACACCAGATCAGAAATCTCACCTACAACCAAGAGGACGACAAGATGACATTCAAAATGAAAAACATTGGCTGGGCGATCGCCGCACTGTGTGCGACCCAGGCCATGGCGCAGCAAGTGGTGAAAATCGGCCACGTCGGCCCCGTCAGTGGTGCCATTGCCCACCTGGGCAAGGACAACGAAAACGGTGGACGTTTGGCCATTGAAGAACTCAATGCCAAAGGCATCAAGATTGCGGGGCAGGCCGTCAAATTTGAACTGGTGACGGAAGACGATGCAGGCGACCCCAAGCAAGGGACTGCGGCAGCGCAAAAATTGGTGGACTCCAAAGTCAACGGCGTGGTGGGCCACCTCAACTCCGGCACATCCATTCCGGCTTCCAAGATTTACAGCGAAGCGGGCATTCCCCAAATTTCCCCCTCGGCGACCAACCCCAAATTCACGCGCAATGGTTACAAGACCACCTTCCGCGTGGTGGCCGATGACGTGCACCTGGGCGGCACCTTGGGCCGTTATGCCGTGAAGAACGTCAAAGGCAAATCGATTGCCGTGATCGATGACCGCACTGCATACGGCCAAGGCGTGGCCGAAGAGTTTGAAAAAGCAGTCAAAGCCGCAGGCGGCAACCTGGTGGGTCATGAATTCACCACGGACAAAGCCACCGACTTCATGGCGATTTTGACCACCCTCAAAGCCAAGAAACCCGATGTGGTGTTTTTCGGTGGCATGGATGCGGTCGCCGGTCCCATGCTGCGTCAGATGAAATCTTTGGGCATCCAAGCCAAGTTCATGGGCGGTGATGGTATTTGCAGCTCTGAATTGACCAAGTTGGCTGGCGATGCCATGGCCGACGGCCAAGTCGTTTGCGCAGAAGCAGGCGGTGTGGAAGGTCAGCAGAAAAAAGGCATGGAAGACTTCTCTGCCCGCTTCAAAAAGCGCTTCAATGCCGACGTGCAAGTGTATGCACCCTATGTGTATGACGCCGTCAACGTGATGGTGGATGCCATGGTGCGTGCCAACTCGGCCGATCCAGCGAAATACCTGCCCGCTTTGGCCAAGACCAGTGGCTACAAGGGCGTCACCGGCACCATCGCGTTTGACGAAAAGGGTGACATCAAGAATGGCGCCTTGACCTTGTACACCTACAAGGCTGGCAAGCGCGACCAGATCGCTGTGGTCCGTTAAGACGCGGTAGCAAGACGCCAGTGCCCTGTTTTTGTATCAAAAATGGGGCACTGAGCAGTGCCGTCTGTGGGCGCCTTCACGGCGCCCTTCAGTGGCTCAAACCTCGGCGTGCCCATGGGCTCAGTCGGGCGACTGAATCAAACGGTGCCCTCTTCGAGGGTTTCGATGCTGGCGTCCAGCAAGGCATGCAGCGCCATCACGCGCTCATTGCCCAATAGCTCATTCAAGGCCAATTGGGCCTCTTTCCAGGCACGCTGCCCTTGCGTGCGCTTTTCCCGTCCCGCTGCCGTCGCCACCACCAAGCGACTGCGCGCGTCTTTTCCTTCGCCAATCTCCAGCCACCCCTGTGCCGCCAAGAGTTGCAGGTTGCGTGTCAGGGTCGATGCATCCATTTGCATGCGCCGGGCCAAATCACTTGGGCGGATCGGGCCCAGTTTGACCACATGGGAGAGCAGGGCGTACTGGGTGTTCTTCAAATCCACCGACGCGAGGTAGCGGTCGTAGTGGCGCGTCACCACGCGCCCGAGTTGGCGCAACTTGAGGTTGGTACAGCCTTGTGGTTTGTCTTTGATTGCCATGTGCTATATTGTAGCTGCAACACTTGTAGATGCAACTATAAAAGGAATTCAATGACCGCTCAACAGACCCTTGCAGACTGGAAGGCACAAGAAACTTCGGTGCGCCAGCACTTGGGGGCCTCGGCACCGCTGCCACGGGAAAAAGTCGTCGGCATGTCGGGCTTGCAAGTTTTTGCAGCCATTTTTTCGGGTGAATTGCCTTCACCGCCCATCGGCGAGACGATGGATTTCATACCGATTCACATGGAACACGGCGTGGCCGTTTTTCAGGGCAAACCCATGATGCGCCATTACAACCCCCTGGGCACGGTGCACGGCGGCTGGTTTTGCACCTTGCTGGACTCTGCGATGGGCTGCGCTGTGCACACCACCTTGCCGGCGGGCAAGGGCTACACCACGCTGGAGTTGAAGGTCAACATGCTTCGGGCATTGACCGATGCGGTGGATCTGGTGCGCGTCGAAGGGAAGGTCATCCATGTGGGGCGGCAGGTGGCCACAGCCGAGGGTCGAATTGTGGATTCAAACGGCAAGGTTTACGGCCACGGCACAACGACCTGCATGATTTTTGACCATGCGGCGCGCTGAGATGAACCGGGCTGTCGCCCAACAGTCCAGCGCGGAACACCTGTTGACCGGCCCCATCCTGCCGCTCTTGCTGCGGTTTTCTTTGCCCAACATGGTCGCCATGTTGGCCACTGCTTTGGCCGCCATGGCCGAGACTGTTTATGTGGGGAATTTTGGGCCGCCCGCGCTCGCAGGCATGGCCTTGGTGTTTCCGTTTGTCATGTTGCAGACCATGTTGTCCGGCGGTGCCATGGGCGGCGGGGTGTCCTCGGCCGTGAGTCGGGCACTGGGCGCGAACGATCCTGGCCGCGCCAATGACTTGGCCGTGCATGCCTTGTGGATTGGCATTGCTGGGGGCGGCATTTTCATGCTCATGATGGAGCTGTTGGGCCCATCATTGATGGCCGCTTTGGGCGGCAGTGGCGAGGCGTTGCTGCAAGCCGTGGCCTATGGCGAAGTGGCATTTTTAGGCTCGATCTTCGTCTGGGTGCTGAACACCCTGTCTTCTGTGCTCCGGGGCAGTGGCAACATGCGGGTGCCGTCCGTGACGCTCGTTGTGGTGGCATTGGCCCAAGTATTTTTTGCTGGGGCATTGGGGCTGGGCTGGGGTTCATTGCCGCAACTGGGCATGCGGGGGGTGGCGGCAGGCGGTGTCTTGGCAAATGCGGTTGGCGCGCTGTTTTTGTGGGGCTATCTGGCTTCGGGGCGCGGAAAAATCAAATTGAAAATCCGTGCAACACAGCTGGTTCGCCAACACTTTCACGCGATTTTGCGCGTCGGCGCGGTGGCTTGCTTTTCACCCTTTCAGACGGTGTTGACCGTTTTGATCCTGACGCATCTGGTGACCAAGTTTGGCACGCAGGCCTTGGCGGGGTATGGCATCGGGACACGGTTGGAGTTTTTGTTGGTGCCCATCGCTTTTGCGGTGGGTGTGGCCTCGGTACCGCTGGTGGGCATGGCCATCGGAGCCGGCGACAGCGCCAGGGCGCGCAAGGTGGCTTGGACGGCCGCTGCATTGGCCTCCCTGCTTTTGGGGACACTGGGCATGGTGGTGGCCGTGGCACCGCAGTTGTGGACCGCGCTCTTTACCCAGGAGCCCTTGGTCATGGCTTCGAGTGCCCATTATTTTCTGTGGGCAGGCCCGTTTTATGGCTTTTTTGGGCTGGGTTTGTCCTTGTATTTTTCTTCACTGGGCGCAGGCCGAGCCCTCGGCCCCGTGCTTGCGGGCACTTTCAGGCTGCTGGTGGTGGCCGTGGGTGGCGCTTTGCTGGCCTATTGGAATTCCCCGGCCTGGATGATTTTTGCGCTGGTGGGTGTGGGGATGGCGGTCTATGGCATCAGTACGGCGCTGTTCATCCAATACACCCCGTGGGGTGAAAAGTAATGCACGCATGCGTGCATGCATCCCACCCCATGGCCGCCCATCTTCACTCGGTGCTGATGCCCCGTTCTTTGATCACGCGACCCCACAGCGTCATTTGCTGTTCGATGAATTTCCTGGCTTGTTCGGGTGAGCCTTTTTGAATGTCTCCCCCCAGTTGAGCGATGCGCGCTTTGACCTCGGGTGCTTCCAGTGCTTGCTGGAATGCCGAAGCCAGTTTTTTCACCACCGCTTCGGGGGTGTTGGCGGGTGCAAAAACGGCGTTCCACTCGTAAATTTCGGTGCCTTTGAGGCCCGATTCACTCAGCGTGGGCACGTCGGGCAAGATGCTGGAGCGTTTGCCAGAGGTCACCGCCAAGGCCTTCAATTTGCCGGATTGCACATGTTGCAAGGTCGAGGCCAGGTTGCCAAAGAACAGTGGCACTTGCCCGCCAATGACATCGTTGAGCGCGGGGCCGCCGCCTTTGTACGGCACGTGCACCATGTCCACCTTGGCCGCAGATTCAAACAAGGCGCCTGCCAAATGCTGGGCCGAGCCATTGCCTGACGAAGCGTAGGACACGGCGTCTTTGCTTTTGCGTGCAGCAGCTGTGAGTTCGGCCACGTTGTTGGCTGGAAAACGGGCATTGACCAACACCACGTTGGGAAACAGTGCCACCACACCCACCGGCTGGAAGGCCTTCAAGCTGTCGTAGGGCAGCTTGGGGTAGAGGGACGGGTTCACAGAAAAAGAGGAGGCGTCGAGCATCAGGGTGTAGCCATCCGGGGCGGCTTTGGCGACAGCCGCCGCGCCGATTTGTCCGCCTGCACCGGGCTTGTTGTCGATGACGATGGCCTGGCCGAGTGCTTCGCCCATTTTGGGTGCGATCAAGCGGGCCATGGCATCGGCACCACCACCGGGCGGGTAGGTGACGACCAGGGTGATGGGCTTGCTGGGGTAGCTCGCTTGGGCCATGGCAGCCGGTGCGGCCCCGCAAAGTGCGAGTGAGGTCAGCGCGGCCCAAGCGGCTGTTGGGCGTCGAACAAGATCAATCATGGAATGTCTCCTGGTGGGGGTTATTGCACCTGTGCGGTGTACTTGAAGGAAAACGCATCGCCACGTGTGGTGCGCAGTTCCACGCAACGGCCCGCGATGTCAAAGGCCTGCCGCTCGACCAGAACGCAGGGGTGAGCGGCGCTGAGTTTCAAACGTTTGGCTTGCGTGACGTTGAGTTGGGAAAAGCTCAGGCTGTCTTGTGTTTTTTGAATCACCACCCCGCACCGTTCCTGGTACATGGGATAGAGCAAGTCGTCCCATGCATCGGTGTCTGATTCAACCAGGGCACCAAATAACGGCAGCGGCAAGACAATGGTTTCCAGCAGGCAAGGCTCTGAATTCAGGCTGCGCAGGCGTTCGAGTTGGAGCACTTGCGCGCCTTGGCTGAGTTCAAAAGCATGGCACTCTTGCGCGGAGGCGTTGCGCAAACGAGTGGCCAGAATGCGCGAATGGGGCGTGACGTTGGCGCCGTCGTCCACGCCGCGAAACCTGAAAAAACGCATCATGGATGCACCATCAACACCTTTGGTCACAAAGGTACCTTTGCCGTGCCGACGCTGCAAGACGCCATCTTCCACCAGCAGTGACAAGGCTTGCCGGATCGTGCCAAGCGCGACCCCATAGCTTTGCGCGAGCAGGGTTTCGGCGGGGATCACCTCGCCAGGCGCCCATTCACCTTGCAGGATGCGTTCGCGCAAAGCCAAGGCCAATTTGCCGTAGCGGCTTTGGCCTGGAAGGGTTTTCGTCAAAAGCTGGGTCATGGGATTGATCTAGACATCTAGATGACTAGAATGTAGCACATGAATTCAACAATGCCAAAAAACGGGGTAGACACCCATTTCCATGTCTTCAACGCAGGTGTTGCTGTTCAGGGGGCCCGGTATGTGCCCCAGTACAGCGCGTTGTTATCGGACTGGATGCAGCAAAGCCAAAGCGTGGGCATCCAGCGCGGCGTGTGGGTGCAGCCCAGCTTTTTGGGCGCAGACAACAGCCTGATGCTGAAAGCTCTCCAGGCCCACCCTGACAGACTGCGCGGTATCGCGGTCGTCAATCCCAATGCGCACTATGACGAACTGCAGGCTTTGCATGACGCCGGCGTGCGAGGCATTCGCCTGAACCTCGCATCGGTCTCGCACGACATACCCGAGTGGACCGATGCCCATTCGGTCTGGGAAGCCGTGAGGCGTCTGGGATGGCATCTGGAGATCCACACCGATCAGGGCCGGCTGCCTGATGTCCTGGCCCAATTGCCCTCGGACCTGCCGCTGGTGGTGGACCACATGGCCAAGCCAGCGCAAGCCCGTGCCGACGACCCATCCCTGGTGGCCTTGATCGCGCGCGCCAGGCATGCCACGGTGTATGTCAAATTGAGCGGTGCGTACCGGTTGGGGAATGTGAATGCGTCGCAGCTGGCGTCGCTGTGGCTTCATGAACTGGGGCCAGATGCGCTGCTTTGGGGCAGCGATTGGCCCTGCACGAACCATGAACAGTGCGCAGATTTTGAGCCATTGATGGCTCAGGCGCGTGGCTGGATTGAGGCTGAGCACTGGGTGCAAATCATGGCGATCAATCCACACCGCCTTTACTGGGCGGACGGGGACTGAACAACCGTCAGCGAGGCGAGGATCGCGTCGCGGCACGCCGTCAAGATCTTGTTGGCGAGCGGTGAATCGTCCGGGCAGGCGCGCCCCAACGAAGGCGGCCTGTCGGCCTTTTTGAAATCGGCGCTCCTCAGTGGCTGGGGTACTTTTCGCACGCGGCGTGCACGGGCACGGGTTTGAACTTGCGGCCCGAAGACGACGCGTCAGTCTTCTTTCCAGCGTGAGGGTGAAACGCCAAATTGCTGGTTGAACCACCTGGAGAACGGGCTGGTTTCAGCAAAACCCAGCAGTTGTGCAATCTCGGTGATGCTGTGGGCGCGTGCTGCGATCAGCCGCAGCGCCTGCTCGCGCCGCACACCATTGAGCAGGGTCTGGTAGTTGGCGCCTTCTTGTTCCAGTTGACGCTGCAACGTGCGGGCACTCATGCCCAGTTGCTGGCCGACTTGCGCAATGCTGTGCTGGCCGCGTGGCATCAGCATGTGCACGGCCCGCAGCACGGCATGGCGCAGCTGCCGGGGTTCAGAGCGCGGCTGAAGTTCGATGAAATCCTGCGCGTACCGGGCCATGTTGGGATCGCTGGAGGGGTTGATCTGGTCGAGCGCGCCTTTGTCCAGCACGATGCCGTCGAAGTCTGAACCAAATTCCAGATGGGCGCCGAACACCCTGTGGTGAATGCCTGTGTGCTGCGGTGCGGCATGCACAAAATGCACCTGGCGCGGCATCCAGTGTGGCCCCAGTTGGTGGCGACACAGCGAGAACAAGGCGGCAAGGGCCAGTTCCACGGGTTGGCGTCCTGGGTGGCGGCGCTCTGTGACCAGGGCGCAGCGCAGCACAGCCACTTGTGGGTGTTCGGTGATGTCGATGGCCACCGAATCGCTCAGCAGGTGGCGGTAGTGGTGCAGTGCGGACAGGGTTTGGCGCAAGGTCTGCTGGTGTTGCAACAGCAAGCTCAGCACGCCGAAATCCGACAGACGCCAGGTCTCGCCCATGAGCAGGCCCAGCGAGTTGCTGCTGGCTGTTTTCGATGACGCATCCAGGATATGGGCCAGGGAGATTTCCGGTATCCGCAGATCGGGCGTCGCCAGGTAACCCGGGGCCAGACCGACGTGCCTCAGCATGCTGAGCGGGTCGATGCCCAGTCCGCGTGCAATGGCCGAGTACTTGGCCAGCGTGACGCTGCGTACCTGAATCGTCATGTGTTGGGCACGCGCCGGGTTCAACGCGTGGGGGTCTCCTGTAGGTAAGGGAAATTCCCAGGGCCATTTCGGGTCTGGATGGCGCGATTGGTCAATTCATGGCGCAGCAAGTCAAGACCCATTTCTTTGGAAACTGAAAAATCACCTCTGTTGGCGCAACGAACGCCATGTCGATGCGTTTTTGATCATACAAGCAGCAGACGCGATGGATGAAGGTGATTCGCCATCGGGCGCCCCCCCGTTTTTAGGAGATTTTGATGCACATTCGACAACTGACCCCCGCCATTGGCGCTGTGATCAGCGGCGTCAACTTGGGTGATGCCAGCCGCGACGCCGGACTGTTCGCCGAAATCAAGGCGGCCTTGCTCCAGCACCGGGTGATTTTTTTGCGTGACCAGCAGATCACGCGCGCCGAACACGTGGCGTTCGCGCGCCGCTTTGGCGATCTTGAAGACCACCCGGTGGCCGGCAGCGATCCGGCGCATCCGGGCCTGGTGCAGATTTACCGCAGCGACAAACGCGAGAACTACGAGAACAACTACCACTCGGACGGGCTGTGGCGCGAGACCCCAGCCATGGGCTGTGTGCTGCGTTGCATCGAATGCCCGCCCATCGGTGGCGACACCATCTGGGTCAACATGGTCGAGGCCTACAAGAACCTGCCTGATGACATCAAAAAGAAGATCGACGGCTTGAGCGCGCGCAGCAGCATCGAACACTCCTTTGGTGCGGTGATGGCGCCCGAGGCGCGTCGCAAGCTCGCTGCAGACCACCCGCCAGCCGAGCATCCGGTGGTGCGCACGCACCCCGAGACGGGCGAAAAAGTGCTCAACGTGTGCAGCTTCACCACCAACTTTGTCAACTTCCACACGCCCGAGAACGTGCGCTTCGGGCTGGACAAGACGCCGGGTGCGAGTCACCTGCTCAACTACCTGTTGAGCCAGGCCAGCATCCCCGAATACCAGGTCCGCTTCAGCTGGGAACCCAACAGCGTGGCCATCTGGGACAACCGCAGCACGCAGCATTACGCGGTCATGGATTACTGGCCTGCACCGCGCAAGATGGAACGCGCCGCCATCATCGGCGAACGCCCCTATTGAGCATTTCAATCAGAGCAAAGAAGCAAAACATGAACTTTCTTGACGGACACCTTTTCCCAGAAAACCAGCAGCCACTGATCATCACGGCGGCCCCGTATGCGCCGGGCTGGTTGCCTTCGGACTTTCCGGAAGATATCCCGGTCACCATGCAGGCGCAGATCCAAAAAGCGGTGGACTGCTACAACGCCGGTGCCACCGTGCTGCACCTGCATGTGCGCGAACTGGACGGCAAGGGCAGCAAACGGCTGTCCATGTTCAACGAGCTGATCGCTGGCGTGCGCAAAGCCGTGCCCGAGATGATCATCCAGGTGGGCGGCTCCATCAGCTTTGCACCGGAAGGCGATGGCCAAGCGGCCAAGTGGCTGTCGGACGACACGCGCCACATGCTGGCCGAACTCGATCCCGTGCCCGATCAGGTCACGGTCACCGTCAACACCTCCCAGATGAACGTGACCGACCACATGGAAGACGGTGACGTGATCGGCACCTCGCGCGAGAACCCCAAGCTGTTCGACACCTACAAGGACATGATCGTGCCGGCCAATCCTTTGTGGGTGGAAGAGCATGTGCGGCGTCTGAGCGCCGCGGGCATCCAGAGCGCCTTCCAGTGCTACAACACCAACAGCTTTGAATCGGTGGAGCGGTTGATCCGGCGCGGTTTCTACAAAGGCCCGCTGGTGATGAATTGGGTGGCCATCGGCGGCGGCATGGACACGCCCAACGTCTACAGCCTGGGCAACTTCATGCGCGGCGTGCCCGACGGGGCGGTGGTGACGGTGGAGAGCAATGTGCGCAATGTGCTGCCGGTCAACACGATGGGCATTGCGATGGGCCTGCATGTGCGTTGTGGCACCGAAGACGGTATCTGGAACCAGCGCCGAACATCCAAGCAAAGCACGGTCAAGCAGATCGAGCAGCTGGTGCGCATTGCGCAAGAATTGGACCGCGACATCGCCACCGCAAGCCAAGCACGTGAGATTTGCAAGATCGGGGTTTTTTACGACAGCGCCGATGAAGCGCTGGCGGCCAATGGCTTTGCGCCCAACCGCCGTGGCGGCAATCAGGGGTATCTGCACAAATCACGCTGAGAACCGCCATGGTCCAAACCCTTGTTCGCGCCGCCTGCCTGACCCACTATGCACAAGTGGCTGTGGCTTCGGGCCTCAATCCCTCGCGCATGTTGCTCAATGCCGGGCTCAGTCCCCATGTTCTGGACGAGCCCGATCTGATGATTCCGGTCGACAAGGTTGGGCGCCTGTTGCAGGCATCGGTGAGCCAGTCGGGCAACGAGAGTTTCGGCCTGTGCATGGCCAGCAACCGCTTGCTGTCGAACCTGGGACCGGTGGGTTTGCTGGTCCGCGATCAGCAAACCTTGCGTGACTCGCTGAACCTGCTGGTGCGTTATCTGGCCACGCTCAACAGCGCCTTGTCGCTGCTGATTGAGGAAACCGGCGAGACCGTTGTTTTGCGCGAATGCCTGCTGTCAGGCGGTGCCGGTGAACCCACACGCCAGCGTGTGGAACTGGCGTTGGGGGTGATGGTGCGCATCATTCGCCAGTTGATTGGCCGGGATTGGCAGCCTCAGGCTGTGTATTTCGAGCACGCAGCCCCCAAGGATGGGCGCATGCACGCCAAGGTGTTTGGGCCGCGCCTGGCGTTCAATCAGGCGTTCAATGGCATTGTTTGTACCAAGGCTGACTTGGACACATGCAACGAATTTGCCGATCCGGCCATGATCCGCTATGCGCAAAAATTGCTCGATTTCGCGCTGCCTGCAGACGAGGCCTGCATTTTGGGCGATGTGCGGCGCACCATCTTGCTGCTGCTGTCCAGCGGGCGTTGCACCATCGAGCAGGTGGGTGAGCACATGGGCGTGATGCCCCGTACCATCCAACGCCGACTGACCGAGAGCGGGCAGACTTTTTCTTGCGCCATGAACGACGTCCGTAAACAACTGGCCTTGCGTTATGTGCTGGAAAGCAAGCGTTCCTTGGTTGAGGTTGCCGAGCTTTTGGGATTCACGGCGGCCAGCAGTTTTTCGCGCTGGTACCAAAACCAGTTTGGTTGCAGTGCCACGGAAGCGCGGACCCATATGGCGGCTGCAGCCCCACAGGCCGCAGCCGCAAGCGAGGCCCTTCGCCTCGCCGCTTGAATCGTTGCGGCACCAAGCGCAGCGCGACTCAATCCGCCGAAATGTTGGCGTCTTTGGCGATCGCGCCCCAGAGCTTGACATCGTTCGCGATGATGGCTTTGAACTCTTCGGCGGTCTTGACCGGTGGCGGCTCAAAGTTGAAGGTTTCCATGCGTTTGACCATCTCGGCAGATTTTTGGACCTTGTTGATTTCAGCGTTCAAACGCTCGGTGATGGCTTTGGGCAGGTTGGCCGGGCCAAACATGCCAAACCAGCCCACGGCATCGAAGGGGTAGCCTTGCTCACCCATGGTCTGGACGCTGGCCGTGCGCGGCACACGGACATTGCCGCTCATGGCGATGCCTTTGAGCTGTTTCGCTTCGATCATGGCCACCGGGGTGCCCGGGTCGGTCCAGCCGACCTGCAACACACCCGACACCAGCTCGTTCACGATTTGCGGTGTGGTCTTGTACGGGATGTGCGCGATCTTCAGGTCCGCTTGTTTTTTCAGCCACTCCATGGTCAGCTGCCCGGACGAACCATTGCCCCAGGTGCCGTAGTTGTATTTGTCTGGATGGGCCTTGATCAGGGCCACCAGCTCTTTGAGGTTGTTGGCCGGCACGTCCTTGTTGACCAACAGCAAAATGCCGCCAGCGGCAGTTTGTGCCAAAGGCGTCAGGTCCTTGACCGGGTCGTAGCTCATGTTTTTAAGGACGGCTGGGGCCACGACGATGAACGAGGCATTCGAATACAGCAAGGTGTAGCCATCGGCTTTGGCGCGGGCCACGATGGCGCCCGCCACCATGCCGCTGCCGCCGGGTTTGTTGTCCACCACCACCGGTTGCTTGAAGACGGCGCTGAGCTTTTGCGCCATTTCACGCGCCGTCAGGTCCACGCCCGAACCCGGGCCCGAAGCAACGACCAGGGTGATGGGCCGGTTGGGCCAGGCGTCGCTGCCTTGGGCCCAGGTGGGCAGGGCGCCGGCGCCCATCAGCAAGCTGCCGACGCAGACCAGGGTGGTCAAGGTCCGTCGGCGATTAATAAGTGTGGGTTTCATGGGGTTTGTCTCCTGGTGTTGGTGTTGGATGCGAAGCGGTTAACTTGTTGTGAAAGAACAGCCTTCGGCCGGCTCCTGTGGGAGCGCGCCCCCGCGCGCGAATGCTTCGGCCGCAGGGGCAGCCTCCCACAAAAACTTCCGAGCCCTGTGGGCGCGCGAACGAACCTTGTGGGAGCGCGCCCCTGCGCGCGAAGGTTCCCTTGAAGTTTCTTTCATGATCTGGCGTTCGCCCAGCTGCATGAAAGTTCGCTCAAAGCGGCTTGCGCAAAAAACCCTGGTTGCCGCCGTTGCGGTTGGGCGCAAAACCGTTTTCGTGCAGTGTTTCTTCCACCGTGTCGTAGAACACGCCGATCTTGCAAATCTTGCGCGCCTGTTTTGCGGTGGCAATCGGACGGCCGAATTCACCGGCAATGCGCACCAGCTGTTTGATCTGCTCGACCGAACTCATCTTGCCCGAGCGGTCCTGCTTCCACAGCACGTCTTCGATGCCGCAGCGCACATGCAGGCCCAGAGCGATGCCGATCATGTTGATGGGCAGCACGTTCAGCACCGAGCTCTCCACCGTGACCACCGCGCCATCGGGCACGGCACGCAGCATATTGGTCAGGTTGTAGATGTTGGCTTGGTCCATGCCGCCACTGATGGCCACCCAGTTCATCACCAGTGGGCCCTTGTAAACACCGCGACGCATCATGCGTTCGATGGTTTCGAAGCTGTTGATGTTGTAGACCTGAAACTCGCTCTGGATGCCTGCATCGGTGAGGCGGCGGATGTGTTCCTCGACGAAGCTGGGATTCGACGGAACGATCATGTCCTTGTAGGTTTTGTGCAGGTGCGGGAAGCCGCGCGAGACGCCCCGGAAGTCGTCTTCGCCCGCGTGCTCGGTCACGTTCATCTGTGTGGTGTTCACGGTCACCGTCACCTGGTCGGGTTTGGGGTCGAGTTCGGCCAGCATGTGGCGTGTGTCGTCGCTCAGCCACTTGGCTTCACCGTCCGGACCTTCGGGGGCAAAGCTGATGGAGCCACCCACCTGGATGATCATCTCGGGCACAGCCTGGCGCACGCCTGCGATCAACTCGTTGAACATGGACAGACGCTTGCTGCCTTTGCCATCGGCCTCGCGCACATGCATGTGCAGCACGGTGGCGCCGGCCTCGTAACAATCGACCGCTTTCTGGATCTGCTCGGCCATGGTGATTGGGATGTCTTCTGGAAAGTCCGCAGGAATCCAGCCCGGCGCATACGGGGCGGCCGTGATGATCAGCGGTTGCTGGTTTTCAGGGTAGAGGTGGCCATCAAGAAAGTTCATGGTGAAAGGTCTCCGACTGCGTTGTGAACATCTGGTTGCCTGTGGTGGGACAACAAGGCCTGATGGTGAACAGACGCGTGACCGGGCGCTTGACCTTTCGTGTCACTGACTTTGCTTTTCGCGACTGCGCGCCAAGTGAATGAAGTCAACAGGCATTCGCGCGCAGGGGCACGCTCCCACAGGGTTCAGGGGGGTGTGGGAGGCCGCCCCTGCGGCCGAATGCGTGCAATGGCTCAGAGCCGGCATTCGCGCGCGGGGCGCGCTCCCACAAGGGTTCGGTTTTTTGTGGGAGGCCGCTCCTGCGGCCGAAGGCTGTTCTTTCACGTTAAAGGTTGACCAGACCCAGAAAATCATTGTATGATGAACGTCATGCGAAATTCACAAGCCAATAAACGGTCAAGCGCCAAGGAGGCGTCACACGAGCGGATCGTCGACGTCGCCTCGCGTGCCATCCGCAGAAGTGGCTATGGCGGCACCGGTGTCGCGGACATCATGAAAGAAGCGGGCCTCACGCACGGGGCCTTTTATGCGCATTTTGCGTCTCGTGAAGCCATGTTGGCCGAAGCCGCCGACCGCGCGGGTGCGGCTGCCAATGCCCGTGCGGGCCGGCTTGTTGCCTCGGTTCCACAAGAAAAAGCCTTGCACACCTTGATTGAAGCCTATCTTTCAAAAGCGCATGTCGAGGGCATTGAGACAGGCTGTGCAGTCTCGGCGCTTGGCTCGGAAATGCCACGCCAGTCACCCGAAGTCCGCCGTGCCGGCACGCTGCGCATCAAAGAAATGGTGGATCTGGTCGCCCGCCAAATGCCCGATTGGGGGCAGCCCGCTGCGCACGAGCGCGCACTGGTGACGGTGGCCACGATGGTCGGCACCCTGGTCTTGGCGCGCGCGGTCGACGAGGCCCATCTGTCAGACCAACTGATTCATGCAGCCATGGCCCAACTGCTGCCTTCTCCCACTTGAGCCCTTTTTTTGCAAATAAATATGATGATCATCATGCGAATGTGGTGTTCATGTCAGCCCAAACCCCTCCCACTCACTTGCTAGACAACAAAGGAAACACCATGAAAGCATTCATCACAGACCGGTATGGAAAGAAAGAGACTTTGCGCGCTGGCGACTTGCCAGAGCCCGTCCTGCGCGACAACGAAGTGTTGGTGGAGGTGCATGCCGCCAGTGTCAACGTGCTGGACGTCAAGATGCGCAACGGGGAATTCAAGCTGCTTTTGCCGTACCGTGCGCCCTTTGTTTTAGGGCACGACATCGCCGGTGTGGTGGTGCGCGTGGGCCCCAAGGTGCGGCAATTCAAACTGGGCGATGCTGTCTATGCCCGATTGGACGACTTTCGGATTGGTGGCTTTGCCGAGTTCGTGGCGGTCCAAGAAAGCTCTTTGGCACGCAAGCCCCAAAACACCAGCATGGAAGAGGCGGCCTCGATTCCCTTGGTGGGCTTGACCGCCTGGCAAGCCTTGGTCGAAAAGGCCAAGCTTCAAAAGGGGCAAAGTGTTTTCATACAAGCTGGCTCCGGTGGCGTGGGGACTTTTGCCATCCAGTTGGCCAAACATTTGGGGGCGAAGGTGGCGACCACCACCAGCACCGCCAACGTGGCTTGGGTCAAAGACCTTGGCGCGGATGTGGTGGTCGATTACAAGCAGACCGATTTTGAATCCGTGCTGAAGGACTACGACCTGGTCTTGAACAGCCAGGACACCACGACACTCAAGAAATCCTTGAATGTCCTCAAGTCTGGTGGCCAAGCCATCTCCATCTCTGGCCCCCCGGACATCGCATTTGCCAAGGAAATCAAAGCCCCCTGGGTGGTCCAGCAAGTCATGCGTCTTTTGAGTGCTGGGGTCAGAAGGCTGGCCGAAAAGCGCCATCTGGGCTATTCATTTCTGTTCATGAAAGCCAGCGGCAGCCAGTTGGGCCAAATCACGCAGCTCATCGAGTCCGGGGCGATCCGTCCTGTGGTGGACAAGGTGTTCCCCTTCGCGCAAACCAACGAAGCATTGGCCTACGTCGAAAGTGGACGTGCCAAAGGCAAAGTGGTCATCAAGATGAAGTAAGGGGTGGCGATCACATCGCCATTTTTTGCGCGCGCGGTTGCCGTGCGTCACCGTCACATCATGCGCCAGCGGATTCTTGCACCAGGTCCGTGGTCAGGGCTTTGAGTGCGTCAGCATCCAGCGTTTCCGCCTTGAGCAAGGCTTGCGCGCAGCGCGCCAGCACGGCGCGGTTGGTGGTGAGGATCCGGGTGGCACGCTGCAGGTTGTTGGCCAGCAATGCGGCGATGGCCGCGTCCAGCTTTTGCTGCGTGGCCTCAGACACCGGATGGGGTGGGGTGAACGGGTTGTCTGCCATGGCATAGGGCAGCGCGCGTTGGCTGTCATGGCTGACACAGCCCAGTTCTTCGTCCATGCCGTAGCGCATGACCATTTCGCGGGCAATTTGTGTGGCCTTGGACAGGTCGTCGGCCGCGCCGGTCGAGGTGTGGCCAAAGACCAGTTTTTCGGCCGCCCGCCCGCCCAGCAGCACGCAGATCTTGCGTTGCAATTCATCTTGCGTCATCAGGTAACGGTCTTCGGAGGGGCGCTGAATGGTGTAACCCAGTGCGCCGATGCCGCGCGCCACGATCGAGACTTTGTGCACCGTGTCGCTGTCGGGCAAAGCCAGCGCGACCAGCACGTGGCCCATTTCGTGGTGGGCCACAGCCAGGCGCTCTTGGGGATTGAGCACGCGGCTGCGCTTTTCCAGGCCCGCCACGATGCGCTCTACGGCCGCGGTGAAGTCGGCCAGCGTCACGCTGCCGGCTTGGCGCCGCGTGGCCACAATGGCCGCTTCGTTGACCAGATTGGCCAGGTCCGCGCCGGTGAATCCCGGCGTGATGGCGGCCACGGCGTCGAGTGACAGCTGCGGGTCCAGTGTCACCTTTTGGGCGTGCACGTTCAGGATGTCCAAGCGGCCCTTTTTGTCGGGTTTGTCCACCAGCACCTGCCGGTCAAAGCGGCCTGCACGCAGCAGCGCCGGGTCGAGGATTTCCGGGCGGTTGGTGGCCGCCAGAATGATCACTCCCGAAGCGCTGTCAAAGCCGTCCATTTCGGCCAGCAACTGGTTGAGGGTTTGCTCTTTTTCATCGTGCCCGCCCCATCCCGGAAAGGCGCCGCGTGCGCGGCCCAAGGCGTCGAGTTCATCAATGAAGATGATGGCGGGCGCGGTCTTGCGGGCTTGTTCAAACAGATCACGCACCCGGGCCGCGCCCACGCCCACAAACAGCTCGACAAACTCGCTGCCCGACATCGAAAAGAAGGCCACACCCGCTTCGCCCGCCACGGCCTTGGCCAGCAGGGTTTTGCCGGTGCCCGGCGGTCCCACCAGCAGCACGCCTTTGGGCGTGTGTGCGCCCAGCCGTGCGAAATCGGCGGGGTGTTTCAGGAACTCGACAACTTCCATCAGTTCCTGCTTGGCTTCGTCCACCCCGGCCACGTCGGCAAACGTGACGCCGGTGTGGCGCATCACATAGACCTTGGCGTGGCTTTTGCCGATGTTCAGGAAACTGCCTGCGCCTTGCTGGTTGACCATGCGGCGGATCAAGAAAAACCACAGCCCAAAAAACACCAGCGAGGGCAAGACCCACGACAGCAGGTCGCGCAGCCAGGTGCGCTCGATCACCCGCGAGTAAGGCACTTTGTAGGCGTCCAGCCAGGCCGCCAGATCGGGCTCCACGCGCACCGTGAGCCAAAGCGACTTGTTGCCCACGGGCTCTTTCAGGCGACCGACCAGGGTCTGGTCCGAGATGGCGACTTCGGTGATGCGCCCCTCGGCCAGCGCTTGTTCAAACTGGCTGTAAGGCACCGTTTCGGTGCTGGCTTGGCCTTGCAGCACGCCTTGCAACCAGAACAGCAGCAAGGTGGCCACCACGGCGTAGGCCAGTGTCCAGCTTTGTCTGGGGCTCAGCTTGCTGCCAGCAGAAGGCAGTCGGCTCATAGGCATTCTCTGATGGATGTGGCAAAGGACAAATGCTGAAGCCGACTTGGCGCTGGCATTTGCGCCAGCGCAAGCCATGGCTTGAAAGCGGCGGATTTACCTTGTTTCAAGTAATGACGGTCGACCAGCGCTCGGATGCAGATCGCTATGGTGTCCGCGTTGCGTGAGGTGATCAACAGACGTTCTGTGTTGAACCAACGACATTGTCTGTTGGACACTGAAAAGTCCGCGGAGCGATGCGTAATTCCACCGCGCTCCTGATTGTCTTGCGGCACGTTTGCCGCGCATTGATGGATGGAGAAAACCATGAGCAACCTCACACGATTCAACCCTTTCAACGAACTGCGTGACCCTTTCGGCGATGATTTTTTCAAAGGGTTTGCGATGCGCCCCATGCTCCGAATGATGGAAGGCGAGCCCCAAATGCGACTGGATGTGACGGAAGATGACAAAAACTTCTTCGTCAAGGCCGAAATTCCAGGCGTGGCAAAAGAAGACATCAAGGTGTGCCTTGCAGGCAATCAGGTGTCCTTGAGTGCAGAAGTGAAAAAAGAAAAAGAGGAAAAAGAGGGGGCCAGGGTCATTCGCAGTGAGCGTTATTACGGCAGCGTGGCGCGCAGCTTCACGCTGGATGACAGCGTGGATTCATCGGCAGCTTTGGCCAAATACGAAAACGGCGTGTTGCAGCTGACCTTGCCTAAAAAGCCCAACGGGCAGAGCCAGTTGCTCAAAATATCCTGAGCCCCAGGCGTTCGGGTTCAGGCGATCCGGATCTTCTGGGAGGGTCCGGACCATTGGCCGCCGCCTGGGTGCTTGTTTTTGGTGATGAACCCAAAAGGCGCTCCTTCGAGCGGATGGCCAAAAAATCAAAACCATCTTCACTCGCAAAAAGGGATTCGGTCATGCCGCAAACACATTGGATCTTGGTGGCCAACGCTGCGCAGGCGCGGCTTTTTGAGCGCACCTCATTGACCGAACCCTTGGTGGAATTGGCCGATTGGGTGAACCCCCAAAGCCGCATGCCAGCCAGCGAGACCGAGCGCGCGCCGTTGGGGCATTCGTTGGGCGGGCGTGCCGGTTTGGCGCCCCGGTCCGACCTCAAGCAGCAGCAGCGCAGCGCGTTTGCGCAGACCTTGGCGGCGTATTGTCGTGAGGCGGTCTTGAACCACCGCGTGAAGGCTTTGGCCCTGGTCGTGTCCAACCCCTTCATGGGCGAGTTGGCCGCGCACCTGGACGCGTCGGTGCAAAAGGCTCTGCTGGCCCAACACGTGCTGGACTTGACATCCTTGAGCACCACAGACTTGGATCAGCGCTTAAGGACCGAATTTCGTTTGTAACGACGCCAGCACTTGCGCATCGTCCACTTGCGGGAAGTGCCGGTAAAACTGCGCCACGGCAACGAAGTCATCGGGGGCAGACAAGCACACGGTTTCGTCGGCCAGTGGCGCGATGGTGGGCAAGGCATTCGGGCTGGCCACCGGAATGGCGCAGACCAAACGCTGTGGCTGGTCTCTGCGCAGGGCATGGAGGGCAGACGCCATGGTCGCCCCTGTGGCCAGGCCATCGTCCACCACAATGACCACGCGCCCCTTGACCGGAATGGGCGCACGGATATGGTTGTATTGTTTGCGCCGTGCCTTCAGGGTGTTCATCTGGCGCTGAATTTCAGCTTTCACATACGCTGGCTCCAGGCCCCATGTGGCCGCGCTGGGTGACAAATAGGCCAAACCCGTTTCGTCCACTGCACCGATGGCCACTTCGGGCTGAAAAGGGGCCCGCAGTTTGCGCACCAGCACCACATCGAGTTGCCCATGCAGTGCCTGGGCGATCCATGCCGCCATGGGCACGGCACCCCGGGGAATCGCCAGCACCAAGGGGTTTTGGCCTTGGTACTTCTTCAAGGCTTTGGCCAACTGGCGGGCGGCATCGAGGCGGTCTTGGAACATGGGCTGTGCTGCCGAAGTGGTTTGATGCGATTGTCAAAACAAGCCACTGCGCGGGTCTGTACCGGCTGCCACACAAAAAAGCCGCTCAACCTGCATGGGGCAGGCGTTGAGCGGCGGGTGCTTGGCCCCCATGCCGGGGTGACGGGAGATTACCGGCCTGCGGCTGCTTTCAAAGCGGCGGCGCGGTCGGTGCGTTCCCAGGTGAAATCGGGCTCGTCGCGGCCAAAGTGGCCGTAGGCGGCGGTCTTGCTGTAGATCGGGCGCAGCAAGTCCAGCATCTGGATGATGCCTTTGGGACGCAAGTCAAAGTGCTCGGCCACCAGCGCAGACAGTTGGTCGTCCGGGATCACACCGGTACCGGCGGTGTTGACGGTGATGTTCATGGGGCGAGCCACGCCAATCGCATAAGCCACCTGCACCTGGCACTGGGTGGCCAGGCCTGCGGCCACGATGTTCTTGGCCACATAGCGGGCAGCATATGCGGCCGAACGGTCCACTTTAGATGGGTCTTTGCCGGAGAAGGCACCGCCGCCATGCGGGCAGGCGCCGCCGTAGGTGTCGACGATGATCTTGCGTCCGGTCAAGCCGCAATCACCCTGCGGGCCGCCGATGACGAAACGCCCGGTCGGGTTGATCAGGTACTTGGTGTCTTGCAGCCACTCTTTGGGCAGCACGGGCTTGATGATCTCTTCGATGATGGCTTCGGTGAAACTGGCCTTCATCTTGGTGGCTGTCTCGCTCTGGTCGGGGCTGTGTTGGGTGGACAGCACCACGGTGTCGATGCTGTGGGGCTTGCCGTCCACATAGCGCATGGTCACCTGGCTCTTGGCGTCAGGGCGCAAAAAGGGCAGGCGGCCGTCTTTGCGCAGCTGGGCTTGGCGCTCGACCAGACGGTGGGCGTAGTAGATCGGCGCCGGCATCAGCTCGGGTGTTTCTGAGCAGGCGTAGCCGAACATCAGGCCCTGGTCGCCAGCGCCGGTGTTGAGGTGGTCGTCGCTGGCGTGGTCCACGCCCTGGGCGATGTCGTTGGACTGCTTGTCGTAGCAGACCATGACGGCGCAGCCTTTGTGGTCGATGCCGTACTCGGTGTTGTCGTAGCCGATGCGCTTGATGGTGTCGCGCGCGACTTGGATGTAGTCCACATGCGCGTTGGTGGTGATCTCACCGGCCAACACCACCAGACCGGTATTGGTCAGGGTTTCGGCGGCCACGCGGGACAGCGGGTCCTGCTCAAAAATCGCGTCGAGGATCGCGTCAGAAATTTGGTCGGCAACCTTGTCGGGATGGCCTTCCGAGACGGATTCGGAGGTGAAGAGGTAGTCGTTGGACATGAATAAACTCCTTGGTTTCAGTGGTTTGTCGGCGTTGCCGACCCTGAAAACCCGGAGCCTGGCGAACGCTTTAGCAGGATTTATGAATCGCCCTGCAAGTAGTTCAAGTAACTCGGCGATGTGCAAATTATAAAAGATGTCAAAGAGCCCTGGCCAAAATCATGTCCAATACAGCCCATGGACATTCCCACCGCAATAGAAAACCGCCTGGTCGATCTGGAGATCAAGGCCGGCTTCACCGAAGACCTGCTGGACCAGCTCAATGCCCAGGTCTACCGTCAGCAGCAGCAAATTGACGCGCTGATTCAAGAACTGCGTCAAATGCGCGAGCGCTTACCCGAGTCCGGTGGCGGCGCGGAGGTGCGCAATTTGCGTGACGAGATTCCACCGCATTACTGAAGCCGATGCACAGCGTTCAGGACATCCGCGACCACTTGCGCACCCTGGGGGCCAACGAACGGCATGAACAGCGTGTGCTGCGCCTGTGGGCACAGGCACAGCCGCAAAACAGTGGCCGCAGACCGTTGGAAAGCTTCATGCCCACGGCCTTGCGCCAGGCATTGCCCGCCCTCAGCGCCCAACTGGCCGGCTTAGCCACTTTGCGTGAACAGCACCCCGGCCAAGACGGGTCGGCCCGTTTGCTGGTGGGTTTGCAAGATGGCCAGACCGTGGAAAGTGTGTTGCTGCCGCGTGATGGCCTGTGCGTTTCATCGCAAGTGGGCTGCGCGGTGGGGTGTGTTTTTTGCATGACGGGGCGTGAGGGCCTGATCCGGCAGGTGGGCAGCGCCGAAATCGTGGCCCAAGTGGCACTGGCCCGCACGCTCAGGCCTGTCAAAAAAGTGGTTTTCATGGGCATGGGCGAGCCTTCGCACAACCTGGACCAAGTGATGGAGGCCATGGACCTGCTGGGCACGGTAGGCAACATCGGGCACAAGAACCTGGTGTTTTCCACGGTGGGCGACGCGCGGGTGTTTGAGCGCTTGCCGCAAGGCCGGGTCAAGCCTGCGCTGGCCTTGTCACTGCACACCACACGCGCTGACTTGCGGGCGCAGTTGTTGCCCCGGGCGCCGCGTTTTGACCCGCAAGACCTGGTCGATGCAGGGGAGGTGTACGCCCGCGCCACGGGCTACCCGATCCAGTACCAGTGGACGCTGATCGAGGGCGTGAACGACAGCGCCGAAGAAATCGACGGCATTGTGCGCTTGCTGAAAGGCAAATACGCGCTGATGAACATGATCCCTTACAACGCCGTGCCCGATTTGCCTTATGCCCGGCCCAGCTGGGAACGGGCGGCCGAAATCGCCCGCACTTTGCACCAGCGCGGGGTGCTGACCAAGTTGCGCCAATCTGCCGGGCAGGATGTGGATGGTGGCTGTGGGCAGTTGCGCGCCCGCGATGTGCAAAAGGAATACCCCGTGAAAATGGTCAGTCGGGGCTGAAGCCACCGACCTGCCAATCCTCCTGTAGGGCGGAGCTTCAGCTCCGACGCAGATTTGGCCAGGCCTGTCGCCCGCTCAACGCCCCGGCAGCTTGACCAATCCGCTGGACAAGGCGGTGCCCAGCAAAATCACCGTGCCGCACAGCAGCATCCAGGCGGTGACACTTTCACCCAGAAACAGCACGCCATAAGCGATGGCAAAAACCGGCACCAGGAACGTGACCGTCAAAGCGCGGGCGGGCCCGGCGCTTTCAATCAGCTTGAAATACAGGAAATAGGCCACCCCCGTGCACAGCACACCCACCGCAAGCAAGGAACCCCAGACCGAAACACTGGGCCAGTGATCGGGTCGAAACCACAAGGCAGGCAAGACCAGGGCCAGTGTGGCGCCGATCTGGCTGCCTGTGGCCGTGACCAAGGGGGGCAGGCTGGGGATGTGTTTTTTGGTGAAGCTGGCCGCCAGGGCATAGCACGTGGTGGCCGCCAGACAGGCCAGCACGGCCCATGCTGGCGCGATGCCCGATGCATTGGGCTTGAAGCTCGCCTGCCCGCTGGCCAGCAAGACCACACCGCCAAATCCGATGGCCAGGCCCACCGTGCGTGACAGGCTGGGCTTGTCACCCAGCCAAACCCAGGCCACCACGGCACCAAACAGCGGCACCGTGGCGTTCAGGATGGATGAAAAGCCGGTGGTGATGTGCATCACCGCGAAGGCATACAAGGCAAACGGGATGCCGCTGTTGAGCACGCCCACGAACAACACGGGCCGCCAGTGCTGGCGCAGCGCTGCCCAATGGCCTTTGGCCAACATGAGCGGCAATAAAAAAACCGAGGCGATGCCCACCCGCAGCGCGGCTGTGGGCAGTGCCCCCATTTCGACGGCAGCCAGACGCATGAATAAAAACGATGAACCCCAGATGGCGGCCAGCAACAAAAAATCGGCCAGCCAGCCTTTGGCGTGAGATGAAGTCATGGAAAAGAGGTCAGAGAGCAAGATGGCCTTCAAGCCGCAGCAGCGCTTCTTTGCGCCACAGCCCGCCTGCATAGCCCGTGAGTTGGCCACCCGCACCCAAAATGCGGTGGCAAGGCACGATGATACTGATTGGGTTGCGCCCAACGGCCGCGCCGACTGCGCGCACGGCTTTGGGATGGTTCAGTTGTTTGGCCAGATCGCCATAACTGGCGGTTTGGCTCAAGGGAATTTGGCGCAAGGCCTGCCAGACCGATTGCTGAAAGGCGGTGCCGTGCGACAGGTCCAGCGGCACATCGAATGGCTGCTGTTGGCCATCGAAATACGCCTGCAACTGCCGTGCGGCTTCTTGCAGCACGGGGTGTGTGGCTGACGGTGTCCAGTGTTGCATGGATAAGGGGCTGGGGCCGTGGCGCTGGCCTTCAAACCAAACCCCACACAAGCCCTGCGCCGAGGCGGCCAAAGTGATGGGCCCGAGTGGACTGGCCAGTGAATGGGTCAACAGTTTGCGCATGGATTTCAGCTCGGTGAGGGTGAGAGGGTTTGCCAAGCCGCGATCAAGGCATAGCTGCGGTAGGGTTGCCAAGCCTGCCCCAGACGCTCCAGTGTGCGGCCAGGGTGCTGGGCCTGGCGCACGCCCAGGGCGGTTTGCAAGGCCACATCTTGGACCGGCCAGGCGTCGGTCCAGCGCAAGGCGCGCATGGCCACATAGTGCGCCGTCCAGGGGCCAATGCCTGGCAGGCTCAGCAAGGTGTCCAGTGTGGACGACAGCGGGGCGCTGGCCCGCAAGTCCAAAGCACCAGAGTGCACCGCCTGGGCCAGGGCCTGGATGGCTTTTTGCCGCTGCCGCACCACACCCAGACTGCCCATGAGGGCCGCGTGTTCTGGCTTGGCCAGGGTGGCGGGGGTCGGAAAGGTCCGATTCAAGCCGGGCCAGGGCGTCTCGCAGGGGTCGCCCAAAGCGTTGACCAGCCGTTGCCCCAGGGTGCGGGCCGCCTTGACGGTGATTTGCTGGCCCAAAATGGCACGCACCGCCAGCTCAAAGCCGTCCAGACCGCCGGGTAAGCGCTGACCCAGGGCTTGAGGGAAGTCGTGGCCCAGAATTTGGTCAATGTGGGCCGGGTCGGCATCCAGGTCGAGCCAGTGGCGAACTTGCGCGACCACCTCGGGCAGCACGGGCATCAGGCTGGCACTGGCCTCCAAATGCACACAGGGTTGCTCGGCGTCCCAGTGCACTTGCAGCCAGCCTTGCAGATGGCCTGGCCCATGCGGCCAGTGAACGGTTCTGCGCAGCACAGCCTGGGGCCCTTCGCCTTGCCAACATTCCATGCCCTCCAAAGACCGCTCGCGAAAAAATTGCCACAAGGCCATGTGTTGGCATGGCGGCCTGTAATGCAGGGTCAGTGGCAGGGTCAGTGCGTGCGCCATGGCGGGGGAGGCGGGGGCTAACGGGGCTTGCACTTTGGCGGGGCGCAATTGGGCTGGACTGAGTCGGTAATGTTGGGCAAAAGCGGCATACATGCGCCGTGTGGAACCAAAACCGCTGGCCTGGGCCACTTGAGCCACTGGCCAGTGGGTATCGTGCAGCCACTGCTTGGCCAGCAACAGGCGCTGGGTTTGCAGGTATTGCCCGGGTGAGACGTGCCACTGCCGCTCAAACACGCGCCGCAAATGGCGGTCACTCACCCCCAGCCGTGCGGCCAAGTCGCTCATGCGCTGAGGTTTTTGGCCTTGCCGCACCGCGCTCTGCAACAGATCAGCGGCGCTTTGCGCCAACTGCAGCTGCGCATCGGTGGTCGACCAATGGCGGCGTGCCGGGGCCAATTCGGGGCGGCAGCGCAGACAGGGCCGAAAGCCATGGGATTCGGCTTGTGCGGGGGTTTCAAAAAATCGGCAGTTCGAGGCTTTGGGCAAGCGCACTCGGCAAACGGGGCGGCAGTAAATGCCGGTGGAGGTGACGCCTGTGAAAAATAAACCGTCCCACGCCGCGTCTTTGTCGGCCATGGCTTGGTAGCAGCGCTCGGCATCCAGCCCCTGGGCGTCAGGGCTGGGCGGGGGAGCTGTGGGTGAGGCTGAGCGACGCATGGCTGAAGATGGTAACGACAAAAGGCGCCTGGTATGTGCCGTTTTCGGACCTGTGGTTTCGCGCCTGTTTCGAACCGCGAGCCACCTACAATGCGGGGACAATGCCTGAATCGGCCCTGGCGGTCTTTCAATTATTCAAGTCCATCCCATGCAATTGACCCCTTCGATCTTCAAAGCCTATGACATCCGTGGCGTGGTGCCCTCGACGCTGCACGAGCAAGTGGCCGAAGGCCTGGGCAAAGCTTTTGGCACGCAGGCCATGGCCGAAGGCCAAACCCAGGTGGCGGTGGGGCGCGATGGTCGCCTGAGTGGCCCCAGCCTGTCAGCCGCCTTGGTGCGTGGGCTGGTGGCTGCAGGTGTTCAGGTGATCGACATCGGCCTGGCCACCACCCCTCTGCTTTATTTTGCGGCCCACACCGTGTGCCAAAGTGGCATCCAGGTGACGGGCAGCCACAACCCCAAAGACTACAACGGCTTCAAGATGGTGCTGGCGGGGCGGGCCATTTATGGCGATGAAATCCAGGCCTTGCGCCAGATGATGGAGGCCGAAACCTGGCAGCTGAAAGCCGGGGGCACGGTGACCCATTTGGACGTGCTCGCCGATTACACGCAGCGCATCGTGGGCGACATCCGCTTGGCGCGTCCCCTGAAAATCGTGGTCGATTCGGGCAACGGCATTGCGGGGGCTTCGGCGCCGGGCATTTTCCGCGCGCTGGGCTGTGAAGTGATCGAGCTGTTCAGCGAAGTCGATGGCCACTTTCCCAACCACCACCCCGACCCCAGCAAGCCGGAAAACCTGCAAGACCTGATGCAGGCCCTGCAAACCACCGGGGCCGAACTGGGCCTGGCGTTTGACGGCGATGGCGACCGTCTGGGCATTGTCACGAAAGACGGCCACAACATTTACCCCGACCGCCAGATGCAGCTGTTTGCCGAAGATGTGCTCAAGCGCGTGCCCGGCGGCACCATCTTGTTTGACGTGAAGTGCTCGCAGCGCCTGGCCCCGGCCATCGAGGCCGCCGGCGGCAAAGCCCTGATGTACAAAACCGGTCATTCGCTGATCAAAGCCAAGATGAAGGCCATTGAGGCCGAAGGTGGTCAGGCCCCACTGGGCGGCGAGATGAGCGGGCACATCTTCTTCAAGGAGCGCTGGTACGGTTTTGACGATGGCACCTATGCCGGTTGCCGCCTGCTGGAGATCGTGAGCCAGAGCCCCGATGCCAACGCCGTGCTCAACGCTTTGCCCAGCAGCTTCAGCACGCCCGAGCTGAACGTGGCCTGTGCCGAAGGCGAACCGCACCGCGTGACCAGCGCCCTGCAGGTTTTGGCCGGTGACGTTTTCAAGGCCCCCGCCAAAGTGTGCAGCATTGACGGTTTGCGCGTGGACTGGCCCGATGGCTTTGGCCTGATCCGCGCCTCCAACACCACGCCGGTGCTGGTGCTGCGCTTTGAAGGGCAGACCGAAGCGGCGCTGCACCGCATCGAAGGCGAGATGATGGCGCTGTTGCGCTCGGTCAAGCCCGACGCGCAAGTGGCTGCGGCAGCCCACTGAGCGGGCAGCTGAGGAAAAACGGACCATGAACGCTTTCCAAAATGGGCTGAGCACGGACCCCGAGGTCATCGTGTTCAATTTGAAGAAACGCTACACCGGCGTGTCGGCCACCATCAATGCGCTGGTGCCTTTGCAAGCCCGGCAGTGGCGGTTGGGCTTTTGTGGCACGCGCATGTCCAACGACATCGATGGCATGCGCTTGGGTGAGGCCATCGCGCTGTCGCGCCAGCCGCCTGCGGGGCGGCCGTTTCGCATCTGGCATGTGCGGCGTGACCCGGAAATGATGGCGGCCATTTTTGCGCGCGATGTGTTGCGCCTGCCCATCAAGCTGGTGTTCACCTCGGCCGCACAGCATTTGCATGGGCGCTTTCCACGTTGGCTGATTTCCAAAATGGATGCGGTCATCTCCACCACGCCGTTGGCGGCCAGTTTTGTGCCCAACACCACCGCTGTGGTGCCGCATGGCATTGACCTTTCACGTTTCAGCCCACCACCAGACAAGCTCAAGGCCTGGGCCGATTCGGGCTTGCCGGGACAGTACGGCATTGGTGTGTTTGGCCGTGTGCGGCCCGACAAAGGCAGCGATGTGTTTGTGCACGCCATGATCCAGGCCTTGCCCCAATTGCCGGGGGCCACAGCCGTCATCGCTGGTCTGGCGCAGCCCCAGCACCAGGCTTACCAGCAAGACCTGCAGCGCCAGATCGATGCGGCGGGCTTGCATGACCGCATTGTGTTTTTGGGCGAAGTACCTGCCGGTGAAGTGCACCTGTGGTACCAGCGTTGCCTGCTGTGCGTGGCTTGCCCGCGCTATGAGCCGTTTGGCCTGACGCCGTTTGAGGCCGCGGCCACGGCTTGTGCGCTGGTGTGCTCACGCACGGGCGCGTTTGACCAATTGGCGATCCCCGGGCAGACCGGTGAAATGGTGGACACGGGTGATGCACCTGGCCTGGCCCAGGCGGTCCTGTCGGTCCTGCGTGATCCGCAGCGCGCCGCCCAAATGGGGGAGGCCGCGCGGGCACGGGTGACGGAACACTTTTCCCTGGCCCGCGAGGCCGAGGGCATTGGCCGTGTGTACCAGCAACTGTTTGAAAAGGCCCCCGTTTGATGGCGCAGGCTTCGTCTGGGTTGACGTGGCTCGAGCGGCTGGCGTTGGCCGCCTACGGTGTGGTGTTGCAGCTCTTGCAGCCGTTGCTGCGCCGCAAGCTGCGCCGCCGTGCACAGCAAGAGCCTGAATACGGCCTGCATGTGGCACAGCGCTTTGGACACCATGTCGGCGATGTGCCCCAAGGCGAATGGGTCTGGTTGCACGCCGTTTCGCTGGGCGAGACCCGCGCCGCAGCCTTGTTGTTGCCTGCTTTGCGAGAGGCCTTTCCCGGCATGCGCCTGTTGTTGACGCATGGCACCGCCACAGGGCTGGTGCAGGGCCGGGCCTTGCTGCAGTCAGGCGATGAACAGGCCTGGTTGCCTTGGGACACAGCCCAGGCCACACGCCAATTCTTGCAGCACTTTCAGCCCCGCATCGGCTTGCTCATGGAAACCGAAGTCTGGCCGGGCCTGGTCCAGGCGTGCCGCCATGCGGGGGTGCCATTGTGTTTGCTCAATGCCCGCATGAGTGATCGATCCTGGCGTCAGGCCGAGCGCTGGTCTTGGCTGTCCGCTCCGGCTTACCGTGGCTTGAGCCTGGTGCTGGCGCAATCGGCCGCCGACGCACAGCGTTTGCAGCAGTTGGGTTGCCAGGATGTCCGGGTGGTCGGTAACCTCAAATTCGATGTGACGGTTTCTGAGCCGGCGCACAGCTTGGCCATGCGCTGGCTAGGCGTGCTGGCGACCCGACCTGTCGTGATGTTGGCCAGCACGCGCGAGGGCGAGGAAGCCATGTGGCTGCAGGCCTTGCAGTCCCAGCCTTCCCGGCTGACGCAACTTCAGGCCTTGGGTGTTTTGTGGCTGCTGGTGCCCCGCCATCCCCAGCGTTTCGATGAAGTGCATGCCTTGGTTGAAAAAGACGGATGGCGTTGCGAGCGCCGAAGCAACTGGGGCGTTGGCGCACCCGATGCCTTGCGTGTCGCCGCAGCCGATGTGGTCCTGGGTGACAGCTTGGGTGAAATGCAGGCTTACTACTTGGTGAGTCGCATGGCTTTGCTGGGCGGCAGTTTTGCGCCACTGGGCGGACAGAACCTCATTGAGGCCGCGGCTTGCGGCTGCCCTGTGGTCATGGGGCCGCACACGTTCAATTTTTCCGATGCCGCAGCTTTGGCTGCCGAGCAAGGTGCCGCCGTGCGGGTGCAGGACATGCAAGCCGCCCTGGACCAGGTGGTGTTTGCCTTGGCCCATCCGCCATGGCTGGCGCAGGCGCAAGCCGCCACCGTCCAGTTGTTGGCCAAAGGCCGGGGTGCCGTGGCCCTGCACATGGCGGCTTTGCGTTCGATCATCACCATGGACGGAGGCGAGGCATGAACCATGGGGCATTTCCACAGGTCACCGTTGTGGTGGTGACGTACAACAGCGCGCACTGTTTGCCGATGCTCTCGCCCTTGTTGTCCACTTGCGCGCATGTGGTGATCTCGGACAACGGCAGCGACGATGCGACGGCGACCCAAGCGCAAGCGCTGTGGTTACATGCGACGGTGCTGGCACATGGCCGCAATCTCGGGTTTGGCGCAGCCAACAACCGGGCACTTGCCCAGGTCAAAACGCCTTTTGCATTGCTCCTCAACCCCGACTGCGAAATGACGCCGCAAGCCTTGCAGGCCTTGCTGGAGGCTGCCGACAGTTTTCCGGACGCGGCCGTCGTTGCACCCCAACTCATGGCCACCGAAGAGCGGGCAGAGGTGAATTACCGTTGGCCTTCGGCTTATTGGACCAGCCGTGGCGGCGCCGCAGAAGGGCCGTTGTGCGTGGGCTTTGTGTGCGGTGCCGTCATGTTGCTGCGCATGGAGCGCATGGCCATCACCGGGTTTTTTGATGAGCGCTTCTTCTTGTACTACGAAGACGATGACTTGTGCCTGCGGCTTTTTCAAGCCCAATTGCCCATGGTGTTGTGTCCCCAGGTGATGGTTCTTCACCGTTCACGCGGCTCGGTGCGTGGCCGGTCACCCTGGCGAAGCGAGTACCTGCGCGGCTACCACCACGCACAATCGAAACTGATTTTTTTGAACAAGCACGAGTCCTTGCAGGCGGCGCGACGTTTGCGAAGGCAGCTGATCTGGACAACCACCCTGGCTTTGCCGCTGAGGGTCATCCTGTTTTCGCCCAAGTTGGTGGCCCGCATGTGGGGACGCTGGCGCGGCTTGTTGGAATGGAACGCACCATGAAGCCTATCGATCGACCCACCCTGTGCATTGGCATCCTGACGATGAACGAGGAACGCCGGATTGCCCAATGCATTCAAAGCGCCAAGTTTGCCGACCAGATCGTGGTGGTGGACAGTGGCAGCACCGACCGCACGCGCGACATCGCGCAGGAGATGGGGGCAGAAATTCACCGTTACGATGACTGGCAAGGCTTTGCCGTCCAGCGCACGCGCCTGCTGCAACATGTCAAGGCGGACTATATTTTCTTTCTGGATGCGGATGAAGTGATCGGTGATGCCCTGGCCGATGAAATCCGCGCTGCTGTGGCCAGTGGGCGCGACGCCATTTGGGAAGTGCTGTGGAACCAGGTGGCCTATGGTCGCCCGCTCACGTTGATGAAATCAACGGCGGGTGTGCAACGCCTGTTCAAAACCGCCTCGGTTGAAAAATTTGAAGGGGTGGTCCATGAAGGCGCTGTCATGCGCAATGGGACGCGGCCTGTGCTCAAGTTCCGAGAGCGGTTGTTGCACTATTCGCGCGAAACGGTGCACGGCAGTTTGCTCAAACTGGCTCAATACGTGCAGCACGGTGCGGCCAAGCGGGCGCAGGTGGGCAAGACCGGCGGCGTGTTGCGTGGCTTTGCGTCGGCGCTCGCCATCTTTCTCAAGCTGTACGTTTTTCGCCGTGGATTCCTGTGCGGCGCAGAAGGCTTCCTGTTTTGCTTTTTCATCGCGCTCGAGTGTTTCTTCCGTTACGCGGCACTGAAGTACGATTTCAAGCAGCCGGGTGTGGCGCTGTCCAAACGATGATAACAAGCCGCTTGCGCTGAAGAACTTGCTTGTTCACGCATCGGCATGTGCTGCAAACGCGTACGCCTCAAAAAATACCAGCCCCATGGGCTGGTATTTTTATTTCAGACTTTCACTTTGACTGCGTCACATGGCGGTCAACAGGTGCTTAGACGACGTGAATTCATTGCCCGAAAAGCCCGTTCAAGCGCTGCACATCTTCCTCCTTGAGAACGCCACTCGCCTGACGCAGCTTCAGCTGCCCCAGCAGCACGTCGTAGCGTGCTTTGGCCAGATCGCGCTTGGTCTGGAAGAGCTGGCTTTGGCTGTTGAGCACGTCGATGTTGATGCGCACGCCGACCTGATAGCCCAGTTTGTTGGCATCCAGTGCGCTTTGGCTGGAGGCCTCTGCGGCTTCCAGGGCCTTGACTTGACCCAGGCCGGATTGCACGCCGAAGAATGCCGTGCGTGTGGCTTGCGCCACTGTCCGCTGAGCGGCTTCCAGGTCGTTGCGTGCTTTTTCTTCCAGCGCCACGGTTTCCTGGATGCGGTTTTGGGTGGCGTAACCAGCGTACAAGGGCAGGTTGAAGCTCAAACTGAGGGTGCCGGTGTTGTTTTCGATCCTGGAGGCGGATGGAACGCCGCCATTGCGGTACCGCGTGCCGCCATAGGAGGCGATCAGGTCCAGTGTGGGCAGGTGCCCGGCCTTGGCTTTTTCGGTTTCGAGTTGGGCCACTTCCAGGCCCACGCGCGCTTGTTCAATGCCCGGGCTTTGTTCGGTGGCTTGCTGGACCCAGGTTTCGACGTCACCACTGGCGGTCGGGTTCAGGTTGGCCCCCGTTTTGAGGGCCAGGGGTTGTGCGTTCTTGGTCCCCACGGATTGGTCCAGCGCCAACTTTTTGACGCGCAAATCGTTGTCTGCGGCAATTTCCTGGGCGGTCACCAGGTCGAATCGGGCTTGTGCTTCGCGCGTGTCGGTAATGGTGGATGTGCCCACTTCAAAATTGCGTTTGGCTGCAGCCAGTTGTTCGGAAACCGCTGACTTCTGGGCTTTCACAAAAGCCAGACTTTCTTGTGCGGTGAGCACCTCAAAGTAGGCCTGGCTGACGCGCACGATGAGATCTTGCTCGGCGGCTTTCAGTTGCGCCTGGGCCACTGCAACCTGCTTCAGGCCTTGCCGGTAACCTGCCAGGTTGGCGGGGCGGAACAGCGGTTGGCTGGCGTTGAGCGTGGCGGTTCGGGTGCCAAAGCGGCCCTCACCTGCAGCGGTGACCTTGTTGTCGAAGTCGGTTTCACTGGCGGTGGCCCCCAGCCCTGCGGTCGGGCGCAGCAAGGCTTTGGCCTGTTCTGCTTTGGCCAGGTTGGCCTGGTATTGGGATTGCGCCGCTTTGAACGAGGCATCGTAGCCCTTGGCCGCTTCGTAAAGCTGAACCAGGCTTTGGGCTTGGGCGGTACCGGTCAACACAGCGGTCAGGGCAAGGGTCAAAGGCAGGATGCGCAGTTTCATGGGGATGTGTCTTTCAGAAATCAGGGGTGCCCAACGGCTCAATAAACGGGAATGCTCGGGTCGACCTGCATGGACCAGGCATGGATGCCGCCAGCCACATTGGCCACCTGGAAACCATGCTGCTGCAAAAAGGCGGCCACTTGCATGCTGCGGCTGCCGTGGTGGCACAGGCAGGCAATGGGCCGGGATTTGTCCAGTTCACTCAGACGCGCCGGAATGGTTTGCATGGGCATGTGGATCAGGTCCGCCGCGTCCAATCGGGCGCTGGCCGTCTGGCATTCCCAGCCTTCACGCACATCCAGCAAGATGGGGCGCTGCGCCTGGTTTTTGGCCCAGTCGGCCATTTGTGCGGGGGGGATCTGCTCCATCGCGAAGTGCGCTCAGAACTGAAAACGGGAGGGCTCGGCAAAACCACCCAGGCGGGGTGCTGTGCAGTCCCAGGGTTCGGTGGTGGTCCAGCTGTTTTCGCTGGTGCGGGTGATCAGCGTGGCGCGCATCATGGGCTCGTCACCCACGATGGCGGCCAGACGTCCGCCCACGCTCAGTTGTTGCAGCAATGCGGCAGGCACTTCGGCCACGGAGCCGCTGAGCAAAATCACATCAAACGGGCCGTCTGCGGCCGCGCCTTGGCTGCCATCGGCTGTGCGCACGGTGACATTGGTGACGCCGCTTTTTTGCAGATTGGCCTGGGCTTGTGCAGCCAGGCCCGCGTCGATTTCCAGGCTCAGCACTTGGGCGGCTTGGTGGGCCAGCAACGCAGCCATGAAGCCCGAACCTGTGCCAATGTCGAGCACTTTGTCGGTTTTCTTCACGGCCAGATCTTGCAGCAGGCGCGCTTGCACACGGGGTGCCAACATGACCTGGTTGGGCGCTGAGCCCAAAGGGATGTCCATGTCCACAAAGGCCAGTGCTTTGTTGGCCAAGGGCACAAAGTCTTCGCGGTGCACGACCGAGAGCAGTTCCAGCACTTGCGGGTCCAGCACTTCCCATGGGCGGATTTGCTGTTCGATCATGTTGAATCGGGCTTGATTCAGATCCATTGGGTACTCCTGAAGGGGTTGTCGCTAAATGAGGGTGATTTTAAGGGGCGGCCGTGTCATGTCCCTGACGGCTGGGGGCCAGGCCTGCTTTGCGGCGAAACCATTGCGCCAGGTCGTCCATGTAGCAATACACCACGGGCACGACCACGAGGGTCAGCAAAGACGAGGTGATGACCCCGCCGATCACAGCCTGGCCCATCGGGGCCCGTTGTTCAGAGCCTTCGGTCATGGCAAAAGCCAGCGGCACCATGCCGAAAATCATGGCCAGGGTCGTCATCAGGATGGGGCGCAAACGGACCTTGGCGGCCAACAGCAACGCCGCACTGCGCTCCATGCCGTCTTCTCTGGCCCGGATGGCAAAGTCCACCAGCAAGATGGCGTTTTTGGTGACCAGGCCCATCAGCATGATCACGCCGATGACCGAGAACATCGACAAGGTGGAGTGGAACGCCATCAACGCCAGCACCACCCCGATCAAGGTGAGCGGCAGGGCGGTCATCAGGGCCAGGGGTTGCAGGAAGCTTTTGAACTGGCTGGCCAAGATCATGTAAATGAAGATCACCGCCATCGCCAGGGCCGAGAGGGCATAGGCAAACGACTCGGTCATGCTTTTGGTGGAGCCGCCAAACTGGTAGCGGTAGCCGGGGGGCAAGGCGATGCTGTCCATTACCTTGCGGATGTCCGCAGACACTTCGCCTGCCGCCCGGCCATAGGCGTTGGCGTTGATGGCCACTTCGCGCGACAGCTCGCGCCGGTTGATCTGGTTGGAGCCGGTGGCTTCGCTGACCTTGGCCACCTGGCCCAGGCGCACCACACGCATGCTGCCGTCGGGGCCGGCCCCCACGTTGAACGACAAGCGCTCCAGATCTTGCGGGGCATTGCGGCTTTCGGGTGCCAGGCGCACGTTGACGTCGTAGGTCTGGTCGTCAGGTGCACGCCAGTTGCCCACTGTTTGGCCTGCCACCAGGGTGCGCAAAGGCCCTGCAATCTGGCTGGTGCCCAGCCCCAGGTTGGCAGCAGAGTCGCGCAGCATTTCGACGCGGATGGTTGGCTTGTTGGCTTTCACGCTGGAGTCCAGGTCCACCAGGCCGGGGATGTTGCGAATTTGCGCCATCGCGCCCAGTGCCAAACGCTCCAGCTCCCGCTGGTCGGGGCCTTGCAGAGAAAACTCCACCTGCTTGTTGCCGCCCACCGAATCCAGCAAGCCCACATGCGTCACGGTGATGCCGGGCACTTGGCGCAGTCGGTCACGCAACAGGCCCGACATGTCGTCCACATTGCGCTGACGGTCTTTGCGGTCGATCAGGCGGACATAAATGCTGGTGCTGTTTTTGCCCAAGGCGTTGCCGGTGTTGAGGGTGGCCAGGGTGTAACGCACTTCGGGGAACTCGTGGATGATGGCCTCGACCTGCCTGGCTTTGGCTTCGGTGGCTTCCAGCGAGCTGCCCACAGGGGTTTGGAAATTCACGGTGGTTTCCGAAAAGTCGGCCTTGGGCACAAACTCGGTGCCCACAAAACGCAGCATGAAGAGGCTCAGCACAAAAATACCCACCGCCATCAGCACGGTTTTGCGTTTGTGGACCAGGGACCAGGCCAGAATTTTTTGGTAAGCCTCGGCCAGGCGCTCGGTGGCCTGATCGAACCAGCGGGTCACCCGGCCCAGGGTCTTGTCGTAAAAAGTCACGGGGGCGTGGTGCTGGCCATGGGTCTCGATGCTCGGGTCGTGCCAGATGCTGGACAGCATGGGGTCGAGCGTGAAGCTGACAAACATCGAGATCATGACCGCCGCCACGATGGTGATGCCGAACTCGTGGAAAAACTTGCCGATGATGCCTTGCATGAAGCCGATGGGCAAAAACACCGCCACGATGGACAAGGTGGTGGCCAGCACGGCCAGGCCAATTTCCTGCGTGCCGTCCATGGAGGCGTTCCAGGCGTTTTTGCCCATTTGCACATGGCGCACGATGTTCTCGCGCACCACGATCGCGTCATCGATCAGCAGGCCCACACACAGGGACAAGGCCATCAGCGTGACCATGTTGATGGTGAAGCCGAACATCTGCATGAACATGAAGGTGCCGATCAGCGAGATCGGCAGGGTCAGGCCCGTGATGACGGTCGAGCGCCAGGAGTTCAGGAACAGGAAGACGATCAGCACCGTCAGGATGGCGCCCTCGATCAGGGTGCGACGCACGTTGCTGACTGCCACGCGGATGGGACGTGAACTGTCGGTGATGGGCTCGAGCCGGATGCCTGCGGGCGTCTGGTTTTTCATCTCCGCCACGGTTCTGACCAGGCCATCGATCACATCGATCGTGTTTTCGTCCTGGGCTTTTTGCACCGTCAGCAGCAAGGTGCGCTGGCCGTTGTACAAGGCCAGGGTGTCCAGTTCCTGAGCACCATCTTGCACCCGTGCCACCTGCGACAGCCGGATGGAGGCCCCGCCTTTGTTGGCCACGATGATGCGTTCAAAGTCTTCGGGCCGCTTCATGCGTGACTCGATCTGAACCATGCGTTCCTGTTCGAGCGAGCGGATGGCGCCCACAGGCAGATCCTGGTTTTCGCTGCGCACGGCATTGACCACCTGGTCTGCCGTGACGCCCAGGGCCTCCATGGCGGCGGGTTGCAGGTACAGGTTGATCTCGCGCCGTGTGCCGCCGACCAAAGACACCGATCCCACGCCGCGCACGTTTTCCAGACGCTTTTTGAGAACTTGCTCAGACCAGTTGGTCAACTCCACCGCGCTGGGCGTTTGCCCTTGCACGGTTTCGGGCACCACGGCCAGTGACCAGATGGCGCGGGCAGACGGGTCAAACCGCAGCACCTTGGGTTCTTTCACTTCGGCCCGCAGGCTTGGGCGAATGGCGGCCACTTTTTCCCGCACATCTTCGGCCGCCTTGCGACCATTGATGTTCAACTGGAACTCGATCACCACCACCGACTGGTTTTCGTAGCTGCGCGAGGTGAGGGCGTTGATGCCGGCGATCGAATTGACGCCTTCTTCGATTTTTTTGGAGACTTCGCTTTCGACGATTTCAGGCGATGCGCCGGGATATTCCGTACTGACCACCACCACCGGGAAGTCGATGTTGGGGAACTGGTCGACTTTCAGGCGTTGGTAGGCAAACAGGCCCAGCACCACCAAGGCCAGCATGACCATGGTGGCAAAGACGGGGTTTTTCAGACTGACACGGGTGAACCACATGGAACGGCCTCTTTCAGCGTGCGCCAGCGGTGAACTTCACCTGGGTGCTTTCGCGAACCGCGCCTGCGCTGGCGGTCAGCACTTGGGCTCCTTCGGTCAGACCCTGCACTTCGACCCAGGTCAGGGTGATGTTTTGCTGGGTCTTTTCGGTCCGCGTGCCTGTTGTGACCGGCACATGCCGCACCCGATCGCCCTCCACCACTTGCACGTAGGGCAATGGCTTGTCGGTGCGCACGCTGGACAGCGGCACCGCCAGTGTTTGCAAGCTGCGGGTGCCCAGTTGCCCTTGTGCAAAAAGACCTTGCCGAAGCCCTTCCTGGCCTGTCACGCCCAAATAGACCAGCACACTTCGGCTGCCCGCTTGTGCGGCGGGGCTGATGCGCAAGACCTTGGCCGAAATGGCCTCGTCCAGTCCCTCGACCTTCAACTGCGCCTGCATGCCGGTGCGCACCAGACTGGCATCGGTGGCGGGCAATGCCGCTTCGATCTCCAGCTGGCTGAGGTTGACCACCTCCACAATCCGGGCATCCAGCCCCATGCGTTCGCCGGGTTGGGCCAGGCGCTGGGCAATCTGGCCGCTGATCGGGGTGCGGATAATCGCATCGTCCAGCGCCTTGCGGGCCACATCCAGCGCCGCCGCAGCGGCCAGTTGCGTGGCTTTGGCGCCGTTCAGACTGGCCGTGGCGTTTTGCAAGGCAGTGGGTGAGATGAAGCCCTGTTCCAGCAAGGCCTTGTTGTTGTCAAACTGCTTTTGCGCGATGTCGACCTGAGCTTGCGCCGCATCGGCTTGTTGTTTGGCTTGGCGTTCGCGGGCCAGGTATTCGGTGGGGTCAATGCGGGCGATCACTTGACCGGCTTTGACCACGTCGCCTTCACGCACCACCAGGTCCAGCAGTTCGCCCACCACGCGGGCTTTGAGCATGGCACTTTGGCTGGCTTTGAGCGTGCCCGAGACGGGCAGCCCCTGCACCATGTCCATTTTTTGCACGGGCACGACATCGTTGGCGCTCAACTCGATCAGGTTGGCGACCGAGGTCGCCGCCGTTGGGGCCATGTTGGGGGCCGGCTTGCGCTGGCTGGCCCAGCGGGCACCGCCTGCAAGCGCCATGGCCGCAGCCACGCCAGAGAGGATCCAGAGAGTAGAACGTTTCATGGGGATTCAGACAGGGGAAAGACCACGCACCAGCAAGCGGGCGTGTTGGGTGATGAATTCTTCGGGATTGATTTGCTCGGAGGCCGGGCAGCAGGGCCCCAGGGAGTGCTTCCACATGACCAGAAAGAGCACGGGGGCAATGACCGAGTGCAGGGCCAGCTCAACATCCACCGGGCGGAATTCGCCCTGGTCGATGCCGCGTTGCAGCACCGAGCGGACCAGGGCCTGGGCGGGCTCAATGACCTCGTGGCGGTAAAAAGCGGCCAACTCCGGAAAATTGGTCGCTTCGCTCATGATCAGTTTGGAAATGCCCGATGTCTTGGTGGCCCCGTAGCGGTGCCACCATTGCAGCAGCATCCATTCCAGCAGTTCGCCGCAATGGCCTTGGAATTGGCCCACCTCAGCGGCCCCTTGGACAAAGGGGCTGACCAAGTTCTCGCGCACCACGGCCTTGAACAGGTCTTCCTTGCTGGAAAAGTACAAAAACAGCGTGCCCTTGGACACACCCGCCCGCGCAGCCACTTCTTCGACGCGGGTGGCGGCAAAGCCTTTTTCCACGAACAGGTCCAAAGCCGCCTCGATCAATTCACCGGGGCGTTCTTGTTTGCGGCGTTCGCGTTTGTGGGGGGGGGCTGGGTCGAGGGGGTTCACACACTGTTTAATGACTGATTGGTTAGTAATGTATTCCCAGGACCCCTGTTTCGTCAAGGCGTGGCATCCGCAACAAGGTAAAGCGCAGGTAAAGAAAAAGGGGCCGAAGCCCCTTGGTCTGGCGGGTCAGGCGTTGTTCAGTAAAACGCCTGCAAGCCGGTTTGGGCGCGGCCCAGGATCAGTGCATGCACATCGTGCGTGCCTTCGTAGGTGTTCACGGTTTCCAGGTTGATCATGTGGCGGATCACGTGGTATTCGTCATGGATACCGTTGCCGCCGTGCATGTCGCGGGCCAGGCGGGCAATGTCCAAGGCTTTGCCGCAGCTGTTGCGCTTGATCATGCTGATCATCTCGGGCACGGCTTTGCCCTCGTCCATCAGGCGGCCCACGCGCAGGCAAGCCTGCAGGCCCAGGGTGATTTCGGTTTGCATGTCGGCCAGTTTTTTCTGGATCAACTGGTTTTGCGCCAGTGGGCGACCAAACTGCACGCGGTCCAGCGTGTACTGGCGGGCGCGGTGCCAGCAGTCTTCAGCGGCGCCCAAAGCGCCCCAGGCGATGCCGTAGCGCGCCTTGTTCAGGCAACCAAACGGGCCTTTGAGGCCGTTCACGTTGGGCAGCAGGTTTTCGGACGGCACAAACACCTCGTCCATCACGATTTCGCCGGTGATGCTGGCGCGCAAGCTCATCTTGCCCTCGATCTTCGGCGCGGTCAGGCCCTTCATGCCTTTTTCCAGGATGAAGCCGTGGATGGCTTCTTGCCCACCCACCGAGCCGTCTTCGTTTTCCAGCTTGGCCCAGACCACGAACACGTCGGCAATCGGCGCGTTGGTGATCCACATCTTGGCGCCGTTCAAAATAAAGCCACCATCGACCGGCTTGGCGCGGGTCAGCATGCTGGCGGGGTCGGAGCCGTGGTTGGGTTCGGTCAGGCCAAAGCAGCCCACCCATTCGCCGGTGGCCAGTTTGGGCAGGTATTTTTGGCGCTGGGCTTCGCTGCCGTATTCGTTGATCGGGTGCATGACCAGCGAGCTTTGCACGCTGATGGCACTGCGGTAGCCGCTGTCCACGCGCTCGACTTCGCGCGCGATCAGGCCATAGGCCACATAGCTCAGGCCGGCGCAGCCGTAGCCTTCGATGGTGGAGCCCAAAAAGCCCATGGCCCCGGCCTCGTTCATGATTTCGCGGTCAAACTTTTCGTGGCGTGCGGCCATCAACACGCGGGTTTGCAGGCGTTCCTGGCAAAACGTGTGGGCGGCGTCCACGATGGCGCGCTCGTCATCGCTGAGTTGCTCGCTCAGCAAGAAGGGGTCGTTCCATTGGAAAGTGGGTTTCATGAGGGCTCCTGGGAAATGGGTGGAGAACAAAGGGCCATTCGGCCCCTGTCTGGTTGGTGGGAGTTTGTCATGCCCGCCAAAGCGGGTGTCCATGCCTTGGCTCTGGCCGCTATTGTTGGTCTTTCATGAATAGTTGTCTAATATTGATTATCGATTCAGCAATACATTTTTTAAATTCATGGAATTCCGTCACCTGCGCTATTTCCTCATGCTGGCCGAAGAGCTGCATTTTGGCCGCGCGGCCCAGCGCCTGTCGATTTCGCAGCCGCCCTTGAGCCTGAACATCCAGCAGTTGGAGGCCTCGGTGGGGGCGCAGCTGTTCACGCGCAACAGCCGGGGCGTGCAGCTCACCGCTGCTGGCCTGGCTTTTGTGCCGGCCGCCCGGGCCTTGTTGGCCCAGGCCACGGCGGCCGCCCGCGAGGCGCGCGATGTGGCCGAAGGCCAGTCCGGGCAATTGCAGATCGGCTTTGCCGGCACCATGCTGTATTGCGGTTTGCCGCAGATCCTGAGCCGTTTTCAGGCCAGCCACCCGCGTTTGCGGCTGGTGCTGCGTGAGTTGAGTTCGACCGAGCAGTTGTCTGAATTGCTGCGTGACCGGCTGGATGTGGGTTTTGTGCACACGCCCCGGGTGCCCCCGGGTTTTGATCAGGTGTTGGTGGCCAGCCAGCCCCTGGTGGCGTGTTTGCCGGCCCGCCACCCGCTGGCCGGGGCGGCCAGCCTGGGCCTGGAAGCTCTGTCCGGGCAAGACCTTGTGGTGGTGTCGCGCACCGTGTCGCCCGACTACCACGAGCGCATCTTGCTGCTGTGTGAGCACGCGGGCTGGATGCCGCAGGTGGTGCACGAGTTGCGCCATTGGCTGAGCGTGGTGTCCTTGGTGTCGCAGGGCCAGGGGGTGGCGCTGGTGCCGCAGGCTTTGCAGCAATCGGCCTTGGCCGGGGCGGTTTTTGTGCCGCTGAACGCGGTGGATGTGCGCTACGACACGCGCTGTCTGTGGCGCAGCGGTCGAGACCAGACTGCGCTCAAGGATTTTGTGCAGGTGGTGCAGGGCGATGCGGTGCACGTTCGATAATCCCGCTGAACACAGAAGGAAGCAACATGACAGAAACTTTGGCCTTGGGCGGCGGGTGCTTTTGGTGCACCGAGGCGGTGTATGTTCAGGTGCGCGGCGTGACCGATGTGGAGTCGGGCTATGGCAATGGCCACACCGTGTCGCCCACGTACGAAGAGGTCTGCACCGGGCGCACAGGGCACAACGAAGTGGTCAAGCTCGTTTACGACCCGACCCAGGTCAGTACCCGTGAGTTGTTGGAAATTTTCTTTGTCATCCATGACCCGACCACCCGCAACCGCCAGGGGCACGACGTGGGCACGCAGTACCGCAGCGGCATTTACTTCACCACGCCCGAACAGGCCGAGGTGGCGCGTGCCCTGATCGCCGAATTGACCGCAGACCAGGCCTTTGACCAGCCCATCGTGACCGAAGTGCTGCCACTGAGCCAATACAGCGCGGCCGAGGCATATCACCAAGACTTTTTTGAGAACCACCCCGATCAGGGCTATTGCCTGGCGGTGGCCGCACCCAAGGTGGCGAAGTTCAAAAAGACGTTTGCACGTCTGGTGCGAGGCTAAGCCGGCAGTCCCATGAACCTTGATCACCCCGTCCTGTCTTCGCTTTTGCCTGTGGTTTTTCTCATCTTCATTGGCCTGGTTGCCGACAAGGCCAAGCTGGTGCGCGGCGAGTCGGTGCGTGATTTGTCGAACCTGGTGTTCCTGGTGCTGACCCAGGCCTTGCTGTTTCGCACCATGAGCAGCGTGCACATTGAACAACTCGATTTCAGGCCGGTGGTGCAGTATTTTCTGGTTGCAGGCACTTTGTTCGTGTCGATGCTGTGGGTGTATGGCGGCAACAGCCGTGCCTCGGTGCTGGCGTTGGCCAGCATTTTCAGCAACACCTTGATGATTGGCGTGCCGCTGGTGGGCCTGGCCTACGGGCAAGAGGGGCTGGTGCTGCTGTTCACCCTGATTTCCTTGCACGCGCTGGTGTTGCTCAGTGCGGCCACGCTGGTGCTGGAGTTGCAGGTGGCCCGTGAACAAGCGGCCTTGTCGGGTCAGCCGCGCCCGATCTGGCGCACCGTGGCGTCTGCCATCCGCAACGCCATCATCCACCCGGTGCCGCTGCCGATTCTGGTGGGCCTGCTTTATGCGCAAACCGACTGGGGGCTGCACCCGATCGTGGACCGCCCGCTGGCTTTGCTGGGCAGCGCTTTTGGTCCCATCGCGCTGGTGCTGGTGGGCATCACGCTGTCGCAAACCCCGATTGGGCAGCAATTCAAGTCCGCGCTCAAGCTGTCCTTGGTGAAAACCGTGCTGCATCCGCTGCTCATGCTGGCCTTGGGCTGGTTGCTGGGTTTGCGGGGGCTGCACCTGGCGGTCATGACCGTGGCGGCGGCTTTGCCGATCGGTGCCAACGTGTTTTTGTTCTCGCAGCGTTACCGCAAGGAAGAAGAGACCGTGACCGCAGGCGTGGCCGTGTCAACGGCCATGGCGGTGCTGAGTGTGTCGGCGGTGATGGCCGTGTTGCCCTTGTTGCCTGCCTGAGCGGGCAGATCGCATCAGATCAAGGTGCCAGGCGCTCGCGCAACCAGCCGTCGCCCTGGGGGGTGTAACGCAGCCGGTCGTGCAGTCGGCTTTTGCGGCCTTGCCAGAACTGCCAGTGATCGGGCACCAGGCGGTAGCCGCCCCAGTGTGGTGGGCGGGGCGGGTTGAGCATGAATTGGGCGGCGTATTTGGCGGCGTTGGTCACCAGCACGGTGCGTCCGTCGATCACCTGGCTTTGCGGTGAGGCCCAGGCGCCGATGCGTGAGTCCAGCGGGCGGCTGTGGAAGTAGGCGTCGCTTTCTTCGTCGCTGACTTTCTCGACCCGGCCTTCGATGCGTACCACCCGCTCCAACTCCACCCAGTGAAACTGCAACGCGGCAAACGGGTTGCCTGCCAGTTCCTGGCCTTTGCGGCTGGCGTAGTTGGTGTACCAGACGATGCCGTGCGCGTCGTAGCCCTTGATCAGCACCACCCGGGTGCTGGGACGCAGGTCGCTGGCCACGGTGGCTAGCGTCATGGCATTCGGCTCGGGCACTTCGGCGGTGATGGCTTCTTGCAGCCATTGGCCAAATTGCTTCAAGGGGTCGGCATGGGAGGCGTTTTCGTTGAGTTCGGCTTTTTCGTAACTCTTGCGCAGGTCGGCGATGTTCATGGTGCAAGTATAGGCAGCGCTTCAATCCCGGGCTTTGTCACAGGTCAGCAGTTCAAGTCATGGGCTGAATGGGTGATGCCGAAAATCCACGCATTCTTGAACCAGTGGGTGAAGGGTGGCGATCAGTGACCGTGCATCGCCACGCCGCCACTGAAATGTGTAATGCAGTGGGACCAGCGGTGTTGGCGAATGCACGAGGCGAAGGTTCAAGGCTGTGACCCAATGGGTGGGTAAAAAGCCCACGCCCACCCCCAGCCGCAACATGCCGGCCACGGCCCCCCAACTGTTGCAATGAATGCGTTCGTGGACGGACGCCTGGTTTTCCTGCAACCATTCATCCAGCAAGCGTGTTGTACCTGCCCCTTGGGGCAGCGTCACCAAGGGCGAGCGCTGCAAGAGTTCTGCTGCGTCCAGCTTGTCTGAGCCTGACAAACCAGGGGCTGTTGCCCAGCTGAAGTGCGCAGAACCCACCGGCTGAGACAGCAGTTCCGAACGCGAACTGCGTCCCGCAATCACCGCAAAGTCGAGTTCACCGTCCGCCAGGCGGCGCTCCAATACCCCGCCGACATCGACACAGGGCGCCAGCTCCAACTGGGGATGTGCCCGACGCGCAGCCGCCACGAAGTGGGGCAACCAAGTCAGTGCAGAGAGATCGCCCACGCCAAAGCGGCAGCGGCCCATCAGGGCCACGTTCGCATCCAGTGTCTGACTCAGCGCGGCCATGGCATTGAGGACCCCGAGTGCGGAAGGCAGCAAGCGTTGCCCTTCCTCGGTGAGAACGGCCCGATGACCGCTGCGGTCAAACAGCTGGTGGCCCAACGCGGCCTCCAGTTCTGAAATGCGCTTGGACAGGGACGACACCGACAGGTGGACGCGTTCGGCTGCGGTGGCGAAATTGGTGCAGGTTGCCGCCCACCAAAAGGCTTCCAACTGCTTGATGGAGGGCATGGGCATGTTGAAGTTGTTTCTAAAAAGAGAACATGAAGATTCTAAATATATCGCTTTTATTTGAAATGCCAGGAACCTAAAGTCGCAACCACCCCATCGATTCACGTCCTTCACGCCATGGCCAACTACGCAGAACCCTCCCCGGTGACACTTCCCGCCGCCTTGCGCAACATGCTGTCGCTGCACGATTTTGAAGAGGCTGCGCGTCGGAGGTTGCCCAGGCCGATCTTTGGCTACATCGCCGGTGCCGCTGAAGACGGTGCTTCACTCAGGGATAACCGCGATGTGTTCTCTGAATACGGTTTCGTGACGCGTGTGCTGCACGACGTTTCCAAACGGACACAGTCGGTGGAGCTGTTTGGCCAGCGCTACAGCAGTCCGTTTGGCATTGCCCCCATGGGCATCAATGCGCTGTCCACCTACCGCGGAGATGTGGTCCTGGCGCGGGCCGCACAACAGGCCGGCATTGTTTCGATCATGAGTGGCACCTCGCTGATCCCGATGGAGGAAGTGGCACAAGAGTCCCCTGCAACCTGGTTTCAGGCGTATTTGCCCGGTGATCAGGAGCGCATCGACGCACTGATCGACCGGGTGGAAAAAGCAGGCTTTGGCACCTTGGTTGTGACGGTCGATATTCCGATCTCTGCCAACCGCGAGAACAACATCCGCACCGGGTTTTCCACACCCATGCGCCCCAGCCTGCGCCTGGCCTGGGATGGCATTGTGCGACCCCGGTGGGTGGGTGGCACTTTCTTGCGCACCTTGCTGCGCCATGGGATGCCGCACTTTGAAAATTCATTCGCCACAAGGGGCGCGCCCATCATGTCACCCAGTGTCTTGCGCGACTTTTCTGCGCGTGACCATTTGAGCTGGCAACACATTGCGCTGATCCGTCAGCGGTGGAAAGGCAAGCTGGTCCTCAAAGGACTGTTGCATGTGGAAGATGCCGTGCATGCACAGCGCCTGGGCGTGGATGGCATTGTGCTTTCCAACCACGGGGGGCGACAGCTGGATGGCGCCACCTCGCCCATGCGCGTGCTGGAAGCCGTGGTCGCGGCGGTAGGCCCTGATTTTCCGGTGCTGATCGACAGCGGTTTCCGACGGGGTTCGGACGTGCTCAAAGCCTTGGCGCTGGGTGCGCGCATGGTGTTGGTTGGCCGCCCCTTCAACTATGCCGCCGCTGTGGCAGGCGAGGCGGGCGTTGCACATGCCATCGAACTGCTGCGCGACGAAGTGGACCGCAACATGGCCATGCTGGGGGTCAGCACCTGCACCGAGCTGGGCCCGCAGCAACTGGTTCGCCGCAGCATCTGAGCTGCAAATTCTGACCCCCTATTTTCATCACCACCAAGGAGACTTTCATGCCTACCCAACTTTTTCGCCATGGCGCACGCGCCGCTCTTTGCAGCTTGGCATTCACCGCAGTCAGTGCGGCCCTGGCTCAAAACGCCTACCCCAACAAACCCATTCGTCTCATCGTGCCGTTTGCACCAGGCGGGACCACCGACATCATCGCCCGAGTGATTGCCGAACCACTGGGCCGGGAGTTGGGTCATCCGATCGTGGTGGACAACAAAGCCGGTGCTGGCGGCACCATTGGTGCACAAGAGGGGGTGCGCGCCAAACCCGATGGCTACACCTTGAGCATGGCCACGGTGTCCACCACCGCCACCAATCCGGCCATTACCCCCAAGTTCCCGTACAACCCCGAGACAGACTTCGCGCCCATCATCAACATCGCCGCGACACCCAACATCATCGCGGTGACGCCCAAATTCCCAGGCCACGACTACAAGAGCTTCGTTCAGGAACTCAAGAGCAATCCTGGCAAATACGCCTACGCATCGACGGGCACAGGGAGCATCACCCACATGCTCATGGAGATGTACAAAGCCTCGACGGGCATTCAGATGGCGCACATCCCTTACCGTGGTGCAGGTCCTGCATTGAACGACGTGGTGGCGGGTCAAGTCAGCATGAACCTGGACAACTTGCCTTCTTCGCTGCCCTTCATCAAAGCCGGCAAATTGGTCCCCATTGTGGTGGCGGCTCCCAAGCGTTTGGCGGTGCTGCCTGATGTGCCTACCTTCAAGGAAGTCGGTCTGGAGTCTGTCAATCGCATGGCCTACTACGGCATTGTGGCCCCCAAAGGCACACCCAAAGAAATCGTTGACACGGTCCATGCCGCAGTCAAAAAGGTGCTGGCCAACCCTGCAGTGCAAAAGAGCATCGATGGTACCGGCTCGGTCATTCTGGGCAACACCCCTGAGCAATTTGCCGAACAGATCAAGACCGAATTCTCTCTGTACAAGCAAGTGGTCAAGACACAGAACCTCTCGCTCGACTGACCTGTCAAGCAACCATGCCGACACCTCCTCAATGGAGGTGGGCATCCAGGTTCTGGCAGAAAAAATCAGGACGCAGTTCAGAAATTGAATGACTGCCGATGGGCGCTTGGCTGAACTCGGCCATTCCGGTCGAAAACTGATTTTCACGTCAGCCGAAACCCCATGCCAAGCTGCAATCAGGTCAACACCGCGCCCTCGCTGGCTGGAAGAACATGTTGACGGTAGCGGCGCATGAACCCCACGGGAACCTGGCGCTGGTAGGGTACCCAGTGTTGACGTCTGAGCGTCAGCGTCGTCTCATCCACATGCAGGGTCAGCGCCCGATTCGGGATATCGATTTCAATCAGATCCCCGTCCTCGATCAGGGCAATCGGCCCCCCTTGCCAGGCTTCCGGGCAGATGTGGCCGACGCAGGGTCCCGAGGTGGCGCCAGAAAATCGGCCATCCGTGACCAAGGCGGCATTTTTGAATCCGGCCATCTTGAGCGCCACAGTGGCGCCGAGCATTTCTGGCATCCCCGGCGCCCCCTTCGGCCCCATGTAACGCAGCACCACCACATGATTGGCCTGAATGTGCCCGTCGCCAATCGCCCGGATAGCTTCTTCCTCAGAGTTGAAACAGATCGCCGGACCCTGGCAATGGAGCATGTCCTCTGACACTCCTGATTGCTTGATCACAGCGGTCTCGGGTGCCAAGTTACCGCGCAAAATGGTGATGCCGGCGCGTCGGCGAAAAGCCTGATCCAGCGCTGGAATAACCTTGGCATTGCGCACCCGCGCGGCGTCCATCGTGGCCTGCAAGGATTTGCCGGTGACTGTCATCACGCTGCCGTCAAGGTGCGGCGCAATCTGTTGAAGCACCGCTGGCATGCCACCGGCCGCCCACAGATCCTGAATGCCGAAAGGACCATTCGGGCTTACCGCCAGCAGCGTTGGAATATGGTCGGCCGCCTCAAATTCAGCCAGTCCAAAGGGCACTTCAGCCGCGTGCGCGATCGCCGGCAAATGCAGTGCCGTATTGGTCGATGCGCCAATCGCCATGGCCGTGGCCACCGCATTCTTGAAGGCGGCAGGCGTGAACATCTGCCGGGCATTGAGACCTTCGTGGACCAGACCGACAATACGTTCACCGGTGCGCCGCGCCGCCTTGAGTTTGTCGGCGTGCCAGCCTGGAATATTGCTGCTGCCGGGCAGGCAAATGCCAAAGGCCTCTGCCAGGCACTGAAAGGTATTGGCTGTACCCATGATTTCGCAGGCGCCACAGGTAGCGCAGGTGAGTGACTTGTCCAGGCGATGGGCATCCGTCTGAAAATCACCGTGGTCGATTGATCCCGACGGGTTGTCAACATTGCGGATGTCCATTTGACCCGGTCCGCCACCAAGGTAAATGGCGGGCAAGTCCAGCCTGGCCATGGCCATCATCATGGCCGGGTTGATCTTGTCGCAACCGGCGATGAACACCACCCCATCGTAGGGCTGTGACCGCAAGTGGGTTTCAATCAGATCGGCGATCAGATCACGCTGCGCCAGCACGAAGCGCATGCCGTCGTGCGCCATGGCCACACCATCACAGGGCGCCGGCACGTTGAATTCTGCGCATTCACCACCGGCGGCCAACACGCCATCGCGCACCTTGGCGGCCAGGCGATCCAGATGGGCGTGCCCCGTCGTCAATTCGGTGTGCGAATTGGCAATGGCAATCAAAGGACGGGTCTTGAGCTGTTCGGCATCAATGCCGGCGCCGTGCAGCAAGCCCTTGCGAAACATGTTCATCAAGGGGCTGGCACTGTTGGAAAGAATGTCGCTGCGTTTGCTCATGGTAAATAGACGCCTGTCTTTGTTGTTGAACTCAGAGCATGACGCCCAGATCCCAGGGGCAGAATTCCTCTTCGCCGTAGCCCATTTGTTCGCTCAGGGTGCGTTCCCCCGAGGCCACCGCGACGATGCGCTCGAAAATCCGCGTGCCAACCTGTTCAATCGTCTCACTGCCGTCGAGAATCGTGCCGGCATTGATGTCCATGTCATCGGGCATGCGCTGGTAAAGCTGCGTGCTGCCTGCCAGCTTGATCGAAGGCGCTGGTTTGCAACCAAAGGCCGAGCCGCGGTCGGTGGTGAACACCATCACCGTGGCGCCACCAGCGACCTGCGCGGTGGCACCCACCGGATCAAAGGAAGGCGCATCCATGAACACCAGCCCTCGGCCTGGCTCAACCGGCTCGGCATAGAGATAAACCTCGTTGAGGTTGCTGGTGCCACCCTTGGCAATGGAGCCCAGCGATTTCTCAATGATGGTGCTCAAGCCGCCGGCCTTGTTGCCAGGCGATGGATTGTTATTGATCACCAAGCCGCGTGGCTTGACAAAATCTTCCCACCACTGGATGCGGTCCACCAGTTTGCGGCCGACTTCCGCGTTGACGGCTCGGGCGGTCAGAATGTGCTCGGCGCCATAGGTCTCGGTGGTTTCAGAAAGAATTGCCGTGCCACCGTGGCGAACCAACAGATCAACGGCATAACCCAGCGCCGGATTACAGCTGATGCCAGACACACCGGATGAGCCCCCGCATTGCATGGCCAGTTTGAGTTCACGCAGGGGCACGGGCTCGCGCTGGACGTCATTGATGACGGGCAACAAAGATGTGATCCGCTCAATGGCTTTTGTCACCAACTTTTGGGTGCCGCCAAGCGCTTGAATGGACATGGAATCACCGGGCGATCCGCCCAATATGTCGCCCAGGTTGGCGATTTCGCAGCCCAGACCCACCACGATGATGTGCGCAAAATTGGGGTGATCGACATAACCTTTGAGCGCCCGTTTCAGCATGTCCACACCTTCGATCGGCGTGTCGAGCCCACAACCGCTTTTGTGCGTCAGTGCCAGCACACCATCGACATGGGGATAGGCGTCGAGTTTTCCCTCGAAGTGCCTGGCAATCTGTTTGGCCGCGGTGGCGGAGCAATTGACGCTGGAAACCACACCGATGTAATTGCGCGTTGCCACCTTGCCGTTGGCACGGTGAATGCCCATGAAGGTGCCGGGATTGGCGACGAAGTCGGTCGCTTTGGCCTGGGTGCCAAAGGCGTAATCACGCTCAAACTCGGCCATGCCCAGGTTATGCACATGCACGTGGTCTCCGGGCTGAATGTCTTGCGTGGCCACGCCAATGATTTGGCTATACCGATGAACGAAGGCACCCTGTTTGAGCGCGTGCCTTGCGACCTTGTGCCCGGACGGGATGGGCCCCGTCGTGACCAGGCCGCCTTCGAGCGTCGCGCCTTGGGCCAGGTCGCTCAGGGCAATCCATACGTCATCGGATGGGTGTAACAGGGTGATCATGTCGTGTCTCCTCGTGCTTTTAAGGCGCAATGGTAGGCAGGTGTCAGCAGCTTGTCTTTCGAATAGAAGACAATCGATTATGAATAGAAGACACTTTTTCGACGCAGACTTGCTGTTCTGAGCGCAAAACCATGAAGAAAAGAACCGAATCGGTCTATTACACGCACCCCAGCTCCCTGTATGGGCTCGATCGCTTGGCGCTGCTCTTGCATCAACCCATTCAGCCGCTGCTCAGCCGTGTCGGGCTCACAGAGCAAGCCTTGAAAGATCCTGAGATGGTGGTTTCATATGCGGCGATTTGCAAGTTGCTTGAGGCATGCGCAAGCGAATGGGATTGCCCGGATCTTGGCATTCGTCTGGGCCAGATGCAAAACATGGAATTTTTGGGCCCCGTGGGTTTGGCGGCACGGCTGACCGATACCGTAGGCGAAGCCATCCACGCGGTTCAGCTGAACTTGTCCATCCACTCCAACGCCTTTCACTGTGACACTGAATTTGGAAATCATGAAGGCACCGACCATGCCCGTATCACCTATGCAGCCAAGCCCCATGCAGGTGGCGGAGCGCAAATGGTTGAATTGAGCCTGTGCCGGATCTACCAGTTTTTGGCGATCACATCTGGGCTTACAAAACCCAAAATTTTGCGTGTGAGCATGCAACATGCACCGCTCAGTTCATCCAGGCTCGGCGCTCGTTTCTTTGGTTGCAAGATCTCTTACAACGAATCCGTCAATGCCGTCTATGTCGATCGCGCCTTGCTCAGCGTGCCAACGGCCGTGCGCGATGCCAGCATTTCACCCATCGTGCGCGCCTACCTGGAGCAGACCCGCCAGCAAACGGAATCAAACATGGTGGAAGTCACCCAACGACTGATCGCGCAGTTGCTGGCCACCGGCCGTTGCACCCGGGACGCGGTTGCAGAGCTGTTGCATATTCACCCCCGCACCCTGCAGCGCCGCCTGGCGCAAGAGCACACCTCATTTGGCGGTTTGCTCGAAGACTATCGTCGCATCAAGGCCTTTGAAATTGTCAGCCGAGGCTCTATGCCATTGGTCCAGCTGAGCCTGTTGCTTGGCTATGCCAATCAAAGCGCCTTTTCGACGGCCTATCGGCGCTGGTACGGAAAGAGCCCCATCAGCGACCGACTTTTCAGCGCAAACGGGGATTAGAACGGTCCAGGTCAATACATGGCTTGCGATGGCGCCGCCATCAGATTCAAGCTGACTTGGATGTCAATGGTTCGAGAATTTTTAAAATTTCAGATCGAAAATGTCTTGACCTTCAGGTTGACTTGAAGGTTAGAGTGCCGAGTTTTCCGACTCTGGTATCAGGAACCTGCATGTTCACATCCCTGCTCAAGCGCATCCTTCCCGGCCTCATGGCGACGTTTCTGGTGCAGGCTGCGGCAGCACAACCGGCAGAGGTGACAGGCCAAAACCCGAGTTCGGGCAAGGCGGTGGCCAAGGCTTTGCTCCAGGCGATTGAGGTCAACCAAATCCAGTGAACTGGATGACAACGCAACAAGAAGGTGCTTTATGAAAATCGGCGAACTGGCCAAGCGCAGCGGCTTGGCCACCTCCACCATCCGTTTCTACGAATCCAAGGGACTGTTGAACGCCGTGGGTCGTCAAACCAATGGTTACCGGGAGTACCCGTTGGAAGCGGTGGCCGTCCTGTCCATCATCGCCAACGCGCAGCAGACGGGCTTTACGCTGGACGAGATCAAGCAAATCCTGCCGCAGGACATTGCCCATTGGCAGCACGACGAGCTGTTGCTGGCCTTGCGCAAAAAGATCAACGACATCGAGACCATGGAGGTGCGCCTGGCGCAGAGCAAGGCCCATTTGCAGTCGCTGATTCAGCTGATCGATGCCAAGCCCGCGGACATGGCGTGCGCGGACAACGCCGTGCGGGTGTTGGACAGCATGGGGATTGCCAGCCGCAAGAAAGGCAGCAGCAGGGGATAGAAAATTTCAAAAAAATACGCTTGACATTCAAGTTAAGTTGAACCTTAAGCTACCCCCACGCCGCTCTGAACGCGCGGCAGTCACCGAAGATAGGAAAAAGTCATGCAAACAATTCTTGGCGCTACCGGGCAGATCGCGGTGGAGTTGGCCCGCGAACTGGTGCGCAACACCACCACCGAGCTGAGGCTGGTGAGCCGCAACCCTCGCAAGGTCAACGCCACCGATGCGGTGGTTGCCGCCAATTTGCTCGACACCGAGCAGACGCTGGCCGCCGTCACGGGCAGCGATGTCGTGTACTTCACCGCGGGTCTGCCGCCGGATACGGCGGTGTGGGAAGCCCAGTTCCCGACGATGTTGCGCAACGCGCTCGATGCCACTCGCGCAGCGGGCGCCAAGTTCGTCTATTTCGACAACACCTACATGTACCCGCAAGACGATCGCTTGTTGAAGGAGGATGCACCTTTTGAGCCGAATGGCCGCAAGGGCAAGGTGCGGGCAGAGATGGCTGCCATGGTGCTGGAGGAGATGGCGAGAGGTGACATCCCCGTGCTCATCGGCCGCGCCCCGGAGTTCTACGGCCCCGGCAAGACCCAAAGCTTCACCAACGCGCTGGTGATCGACCGGCTGAAACTTGGCCAGAAGTCCCGCGTGCCGGTGCGTGACGATACGTTGCGCACCTTGATCTGGACGCCGGATGCCAGTCGTGCACTGGCAGTGTTGGGCAATGCGCCGGATGCCTACGGCCAGACCTGGCATCTGCCCTGCGATGACAACCGGTTGACCTACCAACAATTTGTGGCATTGGCCGCGGATGTGTTTGGCCGGCCACCGGCGTACAGCGTCATCGGTCGCCTCACGATGACGGTGGCGGGACTCTTCAAAAAGGAAGTCCGAGAGATCAGCGAATTGTTGCCCCGCTACCAGCAGGACAACTTGTTCGACTCTGGCAAGTTCAAGCGACGCTTCCCGGATTTCGCGGTGACAAGCTACAGAGAAGGTTTGTGTCAGATTCAGCAGCAAGCCAGCGCGATCGGATAGTCCGGTTTCCTGATGCGCTTACGGCGATGGCATGACTTGACCGCGAACCTCGCCGCCTGGATGGGTCTCGGTATGCAGGTTGACATACCATTTTCCAGACATCAGCTCTGCCGTCTGAGCTGCTGTTAATGTGGCGGATCCCTTGATGGGGCTTTCCATTGGGCCTGTGAGGCCCAATGCCACGCCGGCACTGACGCCAACGGGTGCTGGGCCATGGAAGTGGCCCGCTTTGACTGGGCCGGACAGGCCCGAATAGGTCACCGTCCAGCTCAATACATGGGTTCGTTTGTCCAAGGTGGCGTTCAACATGCCCATGCCTGCACTGGTGTTGGCCGGGACCTCATGGGCCCCCGCAAGTTGGGCACCGAAGACCATCGTGCTCGAGTCCTTCATCGCGCCACAGGCACTCAAGCTCAACGTGAAGGCGATCAAGCCCAGGGACAAGAATTTTTGGGTGTTCAACATGGTCATTCCTTCAAGATGTGATTTATTAAAGAAAATAGCTGCGCCGTTCAACGCCAAAAAATGATAGCGAGACATCCCCAAAGGGATGCGCCATTTTGTGTGGGCAAACAGACAGACAAACCAATGTGGATCGACCATGAAGAAAGCGCTTTGCTTGCACCCTGGGTTGACAGGGTGCAAGCAAAGCGCTTGCTTCAACAGCCACTACCCGCTTGAGGGGCGACTCTGGGACGACTGTGGCGATGGGTGTCAGCCCTTACTGTGAAAGAACAGCCTTCGGTCGCAGGGGCGACCTCCTACAAAAAATTGGACTCTTGTGGGAGCGCATCCCTACAAAAAACCGAATCCTTGTGGGAGCGCGCCCCTGCGCGCGAATGCCCATTGGGTTTATTGCGGCACAAAACCCGAGGCTTTGGCCAGTGAACCCAATACCTTCACATCGTCGAGGTAAAAAGCGTGAGCCTGCTTGACGGTTGTGGGCTCAAAAACGCTCGCACCTGTGGCCTCGATCGTTTTGCGCACTTCAGGCTTGGCCAAGGCAGCCAAAACAGCCTTGTTCAACTGTTCCACGATGGGGGCAGGCACGGCAGAGCTCACATGCACAGCCGACCACAAAGAAAAGTTCGTGTTCTCCAGGCCTTTGAATGAGCTGGCCAGTGGGACTTTGGGGAAGCGGGCATTGGGCTTGTCGCTGAGCAGGGCCAAGCCGCGAATCTTTCCAGATTCAATATAGTCCGGAAATGGGCCGGCGATGGGCAGCAGCGCAAAGTCAATGCGGCCGCCGACCAGGTCGGTCAGGCAGGGGCCAAAACCGGGGTAGGGTACCTGCAGGCTCTTGGTTTGCAACTGGTTGTTGATGCGATCCATGATCAAGGGGTAAATGGTCCCCGCGCCTGGTGTGCAGTAAGACAGGGGCTTGTCGGTACTGGCTTTCATCAAGGCGACCAGCTCTGGAAAGGTTTGTGCGGGCAAGGAATTGCGCACGACCACCATCACCGAGGTGTAACCCACCAAGGCCACGGTTTGTGCTTCTTCATGCTTGTAGTTGGCAGACTTGTAACTGAAGGGCGAGAGCACCAGGTCTTGCTGAGTCGATACCAGCAGCGTGTGCCCGTCGGCCGGGGCTTTGAGCGCTTTGGTGGTGCCAATCGAGCCACCAGCGCCGACGATGTTTTCCACAATCACGGGCTGGCCCAGGCTGGTTTGCAGTTCACTGCTCAGCACCCGTGCGACCACATCGGTGGCACCGCCGGCAGGCCAGGGCACCATGAAGGAAATCTTCTTGTTCGCGTAGGTTTGAGCTTGCGCAGCCGCTCCGAAACTGAGCAACGCCAGCAACAGCATGGGCGCAGTGCGCTTGCAAAGTTTGGTGGCATTGGCTTTTAGATGCAAGGTCAGAGACATGGAAAGTCCTTTCAAAGTGCGGAATACCGAATGTGCTTGTTGGATGAAATTCGCATCAGAATTTTCACTCTTGTGAATTGTTGAAGTATTGGGAGTTTCCCTTGGATGTACAGATTTCCTTTGTAATTACGTGCTGGTGTAGGTGTTTGCACGGGTTTGATTGATGCTCGGTAATCGCGCGATAATGAAAATCATGATATAAATTTCACTTGATTGAATCTTCAATTCAGTGCCTGTCCAACGCACACATCAAAAAGGTGTTTGTATGTCTACAAGCCAGTCCTCCACTATTGAAGAGCTGACGATTTTTCTAGCCAAGCGCATCTACACCATGGATGAATCCTTGCCCGAGGCCAATGCTGTCGCGGTCAGCCAGGGGCGCATCGTGGCGGTCGGCTCTTTGGAGGAGATGGATGCCTGGATGACGGGGCGGAAAGTGACCATTGACAGGCAGTTTGAGGACCGTGTCTTGATGCCCGGGCTGATCGACAACCACATCCATCCCTTCCTGGGCGCGTTGTTGATGCCGATGGTGACCATTGCGCCAGAAGCCTGGCGTCAGCCCAGTGGCGAACTCGTGCCTGCAGCCAGAACCCCCGAGGCATACCGCAAGGCATTGCTTGAAGCAGCGCAGGCAGCGGTTGATCCAGCCGACTGGTTCATCACCTGGGGTTACCAGCCCGACTTGCATGGCCGTTATGACCGCCAACTGCTGGATGAGCTGTTCCCAGACCGGCCTGTCATCTTGTGGCAAAGGTCGTTCCATGAAACCTATTTGAACTCTCGTGCATTCGAGAAGCTGGGGCTGCAGCGTGAAGAATGGGCAGACCATCCTCAAATCGACTGGGAGAAAGGGCATTTTTACGAAACGGGCTGCAAGCCTGTCTTGTTGGGCATGCTGCCTTATTTCATGCGACCCGAGTGGTATTACGAAGGCCTGCGGCAGACCACCAAGTTGATGCACATGGGCGGCATCACCACGGCAGTGGACATGCTGTATGGCGCTTTGGCCCCCGAATACGAAGGCAAGGCACTCGATCAGGTTTTGCATCAAGAGAACACGCCCTGCCGCGTGGTCAATGTGTTTGATGTGAGAGGCTATGCCAACCGCGCCACCCAGACCGAACTGGGCCCGCCGGATCAGCCCATTGACTTTGAGGCGGGGCTCGCCGCGATTGACGACCAGGTTGGCAAACGGCAAGGAAAAATCTGGAACGCCAAAGCCATCAAGCTGTTTGCCGATGGCGCGATTTTTTCGCAGCTGATGCAAATGCGCTGGCCGGGCTATCTGGACGGCCACCAGGGCGAGTGGCTGATGGCTCCGCCGGTGCTCAAGGCCGGTGTGCTGGCGGCCTGGAAGGCGGGTTACACCATCCATGTGCATGTGAATGGCGACGGCGGCATGGACGCGGTGCTCGACGCGGTGGAAGCCGCGCAGCAAGCGCAGCCGCGCTTTGACCACCGCTTTCATGTGCACCATGTGGGCTTTCATGCCCAGTCACAAACCGCGCGCATGGCGGCACTGGGCATCCATGCCACCGTCAACCCCTATTACCTGCATACGCTGGGTGACGACTACAGTATTTTTGGTCTTGGGCCAGAGCGTGCGGCGCAACTCACGCGCATTGCGTCGATGTTGCGTGAGGGCATGCGGGTGTCCTTCCATTCCGATTTCATGATGGCCCCGACCGAGCCATTGACCTTGGCCTGGTGTGCCGCGAATCGGGTGACACAAAGCGGTCAGGTTTTGGGGCCAACAGAGAAAATTCCATTGATGCAAGCCTTGCGGGGCGTGACCATTGATGCCGCCTGGGCCTTGCGTCTGGAAGACGAAATTGGCTCCATTGCAGCAGGCAAGCGGGCAGATTTTGTGGTCTTGGAAGATGACCCCATGCAATTGGGCGCGGACAAACTCCGAGAGGTCCGCGTGGCTGGGACGGTCTTTGAAGGACAGGTCCACATGCTGCCTTTCCCCGTGGGCTCCTCGTTGCTTGACCAGTCCCATGCGACGGCTCAGACCGCAGAAAAAGTGAAAACCGCTGGCCGTTATCGGCCAGTCCAGGGGGCGTGCAATGGCGTATCGGATCGCTGTGATCTGGTCCGTACGTGGGCACAATGGCTGCAAACCGCATTGCCCGGCATGTTGCCTGCGGGTCCTCGATTGAACACACCATGAGCCCACGATCCACCCCTGTCGCGGTCAAAAAGACCGCTCAAAAAGCACCGCAAAAAACCCCAGCGACACTGACGCCTCAGCAAATTCTGGGTTTTCAGATCCGTGACCTGCGGCGTGCCAAACGCCTGACGCTGGTTGAATTGACGCAACGCATCAACCGCTCTGTGGGCTGGCTCAGCCAGATTGAAAGAGGCATGGCCGAAATCAGTATTTCGGCCATGCACGAAATCGCGCGCGAACTGGACGTGCAAATTTCCTGGTTCTTCCGATCCGAGTCGGCCCCTGATGCCGATGAAATCGGCTTTGTGGTGCGCAAAGCCCATCGGCGAGCCATGGATTTTCATGGCTCAGGCGTGCATGAAGAAATTCTCAGCCCGTCCATCAGCGGTGAATTGCTGCTGGTGGAGACCACGTTTGAGCCCGGTGCCAGAACGGGTGACCGCGATCGCGAGCGCCGAGGCGAGGAAGCTGGCGTGGTGATGAGTGGCGTGCTGGAGCTGCAAGTGGATGGCAAAACCTTGATGCTGGAAGCGGGTGACAGTTTCTCTTTCACCAGAAAAGGCCCGCACCGCTGTCACAACCCCGGCAAAGTGCCCGCCGTGGTTTTGTGGGTGCACACCCCGGCGTCGTATTGAGTTTTGATGTTGTTTGATTTATTCAAAGCCGCAGACCCCTCCGCATGGGGCATCGGATGGCAGTCGTTGCCTCTTTTCCAATCCGGCGTGGTCTTTTTGGGCTACTTGGTGCTGGGCGTGACCGGCTTTGGCTCGGCCTTGATCATCATTCCGCTGTTGGCCTGGCACTGGCCCCTGACACTGGTCGTGCCCCTGGTGCTGATGACGGACATCCCGACCTCGCTTTTTCATACCGGCTTGAATTTCCGCGAGGTCGCTTGGCGTGAACTGCCACGGTTGCTGCCCTCCGTCATCGTGGGGGCATTGGCCGGATCAGCGCTCTTGCAAGTCTCCAGCGGACAGGGCTTGCTGGCCGTGTTGGGCCTGTACGTGATCTGGGTGGGCATCCGGGGATTCAGAGCCTCAGCGCCCTTCGTTCATGTGTCAGGTTGGATTCCGCAAAATGTGGCCGGGTTCTTCATGGGCTTGATCGAAACCATGTTTGGCACCGCCGGGCCGGTGGTCATGCTGTGGCTCACCAAGCGCCTGGAAGACCCACAGGCCTTGCGTGCGACGATGCCCATCACCATCTTGTTCTTGTCCAGTACCGCATTGACCAGCGCGGCCTTGACGGGCAACCTCAACCAACCCGAAATCTGGCAATGGGTTTTGGTGTTGCTGCCCTCTGCTTTCTTGGGCATTTGGTGCGGCCACCGCTTGGCGCAGCGCTTCGACGCCCAAACATTGAAGCCAATCATCTTCAGCCTCTTGGGCATGAGTGGGGCTTTGTTGGTGGTTCGCGCGCTGTCGCTGTTGATGAACTGAACTGGCGTTGCGCAACTTGTACCCAGTCTGTAACCGGCATAACGGCCCAAAGCGGGTGAACACGGTTACCATGGATGATGTAACTTAGTTACCAACCGGGGCGTCACAGCCCCCTGTTGGTTCTTTTGTCCTGAAACATCCGCCTGCTTCCCGTCAGGCCCATGCCCATGAAACTTCATCCCACTGTGGCGGCCGTCACCGCCCGCATCGCCCAGCGCAGTCGCCCGACCCGTCAGGCTTATTTGCAGCAGATCGACGAGGCCGCCAACAAAGACCCCGGGGCCCAGCGCCTGGGCTGTGCCAATGTGGCCCATGCTTTTGCGGCCATGCCCGAAGACGACAAAGGCCGCGCCACCGCACTCGACAAAATCAAGGTGGTGGCCCCGCGCGCGCCCAACATCGGCATCGTCAACGCCTACAACGACCTGTTGTCGGCCCATGCGCCGTTGCAGCACTATCCCGATCTGATCAAGGACGAGGCCCGAAAATGCGGTGCCACCGCCCAAGTGGCCGGTGGCGTACCCGCCATGTGCGATGGCGTGACACAGGGCACGCCCGGCATGGAGCTGAGCTTGTTCAGCCGTGACGTGATCGCCATGGCCACGGCCGTGTCGCTCAGCCACGATGTCTTTGATGCCGCCCTGATGCTGGGTGTGTGCGACAAGATCGTGCCGGGTCTGTTGATCGGGGCCCTGCAGTTTGGCCATTTGCCCACGGTGTTTGTGCCCGCCGGGCCCATGACCAGCGGCTTGTCGAACAACGAAAAATCCAAGGTGCGTGAAAAAGCCGCACTGGGTCTGGTGGGACGCCCCGAACTGCTCGAAGCCGAATCGGCCGCCTACCATGCCCAAGGCACGTGCACTTTTTATGGCACGGCCAACAGCAACCAGATGCTGCTCGAAGCCATGGGCCTGCATGTGCCAGGCACGGCGTTCATCAACCCAGGCGAAGGTGTACGCCAGGAACTGACACGCGAGGCCGCCCGCACCGTGCTGGCGCTGGTCAAGGCCAAAAACTTCACGCCGATTGGCAAACTGGTGGACGAGCGTTGCATCGTCAACGCCATGGTGGCCTTGCTGGCCACCGGCGGCTCGACCAACCACCTGATCCACTGGGTGGCCGTGGCGCGTGCCGCTGGCATCGTGATCGACTGGGATGATTTCTCGGCCCTGTCGGACGTGGTGCCCTTGCTCACCCGCGTGTATCCCAACGGCAGCGCCGATGTGAACCAGTTCCAGGCCGCTGGCGGTCCGGGTCATGTGATCCGCGAACTGCTCGATGCCGGCCTGATGCACGCCGACGTGCTCACGGTGCGTGCCGGTGGCCTGCGTGAATTCACCCGCATGCCCGCCTTGCACAACGGTCAACTGGTCTGGAACGACATCGGTGCCAGCAAGGACGAGTCCGTGGTGCGTCCGGCCTCCCAGCCGTTCAGCGCCACCGGGGGGCTGAAACTCTTGCAAGGCAATCTGGGACGCAGCGTGATCAAGATTTCGGCTGTGCCCGAAGAGCTGCATGTGATCGAAGCCCCGGCCCGTGTGTTCAGCTCGCAAGAAGAACTGCACGTCGCTTTCAAGGCCGGTGAACTGGAGCGTGACATCGTGTGTGTTGTGCGCTGGCAAGGCCCGCAAGCCAACGGCATGCCCGAGTTGCACAAGCTCACCCCGCCGCTGGCGGTGTTGCAAGGCAAAGGCTTCAAGGTGGCGCTGGTCACCGATGGCCGCATGAGCGGCGCGTCCGGCAAAGTGCCTGCGGCCATTCATGTCTCGCCCGAGGCCGTTGCCGGTGGCCCATTGGCCAAGGTGCAAGACGGCGATCTGATCCGCCTCGATGGCGTGGCGGGCACCTTGCAAGTGCTGGTGAGCGAGGCCGAATGGGCCGCCCGTCCCTTGGCCCAAATGCCCGCCGAACTGCGCGCCGCCAACGGCGTGGGCATGGGCCGTGAACTGTTTGCCAACATGCGCCGCAATGCGCTCAAAGCCGAAGAAGGAGCCTGCACATGGCTGTGAATCTGAATGGTCCATTGACCGCCCTGCAAGTCATGCAGGACGCCCCCGTGATCCCCGTGATTGTGTTGAACGATGTGGCCCACGCCGTGCCCATGGCGCGTGCACTGGTCGCAGGCGGTATCCGCATGCTCGAAGTGACCTTGCGCACCCCGCAAGCACTGGCGTGCATGGAAGCCATTGCCAAAGAAGTGCCCGGGGCCGTGGTGGGCGCAGGCACGGTGCGCAGCGCAGCCGATGCGGCAGCGGCGGCCAAAGCCGGTGCCCGGTTTGCTGTGAGCCCCGGCTACACCAAGACTGTGGGCCAGGCTTGCCGCGACCACGGTTTGTCGCTCTTACCCGGTGTGGCCACCGGCAGCGAAATCATGATGGCGCAAGAAGACGGCTACACCGAACTCAAGTTCTTCCCGGCCATGCAAGCGGGCGGCCCGGCCATGCTCAAGGCCTGGAGCGGTCCGTTTTTTGATGTGAAGTTCTGCCCCACCGGTGGCGTGACGCAACAAAACGCGAACGACCTGCTGAGCCTGCCCAATGTGGCCTGCGTGGGCGGTTCCTGGCTGGTGCCCGCGGACGCGCTGGCGCAGGGCGACTGGGCACGCATCGAGGCACTGGCCCGCGAGGCCACTCAATTGCCGCGTTGATGCATGGGTAGGTCGGAGCTTCAGCTCCGACACCAGTTGGCTGGCCACGCACGCACGTCGGGGCTGAAGCCGCCGACCTACAGATGATTGAGCGTTTGTTCAGCGCAATCCTTGCTCACCCGCAAATTCGGTCCGCTGGATCAACTCGATCTTGTAGCCATCGGGGTCGGTCACGAACGCGATCACGGTGGTGCCGCCCTTGACCGGGCCGGCTTCGCGAGTCACATGACCGCCTGCGGCCTTGATTTTTTCGCAGGCCGCAGCGGCATCGGGCACCCCCAGCGCGATGTGGCCATAGGCCGTGCCCATCTCGTAGGCTTCGACGCCCCAGTTGTAGGTCAGCTCCAGTTCGGCATGCTCGGGGTTGTTGCCGTAGCCCAAAAAGGCCAGTGAATATTTGTATTCGGGATTTTCCGAGGTGCGCAGCAGTTTCATGCCCAGCACCTGGGTGTAGAAATCGATGGCGCGTTGCAGGTTGCCCACGCGCAGCATGGTGTGAAGAAGTCTCATGTTCGGGTTCCGGTGGGATGGACGTCGGCACAGCTTGCGCAAAGCGTGTCCAAATGGCAACCACCTTGGCGACTTCTCTGGGTGGTTCGCGTTCGGACAGGCCGGAGCATCCAGTACCATTGCCCGGATTCATTTTGCTGGGTGACGCCCAGGATGATGAAAGGCATTCGCGCGCAGGCGCGCGTTCCCGCAGGGTTCGCGGTTTTTTGTAGGAGGCCGCCCCTGCGGCCGAAGGATGTTCTTTCTCAGGTGCGGAAAATGCATGAACGACAAAGAGGACCATCAAGTGGGTCAAAAAGAGTGCCATAAAGAAGACCAAAAAGAAGACAGTCACGGCGTATCGCCGCATGCCGTTTCGCGTTTGCGCGCCGCTCGCCTGGCCCGCAGCGCCAAGCCCTTTTTAGCCCGAGGCGGCATTAAGGGGGAGCGCTGCCCGGGCTGCCGCCTGGTGCCCAGCCACTGCATGTGCAGCGTGCGGCCCGAGATACCCACGCGGTCGGGTGTGTGTTTGCTGATGGCCGACATCGAGCCGCTCAAGCCCAGCAACACGGGCTGGTTGATCGCCGATGTGGTGCAAGACACCTATGCCTTTGGTTGGGCGCGTACCGAGGTGGATCCGGCCTTGCTGGCGCTGCTGGCCGATCCGCAGTGGCTGCCGTTGGTAGTGTTCCCGGGTGAGTTTGTGGCGCCCGAGCGGGTGGTGCAGGACGTGCCTCCGACCCACGCGGGCCAACGCCCGCTGTTCATCTTGCTCGACGCCACCTGGCCCGAAGCCCGCAAGATGTTCCGCAAAAGCCCGTACCTGAACCGTTTGCCGGTGCTCAGTTTGAACCCCGAGCAGGTCTCACGCTACACCTTGCGTCGTTCGCGTCGTGGTGACCACTTTTGCACCAGCGAAGTGGCCTCGCTGTGCCTGGATCTGGCGGGCGAAGCCCATGCGGCGCACTGTCTGCAGGCTTATCTGGATGTCTATACCCACCATTACCAGCAAGCCAAACACCAGCTTCCGCCCGATTGGCAAGGGGCTGCGCACACGCGCTTGCGCGACTTGAAGTGAGCGAGCACCGCCGCCAAGCAGATACTGCTGTCCGGCCAATACCCCGGTCAGGTTTCATCGGTGTTGAAAGGCGCCGGCCACAAAATCGATCAAGGCTTTCACCCTGACCGATGTCCTGTGCCGTTCGGCATAGATGGCATAGATGTCGGCATCGGGGCTGTTGTAGGCCGTCAGCAGTGGCACCAGTTCACCGGATGCCAGATGCTTTTCCACATCCCATTGGGCACGCAGCAAGATGCCGTGCCCATCCAGTGCCCAGTTCAGCGCGGCCCCGCCGTCATTGGTGGTCAGGTTGCCCCGGATCTTGACGTTTTCGGCCGCTGTGGTTTGGTTTTTCCCTTTGCCTTTGGTGCTGGTGAATCGCCACAAGCCGTAGGCCTCGTCGCCTTGCCGAATGCCAATGCAGTTGTGTTGCACCAGCTCTTGCGGGGTTTGCGGCGCACCGTGTTGCTGGATGTAGGCCGGCGAAGCGACCACGACCCGTTTGTTGGCCGCGATGAAGCGCGCAATGGAGCGTGAGTCCGGCGGGTTGCCAAAGCGAAAGCAAATGTCAAAGGCATCGTCTCCGCTGGGGGGCGGGTTCACCGACAGTTGCAGCTGGATGTCCACCTTGGGGTATTGCTGCGTGAAGCGGGAAATCAGCGGCGCAATGTGGCTGCGCCCGAACCCCAAGGTCGCATTGACCCGCAACAAACCTTGGGGCACCGCCGTCGCGCCCAGCAACTGGCTTTCCAGCCCTTCGATGTCGCTCATGATTTTGCGAGCGTGCTCCAGGTAAATCTCCCCCTCCGGGGTCAAACTCATTCTGCGCGTGGTGCGGTTGATCAAGGGGCTGCCCAAGCGCGACTCCATCAGCCCCAAATGCCGGCTCACCGCGGCCGGGGAAACGCCTTGTTCCCGCGCTGCTGCGCTCAGTGAGCCGGCGCTGGCGAGCGTCATGAAAAACCGCAGATCGGAGGGGCTGATCAGCTTGCTCATATCTTTAACTTGAAGTTAACAATGATTTGAATATACAGGCATTTTTTGAGCTTGTTGATCGTTAAAGTTGCTCCCGTTCCACCCGCCACAGTGGGTGGCTGTTCAGCCTAAAACGAGGAGACAACATGTTTAAAAACTTCAGAAAACCCCTGCTCACAACGGCCCTGTGCTGTGCTTGGGCCCTGGCATCGGCGCAAACCTGGCCCAGCAAAACGCTCACCATCGTGGTGCCCTTTCCGGCCGGTGGAACCACCGATGTGCTGGCCAGAGCGGTGGCCAACAAGTTGTCGCCCGCCCTGGGGCAGCCGGTGATCGTGGACAACAAACCCGGTGCCGGTGCCACGCTGGGCGCCGACCTGGTTGCCAAAGCCCAGGCAGACGGCCACACCTTGCTCATGGGGGCGGTGCACCACACCGTGGCGAGCAGTGTGTACAAGAACCTGAAATACAGCTTTGAAAAAGACTTGGCCCCCATCACCACCGTGGCGATGGTGCCCAACGTCATGACGGTCAGTGCCAAGTCGGCTTACAACTCGGTCAAAGATGTGGTGGCCGCAGGCAAGGCATCCCCCGAGAAGTTGGCTTATGGCTCCAACGGCAACGGCACAGCGCAACACATGATCGGCACCCAGTTCCAGATGGAAAGCGGCGCCAAGATCCTGCATGTGCCGTACAAAGGCAGCGCACCCTTGACCACCGATTTGCTGGGCGGCCAGGTGGACATGTCGTTTGACACCATCACACCGGTGCTGCCTTTCATCAAGGAAGGCAAGCTCAAGGCGCTGGCAGTGACGACAGCCAAGCGTTCGTCCGCCTTGCCGAATGTGCCAACGCTGCAAGAAGCGGGCATTCCCCACATTGAAATCGGGACCTGGTTTGGTTTGTTGGCCCCTGCGGCCACGCCCAAGGCGGTCGTGGCACGCCTGAACGCCGAGGTGGTGAAGATCATCCAGTCACCCGAATTCAAGAAACAAATGATGGACATCGGCGCCGAGCCGGTGGGCAACAAGCCCGAAGAAATGGCCAAGCAAATCAAGGAAGAGACCGAAAAATTCGCCCAGCTTGTGAAAGTCGGCAAGGTCACCTTGGACTGAATCCCCGAACCAAAGGAGTATCCCCATGGACAAAGCAACTGCCGTCGCAGATTTGACGCATGTGATGGCGAAGTTCACTTCGTACATCGGCAAACGGCTGCCCACCGATGTGACCGAGAAACTCGGTGAACTGCGCGAAAAAGAAGTCAACTTCCTGGCCAAGGAGGTGTACGAATCAATGCGCCAAAACCAGGAAGCGGCCGACAAGCTCGATCGCCCCAGCTGCCAGGACACCGGTGTGATCCAGTATTTTCTGACGGCAGGTGCCAACTTCCCCTTGCTGGGCGAACTGGAAGAAATCCTGCTGGGTGCGACCGAGGGGGCGACCAAATACGGCCCGCTGCGCCACAACGCGGTGGAAACCTTTGTCGAAAAGAACACCGGCACCAACACGGGCTCCAAGATCCCGTGGCTGGACTGGGAGATCGTGCCCGGCGATGACAGCGTGACGATCGATGTTTACATGGCCGGTGGCGGTTGCACGCTGCCTGGCGCAGCCAAGGTGTTGATGCCCGGCCAGGGCTATGAAGGCGTGGCCGAGTTCGTGTTCGATGTCATCACCTCGCGTGGCGTGAACGCTTGCCCGCCACTGCTGGTGGGGGTGGGTGTGTCCACCTCGGCGGAAACAGCGGCACGCTTGTCCAAGAAGGCGATCTTGCGCCCCGTCACATCGCGCCACAGCAACGACAACGCGGCCCTGATGGAAGAGCTGCTGACCGATGGCCTGAACGAACTGGGCCTGGGGCCCCAAGGCCTGACCGGCAACAACAGCGTGATGGGCGTGAACATCGAGTCGTCGGCCCGTCACCCCTCCACGATCGGCGTGGCGGTCTCGACCGGTTGCTGGGCGCACCGCCGCGGCAAGATCAAGATCCATGCCGACATGTCCTACGAAGTGATCTCGCACCAAGGATTCAAACTGTGAAAAAAATTCTGACCACTCCCATTCGAGACGAAGACCTAGAGTCACTGAACATCGGTGACGTGGTGTACCTGACCGGTACCTTGGTCACTTGCCGTGACGTGGCGCACCGCCGCCTGATCGAGTTGGGCCGCGAACTGCCGGTGAACCTCGAAGGCGGTGCCATCTTCCATGCCGGCCCGATCGTGCGCCAAAAAGACAACGGCGAATACGAGATGGTCTCCATCGGCCCGACCACCAGCATGCGCATGGAGAAGTTTGAAAAAGAATTCATCCGGCGCACCGGTGTGAAACTGATCGTGGGCAAAGGCGGCATGGGCCCTGAGACGCAAGAAGGCTGCATGGAGAACAAGGCGGTGCATGCCATTTTTCCAGGGGGGTGCGCCGTGCTGGCGGCCACGCAAGTCGAAAAGATCGAAGCCGCTGAATGGACCGATCTGGGCATGCCCGAAACCTTGTGGGTCAACCGCGTCAAGGAGTTCGGTCCCTTGATCATCTCGATCGACACCAAGGGAAAGAACCTGATCGAGGAGAACAAGGCCGTTTTCAACGAAAAGAAAAAACCCATCCTCGAGCGCATCAACGCGCAGATCCGCTTCATCAAGTAAAGCGCGCCGCAGCTGCCTCCTTCAGGGGGCCGCTGCGTTCAGTGCCAGCACAAATGCCCGCGCCATGTCGCGCACCTGTTCGGCACTGCGGCCCGGCGCGTACAAGGCCGAACCCAAACCAAAACCCGTCGCCCCTGCCGCCAGGTAGGCGGCCATGTTGTTGGGCGTGATGCCGCCCACAGGGACCAAGGGGGTGTGGGGGGGCAGCACGGCCCGCAGGGCTTTGACGGCGGCGGGGGAAATCATCTCGGCAGGAAACAGTTTGAGCCCGTGTGCACCGGCGTCCAGTGCCGCAAAGGCTTCACTGGGCGTGGCCACGCCGGGCAGCACCACCATGCCCAGCGCCAGGGCTTGCGCGACCACGGCGGGGTTGAAATGCGGCGCGACGACCAGGCGGCCACCGGCGGCGTGCACGTCGTTCACTTGTTGTGCGTGGCAGACCGTGCCCGCGCCGATCAGGGTTTGGGGAAATTGCTGCGCGAGCGTGGCGATGCTCTGCAAAGGCTGTGGCGAGTTCAGTGGCACTTCGATGATGGCAAAACCGCTGCTGACCAAGGCCTCGCCCATGGCGGGCGCTTCAGCAGGCGTGAGCCCGCGCAGGATGGCGATCAGGGGCCGTTGCGCCATGGCTTGCGACAAGGCCTGAGCAGGTGTGGATGCGGAAGTGTGGGGGGCTGTCACGGGGGTGGTCAAAGTGGTCATGGGGGCATCACAAACAGGTGTTTTGGCAAGCGGTGGCCAAGGCAAACAGGCCGGCCCAGGTGGCTTCGGCGCCGTGGCTTTGGCAGGGGATGTTCAGGTGTTGCAGGGCCAGTGTGTAGCGCAACGTCAGGGTCTCGCTGCCGATCAGGATCAAGGGATTCGACGCGGAAAACGTGGCAGACGGGGTCTGGCTGCGCAGTTCTTCACCAATCAACAGGCCCGACAAATAGCTGGGCAGGGCGGTGGGGGACATCCGATCAAACAGCGCCAGTGTGCGCACCCCAAACAGGTGGTGCAGCACGCTGCCTGTTTGCTGGCTCTGCGCGATGCCTTGCAAAAACGCGGCTTCGTCAAAGGCGCTGTTCAACTCCAGCGTCTTGCCCAAAATCGAGTGCTGGCCCATCAGTGCATAGACCTCGCCGGTCATGCAGGTGCTGAAGCGGGTCACGCGGCCGTTTTGCACCTGAACCCATTTGCTGTGTGTGCCAGGCAGCACCAGTGTGGCGGTGTCGCGTTGCGCCAGTTGCAGTGCACCGAAGATTTGCACTTCTTCGCCGCGCATCACATCGGGAGCGTCCAAAGGACCGCCGGCCATGCAACTCAGACCGGGCACCAGCGCGATGCGGCCGGGCTCTAGCCACAGCAGGTGCTGGCCCAATTCGGCAAAACCTGCGGGGCAGGGGCAGTAGGGCGCTTCTTGCCAGCCCTGGCGGCTGCCGGCCATGCCCGAGATCAGGCACAGCACATCCGGCGCTTGCAACCAGTCGCCAAAAAGTTCGTCCAGCACGGCGGCGAACTGGCCCGCTGGCACGCTCAGGATGCCGCGTGCAAATGCACGCGAGTCCAGCACCTGACCGGTGGGGCCAAGTCGGGCACCCCGCAGCGCCGAGGTGCCCCAGTCGATGGCGATCAACGGTCTCATGCGGGCCTGGCTTTCGACAACATGTGAAGAACGGCAGGCCGATCAGGCAACGGTGCCACAGCGCCAGTGCCTTGCACCGACAAAGAGGCGGCGGCATTGGCATAAACGGTGGCGGCCCACAGGTCGTCGCCTGCGGCCAGACGTGCCAGCAAATTGCCGGAAAAACAATCGCCCGCGCCGGTGGCATCCACGGCTTGGACCGCATGGCCTGGCACGTGGCGGCGCTGTTGGCCGTCGCTGGCCAGTGCGCCTTCGGCCCCCAGCTTGAGCACGACTTGCGCGGCACCTTGTGCGTGGCTCCAGTCGATGATGTCGTGCGCCTGGGTCAGGCCGGTCAGCGTCGTCATGTCTTCCAGGCTGGGCAAAAACAGATCGCACAGGCCCATGGCGTGGCGGATGCAGGCTTGCGCACGGGGCAGTGGCCACAGGGACAAGCGCAAGTTGGAGTCCAGGGCCACACGCGTGCCTACGCTGCGGGCGTGCAGCATGGCCGCCAACGCCGTGTCACAGGCCGATGCGGAAATGGCCTGCGAGATGCCGGACAGGTACAGCCAGTGGCTGCGGGCCACGGCGTCGGCCCAGTGCTGCGACAGGTCTTGCGGCTGCATGCGGCTGGCGGCAGAGCCTGCGCGGGCGTAACTGAAGTGGTGGCCCTGTGCATCGTGGCTCACGAAGTAAAGGCCGGTGGGCGCTTGGGCATCGCGCAGCACGGTGGTGGTGTCCACGTTTTCACGTTGCCACAAAGCCATGAGGTGGTCGCCCCAGCGGTCTGTGCCCAGGCGGCTCAGATACGCCACCCGCGCGCCCGCACGGGCTGCGGCGATGGCGGCATTGCTGGTGTCACCACCAAAGCCTTGCAGGTACAGCGCGGGCGCGTCAGCTTGTTGGTCTTGATTTTGGTCTTGATTTTGGTCTTGATTTTGGTCTTGATTTTGGTCTTGGGTTTGGTTGAACTCGACCATGGCTTCGCCAAGCGCCACGATGTCCAGGGTTTTGGTGGGTGATGTCATGTGAAAAAAAACGACGGTTCAGAGTGAAGAGGGCAAATCATCGCCAAAATGGACGCCACTGGAAGTGGAGCAAAACATGGTGCGCAATGCAATGGAGATGGGGATGGAAAACACCGGCACGGCGGTCGCCGGTCTGAATGGCGATTTTGTCCTGGATGGGGCGTGCAAAGGTTTCCCGCTCGCCGCCAAGCCCTGCACCGTCGCGCAACTGGGTGATCGCGGCTGGAATTTGCTCCATGATGAGACGGCGTACCCGGTGGCCGTGTTGCGCCGTCCGGCACTCACGCACAACCTGGTCTGGATGCAGGCCTTTGTTCAGCGCAAAGGCGTGGCGCTGGCCCCGCACGGCAAAACCACCATGTCGCCCGAGCTGTTTCGCATGCAGCTGCAAGCCGGGGCCTGGGGGCTGACGTTTGCCCATGTGCACCAGTTGCGTGTGGGTCTGGCGGCCGGCGCGCAACGCGCCATCATCGCCAACCAGTTGGCGTCCGATGCCGATCTGGACGGCTTGGACTGGCTGCTGTGTCAACACCCGCAAGCGCGGGTCTGGTTTTGCGTGGATTCTCTGGCGCAATTGGAGGCGTTGGCCGATTGGGGGCGACGGCGAAAGAATGCGCGTTGCTGGGACGTGCTGCTGGAGTTGGGCATTGCCGGTTACCGTACAGGCTGCCGCACGCACGCGCAGGCCTTGGCTTTGGCGCAGGCCATGGCCACTTCGGGCGTGGTGCGCCTGGGTGGGGTGGAGTGTTACGAAGGCGGGCTGGGGCGATGCGACAGTGCGCACGACAGCGAGGCCGTGAGTGCCCTGGTGCGCAGCGTGCAAGCGCTGGTGCAGCAGCTCGATGCGCAGAAGCTGTGGGGCGGTGACGAGGTGTTGCTCTCGGCCGGCGGATCGGCGGTGTTCGACCTGGTGATCCCGATGCTGAAGTTGCAGGTTCAAAGTCGCCCGGTGCAAGGCGTGTTGCGTTCGGGTTGCTATGTCACGCACGACCACTGGAACTACGCCCGCTATCTGAAGCTGGTGGAGCAACGTGAGGGCCTGAGTGCGTCGTTGCAGCCTGCGTTGGAGGTTTGGACGATGGTGCAGTCGGTGCCCGAGCCGGGTTTGGCCATCCTGAATGCCGGACGGCGTGACCTGTCTTTTGACCAGTGCATGCCGATGCCGGTGCGCTGGGCGCCCAAGCGGCAGCGCGCGCCCGGGGCCATTGCCGCCGCGCCGGAGGGCTGGCAGGTGCAAGCGCTGAGCGATCAGCACGCGCACATGGTGTTTGCCCCCGAGGGGGTTGTCCCGCAGGTGGGTGACCGGGTGGCGTTGGGCATTTCTCATCCCTGCACCACGTTTGACAAATGGCGCTGGATGGCGGTCATGGAAGACGATGGGTCCATCAGCGGGGCGGTCAGCACGCATTTTTAAGGCAGGCGTCAGCAGCGACCACGCCCAGGGGAATGTGGCCGCATCTTGCACATCACTGCAAGCCGTTCAAAGCCTCGGCCGGGTAGCCGGGCCGGGTTTGGCAGTCGTCGATGTATTGCGCAATGACGGCTTCGAAGCTGGCATCGGCGGTCAGGCCCAGGGCGTTGGCGCGGTCCGAGGTCGAGCCTTTGGCCCAGTTGGCCACAATGCCTGCGATGCGTGGGTCGCGTTCAAACTTCACCCGTGCACGCACAGCCGGGCCCGCCACTTTTTCTAGAGCGGCCAGCATGTCGCTGACCTTCACGTTCAGGCCCGGCAGGTTCAGCGCCATGCGCCTGCCCATGGCCTCGCGGCTGGCTTCGAACACGGTGATCAGGCCATGGATGGTGTTGCCTGGGGAGGACACGGGGTGCGACACATCGGGGTCGACCGGGCAGAGGGTGTCGGTGCCGGCCAAGGGCTCGCGGATGATGCCGCTGAAAAACGAAGACGCCGCCCCATTGGGTTTGCCCGGACGCACAGTCACGGTCATCAGGCGTGCTGCACGGCCATCGATGTAGCCCTTGCGGGTGTAGTCGGCCAGCATGTACTCGATCATCAGCTTGTGCGTGCCGTATGACGTTTGCGGTGTGGGCAAGGTCGTGTCGGTCACGCGGTCGGGCATGGGGTTGCCCACATCGGGCCCGAAGACCGCCACCGAGCTGGCAAACACCAGGCGCGGCACTTTGCCCAATGATTCGGCTGACGCACGAAGGCGGTCGAACAGCAAGCGGCTGCTGTCCAGGTTGGAGCGCAACCCCAAGTCAAAGTCGAGCTCGCATTCGCCCGACACGGCCGAGGCCAGATGGAACACGCCGTCAAAACCGCTTTGGAACAGCTCGCCTTGTTCCAGCATGGGGCCGGCATGGCCCTTCACGCGCGGGTCGGCCAGCAGGTCAGCCGGGGCAGGGAACAGGTCGGCAATCACCAGTTCGGTGACGCTTTGGCCTTTGAGTTGACCTCGTTTCAAAATCTCGCGGGCCAGGCGGGCACCCACAAATCCGGCGCCACCAGTGATCAATATGCGCATGGGTATCTCCTTGTCTTACTGTGAAAGAACAGCCTTCGGCCGCAGGGGCGGCCTCCCACATAAAACCCGATCCCTGTGGGAGTGCGCCCCCGCGCGCGAATGTGCCTGTCATCATTCGGGGCGTCGCACATCTGCGTGAGTCAGTGGTTGTCTTTGGGCACGGCCGCGCCGCGCTGGCCGACCAAAAAGTCCATGTCGGCACCTTCGTCGGCTTGCAGCACATGGTCGATGTAGAGCTTCCAGTAGCCCGACTGCATGGCGGGCTCGGGTTTTTTCCATTGCGCCAGGCGCGTGGCCAGTTCTTCGTCGCTGATCAGCAGTTGCAGCTTGCGCTCGGGCACATTCAATTCGATCATGTCGCCGTTTTGCACCACCGCCAATGGGCCGCCGGCAGCGGCTTCGGGCGTGGTGTGCAGCACCACGGTGCCGTAGGCGGTGCCGCTCATGCGCGCGTCGCTGATGCGCACCATGTCGGTGATGCCCTTGCGCAGCACCTTGGGCGGCAGCGGCATATTGCCGACCTCGGCCATGCCGGGGTAGCCCTTGGGGCCGCAGTTCTTCAAAACCAAAATGCAGTGCTCATCGACGTCCAGGTTTTCGTCGTCGATGCGCGTGTGAAAGTCGTGGCTGTCTTCAAACACCACGGCACGCCCGGTGTGCACCATCAGCGCGGGGGTGGCGGCGCTGGGTTTGATGACCGCGCCTCGCGGGGCCAGGTTGCCGCGCAGGATGGCGATGCCGGCTTTTTCCTTGAAGGGTTCGTCAAACTTTTTGATCACGCGCGGGTCGTAGTTGACGGCGCTGGCGATGTTCTCGTGCACGGTCTTGCCGCTCACGGTGACGATGTCTTTGTGCAGCAGGTGCTCGATTTCTTTCATCACCACCGGCAGGCCACCGGCGTAGCAAAAGTCTTCCATCAGGTGCTCGCCCGACGGTTGCAAATTCAACAGGCAAGGCAACTCACTGCCCAGGCGCTCGAAGTCGTCCACGGTGAGTTTCAAGCCCAGGCGACCTGCAATCGCGATCAGGTGGATCACCGCATTGGTCGAGCCGCCAATGGCGGCCAGCGTGCGGATGGCGTTTTCAAAGGCTTCGCGCGTGAGCACTTGGCTGATGGTCTGGTCGGTGTGCACCATCTCAACGATGCGCCGCCCTGCCTCACGGGCCAGCACATTGCGGCGCCCGTCCACCGCAGGGTAGGCGGCGTTGCCGGGCAGGCCAATGCCCAGGGCTTCGACCATGCTGGCCATGGTGCTGGCGGTGCCCATGGTCATGCAGTGGCCGTGGCTGCGGTGCATGCAACTCTCGGCTTCAAAGAAATCTTGCAGCTTCAGGGTGCCCGCGCGCACCTGCTCGCTCATGCTCCACACGCCGGTGCCCGAGCCCAGTTCTTGCCCGCGCCATTTGCCGTTCAGCATGGGGCCGCCCGACACACCAATGGTGGGCAGGCCGGCGCTGGAGGCGCCCATCAGCAAGCTGGGCGTGGTCTTGTCGCAGCCCATCAGCAGCACCACGCCATCGACCGGGTTGCCACGGATGCTTTCTTCCACGTCCATGCTGGCCAGGTTGCGGTAGAGCATGGCGGTCGGGCGCAGCAGGGTTTCGCCCAGCGACATGACCGGAAATTCGAGCGGGAAGCCGCCCGCTTCGTACACACCAATCTTGACCTGTTCGGCCAGGGTGCGGAAGTGCGAGTTGCAGGGGGTCAGTTCGCTGAAGGTGTTGCAGATGCCGATCACCGGGCGACCGTCAAACTGGTCGTGCGGCACACCCTTGCCCTTGACCCAGCTGCGGTAGGCAAAGCCATCGCGGTCTTGGCGGCCAAACCATTGCTGGGAGCGGAGTTCTTCGGGTTTTTTGCGGGGGGATGAAGACATGGCAGTGTGAAGATGAGGTGGAAAATGAAATGACTCAATCGTATGATGATAGAGAAATTTCAAGCGAAATGACAAACCCGTGACACAGGTGAAAACCCTTGACGCCTACTCGACAGATACAGGGTTTTCCGCAGTGCTGTGTCGGTGCTCATTCATCATATGATTGCGACCAATGGGTTTTATACATGGTTAAAAACGTACACGGTCACACGCTGGATTTGTTGGGGCAGGCCATCTTGTCCGGGCGCTATGCGGTGGGCACCAGCCTGCCACCGGAGCCCGTGCTTTGCGAAGAGTTGGGGGTCAGTCGCACCGTGGTGCGCGAAGCCATCAAGTCTTTGGTGGCCAAGGGCCTGATTTCCACCGGACCCAAGGTGGGCACGCGGGTGCTGACCGAAGAGCAATGGAACTGGTTTGACCCGGACGTGATCACCTGGCAGGCCCAGGCAGGCTTGACGCCCCAATTCCTGCAGGAATTGCAAGAATTGCGCGCCGTGGTGGAACCCGCCGCGGTGCGCATCGCCGCCGAAAAAGCCACGGCCGCTGACATCGCCGACATGGAAGATGCCTACCAGGGCATGAAATACGCCATTGAACACGGGGGCGACTATGTGGTGCACGACTTGCGTTTTCACCAAGGGCTGTTGACCGCTTCGCACAACCGCATGCTGGTGCAAATGGGCAAGGCGCTCAGCGCTTTGCTGCGCACCAGTTTCGAGTTGTCAACCCGCGTCAAAGACGGACCGCGCAATTCATTGCCCTTGCACCGGGCTGTGCTCGATGCCGTGATCGCCCGTTCACCCGCCAAGGCCGAGCGCGCGCTGATGGTGCTCATCAACGGTGCCAAAGCCGACATTGAACGCCTGCTGTCCACACGCCGCAAATTGCCCCGCGTGCCGGGCGCGTCTGCACGCGTGCGCAAAGTTTGAAAGTGAACTGCTGAATGCAAAAAATCATCGATTTGTTTTTCAAATTTCTGGAACTCTTGGTGGTCCTTTGCCTGGTGGCCATGGTCTTCATGGTCTTTGGCAACGTGGTTTTGCGCTATGGCTTCAACTCAGGCATCGACATCTCGGACGAAATGTCGCGCTACTGCTTCATTTGGCTGACCTACATCGGCGCCATGGTGGCGATGCGCGAAAAAGGGCATCTGGGGGTGGACAGTTTGGTGCGCCATTTGTCGCTGCGCGGCAAGCAGGTGTGCTTTTTTCTGAGTGAAGCCTTGATGCTGGGCTGCAACATTCTTTTTCTGATGGGCACCTGGCAGATGCATGAACTGCAGGTGAGCAATGTCTCGCCTGTGGTGGGCATTTCGATGATCTGGGTTTACGGCATCGGCTACGTGGTCAGTGTGGTGATGTCGATCATCAATGTGCACATGCTCTACCAATTGCTGACCGGCCAATTGGCCGAAGAAGACCTGGTGGTGGTCATCGAGTCGGAAGACACGGTGGAGTTGCCCACTCAGGCGCCCACCCAGATGCCACAAGGGGGCCGTCCATGACCGTCGGTATTTTCGTTTTGAGCCTGCTGGCCGCGATGGCCATTGGCATGCCCATTGCCTACGCTTTGCTGGTGTGTGGTTTGTCCTTGATGGCCTACATGGCGGCGACGGGTGTCATTCCGGCTTTTGACAGCCAGATCCTGGCGCAGCGCTTTGTCGATGGCGCGGACAACTTTCCCTTGCTGGCCGTGCCGTTCTTTTTGTTGGCCGGTGAATTCATGAATGCGGGCGGACTCAGTCGCCGCATTGTGAACATGGCCATGGCCTGGGTGGGGCACTTTCGCGGTGGGCTGGGTTATGTGGCCGTGATGGCCGCCATCATCATGGCTTCGCTGTCGGGTTCGGCCGTGGCCGATACCGCTGCGCTGGCAGCCTTGTTGATCCCCATGATGCGTGCTGCAGGTTATGACGTGGGGCGCTCGGCGGGGCTGATCGCCGCAGGCGGCATCATTGCGCCCGTGATTCCGCCGTCGATCGGTTTCATCATTTTTGGTGTCGCGGCCAACGTGTCCATCACCAAGCTGTTCATCGCCGGCATCGTGCCGGGCGTGATGATGGGTGTGGCCATTGGCCTGGCCTGGTGGTGGGTGGCCAAACGCGACAACGTGCAAGCTGCACCGCGCATGCCCTTGAATGAGAAATTGGCGGCCACACGGGATGGCTTGCTGGCATTTGGTTTGCCGGTGTTCATCATCGGTGGCATGAAGTTCGGTGTCTTCACGCCGACCGAGGCGGCTGTGGTGGCGGCGGTTTACAGCTTTGTGGTCGGTGCTTTTGTGTACCGTGAATTGCAGTGGTCCAAGCTGTACGGTTTGATTCTGACGGCGGGCAAGACCACGGCCGTGATCATGTTCCTGGTGGCCGCTGCCATGGTGAGTGCCTGGCTGATCACGGTGGCCAATATTCCAGCCGAAGTGGCCAAGATGATGGAGCCCTTCATGGGCAACAAGATGCTGCTGATGGTGATCTTGATGGTCTTGGTGGTGGTGGTCGGCACCGCGCTGGACTTCACGCCCACGGTGCTGATCTTGACGCCCGTGTTGATGCCCCTGGTCAAACAAGCGGGCATTGACCCGGTGTATTTCGGTGTGTTGTTCATCATGAACAACGCCATCGGCCTGATCACGCCACCGGTGGGCACGGTGCTCAACGTGGTGTGTGGTGTGGCCAAAATCAACATGGACGCGGCATTCAAAGGGGTGATGCCGTTCCTGCTCGCGCAACTGGTGGTGCTGTTTTTGCTGGTGGCGTTCCCTTCCTTGGTGATCGTGCCCATGAAGTGGATGTTGAGCTGATTTTTTAACCCTGTGTTCAATCTTGAGGAGACAAACATGTTCAAACGCAGAAATCTGGTGACCTTGCTGGCAGGCACTTTCTTGGTCGCAACAGGTGCCATGGCGCAATTTGCCGATCGCAACATCAAATTCACCAACGGCATCAACGAAGACCACCCGGTGGCCGTGGGGGTCAAGAAGATGCAGGACATCATCACCGCCAAATCGGGCGGCAAGATGAAGATCACCGCATTCTGGGGCGGCTCGGCGGGCGGTGACTTGCAAGCCACGCAAGCCTTGCGCGCGGGCACGCAAGAGATGGTGTGCACCTCCAGCTCGCCCTTGGTGGGCATCGTCAAGGAGTTGGGTGTGTTCGACTTGCCCTTCCTGTTTGCCAACGAAAAAGAAGCCGATGCGGTGCTGGACGGCCCAGCTGGCAAATACTTCAATGCCAAGCTCGAAGCCGCGGGCCTGGTCAATCTGTCGTATTGGGAAAACGGGTTCCGCAACTTGACAAACAGCAAGCGTCCCGTGGCCAAGCTGGAAGACTTTCAAGGTGTGAAGGTGCGCGTCATGCAAAACAACATCTTCCTGGACACCTTCAAGACCTTGGGCACCAACGCCGTGCCCATGGCTTTCCAGGAGGTCTTCACCGCGCTGGAAACCAAAACCATTGACGGCCAGGAAAACCCCTTTGTGACCATTGAAACGTCCAAGTTCAATGAAGTGCAAAAGTACCTGAGCGTGACGCGCCACGCCTACACCCCCTTCTTGGTGCTTTACAGCAAAAAGTTGTGGGACCAGTTGAATCCGCAAGAGCAAGGCTTGTTGCGTGAAGCGGCTGCCGAAGGTCAAAAGGTGCAACGTGCAGCCAACCGGACCTTGAACGAAAAGTCGCTGGCCGCCTTGAAGACCAAGGGCATGCAGGTCAACGAAGTCAGCGCGGCCGAGCAAAACCGCATCCGCGCCAAAGTGGCGTCGGTGTACGACAAGCACAAGGACTCGATTGGCGCCGATGCCATCAAGGTCGTGCAAGATGAACTCAAGAAAGCACGCGGCGGTTGATCTGCCACAGCCAGCCCCACGGCCCAAAGCTGTGGGGCTTTTTTAACGTCTTCCATTCAATTTGTCATGAAAATTACCCAGCTTGAAACCATTCGTCTGGAAGAGTTCCCCAACATCATCTGGGTGCGCTTGCACACCGATGAAGGTTTGGTGGGGCTTGGCGAGACCTTCATGGGCGCGCAAGCGGTCGAGGCCTATTTGCACGAATGGGCGGGGCCCAAGTTGCTGGGGCAAGACCCGCTGGCCATCGAGTCACGCTTGCGCGACATCACGGGTTACCTGGGCTGGCGCGGGTCGGGCGCTGAAACACGCGGCAACTCTGCGGTGGACATCGCCTTGTGGGACATTTTTGGCAAAGCCGCCAACATGCCCGTGTACACGGCGTTGGGCGGCAAAAGCCGTGACGAGATTCGGGTGTACAACACCTGCGCGGGCTACCAATACATTCGCAGCAACGTCAACCAGACCAGCGCCAATTGGGGCTTGGCCAGCAAAGCCGGGCCTTACGAAGACCTGCAAGGCTTTTTGCACCGCGCCGATGAGGTGGCCGAGTCACTGCTCAGCGAGGGCATCACCGGCATGAAGATCTGGCCGTTTGACATGGCCGCTGAAAAATCGCACGGTCAATACATCAGCCCACAAGACCTGAACACGGCGCTGGAGCCGTTCCGCAAGATCCGCAAGGCGGTGGGCGACAAGATGGACATCATGGTCGAGTTTCACTGCCTGTGGCGTTTGCCCATGGCACAAAAAATCGCCCGCGCCCTGCAAGAGTTCGACACCTTCTGGCACGAAGACGCGATCCGCATGGACAGCCTGGACTTGCTCAAACAGTACGCGGTGGACTGCAAGGCGCTGATCTGCGCGAGCGAAACACTGAGCTACAAAGCTGGCTTCAAAGACTATTTGCAAACCGGCGTGGCGGGTGTGGCCATGCTCGATTTGAGCTGGTGCGGCGGCCTGACCGAGGCGCGCAAGATCGCCGCCATGGCCGATGCCTGGCAACTGCCCGTGGCCCCGCACGACTGCACCGGGCCGGTGGTGTGGGCTGCCTCTACGCACTTGTCGCTGCACGCGCCCAATGCACTGATTCAGGAAAGCGTGCGCGCCTTCTACAGCGGTTGGTACAAGGAACTGGTGACCGAGTTGCCGCAGGTGAAAAACGGCATGATCAGCCTCAATGGCAAGCCAGGCTTGGGCATGGAGCTGTTGCCCGATCTGCACAAGCGGGCCGATGCGGTGGTGCGCATCAGCCGATGAGACCTTTTTGTCTGTTGGATTAAAAAACCCGCCAAGTCTTGCAACTTGGCGGGTTTTTTCTTGGGCGCATTCCGATGGATAGGGCGGGCTATTGTTCACCCCAACGGGTGTGGAATTTGCCAGGCCGGTCGGTGCGCTGGTAGGTGTGTGCGCCAAAGTAATCGCGCTGGGCTTGCAGCAAGTTCGCGGGCAGGCGGGCAGAGCGGTAAGCGTCGTAGTAGCTCAAAGCGCTCATGAACGAGGGCACGGCCACGCCGTGCAAAGCCCCCATGGCCACCACTTCGCGCAGGTCCTGGTGACAGCGGGCCATCACTTGGGAAAAGTGGCTGTCCATCAACAAGTTGTCAAGATCGGGCGTGCGTTCGTGGGCGCTGCGAATGTCTTCCAGCAAGCTTGCACGGATGATGCAACCCGCACGCCAGACCGACGCCACCGTGCCCATGGGTAGTTGCCATTGGTGCGCATGGTCGGCCGCCTTGAGCAGGCTGAAGCCTTGTGCGTAGGCACAGATCTTGGCGGCCAGCAGCGCGTTCTTGATTTGTTCGACCACCACTTCACGTTGGCCCGCTTCGCGCGGGGCGGGGCCGGGCAGCACCTGCGCGGCCTTGGCCCGTTCGGTGTGCAGCGCGCTCACGGTGCGTGCAAACACGGCATTGGCAATGGTCGGGGCTGTGACGCCCAGATCGAGCGCGATCTGGCTGGCCCATTTGCCGGTGCCTTTTTGCTCGGCGGTGTCCAGGATCAGGTTGACCAGGGCATCGCCCGTTTCGGGGTCGGTGTGTGCCAGGATATCGGCCGTGATGTCGATCAGGTAACTGGCCAGCTCGCCCTGGTTCCATGCGCGGAACACCGCACTCATCTCGCTGGGGTGCATGCCCAGCAAGTGGTGCATCAGCCAATAGGCTTCGCAGATGGTCTGCATGTCCGCGTATTCAATGCCGTTGTGCACCATTTTCACGAAGTGGCCTGAACCGCCAGGACCCATCCACTCGCAGCAGGCTTGGCCATCGTCGGTCTTGGCGGCAATGGCTTGCAGCATGGGTTGCAGCCGTGGCCAGGCTTGTGCCGACCCGCCCGGCATGAGGGCCGGGCCGCGCAAGGCGCCTTCTTCGCCGCCACTGACGCCCGCGCCCACATAGTGGATGCCGCTGTCCGCCAAGGCCTCGATGCGCCGCTGTGTGTCGGTGTAGAGGGTGTTGCCACCGTCCATGACCACATCGCCCGGGCTCAACAGGGGAATCAACTCGGCCAGAACGGCATCGACTGCGGCACCGGCAGGCACCATCAGCCAGATGCAGCGGGGTTGCTGCAGGCTGCTCACCAGATCAGGCAGCGTGTGCGCCGCGTGTGCTTTCAGGCCTTGGGTGCGCTCTGCAAAGCGGCTGCGCTTGGCGGCATCCAGGTCAAAGCCACTGACTGCAAAACCATGGCGCGCCAAGTTGAGCGCCAGATTTTCTCCCATCACCCCCAGGCCGATCAGACCCATGTCCATGTCCATCGCTTGCATGGGCTGGCTCAACCTCTGCCCACGAAGGGCATGTTGGTGGCCATCACGGTGGTGAACAGGATGTTGGCCGACAAAGGCAAGCGGGACATGGTCAGGAAAGTCTCGACCACAGCCGACATGTCCATGCGGGGTTCGGCCTTGATGGTGCCGTCGGCCTGGGGGACGCCCTTGACCATTTTTTCGGTCATGTCCGAGGCCACGTTGCCAATGTCGATTTGGCCAACCGCAATGCTGAAAGCGCGACCATCCAGCGATGCCGCGCGGGTCAGGCCCGAGATGGCGTGTTTGGTGGCGGTGTAGGCGATCGAGCCATAACGGGGCACATGCGCCGAGATGGAGCCGTTGTTGATGATGCGGCCGCCCTGCGGGCTTTGCTCTTGCATCAGCTTGAAGGCGTGCGACAGGCAATAGAACGCACCGTTCAGGTTCACGTCCACCATGCGGCGCCAGTCGTCACCGCCGATGTCGCCAGGCAGGGTGGTGGGCAGTGAAATGCCGGCGTTGTTGAACAGCAAGTCCAGGCGACCGAATTGGGCGCGCACCTGGTCAAACAAAGCCTTGACCTGTTCTTCGCTGGACACGTCGGCCGACACGGCCACGCCATTGACCGCGTTGTCGCCGGCTTTGGCGATGGTTTCTTGCAGCGCTTGCGTGCGACGGCCGACCAGCACCACATGCCAGCCTTCCTGCAGCAAACCGAGGGCGCAGGCCTGGCCAATGCCAGAGCTGGCACCCGTGACGAGGGCAACTTTTTTCATCAGAGGGTCTTTCAGATTTTTAAATGATGGGAGGCTCAAATGGCGGCTTCTGTGAAGGCGATTTGTACCTTCAAGGACTGGCTCTTGTCGGCGGCCAGATCAAAGGCTTCGATGGCCCGGTCGAGGGGCAAGATGCCCGTGATCACGGGTTTGCCGTTGACCAGGCCTTCGTTCAAAAAGCGCACCGCAGTGGCAAATTCGGCATGGAAGCGGAAGGTGCCGCGCAGGTCGATCTCCTTGGCCACGATCTGTGTCATGGGCAGGCTGATGTCGCCGCCCATGCCCACGGTGATCAGCACGCCACGCGGTGCGATGGTGTCCAGACCGACGCGCAAGGCAGCTTCGCTGCCCGAGGCTTCAAACACGGTGTCAAATTGGCCTTTGTCCACTTTGTAGGGGGCCATGCGTTCGGCCTGGGTCTTCAGGTTGATGGTCTCGTCGGCGCCCATGTCCTTGGCGCATTGCAAGGGCAAATCGGCAATGTCGGCCGCCACGATGCGGGCGGCACCGGCACGCCGCAAGGCGCCGATCAACAGCGAGCCGATGGGGCCGCAACCGGTGACCAAGACCTGCTTGCCCAGCACACTGCCGGCGCGCTGAATGGCATGCAGGCCGACCGACAGCGGTTCGGCCAAAGCGGCTTCGGACAAGCTCAGGTGGTCGGCAATTGGGTGGGCCTGGTAGCCCTCGATGACCAGTTGCTCGCTGAAGGCCCCTTGAATGTGGGGGAAGGGCATGGCGCTGCCGTAAAAGCGCATGTTCAGGCAGTGGTTGTGCTGGCCGGCCTGGCAAAAACGGCACTGGCCGCAAGGGCGCGAAGGCGAGATGGCGATGCGTTGGCCTTTTTGAAGGCCTGTGACTGCAGCGCCGCAGTCAGCCACTACGCCCGAAATTTCATGGCCCAGCGCAATGGGCTGCTTGATGCGCACGGTGCCAAAGCCGCCATGCTGGTAGTAGTGCAGGTCCGAGCCGCAAATGCCGCCATAGGCCACATTCACGCGCAACTGGTGTTCGCCCAAAGGGGGCAGTTCGGTGTTCTCGATGCGCAGGTCTTTGGCCGCGTGGCAGACAACGGATTTCATGGCAGTTTCCTGGAAAAGAGAGGGGGTGATTTTAGAGTGTGGCGGTGACGCCACCATCGACATAAAGGATGTGGCCGTTCACAAAGCGCGAGGCGTCGGATGCCAAAAAGACCGCAGCACCGCCCAGGTCTTGCACATCGCCCCAGCGGCGGCTGGGTGTGCGACCCACCAGCCAGCTGCTGAAAGTCGGGTCATCGACCAGTTTCTGGTTCAGCTCGGTTTTGAAGTAGCCCGGGCCAATGCCGTTGACGTTGATGCCAAACTGGCCCCAGTCAATCGCCATGCCCTTGGTGAGCATTTTCACTGCACCTTTGGTCGCGGTGTAGGGGGCAATGCCAGGGCGGCCCAGTTCGCTTTGCACCGAGCAGATGTTGATGATCTTGCCGTGACCGCGCGGAATCATCTTTTTGGCAACCGCCTGGCCGACGAAATACACGCTGTCCAGATTGGTTTTCATGATGGTGTGCCAGTCGCTGTCGGCGTATTCGTGCAGCGGCCCACGGATTTGCATGCCCGCGTTGTTGACCAGAATGTCGATGGGGCCTTCGGCTTCGATGTGCTCGACCGCAGCGCGCACGCTGTCGGCATCCGTCACATCAAATACCGCAGTGCCCACCGACAGGCCTTGGGCGTGCAGGGCTCGCACAGCGTCTGCGACTTTGCTGGCCGTGCGGCCATTCAGAATGACGTGGGCTCCGGCTTGCGCCAGCGCTTCGGCCAGGGCCAGGCCAATGCCGGCCGAGGAGCCGGTGATCAGGGCGCGGCGGCCCTGCAGCTGGAAAGTGTCAAGAACGTTCATTTCATCAGCAACCATTTGAGCGGCATCATGACCAGGCTGGGGAACGCAATCAGGGCGCCCATGACCACCACTTGGGACAACAGGAAGGGCATGACGCCACGGATCACGTCGTGCATCGGAATGCGACCCACGCCGCACACCACGTTGAGCACGGTGCCCACAGGCGGTGTGAGCAAACCAATGGCGTTGTTGATGATGAACAGCACGCCAAAGTAAACCGGGTCAATGCCCGCTTCACGCACCAAAGGCATCAACACGGGGGTGAGGATCAGCACGGTGGGTGCGAAATCAAGCGCGGTGCCCACCACCATCACCAGCAGCATCAGCATGACCATCAGCAAGGTCTGGTTGTCGATGAAGGGGCGCAGGATTTCCACGATTTGTGCCGGGATGTTGGCCACCGTGATCAGCCAAGCCGAGACCAGGGCCGCTGCGACCAGGAACATCACCACCGACGATGTTTTGGCTGCGGCCAGGATGATGCCGTACAAGTCTTTGAACTTGATCTCACGGTAAATGAACAAGCCCACCAGCAAGGAATACACCACGGCCACCACAGCCGCTTCGGTGGGCGTGAAGATGCCCATCTTCATGCCGCCGATGATGGTGATGGCCAACAGGTAAGACCAGAACGCGTTGATGGTCACCGAGATGCGTTTTTTGAACGCCACTTTCTCGGCCACGACCACCTTGTCTTTGCGGGCCACAACCCACCAGGTCACGATCAGGGCCAGGCCCATCAGGATGCCGGGGAAGATGCCCGCCATGAACAGCTTGGAGATCGACACGCCGCCGATCACACCAAACAAGATGAAACCGATCGAGGGGGGGATCACCGGCGCAATGATGCCGCCTGCCGCGATCAGGCCCGCCGAACGGTCCATGCGGTAACCGGCATCGCGCATCATGGGCATCAGTACCGCCGCCAAGGCCGCCGTGTCGGCCACGGCCGAGCCCGAGAGACTGGCCATGACGATGGCGGCAAACACCGCCACATAGCCCAGACCGCCCCTGAAGTGACCGACCCACACCATGGCCGAGTTGACGATGCGGCGGCTCATGCCGCCCGCGTTCATCAGCTCACCGGCGAGCATGAAAAAGGGCACCGCCATCAAGGGAAAATTGTCTGCGCCATTGATCAGGTTTTGCGACACGATCTGCGTGTCGAAGTTGTCCAGGTGCAGCATCAAGGCCACCCCCGAGACGATCAGGGAAAAAGCCAGTGGCATGCCCAGCGCCATGGCGCCCAGCAGGGAAGCGATGAAAACAAGAACGGTCATTTGGTCGCCTCGCTGCTGTGTACGGTGATGACTTCCTCAGAGTCCTGGACCTGGATCAGGTCGGCCTCGTTGAATTCACCTTTGGCCAGCCGAACCAGCTTGCCCACGATCATCAAGCCCATCGCCACGCTGGTGATGTAGCCCACGCCATAGACCCAGCTCATGGGGATTTCGGTCACGGCCGAATGGGTGCTGGCGTTGATGTTGTGTTGTTTATAGGTGCCGTAAAACATCAGGACGCAGCAGCCCAGCATCAGCACATTGGACACCGCGAAGGCCACTTTTTTACCGTTCAGGCTGAGTTTTCGGACGATGGAATCCAAACCCAGGTGGCCGTTTTCACGCATGGTGACAATGGCCCCCAGGAAGGTGATCCAGATGAACAAAAATCGTGACAACTCTTCCGAGCTGATGATGCCGTCGTTGAAGCCGTAGCGCAAAACCACGTTGCCAAACACCATGATGACCATGGCCGACAACATGATGACCAGCGTGAATTCCGCCAGCCGAAAGAAAAGGTCGTTGATTTTTTTCATACGTCAATCAAAAAAGCCCCCTCCAAAGAGGGGGCGTGCTGTCCGTCAAACCATCACTTGGTGTCTTCGATGGCTTTGAGCAAAGCCGTGCCGCTCTTCTCGCCAAAAGTCTTGGCAATTTCGGCAGAGACAATTTTCTGGAAGGGGGCCATGTCCACGTTCTCGATCACTTGCATGCCGGACTTTTTCAGTTCGGCAATGACCTTGCCTGCGTTCTGTGCGTTCAGGTTGCGCTGGTAGGTGGCCGCTTCACGGGCCGCATCGACCACGATCTTCTGGTAATTGGCAGGCAGTGTGTCGAATTTGGCTTTGTTCATGGCCACGACCAGTGGCGAGTAAACGTGGTTGCTCACCGTCAGGTGTTTTTGCACTTCGTAAAACTTGGACGACCAAGTCACGTTGATGGGGTGTTCCTGTGCGTCAAAGGTGCCGGTTTCCAAAGCGGTGTACAGCTCGGCGATTGGCATGGGCGAGGGGTTCATGCCCAGCAACTTGAAGGCCTGGATGTGGTACGGGTTGGGGGTCGAGCGGATCTTCAAGCCCTTCAAGTCTTCTGGCTTGTGGACAGGACGCTTGTTGTTGGTGAACGCGCGCCAGCCGTTTTCCCAGTAAGCCAGGCCTTTGAGGCCGTGCGGGGCCAATTCGTTCAGCACACCCGTGCCCACGGCACCGTCCAGCACGGTGTAGGCGTGTTGCGCGTTGCGGAACACAAATGGCAGCTCCATGGCCGCAGTGTTGGGCACGATGCCGTTGAAGTTGGACGCGCCACTCGACACGATGTCGATCGTGCCGCCGCGTGTGCCATTGATCATGGCGCCGTCATTGCCCAGCTGGTTGGCCGGGAAGATGGTGATTTCCACATCGCCGTTGGTGCGTTGCTTGACCAATTCGGCCAGCTTCACGGCGGCCGCGTGTTGGCCGTCGGTGGTGTTGACGGCGTGTCCCATTTTCAGGTTGAACTTGGCGGCGTAAGCGCTGGAGCCCACGGCGGCCACAAGGCAGGCGAGAAGGATGCGGGAAATTTTCATGGTGTTGTCTCCTGGTTGAAAAGCTCGGTTGAAAAAACTCAGTCGGTGGGCAGCGCGTATTCGTCTGCGCTGAAAACGGTGTGGAACACGGTGCCATCGAACATGGCGATCAAATCCTTGGACACTTCGCGGCTTTGCATGCGCACTTCAGAGGCCAGGGCAATCTCGATCGATTCGCGGCTGGGATAGCGCACCGACAGCACCATGCCGAAATGCGGATCGGCGACGTCGCTCTCGACCTGGCGCAACACGCGCACTTCTTGTGCGCCGGGAAAGCGTGTCCACAAGGGCACCAGCTGGTCGCGGATGTAGCGGTTGAACGCGTCTTCCATGCCGGGTTTGACGTTGCCTTGGAAGAATGCACAGCGGATGAACATGGGAAGCGTCCTTGAAAAATCAGAGCGTGGCGTGAGCACGTGGGGGTGTGGTGGCCGTGTGCGCTTGCAAACGGGCCAGCGCTTGTGTCAGCAGGTCGGCCACCGGCGCGGTGATGGGCAGGGTGATGACGTCGGATTCATCGGCCTGTGGAATTTCCAGGGCCTCGAATTGGCTGTTCAGCAAGCCGGGCTGCATGTAGTGGCCCACGCGCTGGTGCATGCGCTGTTGAATCAACGCGAAATCGCCGTGCAAAAACAAGAAGCACACCACGCCCGCTTGCTGGCGGATGCGGTCGCGGTACGCGCGTTTGAGGGCCGAGCAGGCGACCACGCGGCCGGGCTGCTGGGCCTGGGCCAGGTGCGCGCCAATGCGGTCCAACCACGGCCAGCGGTCGGCGTCATCCAGGGCAATGCCCGAACGCATCTTGGCCACGCTTTCGGGCAGGTGCAGGTCATCCCCATCGACCATGTCCAGGCCCAGGCGTTCAGCCAGGGCCAAGGCCATGGTGGATTTGCCGCAGCCGGACACACCCATGACGATGAGGCGCAATGGTGAATGGCTCATGGCAGCAGGCCGTGCATCACTTGGTCAGGGCCGCACACTCGGGCACCGGTGTGCGCAAGGGGGTGCCCGACGTGCCCGCCTGCATGTTGGCAAAGGCCAGATCGGCCATGGCCTGGCGGGTCTCGGTGGTGGCGCTGGCCATGTGCGGTGTCAGCACCACGTTGCGCAGGCCCCGCAGCACTTCGGGCACCTGCGGCTCGTTGGCAAACACGTCCAGCCCCGCGCCGGCGATGGTGCCGTTTTGCAAAGCATCAACCAAGGCTTGCTCATCCACCACGCTGCCACGCGCCACGTTGATCAAAAAGCCGCGCGGGCCCAGGGCCTTCAGCACGTCGGCGTTGATCAGGTGTTTGGTGCCTGCGCCGCCGGGCGTGATGACGACCAGAAAATCCACCTGCGCCGCCAACGCGGTGGCCGAGGGGAAGAACTGGAAACCCGAATCGGTTTTTTCGGTGCGTGCGGTGTAGGCGATCGACATGCCAAAACCGCTGGCGCGCCGGGCAATGGCTTTGCCGATGCGGCCCAAACCCACAATGCCCAGACGGGCGCCCGACACCTTGCGGCCCAATGCCATCGGGCCGCTGGGCCACTGGCCTGCGCGCACAAATTGGTCGGCTTGGGGGATGGTTCGGCCCACGGACAGCACCAGACCCATGGCCAGGTCGGCCACGTCGTCGGTCAGCACGTCGGGCGTGTGGGTGACGGGGATGCCCTGCGCGATGGCGGCCGCCACATCCACACCGTCATAGCCCACGCCAAACACCGACACCACTTTGGCATGCGGCAGTTGCGCCAACAGACTGCCTGGCACGCTGGCTTCACCCGTACCGGCCACACCCACAATGCGGGGGGCCAGGGCGGTGAACGCGGCAGGGTCGGTGACATGGGTGCGGTCGTGCACCGTGTAAACCGATTCCAGGGCTTTCAGATAGAAGGGGTGGAGTTTGGCAACGGCCAGAACGTCGGGTTTGGACAAGGCAAAAATTCCTGAATCAGAGGGTCTTGGATAGCGCTGTCCAAGAGGGGTAAAAAAAAGCTGAACTTCAGCTGGTGTTCTTTGTCGCCGTATTTATAAAATACGCAGCATGTGAATTCCACTGTCGCCCGAACCTTCGGATAGCGCTATCCTAGCGGAGCTGATCGGCCATTTTTCTACGGATTAACCCTTGCCCACACCCTCTTTGCCCATCAAAAGCCACCGCGCCACGGGCCGCGTGACCTTGAGCGACGTGGCCCGCGCGGCCGGCGTGAGTCCGAGCACCGTGTCGCGTGCCCTGCGCGGCGAGCGGGCGGTGGACCCGGCCTTGATCGAGCGCGTCACGGCGGTGTCCGCCTTGCTCGGTTATGTCCCGGACCCTGCGGCCAGGGCCTTGGCTTCGCAGCGCAGTGACCACGTGGCCATTTTGATTCCCATGCTGTCCAACGCCTTGTTCGTCGACTTGCTGGACGCGGCACAAGCCACCTTGCGTGCGGCGGGTTACCAAACCTTGATGGGCGTGACCCATTACGACGCCAGTGAAGAAGAGCAGTTGTTGCGTGAACAATTGCTGCACCGTCCGGCGGGTTTGCTGGTCACGGGCCTGGACCACAACCCGGCCACCCGCAAATTGATGGCCGCCAGCCAGGTGCCTTGCGTGCACCTGATGGATTTGCCTGCAAGCGAACAAAGCGATGGCCTCCATTGCGTGGGGTTTCGCCAGACCGATGCCGGTGCGGCCATGACCCGGCACTTGCTGGCCCAGGGTTACCGCCGCATTGCGTTTGCGGCGGCCCAACTCGACCCCCGGGTGATGCAGCGTCTGTACGGCTGGCGCAGTGCCTTGCAAGAAGCGGGGCTGTACGAGCCGACGCTCGAATGGCTCAATCCCGCGCCATCGTCGCTGGCCCTGGGCGGACACTTGTTTGCGCAAATCATGCAACAAAGCCCCGCGGTGGACGCCATCTTTTTTTGCAACGACGACCTGGCACAAGGCGCCCTGATGGCCGCATTGCGTCTGGGCATTTCTGTGCCGGGCCAGGTGGCGATTGCGGGCTTCAATGATTTGACGGGCAGTGACCAGATGCTGCCCACGCTCACGTCGGTGCGCACGCCCCGCGCCCGGATCGGGCAGGCCGCCGCGCAGATGCTGTTGACGCTCATGCGCGGCGAAGCACCCGCGGTGCCGCAATTGGATCTGGGCTTCGAGGTCGTGCAGCGCGAAAGCACCTGAAGAACGTCGGACCTGAAGGTACCGACCTACAGTGGATAGTTGAACCACTGAGCTGGGCATGGGGTGGGGCCGTGCGCCTCATGCTGGGGTACCAGAAATCGGCGCCCGGCCCCACCCCACGCCCAGCGGATCCTGTGCTTGTGCTGTCGTTCAGGCTGGCCCGTGCAACACGTTGATCAACGCTTCGCCCCGGCCCAGACGGGCAATGTTCTCGGCCAAGGTTTCCTGTCTGCGCCGCACGGTGCCGGCCGTCCAGCCCGACATGTGTGGCGTCATCAACACGTTGTCCAGGGCGGCAAAGTCGTATGTCGATGGCGCGCATTCGGTTTGCGTGGGCGTGGGGTACTGGTACCAGGTGTCGATCACGGCACCGCCGATCTGGCGCGAGACCAGCGCGTCGTACAGCGCTTTTTCATCGATCACGGCACCGCGCCCCACGTTCATCAGCACCGCGTCGGACCGCATGGCCGCCAGTGCCTGTGCGTTCACCAGGCCCTGCGTGTTCTCGGTCAGGGGCAGGCTCACCACCACGGTGTCGGCACTGGCCATGAACTCTGACAGGGCATCGAGGGTCCAGCTTTGGTCCACCGTGGGGTGGCTGATGGGGCTGCGGTTGGCCACATGCACCCGCATGCCCAAGGCTTTGGCGCGCAGCGCCACGGTCTTGGCAATGTGCCCAAAACCCAGCAGACCCAGTGTTTGCGAACCCAGTTCGGTGCGCAAGGCGGTGGGGCGACCCGCCCAGTAAGTCCAGCGTTGCTGGCGCAGGTCCTGGTCGGCGCGCGCCAGCGGCACATGGCGTGTGAGCAGGGCGGCCAGCACGTATTCGGCGATGGCGTTTTCGTGGCCAAAGCAATTGGCCAGGGCGCAGGGCGCTGGCAACAAGGCGGTGTTGACCGCATCGGTGCCGGCCGCCGGGGCATGGAACAAACGGGCCTTGAGCGGGATGGGCATGCTGTCATTGAGCTTGATGCCGATCACCACATCGGCGCTTTCATAGTGCGCACGTTCGCCGGGCTGGTCGAGTGCGTCGCTCAGGTCGTGGATCTGGTGTTCAGGGGCAATGAGGGCTTCAAAGCCTTGGCGGAAATTGGCGGCATTCTGGCCATGGAAAACGATTTTCAGAGGGGTCGTGGTCATGTCGTCTCTTGCGGTGGATGCCGTGCGGCAGGGTGGTGAACTGCGTGTGACTATGCCAGACACCGCATCACAGGCTGTTGTCTGGGTGACAATCGGCGCTTTCTATTCAGACCGAGACACAGGACCATGACCCAGTTGAAAAAAACCATCCTTTTCACCGACACCGATGGTCGCGCCCGTTTTCGGGACGAGTTTGTACCCCTGACCGAAGGCACGCCCCAAAGCCAGTTGTCGGCCTTGCTGCCTGCAGCGGCGTGCCAGTTGCGCCAAAGTCCGGTGGGTTTTCGCAGCACATTCCATTGCTCTGGGGATCCGCAATGGCTGTTTGTGCTGGGCGGTCAGATGGAGATTTTTTTGCAAGACGGCAGTTCGCGTATTTTTGGGCCCGGTGAATTTTTCTATTCGGGCGACACGCTGCCCGAAGGAGCCACTTTTGATGCGGCCGTGCATGGCCATTGGAGCCGTCAGGTGGGGCCCGATCCGCTGGTGACCTTGTTCGTGCGGGACTGATTCGCCATTCGGCCGCAGGGGCGGCCTCTCACAAATACCTCCGGCCTCTTGTGGGAGCGCCCCTGCGCGCGAATGGCCAAAAAAAGAGCCCGCATCTGCGGGCTCTTGTCATGGAGGGGCGTGCTTTGGTTAGCGACCAAAGCCGCGGCCGCCGCCACCGCCGCCAAAGCCGCGGTTGCCACCACCGCCATTGCCGCCACCATTGCCACCACCCCGGCGGCGGTTGCCGCTGGCCAGGCTGTCGATGCTGGTGCGTGTTGGATCGGGTTGACCGCTGGAGCGCACGGGATTGCGGTTGGGCAAGTCCAGGCGTGCAAACTGCGTGGTTTTCAAGGGGTCGATGTGGCGTGGCAACTCGTCGCCATCTTGACGGCGACGGTCTTGACCGCCTTGACCACCTTGGCCCCCACGGGCTGGGCCACGGCCTTCAGGACGTGGACCGCGCGGTGCGGGACGGCCTTGGCCGTCACCCCGGTTGTCAAAGCGGGGATCGCCGCGTTGTTCCTGACCACGACCGCCTTCGCGACCACCTTCACGGCGGCCGTCGCCCTGGCCTTCAAAGCGCGGGGCGCCTTGTGGGCCATTGCGGCGTGATGGTGGGGGACCGTTGCGCGATGGACGGGCTGGGCCTTGGCCTTCGCCGCGTGCCTGGCGTGGGCCTTGACCGCCGCCACCGACCGCCACTTTGTTGTCGCGGATGCGTTGCATCATGTCTTGGCGTGCGGCTTTGGCGGCCGCGGCCATCACGTCGCGGCTGGGTGGCTTGCCTGCACCGCCCCACAAGGTCTGGCGACCCATGGCGATGGGCTCGGCCACTTCGCCCACGTCGGGGCCAAAGCCTTCGAGCAATTGCACTGGAATCTCTTGCTTGGTGAAGCGTTCGATGTCCATCATGAAACCTTCTTCGTCCAGACAGACCAGGCTCACCGCCTCGCCACTGGCACCGGCACGGCCGGTGCGGCCAATGCGGTGCACATAGTCTTCGGACACGTTCGGGATCTCGAAGTTCACGACGTGTGGCAAGTCTTCGATGTCGATGCCGCGCGCTGCAATGTCGGTGGCCACCAAGGCACGGATGTCACCGCTCTTGAAGCCTGCCAATGCCTGCGTGCGGGCGGTCTGGCTCTTGTTGCCGTGCAGGGCCATGGCCTTGACGCCATTCTTGGTCAGGAAGTCGGCCACGTTGTTGGCGCCAAACTTGGTGCGGGTGAACACCAGCACCTGGCTCCAGCCGTGCTTCTGGATGATGTGCAGCAGCACATCTTTTTTCTTGCTGCGGCCCACCGGGTGGATCACTTGCGTGATGCGTTGCACCGTGGTGTTGCTGGGCGTGACCTGGATGCTCTGGGGGTTCTTGAGCAGGTTGCCTGCCAGTTCGCGGATTTCATCGCTGAAGGTGGCCGAAAACAGCAGACTCTGCTTGTCTTTGGGCACCAGGGCCAGCACCTTTTTCACGTCGTGGATGAAGCCCATGTCCAACATGCGGTCGGCTTCGTCGAGCACCAGCATTTCGATGCTGGACAGGTCCAGGAAACCCTGGCCTTGCAGGTCGAGCAAACGGCCGGGTGTGGCCACCAGGATGTCCACGCCGCGTTTGATCTTGCTGATTTGTGGGTTCATGCCCACGCCACCAAAGATCACGGTGGAGTCGAGCTGGAGGTGTTTGCCGTAGTCGCGCACCGACTCTTCGACCTGAGCGGCCAATTCGCGGGTGGGGGTCAACACCAGGGCGCGGATGGCTTTGCCGCCAAAGCGGTTTTTGCCGGGTTCGCCCAGGCTCAGCTTGTGCAGCATGGGCAGTGTGAAGGCGGCGGTTTTGCCGGTGCCGGTTTGCGCACCAGCCAGCAGGTCATGCCCTGCCAGCACGGCTGGAATGGCCTGTGCCTGGATCGGTGTGGGGGTGTCGTAACCGAGCTCGCGCACGGCTTGCATGATGGCCGGGGCCAGATTCAATTCTTCAAAGTTCATTTTTACAGAGCGCCATGTCCGGCGCGGGTATCGGCTCATTCAACTGCTGTTGGCAGTTACCAGTGTTGGCCGATAGGTCTTAAGGTGGGCATGGAAACCGCAGGCGCTTGTTTTGAGCGTTGCCCGGGTCAGGCCCCAGCAGAAGTGCTGATGTTGCGGCAACTGGAGGCCACAACGGGGTGCATTGTCGCACAAAGCAAAAAAGGCCCAGGGATGTCCCCCACAGGTCAGGTCATGGGTTCAAACCCCAATGCCCTAAAGACATGGCCCACCTAGACTGAACGGCATCACAAACCGTTCACACGCAGCACCATGAAGCCCTTTTCTGACCGCCGCTCCTTTCTTCAAACTGCCGCTGCGGCGGCCACCGCGGTGGCCACCAGCGGCCCGCTGGTCAATGCCTGGGCCCAACCCAAGTGGCCTGCCAAGCCCATTCGGATCATTGTGGCGTTCCCGCCCGGGGGCTTGACCGATGCCTTGGCCCGCAGTTATGGCGATCACCTGGCCACCCAATTGGGTGTGCCGGTGGTGATCGACAACAAGCCGGGCGCCGGGGCCATCATCGGCATCGATGCGGCGGCCAAATCGCCGGCCGATGGCTACACCCTGGTCATGAGCACCTCGGGCACCTTTTGGCAAAACCGCATCTTGTATTCCAAATTGCCCTACAACCTGGACAAAGACCTGACCCCTGTCACCGTGTTCCCCTCGGGCCCGTTGGTGGTGGGCATCAACGACAAGATCCCGGCCAACAACATGGCCGAATTTGTGGCCTGGGCCAAAAAGAACCCCACCTCCATGGGCACTTACGCCCCGGGCTCTTACCCGCACATGGTGGCCGACCAGACCAACCGCATGCACGGCACAAAAATCCAGTCGGTGCATTACCGCGGTGAAGCGCCCATGTGGCTGGACGTGGCTTCGGGCCAATCGCAAATCGCGGTGGGCAGCTACCTGGCCTTCAATGCCGTGGCTGCACGCGGTGTGCGTGCCATTGGTGTGACGGGCAGCTACCGCTCGCCCAAACTGCCCCACGTGCCCACCCTGATGGAGCAAGGCGATACGGCCAAGCTCGTCACCCTGGAAGGCGGGCTGCCCTTGGTGGCCCCGGCCGGCACGCCCGAAGCCGTGCTGAAACGCTTGGCCGACGAAGCCGTGGCCTGGTCCAACACCGACAAAGCGGCCAAGTTGCGCGAGACCTTTGCCATCCCCAACAAGCCCAAAAACCTGGCGGACACGCGCAAAGACTGGGAAGTCGAAGTGCCCGTCTGGATCAAGCTGGCGGTGGATCTGGGGATCAAGCTCGATTGAGTCGCTTGTCCGGGCAGCTGTCCCAATTTCTGTCGGATGCCCCATCTGAGGGCCACGAAGACGCGGTTTAATTGTGGCTATGAACAAGACCGACCAGATGAGTTTTTTCGGCTTTGAGGCCGAACCCGCTGAGCCATCCCGCAAGGCGGACCGACCGCGCCAGCACAAGCCGGAGGTGCTGCGCGAGGCGCCGCCGGTGGCCACACCCTCTGTTGCAGAGACTGTGCCGGCTGCCGCGACTGCCCTCCAAGTTGCACCCCAGGTCTCGCCTCAGACCGCTGTGCCTGGCCCCGACCCCGAAGCCATGGCTCAAACCCTGGCGCAGCACCCTGACTTTCGGGTGTTGCGCCGTTTGGTGTCGCACAGCCACTATGGGCCTGTGACGGCGCAGGCCACGCAGCGCGTGATCGTGCTGGACACCGAAACCACGGGGCTGGACAGTAAAAACGAAAAGATCATCGAGCTGGCCATGCTGTCGGTGCTTGTGGACACCGCCACCGGCCAGCCGGTGGGGCCGGTGACGATTTACGAGTCGTTTGAAGACCCGGGCAAGCCGATTCCACCAGCCATTCAAGAGATCACCGGCATCGACGACACCATGGTGCAGGGCCAGCGCATCGACGATGCGGCGGTGGCTGCCTTGGTGGCGCAGGCCGATCTGATCGTGGCGCACAACGCCGGGTTTGACCGCCCGTTTGTGGAGGCCCGCCTTCCGTTATTTGCCGGCAAGGCCTGGGCGTGTTCGTTCATGGGCATTGACTGGAAAAAAGAGGGGAGTGGCTCGGCCAAACTGGAGTTCTTGGCGTCCGAGCGGGGATGGTTTTATGACGCGCACCGGGCGCAGGTCGATTGCCATGCCTTGCTGCAGGTGCTGGCCTCGCCACTGGCCGATGGCCAGACGGGTTTGTCGCGGCTGATGGCGGGTGCCGGGCAGACCCGCTACAAGCTGCGCGCCACGGGCGCACCGTTCGAGGCCAAAGACAAACTCAAGTCCCGCGGTTACCGCTGGGATGGCGAAGGTCGGGTCTGGTGGTGCAGTCTGGGTTCGGATGAGGGGCTGGACGCCGAATGCCTCTGGCTCCGGGCCGAGGTCTATGGCCAGCGCAGCGCCCGCGTGCAGCTGGAAGCGATGAGCAGCCTGGTCCAATTTTCCAGCCGGCCAGGCCTTTTGTCAGAGCGCACGGTCTGATTTTTTGCTGACCGGCGCGGCAAGCTGGGATAATGCTGGGTTGCGCAAGCCGCACCGGGCATCTACTGCCAGGCTTGCGGCGCAGAGCGGGCACCCTTCGGGTTTCGCGTCTTTGCCCATTTTTATTCAGGGTTACACATGGCTCAATACGTATTTTCGATGAACCGGGTTGGCAAGATCGTGCCGCCCAAGCGGCACATTCTCAAAGACATTTCGCTGTCCTTTTTTCCGGGCGCCAAGATCGGCGTGCTGGGCACCAACGGTTCGGGCAAGTCCACCTTGCTCAAGATCATGGCCGGTATCGACAAAGAGATCGAAGGCGAAGCCATTCCCATGGCGGGCCTGAAGATTGGTTATCTGCCGCAAGAACCGGTGATGGATCCTGAGCAAACCGTGCGCGAAGCCGTGGAAAGCGGCATGGGCGAAGTCAAGGCCGCGCAAGCTCGCCTGGAAGAGGTGTATGCCGCCTACGCCGAAGAAGACGCCGATTTCGATGCGCTGGCCGCCGAACAGGCCCAGCTGGAAGCCGTCATCTCCACCGCTGGCGATGCCTCTGAACACCAGCTGGAAATCGCCGCCGATGCGCTGCGCCTGCCCGCCTGGGATGCCATCATTGGCAAGCTGTCCGGCGGTGAAAAACGCCGTGTGGCGTTGTGCCGCCTGCTGCTGTCGCGCCCCGACATGTTGCTGCTGGACGAGCCTACCAACCACTTGGACGCCGAATCGGTGGACTGGCTGGAGCTGTTTTTGCAGCGCTTTTCGGGCACCGTGGTGGCCATCACCCACGATCGCTACTTCCTGGACAACGCCGCCGAGTGGATTTTGGAACTCGACCGGGGCTCCGGCATTCCCTACAAAGGCAACTACTCCAGCTGGCTGGAGCAAAAAGACGCCCGTTTGGCCACCGAGCAGCGCACCGAAGATGCCCGCACCAAGGCCATGAAGAAAGAATTGGAATGGGCGCGCTCCAACCCCAAAGGCCGTCAGGCCAAGAGTAAGGCCCGCTTGGCGCGCTTCGAAGAGCTGTCTGACCATGAATACCAAAAGCGCAACGAAACCCAGGAAATTTTTATTCCTGTGGCCGAGCGCCTGGGCAACGAAGTGTTCGAGTTCAAGAACGTCAGCAAGTCCTTTGGCGACCGTTTGCTGATTGACAACCTGAGCTTCCAGGTGCCTGCGGGCGCCATCGTCGGCATCATCGGTCCCAACGGTGCCGGTAAATCCACCCTGTTCAAGCTGATCGCCGGCAAAGAACAACCGGACAGTGGCGAAGTCAAGATCGGTCAGACCGTGCGCATGGCCTTTGTGGACCAGAACCGTGACGACCTGAACAACGACAAAACCGTGTGGGAAGACGTTTCGGGTGGCCTGGACATTCTGAACGTGGGCAAGTTCCAGATGGCCAGCCGCGCGTATTGCGGCCGTTTCAACTTCAACGGCGGCGACCAGCAAAAGAAAGTCGGCATGCTCTCCGGTGGTGAGCGCGGTCGCCTGCACCTGGCCAAAACCCTGATCGCTGGCGGCAACGTGTTGCTGCTGGACGAACCGTCCAACGACTTGGATGTGGAAACCTTGCGCGCCCTGGAAGACGCGCTGCTGGAATTCGCCGGTTCCATCATGGTCATCAGCCACGACCGCTGGTTCCTGGATCGCATCGCCACCCACATCCTGGCGGCCGAAGGCGACAGCCAGTGGGTGTTCTTTGACGGCAACTACCAAGAATACGAAGCCGACAAGAAACGCCGTCTGGGCGAAGAGGGTGCCAAGCCCAAGCGCGTGCGCTTCAAGGCTTTGAAGTAATTCAGCGCTTTGCACCCAACAACGGGCCCTTCGGGGCCCGTTGTCGTTGGTGAGGGTGGAAACTTTGAGATCGTTAAAAACGGGCTGTTTGTAGACATGAGACCGCCCCTGCGGCCGAAAGCATGTGGTGGCAGATGACCCATTCGCGCGCGGGGGCGTTCTCACGACATGCCCCGCCTCCAGATTACGGGGTGGCTAGTTTGGCGCGTGCCTTGTCGGCCCACAGTTGCAGGTTGTCGAACAGGCCTTGCTGACTGAATGAGCAACTTTCTCCGCTGAACAGAGCGCTGGCCTCGATGCGGTCGAGCAAATCGCCCAGCACAACGCCAAATTTTTCGGGCAAAGGCAGGTCGGTCGCACCAGTACGCCATTGTTTGATCATTTCGTTTTGCGGCAAAGTGCCTTGCTGGCAGGCCGCCAGCGCATCGGTCATGCGGGTGAGGGTGTCAATGGCAACGTGCATGGCCAGGTATCTCCTGCAAAGCTCGGGGTTGGCTCTGAATGGACTGATTTCGCAGCGACAATCATGCCCCATGAAAGCCAAATCTCTCAAACCCATGCGCCTGGAAGATATTTTGTTCAGCCAGGGCTTTGGCACCCGCCGTGTGTGTGCTGGCCTGGTCCAGCAGGGGCATGTGCAGGTCAACGGTGAAACCGTGACCGACTCGGGCGAATTTTTTGAACTGGACGGCCTGCATTTCAATGTGCAGGGCACCGATTGGCCATTCAAAGACAAAGCCTATGTGCTGCTGAACAAACCGGCGGGTACCGAGTGTTCGCAAAAACCCTCCACCTGGCCCAGCATTTACACCTTGTTGCCTGCGCCTTTGCGCCAACGTCCGCAAAAGGCGGCGGTGCAGGGCGTGCAGGCGGTGGGCCGACTGGACCAAGACACCACGGGTTTGCTGCTGCTGACCGATGACGGTCAATTCATTCACAAGATGAGCTCGCCCAAACACCATGTGCCCAAGGTGTACGAGGTGACCACCAAACACCCGATCACGCCCGAGATGGTGAATAAATTGCTGGCCGGTGTGGTGCTGGAAGACGACCCCAAACCCGTCAAAGCGGCAGCTTGCGAAGCGGTGGGTGAGTTGCACCTCAGGCTGACCCTGACCGAAGGCAAATACCACCAGGTCAAACGCATGCTGGCAGCTGTGGGCAACCGGGTGGAAGGTCTGCACCGTTCGCAAATCGGCGGCCTGGTCTTGAACGATCTGGCCCCTGGTCAGTGGCGCTGGCTGTCCGAAGACGATCTGGCCTTCCTCAAGCCTTGATGGATTCAGCCGACAAATGTTGGTGGTTCGTTCACGTGCGTCGGAGCTGAAGCTCTGACCTACGGGAAGGCCTGTGGTCGGCGGCTTCAGCCCCAACGTGTTCTGGTTGGCAGATGATGTCGGATCTGAAGCGACCTACAGGCTTTGGATGAAGGCCGCGATGCCTTGTGCCACCGCTTCTGGCTGATCGCGGTGAGGCGAATGTCCGCAGTTGGGCAGTTTCAGCAGTTGCGTTTGGGGCACACGCACCGCGATGTCCTCGATTTGGGCCAGGGTGCCGTAAGGGTCGTTTTCTCCCTGAATGGCCAGCAAGGGCGCGGTCAGGCCAGCCAGTTCTGGCCGGATGTCGAAGCTGCGGAAGGCGGCGCTCAGCCAGACCTCGTTCCACTGCCAAAAGGCGCAGTCCACATCGGCGTGGAAGGGTGCCAGGCGCTGGCGCAAAGGGCCCTTTTCATAAGCCTCGCGGGCTGCCGTGATGGCTGTGACCGAAATGTCTTCGACCACCACATGCGGTGCCATGACCACGCAAGCGGCCACCTCAAAATGGCGCGCATGCAGCAGCGCGATGGTGCCGCCGTCCGAATGGCCCAGCAGCACGGGACGCACGATGCCCAGTGTCTGCAGCAAGGCCGGCAAGACGCTCAGTGCTTCGTGGTGCATGTAGTCGGGCAGCAAGCGGCCGTGCCGCAAGCCTGCCGTTTGGCCCGAAGGGCCGCGCACATCGGGCACCGGATCCGACTGGCCGTAACCCCGCCTGGAATAGACCAGCCCTGCACAGCCCAAGCGCTGACACAACTGGGCGGGCCAGTCACGCCACAGGGCGATGCTGCCCAGTCCTTCGTGCAAAAAAACCAGGGTCGGACCCATGGGGGCCGCATGGCCTGCGATCTGCAGGATTTCGATTTGGATGCCTTGAACACTTACTTTTTGAACCATGGGGGTCTGCGTCTGAATGCCATGAAGGCGATCAGATTACACTGGAGCGCGATTTTGAAAGCTTGATGTGAACCGTTTTTGTACATTTTTCAGCATTTTGGCGTGGGTTTTGGGGGCTTCAGTGGGCAGCCCGGTGTGGGCCAAGACACCGGCACCGGTTTTTGTTCTCAACTCCCTGGATGGCAATGTCAGTGTGATCGACCCGGTCAGTTGGACCGAAACCAAGCGCATTCCCACCGGCAAAGAGCCGCACCACCTGTACCTCACGCCCGATGAAAAATCGGTCATTGTGGCGAACGCACTGAGCGATTCACTGACTTTCATCGATCCGCGCACCGCACAGGTTCAGCGCACCGTGACCGGCATCCTGGACCCGTACCAACTGCGGTTTTCGCCCGACATGAAGTGGTTCGTGATTGCTGCCAACCGCTTGAACCATGTCGACATTTACCGTTGGGATGGCCAGAACGCGACGCTGGCCAAGCGCATTCCCACCGGCAAGACACCCAGCCACCTGTGGATCGACAGCCAGAGCAAGATCGCTTGGGTGTCGATGCAGGACAGCGACGAGCTCGTGGCCATTGACCTGGGCACGCAAACCCTGAAATCACGCACCCAGATCGGCTCGGTGCCCGCCGATGTGTTCGGCACGCCCGACGACAAATTCTTGCTGGTGGCCGTGATGGGCCATGACGGGGTCGAGGTTTACGACATCAGCACCGTTCAGCCTAAGCTGGTTAAAACAATTCCCACGGGCAAAGGCGCACACGCTTTTCGGGCCTTGGGCGACAAGCGCCACGTGCTGGTCAGCAACCGCGTGGGCAATTCGATCAGCCAAATTGATTACCTCAACATGGGCGTGGTGGCCGAGTTCCCCGGCCCCTCGGGCCCGGATTGCATGGACATCACGGCCGATGGCCAAACCATCCTCGTGGCCTCACGCTGGGCCAAAAAACTCACCGTGATCGACATCGCCACGCGCAAGGTGTTGCGGCAAATTCCGGTGGGCAAATCGCCCCACGGCGTGTGGACACTGGACCATGCGCCGCGCAACTGACACCGTTCGTGTCTTCGCCTTCATCCTGCTGGGGGTGGGCAGCGTGCCCTTGGCCGCGGCCCCTTGCGCACAGCCTGTTTACCTGACGTTCGACACGGGCCACATGGCGGTGGCCCCGTTGATCGCTGAAGTGCTGCAGCGTCAACACGTGCCCGTGACTTTTTTTGCCGCACACGAAAAAACCCAGCAAGGCGATGGCAGCCTGGGCCAGCACTGGGCCCCCTGGTGGCAAGCCCGCGCTGCCGAAGGGCATGCCTTTGCTTCGCACACCTGGGACCATGCGACTTGGCGTGCCGATGTGCAAGAAGGCGGTGTGCCGAAGTTTCGCGTCCGCCCCAGCGCGGGTGAACACGCGGGGCAGACACTGCTTTGGACCGCGCAAAACTACTGTGACAACTTGCGCCAGGCGGCGCGCCGCTTGCAGGACGTGACCGGACAGCCCCCGCTGCCGTTGTTCAGGGCGCCGGGCGGCAAAACCTCCAGCCACCTGTTGGCAGCGGCGCGGCAATGCGGTTTCGCCCATGTGGGCTGGGCCGATGCTGGTTTTCTGGGTGATGAGTTGCCCAGCGACCCGTATCCCAACGCGCAGCTGCTGCAAAAAGCCCTGAAAAATATCCGATCGGGCGACATCTTGGTGGCGCACCTGGGCATCTGGTCGCGACAAGACCCCTGGGCTCCGGCGGTGCTGGAGCCGTTGATCGGGGGCTTGAAAGCGCGGGGCCTGTGCTTTGCCACCTTGCGTGAGCACCCTGTTTACCGCGATTGGATTCGCCAGCACCCCTTGGCGCTGTCGGCTTTGCCCGCTACCCGACCCTGAACACCATGGACTTTTTGATCGACCTGTTTGAAGGCTTGCAGGCCGCCCTTTACGAGGGGGTGGTGCAACCCATCGCCGTGGCCGCGGGCCAGAGCCAATTGCTCGAAAAAGCCTACGAAGGCACGGGCTGGCTGGTGGCGGGCTTGTTGCAATTGGTCGTCATGCTGGTGGTCATTGGCCCGATGCAGCGGCGCTGGCCGGTGGAGCCGGTGACCGACCGCCGAGCGGTGCGGGTGGACGTGTTGTACACCCTGATCCACCGGCTGGGCTTGTTCAAGCTGGTGATGTTTTTCACGTTCGACTACGCGTTTGAGCAAGGCCTGGGCATGCTGCGTGTGATGGGCTTGCCCACGCTGCACCTGGACGGCCTGTGGCCTGGGGTGACCGATCTGGCGCTGGTCAGTTTTGTGCTGTACCTGGTGGTTTTTGACTTCATCCATTACTGGATTCACCGGGCGCAGCACCAGTCGGACCTCTGGTGGGCCTTGCATTCGTTGCACCATGCGCAGCGGCAAATGACGCAGTGGTCAGACAACCGCAACCACCTGCTTGACGACGTCGTGACCAGTTTGATCCTGTCGGTGGTGGCGGTGCTGATCGGTGTCGGGCCGGGGCAGTTTGTGGCGTTGGTGGCCATTGGCCAGTTGAGTGAGAGCTTCCAGCATGCCAATGTGCGTGTCTGGTTTGGCCGCATGGGCGAACGCCTTTGGGTTAGCCCGCGCTTTCACCGGCGGCACCACGGCATGGGCATTGGCCACGAAAGCCACCGCGCGGGCCGCGTGGTTTTGGGCGGTTGTAACTTTGGCGTGTTGCTGCCTTGGTGGGACATGCTTTTTGGCACCGCCGATTTTCAGCGGCGTTATGACCCCACCGGCGTGCGTGACCAGGTGGAGCAGGGCCGCGACTACGGCGCGGGCTTTTGGGCGCAGCAGCGACAAGGCGTGCTGCGCTTGCTGGGACGGGCCTGAGTGCGAATGCATTCGGCCGCAAGGGCGGCCTCCCACAAAAGCCCCTGAACCCCTGTGGGAGCGCGCCCCTGCGCGCGAATGCCCATTGACTTTCATTTTTCGAGGCGTCGCCAAGTGGCATGAAGTTGGTTAAGCTTTCGTCCATGAAACTGTTGATCGATTCCTTTTGGCGCGCGGTGATGTATTGCCTGTACCCCCGGGTGATCGGTTTGTCGGTTTTTCCGCTGGTGCTGATCGTGGCGCTGTCCTGGTTGCTAGGTTATTGGTATTGGGACATCGCCGTCACCTGGGTGCGCGGCTGGCTGGACGCCTCCAGCTGGCTTGCGGTGGTCTGGCGCTGGCTGGAAGGCATTGGCTTGCCAGACCTCAAGACCGTGGTGGCCCCCTTGTTGGTGATTTTTTCGGTCACGCCACTGGTGGTGGTGGCCTCCTTGCTGGCGGTGTCGTTTCTGATGACGCCGTCGCTGACGCGTTTGGTGGCCGATCGGCGCTTTGCAGGCATGCAACGCAAACACGGCGGTGGGTTTTGGCTGAGCCTGTGGTGGACATTGTTGTCTTTGCTGCTGGCGCTGGGCGCTTTGTTGCTGACTTTGCCCATGTGGTTGGTGCCCCCACTGGCCATGCTGCTGCCCGCGCTCATTTGGGGTTGGCTGACCTACCGTGTCATGGCCTTTGATGTGCTGGCCGAGTTTGCCAGCGCCGACGAGCGCCACACCTTGATGGCGCGCCACCGCATGAGTTTGCTGGGCATGGGCGTGGTCACCGGTCTCATGGGCGCGGCGCCCAGCCTGGTCTGGGCCTCGGGGGCTTTGTTTGCGGCCGCCTTTGTGATTTTGGTGCCCCTCGCCATCTGGATCTACACCTTGGTGTTTGCCTTTTCATCGCTGTGGTTTGCCCATTTCGCGTTGGCCGCCTTGCAGGCTTTGCGCGATGAACCGCAGCACGCCGTGGTCGACGATGTCTTGCCCGCCGTGCCGGTTTCGCCCCATGCCGCCGCCCGGTTGGTTGCCGGCATGGACGACAAGGAGGACGGCGTCACCGATGTCGAATCCCGGCCCAAACTTTGACCCCTTTGCAGAGAGCCTTCCCGCATGTCCCCCACTTTTGGCCTGATCATCATTGGCGACGAAATCATGTCCGGCAAACGCCAGGACAAGCACATGCCCAAAGTCATCGAGCTGCTGTCTGCGCGTGGCCTGAGCCTGGCTTGGGCTGACTATGTGGGCGATGCGCCGGATCGTATCACTGCCACCTTGGCGCGGGCGTTTGAATCGGCCGATGTGGTGTTCAGCTGCGGCGGTATCGGGGCCACCCCCGATGACCACACCCGCCAATGTGCCGCGCGCGCTCTGGGTGTGCCCTTGGCCTTGCATCCCGAAGCCAAGCGGCTGATCCAGGAACGCATGCAAGACACAGCCCAAGAGCAGGGCGTGGCCTACGAGCCGGACCGTCCTGACAACATCCGCCGCTTGGACATGGGCGTGTTCCCCGCGGGCGCAGCCATCATCCGCAACCCGTACAACAAGATTCCCGGCTTCAGCTGTCAGGGGGCTGGCGGCAGTGCAGTGCATTTTGTGCCCGGATTTCCGGTCATGGCCTGGCCCATGATCGAGTCGGTGCTGGACACCCATTACAGCGCCCACTTCCGCCAGAATGCCCACGTCGAAAAATCGGTGATCATTTTCGGCGCCATGGAAGCCACGCTGACCCCGCTGATGGAAGCCATCGAAGCTGCGCACCCCGGTGTCAAGGTGTTCAGCCTGCCCAGCGTGGACCACCCGCAATGGGGCCGCCACATCGAATTGGGTGTCAAAGGGGCCCCCGCCGAGGCGGACCGGGCCTATGCTGACTTGCGGCAAGACCTGGCGGCGTTCCCGCTGGAATATGGCCCAGAGTTGGTGCGTTGATTTAAAATTCACCAAAATAGTGCGATTGCGCACAATTAAAGTGCATCTTGGCTGCGCTGTCGTGGCTGAAAAACCGGGCGATACCGGCCTTGGTGAATCAGCTGTCCATAGCGCTTCGCTTTTTTCTCTGTGGCAGGTGCAGAACCACGCTGGCTCAAGGCACAATCTTGGGTCGTTCGGGTGCGTTTTGTCGCGCCAGGTTGGCACAGAAACTGCAACACCCGAAAGTCAGCTTTTTAACCCCTTTCCATTCAGGAGAATTTGATGGCCAAGACCGTCGCAGACGTGATGAAGATGGTGAAAGAGAACGAAGTCAAGTTCGTCGACTTCCGTTTCACCGATACCCGTGGCAAATGGCAGCACATCACTGCGCCCGTGTCGCAGTTCAACGAAAGCAAGTTCGAAGAAGGCCAAGCCTTTGACGGTTCGTCGATCGCTGGCTGGAAGGGCATTGAAGCCTCGGACATGTTGTTGATCCCCGATCCCAACAGCGCCATCATCGATCCCTTCTTTGAAGAAGTCACCCTGGTCTTGATCTGCGACGTGATTGAACCCACCGATGGCAAGGCCTACGAGCGTGACCCACGTTCCATCGCCAAGCGCGCCGAAACTTACCTCAAGCAATCGGGCTTGGGCGACACCGCCTACTTCGGTCCCGAGCCAGAATTCTTCTTGTTTGACGACGTGCGCTGGAGCACCGAGCCGAACAACACGTTCTACGCCATCGACGAAGCCGAAGCCCCATGGAACAGCGGCACCAAGATGGAGAACGGCAACAGCGGTCACCGCAACCGTGTCAAAGGCGGTTACTTCCCAGTGCCTCCTGTGGACAGCACACACGACATGCGCAGCGAAATGTCCCTGATCCTCGAATCCGTGGGCATCCCGGTCGAAGTGCACCACCACGAAGTGGCTGGCGCAGGTCAGTGCGAAATCGGCACCAAGTTCTCCACTTTGGTCGAGCGTGCCGACTGGACATTGCTGCAAAAGTACGTGATCCACAACGTGGCCAACGCTTACGGCAAAACAGCCACTTTCATGCCCAAGCCTTACGCTGGCGACAATGGCTCTGGCATGCACGTGCACCAGTCCATCTGGAAAGACGGCAAGAACCTGTTCGCTGGCAACGGCTATGCCGGTTTGTCTGAATTTGCCCTGTACTACATCGGTGGCATCATCAAGCACGCCCGTGCCCTGAACGCGATCACCAACCCTGGCACCAACAGCTACAAGCGCCTGGTGCCCCACTATGAAGCACCGGTCAAGTTGGCTTACTCGGCCAAGAACCGCTCGGCCTCCATCCGCATTCCCAACGTCGCCAGCGACAAGGCCCGCCGCGTGGAAGCCCGCTTCCCCGATCCATTGTGCAACCCCTACTTGGGCTTTGCGGCTTTGTTGATGGCGGGTCTGGACGGTATCGAGAACAAGATCCATCCCGGCGAAGCAGCCACCAAAGACCTGTACCACCTGCCACCAGAAGAAGACAAATTGGTGCCCACCGTTTGCTCCAGTCTGGACCAGGCGCTGGACGCACTCAACGCTGACCGCGCCTTCCTGACCAAGGGGGGTGTGTTCACCGACTCGTGGATTGACGCTTACATCGAATTGAAGATGCAAGAAGTCAACCGCAGCCGTGTGGAAGTGTCGCCTGTGGAATACGACATGTACTACTCGCTGTAAGCGGACATGCACGGCATGGCTCCCATCCGTGCAAACCAAAAAAGGACGGCTTCGGCCGTCCTTTTTTTTCTGGCGTTCAGCCTGTGGCTGGCTGGGGGCGGGCGCGTGTTTGCCCAAGAAGCGATTTACCGCTGCGGCCACGAATACACCAATGCCCCGCGCGACGTGAGCCGCTGTGCGCGTCTGCCCGGGCAATCGGTCACGGTGATTCCGGGTGTGCGCCCCCACGCTGAGTCCCCTCGTGTGGTGCCCTCGCAGCCAGTATCCCAGCCTGTACCCCAGCCCAGTGCACGCAGTGGTTTGACTCAAGAGTTGGTGCGGCTCCAAAAGCAGCTCCAAGCTTGGGAGCGAGAGGTCGAAATGCTGCTGTCTCAACCCGGCACGGCAGAATACGGCGCTGCACCTCAAAACCAGGACCGTGTGGCCGTGTTACACGGGGCCATCGAGCGGGCCGAGCGCGACATCGACACCCTGGAGCGCGAGTTGGCGCGCGCTACACAAGGGGCCACACCCGCCGCGCCCAAAGGTGTGCCGCCTGCTGCCGCCGCCGCCCGATTGACCCCACCTTGACCACACCAACCCCGCATCGCCCCCTCGCGCCCACGGTTTTCCCACGTTGCCCCAAGTGCCCCGAACATGACCACGCCCACTTCCCGATTTCAAGCTTTTGATTTATTGGCCACGCCCGTGGCGGTGCTCCAAGGCCAAGGGCGTGTGCGCTTTGTCAACGCCGCGCTCGAAGATGCTTTGGGCATGTCGCGGCGCACGCTGTACGACACGCACTTGCCCGATTACTTTGTCGATCCGCAGCCCTTGGTCACGGCCTTGGTGGGCGCGCAGTCCAACGAATTTGCCGCCCTGCGCTACGAAGCACAGCTGCGCCGCCTGCACCACGAAGACACGTTGCCGGTGCATGTGATCGTCGCGCCTTCTGACCAGTCCGATGAGGTGATCGTGGAGTTGCTGCCGGTGGAGCAGCAAACCCGGCAAGAGCGTGAGGAGCGGCTGCTCGAACAAGCGCAGGCCAACAAAGAGCTGATCCGCAACCTGGCCCACGAGATCAAGAACCCGCTGGGCGGCATTCGCGGTTCGGCCCAGTTGCTCGAGATGGAGCTGAGCGACAAAGAGTTGACCGAGTACACCCAGGTCATCATCCACGAGGCCGACCGCCTGCAAACCCTGGTGGACCGCCTGCTGGCCCCGCACCGCAGGCCGCATGTGGTGGGCGATGTGAACATCCACGAGGTGTGCGAGCGCGTGCGGACCTTGATCCTGGCCGAGTTTCCCCGGGGCCTGAAGGTGGTGCGTGACTACGACATCTCGATCCCCGAGTTTCGCGGTGACCGCGAGCAACTCATTCAGGCCGTGCTCAACATCTCGCACAACGCGGCGCAGGCTCTGCAAGAGCGCATGGCCCAAGGCGATGCGCAGATCACATTCAAGAGCCGCATCTTGCGGCAAGTCACGTTTGGCAAGCAGCGCTATCGCCTGGCATTGGAATTGCATGTCATCGACAACGGGCCTGGTGTACCAGACTCGATCAAGGACCGCATTTTTTTCCCGTTGATTTCGGGGCGCGAAGGCGGCTCTGGCCTGGGGCTGACGCTGGCGCAAACTTTTGTGCAGCAACACCACGGCATGATCGAGTGTGACAGCGAGCCCGGCCGTACGGATTTCAAAATTCTGATTCCGTTGCCTTGAACAAATGAAAGCCCCTCAGATGAAGCCGATCTGGATCGTAGACGATGACCAATCCATTCGCTTTGTGCTTGAGAAAGCATTGTTGCGCGAAGGCTTGCCCACCCGCAGCTTCACCAATCCGCGTGAAGTCCTGAAAGCCCTGGACGCTGAAGAGGGCGGTGGTGGCCCGCAAGTGCTGGTCAGCGACATCCGCATGCCCGGAGGTTCGGGTCTGGATCTGTTGTCCACCATCAAGCAACGCTTGCCCGGTTTGCCCGTCATCATCATGACGGCTTTCTCGGATCTGGACAGTGCTGTTTCGGCCTTCCAGAGCGGCGCGTTCGAATACCTGCCCAAACCGTTTGACCTGCCCAAGGCGGTGGAGTTGATTCGCCGCGCCGTGGACGAGAGCCAACGCGAAGATGTGGCCGAAGAAAAAATGGCCGATGCCCCCGAAATGCTGGGGCAGGCCCCGGCCATGCAGGATGTGTTTCGTGGCATTGGACGCCTGGCGCAAAGCCATGTCACGGTGCTGATCACGGGCGAGTCGGGTTCGGGTAAAGAGCTGGTGGCGCATGCGCTGCACAAACACTCGCCACGCGCCAACCAGCCCTTTGTGGCCATCAACACCGCCGCCATTCCCAAAGACCTTTTAGAGAGCGAATTGTTCGGCCATGAGCGAGGCGCGTTCACCGGTGCACAGGCCTCGCGCCGGGGCCGCTTTGAGCAGGCCGATGGCGGCACGCTATTTTTGGACGAGATTGGCGACATGCCGTTTGATTTGCAAACCCGCTTGCTGCGCGTTTTGTCAGACGGCCACTTTTACCGCGTGGGCGGGCACAGCGCGGTCAAGGCCAATGTGCGCGTGATCGCGGCGACGCACCAGGACCTGGAACAACGTGTCAAGGAAGGCGTGTTCCGCGAAGACTTGTACCACCGCCTGAACGTGATCCGGCTGCGCTTGCCTGCCTTGCGCGAGCGGCGCGAAGACGTGCCCGTGCTGGCGCGCTACTTTTTGCAGCGCAGCGCCCAGCAGTTGGGGGTCGAGCCCAAGCGCATTGCCGATGCCGCGCTGGAACGTCTGAGCCAGTTCCAGTTTCCTGGCAACGTGCGCCAGCTGGAAAACATCTGTCACTGGCTGACGGTGATGGCGCCTGCGCAAGTGGTTGAAGTGAAGGATTTGCCGCCCGAAGTGCTGGACAGCCGCGGTAGCGCTGCTGCGGTTGCGCCGCCAGCACCCTTGGCCGCCTCCGGCGTGGGTGCTGCTGGGGCCGTTGACGGTGCCGCTTTGCTGGACGCGTCTGCCGATGCCGATGTGGCCAGTCGGCCGACCGATGCCTTGGCCCCCACCTCAACCGCGACCTGGGAGCCGGGTTTGGAGCAAGAGGCCATGGCCTTGCTGAACGCGGGCCGCACCGATGTCTGGGATGTGCTGACCCGCCGTTTTGAGACCAGCCTGATCCAAGCCGCTTTGGCCACGACACGCGGCAGGCGCATTGAGGCCGCCCAAAAGCTGGGCATTGGCCGCAACACCATCACCCGCAAAATTCAGGAGCTGGGCATCGACGATTGAGCCGCGATGTGCGCTTGTCAGTTTTTACGAGCAACCCAATAGGTCGCGCCTTCGGGGCCGTACTGTTCGGCATGCGCTTGGTCGCGCTCCAGTGTGAATGTGTCACCCGGCGTGAGATAGCGCTTTTGGCTGCCGGTGCTCAACCACATCTGTCCTGACGTGACCCGGGCGCTGACCGCAAATGGGTGGGTGTGCGTGTCCAGCACCTGATGCGGTTCCCAGGTGCGCACCAGCACTTCGTCAAAACCCTGGGCCAGTGCTTGCTGCTGGAAGTCCTCAAAAGACAGGGGGGCTGCGGCCTGAAAGTGACCGTAGGGTGCTTGGGCTGACCAGTCGATGGGGGCCTCAAACGCCATGGGCATCTCTGTGAAGGGGTGCGGAAAAGCCAGTGACTGCGCATGCAGCATCAGGCGTGGGCTCAGCGCGCGCACGGGGGCTGGCGCATACAGTGCATCGCCCAGCATGGGGTGGCCGATGCTTTGCAAATGCACCCGCAATTGGTGCGTGCGGCCCGTGACGGGCTCCAGCTCCACCAGCGTGGCCGTGTCGCTGCTTTGCAGGGGGCGCCAGTGCGTGCGGCTGGGCTTTCCGTCGGGGTGCACGATGTGCAGCGGCCTGCGTTCCCAGTCCAGCAAGATGGGCACCTCAATGGTGCGCCAACCTTCTGCATTGGCGGGGGCTGCCTGTTGGGTTTGCAGCGCTTGCCCCGCCACCACGGCCACATAGCGTTTGTGCACTTGGCGTGTTTCAAACAGGCGGCTCATGCGCCGCTGTGCCTCCGTGCCACGCGCCATGACCAACAGGCCCGAGGTGTCCTGGTCGAGCCGGTGGACCACCAGCGCTTCGGGGTATTGGGCCTGCACGCGGCTGCTCAGGCAATCTTGCTTGTCGGGGCCGCGTCCGGGCACCGACAGCAGGCCACTGGGTTTTTCCAGCACCAGCAGGTGCGCGTCTTCGTGGATCGGGGTCATGGAGGTCTTGTGGGAGTGGGGGCTCAACCGGCTGTGGCAGCGGGTTGGTCCAACACCACGTTGGACAGGGGCCGCGCCACGCAGGGCAGCACCAGGCCTTCGGCTTTTTCTTCGGCAGACAGGCCGGGCCATTCCACGGTGTAAGCCACTTCGCCACTCACCAGCCGGCAAATGCAGGTGCGGCAGGTGCCGTTGCGGCAAGAACTGGGCAGCTGGACCCGCGACATCTCGGCGGCTTCCAGCAAGGTGAGGTCGCCTTCCACGTCGTATTGCAGGTCGGCGGGCAGCACCCGGACGGTGAAGATCTGGAAATTCTCAGGCATGTGCAAAGCGCTGTGCTGGTTCTGTGGCCCGGCCATGGTGGGCCTGGGGGCATTTTATTTGTCTTTGGCTTTGCCGCGCGGGGCCACAAAGGTGGCCGGGGCCATCGGGCGATCGGACGTGTACGTCTTGGGGGGTGACGTGTCTTTTTTTGGCTTTTTGGCCATTTTGTTGCTGCGTTGTTCGCCTTTGGCCATGGTGTTTCCTTGGGTTGCCCTCCGGTTTGGGAGTGCCCTGATGTTAAAGCACAAAGCCGCAGAAACTGCGGCTTTGTGCGGGCAAGGACTGCAGCCCAAAGTGCCGCCCCAGTGGCGGCATGGCGCAGTGGCCGTTACGCCACTTCGGTGACGAACTGTTCGCGGGGGCGGCGGACTTTTTTCAGATTGACCAGCCAGTCGCCTTCATCGGCGCGGTAGCCCAGGGGCACGATCACCACGCTGCGCAGGCCACGGGCTGACAGGCCCAGAATCTCGTCCACGGCTTGGGGGGCAAAGCCTTCCATGGGCGTGGCGTCCACTTCCTCAAACGCCGCAGCGATCAAGGCAGCGCTCAGGCCGATGTAAGCCTGGCGGGCCGCGTGTTCAAAGTTCACCTGCGGGTCGCGGGCCGGGTAGTTCTTGAGCAGCATCTGGCGGTAGTTTTCCCAGCCTTCGTTGGTGCCGCCACGCTCGGCGTTGGTGAAGTCGAAATAGGTGTTGATGCGCTCGGCGGTGTAGTTGTTCCAGGCGGCAAACACCAACAGGTGCGAGCCTTCGGTCACTTGCGCCTGGTTGGAGGCCTTGGGCTGGATTTGTGCACGCACGGCGGCGTTGCTGACCACGATGATTTCAAACGGCTGCAGACCGCTGGAGGTGGGGGCCAGACGTGCGGCTTCGACGATGCGGTCTACTTTTTCCTGCGGCACGACCTGAGTCGGGTCCATTTTTTTAGTGGCGTAACGCCATTGCAGTTTGCTCAGCAATTCAGACATGCGGGGTCCTGTGGTTTAAACAAGCGCTGATTGTGGCCGAAACGATGGCGCTTCGCTGTCGGGCCCGTTCACACAGGGATTTCTTGCCAGGTGCCAGGGGCCAAGTCGGCCAGGTTGTAGGGCCCCACGGCGGTGCGGATCAAGCGCAGCGTGGGCAAGCCCACGGCGGCGGTCATGCGGCGCACTTGCCGGTTGCGGCCCTCGCGGATCACCAGCTCCAACCAGGATGTGGGAATGCTTTGCCGCTCCCGGATGGGGGGATGGCGCGGCCACAGGTCGGTGGGGACGGGCACGGCACGCGCGCGGGCGGGCAGGGTGGGGCCATCGTTGAGCGTCACGCCCCTGCACAAATCGGTGAGGGCTTGGTCGTTCACCACGCCTTCCACCTGCACCAGATAGGTCTTTTCCATCTTGAAGCGCGGGTCGGCGATGCGGGCCTGCAAGGTGCCATCGTCGGTCAGCAGCAGCAAACCTTCGCTGTCGGCATCCAGCCGCCCCGCCACATAGACCCCCGGCAGGTCAATGTGGTCCTTCAGCCCACGCCAACGCCCCTCGGGCGTGAACTGGCTGAGCACGCCATAGGGTTTGTTGAAGCGGATCAGCATGGGCAGGGCATCAGAGGCAAGGGATGGGGCAAGGCTGCGAGCGTATCAGGTCGGAGCGTCACGCTGGGGCCGGTGGGGTCCGTGGGTTAGCATCCCCCCGCATGAGCACCCAATACGAATGCCTGAAAAGCGCCGACCTGTATGCCGAAGCCTTTGGCGTCGCACCCCCTGACCACTTGCTGGGCAAAGAAGTCTGGCCGCGTCAACCTGGTTTTTTTATTCGCAAGGCCGAGCCGTTGCAGCCAGCCGCACCCGACCCTGGCGTGCCGGCTCAGGCGGATGAGGCGTCCGACGCCTTGGCCAGCCCAGCGTCTGCCGAGCCGCTGGTGATGCAGTTGACCCAAGGTCAATTCGGTTTGGTGCCCACCTGGGTGAAGTCGGCATCTGACGCCAAGCTGCGTTCGACCAAACTGGCCGCGACGCGTTACGAAACCATGAGCACCGCCACGCCGACGCGTGAAACCTGGCTCAAGGGCCAGCGCTGCATCATTCCCATGCAGGCTTTTTTCGAAGACGACTGGCGCAACGGCAAAGCCGTGCCTACCCGCATCGCCCGAGTGGATGGCAAGCCCATGGGCGTGGCCGGTTTGTGGGAGCACTGGGTCAAAGACGGCGAAAGCATCACCAGTTTCACCATGCTGACGGTGAACGCCAACAGCCACGCACTGATGAACCGCTACCAGCAAAACGGCAACGAAAAACGCATGCCCGCCATTCTGAACGAAGGCGCTTATGGCGCTTGGCTGACGGCACCGCTCGAAAAAGCCCGTGAATTTATGCGGGCCTATCCGGCCAACTTGCTGTTGGCCAACCCGGTGCAGAAAAAGTAAACGGCGCAACTGCCTGTTTCATGGGCAGTTTGAGCCAGGCCGCATGGGGTAAGGGCTGGCGCACATTTCCCCGCACTTGTCCACAGCTTCATTCACAGAAGTGCGGAACAACTGGCGGTTCATTTTTCGTGAAGCCCTAATTTTTGCCCCAGACCTGAATTGCCGTTTACAGCGTGTGAGGGGTTCGGCAGGCCGCGAGGTGACTGAATTCCGGAAGAGGGGGAATAAAGTTCCTTTGTTACAGATTTATAATTCATTTAAAACTATCAAATCACCTATGGTCGAAAGATTCTGTGAATTTGGTATTTCACTGAAAAATTTAACCAATTCAACCCAACACCTTGTCCTTGAGCGCGTCAAAAACTGCATCCTCATTCAAAAAGGATACAAAAAGCCAAGTCGTTTTTTTAAGAAAACGGCTTGGCTTTTTGTCTTGTTCGGGCTTCATGCGGCGGCTGATATGCCTCACACCGGCCAGCAGTACCCGCTTTGATAAAGAAGCAACCACCATGCACTTTGAATACCCCCATCCCAGCAGGCACCTCACAGCGCTGAGCTTGGCTTGTCTGCTGACCGCAGCGCAGGTTCTGGCCGAGCCGGCTGTCGGCAATGGGCCGCTGCCGCCCGCAACGCCAGTGGCGAGTGCGGTGCAGTCGGGTGTGCTTCACCTGCCCTATTTGCTGAAACAGGCCGCTTTGGCGCACCCCAGCATGCAGGCAGCCCGCTTGGACGCCCGCGCCTCTGCCGAAGACTTGCGTGCTGTCGAGCGCCAGCGCTGGCCTACCCTGTCCGCGATTGTCGAGAGCAAAAGCACCAATACCAACGTTTCCTCCTCCCGCGCCCTGCGGCTTGAGCAAAACCTGTGGGATGGTGGGCGCACCGATGCACGTATCCGCGAAGCCGAAGGCAATGTGGCCAGCAACGAAGCACGCATTGGCATCCAAAACCAAACGCTGTCGATGCAAATCATCAACGCTTGGCAAAACCTGCTGTCTGCCGATGGTCGTATCCGCGTGGCGCATGACACCTTGGACCAATTGGCGAAATACCGCGAGCAAATGTTGCGCCGCGTCACCGCCGATGTGTCTCCTCCCATCGATCTGGAACTGGTGCAGTCCCGTATCTTGCAAACCGAGGTCGAGCTGACACAGGCCCTCAATGCGCGGCAAGTCACGCTCAGCAAGCTTGAGCAGTATTCCGGTGTCGAAGACTTGAGCCAAATGGCGCAACGCCCGGCGCCTGCGCCCAGCTTGTTGCAGACCAGCGATGTGGCACGCCAGTTTGGGCAAACCAACTGGCGCGACATCGCCAGTCAGCACCCCGATGTGATCAAGGCACGTCAAGATGTTTCGGTGGCACAGCAGCGCATCGAGGCCAAGCGCTCTGAGCAGTGGCCGCAGGTGTATGTGCGCCTGGACCAACCCATGGGCAGCACCGACAACAGCTTGACCGGTTTTGTGGGCTTGCGCTACACGCCAGGAGCAGGGTTGTCCACCGGCCTGGAGGTCCAAGCCCTGGTCAGCCGGGCAGCCAGCCAAGAGCAGGCCATTGAAACCGCCATGCGCAATGTGCTGGAGGTTTTGTACGCCGACCACAGCGAATTCACCTCGAGTCGCAGCCGAATGGTGGCGCTAGACAAATCTGTGCAGGGCTCCCGTGCCGTGCTTGAATCTTATGGCCGCCAGTTCACCGCCGGGCGCAAAACCTGGCAAGACCTGATGAACGCGGTGCGCGAGTTGGCGCAAAACCAATACAACCTCGTGGACGCACACGCCACGATGGTCAGCGCCATGTACCGCTTGCAAATCCGCACTGGGCAAAGCCCATCACCCGCCGAATAACGCGAAACTTTATGCAGACCTCCCATTCGTCAGCCCAGCTTCAGTGGGCATTTGAAAAACTGGCACAGGTTCAGGGCGTGGCCCTGGACGGTTTGCGTCTTCAAAGCTGTTTGCAGCATTTGCCAGAATCGGACGACCCTTTGCATGTGCTGGGCGTGCTGTGCCAGCGCATGGCCTTGGGGGAGCCTGTTATTTTGGCCCTGCCGGACCGTGCGCAATTGCCTTTGTTGGCCAATCACGAGGTCATGGGGTGGTGCGTCATCGTTGACCAGGATCCCATGGGGCGTTGGCTGGCTTTGGGCACCAAGGGCACGGTGCCTTTGCCGTCAAACGGACTGCAACAGCGCTCGGCCATCGTGCCTTTGGCTGTGAGCGATGCCCCATTGTCTGCCCCCGAAAACGGCACCCAGCAGCTGGGGTTTCAAGACCATGTGAACAGCACATTGCGGCAGTATCGGCCCCGTTTGTGGGAGTCGGTTCTGGCATCGATGTTCATTGGTTTGCTGGCCTTGGCGACATCGCTGTACAGCATGCAAGTGTATGACCGTGTCATTCCCACCCGCAGTGACTACACCTTGATCGTGCTGTCGGCGGGGGTGGCTTTGTCGGTGTTGATCGAGCTGGCCATGAAGTACGCTCGCTCCCACATCATGGACCACGTCATCATTGGCCTGGATATCCGCTTGTCGCGTGAAATTTTTCAACGTTTGTTGCAATTGCGGGTAGACCAGTTGCCGCCCTCGGTGGGCAGCTTGGCCAGCCAGATCCGTGGCTACGAACAGGTGCGCAGTTTTTATACCTCCAGCACCTTGTTTACCTTGGTCGATTTGCCCTTGGGGATCTTGTTTTTGGTCATCATTGCGGTCATCGGCACACCCATTGTGGCGGTTGTTCCGGCTTTGTTTTCCATTTTTGCAGTGATGATTGGTTTGTCTGCACGCCGACAGATAGACCAGCTGGCCAAAGAGGGTGCGGCCATCTCCAACATGAAAACAGGCTTGTTGGTGGAGGCTGTAGAGGGTGTTGAGACCATCAAGGCCGGCTCTGGCGGGTGGAAATTCTTGTCGCGCTGGCTGGGGGTGAATGGCCAGACCATCCAAAACGACTTGAAGATGCGCCACACCACGGAGCGCATGAGTTATTTGTCGGCCTCCATTCAGCAAATCAGCTATGCCGGTTTGGTGGCTGCAGGTGCCTATGCCGTGATGCAGGGCCAAATGACCATGGGTGCCTTGATTGCCTGCTCTATCCTCAGTGGCCGTGTTCTGGCACCGATCTTGGCGTTGCCCGGCGTCATGGTGCAGTACGCGCACGCCAAAGCCGCCGCCGACGGCTTGAACAAACTCTACGAACTGAAAACCGATCACCACGGCGTGGAGCGCCCTTTGGTGCCTGGCCATGTGCGCGGGCACTATGTGCTGGACGATGTGGAATTTGCCTACGGCTCGGGCAACCCCATGGCCCCCAATCCGGCCGCATTGCAGGTGCCCAAACTTGAGATTCCTGCCGGGCAGAGAGTGGCCATTTTGGGCCCCATCGGCGCGGGCAAGTCCACCTTGCTGCGCGTGCTTAGCGGCCTGTACCACACGCAAACAGGCCGCGTTCTGCTCGATGGTTTGGACATCACCCACATCAGCCGTGAAGTCATGAGCCGTCAGGTGGGGTATTTGCAGCAGGACCACCGCCTGTTCCAAGGCACTTTGCGCGAAAACTTGCTCATTGGCATGGCCGACCCAGGTGACGACATCATTCAGACCGCCATGAACCGCACGGGCATGGCCCGGTTTGTGGCAGCGCACCCGCGCGGTCTGGACCGTCCTATTGCCGAAGGCGGCAAGGGCTTGAGTGGAGGGCAGCGGCAGCTGGTGGCCTTTACCCGTTTGGTATTGACCAATCCCAGCGTGTTGCTCTTGGATGAACCGACCGCCACCATGGACGACGAACAAGAGCGCCAGTGCTTGCGCGTGTTGGCCGAGGAGGCTTCCAATGGCAAAACCCTGATCGTTGTCACCCATAAACCCAGTGTGTTGCCTTTGGTGCAACGCATCATCGTGGTGGCTGGAAATCGCGTGGTGCTCGATGGCCCGCGTGACGAAGTGCTGCAAAAAATCAGTCAGTCCAATGCATCGGCACAGCCGCCCGCTAACGCAGCGACTCGGGCGTCCACAACAGGGGCCACAGCATGACGACACCTCAACAAGATCCCCGTATGAATCCTGAAGCGTCCCAAGCCGCACAACCGGTCATTCAAGCGCACGCAGGGGGTGCCCCAGCACAGACGCAGGCCACCGCCCCGGCGCAGCCCGAGCACAAGGTCAAGGCGCCCGCCATGGTCAAGCCCCGCACCGTGTCGCACCCTGCGGACATGCCCGAACCTCGCGGTGCCAGCCGCAGCATTTTTATCATGGTGGGTGGCTTGCTGGCTTTGGTGGGCTGGGCTTCGGTGGCCGAGATCGACCAAGTCACCCGTGCGCCCGCGGTCATCATCGCCGCCGCCCGGACGCAAATTATCCAGTCACCCGATGCCGGTGTGGTCACCAAAATCCATGTAGAAGAAGGTGAGGCGGTCAAACAAGGGCAGTTGCTGGTCACCCTCGAAAAGGAACGTGCCCAAGCCGCCGTGGCCGACAGCCAGGCCAAAGTGGCTGCGCTGCGCATCACACTGGCCCGCTTGCAGGCAGAGGTGTATGGCAAACCTTTGAGTTTTGATGCCAACCTCAAAGCCTATCCTGACTACATCCGCAACCAAACCGATCTGTACAACAAGCGCCAAACGGCTTACAAGGACGACATTCAGTCGTTGCAAAAGATACTGAAGCTGGCCAAGACAGAGCTGCGTATCAACAGCGAACTCAAGGTCACCGGTGACGTGAGCCAAGCAGAAATCTTGCGCCTGGAGCGCACGGTGGCCGACATTGAGGCGCAAATCAGCAACAAGAGCAACAAGTACTTCCAAGACGCCCAGTCCGAAATGACGAAGGCGCAAGAAGAGCTCAACACCCAAGGCGAACAACTGCGTGACCGCAGCCAGTTGCTTGAGCACACCGAATTGATCTCGCCCAGTGCAGGCGTGGTGAACAACATCCGCATGACCACGTTGGGCGCAGTGGTGCGCCCAGGTGATGTGGTGTTGGAGTTGTTGCCCACAGGGGGAGACTTGGTCGCCGAAGCCAAAATCAGTCCGGCCGATATCGCCTTCATCACTGTCGGTCAATCGGCCAGTGTGAAACTTGATGCGTACGACTCGTCGATCTTCGGTGGCATGCGCGGCAAAGTCAGTTACATCAGCCCCGATGTGTTGACGGAAGACACCAAACAAGGGCCTCACAGCTACTACCGTGTGCGCATCCTCATCAGCGAAGCCGAGTTCAAAGGCCAAAAAGCGGGTGATATCCATTTGCGCCCAGGCTTGTCGGCCAGCGTGGACATCAAAGCCATGGAACGCACAGTTCTGAGCTATTTGACCAAACCCGTCACGAAAACATTCACCCAATCATTGGGCGAGCGCTGAATGGGTTGTGCCAGCGTTGCCACGGCCTTGATTTGCAAAGGCCGCGCAGGTGTAGAAATGGGATGACCGCCATCCGACGACCTGAAAAGGGTTGGTCGCGACCAAGTTGCAGCCCAGCAAGCTAAGGAGAATAAAATTCCGGGAAAATAGTTCTTGTAATTTGGAAGGAGCTGATTTAAAGTGTCAGTCGATTCTTTAAATAATAGGGTAATTTCCAATGCTTTCAAATGAAATGGACCATGCTGAGATGGCTGCCCTGATGTCGAATTTGGCAGAGCTACAGCACTGGGAAATTGAGAATATGCCGTATATGCGAACCATGACCGGTCGGCATTTGTATTTTGCTACAGCGCAACGTGCCATTGGAGAGGGCGCGCAACTTGAGAGATCGCTTAAAGAATTATTCAGTTCATCTCATTTGACTGAGAAAGCTTTGCGCAACAGAATGCAGGACATGATCGGCGATGGTTTATTTGTCAGCATGAGCAGTGATGCGGACTATCGAAATAAATACCTGGTGCCTACAGAAAAGTTCAATGAATTTGTATACAAGCATGCAGAACAATGCAGGAAGATATTCAGGAATAATTTTTTGATTTTCCCGAAGTGATGTTCGAAATAAATTTCACAATTTTTAATAAAATAATTATTAATATAATGGTGGTCGTTGCCACGTCATCCAGTACCGCCGTTATGTTTAATTCTGCGCTATTGCGAAATTCATTTCGAGCCAGCGCCCTGAATTGAATCGAGTTCTTCAGGGACGACTCAATCAGCAAAAAATTGAGTTGGATTAGAATGTACAGAATTCTGCAATGTCCAAGGAGCCTGTCATGGGGTTTTCTGCCAGCGACGTCGTGCCATTCACGCAAGCACGCTCCCATCTGTCCGAACTGGCCGACCAGGCCAAGGCCGGGGCAGAGAAGATCATCACCAAAAACGGTGAGAGCTACGTGGCGCTGATCGACGCCGACCGGCTGGACTACTACCACCGGCTGGAGCGCGAACGCATTCACCTGCTGTTGATCGACGACGCCAAGCGCGGCCTGGCCGACATCGCAGCGGGCCGCACGGTTGAAGCAGACGCCGCGTTCGACCAACTGCAACAACGGCGGAAGACCGCCATCAAACTCACCGCCAAACAGCGTGGCTGATCCGCTGTATCGGGTCGAGCTGACCGCCAGCTTCTTGGAGCGCCTGGACGCCATCGAAGCGTTCTTGGTGGAAGCAGACGCTGGCTTAGCGTTTGATGACTTGCTGGCCGAGCTTCGCACCACTGTCATCCCCAACCTGCGCCGCTTTCAGCGCATTGGACGGCGCTATTTGGCTAACCCACCCCAGTCTGCCGAGGCGCTGGCGCTGCTGGCGGCCATGCCTGCGGGAGCGCCGGACGCGCTGCGCGAATACCAGCACGGCGACTATCTGATGCTGTATGTGGCGGTGGATGCAAGCCCCAAGACTGAAGCCACGGTGTACCTGCTGACCATCCGGCATCACCGGCAGCTTTCGTTTGACTTTGCGTGGCTGTGGCCGTCTGCACCATCGACGTATGACTGAACCGAAAAGCTCACTTTTTGAGCCTCCGCGCTTGATATGCTTGCCAGCATTGCGCGTGGTTCAAAAAGCCGAACGAAACGCCCCCTATTCACCCAAAACAACGACAAGGTTTCAGAATGACGAGTAACCAGCAGCGCGCAGCTTTGCAAAGCCAAATTTGGAAAATTGCCAATGATGTGCGCGGTGCCGTAGACGGGTGGGACTTCAAGCAATACGTGCTCGGCACCTTGTTTTACCGCTTCATCAGCGAAAACTTTGCCAGCTACATCGAAGCCGGTGATGAAAGCATCAACTACGCCCGCTTGAACGACATCGTCATCACCCCAGCGGTCAGAGACGACGCCATCAAAACCAAGGGCTACTTCATTTACCCCAGTCAGTTGTTTGCCAATGTGGTCGCCACCGCCAACACCAATGAAAGCCTGAACACCGATCTGGCTGCCATTTTTTCATCCATCGAAAATTCCGCTTTGGGCTATCCGTCGGAGCGCGACATACGTGGGTTGTTTGCCGACTTCGACACCACCAGCAACCGCCTGGGCAACACCGTCAAAGACAAAAACACCCGTCTGGCCGCTGTGCTCAAAGGCGTGGCCGAGCTTAACTTTGGCGACTTTGGAGGCAGCGATTTCGAGACCAACCAAATCGACCTGTTTGGCGACGCCTACGAATTCCTCATCTCCAACTACGCCGCCAACGCCGGCAAATCGGGCGGTGAATTTTTCACGCCGCAGCACGTGTCCAAGCTGATTGCCCAGCTGGCCATGCACAAGCAAACCAGCGTCAACAAAATTTACGACCCAGCCTGCGGCTCGGGCTCGCTGCTGCTGCAAGCCAAAAAGCACTTCGACCAGCATTTGATTGAAGACGGTTTTTGGGGGCAAGAGCTCAACCACACCACCTACAACTTGGCGCGCATGAACATGTTCTTGCACAACGTCAACTACGACAAGTTCAACATCGAGCTGGGCGATACCTTGAATGCACCGCACTTTGGAGACGACAAACCGTTTGATGCCATCGTCTCTAACCCACCATATTCCGTGAAGTGGACTGGCAGCGACGACCCCACCCTGATCAATGACGACCGTTTTGCACCCGCAGGCGTGCTCGCCCCAAAGTCCAAGGCCGACTTTGCCTTTGTGCTGCACGCACTGAGCTACCTCTCCAGCAAAGGCCGCGCTGCCATTGTTTGCTTTCCCGGCATCTTTTACCGAGGTGGTGCGGAGCAGAAAATCCGCCAATACCTGGTGGACAACAACCATGTGGAAACCGTCATCTCGCTGGCACCCAATCTGTTTTACGGCACCACCATTGCTGTGACGATTTTGGTGTTGTCCAAACACAAGGCAGACACCACCACCCAGTTCATCGATGCCAGCGGCCTGTTCAAAAAGGAAACCAACAACAACGTGCTCAAAGATGAGCACATCGACCAAATCATGGCGGTGTTCGACAGCAAGGCCAACGTGGATCACTTTGCCCGCTCGGTCAGCCACACCGACATTGCCGCCAACGACTACAACCTGTCCGTCAGCAGCTATGTGGAGGCCAAAGACACCCGCGAAGTGGTGGACATTGCCCAGATCAATGCCGAGCTGAAAACCACCGTGGCCAAGATCGACCAGTTGCGCAAAGACATTGACGCCATCGTGGCCGAGATTGAAGGAGGTGAAGCGTGAGTGAGGTGCCACAAGGATTGCCCCTGGGCTACGCTGATCTGCTCAGCGACATCAAGCAGCGGGTCCGCCACGCCCAAACGCGGGCTGTGCTGGCTGTCAATGCCGAGCTGATCCGGCTTTACTGGGACATTGGCGCGCTGATCGACAAGCGCCAGAAAAAGGAAGGCTGGGGTGCTGGTGTGATTCCGGGGCTCGCGCGTGACCTGCACAATGAGCTTCCCGAGGAAAAAGGATTTTCTGAGCGCAATATCAAACGCATGCTGGCCTTCTACCGCGAATATCCGCTGGTGGACTTTGTGCCACAAGCCGTGGCACAAAGCGGCGCAGCCCCAGAAGTGCCACAGGCTGCGGCTCTTTTTCAGGCGCAGTTGCTGCAAGCCATTCCCTGGGGGCACCACGCAGAGTTGATGGCCAAGGTCAAGGACTTGCCGACCCGACGCTGGTACATGCAAGCCACATTGCAAAACGGCTGGAGCCGCAACATCTTGGTGATGCAGATCGAGTCTGCCGCCCACCACCGCCAGGGCCGCACCGTCAGCAACTTCGCCAGCCGCCTGCCCGCGCCCGATTCAGATTTTGTGCAACAAACCCTCAAAGACCCTTATCTGTTCGATTTCCTGACATTGGAACCCGGATTTCACGAGCGTGAACTGGAAACCGGCCTTGTCGCCCATCTGGAAAAATTCTTGCTAGAGCTCGGCCAAGGTTTTGCTTTTGTTGGGCGGCAATATCACCTTGATATCGGCGATCAGGACTTCTACATCGACCTGCTGTTTTATCACCTCAAGCTGCGCTGCTATGTGGTGATCGACCTCAAGCGCGGCGACTTCAAACCCGAATACGCCGGAAAAATCAACTTCTACTGCAACGTGGTGGACGACAAGCTCCGCCACGAAACCGATCAACCCACCATAGGCCTGATCCTGTGCCAGCAACCCAATCGCGTGCTGGCCGAATACACCCTGCGTGGTGTCGATAAGCCGATTGGCGTCTCCAGCTATGAACTCACCCGCGCCCTGCCGGAAAACCTTGGGAGCAGCCTGCCCAGCATTGAACAAATCGAGCGCGAATTGCAGGGGGACGAGGCATGAGCGGCGTGAACTTTTTGGACAAGCTGCTGGATGGGGTGGCGGTGGAGTGGAAGGCGCTGGGGGAAATAACGAACGTCTTACGTGGCAAGCGATTAACCAAGAGCCTGCTCACGGAGGGCGAAAAATTCCCTGTCTACCACGGCGGATTAGATCCGTTGGGCTATTTCACTGATTCAAACCGTCCAGCCAACTCTGTGATGATTATTAACGTCGGCGCCTCTGCGGGAACCGTTGGTTATAGCTCTATAGACTTCTGGTCTTCTGACGGCTGCTTTTGTTTAGAGCACAGCGGTATCTTGAACAATCGCTATTTGTATTTCGCTTTGATTGGGCATCAAAACTTTTTGCGGTCTAAGGTTCGAGTTGCGGGCATTCCAACTCTTGATGCCATTGTGGTTGAAAAGCTAAAAATCCCCATCCCCTGCCCAGACAACCCCAAAAAATCGCTTGAAATCCAAGCCGAAATCGTCCGCATACTGGACAGCTTCACCGAGCTGACCACCGAGCTGACCACCGAGCTGACCACCGAGCTGACCACTCGCAAAAAACAATACAAGCACTATCGCGAGCAGTTATTGAGTTTTGAGGGTGTGCGCCCACAGTTCAAAGCCATTGAAACCGAGCAGGACGAGAAGACGCTGACCGCCGCTGAAAACAAACAGGCCTTGCTGCACCCCAAGCGAATTGAAGAAATTTCGCAGTACATCCTGAATAACTTCCGCCGAAAAACCCACCGCCTGCAGCCGGGGGCTTCTCAGGCAGGAAATGGCTTTAACGCCATGTTTGCCGTCAGCAGCGTGGACGCGGCCAAGTTGTATTACGAGTCGTTCAAAGACCTGCAGAAGGACAGCCAAACGACACCTCGGCCGCTGAAGGTGGCCACCATTTTTTCGTTTGCGGCCAATGAAGAGCAAGAAGCGATTGGTGATATTCAGGACGAGAGCATGGAAGTCTCAGCCCTGAACAGCAGCGCCAAGGAGTTTTTGACCGCAGCCATCGCCGACTACAACGCGCACTTCAAGACCAGCTTCAGCGTGGACAGCCAAGGCTTTCAAAACTACTACCGCGATCTGGCCAAGCAGGTCAAGGCGGGCGAGATTGACTTGCTGATTGTGGTGGGCATGTTCCTCACGGGTTTTGACGCTCCCAGGCTCAACACCTTGTTTGTGGACAAGAACCTGCGCTTCCACGGCCTGATTCAGGCGTTTTCGCGCACCAACCGGATCTTTGACGCCACCAAGACCTTTGGCAACATCGTGACCTTCCGTGACTTGGAAAAAGCCACGGTAGACGCCATCACCTTGTTTGGCGACACCAACACCAAAAACGTGGTGCTGGAGAAAAGCTACAAGGAATACATGGAAGGCTTCACCGACATCGTGACGGGCGAGGCGCGTCGTGGTTACGTCGAGGTGGTGGGTGAGCTGGAGCAGCGCTTTCCTGACCCATCGGCCATCGAGAAAGAGGCCGACAAAAAAGCCTTTGCCAAAGTGTTCGGCGAGTATTTGCGCATAGAAAACGTGCTGCAAAACTTCGACGAATTTGCCAGCCTGCGAGCGGCGCAAAGCCTGGACGTGCGCGACGCGGTGGCGGTAGAGGCCTTCAAGGCGCAGCATGGGCTGAGCGATGCCGAGTTTGCGGCCATGCAAAGCGTGCGGATTCCCAGCGAGCGGGCGATTCAAGACTACCGCTCGGCCTACAACGACATTCGCGATTGGCTGCGACGCCAGCGTGAGGGCGGGGCGCCAGAGCAGTCCAGCGTCGATTGGGACGATGTGGTGTTTGAGGTGGATTTGCTCAAGTCGCAGGAGATCAACCTCGATTACATCCTCGAGCTGATTTTTGATAACAACAAAAAGATCAAGACCAAAGCCGCTTTGGTGGAAGACGTGCGCCGGGCCATTCGCGCCAGCTTGGGTAACCGTGCCAAAGAGAGCTTGCTGGTGGACTTCATCAACCAGACAGACCTGAGCCAGTTCGACGACAAAGCCAGCGTGATCGAAGCCTTCTTCACCTTTGCGCAAGCCGAACAGCTGCGCGAAGCGCAAGAGCTGATCAGCTCAGAAAACCTGAACGCCGATGCCGCCAAGCGCTACATCGTCCACTCACTCAAGCGCGAATACGCCAGCGACAACGGCACCGAACTCAACGCCATGCTCCCCAAAATGAGCCCCTTAAATCCGCTGTACCTGACCAAAAAGCAAACCGTGTTTCAAAAAGTGGCCGCGTTTGTGGAGAAATTTAAGGGGGTTGGTGGAAGGGTGTAGGTGTTGGACGCATGTCTGTACCGAGGGCGAAGACAAGCGTGAGGAAGCACGCCAGTTATAAGTGTAGGTAACGTTGGCGACGCAGCGGTTGATATTGGGTGTGGATTTCCATTTCGAGTCCAGCATCTTTCAGAAATAGGGGGATAGTTTTCCATGATCGAATCTTTGAGCATTGCGAATACCGCGACCTATGGTCTCAAGCCCCAAGTTCTCGATCGCCTCGCGCGATTCAATTTCCTGTTCGGTACCAACGGCGCAGGTAAGACCACCATCACCAAGGTCATTGCAAATCCCGGCGCGTATCCGGATTGCGCCCTCGTTTGGAAGAAGGGGACACCGTTGGAGCCGATGGTCTATAACCGCGACTTCATCGAGTGCAACTTTAATTCCGCTCCGCGCCTCAAAGGCATTTTTACCTTGGGCGTGGAGGACATCGTGAACCTCCAGGCCATCGCGGCGAAGAAGGCCGAGCACGATGGCATCGTCAATACCCTCGAGCAGCTGACCAACACGCTGCAAGGTCAAGATCAAAAGTCAGGGAAGAAGGGCGAGCTCGTCGACTTGGAGGCCCACATCAAGAGTAAGTGCTGGGACCAGAAGCAAAAGCACGACGGGGATTTCAGCGTAGCGTTCACCGGGGCGCGCAATAGCTCGGAAAAGTTCAAGGAACGCGTGCTGGCGGAGTTGGCGTCGAACAATGCCGAGTTGAAATCCTTGGACTACCTCCGGGATAAGGCCAAGACGGTGTTCGGGGTGACGCCCGTCGTCGAGGTCGCCGTTCCAGGTCTCGGCCCTGCCGACATCGTCGGCCACGAGTCGAATCCCGTCCTCGCTAAGAAGGTAATTGGGAAGGCGGACGTGGACATCGCGGAACTGATTCAGCGGCTTGACAACAGCGACTGGGTCAAGCAGGGTCAGGCGTTCTACGAGCGTAGCAAGCCCACTTGCCCGTTCTGCCAGCAGAAGGTCCGTGAAAGCTTCGAGGCCAGTCTGTCGAGCTACTTCGACGAGACGTTCGCGAAGGACACTAAGGCCATTGCCGACCTGCAAGCCGCCTACGCCTGCGACGCCGACGCCCTGCGCGCCAAGTTGAAGGCGGTGGTGGATGGTGGCTCTCGGTTCATGGATATGGCGGCGTTCGAGGTGGAGCGCTCTGCCATCGAGGCGCGCATGGCGACCAACGCGCTGCTGCTGGCGAACAAGGCTAAGGAGCCGAGCCTGCCTGCCCACATTGAGCCGATGTCTGAACTGCTAGAGGCCGCCTCCAAATTGATCGCCAACGCCAACGCGGCCGTGGCTGTCCACAACGAGATCGCCAAGAACATCACCAAAGAACGGGCAGATCTAACCAAGCAAGTCTGGAAGTACATTTTGGAGGTTGAGCTCAAAGCCGAACTGAAAGCGTATGCGGGTAAGCGCACTGGCCTCAACGCGGCGATAGCTAGCCTGAACGGTCAAATTCAGGAAGCCAACGCGTCAAAGACGGTCAAGAGCAAGGAGATCAAGGATTTGGAGAAGTCGGCGACGAGCATAGAGCCGACTATTGAGGGCATTAACGGCCTGCTGAAGTCCTTCGGCTTCCGCAACTTCAGCATCGCCAAGGCCGACGACGGCCCGTTCTACAAGCTGGTGAGGGCCGACGGAAGCGACGCAAAGGATTCGCTGAGCGAGGGCGAGCGCTCATTCGTCACCTTCCTCTACTTCTTCCACCTGCTCAAAGGCAGCGAGAGCGAGAGTGGCACGACCGCCGACAGGATCGTTGTGTTCGACGATCCTGTTTCGAGCATGGACAGCGACGTGTTGTTCATCGTTAGCAGCCTCGTCAAGTCGCTGTTCGATCCGGTGCGGAAGAACATCGGCGGCATCAAGCAGATTTTCGTCCTGACCCACAATGTCTACTTCCACAAGGAGGTGACCTACACGTCCGACAGGGGCGGTGACGCCAAGGTCGGAGAGCGCAGCTACTGGACGGTGAGAAAGGGGGCCGGTGGCACTGTCGTCGAGCGCCACAACACGAACCCGATCAAGACGTCCTACGATTTGCTGTGGGAGGAACTGCGCCGCCCAGACAAGTCGCCGCTGACCGTGCAGAACACCATGCGGCGTATCTTGGAGAACTATTTCAAGATTCTGGGACGGATGGACTTCGACGAAATTTGCGACCAGTTCGAGGGGCAGCAGAAGGCTATGTGCAGGTCACTGTTCGCCTGGGTCAACGACGGGTCGCACTTCTCGCACGACGACGCCTTTTACACCTTCGACCAGGCCTCCATCGATTCCTACTTGGAAATTTTCAAGCAGGTTTTCGAGAAGACCAATCAGCAGGCGCACTACGACATGATGATGGTCGGCTCGAGCTGATCGAAAGCCTATCTCCTGTGAAAAAGCCAGCACTCCTTGTCGGAGCACTGGCTTTTTATTCGGAAGTACCCGCAGTTGTTTATTTCCCCCAAGAATCTTTCAATCCCGTCATCCGGTTAAACACCGGTTTCACCCCCGCCACATGATCCGCCCGGTCCGCCACAAAGTACCCAAACCGCTCAAACTGAAACTTTTGGTCTGGCTGCGCGGTGGCCAGTGAGGGCTCCACGTAAGCAGTCACCACTTTCAGGCTATTCGGGTTGAGCGACAACAAAAAGTCTTTGCCGCCTGCATCGGGATGCGCGTCGGCAAACAGGCGGTCGTACAGGCGCACTTCGGCTGGCACGCCGTCGGCCACAGCCACCCAGGTGATGGCGGCTTTGGCTTTGACGCTGTCGGCGCCGGGGGTGCCGCTCTTGGTGCCGGGGATGACTTTGGCGTGTACCTCGGTCACGTTGCCAGCCGCGTCGCGTGCGCAGCCGGTGCATTCGATCACGTAGCCGCCTTTCAGGCGCACCACATTGCCCGGGAACAGTCGCTTGTAGCCCTTGGGCGGCACTTCTTCAAAGTCTTCGCGCTCGATCCACACTTCTTTGCCGATCTTGAATGTGCGGTCGGCTGGGGGTGTTTGGCCTTCGGCAATCGCGCTGTGGGGCAGGGCGGGTTGGGTGCAGTCTTCGGTGTAGCTGTCGCTGCCAAAGGCCTCGGCCCAATTGCTCAGCACCAGCTTGACGGGGTCGAGCACGGCCATGCCGCGGTGGGCTTTGTTTTCCAGGTCTTCGCGCAGGCAGCCTTCGAGCGTGCTGTAGTCGATCCAGCTGTCGCTTTTGGTCACGCCAATGCGGTCGGCAAACAGGCGCAGGCTCTCAGGCGTGTAGCCCCGGCGGCGCAGGCCTACGATGGTCGGCATGCGGGGGTCGTCCCAGCCGTTGACTTTGCCTTCATTGACCAGTTGCGCCAGTTTGCGTTTGCTGGTGATGACATAGGTCAGGTTCAGGCGGGCAAATTCGTATTGCTTGGGGCTGGGCGCAGCCAGCAGACCCGATTCGCACAAACGCGCCATCAGCCAGTCGTAAAACGGGCGCTGGTCTTCAAACTCCAGCGTGCAGATGCTGTGGGTGAT
>CAKKRJ010000010.1 GCA_919902775.1 Burkholderiaceae bacterium
GGTAGAGCGCCGGACTGTTAATCCGTAGGTCCCTGGTTCGAGCCCAGGTCGAGGAGCCAAAAAGACAAGCCTCTGCATTCACGTGCAGAGGCTTTTTCTTTGGTGTTTTAACGCGCGAAAACGTGCATCACTGCATCGCGCTGGTCTGCGCCCTGAGAGCGCTTGCACCGCATCAACGCGGTTGACCAAAATCGAGGTTGTTGCAGGCCTCGCACTCTTCTTTGAAGACACCCAGTTTCACCAGCAACGCGTGGACTTCGCAGCCCAGGCAATAACCCAGCACCGCTTCCAGCCACATGAAGCCCAGGCACACCCAGACCATCACCAAAGGCAACCAGCGTGGCAAATATTGTTCGGTGGTGGGCAACATCTCGTTTCGGAAAATGAAGTTGACGGCCGCTGCCAATTTTTCCGGGTGAAAAAACGCCAAGCACACGCTGATCATCGACGCACCAATGGTCCAGGCAAATCTTTTGGGAGCCAAAGGTTTCCACACAGGCCGCGCACGCCGGGCCAGCAGCGTGGACAGCCAGATGGTGGGGGACAAGTAAGAGGTTTTCACGCTCATGCCGGCGAGCATTTCAAACAAGGCATAAAACAGCAACCAAGTTTGCACCGTGTAGTCATAGGTTCGGCGCACGGCTTCCACCATGTAAAGAATGCGGTTATCAAAGTCGAGTTCAAACGTGTCTTTGATCACTTCACCGGTCACGATCCAGCGACTGCCAAACACGATGTCCCACAAAGTGAACGCCATGAAAATCGGTATGGCCAGCATGATGCCGGCGCGGATGCGAACCGCGGTGTCGTTGATGAATGGCGTGACATCGTCACGGCTTCTGAACCAGAGCAACGCCACGGAATGTCCAGAGGCCAAACTGTTGGAATCAGCCATGTGTCTCCCTTTCACTTCAAAAATCAAAACGCTTCTTTTTCAGCCTCAAGATACGCCAACCCGTGTGCGGGTCAAGCCGCATAACCCTGATTGGGCAAACCGCCCGTGATTTTGGGTGCATTGAGCTTGCGGGGTTTGACGCGGCCACCGGGCTGCGTCTTGAGCCAGGTCTCGACCACTTCCCACACGGGCTTGTTGCCTTGCGTGCGGGCCTCTTCGGCCACAGGCGCCCAACCGGCCACTTTGTACTTTTTGCCCGCCTCGATCAGTTGGCCATTCAGGCGCATGTCACCGATGCGTGACCCCATCTTGCCCAAGGGGTTGCAGCTGTAGTTCAAACCACCCACGCGCACCATGTCACCCCCTTGCTGGTAGTACGGGTCGGGGTTGAACAGGTTGTCACACACGTCTTCCAGAACCGTCTTGATGGTCTCGCCCGTCATCTCGGTCACCGTGGCATAAGAGTACGTGGTGGCCGTCATGTCCAGCAACCATTCGCGGGTGATGGCCTGGCCCGGCAACAAGGAGGTGCCCCAGCGGAATCCTGGCGAGAAGGCGATTTCTGCGCCCTGCACATCCAACAAGGCATCGACCAGCAACTGATCGCCTGTGCCGTTGAAGTTGCCTCGGCGGTAGAGCAAACCTTCCGAGATGCCCAGCTTCTCGGACAGCTTGGCTTCGTAAGGTGCGCGGATCTTGGTGATCAAGGCGTCCATGTCCTTGTCAGCGGGCAACATGTTCGAGAACACGGGCAGCAGTTTGTAGCGGAAATCGCTGACTTTTTTGTCTTTGACATCAAAGTCGAGCACCCCCAGAAACTTGCCGTTGGAGCCTGCATTGGTGACGATGGTCTTGCCCCCCTTGTTGGACACCAGCGTCGCCACCGGCATGCCATCGTGCGTGTGACCGCCCATGATGGCGTCGATACCGCTCACGCGGCTGGCCATCTTCAGGTCCACATCCATCCCGTTGTGGCTGAGGACGACGACCACCTGCGCACCTTTGCCGCGTGCTTCGTCCACCATCTTTTGCATGTTGTCGTCCTGGATGCCAAAGGCCCAGTCGGCCACCATGTAACGGGGGTTGGCAATCGGGGTGTAGGGGAAAGCCTGACCGATGATGGCGCAAGGCACGCCATTGATTTCGCGGATCACATAGGGCTTGAACACCGGGTCACCAAAATCATTGGTCTTGACGTTCTGCGCCACAAAATCGACCTTGCCAGCGAAATCCTTCTCCACGATTTCCTTGACACGCTCCATGCCCAGGGTGAATTCCCAATGCCCCGTCATCACGTCCACACCCAGCAATTTGCAAGCATCCACCATGTCTTGACCGTTGGTCCACAAGCAGGTGCCCGAGCCTTGCCAAGTGTCACCCCCGTCCAGCAGCAATGCACCGGGACGACTGGCTTTCATGCGCTTGACCAAGGTGGCCAGGTGGGCAAAGCCGCCGACCTTGCCATAACGCTTGGCCGCCTTTTCATAGTCCAAAGACGTCAAGGCATGCGCCTCGGCGGTGCCGGGACGGATCTTGGCCACATGGAGCAAGTGCTCCCCCACCAAGTGCGGCAGATGGCCCTGCATGGAACCAATGCCCATGTTGATGCTGGGTTCACGGAAATAAACCGGCTTGAGCTGCGCGTGGCAATCGGTCATGTGCAAAAAAGACACATTGCCGAATTTGGGAATGTCATACAGGCCATTGGCCGCAGTCGCCGCACTGGCTTCTGAAAATCGGCCCATGCTCATGCCGGCCATGGTGCCAGCGCCCATCACTTGGATAAATTCACGTTTGGTCAGATTCATATTTGCGTTCACTGATGTATTGACGGCAAAAAAACCCGGTCAAGCCGGGTTTCAAAAAAGTCACTGGTTGACTGGCGACTTGGGGTCGAGCAACAAGCCGACGAGGTGGCGAACTTGCGTCTCGTTCAAGATGCCCATATGCCCCGCGCGAGGCATGTTGGAGCAGGCGTTGTACGCCTTGGAATTCCAAATTTTCCCCCAGGTGTACGTCACGATGGCTTGGCTTGCCGGGCTCTTGGGGTCTGTGACGCCGCGGATCTTGCCGTAGTTGTACAAACTGGGGCCAATGGTGCCAAAAGAAATTTCCTCTTTGCTGATCTGGTGGCAGTTGTAGCAGTTGCCGCCGTTGGCACTGCCCTCTTTGTCCGTCCAGGTCAGGCCACGGCCACTTTGCGCGATTTTTTCGCCCTCTTTCCAGTCACCGATGAATTGGCCATTGGATGGCCATTTGATCGCTTTCAAGTTCATCTCTTCGATGGCTTTGGCCGTCTTCTCGTTCAGCGGTTGGCCTGCCACATCGGCAGCACTGCAGGCACGGTTGGTTTCGTCTGTTGCCGTGATGCGGTCCACTTTCACAGCACCCTGATCACGGAACGATGCCTTGACAACGGCATCGGTCAATTGATTCAGTTCAGCCACCGAAGGCACGGAAGCACAGCCGACAGCGGCCAGGGCCACCGCCAAAGAGGCCCAAGCGATTTGCGTGTTCTTTTTCATGGTGTGTCTCCTCGGATTCAACGCTTGATTGCAGGGGCGATGGATTTGGCACCCTTGCTGTTCACGCCCAGGTAAACCCCCAGCGCAATGGTGGCATCGCTGGCAAAACCAGGATAGGGAAAGCGCTGCTGGCGGTAGCAATCGTTCAAACGTTGCTGCATGCCCCACATTTGTCCGTTGGAAACACGGTAAGCAGGCCATGCGGCAAATCCAATGCCATCACCCGGATTTTTGGTCAGGTTGGGCAGATCCTGCAAACGGATGCGCTTACCATCTTCACCGTGACAAGATGCGCAAGAGAAATCGTGCGGACCACCGCGTTGGAAGAACAACCGTTTGCCCACTTCGTAAAAATTCTTTTCAGTGGCATGGGCCTGCGACAGATTGAATTTCATGTCCTTGGACTCGGCGGAAATCCAGGCGGCCAAAGCGGTCACATTGTTTTGCTCGCCCTTGCCGAAAGGCGTTTTGGCGATCTCTGCGACATTGAAACCCTGCAAAGTTTCCATGCAAGTCAGCAAACGGGATTCGAGGTCTTGCACCCGCTGGGTGTCGGAAAAATAGCGCGGCAATTCGACAAAAACACCTTTCACAACACCAGGACCCTTGCCCAAATCGCATTTTTCAAGCGTGGCATTTTTGGGCCCCCTCGCCTTTTTCCAGAGGTCTTCGCCCTTGGCTTCAAACAGTTCGGCGGGGTTGCCGTCTTGCAACATGGCACGGTATTCGTCAATGCCTTGGCTGGCCGTTTTTTGCGCCAGTGCAGGCAGGGTGCACAGCGCGAAAGCCGCTGCTGCGCAAAGGGTCGATGCTGTTTTCATTGTCACCTCTGTTGGTATTCTTGAAACGAAAAAAGGGTGAAGCCCAAAAAACTTCACCCCTTGAAGCACGCCAATGCTATCAAGACACCGTCGCCTCGTCTGTGCGGGTATCGCCCTTGTTGTCTTTCCAGGTCACGGCGACTTTGTCACCAGACTTGGCACCCTTGATGGCGAACTGCATAAAGGGGTTCTTCGACACGGCCGGGCCCCACTCGGCGGACAGCACGGGCTTGCCGTTCAAAGTGGCGGTGACTTCCTGGATGAACCAGGCTGGAACCAGTTTGCCAGCTGCGTCTTTGCGCTGACCGGACTCCATCTCGTGGCTCATGAGAACACGGACGGTGGCTTTGCCGCCTGAGGCTTGGGCACGAATGCGCATGGGATCTGCCATTTTTTTCTCCTAATCTTTCAGTGGTTCTGTAGCAAAGCAGTCGGGCGATTAACCGCCGCAACCACCCAAAGTGACTTTGACTTCTTTCTTGGCGAAGAGCGCCTTGCCATCGGCCATGATGGCCACAGCATAAACGTCCGACGACTGCCCCATCTTGGCACGGGTTGCAAAGTTGGCTTCAACCGCATCGCTGACATGGAACATTGCCACCAGAGCGGCCGGGTTCTTTTCAACCAGGATCAGCAACTGCTTGACACCGGCCAAAGAAGTGCTGGCACCCAATGGCACCACGGCACCGTTTTCAGCGATGTCCGGACCAGTGATGGTCACGTCCTTGCTCTCTGCCAAGCTGGCTGCACCATAGGCCTTGGCTGCATCTTGCACCGATTTGGCATCGAAGCCGGCCTTGTTGAACGCGGCCTGAGCGAACTGGGGAAAGCCAGCCGTGGCCAGCAAGCCAGCCACCACAGCGCTTTGCTTGAGTGTCTCGCGACGAGTTTGCATCTGAAATCTCCTTGATGATTGAATGATGCTAAAGAAATTGGTTCAACCGTGCCACGGGGTTATCCCGTCTCACTTGCTGGCCCCCTTGGAAATCCATTCGGCGATTTTCTGGGCGTCTGCACTGGGCAGCGTCTGTGGCGGCATGGGGATCGGACCCCAGACACCAGAACCACCGGCCTTGATTTTGCCAGCCAAATAGTCCACTTTCCCGGCGTACTTTTTGGCAACTTCGTTGAAGCCGGGGCCCACAATTTTCTTGTCAACCCCATGGCAAGCTGTGCAACTGTGTTTGTTCAGCAGCGCCATCGCCGCTTTGCCCTCTGAATTTTCTGCTTTGGCCGCCACCGCGGTGGCGGCAGGTACCGCAGAAACAGGCGTTCCCGCTTTGGGTTCTGGTTTGGTGGTATCGGCGCCACGCTGTTGACCAACCAAGCGATTTTGCTCTGCCAGATTACCATGTGCATTGCGTGCAAAGTCAGGCAAGAACGAGGCCACTTTGGCCTCTGGCTTGCAGTCATTCATGCAAATCTTGTTGTCGGTATCGGGTTTTTTGGCACCGCCAAACTCGTTGCCGGGCCACATTGCATGCTGGGTTTGCATGCCATTGCGGTTGGGCATGCGGTTTTGCACCTCCGCGATGTTTTTATCCGACAACGTGAAGTTTTCAGGCACCACGTTGGCCAGGTTCAACAAAAACGCCGTCACACCGTACACCTCATCAGGCGTCAAGGTCTTGGGATTGGTCCAGGGCATGGCCCGGTTGATGTAGTCCCACAAGGTGGAAACGGTTGCCACTTTCATGATGGTGGTGCGGCCAGGATAGTCCGTGCGCGACAAATTGGCGACACGACCGGTCTTGATGTCCTCTGCCGAGGTGCCTCCGATCAACGGGCTGAACACTTCATTGGACTCACCGAACACACCATGGCAGTGGGCGCACTTGGCCTCCCACACATCCTGGCCACTGGCGACCGAACCCGATCCTGCAGGCAAGCCTTTGAAGTCAGGACGGACATCAATGTCCCATTTGGCCACTTCCTTGGGCGTCGCATCACGACCCACACCCGGGTACTTGGAAGCCTGTGCAGAAGCCAGGCTGGCCACAGCCAACAAAGCTGCCGTCAAAACGGCGTTACGAAACCTGGACATTTTTCACCTCACCGTTTTCCTGAACCAACCACGACTGGATGGCGTTGTTGTGGTAAATCGAGCGTGTTCCGCGCACACCGCGCAATTGTTGGTAGGTCGGCTGCACATGTCCTGTTTCGTCCTGTGCGCGACTTTGGATGATGGCGGGCTTGCCATCCCAGATCCAGTTGAGGTTGAAACGTGTCAGCGCCTTGGACAGCACGGGCGTTTCCAGGCGTGCTTGACGCCAGTTGCGGCCGCCATCGGTGGAGACATCGACACGCTTGATCTTGCCTTTGCCCGACCATGCCAAACCCGTGATGTTGTAAAAGCCTTTGTCCAGCAACACCTGACCGCCCGAAGGCGTCGTCACAACGCTCTTGACTTCCTGGATGTTGGTGTACTGGCGGTGCAGGCCACCGGGCTGCAGGTCAATGTAGTGAACGGCCTCGTCTTTGGCCGCATAAGGTTTGTCACCCACTTCAATGCGGCGCAGGTACTTGACCCAACTCACGCCTTGCACACCCGGCACAATCAAACGCAAGGGGTAACCGTTTTCTGGACGCAACATTTCACCGTTCTGACCATACGCCACCAGCACCTCACCCGAAGTGATCAAGCTCATGGGGATGGTGCGGGTCATGGCAGAGCCGTCGCCGCCTTCAGCCAGCACAAACTTGCCATTCTTCAAATCAGCGCCCGCCAGTTCGAGCAAGGTGATCAAGGGCACACCCGTGAACTCGCTGCACGACAACATGCCGTGCGTGTATTGCACGGTGGGCACGGCCACATTGCCCCAATCGACCGCGGTGTTGGCACCACATTCAATGAAGTGAAAGCGCGACACCGATGGCAAACGCATGATCTCGTCCACGGTGAACACCATGTTCTTTTGCACCATGCCATTGATCATGAAACGGTGCTTGGACGGGTCAATGTCCCACCACCCCTGGTGGTGACGCTCGAAGTGCAAACCGCTGGGCGTGACGATACCGAACAAGGACTGCAGTGGCGCGAACGACACGGACGCTTGCGTGGTTTGCGTCAAGCCAGGGCTTTGACGTCGCTGCAAGTTCGCTTCGTACTTGGACGGTTTGCCATAGCCCTCAACGGCCACACCTTGACCCAAGCCCGTGGCATGCTCGGGCAGATTCAAAATATGGGGATCACCACCCTCGGTGGGCACCGGATTGCCCTGGGCCATGGCCATGGGCGCAGCAGCACCGGCGGCCGCTGCAGCAAATGCGTGGCGAATGAAATCACGACGGCCTTTTTTGCCTTCGGCAAAGACCTCTTTGATCCCACCTTGTGTCAGGAAGTTTTCCGGTGCTTTTTGCACCCTCCCCGAGTTGATGTTGTCTTCTTTCACACGAACTCCTCATTTTGAGTTGTCAATTCACGACCGCGACGATGTCGATTTGCGAAAACACAGCACGGCAAATTGCTTTGCCGACCCGTCGAAAACCTCGTCGATCTCATCCCCTATGCGCCGCCTGCCATCAAGTTAATATATTCGAATTTACGAATATATACGATAGATTATTAACCTGAATCAGGAATTACACCGACCAACGGATCTGATCGGGACAAACCCCGATCAGACACGCAAACAAATGCAGGCTCAGAATTTCCAGCCGTATTGCACACCCAGCGATTGCTGAGACATGCGGATGGTTTCGGGTGTTTGAGACAGTGCAGAGGTGCCAGTGACACTGTTCTTGGGCGCGACCATATAGGCCAGAGTCAGATCCGATTTGTCATCCAATCGGTAGGTTGCACCCAAGGTGTAGTGGTCCGTGACAACACCAGGCGCCAGGATGTTGAAAGTGACGTTGGCACCACTGACGGGATTGCTGGTGTGGTTGTATCCCGCGCGCAGCGTCAAGCTTTGGCTGTGTTTCCACTCCACCCCCACTTTGACCACATTCACATCAGCCCAACCGAAACCTGGCCCGTTGTCCGCCCCCAAAGGACCTCCTTGGGTCATTTGGTTGCCAATGGCCTTGACCTTGCTGTAGTTGATGCGCTGGTAATCCAGCGCCAACATGACTGCTGGTGAAGCTTGTATGGAAACACCCAATGCGTAGTTTTCTGGAATGTCAAAATCACCCGCCTCGGCAAACAACTGCGCATACTTTTTGAAGCGGCTCATGTTGATTTGGGGTGAGTAAGACAAACCCCATCGGGTGGTGTCATTCACTTGCGCGGTGTAACCCACACGAACCCCCAAACCCTTGCTGGCGTCATTGCCGTTGTCCGTGGTGTTGGTGGCATAGCTACTTTGACCCGTCCACTGCGGGTTGCCGGCAAACGCCTGCAAGCCGGATGCCTTGAACTGCTGGACCACCAGCAAAGGTGAAACGCCGACGGCACTGGTTTCGGACAATTTGTATGCAAAGGTGGGGGCCACGATCAATTGCATCAAATTGACACCCAGCTTGCTGCCGCCACAAAGCATGTTGTTTGCCGGACCACCACCCGTGCAATCAAAACCTGTCGCGTCATAGTCGGTGTTCATCCCCCCGTTGCCATAGACAGACAAGCCAACCGCTGTAGTGGGGCTGATCTGACGGCTGTAGCCGAACTCAGGGACGACAAATGCACTGCTGCCACTTTCCACACTCCCATTCATTCCTGCCGTCTGCCCCGTGCCGCCAGTCCGGGTGGCCCCTCGCTTGGGCATGAACAGATTCGCGCCAACTTCAAAACGGTTGCCCGAGAATGCCGCCAACGCGGGGTTGTTGGCACCCGCAAAGGTATTGCCCGTCACGGCGACAGAAGCACCGCCCATGCCCAAAGACTGCATGCCATAGCCATGCGGAAAGTAGCCATCGGTCGCCCACGCAGCCGAACTAGTTGCCAGGACTGCCGCAACCACAGTCGCGCGCAATGTGTGTGTTTTTTTCATGCTTGTCTCCTCGTTGTTTTCAGATGATCAGAACTCGCCCTTGGAGCCGCGCTCCATCATTTCCCAGATGGTGTCGCGCACGGCTTGCGCTTCTTCTTTCAGAGGAGATGGCAACTTGCGCCCCATCTTGACCATCATGTCCATGTTGAGGGTGTACATCCAAAGACCGTCTTCTTTTTCAACCACGGAGATGCGGCAAGGCAAATAGGCCGCCATGTGGGGGCTGAAATCCACCATGCGCCGTGCCGTGGTGGGGGTGCAAAACGAATACACCGTCAGCAATTTCTGCTTTTGACCTGTACGTGCTTCGAGCTCTTTGGACAGCGGCAATGTCCCCACGTCTTTCATGTTGCGTTCAGTGGCGACTTGCTTGAGCACTTGCTCCACTTCATTGGCCGTGATCCCCGGTTTGACTTTGCGCTCCCAGGTCGTGGCCACAGCAATGTCGCCATTGCCTTCGATCCAACGATCCCACATGCGACCGGCTTCAGCCCCGGCACCTGTTTCAAGTTTTCCCAAGGTCGCGATGGTGCCGCAACCCGTCAGCCAAACCGAACTGGCCAGTACCCCCCATTTCACCCAAGTCCAAGATGCGCGCATGTGTTTCTCCTTCAGATGTGCTGCAAGTCAACGTGGCGTCCATGCCCATGCACTGACACCGCTTGACCTGGATCATCCAATACATAAAAAATGATAAATATAGGAAATACCCTATATAAGCGATGATTTATTTAAATTTGTAGTGGTCTCTGTTCAACACCCCCGCCACAGCGTTGACTTCTTCGGGGAACATGCCCATGTTCAGTTCTGTGTTGCACTGCTCGACCATCCCCCGCAACAGCCCCGCCGTGTTGATGCGCCCTTGCGGCTTGTAAATCGCACTGCCGTCACCCGGCACTTTGGATGCGTGGCATTCAACGCACTTGTGTTCTTCGATCAATTTCTGCCCCAACTTGAGGTCGGCATCTTTGAAGATGGAAGCTTGGGCGTGCAGGGCCCCAGAGGCAAGGGCCAGCAGGCTCCACACCATGGATTTCGTGAAAATTTGCATGGGATTCATCCAATAAAAAACCGCTCCCAGGTGACCCAGGGAGCGGCAAAAAAATCACAGGCACCGAAAGCGCTTTTCAACTTCGCATCCAGCTGCCTACCTTTGGAAAATGCATCACTTGGCGCCAGCCAGAACCCATGCCGCCAAGGTTTTGGCATCGGCATCACTCAAAGCAGCTTGCGCGGGCATGGGGACAGGGCCCCATTTGCCAGAACCACCGGCCTTGATGCTTTTGACCAGTGTTGCCGCAGCATCTTTTTGACCTGCATACTTTTTGGCAACGTCTTGGTAGGCAGGTCCCACCACTTTCTTGTCCACGGCATGGCAGGCCATGCACGCATTTTTCTTGGCCAAATCCAAATTGGCAAAGGCAGGCGTCACAAACAACGCAGACACGGCGACAAAAGCAGAAATGAATTTCACAAGAGCTCCTTGGGTCAAATATAAACAGCTGCTAATTTAGCGCAAAACACGGACAAACCCAACAGATCTGCGGGCATGCCAGCTCAGGGATTTCACTGATCGAAGCACGCACAAACCACCGTTGTCATGCCGGATGTTCACTCAAAAGAGGTGGGTTCAGGTTTGACAACCGGCTTGCCCGCTGCCTGCCAAGCGTCAAAGCCGCCTGCGATAGAGCGGACATTCAAATAACCCATCGTCTGCATGGTTTGTGCTGCGAGTGCCGCGCGGCCACTGGTCTTGCAATACAGAACAACGTTCAGGTCGCGCGATTCGAGTACTGGCGAACCACTCAATTTGAATTCAAGCAAGCCGCGCGGCACCAACATCGCGCCGGACAGATGCCCTGCAGCAAACTCATCTGCTTCACGCACATCCAGCAAAACATCGGCCGCAAGGATCGCCTTTTCTGCGTCTTGCAGGGGAATTTCCTGTGTGTGTTTTTTGGCTTCAGTCACCAAATCATGTGCTGTTTTCATCTGGATATCTTTCAATGTTTTGGCGCTGACACGGCCTTGAGATTCGCGTCCATGCCGCCTTTGGCTTTCCACTCGGCATAGCCGCCCTGAAGGATGCGCACATTTTCCCAACCCGCTACACGCAGGGCGAAACCGGCTTGTGCGGACAGACTGCCGGTATTGCAATAAAGCAAAACCGTCTTGTTTTTGGGAATCTGCGCCGACTGGGCCAGCACCTGCCGCCATTCGATATGAACAGCCCCCGGAATGTGGTCTTTGCCAAATTGACTGGCATCCCGTGTATCGATGACCATCATCTTGGCGTATTCGTCTTTGGGAATTTGCTCCGAAAAAATCGTGCCGCCCCCGTAATCCACAAACTCCAGATAGGCCGACATTTCGTCCACAACCACCGCCTTGGCATCTGCGGCCCAAGCAGCATGACTGCCCCATGCGCCCAGAAACGATGCGGCGACAACGAAGACCCGATGAGCGTGCGAGATATGCATGGGGATTTCCATAAGTTTTCACGAATATACTAAATTTTTCAATCCGGCGCGTGAATGCGCTGAAGTATCCCGGATGCCCACTCAGGCCATCAGCATTTTTTCATCCAAAATTTCGTAACGCCTTCCCTGCTTGTCGCACGCTTTCAAAGCACCATCACGTACCAGGCCAGAAATTTCCCGACTCACGGTTTCCAGCTTGAGATCAAGCATGGCGCCCATGTCATCACGTGCAAAAAGAGCCGTGAATTGCGCCTGTTCAGGGTCACGCATTTTCAAGGCCAAGCTGGCCACGCGCTGGCGAGCAGAGCCAAAATTCAATTCGGCCAACCAATCATCTGCATCCTTCAAGGCTTGCTGCCACTTCTGCATCAACCTCATGTGCAAGCGTGGCGAGTTGGCAAAGAGATGGTTGATCACCGACAAAGGAATCCGGCAAACACTGACCTCCACCATGGCAACAGCTTCACTGTCATAGCGCCCTGTCACCAAAGCCTCCAGGCCAATCACATCGCCGGGGCGCAAAACCCGAACAATGCGTTCCCGGCCGTCCATCGTGGCACGCACCAACTTCACGGTCCCACTGCGCAGCGTGTACAGCCCCTGGGCTGACTGTCCCTCGGTGTACATGACGGCGTTCGACTGAAAGCGCATGTCGTCGATCGGCGTGTGCATGTCGCTGAAGTCTTGCTCATTCAGATCAGCAAACAACGCCATGTCACGGATGCCACAACTGCGGCAATCAGAGGTGCCCTGCCAAGGGGAATCGATGCGGATGGGAATCATGGTCAGTGGTTAGAAATGGTGAGGGTGTGCAAAGCGCACCGCATGCGCTTCAAAGCCCGAACGAACGCATTCAAAGTGCCTGCCGACTTTTGAGCAGACGTTCGTCCAGATACGGACCGTAAAAATCGGGCAGGTAGCCACCCTCCATCCGCTCCGCTACTTCCTTGCCCCCTGGACCGAAAAACAGCAATGTCGGCGCCACAGAAATGCGCCATTGTTTGATCAACTGGTCGTGCGTGGTCGACCGACCTTGAAAATCCAACACACCTTGGCTGCTGCGCATGTCCAACTGAACGATGGGCTGCCCTGCCTTTTGCATCGGACTCAAATGGCTGCGGCGTGCGACCCGGCAAAAAGGACAACCCTCCAGACTCACCATGACCGTCAGTGGTTGCTTTTGCTGCAAAGCCTTGGCCAATTCGTCCTGCAAAGAGGACGGCGTCGGCAACACCGCTGGCGTGCCAGACTGTGCCGCAACGCCTTGGGTCGCCAAGCCTGCCACCAAAAGCCAGAAATGGCGACGGCGCAAGGCAAGGTTCAAAGGGGACTCATTCATGGATGTCGATCAAAAAACCAGGAAGACAGGATGCTGTTGCCGACAAGTGTAAGCAACATCAAATATAAGTGCATGTTTAATTATGAACTGGGTCGTCCGATCTCAACACTTGACCTCTGTCAACACCGGCCCGATCTTGCCGAGTAGGATATACATCAATTAACAGTGATATATATGGAGTCTGCCATGTCCATGGCCCAATGGCTAGAAACCGCCGGAAATTCCACCGTACTGGCCAGCGGTGGCGCGCTGATCGGTGGCCTGTTTGGATTTTTTGCACAGCGTTCACGCTTTTGTCTGCGCGCAGCTGTGATCGAATTTTGGCACCGCCGCTTTGGCGACAAACTGTCGGTGTGGCTGCTGGCCTTTGCCTCTGCCGTGATCGCCGTACAGCTCATGGTCTTGTTGGGCTGGCTGGACACCAACAGCGCACGCCAAATTGCCGCCACCGGCAGCCTGTCTGGTGCGCTCATCGGTGGCTTGACCTTCGGCGTCGGCATGGTCATGACGCGAGGTTGCGCCAGCCGCTTGCTGGTGCTGTCGGCCAATGGCAATTTGCGTGCGCTGCTTTCCGGCCTGATCTTCGCGGTCACAGCGCAATCGGCACTCTCGGGTGTTTTGTCTCCTGTGCGCTTGGCCATCAGCAGCTGGTGGACTGTTTCGGGCGGCGCCCCGCGCGACTTGCTGGCCATCACCGGCCTGGGGCATGGCGCGGGTTTGGCCATGGGCGGCATCTGGTTGGTGGCCGCGCTTTATTTTTCTCTGCGCAGCCCTACTCGAAGCCTCTGGATGTGGGTGGGTGGTGTGGGAACGGGTTTGATGGTGGCCGCCGCCTGGGGCTTTAGCCAGTGGGTGGCGAGAGAATCATTTGAGCCCGTGCAAATCCAAGGTTTGACTTTCAGCGGCCCATCCGCCGAATGGTTGATGCGCGTGGTGCAGTGGCCTTGGCCTGCGATTGGCTTTGAGTTTGGCTTGATGCCTGGCGTGTTCCTGGGGTCGCTGATCGGGGCCTGGATCGGCAAAGACTGGAAACTGGAAGGCTTCACCGATGGCTACAGCATGCGGCGCTACATCGGTGGAGCAATCCTGATGGGGTTTGGCTCGATGCTGGCGGGCGGCTGCGCCGTCGGTGCCGGCGTCACAGGTGGTGCCATTTTTGCGCTCACCGCATGGCTGAGTCTGGCCGGCATGTGGGTCGGCGCGGGACTGACTGACCGCTGGTTGGATGGCGGCGCATCGGGCCACCAGCCAGCTTTGCAGGCCATGCCAGCCTGAGGTTCAAACCGCCCTTCATCCAAGCCCAGTCACTTGCCACTCAAATACTCAGCGACAGCGGCCATTTCCAAGGGGGACATCTTGCTGGTGATCGCATGCATCACCGCATTGTCGTTGGTGCGCTCGCGTTGATGGAACTGTTTGAGTTGCGTTTCGGTATAAGCCGCATACTGACCGGCCAAACGCGGCAAGGCCTGGGTGCCCTTGGCCTCTGCGCCATGACAGCTGGCACAAGCGGCCAGGCCGCTGTATTTGTTGCCCTTGTGGTAAATGAATTTGCCCACGGCAGCCAAATCGGCGTCTTTGGGTGGCTCCACAACGGCTTTTTGTTTTTCAAAAAATTTACCCAGCGCTGCCATTTCATCGGGCGTCAGCTTGGCCACCATGTCGGCCATGGCGGTGCTCTTGCGCTTGCCATTCTTGAAGTTTTCCAGCTGCTTGGCGATGTACTCCCAATGCTGCCCCGCCAGACGAGGAAACACCTCACTCGACGACTCCCCCTCCGCCCCATGGCAGACAAAACAGGATCCGCCCACAATTTTTTTGGCGCGCGCCTCATCAGCCTGGGCCATGGCCCAGTGCGCCTGCACAGCCACACCGAGCAGCAAGGCCGCCTGCAGCAGACGGCGCGTTGGGTTTTTATTTTTCATGATTGACTTTGCCTTGCACTACACAGATTGAAAAAAATTGCCGAAAAAAAACGCCGCCAGTCTGCCGACTGCGGCGTTTTCGAATCAGGCTCACGCCAAGGTGTCAGCCCAAATGTTACGCGCCCAGGCCAGCGCATAGCGGCCTTCCAGTTCGTTGGCGGCGCTGGACACACCACCCGAGCCGGGCACCGTGAGCATGGTTTTCTTGTCGGCATCGTAGCGGTGCACACTGGCCACGTGGACGACGTCTTCCGAGCTGACAAAGCTGTAGCAGGTGTTGTTGTAAATCGGCAGAGGATTCACCTCTTTGCCCATCAACAAGGCAACGACGGCGGCAGCGCACGTCTTGCCGTGCTGGTTCGCCATGTGGCCCGACTTGGGCATGCCAGGCGCAATCTGGATCGAATCACCCAACACGTGCACGTTTTTCGCCGCTTTGGACTCGAAGGTCAAAAAGTCAACTTCGCACCAACGCTTATTGGCCGTTGCCAGACCCGCGTTGACCGCGATATCGCCGGCCCGCATGTCGGGAATGACGTTCAGCACCTGGGCCTTGATGTCATCGTTGAACTCGAACTTCAAGGTGTTGGTGGCCGCATCCACGTCGGTCACGCGGTGCTTACCACGGTATTCCACAATGCCTTTGTAGCGCTCGGCCCAGGCCTTCTTGAACAAGGGCCCTTTGGAGGTGACATCGTCATTGGCATCCAAAATCAGCACCTTGCTCTTGGGCTTGGCCTTGCTGAAATACTCAGCCACCTGACATGCCCGCTCGTAAGGGCCGGGGGGGCAACGGTAAGGGGCCAGTGGAATCGCCAACGCATAGACACCGCCATCGGGCATGGCTTCGAGTTGTTTGCGCAAGGTCACTGTCTGCACGCCGGCTTTCCAGGCGTGCATGACTTTGTCTTTGGCACCCGCCTTGGCCATGCCGGGCAGGTTCTCCCACATGAAATCCACACCGGGCGAAACGATCAGTCGGTCATACGCCAGCTCAGTGCCGCCGGCCAATTTGACAATGCGCTTAGCGGCATCGATCGTGTTGACGCGGTCCTTGACCACCTTGACACCATGGCGCTTGGTCAGATTGTCATACGGTGTGGTGATGTCCGCGATGGTTTTGCTGCCGCCGATCACCAGGTTGGAGATCGGACAAGAAATGAAGGCATCGTTGGGTTCCACCAGGGTGACCTGAATTTTTTGCTCAGACCACAGACGCAGGTACTTGGCGGCGGTGGCCCCCGAATACCCGCCTCCAATCACCACCACTTTGGGGCCGCTGCCGCCGCCCACCGTGGCACAACCCGAAACCAAACCCATGGCACCCAATGCGGAGCCTGTTTGCAAAAAATGACGACGTTGCATGGCTGTGTTCCTTATTTCTTTTGAGCGGCAAAGTAGCCGGCGATGGCAACGATTTGCTCGTCGGAATACCCTTTGGACAACTGGTGCATGAGCGTCGCGGGCTTGCGACCCGCCTTGAAGTCCAGCATTTTCTTGACCAGGTCATCTTTGTTGGCACCGGCCAAAGATTCCATGCCGGGTTGCGCGCGGCCATCGGTGCCGTGGCAAGCCGCACAAGATGCGGCCCAACTGCGCACATGCGCCGGATCGACCTGGGCTTGCGCCAGGCCCGACAGCGCCACCAAGGCGGCGCCCGCCAAAGCGTATTGAATTTTCATGAGTTCTCCTCGGTAAAAAAATAAGGATGGACAGTCACTCGACCATCAGGGACGCAGATAAACGAAACCTTCATTGGCTTGCAGTTTGGCCACTTCAGCCACACCGGAGGGCACCACTTTGACCTCCATCAGCAGTTTGTCGGCCTGAATTTTGCGTGTCGTCAGGGTGTTGTTGCACACTCTGAACTCGACGCCTTTACCGACCAACTCGCTCACACTGCCGACAAAGGGTTGATCCATCTGGTTGGTGGCGCCGTCGAGCAAGAAATCGATGCCCAGACCGTGTGTCACCACCACGATCTTGACCTTGGGGTCAGCAACCAAATGGTTGCGAATGTTGCCGATGGCGCGAGAAGCCTGAGGGATGCCTTCGCTCAGGTGGTAAACCACTTTGATCTCAGCCCATGACAAGGTGCAAGACAGCAGGCCAAAAATCAACCACAAGGAACGTTTCATCAGTATCTCCTAATGGACTGATGTTAGCCGCTCGCGGGCACAGTCCATGCCCGTAATAACCCCACTCGAAACTGACGCTCAGCTTTCAACGTCGATCTGTTGGCACACCGCCCGACAGATGTTCACGATGTTGTCATTCACGATGCGGTAGTAAATTTGAACGCCCTCTCGGCGCTTGTCCAGCACACCGGCGAGATACAGTGTGTTCAGGTGCTGAGACATATTGGGTTGGGTGGTGTTGATCTCGCTCAAAAGTTCACCCACGTTTTTTTCACCTTGGCACAAACAGCTGATGATGCGCAGACGCATGGGCGCCGACATCACGCGAAAAACTTCTGCGGCTTTTTCGATTTGCTTGTCTGAAACCGCAATGGTTTGGTCACGCGCAGATTTTTTGGTCACTTTGACCATAGAACTTCCCATCGTATTCAGAAATAGCTGTCATTGTCGCCCACTTTTGAAGGCGGTGCGACGGCGCTATTCAAACGCTGGCCAGGCCTTCAACAGCCTGGGGTTAACCATGAGTCGCGGTGGATCAATCTGTCTGGTTTTCGACATTCAAGCAGCCCAACGCTCCCTAGGATAGAGGTCAAATCTGAAGACGGATGCCCTGCAGCATCCGACGGTGTTTGAAATTGAAAGCGCTCTGAACATGTCGTCCTTGGATACATCCCTGTTGAAGATTGCCGATCCAGGCAGCCATTTTTCTGGCCACATGGGCCGCACCCTGCCCGAGTCCACGCCAAGCTGGCCGGCACACGCGCACGCCCCCAAGGGCAGTCCGAACATCATCGTGATCCTGCTCGATGACCTCGGCTTTTCCGACTTGGGTTGTTACGGTGGCGAAATACAAACGCCCCACATCGATCGACTGGCCACGCAAGGCCTGCGCTACACGAACTACACCACCGTGCCCATGTGCACGCCTGCGCGCGCCGCCTTGTTGACGGGCAAGAATCCGCACAGCGTGGGCTGCGGCTGGCTGACGCACAACGACCCGGGCTACCCCGGCTACCGCGGCGAGATGTCCAAAGACGCGCCACTGATGCCTGAGTTGTTGCGCCAACAAGGCTGGTCCACCATGGCGGTGGGCAAATGGCACAACACCTACGACCGCAACCTGCACAGCGCCGCCGACAACAGCGGCTGGCCGCTGCAACGTGGCTTTGACCGCTTCTACGGCTTCATGGGTGCCGAAACCAGTTATTACCAACCGGACCGCATGCTCGAAGGCAATCAACTGGCCAAAGTGGACGCGTATCCAGAGGGGTACTTCGCGCCGGACGATTACACCCGCCGCGCCATTCAGTGGATGGCAGAACACCGTGCCAGCGCCCCCGACAAACCGTTCTTTGCCTACCTCGCGTTTCAGTCGCCGCATACGCCCCACCAGGCCAAGCCGCAAGACCAGGCCAAATACAGTGGTGTTTACGAAGCCGGCTGGGACGCCCTGCGCCTGGCGCGTTTCGAGCGCCAGCGCGCCATGGGCCTGATCGAGTCCAACGCCGTATTGCCACTACGCAACCCCGGCATCCCCGAGTGGAGCAGCCTGCCCGCCGATCAACAGACCCTCTATGCCCGCTACATGGCCTGCTATGCCGGCCTGGTGGACAACGTCGACCAGAACGTCGGCCGCCTGCTGGCCTTCCTGGAGAAAAGCGGGCAGCTCGACAACACGTTGATCATGATCACCTCGGACAACGGCGCCAACTCCATCGGCGGCCCAACCGGTGTGATGAACCTGCAAGACCGCCGCCAGGGCTTCCCGGAAGATGCGGCCTTGGTGCAGCGCTTGCTGCAGGCCAACGAGGTCGGCAACGACATGACCTACGCCGCCTACCCCAGTGGCTGGTCGCAAGTGTCCAACACGCCCTACCGCCTTTACAAGCGCACCCCCATGGCGGGCGGCATTCGGGTGCCTTTTGTGGCGCATTGGCCCCAAGGCATTGCCGACAAGGGCGCCCTGCGCCGGCAGTGGATTCATGTCACCGATGTGCTGCCCACCGTGCTGGATTTGACCGGCGGCAGCTACCCCCCCGTGTGCAACGGTTACCGCACCCGCACCATGGACGGCAAGAGCTTCTCGGCCTCATTGGGCCAAGCCGATGCCCCGGTGCAACGCCAGCGCCAGTACTACGAGTTGCAGGGCAACCGGGGCTACATCAGCGGCGACTGGAAAATTGTCTCTCTGCAACCCCCGCTGCAAGCCATCAAGCTGGACAACTGGATGCTGTTCAACCTGGCCAACGACCCGACCGAAGTGCAGGATTTGGCAGCCACCGAGACCGAGGTGTTGCAGCGTTTGATCGCCGAGTTTGAAGCCGAGGCCACGGCCAACTATGTCTACCCCATCGACAACCGCGACGACCGGCGTGCCATCACCCTGCCCCCGCACGAATTGGCCCAGGCCCTGCAACCGCGTGACTTCTACCCCGAAGGCGAGTCCATTCCTGGTGTGACGGTTTCGCCCATGATTGCCGACCGCGACTTTGTGCTGCGTGCGCGCTTTGACTGGCAGACCGGGCAAGAAGGCGTCATCGTGGCCATGGGCGACCACTTCGCCGGCATGGTGGCTTTTGTGATGGACGGTGCCTTGCACTTCACCTACCAGCTTTGGTATCGCCCAATCGAGCTGGCCCCCATGCCTCTGACACCCGGCCCGCAAGATTTTGTGCTGGACTACCGTGCGATGGGCAACCGCAAGGGCCTGGGCCACTTCAGCCTGAATGGCCGCGTAGTCTTTGACGCCGCCGACCTGTCACCCACCATGGTGCGCCTGCCATCGGGCGGCCTGAGCGTGGGCATCAACAAGCGCCGCGCCATCAGCGAACGCTACGCCACACGCGGCACCTTTGCCTACACCGGGCGCATCGACGTGGTGCGCCTGGAACCCGGCGCACAGCCCGCCGATTCACCCATGGTGCTGGACGAAGCGGCCGTGCAAGCGCAGATGCGTACAGCCTGATTGCAACCATTCATATCAAGACGCAACATGAACAAACTTTGGCTCTCCCAATACCCCACCGGCATGCCCGCCATGGTGGACGTGACCCCTGCGGCATCGCTCACCCATCTGATCGATGCGTCACTGCAAACACATGCGACGCTACCGGCCATCACCGCCGGAGGCAAAGCAACCAGTTTTGCCGAACTGGACATGATGTCCAGCCGGTTTGCCGCCTGGCTTCAAAGCCGTGGCGTGGCCAAAGGCGACCGCGTCGCCTTGATGATGCCCAACGTCTTGCCATTTGCCATCGGAGTGATCGGCGTGTTGCGCGCAGGTGCGGTGGTGGTGACGGTCAATCCCCTGTACACCCCGCGTGAACTGGCGCACCAGCTCAAGGACAGCGGCGCCCAAACCATCGTCATCTTTGACGCATTCGCGCCCACACTGGACGCTGTTCTGGCGGACACGGGTATCCAAAACATCGTTGTGATTCAGTCTGGCCTGGTGCCGAATGACAGCTACACGCTGACCGGGCACGTCAGCTTCATGGAGACCATGACCGCTGGCGCCGCCATGGTTCGCCAACCGGTGGATGTGGGACTGGACGATGTGGCATTCCTGCAATACACCGGTGGCACCACCGGCGTCTCCAAGGGGGCCGTGCTTTTGCACCGCAACGTGCTGGCCAATGTGATCCAGATGGACGCCTGGGTGGCCCCGGCATTTCCTGGCGGAGAAACCAAGGGTTTCAACACCCTGTCCATCCTGCCGATGTACCACATCTTTGCGCTGACGTTCTGCCTGCTGTGGGGCATCCGCAATGGACTGAACAACCACTTGGTTCCCAATCCGCGTGACATGGCCGCGTCAATCAAAGGGCTCACGGGCGTCAAACTGCACATCTTCCCGGGTGTCAACACACTGTTTGCAGGCATCCTGGCCCACCCGGATTTCAAGAATCTGGACTTGTCGGAATTGCGTCTGGCCGTGGGCGGCGGTGCCGCCGTGCACGAGGCTGTTGCGGATCGGTGGATGGCGGCCACAGGCGTTCCGATTGTGGAAGGCTATGGCCTGTCAGAAACATCCCCCATGGCCACGTGCAACCTGGCCAATGTCAAAGGATGGACCGGCACCATCGGCTTGCCCGTGCCCAATACCGAGATCGCCATTCGCGACGACGACAACCAAGATGTCCCGCTGGGGGAACGTGGCGAAATTTGCATTCGCGGCCCGCAAGTCATGGCGGGTTATTGGCAACGCGCAGATGAAACGGCCAACGTGACCACTGCTGACGGCTACTTCAAATCGGGTGACATCGGCGTCATGGACGAACGCGGCTACGTCAAGATTGTGGACCGCAAGAAGGACATGATTCTGGTCAGTGGCTTCAACGTCTTCCCCAACGAGATCGAAGAAGTGGTGGCCAAGTGTGCAGGGGTTCTTGAGCTGGCCGCCATTGGCATACCGGACGACAAGACCGGCGAAGCCGTCAAAGTCTTCATCGTGCGCAGCGACCCTGAACTGACAGAAGCCCAGGTCAGCGCCCATTGCCGCGCCAACCTCACGGCTTACAAATGCCCCAAGCAAATCGTCTTCGTGGAGGCGCTGCCCAAGTCCACCGTGGGCAAAATTTTGCGGCGTGAACTCAGGGGCTGAGGCGCCACCACCGAGACACCAGACACGACCACACAGGAGCCCATATGCACCAGACCCTCCAGGAAGACGGCTACCTCTACTCCAGAGGGCATGCATGGCGCGCGCTGTTCCTGATTTACATGCTCATGCTGTTCGACTTCATCGACCGGCAGGTGCTGTCTGCCTTGCTGCCCTACATCAAAGTGGAATGGCAGTTGAGTGACACCGAACTGGGGGCGCTAGTGGGCATTGTCAACGTGGCCATTGCGCTGTTTGCATTTCCGGTGTCGGTGCTGGTGGACCGCTGGAGCCGCACCAAAAGCATCAGCGGCATGGCCGTGCTTTGGTCGGCCGCCACCGTGGCCTGCGCATTTGCCGGGAACTTCGCACAGATGCTGGTCGGCCGCTTCTTCATTGGCACCGGCGAGGCGGGCTATACCGCCGGAGGCGCCAGCCTGTTGTCGGCCTCTTTCCCGCGTCGCTTGCGCGGCACGGTCATGGGCATCGCGAACTCGGCCACCATGCTGGGCAGCGTGTTGGGCGTGGTCCTGGGCGGCGCGATTGCAGCCAAGTGGGGATGGCGCTATGCCTTTGGCGTGGTGGCCATTCCCGGCTTTGTGTTTGCCATCCTGATTTTGTTTCTGCGGGATTACAAAAACGTCCACATCGCCGTACAGCCCCACCAGGACACACAGGAACCCGGCATGAGCTGGCAGCAGGCGACCCGCGTCATCCTGCGCTCGGGGGCTCTGCGCGCCATCTTTGTGGGCAGCGCCATGCAACTGATGTTCACCGCCACGGTGGGCAATTGGTTGCCCAGCTACTTCAACCGCTACCATGCGCTGGCCCCCGACCAAGCCGGTTTGCGCACCGGCATCATGCTGTTGATCGCGTCGGTCGGCGTCATGGCCTTCGGTTATCTCTCTGACAAACTCGCTGCAGGCAAGCCGCGCCGTCGCCTGGTCCTGATGGCCAGTTTCCCTTTGTGTACGGCGCTGGCATTTGGCGCGGCATTTGCGCTGCCGGTGGGCAATATGCAACTGGGCTTGTTGTTTGTGGGCGCATTTTTTATGGCGGCCATCCTCGGCCCCTGCTTCGCAGTGATCCACGATCTGGTGCACCCCGGCATGACCGGCATGGCCATTGGCGTTCTCATACTCGCCAACAACCTGCTGGGCATGGCCTTGGGGCCGCTGATCGGAGGCATGTTGTCCGACCGCTTTGAACTCAGCACGGCGCTTTTGCTGGTGTCGGCTGTTCCCCTGACTTCAGCGGCCGCATTCTTTCTTGCCTCCACACGCTATGACAAGGCGATCGCAGCACTGACCGACACGCCGCACTGAACACGTCAGAGGGCACACCCCACGGAGACCCCATGAGCGAGACATACACCCCCAATCCGGCAGGTGGGCCGAGCGCATCCGCCTTGCTTGCCGCACTGCAGGCCGCACAGGTGACGCACTGCGTGACCGTGCCCGATTTCGTTCAGTTTGCATTACACCAACGCATCATGGCAGCGGACAGCGGCCTGGTGAACGTGCTGGCGTGCACCGAAGACCAGGCCTTGACCACCGCCACGGGGATTTACATCGGCGGTGGCAAACCCGTCGTGATGGTGCAGAACCAGGGCCTGTTCAAGTGCATGAACACCTTGCGCGCCACCTGCATGGACTGCGCTGTGCCCATGGTCTTTCTGGTCGGTCAGTTTGGTCGAGAAGCCGAGAACTTTGGCCAGCCAACTCGGGCGTCACGCCGCAGCATGGTTCGCATCATGGAGCCCTGGCTGCAAGCGCTGGACTTGCGGTTTTGGAACATCGACGAAGACGCCGATGTGCCCCACGTTGCCCATGCCTTTGAGCACGCAGCCAACGCCAAGACCGCCGCCGTGTTGTTGATTGGCCGCCATGTGGCTTGGAACTGAAGGAGATGCCATGAACCCCCACGTTCGTCACTTCGTGTACTCACTGCCCCCCAAGGGGGCCCTGTCCTCCTTGGGGCGGCCCTGCGGAGGACAGTCATGAATGTCCAAGAAGCCTGTGCTGCCATTGACGCTGCCCGTCAAGCCCTGTGCCCCACTGCACCGCTGGTATCGACCATGTCGGCCATGCATGCTTTCGACGACCTGGGCGTCACCGCGCACCGCCTGGACTCGGTGCCGCTCATGGGCGGCGCCAGTGGCCTGGGCCTGGGCATCGCCTTGATGAAGCCCGACCTCCCGGTCATTGTGGTGGACGGCGATGCCAGTCTGCTCATGGAATTGGGCAGCTTGGTGACCGTTGCCAACGCCAAGCCGCAGCGCTTTGTGCACATCCTGATGCACAACAACACCCAATTCAGCAGCATCGTGAATCTGCCCACGGCTGCTGCCGAGCCGGACTGCAATTTTGCAGGCATGGCCCAAAGTGCGGGCTACCCGCATGTCTTCGAGGTCCATGATCTCCAGGAATTGATCCGGGTGCTGCCACAGTTATTGACCCAGACCGGTGCAAGCTTTGTCGACTTGAGGGTAACGCCCCCACCCGCGCGGGTGGGCGCGCACCAAGCTCAACCCCTGCTGCCGGATCTGCAGTTTCAACGCATGCGCGCAGGCGTCGTCAGCTTGAAACAAACCTTGTCCGCCTGAAACGTGTATCCGCTCGACATCCGCCCCCTGGAGCACGCCATCGCCAAAAGACTGTGCATGGTCAACAACTGAGCCCAGTGCCCATGACCGACCTTTGACCTACAGCGGTCGGCGTGCAATGCTGAAGACTTGCCCGGTCGGCCCCGTGCTGGGCTGCGTCGCCAGGAACATCGCCATGGGCACCACGTCGTCAGCCAACTTGACCCATTCGCCGATTTTGGTGAGCTGGTCGTACATCGCTTGCATCGACGGCCCGCCAATGCCCGTATTCACTGGGCCTGGCACGATCTCATTGACCGTGATGCCATCACTCCACAACTCCTGTGCCAGCACACTTGACAACATGGCCATGCCCGCCTTGGCACAGGCATACGCCGAGGTTCCCGGTGTGCCCACGTGTCCCAGGCCGGAGCCCATCATGATGATCTTGCCGCCACCGCGCAATTTCAGCGCTGGGACAACTGCGCGGACAGAGTAATAAGCGCCCATCAGATTCACATCGACAACCTCGCGCCATGTCTCGGGCGGGATGTCCATCAACGGTGCACGGTTGCCGCCAATGCCAGCGTTCAACATCGCAATGTCCACCCCGCCGAATGCATCAATGGTCTGCCTAACCATGGCTTCGACACTCGCAAGCTGCGAGACATTGGTGGCGACGGCGATGGCGCGGCCACCCATTTCCACGATTTGTGCGGCGGTTTCACACAGCTCGTTTTCTGTGCGTGCAGCACAGCACTCGGCGGCTCCAGCACGCGCATAGGCCAGTGCAATGGCGCGCCCGATGCCCTTGCCCGCGCCCGTCACAATGGCGACCTTGCCATCCAAATCATGCATCAAATTGCTCATGGAAATTTCCTAAGGTTGGTTGCTGAACGATTGATCAACAGTTGCTGAAATTGAGCGACAAGGACCACTGACGCCCCCAAACCGGCCCTACTTTTTGATCAACCCGGCGCGTTGCCAATTGACGCCCGAGTCGTACAGGCGCAAAGCGTCCAGCGGCTGTGGTCGGATCTTGGGTTTGCCGACCATGCGCGTCATGGCGCGCGGATAGGGCGAATAGTCTTGCGTGGCGTAGTGTTGCGTGGCCCAGTTGTCCCAGATCGCCACCGTGTTGGGTTGCCAGGTCAGGCGCACCTGGTAATCGGGCTGCTTGACCATGTTGAACAGCATGTCGAGGATCGACTTGCTCACCTCTTCGTGCAGGTGGTGAATGCCGCTGGTGAAGTGGCGATGCACGAAAATTTGTGCTCGCCCGGTGACCGGATGGCGAATCACCACCGGATGGTCGGCGGTGAACGACATGTAGTGGGCGTCGGTGCCCTCCTTGCCCGCGCGCAGCAGGTAGTTGGATTCACGCAAGCGCCAGTACAAATCGTGCCGCGCAACCAGACGGCTGAGCATCTCTTGCACGGGCTCGGAAAGATCGTCATACACCGCGCCGTTGCTGGCCCACAGCGTGTCACCTCCTACGGGAGGGATGTCCACCGCACGCAGGAAGGTGTAGGCCGAGGGCAGGTCGTTGTAGGTGTTGTCTGTGTGCCAGGCCTGGGTTTCGATGGGCGCGTCCGGGTTGAAGGTGATGAGCTGGATCTCGGGGTGTTCCTTCGCCAAGCCAAACACCGGGTGGGCGCTTTCCAGTTCACCAAAGGCCTTGCCCAGCCGCACGAACTGCGCCTGCTCCAAAGGCTGGTCACGCATGAAGATCACACCGAATTCGTGTACAGCGCGTTGAATCTCTGCGTAGACCGCATCGTTTTCAATGTGGTTGAGGTCGAACCCCGAGAGATAGGCGCCAATGTTTTTGTGGCGCGCTGCACCTGGATATGCTGGTAGGTCATGGAGTGCTCCTTGCTTGATGGCATGTTGCTGGAAGGGTGTGGACTGACGTCAAAAAGCCGCCTGTGCTGTCAGACAGGTGGCGGTGCAGGCAGCGTGAGATCCACGCGCTCGATCCGGCCGGTGAATGCAAAACTGCCGTGGTAGTCGTCATAGGCCACGGGTGGGCCCCATTGGCGGCCGATTTGCAGGCCATCCTGCACAGCGGAATAGACGATGGGTGCGGTTTCTACCGCCTGCGGCGACCCTTGAGACGCACCATTGACAAACAGCTGCACAGTGCCCAGGCCTTTGCCAGTGGGCTCAAACACAAAGCTCACCTCGGTGCGGCCCACTGGCAACGCAGACGATGAAACCTTGTGGCAGCGGATGCGCAAAAAATTGTGCACATAGTGTGCGCACCCATCCTGTACAAAGAGCGCCCAACCGCCCTGCGCGCCGCCCACCGAGGCCAACACGCCCTGCGCCCCCTCGGGTGGGATGTCGACCAACGCGTCAATGCGGTGTGCCCGGTTCAATAGCGGTGGCAAGGCGGTCAACGGAACCGGCGCGGCATCCGACCAGTAGCTGTAGCGGGGCTTCGGCAACGCCGTCTTCGGCAAGTTGGGGTCGAACGCCCGCAGGTAAAGCCGGTCGTCAAGGGGCAGCACGTTGTGCTGCTTGGCTTGCGTCCACCAGTCGTCTATCAGCGCTTGCAGTTTGTCAGGGTGCTGCTGAGCCAGGTCCTTGCACTGTGCAAAATCTTTGTCCTGGTGGTACAGCTCCCACACATCGGCAGCCCAGTCGCTGCCAGCTTGATGCCAGGCCACGGCCGTCCAGCCGTCACGCCACAAGGCACGGCAACCCAGCATCTCGTAGTACTGCACCTGCTTGCGTGTGGGCGCGGCACCGTCGTCAAAGCTGTAGCGCAGGCTCAAGCCCTCCAGCGGCTTTTGCGCTACACCGTTGACCACCGACGGCACCGGTACACCGGCCACCTCCAGCAACGTGGGGTACAGGTCGGTGATGTGGTGGTATTGCGTGCGCACAGCACCGTGGTCATGCACCCCATTGGGCCAATACACGATCAACGGGTCGGTGTTGCCACCGCGGTGCGTGTCGCGCTTCCAGCGCTTGAAGGGTGTGTTGCCCGCCATACCCCAGCCGGCCGGGTAATGCGGATCGGTGTCGGGGCCGCCGATGCGCTCCAAATCAGCCATCATCTCCTGCACGCCCATGGGCATGAGGTTGCGAAAGCGCTCGGTATTGGTGGTGCCGTGTGCCTGGCCTTCCTGGCTGGCACCGTTGTCCGACAGCACCAGAATCAGTGTGTTGTCGAGTTGTCCGAGTTGTTCGACAGCGGCCACCACACGACCGATCTGCGCATCGCAATGGTCCATGAAACCGCAAAAGGTTTCCTGCAAGCGGCAATACAGCCGCTTGGCGTCGGCATCGAGGTCGGCCCACGCGGCAATGCCAGGGTTGCGCGGCGGCAGCGTCGTATCCGGCGGCACGATGCCGAGATCGATCTGGCGGGCCAGTGTGATTTCGCGCTGCGCATCCCAGCCATGGTCGAAGCAGCCTTTGTAGTCGGCGATCCACTCCGGCGAAACCTGAAACGGTGCATGCGGCGCGCCAAAAGGCAGGTACATGAAAAACGGGCGTCCGGTGGCCACTTGCTGCTGTTCGCGCAGCATGCGGATGGCCTGATCGGCAAGGTCTTCACTCAGGTGGTAACTGTCGCGCTCGGGCAATGGGATCCGGTGGTTGTCGCAGGTGAGGATGGGGTGCCAGTGGTCGGTCTCGCCTGGCATGAAGCCGTAAAAACGTTCAAAACCCTGACCCAGCGGCCAGCGGTCGAAGGGACCCGCGGGCGTGCTCTGCGTCGTGGGTGTGAGGTGCCACTTGCCCACACACATGGTGGCGTAGCCGTTTTGCTTGAGCACTTCAGCGATGGTGACGGCGCTCTTGGGCAAGTAGGCATTGGAGCCGGGATATCCCGTGGCGATTTCGGCGATGGCGGCAAAGCCCACGCTGTGGTGGTTGCGACCGGTCAGCAGCGCCGCACGCGAGGGGGAGCACAGGCTGGTGGTGTGAAAGTTGTTGTAACGCAAGCCCGCCTCCGCAAGCCGGCTGATATTGGGTGCTTTGACCGGTCCGCCGTAGCATGAAAGCTGACCAAAGCCCAGATCGTCGAGCAGCACGACGAGGATGTTGGGGGCACCCGTCCCCGACTGGCGTGGCACGGGCCAGGCTGGCGTCGATTCCCGGTAGTTGGTGCCGATGACCCCAGCGAACGGCGGCTCATCGGGGGGCAAGATGTCTTCTGTCATGCTTCAACTTTCACAGCAAGGAATACTGACCGGCGAGAAGTTGACCAGCGAACAGCAGGCCGTCTAAGCGGTGATGTCCCGCAGGATGAAGTCAGCGGCCCGCTCGCCGATCGCGATGCAGATGGCATTGGTGTTGGTGGACGCAATGGTTGGCATGACAGAGCCGTCGGCCACGCGCAAGCCCCGGATGCCGTGCACGCGCAGTTGCGGGTCCACCACCGATTGCGCGGCATCGGTGCCGATGCGGCAGGTTCCTACCGGGTGGTAGGCCGTGGCGCCGGTGGCGCGCAGGTAGTCCACCAGGGCCTCATCGCTGGCTTTTTGCGGGCCGGGCCGCACTTCACGCTGCAGCAGTTGGGCCATGGGGCCGGTCTCGGCCACCTTGCGTGACAGCTTCAAGGCGGCCAGGCAGGTGCTCAGATCGTCGGGGTGGGTGAAATGATTGGAGACCATCACCGGATCGGCCGCCGGGTCGCGGCTGCCGATGTGCGAGTGCCCACGCGAGCGCGGACGAATCTGGAAGGACGCGACGGTCACGCCATCAAAGTCGTCGATCGCGATCTTGCCCGCGCCCCGGTTGCCCGGGCTGCTCACCTGCTGAATTTGCAACTTGATGTCGGCGTCGGTGCTGCCTGGTTGCATGGCCGCAAACGCCTGCGCGGTGATGGTGACCGATGACATGGGGCCATCACGCCGGGTCAGCCAGCGCAAGGCAAGTTTGGCCTGCCCCAAGGGACTGTTCAGGTCGCGGTTCCAGCTCACCTCGCGTTTGGATTCGTACATGACCGGGCTGTACACGTGCTCGCTCAGGTTCTCGCCCACCATGGGCAACTCGTGAAGCAACGGAACACCCGCATTGGCCAACACATCCCGCCTGCCAATGCCCGACAGCTCCAGCAGTTGCGGCGAGTTGAAGGCGCCACCACAAAGCACCACTTCGCGCTTGGCGTGCAGCGTGACTTCGCGGCCATCGACGCTGGCTTGCACCCCCGTGGCGCGCCCCCCCGCCATCACCACACGGCGCACCAGAACACCGGTTTTCAGCGTCAGGTTGGCGCGGCCTGCCGTATCGTCCAGATAGGCCATGCGGGTGTTGCAACGCACGCCATTGCGGGTGTTGAATTGCAGATAACTTCCGCCATAGCCGCGCTCGTTGTAATCCTTCACACGGGGCGCCACACCCGCCTGTTGCAGCGAATCGAGGAAGGCGTCGGGCAGCGCGTCCACCGGCTTGAACTCCGTCACGGTGACGGGCCCGCCTTTGCCCCGGTAGCGCTCGTCTCCGCTGGCAAAGTTTTCGATTTTTTTGAACCAGGGCAGCAAGTCGGCATGCGCCCAGCCGGGGCAACCATCTTGCGCCCACTTGTCGTATTCGTGCGGCGTGCCGTGCACCCAGATCATGCCGTTAACCGTGCTGGAGCCCCCCACCACCCAGCCGCGTGGCCAGTAGATTTGGCGGTTGTGCATCTGCGGGTCAGGCTGGGTGTAAAAACTGCGCGTCACCTTGCCCTGCTCCAGCACCTTGCCTGTAGCCAAGGGGATGCGCGTCCACACATTACGGTCACGTGGGCCGGCTTCCAGCAGGAGCACGCTGTGCTGGCCAGATTCGCTCAGGCGCGCCGCCAGTGGCGCGCCTGCCGAGCCAGCGCCCACCACGATGAAGTCATAGGTATCGGTGTTCATGCCGCCTCTTGGGCCAGCCAGTTTTGCAGCGCCAGGGCTTCGTCGCCCATGCGGGTGTACTGGTTCTCAGGCAGCTCTGCCTGCTCGAAGCCATCCTTGGTTTGCTTGGGAACCGGCTCCACCATGAGCTCCACAAACACCGGTCCCTGCATGGCCAGCAGTTGCGGGAAGCGCTCTGCCCATTTGGCGCCGTCTTGAATGCGTTCCGCATGCGCATAACCCGCCTTGCGCGCCACTTCTGCGAACTGGAAGTCATCAGTCGGTATGTGCATGTTGTCCAGCCCGGTGAACTGGGTGCCGTTGTGCACCACACAGTGCAACAAATTTGGGGGTCGCTGCGCTGCCACGGTCGCCAAGCCACCGAGCTCAAGCAACAAGCTGGCATCACCGTCCAGAACGATGACTTTCTTTTGCGGTTGCGCCAAAGCCAGGCCAAGAGCCAGGCACGCCGCACCACCCATCAAGGGCACCGAGTTGATGCGCCCTGCCGCCGAGCCCTTGGCGGCTTGGGCATGCGCAGGCTTCAACACGGTTTTGAGCTTGGCCACACCCAGGCCCAGCACCAGGCCGGCCTTGCCGCTGACGAGTGGGACACCCGTGGCGCCACCATCAGCGCCTTCGATGCGGTCCAGAATAAACATCGACGCCATGGTGGCCACAAGGATGGCTTCACCCCGACCTTTGGCAACCACGCCACACGCTTGAACAAGATTCATCATTTTTTGTTTCTCCTTGGTTTAACGCCAGGCCATGGGCGCGCCCACCAGCAAGACCACGCCAGTGCGCAAGCGCTCTGCATCTTCGTAGGCCTGATCCAGGCGGCTCATGTCGGCATCGGAGTCGAGGATGTGGAAAGGCAGGTCGATGGCTTTGAGGAAGGGTTCTGCTATGCGCACCATGCTGCGTTTGGACTCGGACATGGGGTGGCCAATGTTGCTGAACTCTCGGCCGAACTGGCCGACCATGAACACCATGGGTATGTGCGCGTCCAGGCACACCGCACGCAGGGTGTTGAAGCAGTTGTACAGCCCCTGGTTTTGCATCATCAGCAGCGGGCGCTTGCCCCCTATGGTCAGGCCTGCTGCCACCGTGACCGCCTGGTTTTCGTTGGCGGTGTTGATGACCTTGATGCCCGAGTCGGCACGGTTGATGCGTTCGTGCAGAGACAACTGCACCCAATCGGGGACGGTGACGACGTGGTCGACCTGGTTGCGCCGCAGTGCCGCGAAAGCGGTGCTCGCGCTGATGGAATGCTCGCTCAAACCCATGGTGATTCCTTTGCTGTTCGGCTTGCGAATATGATCAAGCCATCGACCAAGTCTAGAAATCCGCCCTCTTTAAATCTGTCAAATCAATGACAAAAACCAACGCCCCCCAATTCAAGGAACTTGCACGCGAACTCCTCGGGAAAATACTGGGATTCAAAGAATGTCTTCCACAGACACTGGATGGCTTGGTGGCGGCTGCAAGCGTGAGCCGCTTGAGCAAAGGTGAGGCACTGGCATTGCGCGGCCAACCCTTTGATGTCCTGGGCCTGATCCTGCAAGGCTCACTGGAAACACGCATCATCAACCCGGATGGCCATCGCCATCTCATCAGCTTTTTGCAGCCCGGTGATGTGGTCGGCATCATCAGTGTTCTGGACGGTTTGGGGCACGTCAATGATTTGATTGCACACGGATCCAACACGGTGGTGCTGCGCATACCCGGTCACATCGTGCGCGCATTTCGGCAACAAGATCCCGGGCTGGGCCGGGCATTCGAATTGCAGTTGGCTTTTCGCAGCCGTTTGCTGCACGAGCGTTTGGCGGCCGACTCGGGCATGCCCATCAGGGCGCGTGTCGCACGCCTGTTGCTGACGCTTGCCAGCCTGTACGGTGAACAGCGTCCAGGTGGCCTGGTTTTGAAAATCAAGGTGTCTCAGGCGGATCTTGCCGACTGGCTGGGGGTCAGTCGGCAAAGCGTCAACACGGTCTTGCAACCATTGACTGCACAGGAGACCATCAGGGTCAGTTATTCAACCTTCACCATTGTGGATGCCGAAGGTTTGCGACAGTTGGCGCAGCTTTAACGGGAAAGAACAGCCATCGGCCGCAGGGGCGGCCTCCCACAAAGACCACCGACCCCTTGTGGGAGCGCGCCGATCAGTCGGGCGAAGAGGCATTGGCCAGCTCGTCGTTGTTGAACTGGAGCGACTTCACCTGCATGAACTCTTCAATCGCATAGTGCCCGCGTTCGCGGCCAATGCCAGACTGCTTGAAGCCACCCGCTGGTGCGTTCATGTTGAAGCCGCCGCCGTTGATGTCCACCTTGCCACACTGCAGCTGGCGAGCCAACCGCACCGCGCGCGCCATGTCGGTGGACCACACCGCACCGTTCAGACCATAGATGGTGCCGTTGGCGATGGCCACCGCATCCGCTTCGTCTTTGGCAGGCATGATGGACAGCACCGGGCCAAAGATCTCTTCTTGCGCAATGCGCATGCTGGAGGCCACATCGCCGAACACGGTCGGTTGGACAAAAAAGCCCTGGTCGATGCCCGCAGGCATGTCGGTGCCGCCCGTCACCAGCTTGGCACCGCCTTCCTGGCCGATGCGGATGTAGTCCAGCACGCGTTCGCGGTGCTTGCCAAAGGCCAATGGGCCCAGCGTGGTCGCGGGGTTCATGGGGTCGCCGATGACCAACTTGCTGACCTCATCCGCTGCAATCTCCAGCGCTTGGGCATGCAGGTGGGCGGGCACGATCATGCGCGTCAGTGCAATGCAGGTCTGTCCGGCATTCAGGAAGCAGCCTTGCACGCTGCCGCGCACCGCTTGCTCAAACGGTGCGTCGTCCAAGATCACGCTGGCCGATTTGCCACCCAGCTCCAGCGACACCTTCTTCACGGTGGAAGACGCTGCGGCCATCAGGCGCCGGCCTGTGACGGTGGAGCCGGTGTAGGACACCATGTCCACGCCAGGGTGAGTGACCAGGGCTTCACCCACCGCCAAGCCGGTGCCGTTGACAATGTTGATCACGCCTTTTGGGAAACCCACTTCGGCCATCGCGTCGGCCACGATCATGGCCGTGAGGGGGGCCATCTCGCCGGGTTTGGCCACCACCGTGCAGCCGGCCGTGATGGCCGGGGCGATCTTGCCGATGAGCAGCATCAAGGGATAGTTCCAGGCCGTGATGGCGGCGACCACGCCAATCGGTTCGCGCACCACGCGCGAATTGCCGATCAGCTCGTCGTGCGGGCCCTTGGCCAAAAACTCCATGTGCCCCGCCAGCATCATCAGCGGGCCTTGCGCATGGGCTCGCATCGAGAAACTGATGGGCGTGCCCATTTCGGTGCTTTCCAACGCGCCGATGGTCTCCAGCTTGGGCTTCAGGGCGCCGACCAATTTGCCGATCCAGCCAGCGCGCTCGGCGCGGGACAGGGCGCTCCAAGCCGGAAAGGCGGCACGGGCCGCTGCCACCGCCGCATCCACGTCGGCCTGGGTGCCCAGGGCAATGGCGCCAAACACGCCTTCGGTGTAGGGATTGACCAAGTCCATGCGGCCCTGCCCAGGGGCGGCGGTAAAGGCACCGTTGATGAAGTGCTGGTGACGTTCGGTCAGGCTGGTGGGAAAGTGGCTCATGGTGGTGGTTCTCGGTAAAAAAAGAAATCAAAGATGGGTGGGTCAGGCTGCGGCCTGCAGGGCCCAGTCGGCGGCACGTTCGCCGATCATGATGGAGGGCGCGTTCGTGTTGCTGGAGGGCAGCGTGGGCATGACGGATGCATCGGCAATGCGCAAGCCAACCAACCCGTGCACGCGCAATTGGGTGTCCACCACACTGTCTCCGGCTTGGCCCATGCGGCAGGTGCCGACGGGGTGGTACACCGTCAGCCCCGTGCCCTTGGCGTAGTCCAACAGTTCGCTGTCCGAGCGGTGGTCGACCCCCGGAAAAGTCTCCTGGACGATGTACTTTTTGAACGCCGCTTGCGATGCGATGGTGCGGCCCAAGCGCAAGCCGGCCAGGGTGACGCGCTGGTCATATTCGTCGGCCAGGTAGTTGGCAAAAATGTCGGGATGGTCCCAAGGCAGTTTGCCGGTGATGTGGCTGTGGCCGCGCGAGCGCGGGTACACCGGCCAGTTCAGCAAGGAAAGGCCACTGGGCTTCGGTACGGGAAAGTGCAGCGAACCCCGCTCTGAGAAATCGTTGTGCACCCCGTTGAGTTGCAGCTTCAGGTCGGCGCGCGGGGCGTCCGGGCTGGAGCGGACGGTCATCTGCGAATTCATGGTGGCCGTGCGCAACCAGCCGTGCCGGGTGAACAACCACTTGGCACCCTGCGCCAGTTTGATGGGCAAGCTGTGCACGATGTCGTTGACGGTCACCGCCCCCTGGGTCTGGTAGCTGACACAGGTGCGCAGGTGGTCCAGCATGTGCTCGCCCACATGGTCATTGGCCATGCGAACTTCAATGCCCAAGCCTTGCAACACATCGGGCCGACCAATGCCCGAGCGTTCCAGCAAAGCCGCCGTGTGGTAGGCCCCCGCGCAAAGAATCACTTCGCGCGATGCGCGCACTTGGGCGCGTCCAACGGGCGTGTCGCCGTCGCGCCGAACATAATCGACGCCCACCACTTTGCGGCCTTCCAACACCAGCGTATGGGCATAAGCACCCAAGGCGATGTGCAGGTTCTTGCGCTGCGCTGCGGGCTTCAGGTAAGCGTCATAAGTGGAGCAGCGCCAACCGTTGTGCGTATTGGTTTGCAGCCAGGTCCAGCCTTCGACGCTGCCGTTGTTGTAGTCCTGGGCTGCGGAGTAGCCCGCCTGCGCACAGCTGTCCAGAAAGGCCTGGCCCAGTTTTTCCGGCTTGTGGCGGGTGATCTGCATCGGGCCACTGTGGCCGCGCGTGGCGGGGTCACCTTCGGGGTAGTTTTCCAGCTTTTTGAAGTAGGGCAAGACGTCGGCCCAGCCCCAGCCCTCATGCCCGGCATCACGCCACTCGTCCCAGCCCTTGGCGTCGCCGCGCGCCCAGATCATGCCGTTGGTGGCACTGCTGCCGCCCAGGCCCAGGCCGCGTGGCGAAAACACCCGGTGCCCACCCAGCGCGGTTTCCGGGCCACTGGCCAACTGCCAGCAGTAGCGCGGGTCGGTGGTGAGATTGGCCACCCCCAGCGGCAGGCGGTGGTTGAAGGTGTTGGTGACGCCCCCAGGCTCTAGCAGCAAGACGGTGTAGCGCCCGCTTTCCGACAAGCGCGCTGCGACGGCTGCCCCACCCGAGCCGGCTCCCACCACGATGAAATCAACGGTTTGGATTGTGTTCATGCGAAAAAGTTTAGGACGCGCTGGCGCGCAGAATTGACGTGCAGTTGTCAATTGGCCTGCGTATTCGGGTCAACCCCTACCGTTGCGTTGCGGTTAGCATTCCTCATCCAGAGGACGCAATGTGAGCACAGCAGTTAAAACTTGGAATGCACAGGACTTGCTCGCCGCGATGGCGCACGCATGGCCCGAGCCTGTTTCTGCGGAAACAGCCCGCTTGCTGCTGGCCCACGGCCAGATCCAACGCCTTAAAACGGGCGAAGTGATGATCCACCAAGGTGAGGTGCCGCACGGCATCATCATCATGCTCGAAGGCTTGGCCGCGGTGACGGGCGTGAATGCGGCAGGCCGTGAATTCATTTTGTCCCTCATCGGGCCAGGTGAAGGCTATGGCTTTGTGCCCTGCTACACCGAAACGCCAGACACCACCAGCGTGGTGGCGCACGAGGCTATGGCGGCCCTGGTGGTGCCGATAGACACCTGGCGAAAAATCAGCGACATCCAACCCGATCTGAAAGACGGCATCATTGCCGTCATGTGCCGGCGCATGCGCTGGATGACCGACAACCTGGAGTTTCGCAGCATGGCCCCCGCCATTGCCACGCTGGCGCACCGCCTGTACCGCTACGCGGAACAAATGGAACCTGACGCCTTTGCGCAGCAAGCAACGGGTGCGCACATTGAGGTCAAGTTGAGCCAGTCGGCGCTGGCATCCATGCTCAGCCTGTCGCGCCAGCGCACCCACCAGTTGCTGCACACGCTGGAGAAAGAAGGTGCGGTCAGCCTGTCTTATGGCCGCATCGTGGTGCGCAACTTGGCGGTGCTGCGCCAATTCATGGACACCACCGACGCCCATTAGCAGGGGGCCGACCTGTTGGTTTACCCCTACTCTCAATTGTCGAATTGTTGACATTTTTGTCGCTGCCCGGAGCCTAGCATTCAGACCAGTTTGAATGCGATGCAACCAGGAAGAGAGCGACAGTTCATGAGCAATTCCCAACCATGGCGCAATGGCAACCCGGCCGATGCCTTTCAGGGCAAGATGGGTCGCCTGATCGAAGAATCTAGCCCTTGGTGGCCTACCCCGGTCAAGCCCCCCCATGGCGCGCCCAACATTCTGGTGCTGTACTGCGATGACCTGGGCTTTTCGGATGTGGGCTGCTTTGGCGGCGAGATTGCCACGCCCCACATCGACCGCCTGGCCGCCAGCGGCCTGCGCTTTTCTAACTACACCACCGTGCCCATGTGCTCACCGGCACGTGCGGCGCTGCTGACGGGCAAAAACCCGCATGCCGTGGGCTGTGGCTGGATTGCCCATGCGCAACCGGGTTACCCGGGCTACAACAGCGAGATCGCCGCCGATGCGCCAACGCTGCCCGAGATCTTGAAGGCGCAAGGCTACGCCACCATGATGGTGGGCAAGTGGCACAACACCTGGGGCCACAACGTGCACGACGCGGCCGACAAAAGCAGCTGGCCCTTGCAACGTGGCTTTGAGCGCTTTTACGGTTTTCTGGACGCCGAGACCAACTACTTCTGCCCCGACCGCATCCTGGACGGCAACCAAGTGGCGCAAATCGACAGTTACCCCGAAGGCTATTTCTCCACCGATGCATGGACCGACCGCGCGTTGGACTACATGAAGTCGCACGTCAGCAGCGAGCCGCACAAACCCTTCTTCATGTACATGGCGTTCAACGCGCCACACATGCCCATCCAGGCCAAGCCGACAGACCAGGCGCGCTACAAAGGCCGTTATGCGGCAGGCTGGGACGCCTTGCGCGCATCACGCGCGGCACGCCAGAGTGAACTGGGGCTGTTTGACCGCCCCCACCCTTTGGCCCCCATGCCGCCGGGCGTGGCCCGCTGGGACGATCTGGACGATGAGCGCAAAGAATTGTTCGCCCACTACATGGAGCTGTACGCAGGCCTGGTGGACAACATCGACCAGAACATTGGCCGTGTGCTGGATTTTCTGCAAGTGTCTGGGCAGATGGACAACACGCTCATCGTGTTCAGCTCCGACAACGGCGCGTCGGCTGTGGGCGGGCTGGAGGGCACGCCGAGTTTCATGGAAGCCCGCGAAGGACGCCCCACCCAGCACCCCCAGGCCATGGCCGCACTGAAGGCGGGCGTGGTGGGTGGTCCGCAATCACTGCCCGCCTACCCTACCGGCTGGGCGCAGGTGTCCAACACGCCTTTTTACTATTTCAAACGCACCCCGATGAACGGGGGCATCCGCGTGCCCTTCATCGTGCATTGGCCCAAAGGGATCGCCGATGGCGGTGCGGTGCGCAAAGAATGGATTCACGTCACCGACATTGCCCCCACCCTGCTGGACGTGATTGGCCTGACGCACCCGGACCATATTGGTGACATGGCCGCACGCCAACCCGATGGCATGAGCTTTAAAGCCATGCTGGCCGACCCGCAAGCACGCACCCGCAGAACCTCCCAGCATTACGAACTGGAGGCCAACCGGGCCTACATCCTGGGCGACTGGAAAATCGCGTCCTTGCAAATACGCGGCAACAAAATCGGCAGCCTGGACAACTGGATGCTGTTCAACCTGCAAGACGACCCCACAGAAATGCACGACCTGGCCGCGCAGCATCCCGACAAGGTGCGCGAGATGGCCGCCGCCTTTGACGCCGAGGCCTGGAGCAACAACGTGTACCCGCTGGACGCTCGTGCCCTGGAGCGTGCCATCACCCTGCCCCCGCACCTGATGGAGAGCGTGAACACCGAACGGGTGTGCTTTCCAGGCGCACAGACCATTGGCCGCGTGGTCATCACGCCGCTGATCGCCGACCGCAACTTCAAGATCACCGCACGCTTTGACTGGCAGCCCGGCCAAGAGGGCGTGATCTGGGCGCTGGGCGAAGCCTTCACCGGCATGGGTCTGTACGTGACCGATGGCCAAGCCCTGGCGGTGTACCACCGCTGGATGAATCCGCTGGAGTTGCCCTTGCTGGCCCTCACGCCCGGCGCGCAAACCCTGACACTCGAATTCGAAGCCCTGGGGCAACGCCAAGGCCGCGCCCGTCTGGCGTCCGAAGGGAGCACGGCGCCGGACTGGGCCCCCATTGCCCCCACCATCCTGGGCGTGCACTGCGAAGGAATGGACGTGGGGCTGGACCGCCGCCAACGCCTGTCTTCGCGTTTTGCTGACCGGGGCACCTTTGCCTATACCGGCAGCATCCAGAGCGTCACCATCACCCCAGGGCCGCAGGCACCGGGCAGCATCATGAACCAGCGCGAAGACCTGGCCCAACAACGCCTGGGCGCAAGCCACGGCGTGCAGAACTGAAGCCGATCTCTCTTGATCCCTTGCATTTTAATTTGGAGACAACCATGCATTCACTCAACCGCCGCCAAACCTTGAGCGCCCTGGCCTTCGCTGCAGCGAGCGCGCTGTGCCCCACGGCCTTTGCACAGAACCCTGCCTTGCCCGCCACCATCAAACTGGTGGTGCCACTGCCTCCAGGAGGGGCCGTGGATGTGGTGGCGCGGAAAATTGCCGACGCCATGGCCAAACACTTGGGCACCAGCGTCATCGTGGACAACAAAGCTGGCGCTTCAGGCATGATCGCCGCCCGTGCGGTGGCCAGTGCACCGGCCGATGGTTCCGTCTTGCTGTATGCCCACTCTGGCATGCTCACCGCACAGGCCATGGGCGCCAAAGTGGACATGCAAAAAGACCTCAAGCCGGTGGCCAAACTCTCTTTCGGCCCGCATTTTCTGGTGGTTCGCAGCGACTCGCCCTATAAAACCCAGGCCGACTTGGTCAATGCCCTCAAGGCCAACCCGGGCAAGCTCAATGTGGGCTCGGGCGGCAATGGCTCGCCCACACACTTGATGTACGAAATGCTGGAAGATGCCATTCCCGGCGTCAAGGCCACGCACATTCCTTTCAAAGGTGCCATCGAAGCCAACAATGCCTTGATTGGCGGCGAAATCGATTTTCAGTTTGCCCTGCCTGGCGTCAGCTTGGAATTCATCAAGGCGGGTAAATTGCGCGTACTGTCCTTCACCGGCGCCACCCGCTTTCACCTCATGCCCAATCTGCCCACCACCGCCGAAGCCGGTGCGCCGGGTTACCGCGCCGAACCCTGGGGAGGGTTGATGCTCCCGGGCGGCGCCTCCGATGCCCTCACGGCGGTGTTTGCAGAAGCGGTTTCTGTTGCCCTCACCGCGCCGGATGTGACCCAATTCATCGAACGCACGGGCAGCATCAAGGCCGCCAAAAGCACACCGGCTGAATTTGCTGACGAGATCGGCAAGGAACTCACCCAGCAGCGTGCCATCGTCAAGAAACTGGGCATGGTCAACAACTGAGCTCCACGCCCTATAGCCATGACCCGAGACCGCGCATGAACACCAGCAAAGAAGACATCCTGCCCCCCAACGAGCGCGCGTTCACGGGGCACATCGGCAACACCTACAAAGACTCCAGCCCGGTCTGGCCGCAAGCACCCAAGGCCGCAGCCGATGCGCCGCATGTGCTGGTCATCGTGCTGGACGACCTGGGCTTTGGCCAGTCGTCCGCCTTTGGTGGCCCCATCCGCATGCCCGCCTGCGAACGGCTGGCGCGTGAAGGTTTGCGTTACAACAACTTCCACACCACCGCCCTGTGTTCCCCCACACGCGCGGCGCTGCTGTCGGGACGCAACCACCATTCGGTGGGCTTTGCGTCCATTTCTGAACTGTCCGCTGGCTACCCCGGCGCCAATTCTTACCTGCCACGCAGTGCCGCCTTTTTGCCCGAAGTGCTCAAGCACCACGGCTACAACACGCGTGCGGTGGGCAAGTGGCACCTGACGCCCAGTTCCGAAATTTCTGCCGCCGGCCCGAATGACCGTTGGCCGCTGGGCCTGGGCTTTCAACGCTTCTACGGTTTTCTGCCCGGTGAGACCGACCACTGGCACCCCATGCTCACCTGCGACAACCACCGCATTCCGGTGCCCGAGCGTGAGGGCTATCACCTGAGCGAAGACATCGCCGAGCAAGCCATCCGCATGCTGCGCGACCAGCAGCAAGTGGCCTCCGGCAAGCCCACCTTCACCTACCTGGCCTTTGGCGCACCGCACTGTCCTTTCCATGTGGATGTGTCTTACATCGACCGCTACAAAGGCCAGTTCGACCAGGGCTGGGACAAGGTGCGCGAAGAAACCTTTTTGCGGCAAAAGGCCATGGGCCTGATCCCCCAGGACGCCGTGCTGCCCGAGCGCAACCCCGGCATCAAGGCTTGGGCCGACCTGTCTGCCGACGAACAGCGCCTGTTCGCCCGCATGATGGAAACCTTTGCCGGTTTTGTGGAGCACACCGACGAGCAGATCGCCCGTGTGCTCGATGCGTTGGACGCCTTGGACATGACCGACAACACCCTGGTGATCTTCATGTCCGACAACGGCGCCAGCCAGGAAGGTGGTCCCCACGGCACCACCAACACCGAGCGCTTTCGCAACGTGGTGCCCATGAGCGTGCAAGAAATGCTGGCCGAATACGACCTGATCGGCGGGCCGCACAGCGATGTGCATTACCCCGCCGGCTGGGGCATGGCGGGCAACGCCCCCTTCAAACGCTGGAAGCGCGACACACACCGTGGCGGCAACACCGACCCCTTCATCGTGCGCTGGCCCGCGCGCATCCCCGACCCCGGCGCCATCCGCCAGCATTACCTGTATGTGACCGACATCTACCCCACCGTGCTGGAAGCCGCCCGCATCAACATGCCCAGGGTGGTCAACGGCGCTGAGCAAAAGCCGTTGGAAGGTCTGAGCTTTTTGGCCACCCTCAGCGACGCCAGTGCCAGCACGGGCCGCAAGGTGCAGTACTACGAGATGCTGGGCAGCCGCGCCATCTGGGCCGAAGGCTGGACCGCCGTCACCTGGCATCTGTCGGGCCGCGACTGGGACAGCGAGCCCTGGGAGCTGTACCACCAGGACCAGGACTACACCCAGGCCCACGACCTGGCCGCGCAGTACCCCGACAAACTCAAAGAACTGATTGATCTGTGGTGGCAAGAAGCCCGCAAATACCAGGTGCTGCCGCTGGACGACCGGGGCCGCGAAAAAGCCATCGACCCCACGCGCCCCAAGGTGATGCAGCAGCGCCAACGTTACACCTACTACCCCGGCACCTCACCCGTGCCCTTTGGTTCGGTGCCGCGCCTGATCGGGCGCCAGCATGCTATTCAAGCCACGCTGGACATGCCCGATACCAAGGCTGAAGGCGTGCTGATCTGCGAAGGCGCAGCCACGGGGGGCTGGTCGCTGTTTGTCAAAGACGGCCATGCTTGGTACGTGCACAACTGCCTGCACATGGCTTGCTATGTGCTGCGATCCGATAAGTCACTGCTGCCCGGTCGCAACGTGGTGCGTTTTGAGTTTGATCCGTTCAACGCCCCACCGGGCGGCGCAACCATCTCCTCCGCCGGGCGCAACGAACTGTCAGGCCATGTCGCAGAGCTGGGCCGTGGCAGCGGGCGCCTGCTGGTCAACGGAGAACAGGCCGCCAGCCTGGACGACATCCGCACCGCACCGCTGATGTACAGCTTTGTGGTGGAAGGTTTTCAGATCGGCCGCAACTGGGGCACGCCGGTGGCCTACCAGCACTACCAGGGCGCGTTTGAGTTCAGCGGCACGCTCCAACAGGTGGAGGTGTTGTTACTGTGAAGAAAAAACCTTCGGCCGCAGGGGCGGCCTCCTACAAAAAACCAGGGGCCTTGTGGGAGCGCCCCCGCGCGCACGAATGTGTCTTTCATCATCCGAGGCGTCAGTAAGTGGGCACCGCCACCCGGTAACGGTCCATCTTGGCGGCGTCCAACGTCAGCCCCAGGCCCGGCGCGTCGCCAATCTCCATGCGGCCGTTGACGATCTCGCACTGAATGAACTCGTCGCGCGGCGGGTTGTGCTCGATGCCGTATTCGAGTGAACCATCGGGGCTGTTGGAGGCGGCCAACAAGTGGGCAGAAGCCAACAACCCCGGTGCCGCCGAGAACATGTGCGGGCAAAAGCGGATGCCTTTGGCAACGATCTGTTGCGACAAACCCAGCAAGCCCGAGAAGCCGCCGAATTTGGTCATGTCGGGTTGCAGCACACCGTAGACGCCGCTGTGCATGGCCTCGGTCAATGTCTCAGCGGTGATCATGTTTTCGCCACCGGCCAGCTTCATGGGTGCAGCAGCGGCGAGCGCCTGCCAGGCGGCCAAGGGCGAATCCACAGGGATGGCTTCTTCCAGAAAAGCCAGGCCCACGTCTTTGAACTTTTGCGCCCACGCCACGGATTGCTCCAAAGGGAATGAGGAGTTGGCGTCGGCCATGATCTCCACATCGGGTCCCACCATGGCACGCGCCTTGACATAGGCGTCGATGTGCTGGTCCGGGTTGCCCCAGCAACGCAGCTTGAAGGCCCGAAAGCCGCGCTGCAAGCCCTCTTCCACCAGCGGCTCAAATCCATTGGACCGGCCCAGGCTGCCATAGGCCTGGATGCTGCCGCTTTGGCCGCCCAGCAGCTTCCAGATGGGCAAGCCCTCGCGCTTGCCCACGATGTCCCACAGGGCGATGTCAACGCCTGCAATGGCGGCCGAGAAAGGGCCGGTCTCACCGCTTTGCAGACGGATCACATTGGCCGCCTTGTGCATGGCATGAAAGGCCTCACTGGGTCCGGCAAAGCTGCGCGACTTGAGGAAGGGCTGGATGACCTTGTTGACGATCACCGCACGGTGGTAAGCACCAAAGCGCGGGAAGTTGCACCACACCTCGCCCCAGCCCTCTTCACCAGACGTGGTTTTGACATTCACCAGCACGGCGATGGTGGAGTCCACCACGCCCATGGGGGTGGTGACAGGTTCGTCCAGCGGGATGCGCAAGATGTGCGGCGTGACAGATTCGACTTGCAGCGTGGACAGAATGTCGGCAACGTTTTTCATGGTGAGGGTCCCGTGGGAAATGGAATGCAACGGTGGGATGGGCATCAGGCCGCTTGCTGTGCAGCGGCTTCGACGGCTGCGGGCTTCAGAAGGGTCTCGCGCTCGGCCAAGGCCTTGCTGGCACTGCCCGCACGCACGTGGCCAAAGCCACGCACATGCTGTGGCCAGGCGGCCAGACGCGCCATGCTCTGGGCATTGCCCGCGTCAAGCTGCTGCGCCATGCGGTCCAGATCGGCTTCGTACTGGGCGCGCAATTGGCGGTCCAGCTGGCGCTCGGATGAGTTCTTGAACGGATCCATCCAAGTGCCACGGATGCCCCGCAGTTTGCCCAGCACGGACAGCAAAAATGGCATGGCAAACACCCGCTCCGACTTGATGGGCTGGCCCGTGGCCGCGTCCTTTTTGGCGAAAGGCCCGCCGCCCAGGTGCCAGTGCACTTGAAGTTCACCATCGAACTCCGCCGCCAGCATCTGGCGGAATGCAGGGTCGCTATACAGACGGCCGACCTCGTATTCGTCCTTCACCGCCAGCAAGCGGTAGTACTGGCGCGCCGCGTTTTTGACGACCGTATCGCCCGCCCCCGCCTGGTCGGCCACGGCCTTGAGCCGGGTGATGCGCGCACTGTAGGTTTGCGCGAGCGCGGCGTTTTGGTAGTTGGCAAGGCGCGCCATGCGGTCGCGCACGAGGGTCTCCACACTCTCGGTCACCGGCAGGGCAATGACTTGCGCTGGCCGGGCGGCGGCGTGCAGGGTTTTGACCTTGTCTGCATCGGCTGCGCACAAACGCCCCAGGGTGATGGCTTCGAGGTTTTTGCCGATCTGCACGCCGTTGAGCTCAATCGCGCGCTGCAGGCTGGCCAGTGACACGGGAATCATGCCGCGCTGCCAGGCCACGCCCAGCATCAGCATATTGGCAAAGACGGCATCGCCCAGCAGGTCTTTGGCCAGCTGCGTGGCTTCCACCATCTCAAATCGATCGCCCGCCATGGCCGTGAGGCGACCCTTGAGGGTGGCGGCATCGAAGTCCCAATCCGGGTTGCGAGAAAAGTCGGTGGTGGGCACTTCTTCGCTGTTGATCACCAGGCGGGCCGAACCTGGGCGCAAGCGGCTCAGGGACTCGTCACCGGCCGTGACGAGCAGGTCGCAACCCACCACCACATCGGCCTCGCCCATGGCCAGGCGCGCGCTGGTCAGCAAGTCCGGGCTCTTGGCAATGCGCATGTGCGTCATCACCGCACCGTATTTTTGTGCCAGGCCAGTGATGTCCAGCGTGGAGCAGGCCAGGCCATCCAGGTAGGCCGCCATGGAGGTGACCGCGCCCACGGTGACGACACCGGTGCCGCCAATGCCGGTGATCAACACGCCCAGTGATTCGCGTTGCAGACGGGTGTCGGGCATGGGCAACATGGCCGCGTCGATCAGCGGCTGCGCACGTTTCACCACGGCGGGCTTTTTGGCTTCGGCGCCGTGCACCGTCACAAAGCTGGGGCAAAAGCCTTCGACGCAGGCGTAGTCCTTGTTGCAACTGCTTTGGTTGATGCGGCGCTTGCGGCCCAGCGGCGTCTCCAGCGGCTCGATGGACAGACAACCACTCTTGTTGCCACAGTCGCCACAGCCTTCGCAGATTTCGGGGTGAATGAAGGTACGCACCTGGGGGTCCACCCACTTTCCCCGCTTGCGCAAGCGGCGACGTTCGGTGGCGCAGGCCTGGTCGTGGATCAACACGGTGCAGCCCGGCATCTCGCGCAGTTCGCGTTGCACACGGTCGAGCTCGCGGCGGTGGAACACCGGCACGTCGCTGGGCAGGCCCAAGGCTTGCACGCGCTCCAGGTCTTCGGTGGTGACCACGATGTGCTTGACGCCTTCGGCCTTGAGTTGCTGAACCAGCATGGGCACGGTGATTTCACCGTCCACCGGCTGGCCGCCGGTCATGGACACAAAACCATTGACCAGCAACTTGTAGGTGATGTTGACTTGGCTGGCGATGGCCGCGCGGATGGCCAGCAGGCCGGAATGGAAATAAGTACCGTCGCCCATGTTGGCGAACACATGTTTTTCGTCGGTGAACGGTGCCTGGCCCGCCCACAGCATGCCTTCGCCGCCCATGTGCGACACGGTCATGGTGCGCGGATTCGACAGCATGGCGATGGTGTGACAACCAATGCCGGCCAATGCGCGGCTGCCGTCGGGCAGCTTGGTGGAGGTGTTGTGCGGGCAGCCCGAGCAGAAGGTGGGCATGCGCATGGGGCCCAGCACCAGTTGACCCTGGGCATCGAACTTGGGTGGCGGCGGCAGCGGAATGGCCTGCGCCATGTCGTCCTTGCCCAGCAGCTTGGCAATGGCGTGGGCAATGATGTTGGGCGCCAGTTCGCCAAAGGCCGGCAAGGCGGGCTTGCCAATGATTTTCGGCGGCTTGGCCAGCCCCGCTTCGTACAGCGCCGCTTTCATCTGCTGCTCGATCAGGGGACGCTTTTCTTCGATCACCAATATCGCCTGCAGGCCGTCGGCGAACTTGACCACGGCCTCCGGGTCCAGCGGGAAGGTCATGCCCAGCTTCAAAATGCGGATGCCTGCGGCTTTGCAGACATCGGGCGTGAGGCCCAGCTCGTGCAGCGCCTGCAGGGTGTCGGCATACGACTTGCCTGACGTCACGATGCCCACCTGGGCGTTGGGCGATTCGTGCGTGATGCGGTTCAGCCCATTGGCCCGCGCATAGGCCACCGACAGCGGCAGCTTGGCGGCGATCAGGCGCGGCTCCTGCATCTGGGGGCGGTCGTGGACGCGCAGGTGCACCCCACCCGGGATGGGCGGCACCGGTGGCAGCACGGTCTTGAAGCGCTGGATGTCGACATCGACGGTCGACGCACTCTCCACCACATCGGTCACCAGCTTCAGGCTGACCCAGCAGCCGGTGAAGCGGCTCATGGCGATGCCATGGATGCCGTAGTCCAGAATTTCCTGCACATTGCTGGGCGCCAAGATGGGCATGCCTGCGGCCATGAGGGCGGGCTCGCTCTGGTGGGCGGTGGTGGATGACTTGGCGCCATGGTCATCACCGGCCAGCACCAACACGCCGCCCTTGGGCGAGGTGCCCGCCAGGTTCGCGTGTTTGAACACATCGCCGCAACGGTCCACGCCGGGGCCTTTGCCATACCAGAGGCCAAACACGCCCTCCACTTTGGCCCCCGGCAACGAACCGACGTTTTGCGTGCCCCAGATGGCGGTGGCGGCCATGTCCTCGTTCACGCCCGACTGGAACTTGATGTTCAAGGGTTCAAGGTATTGGGCCGCAGCCCACAGCTCCATGTCATAGCGCCCCAGCGGCGAGCCACGGTAACCCGACACATAACCCCCGGTGTTGAGCCCGGCGGCTTGGTCCAGCAAACGCTGCTGGATGGGCAGGCGCACCAAGGCTTGGTTGCCCGACAGGAAGACGGTGCCCATGGTTTGGGTGTAGCGGTCGTTCAGGCTCGGGGGGTTAGCTGTGGCAAGGCTTTGGCTGCTGGATGTCATGGCGTCTTTCGTTGGTGGCACGGTGCATCCATGGGCATGCACTCAAGCGAAAAATGGTAAGTCCCGCCCGGATGCACACAATGTCATGCCATTGACATTGCAGGGTTTACACCGACCCCATGCGCGCCGTGCGCCATCGCTTGCCACTAGGGAAAGTACCGTGCTGCAGCAAGGAAAAATGCCTCGATAATTTCACTTATCGGACCTACGGTTCCATTTTACGGCACAAATATGGCTTCACTGAAAGATGTCGTGGACGTCTTGAGATGTTTTTCACCAAAAATCGGTGCCCTGACGGTCACCGAGGTGGCGCAGCGCCTGTCTTGGCCCAAGAGCAATGTGTCGCGGCTGCTGAAGTCCATGATGGAGGTGGGTTTGCTCGACAAGGCCGCAGAAGGTCGTGGCTACAGCCCGGGCATCATGTTGCTGGGTTTGGGGCAAGTGGCCGCAGCGGGTATGACATGGGGTGTCCGAGCCGACAGCGCGATTGCACAGCTCTCGGCGTCCACCGGACATTCAGGATTTGTGTCAGCGCGCGAGGGCACAGCGATGGTGGGCTTGACGCAGCACATGGGCAGCAATGTGCTGCAAGTCGGCTTGAGCTTGGGCACACGGCTGCCAGTCGATGCCTGTGCCACCGGGCGTTCGTTGCTGGCACTGATGGCGGACGAAGAGGTGCGCGAATTGTTGCGCAACCAAGTGTCCAAAGTCTCGCCACAGTCTCCTGCATCCATAGACGACCTTTTGGCGCGCTTGAAAGTGGTGCGCGAAAAGGGCTATGCCGAGTCCCATGACGAGGCGGGCAAAGGGGTCGGCGCGATTGCGGTGGCTTTGCCAAACGCCACCGGACCAGATCCCATCAGCATCTGCTTGACTTTTCCTTGGGCAACAGTGGACGCGCATGAGCGCAGCCAACTGATTGAACAACTACTACAAACCAAAGCGAGCTTATATCGAGGTATCGAATGAATACAAGCGAACTGTTCACCAAACGCTGGCGCATCGGGTTTGATATCGGCGGCACCTTCACCGACTTTGTCCTGTTCGATCAGAAAGAAGGACGGGTGCATCTGCACAAGCGACTGACGTCGGCCGATGACCCATCCCGTTCGGCGCTGATCGGCCTGGAAGAGTTGTTGCAAAAAGCGGCCATTGGCTTGCCCGATGTGCAGGACATCGTGCACGGCACGACCTTGGTCACCAATGCCATCATCGAGCGCAAAGGCGGTGCCCGCCTGGGCCTGATCACCACGGTCGGTTTTCGCGACATCCTGGAAATGGGTACCGAGCAGCGCTACGACATTTACGACCTGTTCCTGAAATTCCCCGAACCGCTGGTGCCACGCGACCGCCGCCTGGAGGTGGCCGAGCGCATCGACGCGCTGGGCGCCGTGGTGACCGAACTGGATGAAGAGCAGGTGCGTGGTGCTTTGCGTCAACTGGCTGCGGATGGCGTCAATGCCGTGGCCGTGTGCTTTTTGCATGCCTACCGCAACCCGGCGCACGAGCAGCGTGTGGCTGTGCTGGCAGCGCGTGAGTTCCCGCAGTTGGCGATCTCCCTGTCGAGCGAAGTGGTGCCGGAAATATCGGAATTCCAGCGTTGTGTGACCACCGCAGCCAATGCCTTTGTGCAGCCGCTGATGAGTGCTTACCTGGAAAAATTGCAGCGTGAACTGGTTGCCCGAGGCTTTACGGGTGCCTTGCGTCTGATGCACTCGGCGGGTGGCCTCATGTCGCCACAAACCGCATGTGCCTATCCGATTCGTCTGCTGGAATCGGGCCCGGCGGGTGGCGGCTTGGCCACCGTCTGGTTTGGTCAGGCGGCCGGCCACAAGGATGTCATTTCATTTGACATGGGCGGCACCACGGCCAAGGCGGCATTGATCGAAGACGGTCAATTTGAAATCATGCCGATGCTGGAGGCCGCACGCGTGCAGCGCTTCACCAAGGGCTCAGGACTGCCCATCAAGACCCCCGTGATCGACATGATCGAAATCGGCGCGGGCGGCGGCTCCATCGCAGCCATCGACGACTTGGGCCTCCTGAAGGTCGGGCCGCGTTCGGCCAGTTCCGCACCAGGTCCGGCCTGCTATGGCCTGGGCGGCACCGAGCCGACCGTGACGGACGCCTGCGTGTTGCTGGGTTACTACGATCCGGGATTTTTCCTGGGAGGCACCATGTCGTTGGACATGGAAGCCGCCAAACGCGCCATGAACTCCGTGGCCGCACCCCTGTCCTTGAGTACCGAACAGGCCGCTTGGGGCATCCATGCGCTGGTCGTGGACAGCATGGCAGCCGCAACACGCGTGCATTTGGTTGAGCATGGCAAAGACCCCCGCAACTTCAGCATGGTGGCCTTTGGTGGCGCCGGACCGGCCCACGCCGTGGACGTGGCCAGGTCACTGGGCGTGGGCGAAGTGATCATTCCGCCCGCTTCGGGCGCTGCTTCGGCCTTTGGTTTTCTGGCCGCCCCATTGTCGTTTGAGCAGGTGCAGTCTTTCCCTGTCGAATTGTCCAACTTGGTTGATGGCGCAGCCATCAACCAGGTGCTGGCTGCGCTGGAAGCGCACGGGCGTGTGCAGTTGACCCAGGCCGGCGTGACGCAAGCCGATGTCACGGTTTCGCGTTGGGCCGATATGCGCATGGTGGGGCAAATGCACGACATCCGTGTGCCCCTGCCGCTGGGAGAAATCGGCCCAGAGCAAATTCCTGCGCTGCGTGAGGCATTCGAACGGGTGTACCGCACCCGCTACACCACGGTGCCCTCCTCGGCACGTTTTGAAGCCATCAATTTCCGCGTCAACTGTGTCGGGCCGTTGCCTCAACTCGCCGTATCGGGCGCGCTCGGATCGGGGGCGCCCCGCGATGCGCGCAAGGGGACGCGCCAAGCCTGGTTTGAGGACCGTTTTCTGACGGCCACGGTCTACGATCGCGATGCGCTGCTGCCTGGCGCCGAACTGGCAGGCCCCTGCATCATTGAAGAGCGAGAAGCCACCACAGTGCTGGGCCCGCTGGACCGCTTCACGGTGGATGAGAAGCTGAATTTGCGCATCACCGTGGGGACGCACGCCGCACGCGCCGTGACGGTGACGCACGACACCCCGCTGCAAGAGGCCATGGCCCGCATCGAATCCGATCCAATTTCATTGGAAATCATGTGGAGCCGGCTGGTCAATGTGGTCGATGAAATGTGGCTGACGGTGTGCCGCACCGCGTTCTCGCTGGTGATCTCCGAAGCACAGGACTTTGCCTGCGAAATTTTGAGTCCGCAGGGCGAGACCTTGGCGCACTCACCGCGTGCCATGCCGGTTTTCAACTTGACCATGCCCCTGGCGGTCAAGGCCTTGCTCGAACACTATCCGGCCGAGACCTTGCGGCCGGGCGATGTGCTCATCACCAACGACCCGTGGTTGTGTGCAGGCCACCTGTTTGACATTGCCATCGTCACGCCCGTGTTTGCGGACGATGTGCTGGTCGGCTTGTTGGGCACCGTCGGTCATGTGGCCGACATTGGCGGCACCAAGGACGCTTTGCGGGCCCGTGAAATTTACGAAGAAGGCCTGCAAATTCCGCCCATGAAGTTCAGCGAGGCCGGCACCCTGAATGCCACGCTGGTCAAGCTGATCGAACACAATGTCCGCAATTCAGAACAGGTGCTGGGCGACTTGCATTCCTTCATGGCCGCCAACGCGCTGGGCGGCGAGCGTCTGGTGTCCTTCATGCGTGATTACGGCATGCAAGACTTGAATGCGCTGGCCACCGTTGTGCAGGCGCGCTCCGAGAAAGCCATGCGCGATGCCATCCGCAAGATTCCCAATGGGGTGTACCAGTCTGAAATGTGGAGCAATCCGCTGGGCACGCCCATGCGCTTTCCGCTCAAACTCACGGTGGCCGACGAAGCCATCGAGATTGATTTCGAAGGCGCGCCCCCCCAGCTGGCGCAGGGTGGACTGAACTCCACCATGAACTACACCGCCGCGCACGCGACGTATCCACTCAAGTGCATTCTGACCCCCAGTGTGCGGGGCAATGCGGGATGCTACCGACCGTTCACGGTGAAGGCGCCCGAGGGTTCCATCCTCAACTGCGTCTACCCGGCGTCCGTCTCGGTGCGCGTGCGCACAGGCTGGTACATCGCGCCCAATATTTTCAAGGCGCTGGCCAGTGCCACACCCTTGCAAGTCCAGTCCTACACCGGCTTGCCCGTGGCCTTGGGCATCTATGGCAAAGACGCACAAGGCGCCACCTATTCGGACATGCTGTTTTCCGGCGGCGGCCAGGGTGCCAGTGCGGGCTCGGATGGAAAGTCTGCGCTGATGTACCCCACCTCGGCGGCCAACACCCCGATTGAAATGGTGGAGTCACGTGTCCCCATTGTCGTCACGGAAAAGTCGTTCATCACCGATTCAGGCGGGCCGGGTACTTACCGTGGTGGTTTGGCGCAGCGCGTGCGCTTTCGCAAGCGCGATGCCGACGGCATGCCGATGCAAGTCTCCATCTACCCCGAAGGCGCACGGCTGTCCCCGGATGGCTTGTTTGGCGGGTGCCCGGGTTTGCCCGCGCACGGCCTGGTTCTGGACGCCAAAGGCAACACCCTTTTGGATGTGGGGTCCGGAGATTTGGTGACACTGAATGACACCGATTCCTGCGTGGAATTGGTCTTGGCGGGCGGCTCTGGTTTTGGCGATCCGTCAAAACGCGCTGCTGCCGATGTGGCACATGATGTGGCGATGGGCTGGGTTACTTCCGATGCCGCAGCGCGCGATCATGGTGAGACTTGAAGTCGCGAAAGCACTGAAAGTTGTGTGTGTTTTTTCCCGTTAACTTGACACAAAAGGAGCAAGCGTATGGAACGCCGTAGTATTTTGAAGGGTGCAGCCGGATCCGCCGTGATCGCATCCACACTGGGTCTGCCGGCCATCGCCCAAGCGCAAGGCCGCAAGATTTTGGTGATTGCAGCTGGACAGGACATCCCCAACTTTGATCCCCATGTGGCCACCGGTTATTCGGCTTCCATGTTGCATCGCAACACCTACGATGGTCTGGTGCGGGTGGTCGGTGCGCCACCCAAGGTTGTGCCCCATTTGGCGTCGTCGTGGACGATTTCTCCCAACGGGCTGGAATATGTTTTCAAGCTCAACACCGCCGCCAAGTTCCATGACGGTACCCCGGTGACGGCGCATGCGGTGGCCTACTCTTTCAAGCGCACTCTGCGATTGGGCAAAGGCAACGCCTGGATGATCGCCGGTGTGGTCGACCCCAATGGCATCGAGGCGGTGGACGTGCAAACCGTCCGCTTCAAATTGCTCAAGCCTTTCGCACCGTTCCTGTCGGTCCTGCCCTGGCAGTTCATCGTGAACCCGGTGCTGGTCGAGACCAACAAAGGCAGCGACGATGGCCAGGAATTCCTGCGCAAGAACATTGCCGGCTCGGGTCGCTTCAAGATCAAACGCGCTGAAGCGGGCAATCTGTATGAGTTCGAGCGTGTGGCCTCGCCATGGCTGGCCGGTGGCAATCTGGACGGCGCCATCTGGAAGATCGTGCGCGAAACCTCGTCACAGCGCTTGATGGTGGCACGCGGTGAGGTCCATTTCGCGGTGGATCTGACCAGTGAAGACATGGACTCCCTTAAGGACAACCCCGCCGTGGTGCGCGTGTTGGAACCCGAATTCCGTACCTTCAGCATCAAGATGAATACGGCGCATGGCCCGCTTGCCGACATCAATGTGCGCAAGGCCATTTCTCATGTATTCAACTACCAGGGCATGCTGGATGCTGCGGGTTATGCGCAGTTGATGGTGGGGCCGCTGCCGCCCGGCTTGATGAATGATCCCAAGCTCAAAGTGCCGCGCACCGACCTGGAGATGGCCAAGCGCTATCTGGCCAAATCCAAGTACCCCAACGGCGGCATCAAGCTCACCATGGTGTATGTCACCGGGCTTGAACAGCAGCGTCGCTGGTCCCTGGTGTTGCTCGATAGCCTGAAAAAACTCGGCATCGAACTGGAGATCAAACCCACCTTGTGGCCCGACATGGTGGCCTCGACAAAAACACCGCAAACAACGGCAGATTTCTTCCCGGTGTACCAGACGGGGAACTATGCTGACCCGGACAACGTGGCCTTTGCTTCTTACCATAGCTCTCGCAATGGGAACTGGCAAAACCCGGTGTACAACAATCCCAAGGTGGATGCACTGATCAACAAGGGACGTGGCGAGATCGATCCGAAGAAGCGTGCCGCCATTTACGCAGAACTGCAACAGGTCCTGGTGGACGATGCACCAGACATCTTTGGTGTGCTCGAAAAGCGCCGCCTGGCCTACCGCAAGGACGTGCAGAACTTCGTGTTCACGCCGGTGGCCAGCAACGCCATCGAGTTGCAGAACCTGTCACTCAAATAAGCGGCTGGAGAGAACGCCGTGCTCCACTACATTGTTCGAAGAATCCTGTTGCTGCTGCCGGTGCTGCTGGGGCTGTCGATGATGGTGTTTGCCATCGGTCGACTGCTGCCTGGCGATCCGGTTTTGTTGGCTGCAGGACCCAATGCCACCAAGGAAGAAGTGGCGGCATTGGCAGTGGAGTTTGGGCTCGACAAGCCGGTTGCGGTGCAGTACTGGAACTACCTGACCGGCTTGTTGCACGGCGACTGGGGACGCTCGCTGCAATCGCGCGGACCGGTGTTGGAGGACCTGAAGGTCTTCCTGCCGGCCACGCTGGAGCTGGTGCTGGCAGCCATGCTGATCGCTGTGGTGTTCGGCATCCTGTTGGGCTTGCTGGCGGCCGTCAAGCGCAATGGCTGGATCGATTACAGCGTGCGCCTGGTGTCGCTGGCGTCGATCTCGATGCCGCGCTTCTTTTTGGGCTTGTTGTTGCAGTTGGTCTTTGCCATGTGGCTCGGCTGGGCATCACTGGGCGGCAGGTTTCCGCTGATCGCCAGTCCGCCCCCACTCGTCACGGGCATGTTGACCATCGACAGCCTGCTCGCCGGGGACTTGCCGTCTTTCTTATTGGCCCTTCAGTACCTGGCCTTGCCGGCCATGGCCATGAGCTTGTCGCCCTTGGCCACCATCACACGCATGATGCGTGCGTCCACCATGGAAGTGCTGCAGCAAGATTACATGCTGACCGCCCGGGCCTTGGGTATTCCACCGGGCAAGCTCTTGCGCAAGTACGTGCTGCGCAACGCCTTGACCTCCACGCTGACCGTGATTGGTCTTTACTTTGGCTGGTTGTTGGGCGGCACGGTGCTGGTGGAGTCGGTGTTTGATTGGCCCGGCATTGGCTTGTATGCCACCAAGGCCATCATGATGCAGGACTTCATGCCCATCATGGGGGTGGTGCTGACCATTGGCACGCTGTTCGTGACCTTCAACCTGTTGATTGATCTGCTGTATGGCGTTATTAACCCCAAGGTGCGTCTAGGATGAACGAGTCACAAGCATGGGCCCGCGCCTACTACCGCCTGCGGCAAAACTGGTTGTCTCTGGTTGGCCTGGTGCTGGTGGTGTTCTTGCTGGTCGTGGCGCTGGCAGGCAACCAGCTGGCCCCCTACCCAGAACACATCAGCGGCTCCGTGGACACCGCCATGCGCTTTCAGGCGCCGTCTTCTGCGCACTGGATGGGCACCAATGAAATGGGCCAGGACGTGTTGTCGCTGGTGCTCGGCGGCGCGCGCATCTCGCTGTTTGGCGGTCTGGCCGTTGTGGTGTTGGCCGCGGTGGTGGGCACCATGGTCGGGGCCGTGGCCGGTTATTTTGGTGGCTGGACCGACGAAGTCCTGATGCGTCTGGCCGATTTGAAACTGACGCTGCCGGGCCTGATTCTGGCCATGGCCGTGGCGGCTGCGCTGGGTGCGGGCACCATGAACATGGTGCTGGCCATCTCCTTGTCATGGTGGCCCGGTTTTGCGCGCCTGGTGCGCGGCGAGGTGATCAGCAAGCGTGAAGAAGTCTATGTGCTGGCCGCACGCGCCCTGGGGGCGGGTTCGGTGCGCATCATGTGGCGTCACATTCTGCCCAACATCCTCTCGCCCATCATCGTCAAGATGTCGCTGGATGTGGGTTTTGCGGTGCTCACAGTGGCGTCGCTGGGTTTTGTCGGCATTGGCGTCAAGCCGCCGACGCCTGAATGGGGTTTGATGCTGTCCACCGCGCGCGGTTTCCTGCCTGATTATTGGTGGACGGCCATTTTTCCGGGCTTGGCCATCTTCCTGACGGTGCTGAGTTTCAACTTGCTGGGCGATGGATTGCGCGATGTCCTCGACCCTCGATCAAGGCGCTGAGATGTCCCTGCTTCACATTCAAAACCTGCACTTGAGCATGCACTCCTTTGAGGGAGATGCCCATGTGCTCAATGGCGTTGAACTCAAAATCGAAAAGGGCCAGATTTGGGGACTGGCGGGTGAAACTGGCTGTGGCAAGTCGATCACCGGTTTGTCCATCTCGCGCCTGGTCAACACGCCACCGGCACGCTACCTGGACGGTCAGATTCTGTTCAATGGCAGGGATGTGTTGAAACTCAAAGAGTCCGACATGCGCCAACTGCGCGGGCGCGAGATCGGCATGATTTTTCAGGATCCGACCACCAACCTCAACCCGGTGTTGCGCGTGGGCGAGCAAATCGCCGATGTGGCCTACGAGATTGGTCGCATTGCACCCGAAATATTGGGTTTGACGGCCACTGCCCGTGCATCGCAGCGCAAGAAAGCAGCGCAAAAACTGGGCGTGGACATGCTGGAGCGCGTGGGCATTGCGAATGCTGCGCAACGGGCACGGGATTATCCGCACCAATTTTCAGGCGGCATGCGCCAAAGGGTCCTGATTGCCATGGCACTGGTCGGGCAGCCCAAGCTGCTGATCGCCGACGAACCCACCACGGCCCTGGATGTCACGCTGCAAGCGCAAGTTCTGAAGCTGCTCAGCGAGTTGGTCAGCTCCAGCGGAACGGCCGTGCTCATGATCACGCACAACCTGGGCGCGGTGGCGCAAATTTGCAGTCACGTGGCGGTCATGTACGCCGGGCATGTGGTGGAGTCGGGGCTGACGCAAGAGGTCTTGAGTCATCCGCAGCACCCCTACACGCGTGCCCTAATCGCGGCTTTGCCCAAGCCTGGCATTCAGCGTGGCACCTTGAGCACCTTGCCCGGACGTGTTCCGAATCTGATTGATCCGCCGCCAGGTTGTCGGTTCGCTCCGCGCTGCGCTCAGGCCAGCCACGAGTGCACCCTGGCCGTACCGGCCTTGGTGGGCAAGTCGGATACCCACCGCATTGCCTGTGTGCATGTGCAGCCGGAGGTGTTCGCGTGAATCTGGTGGAAGTTCAATCAATCTCGCGCCTGTACCCTCTGGCAAAGACCAGTTGGTTTGGCGAGCGCCCAATGCACCAGGCGCTGAACGGTGTTTCACTGACCATTCCACAGGGCAAGACCTTGGGTGTGGTGGGTGAAAGCGGCTCCGGCAAATCAACCTTGACCCGCTGCCTGCTGGGCCTTGAGCCGGTGGATGGCGGGCGCATTTTGTACCGCGATCAGGACATTGCCGCCCACGACACGGCCGGCCGTTTGCGCCACGCGGCGCGTCTGCAGATTGTGTTCCAAGACCCCTATGCGTCCATGAACCCACGCATGACCGTCCATAACATCGTGGCCGAGGGCATGGTCATCCATCAACGGGAACTGGGCCTCACCGCCCAGGAAAGAACCCAGCGCGTCGTTCAATTGCTGGAACAAGTGGGCCTGGGCCGTGACCACATGCACCGCTACTCACATGAGCTGTCTGGCGGTCAACGCCAACGCGTAGGAATTGCGCGCGCATTGGCCCTGAAGCCGGAGTGCCTGATTCTGGACGAGCCCACATCGGCGCTGGATGTGTCGGTGCAGGCCCAGGTGTTGAACCTGTTGCATGAGTTGCAGCAAGAATTTGGTTTGACCTATCTGTTTGTGTCGCACGACCTGGCGGTGATTCGCTACATGTGTGACGACGTGATGGTGTTGCGCGCCGGCACCGTGGTGGAAACCGCGCCGTGCGAACAATTGTTTGAAAAACCTCAGCACGAATACACCCAGTCCTTGATGGCAGCCATGCCGGAGACGGCGTGGTTTGCCTGAACCCGCCCACCTATGCACACCCTTTCGAATCCTGCAGAAACCGCCGCGGCTCTGCCCTACGCCAAGTTGACCCGTTGCTTGGAAGAACTGCTGCAAGACCCCTCGGTGTCGGTACCGCCGCGAATTGTGCACGCGCTGTCCCACGGGGGCAGTTTGTTTGTCATGCCCGCCTCGGACAGCAAGGTGGCCATCACCAAACTGGTCACCTTTGTCGCCGACAACCCCAGCCGTCAGTTGCCCACCATTCAGGGCGATGTGGTGGTGTTTGACGCGGTGGATGGCCGACGCCTTCACATCCTGCATGGTCCCACGGTGACGGCGCGCCGCACTGCGGCGGTCTCGCTGTTGGCTGCCCAAAAATTGGCCCCCAACCCTGCCGGCAAGCTGCTGATTGTGGGCGCTGGCGTGCAAGGCTTGTCGCACCTGGAGGCGTTTGTCGAAGGCCTGGGCGTCAAGCAGGTGTTGATTGCCTCGCGCTCTGACGCGAGCACCGATGCGCTGGTGGCGCACGCCCACACGCTGGGGGTTGACGCACAGCGGGTGAAGGATGCAAACGAGGTGCTTGCCGAATGCAGCCTGGTGGTCAGCGCCACCAGTGCGCAGCAAATCGTGTTGCATGCGAAACCACGACCCGACGCTTTCATTTGTGCCGTCGGAGCCTTCACGCCGACCATGCTGGAGTGGGATCCGGCCGTTTGCCAGCATGTGGCACGCCACGGGCGTGTGGTGGTGGACTCGCGCGATGCGGACCACGAAGCCGGTGATTTGCTGAATGCGGGCCTGGATGTGGCCCAGTTCCCTGCGCTGGCCGACGTGCTGCATGCAGGCCACGCCTGGAGCCGACCAGACAATCGCCAAGGGCCTGTCTTTTTCAAGAGTTGTGGCTGGGCCGGCTGGGACCTGGCGGCCGCGCGCGCCATGACCCGTTGATTTTCTCCCTCGAGCAAGGCCCCGCCCCATGACCGCAGAAGCCACCGTCCAGCGCCAACTCGAAGCCTACAACGCGCACGACCTCGAAAAATTCATCGCCGAATATGCGGATGATGTTCAAGTGTTTCGTCCCCCCAAAGTGGAACCCGTGATGGCGGGAAAAAAAGCATTGGCCGCGCACTATGCGGCCAACCGATTCAATTTACCGAATCTTCATGCCGCCTTAGACAAGCGCATCGTGTGCGGAAACAAGGTCGTGGACCATGAGCGAATCACCGGTGTGCATGCCTACGAAACGCAGGCACTGGCCGTTTACGAAGTGATAGACGACCAGATCAAAACCGTTTGGTTTTATGCGCCGGAGTGATTGAGCTGAGTGCATCACTGCCAGTGGTGGTGAAACACGTGTCGTGGTGTGGGGATTTATGAGATGGCAACAGCTTGTGCGCCAAAAGAAAAACGGGTCACATCTACAAGAGATGTGACCCGTTTTTCATTGGGAATAAATGGTCGGCGTGGCGGGATTCGAACTCGCGACCCCTTGCACCCCATGCTACCCCTTGTATTTCCAGTAAAGCTTTTAGAAGTCTTTGATACTGAGAATAATCATTAAAAATCAATAGGTTACATAATTACAAGATTCATGCGTAGTCCAAACTAGTCCAACAAGCTACACTCTGAGCCACCCAAATGGTGGGGGCAATGGTGGGGGCAATTTGACATGGCATTAATCACAACCAAGGCGCTGGAAGCGCTGCGCGGTACGGACGACGGCAAGCGTTTGCCGGATGGCGGGTCCATGTTTGGCATGGTGCGCGCCACGCCTGACACAAAAAACCCGGTAAGTGTGGATTTTCAGTGGCGGTACAAGCTGAACGGCAAAACCCGGCAGGTTCGCCTTGGCTCCTGGCCTAAGATGTCGCTCAAAGCCCTGCGCGACGAGCGCGACCGACTGGCCGTAGAAGTGAAGTCGGGCACCGACCCGGTGCAGCGCAAGGCCACCGAAAAACTCAAGATCGAAGTCGACCAGGTGGAAGCCCGCAACAAGCAGCTTGACCGCCTGGAAGTCATCGCCCAGCAGCAGGCCCGCTTGACGGTGCGGCAATTGTTCAAACTCTGGCACGACTTGGCGCTAAAGCAGCGCGGCGACGGTGGCGCTGAGGCAAAGCGGGCGTTTGAGCGCGACGTATTCCCGCTGATTGGCGACTTGGCCGTGGCCGATGTGAAGAAGGTGCACGTTCAAAACATCGTCGACACCATGATGGCGCGCGACGTAGTACGCATGACCAAGCGGGTACTGTCTGACCTGCGGCAAATGTTCGGCTTTGCGCTGGACCGCGACTATGTGGAAGCCGATCCGACGGCGCGAATCAAGAAAGCCAAGATTGGGCCGGATGGCGAGCGCGACCGGGTGCTGGGCGAGGCGGAATTGATCGACTTATTGAAGAAGTTGCCCCAGTCCGGCCTGGCCGACACGTCGCAATGCGCCCTGCTGATTCAAATGGCAACCATCACGCGCATTGGCGAAACCGTGGGCGCGCGCTGGGAACATGTGGACTTTGAGCGCCGCCAGTGGGTTCTGCCTGAAACCAAAAACGGCAAGTCGCACCAGGTATGGCTGAGTGACTTTGCACTGCGCCAATTTGAGCGCCTGCGCGCCATTACGGGTGAAACGCCATGGTGCTTTCCGTGCAGCCGTTACGACCCCGCTATTGAAAAGACAAATCTGCCGCTGGACACCAAAACAGTCACCAAGCAGGTGGCCGACCGCCAGCGCGAACCGGGCGGGCAGATTGCAGGCCGCACAAAGCAGATAGACGCACTCAAACTCTCGGGCGGCCAATGGCGACCGCACGACCTGCGCCGCACGGGCGCGAGCGCCATGGCCGAACTGGGCGCGCTGCCCGACGTGATCGAGAAGTGCCTGAACCACACCGAAGAAAACAAGATGAAGCGCATTTACCAGCGCGCCACTTACGAAGGGCCCATGCGCGATGCGTGGCGGCTGTGGGGTGAACGGCTGGACTTGCTGTCAAACAAACCAGTAAACGTGTTGACGTTGCGGGCTGCTTAATCTTTGAGGAGGCACTACCAGTAGTGTCTCGATAAGGATTTTCAGCCATAGGTAGCGCTTTTAATAGTTCGAGGTGTTGCGTATTGGATGTGTCAGTGCTATAAACGGCTTGCCTGGACTACTGGATATAAACCCATTCGGGTTTGTAGGTAGTCTGAATGCAAGGACAGCATGATCCAAATGATTTCCCCAATCGGCAATATCCGTTCGCATTACGAAGACTTTATGCGTGAGGTCTATCGTGGCCGCGAAGCGGAGGTTTTGTGTGGCCCGTCAAAAGCGAACATTTCGAGTGGCGTCCCCTTTCAAGGCGGTGGTGGCGCCAGTGCAGACGTTGACGCAGAAGGAAGCGAGGGCGGCGGTGAAGCACCCACAATAGCAGCAAGTGACGACGACGGTGATTCTGACGACGGCGACCCCGACCGACGAGGTAGAAAGGCATCCAAATCCAGAAAAAACTACGCGAGCCCTGACAAGCTAAGTTCATTAACCAACATCCGCCGAGACGGCGCTGTAAACACTACGACCCAAGACCCTCGCGCAGACGCGCAACCCAATGCCACCAATCCGGCTGGCGCTCTTCCCTCTCCCCAAAATCCTGACATAGCCCTGTGGCGCTTGCCCACGGTGTTGGCACACATCCCGGTTAGCCGATCCCATTGGTGGGCTGGCGTGGCCGAAGGTCGCTACCCCGCTCCCGTGAAGCTGTCAACACGTTGCGTCGCCTGGCGCAGCGCCGACATTCGCGCCCTGATTGCTTCTTTCTAAACGAGGTGCAGCATGACAAACACCTCTATCGGCGCAACGCCGGGAACAAGCACGCCTGAAAATACCGCTGAAAAGAATCTGACACTTTCGGCTCAAACCCAAACTTCAACCGATTTAACCGATGTAACCGGATTGCCGACCACCAACGGCGAGTTTTTGTCTGCCATCTTTCAGGGTTTGGCAGACCCCTTGCGCCCTTTCGTGTTGGGTTTTGGAGGCAAACCGAAAGACCGCAAAGCCTGGGGCGGCGAGGCGTGGCGTGTCGAGAAGAGCCACACGGACAATGCCGCGTTCAACTGGTATTTCAGTCTGGCCGCTTATGCGCCCGCCGATGACGGCTACCACCGGCGCGAGAAAGACTGTGCGGCGGTCTATGGCGTGATGCTGGACGACTTGGGCACCAAGGCCTTGCCGCTGGACCGGCTCGATGCCTGCCCGCCGTCGTATGTGATCGAAACCAGCGAGGGCAATTTTCAGGCGGGCTATCTGTTCACCGAGCCGGTGACTGAGTTCGAGAGCATCAAAGACTTGAACAAGAGCATGGTCGAGGCTAGCTTGTGTGACCCTGGAGCCAAGTCGCCCACCACCCGCTATGGTCGTCTGCCCTTTGCTAGCAATGGCAAGTCAGACCCCGCGTTTCAATGCAAATTGACGCAGTGGCACCCGAAACGGCGCTACACGGTGGCACAGATCATGGACGCGCTGGCACTTGCCCCACCCAAGGCCAAGACCAGCCAAAAGGCCACGCCTGGGCGCAAAGCGACTGCGATTGACCGCAATGCCGAGGATGGCGTTTACATCCCCCGCCCTGCGGAAAACGAGGTCATTGGCGCTCTCAAAATGCGCGGCCTCTACAAGCAACCGCTGGGCAGTGGCAAACATGATGTGACGTGCCCCTGGGTGCATGAACACACCGACCAGATTGACCATGGCAGCGCGTATTCAGAGCCTACCGACCTCTACCCCATTGGCTGGTTCAAGTGCCAGCACGGTCATGGTGACAAGTACCGCACGGGCGCGCTGTTGGAATTCTTGGGTGTGACGTTTACGGCAGCCAAGCACAAGCCCACCATCAAAGCCGAGGCGGGCAACATTGGCAGCATTGCAGACGCTGGTGAACGGGAACTGGCGGCCACCAAACGCTACTACCAGCGCGGCGGATTGATTGTGTCCATTACCACCGACCCTGAAAGCCGCGAGACGGCTATCAAGCCGGTGTCGCAACCAGCACTACTGCGGGCCTTGTCCGGCTGCGCTATCTGGACCCGGTATGACGCACGCAGTGACGCCGACGTGGTGATTGACCCACCACCCAAGCACGTCAACGTGCTGTTTGACTCCGAGGCGTATGCCCACCTGCCAGCCCTGTCTGGCATTGCGCGGCAACCCCACTTGCGGCCTGATGGCTCGCTGGTGCGGGATGCCGGTTTTGATGCCCCTACGGGTTTGTTTGGCGTGTTCGACACCCGCTTGTTCAGCGTTCCCGACAAACCCACCCGGCAACAGTCACAGGATGCCCTGAAAGAATTGCGCGGCCTGTTTACCGAGTTTGAGTTCAACAACGCGCATGACGAAGCGGCGGCATTGGCGGGCATCTTGACAGCGGCGATACGGCCCAGCTTGACGACTGCACCGATGTTTCACATCAAGGCCCCGCAAATTGCATCCGGCAAGAGTTATTTGAGCGGGATCATTGCCGCCTTCGCCAGTCCGTCCACGCCGTCGGCGATGGCGTTCCCCGGCAATGAGGAAGAGTGCCAGAAGCTTTTGTTAGCGACCCTGCTGACCGCGCCCGGTGCCGTGGTGTTTGACAACCTGACCACCGACCTGATCCCCTACAAGTCGCTGTGCAGCGCGCTCACTGAGGAATTTTTAACCGGACGTATTCTAGGAGTGAGCAAGACGGCCACTGTAGGCACGCGGGCATTGTTTCTGTCCAGCGGCAACAACGTGGACGCCGTGAAAGACATGGCACGGAGGTGCATCACCATCGCCATTGATCCGCAGGTGGAAACACCCGCCGAACGGTTGTTCAAGGGCGACCCGCTGACCACCGTGCGCAAAGATCGGGCGCGGTTTGTCTCGCTGGCCCTGACCGTGATTCGCGGTTGGCTGGTTTCGGGCGCTGCGCCCACCACCTGCAAACCCATTGCAAGCTATGGCCAGTGGAGCAACTGGGTGCGCCAGCCGCTGTTGTGGTTGGGCTTGCCAGACCCGGCAAAGCGGGTATTCGAGCAACTGGCACATGACCCCGACCGCGAAACGCTGGGTCGTCTGCTGCACGCATGGAAAGCGACCTTTGGCACCAGCCCGGCCATGATCCGCGAGTCGGTCGACAAGGCGCTGACCGGCTTTGCCACTGACGAATTGCGCGAGGTTTTGCGGGAGATTGCCGATGAGCGCGGCGAGATAAACCGCCGACGCCTGGGTAAATGGATTTCCCGCAAGCAAAGTGTGATTGTTGACGGGTTGCGATTTGAGCGCGCCAGTGGCACCACATCGGCAGAACGTTGGCAGGTCAAGTCCGTGGCATCGGTTACATCGGTAATGTCGGTTCCAGAACCTGAGCTTGCAAAAAGTGTCAATGACATTTGCGAGGTGGAACTGTGATCGCGGGTGACTTGATTCGCCAGGCGCAGGCATCGGGGATTGAACTGCGCTTGGTGAGCGGCAAGGTCAAAGCCATTGGCCCGCGTGAGGCTGTGGTGCGCTTTATCGAACAGCTACGCCAGCACCGTGAGGCGCTGACCCAGGCCCTGCAATGTGAGTTGCACGAGGCATTGCCAGCTACACCACCGGCTGACGCAACGCCTGAGCCCACCGACTGGCACGCGCTGGACGCGGCCTACCACGCCCACCACTTCAACTGCCCGACCTGCATCGCCGCCGGGCGCGGCTCGCGCTACGGACAACGCTGCGGCGCTGGCATGGCGCTGTGGCGGGCGTATTGCGATTGATCTGAACCCCATTATTGAAAGCCCATTATGAACTCCACCACGGACACCGCCAGCACCGACACCAGCACCGCGCCCCTGATAACAACGGCTGACCCCAGCCCCCAGCCCTACGAAGTCGTCCGCTTCAACGCCCTCAAGCACGGCATCCTGAGCCGCTACACCGTGCTCAGCCACGAAAGCCATGCCGACTACGAAAGCCTAGTGAACTCCCTGATGGATGAACACCTGCCTGCTGGTGCCACAGAGCAACACCTGATTGAAGAACTGGCCAGCGTGATCTGGCGCAAACGCCGGGTGTTGCTAGCCGAAGGGGCCACCATCAATAAGGGCTTGAAGGAATCCGCCCGCAGCGCCAAGACCGTCATTCCAGCGGCAGCTCCATTTGAGATGGGCCTGTCAGGCGAGAAGACCGACATTCGCAACCTCATGGATTTGAAACCGGCAGACGTGGCGGAAAGCCAGCAATCCGCCCGGCACGACGTTGATGCCACCAACAAGGCCATCGCCATCCTTCGCAAAGGTGGCGAACGTGCCTATGACAAAGCCCTGCGCGCCTTGCTTCCCGACACCCGCGAGTGGTGGCAGGAGTATGTGGACGAGGAGGAATACCCCGTCGATGCCACGGGGCTGGCCGCCTTCATCACGGAGCACGTCACGCCCTTTGTCTACCAACAAGAAAAAGAGTCCCGCCACCATGACGCCATCGTGAACCAAACTATTGGCGAAGGACTGCAAGCCTACCGGCTGGAGAAGCTTTCCCGCTATGAAACGCACCTGGATCGCAAGTTTGAGCGCACTTTGGCCATGCTGATAAAGCTGAAAGACCTCAGAAGCAGCCGCGCAGCGTAAAAACATGCGCAATTTCCAGCAACACGAAAAACGTCCAGAACCCAGCATCTATGCGGGTTACAGCCCGATTCATGGGTTTTCAGGTCACAGGACCAGTTCAACTTGCCAAATGATTTCGGCAAAAAACGGAGAATAAAAATGGGCGGACGCGGAAGTGGGCGGTGCAGCAGCTACAGCGGCAAAGCAGAGACCAGCGACTCCATGCCACTGGACATCCGCAAGATCATCCGCATGGGCCTGCTGGTGCCGGGCAGCGGCTTTAGCTGGCAGTGGCTGGTGAACGACCGCCAGGTGGCGGGGATCAGCGTCCGCGTGGACTTTGACCAAGGCATGGTGTTGTCCTACCGCATGAAGAGCACCGGCGAAGTGGTCGAACAACGGGTGCAGACACAAACCTCAGCTTGCCACCTGGGCGGGCATCGCCACTGGTTTACCTGCCCACAGTGCAGCAAGCGGGTGGCGGTGCTGTACGCGCCGGGCCGGGACTTCGCCTGCCGCCAGTGTGGCGGGCTGGGTTACGTCACGCAGAAAGAAGGCGCAGGTGACCGGGCATCAACCAAGGCCGACAAGCTGCGCAAACGCATGGGCTGGGAGGCAGGCATCTTGAATGGCGACGGCAGCAAGCCCAAAGGTATGCATTGGAAGACCTACCAGCGACTCAAAAGCAGCCACGATGCGTTGGTGCAAGTCTGCCTACATGACATTGGCCGGAAATTTGGATTCCTGCACAAATTTCCGGAGGTGTGAATCTGTTTCGCAAAACGGGCATCTTCAATGACTTCGTGAACATCTGGCTGGCTACGGCCATTGCAATGCGAGAGTAACCTTCTCCAGACCTGACATAGGAAGATTCAAATGACTGGCCGCTATGTGGCGATGATTTAGTTAAATTGTTCACCTGCTATCGACCAGAAGCTGACTTTCGCCACGCCAGGCAGAAAGACAGCAGGTGGACCGCGTTTCATCCTAGTCGCCAATGATCTGCGGTTTCGACCGCAGGGGCGACCGACACCCTCGATGCTGTAGCGCTACAGCGCTTTCGCCACGAAGCCCGAAGCTATCATCTCCCCAGCAAGGTTAGCCTTGTCCTCAGCACTGCGGCCTTTGGGCAGGCCCATGATCTGCTGGATCACCATGCAGCGGCCTGGCAGTAGGCGGTGGCCGGGGATCTGTTTCAAGCTGCTACTTCACCCAGCAGCCACATCTGCCTGCGTCTCGACGAACTAATCAACCACGGTGAGAGAAGTCGGCGCGCGTTCGATATTGACTGTCTTGAGTTCGCGGTTGAGCAACAGGTCGTAGGGGCTGCGCAACGGGGGCTACGAAACCTGAACACCCACCACCATTAGCATGCGCTGCAACCACCAGAAGCCAGCCACAGCTCCCACCGCGTACACGGGAGCACGGGACATCCATTGCAGACGGCGTTGCGGGCGGCGTCGCCATAGCAGCAGAGCAGGATAGGCCAGCGACACAAACACCAGTTGACCGACTTCTACCCCCAAGTTGAACAGCAACAGCGCGACCGGTATATCGCCCTGCGGCAATCCGACCTCGGCCAGAGCGCCCGCAAAGCCAAACCCGTGCAGCAATCCAAATGCGAGCGCCACAGCCCAGGGACGTCGGATCGCCATGCTCTGGCCCTGATTGCGCCGCGCCAGCTCGCGGGCTAAAAAAAGGATGGACAGAGCAATGCTTGCCTCCATAGGTGGCAGCGGTACCTGCACCCACTGCAGCGCCGCCAAGGCCAGTGTCACACTGTGCGCCACTGTAAATGCGGTAATGGTTTTGATCAGCGCGTTGACATGGGGCACCAGCATGACCAGGCACAGAACAAACAACAGGTGGTCAATCCCCGAAAGGATGTGCTCTGCCCCCAGCCGAAAGTAGCCAGACACCGCCATGCTCTGGGCTTGGCTGTGTCCCATCTCCACGTCGGGCGCACGCGGACGGGCCACTGCGGATGCATGCGAGCCATCGCGCCACTCCACCCGCACCAGCGCATCCACGGTGGTGGCACCCAAACCTTCGATGACGATTCGCGAACCTGCCGGCAAACCTTGCGTACAACGTATCTGCCACAGTGACAGGCGCGCACTGGGTGCGGGCACCAGACTCGGCACCGTTGCCGGTGTGCAGTCCGACGGAAACCGTGGAGATATATCCGGGGCTGGACCCTGTGTCTGGGGCACACGCCACCGAACCGAATACAGTTGGTCCTGGACTTCCTGCACCATGAGGGACGCGGGCAGGTTTTCATGCGCATGAGCGACGCCAGCGCACAGGGCCAATGCCCAGAGCATGGCACCAGCGACACGCAGACTATGTGCCATTACGGTGCAATCGCTGGCATGACCACGGTGTACTGGGAACGCAGTTGCGCGTACGCCGCCTCGCGCGCAGCGTCCACCCGAGCGTTCACCATGTCGGCAAATACCTTGTCGCGCACCACGGCTAACGGCACCTGCGCAGCCGTGGTGCGTTCCCCAATCTTCACCAGATGCAGCCCGTGGGCTGACGCTACCGGGCCTGACCAGACACCGGCGGGAAGCTTCATCACCGCTTCGGCAAAACCAGCACCCAGGTCACGGCCCAGCGTGACAGCATCCTGCTGCTGCAGGTGCGTGGGCAGCATGAAACTGTCGCCCTGTGCCATTTCTCCGCGTGCCAAGGCGGCGAGCGCTTTTTGCGCATCGGCACGCGCTGCGCCACCGCGCTTGTCGGTGCTGAAAAACATCTGCTCAACATCCACACGGGTCGGCGGCGCATAGTCGGCCACGTGGGCATCAAAGTAGGCTTGCAACTCAGCATCTGTCGGGTTGCTCACGTCCTGGCTCGCCAAAAACTCCATCTTTTGCACTAGACGGCGACGCACGATGACGTCGTCCTTGTCCAGACCCCGCGCCAAGGCTTCGCGGTACTGCACTTCCTCGCGGACAAAGTTGTCTGCTGTCTCCTTCAGCGCCGCTGCGTCGGGTTCGCGCCCCCACTGCTTGGTGAACTGGGCACGCAGACGCACAACATCATCCTGGGTGACTGTGATGTGCATGTCAGTGGGGCTGTCCTTGGCTCCGGTCACTGCGTGCAGCACAAAGATGAACGCGCCCAGCACCACAAAGTGCACAAAGGGCTCGTGAATCAGCCATTGCCACGCTTGGGCGGCCCTGGTAGGTAGAGCGTGCTTCAATTGGCTTCTTTCAAAGTGCCTTTGTCCCAGAGGTGCCAACATCAAAGGCGAGGATGTAGATCATGGTTCTGCCCTTCAGGCGGCAATGAGTGACTCAGCGACCAGCCAGGCGCGGGTGTAGCGCATTCCTTCTTCCAGGTTGACCTGCGGCTGCCACCCGAGCAACTCGCGGGCTTTGGCGTTGCTGAAACTTCGCTTCTTTGTGAACTGGCGCATCAGACCTGCTCCGATCTCGGTATGCCGACCCGCGCTTTCAAGCTTCTCGCGCACCTGCTCGGCCATCTGAATGGCATCTTCAGTGCTAAAGGTCGGCGGGCCGCCCGCCAGTCCAAGCCATTGATAGTGGTAGGTGAAAAACGCCTCATTCGTGACGGTGTGTTCGCCACCGATGAGGAAGATCTGCCCAAGACCCCGATCATCTTCGGCGGCCATGGTCAGGCCGCGCACCACGTCGTCGATATAGATCGGCGTGAACAGCCCCTTGCCATGGGCGGGTAGCAGGAACTGGCCGGCCTGAATCACCTTTAGCGGCTCCGTCACCCAGGGCCGACATCCTGGGCCATAAATGTCGGCAGGGCGCACGATAGTGCAGGGCAAAGTGCCCTTGGCGTGGGCAGCCAGAACCACATGTTCGGCCGCGATCTTGGAGTCGGTGTAAGGGTTGCCGATTGGCATCAGCGGCCAGTCTTCGTCGAACGGCCGGCCAGGACTGGCGCGTTCGGTCGCCTCGTACTCGAGGTTGCCAAAGCGCATGACTGCACCTGACGACACAAAGACGAAACGCGCCACCTTCGCGGCGCTGGCAGCGGCGATCAACTGCGCCGTTGCCATGGTGTTCACTTGCCAGGCGGTGACGGTTTCGATGTTGTTGCTGACAATGGCTGCGGCATGCACAACCAGGTCGCAGCCTGCCAGCAGGTCGGCATAGTTCGATGGTTGTGTGATGTCCGCTGCCGTGATGCCCAGCCCAGGGGAGGCAATGCAGTCGATGCCGACCACCTCGGCACCCTGTTGCCTGTAGTGCAACATCAGCTGGCGACCGACGAAGCCCGCCGCTCCGGTGATCAGGACGCGGCAGTAGCGTGTGTTTCTCATGGTGTGTTCCATCTTTCGTCAGTAAGTGGTGCGCAGGGCGTTGAAGACATCGCGCCCGATTGGCTCGACGTTCAGGTCAGGGCACTACGGATGAAAAACCATCTGACCGTCGTCAATGGCACCGAAACGCAGCGACAGGATGTCCGGAATCACGGCCTGATTGACCCGCCAAGGTGCACGGTCACCTTGTAGCGGCAGTTTCTTGATACTGCGCTGGAAATAGCCGGAGGACATATCTGTCCACGGCCCCAAAGTGACCGAGGCATCCACCATTTTGGGTACAAACTGGCGTGCGCCACTTTGTTGCATATGTTTGAGAAGGCGGCAGAAATAGCGGCTGGTGAGGTCGGCTTTCAAAGTCCAGGAGGCCTTGGTGTAGCCAAATGTGGTGATCGCATTGGGCAGGCCGCAGTAGCCGATGCCTTTGTAGTTCACCGCCTCTGGAATGTGGAACGGCTTGCCATCCACTTCGAATTGCACACCGCCCAGAACTTTCAAATCCAGACCTGTGGCCGGCACGATGATGTCGGCATCTATCGTGGCTCCCGACTTCAGCTTGACGCCAGTCTCGGTAAAGGCCTCAATATGGTCAGTGGCCATGGATGCCTTGCCGCTGCGCAGGGCCTTGAACAGGTCGCCATCGGGGACCATGCACACGCGCTGGTCCCAGGGTTTGTAGCTGGGCGTGAAGTGCTTGCCGACGTCGAAATCGGGCCCCAGCGCTTCGCGAACCTGGCCGATAAAAAAGGCCTTGGCCTTCTCGGGGTTGCGACGGCACATCCGGTGGATGTAGACGCCCATCAGCACTGCCTTGGCACGCGCGAACTTGGAGGCGACAAACTCCGGAAGAATCTTGTGTGCCACATCCACGATGTTGTCAAAGCCAGGCCGGGCCGCCACATACGAGGGCGAGCGTTGCAGCATCGTGACATGGCCCGCCTTGGGGGCCATGGCGGGCAACAGCGTGACGGCAGTCGCGCCACTGCCGATAATCAGCACCTTCTTGCCTGTGTAATCGAGGTCGGCAGGCCACAGCTGAGGATGTGCAATGGTGCCTTTGAAAAGGTCCATGTTCTTGAAATCAGGCACGTAGCCACTTTCGTAGTTGTAATAACCACTGCACATGAAGAGAAACTGGCACTGGACGGTTTTTGCCTCGCCGCTTGTGGCGTCTTCCAGCGCCACCGTCCACCGCTTGTCCGCACTGGACCAACTGGCTTTCACCACCTTCAGCCCCAATTGAATCTTGTCCCGCATCTGGTAGTCATCAATGGTTTCGTTCAGATAGCCCTTGATGTCGGCAGCGCTGCCAAAGACTTTGCCGCCACGCCAGGGTTTGAACGAGTACACATAGGTGTGCATATCGGAATCCGAGCGGATACCGGGGTAGCGGAACAGATCCCAGGTGCCGCCGATGGCCTGGCGTGCCTCCACAATCTGAAAACTTTTCTCGGGGCACATTTTGCGCAAATGGGCCGCAGCACTGATACCGGCGATACCGGCGCCGACGATGAGTACATCCGTGGACGTGACCTGCATGATCTTTTCTCCTGAACTAAAAAAAACGGGTGCCTGTACGGGTCAGGCGGGGTTCTTGGGTGCGTACCACACCGGCGAGGTCCAGGCGCGTTCCTGGATGGTGCGGGGCTTGTCGGCCGGGTGCTTGTCAACGCCGATCTTGAGCGCATCGCGCTGGCTGTAGCGGCATACCGGGTTCTCCAGCACACGCACGTAGTAGAAAGCGGATTGCATGGGTTTGAAGTCCGGGTCACGCCAGGTGGCGGACAACTCGGCCGCGCCCTTGTCGGCTGAAATGCTGCAGTCGTTCAGGTTTACGCGGGCACCGTTGTCGGCGCAGCGGTGGGTCTTCGCATCCGGCTTCAGGCCATCCGAGCATGCCACGTCATACACCTGTTCTTTGGTCTCGGTGCCGTCCACCCAGCCCTTGACCACCTGCAGACGCTGCAGTGGCGCGGAGTTGGCATCGCGCGTGGCCATCACCAAAAAGCTGAGGGCTTTGCCACTATCGGAAGCAGGAACATCGCTCCCCATCGGCACGCCGGTGGCGTAAGCCACTTTGACCGCATCGGCACGCTTGTGCAAGTCTGAAGGGAAGTCATAGCCGGCAAACATGCGGGCCCGCACCCGGGTGCCGCTGGTGCCAAACGTTTCCTTGCGATGCAGTGCGTCCCAGATGGACTCGCGGGTATTTTCTTCGGCCCAGACGCCCGTCAGGCCACCGGGGTTGATGGTGCCGCCTTTGATACCCAGAAAGCGCGCGACGATACTGCGATTCGCACCCAGGCGCTGCTCTGGTGTTGCATCGTTGATGCCGCTATGGCCGTTCCAGGCATTTTCCTGGGTGTCGCCAGGTGCTCCGTTATGGTTGTCGGTGGCGGCAATGAGGCCGAACTTGTAGGGGTTGAAGCCCCACTTCTTCTCATCCTGCAAGCCCCGTTTGAGGACATTGCGCACCACGTCATTGGGGTCTACGCATTGAGCAGCGTGTTGGCCCGTCCCCGACGCAATCTTGGCATCCTCCGCTGAACACACCGGAAACATGTTCTCAAAGTTGCATTGCTCGTCCGTGGTTCCCAGCCCGGCAGCGCACTCGGAACTGCCCTTGACCTGGAAAACTTCCACCAACTTGTCAAAGCGGGCACGCAGGGCCAGGTTGTCCTGCGTGAGCGGTGTGCCGTCAGTGTTGTTGTCGCCAAACATCAGCCCCCAGGAAAAGTTGGGGTTGTGGGGAATGGTGAGTGCCTTGCAATCGCCTTTGCATTGCACATCCAGCCAGCGCAGCAGGTCCTCGGCAAAACCGTCCAGCGCAGAAAACACGTTGAAAGGAACCTTGTCACCACGAAAAATCACATTGCGGTGCAATTGACCGCCCCGCGCCAGGCCTGGGCTGTATTCGTAGGCGTTGAAGGTAGTGAAGTAGCCCGGCTCGTAATGTTCCCGGGCAGCAGCCTGCGTGTCTTGCCAGACGGATTCTGCGCCGGCCTTGCACGCCAATCCGTCGTTACCGCACATGCCCTTATTGAATTTTCCGATGGCTTGGCCTGACTGGACTTTGTCGCGGTTCTGGATGATGAACATCAGCAGCACCTTGTGGCGCACCGCGATGCAGTTCACGTTCCAGTAGGTCCCGCCCTGGCGGTCGTAGCACGCATTCAGACTGCCCATGCCCTCGGCATGGTCGGTCACCGCAGCAAAATCCAGCGGCGCCGCCAACATCTGTTTGGCACCGCTGCCAGGCAACTCGGTTTCAGCGCCCTTGGCAAATTCATAGGCTTTGCGCGGGCTGTTGCGCGAATCAAAAATGCTGGCGTCCATCGAATAGGCGGTGTGCACATGCAGGTCGCCAAAGTAGGCATTGCGCAAGGGGTTGGCTGCAGGCCGCGCGCGCGTGCTGGATTGTGAAAACGCAGGATCGGCTGATTTTTGCAATCGGTTCTCCAGCACCGCCAGCGTGACAGCGGCCGCGATGGCCAACACCACCAGCAGGGCCAGAAAAGACCACGCAACACGTTTGAATATTTTTTTCATAGTCATCTCTCCAATCGACTGCTTTCAGACATTTCTATGGCCAGCGCGAACTGTCCGGGTCCAGATCAAAGGTTTCAACAATCCAGTTGTAGCGGCTGGCATCGGCCAGAAATTCCAGATACAACTCGTTGACCAGTTGCAACAACTTGCGCGTGGCCTGTACGGGGTTGCCTTCGGTACTTGTGATGCTGACCCGCATGACTGAATCCGCGTTGCGCAGCACCGTCTTGAATTGCGTTGGATCGCGTCGACGGTGCGCAGGCCGCTCGTGCGACTCGTGCGACTTGAGCCATGCACGCAACTCGCGGTCGAGTTTGGTGCGCGGCGACACCGGTGGCAAAAAACCACACAGAGTTGCCCGCCCGTGGCGCGAATCAACATCCAGTTGCATCGTCTGGCCACGAAACCAGACAATGCGGTACCGCTCGCTGCCGATCTTGTCCGACGGTTGCGGACTGAACCGAAATACGCCGCGTGCGGCGTGGTCTTCGATTAGTTCGCGCACCGATTCCATGGCAATCAATGCGCAACGGCTGAAACACCCGGCTCGACGGGCAAGGAAATTCCAGGTGCGTAGGCTGCACCATTGGTGAATTCCTTGATGGCCTGGCAGTTGATCAGGGTCGAGGCTTTCTCGTCACGGCCTGCCTTGTACGCACGCGCCAACGCCGCTCGAAACTCTTCGGGCGTGCGCACATAGTCGCCGCGCGCACCCAGTGACTGGGCGATCTGGTCGTAGCGCAAATTTTCCTGGAACAGGTACATGTGCATCGAGCGCGCCGAACGTGCCGCGTTGGGCCAGACGCCCCACGCATTGTTGTTGTACACAATGGTGATGGTGGGCCAACCGTACTTGACTGCGGTGTCAAGTTCCATCAGGCTGTAAGCCACGCCGGCGTCCGACGTCACGCAGATGGTCGGCGTACCCTGGTAACCCTTTTGCGGACCCACGCCGCGCTGCACAGCGCAGGAAACACCCATCATCATCGCCATGTCCGGACCGATGGCGGCGTACTGGTACGGAGGAATGATTTCCTGTCCGGGGCGATAGGCGCGCAGGTAACGTCCGGCCGTCAGACCAATCGTCCAGCCGCCCACACCGGTGGCAATGGCCAGCCGACCTTCGGGGTGGGTGTCGATGAAGTTTTGGGTATCCCGTGCAATCACGGTGGGGTGTAACATGCCGGTCTTGGCGCTGTGACCAATGCCGAGCTTGTAGTGGTCGTCCAGTTGTGTCTGAAACGCCTTGCGGGCCTTGGCCAGTTCGTCGACCCAGGCATCGCGCCTCGCGCGACCCAGCCGGTCCGCCAGCACTTCCAGGAAGCTGCGCTCGTCACTGAGAACGCCAAGATCAAGCGGCCAGTTGCGACCCATGTCCTCCTGCTCGGGGTGCACGCGCACGACCTTGATTTCGGGGTTCAGGCGGTACTCTCCGGGGCTGGGCATGCTGTACTGGCCAACAAAAATCACCAGGTCAGCCGACATCAGTGCGTCCGGCGCCGCCGCGATGGACAGACGGTGATCATCCGGAAAACTTCCGCGCGTGGGGCCAGAGGTGACCACGGCAATGTCGGCCTTTTCGGCCACCTTGCGAAGTGCGTCCCAGCCCTTGCGCTGGAACACGCCCGTACCCGCGACGATCAGCGGACGGGCGGCTTTTTCGATCATGCGTACCACGGCGTCCATGTCTTTGGGTGCCGGCCAGGCCCGCGATTCGGTGCGGTACTGGGATTTGTCATGGAAGTCGCGCAGCTCGGAGGGCGCCTTGAAGCGCGCACGGGCCACTTCTGCCGGGAAGTCCAGGTGCACCGGGCCGGGCACACCCGACTTCAGGTTGCGAAATGCATAGGCACCGTACTCGTGCACACGCGCCGGATCGACCAGACGCTTGCCGTATTTTTTGATGCCTTCGGTGGTGGGTTGCTGCATGGCGTGCTGAATGAACGTCTCGCGGTCTTCACCGGCCAGCGTCATGTTGCTGGCCAGCACCAGCAGCGGCGTGCGGGCAGCATGGGCGGCCGCAATATTCATGATCATGTGTGTGAAGCCAGGGCCCTCGGTGCCGGAGGTTGCTACTACCTCCCCCGTGGCCCGCGAGTAGCCATCAGCCATGGCGCACATGGCGCCTTCGGTACGACCACCATAGGTCGGAATGCCGGTGGCGGCGATGGCGTTGATGATGGTGTAGTTGCCGGGGCAGCAGAACAAAGCCGACAGTTCTTCTTTCTGGCACAGATTGGCAAATACTTCTGCTCCGGTCATTCCTGCCCCTTCAAACGAAGTGGAGGCTGCAGGCTGGGCCAGCGAGGCTTTGAAGGCGTCGGCCAGACGGATGGACGGGATATCACCTGCCGCAGCACTGCCGCCGCCGGCTGGCGCATCTGCTGCCAAAACACCTGTGGTGATGCCTGCTGCTGCCGCCGCACCCAGACCAACCGTGGACAGACGCAGAAAATGTCGGCGGTTGGGAACCGATTGTTCGTTCGTGCCGTCTGGAACGCTCTCGCTTTTCGCATCGTTTTGCATGGTTGTTTCCTTTTAAGAAGTTGGATTAGGCGGACTTGTTATTTGGTCACTGGCGGCCGTTGCGCTGCAGGCCACAGGCTCTTGATGAAATTACGCAAATTGCCAATTTCCGCCTCGGATTTGAATGCCGCACCAAATGCCGGCATGCCAGTACCGGCACCCTTCTGGATACTCTTGAAAATGTCTGCGTCGGTGCTGCCGTTGCGGTAGAGCAGCGGCTCGGTGAGATCGGTGGCGTCCGACACGACGTCCACTTGGGCCTTGCCATTGGCGCCATGGCAGGCGGTGCACATATTCGCAAACAACGCACGGCCGGCATCAATCGAAGCCGTCGTGTTCGGGACGTTACCCTCGCTGGCGAAGGCAACTGAAGTGGCTGTGAGTAGCATCCCCAATGCCAGCACCCTTGCCTGCGCTTGGCCTATCATTTTGTGTCCTTGCATAGTCCGCTCCGCATAGTGTGAGATTCAATTCGAACGCCATTCGCCGCAGCGAAGACCCAGCCAACCAATCAGTACGCCGGCGGTAATGGCGCCACCAGAAATGGCGATCAGTGCATTGTCAAAGCTGCCGGTCGCTGCAACGATGGCGCCTGGCACCATGCTGCCGATCACACCGCCCACAATCAGGGCAATGCCCAGATAGGTGCCAGTAGCGGAGGCCACGTTCCTGTCTTTGCACAGTTTTTGCAGCGTTGCAAACTCTTGCGCCTGGTACGCGCTTTGGCAGAACAGAGCCAAGGCGAACAAGGCCACCAGTGCATTGAGTTCCTGGGTCACAGATGCGAGGTAAATCACAATGCCCGCGCTGACCAGGCCCACCGCTGCAAGGAGGTTGCGCTTTTTCAGCACGTCACCAATACGGGCATTGAGCAATGCGCCCAGAACACCGGCCGTAAAAACAATACTCAGGGCCCAGCTGAGCGACGCGATGTCCACGCCCTTGGCCCGCACAAAATAGATGGGGAGCCAACCCAGAATTCCCCAGCCGGCAAAATTATTGAAGCAACCGATCACTACAAACAGCCAGTAATTGGGTTCACGGCGGTAGGGCATGGGCGCTTTCGCCGCGGCGAACATTTCGCCGGCAGCCTGTCCATGTTTGTCGTCGACAAAGAGGGCAACCAAGGGCAGGCCTACCACAATGCCGGCAACGCCAACCACCATGAACGCTTCACGCCAGCCCAGGGCACCCATCAAGGGAATCATGATCAGCGAGCCCAGGGCAGTGGCAATGATCAGGCCCACGCTCCAGATCGAGTTGGCCGTGCCGCGCACCTCCGGCGAAAAGTGGCGGGCAATGATGCTGTTCATCATTGGCACATGCATGGACTCTGCCAGCCCCAAACACAAGCGCAAGGTGATCAGCGCGGCCAGTGAGCCACCCAGCGGACCCACCAGTATGCTGACCACCGAGAAGCCGAAGATCGACAGCATCAGGCTGCGCTTGGCGCCAAATCGCTCGGCCGTTGCGGGCAGCAACAACTGCGACAGGCCATAGGTCAGAAAGAACACCGACAGCAGGTACTTGCCCCATTGCCCCACCTCCCGATCGCTCCACTGAAACTCCTGCGCGATGTGCGGCAGTGCCAGCGAGATGGCATTGCGGTCAAGGTGGTGGATGATGAAGGTGACGGCAAAGATCACCGGAATGTGCCAAGGGTTGGTGGTGGACTTCATGTGGGCCTTTGTAAACTCAGGAAAGGGTGGACGCAGAGCAAAGATGCTCCAGTTCTTCAATGTTCGGATCAACGCCAAGACCAGCCTCGACACCCAACTGGGAGGTTCCGTTGATCACCCGGTTAAGCGCAGGACTCAGCACTGTTCGTAGCGGATTCTCATTGGCGTCAATCTCCAGCATGCCGTTGGCGCACCCTCGCGCTGCCAGGATATGGGCGGACGCGAGCAGTCCGATGCCGGCCCCCAGGAAGTGCGGGCAGTAGCGCAGCCCGGCCGCATGAACCATCTCGATCACTGGCAAACAACCCGATATGCCGCCCCACTTGGCCAGATCGGGCTGGATGACGCCCAAAGACTGGCTCGCGATCATGGATTGAAATGCGGCGGCCCCGATCAGGTTCTCACCGGCCGCCAGAGGAATTTCCGTCGATTCGGCGAGGCTCTTCCATTGGGAAGGAGCTTGATCGGCGCGCAATGGCTCTTCCAGCCACTGGGGCTTGAAATCCTGGAGCTTCCCAGCCATGCGCTTGGCCGTTTTCAGGTCCCAGGCCTGGTTGGCGTCGACCATCCATTCGGCACCGACCGGCAGGACGGACCGCACGGCCGCCACATTCGTCAGATCCTGGTCTTCCCCAAATCCCACTTTCAGCTTGAAAGCGGTGTACCCCTCGGCCAGCTTGGCAAGTACCACGTCTTGCGGGCGCTCGGGGTTGATCCCGCTGGCGTACACCTTGACCGTGTCCGAGTCACCGCCCAGCATTTTCCAGAGTGGCTGGCCAGCGCGACGCGCCAGCAAATCCCACAAGGCAATATCGATACCAGCGATGACCTGCGCAATAGGCCCGGGTTCGCCGGACTGAATTGCCAGAACGGCGGTACGCGCCGTCATCCGGTCAAACGCGTCCCGTGCTGAGGCGAAAGCTTGCCCGATCAGGAGCGGCGCAACTACGGTCTGCAGAAGACCGGCCCGGTGTTCGGCACCGCAATCCGGAAAGTTGCACCAGATTTCTCCCCAGCCTGACGCCCCGCTGGCATCTTCGACGCGCACCAATATTGCCGGGCGCGCATGCATGACGCCGAAAGACGTCTGAACCGGGTGTCTGGTGGGCCAGCGCAATACAAAAGCCTGCACCCGGGCCACGGTAAACGGGCCGACGGTGGCGACTGGGGGACAGCTGAGGGTTTGTTCTGATGCTATAAACATAACGTATGGTCTATAGTATGTTAAGAACTTTATATTGCCATCCGGTTTAACCCTAATATGAATTGCTGTGTAGCCACCCTCCCCTGCAAGACAGCCCCCGCGTGTGACCACTCAATGGCCCGTGATGGGGTCACCATGGCGCGGTGTGATGGAATGACGTCTGTTGCACATCCTGCATGAGGACACAAGAATGGTTCTAGACAATACGCACGTCCCGCTTTACATCCAGCTTTCCGACCTGTTCCGTCAACGGATACAAAAAGGAGTGTGGAAGACCGGCAGCAAGCTTCCGTCGCTCGAAGAGCTCGTGAGTGAGTTTCAGGTCGCGCGGGTCACTGTCCGCCAAGCCGTAGACCGGTTGACCCACGAAGGATTGCTTTCACCCCAGCGGGGCCGCGGTACGTTCGTTACGGGCGCGCCAACGGACAACCGGTGGCTGCACGTCGAGACCACCTTGGACAAGCTCGCAGACATTTACCGGCATACGCGTCCGGAACTTCTGAATATCGATGAGTCCACGCGCACTCCCTTGATCAGCGATTCGGATGGCGTGCCGGCGGAAAAATATACGTTTATGCGCCGGGTTCACAAACGCGACGGCCAGCCTTACTGCGTCATCAACATCTACCTGGATTCGGCGATTTTCGCCAAGCATCCTGTGCGCTTTCGCAAAGAAACCGTCATTCCCATTCTGACGTCCATGCCCTCCGTGGAAATCGTGACGGCGCATCAGGTACTCACCATTTCCACGGCCGACCTGGAAGTCGCAAAGCACCTGGGCATCAACGTGAACGCACCCGTTGCTGAAGTCCGGCGTGTATTTACCGGGCCGAACCGCCGTGTCATCTATTTGGCGGAAGTGACCTACCGTGGTGATTCCGTACGCATGGAAATTGACCTGAAACCCTGACTGCGCCCGCGTTGAAACCGACGGGCGAAACCTATGACACAACTCACCTACCCCGATACCTTGCTGTTGATCGATGGCCAGTGGCGCAAAGCAGCGTCCGGGCGTTCCGAACCCGTCGTCAATCCCGCAACTGGACAAGTAATTGGGACGTTTGCTTTTGCCGATCAGGAGGATCTGGAAGGTGCGGCGCAATCCGTCCAGAAAGGCTTTGTTGCCTGGCGGAACATATCTGCATTTGACCGTTACAAAATCATGCGGAATGCGGCTTCGCTGCTGCGTGAACGCGCTGACTACATTGCAACACTGCTAACAATGGAGCAAGGCAAGGTACTCGGTGAGGCACGTGCAGAAGTTCTTGCTGGTGCAGACACCATCGACTGGTTTGCGGAAGAGGCGCGGCGTACCTATGGCCGATCGATTCCGTCGCGCTCGGAAGACGTGCTTCAGCTGGTGGTGAAAGAACCCATTGGACCGGTCGCTGCTTTTACCCCCTGGAATTTTCCGATCAACCAGATAGTTCGCAAGCTGGCTGCGGCCCTGGCCGCAGGTTGCTCCATCGTGGTCAAGGCGCCGGAGGAGACACCGGCGTCGCCCGCCGAACTGCTGCGTGCCTTTCAGGATGCCGGTGTTCCCGCCGGAACAGTGAACCTGGTGCTTGGAGATCCCGCAGAAATTTCGTCCTTTTTTATCACGCATCCTGTGATCCGCAAGATTTCTTTTACCGGCTCAACTCAGATCGGCAAGCAACTTGCATCCCTCGCCGGGCTGCACATGAAGCGCACCACCATGGAACTTGGTGGACACGCGCCGGTTCTGGTGTTTGACGACGCCGACATACAAAGGGCTGCAAAAACCATGTGCGCCAGCAAATTTCGCAACGCGGGCCAGGTTTGCGTATCGCCCACCCGCTTTCTGGTTCAGGAGGGGGTCTATTCGGAATTTCTGGATGCCTTTGTAGAGCACACCCGCACGCTGAAAACTGGCAATGGCCTGGACGCAGGTTCGAACATGGGTGCACTGGCTAACCCGCGTCGTATACGGGCCATGGAAGAAGCCGTTCAAGACGTGGCCCGGCGCGGTGGAAACATTCGTGCGGGGGGGAAGCGAATCGGCACGGAAGGCAATTTCTTTGAACCCACCGTAGTCAGCGACGTGGAAACCAGTGCACTTTCCATGAATGTGGAGCCGTTTGGCCCTCTTGCCATCATCAACCCGTTCAAAACGCTCGACGACGCCATCACCGAGGCCAACCGGTTGCCATTTGGATTGGCTTCCTACGCCTGGTGCCGTTCGGCCAAAACAATGCATGACATTGGCCGACGCATGGAAGCCGGAATGGTTTCGATCAACCACCTTGGCTTGGGATTTCCGGAAACGCCTTTCGGTGGCATCAAAGATTCAGGACACGGTTCCGAAGGTGGGACCGAAGCCATGGAGCCCTACTTGACGCCGAAGTTCATCACCCAACTAAGCAATCATTAGACCGTCCCTGAAAACTTGGTTTCCGCCTTTTCGCCCAGCCTGTAGGGGGCCACCAGTTTGATTGAGAACGGAAGTGACAAAGCCCGAACTGGCAACGGTTCGGGCTTTGTCACTTCCGCCGCCGCGTGCGATTCATGTACCGCCTTGTTCGCCAGAATCAGCTGACGCTGCCAGCTTGGGTGCATGCAACTTTGTCACTTCAATTTCCGCTTTGGGCACGAAGCCACATTTGGCGAGCGACTCCTGATTGGCGGCGCAATAGGTTGCCATAAAGCAGCCGTTAACCAATACCCCCCAAAAAAGCGCCATTGCAGCACTGGACTGGGCGATGATTTGAAGGGTTTCAACCCACTTAGGCGCGACCAAGTAGGGTTGAGGCAATTCGGATAGACGACCTCCACCTTTTGCATCAGTGGGGGCAATGGTGGGGGCAATTTAATAAACTTAAGCCAGAAAGAAGAAAGGACTTAGCCCCTTTCGAAGCTAAGTCCTTGATTCATATGGTCGGCGTGGCGGGATTCGAACTCGCGACCCCTTGCACCCCATGCAAGTGCGCTACCAGGCTGCGCTACACGCCGACAAGACTTGAATTATAACTGGATAAATGCCCGACTAAAGGGTCAGCAGGGCTCTAATTTCAATCAGTTCTTTGTGCAGCGGCGTGACGCCCGCATCTATGGCCAACAAATCAAGGCTGGACATCGCCAGCCGTTCAAAATGCGTTCCAGGCTGCGCATCGGACATCGGCGATGCGTCGTCCAAGTCCCCTTCTTCAGAGGCGTTGCGCCGCAACTGGCGGTCTGTTTGAACCAACTCTTGCAATCTGTTGCGCGCACCGCTGATGGTGAAGCCTTGGTCATACAGCAAATCACGGATGCGCCGAATCATCAAAACCTCGTGGTGCTGGTAATAGCGGCGATTGCCCCGGCGCTTGACTGGCCGAAGCTGGGTGAATTCCTGCTCCCAATAGCGCAAAACGTGCGGTTTGACACCACACAATTCACCCACTTCACCGATGGTGAAATAGCGTTTGGCTGGAATGGGAGGAAGCTGACTGTCCATGAACGACAACAAGTTGCGTGGAAAACCTGATAGCTTACTGCAACTCATCAACATGCGTCCATGTGAATATAGGCAGTCTTCGGTTTTGCACAGGAAATTACACGCACCAAAAGCAGGCCAAAAAAAAGCACTTAGTGAAGTCACTAAGTGCTTTTTTAATTGGGTGTTTTTGGTGGGCAGTACAAGTTTCGAACTTGTGACCCCTGCAGTGTGAATGCAGTGCTCTACCCCTGAGCTAACCGCCCTTACGCTTCGCAGCGAAGACTTGAATTATGGCATAAAAATCAGGCTGTTTGAGCGCGGGGGCGCAAAAAATGAACCCCTTGCCCAAATGCTCAAGCTGCCTGAATTTGACGCCACACGGTTTTTCCGCCACTGGACTTGTCGAGCTGCGTCAACACCTCTTCGTGCGCGGCCATTTCTTGCGCATTGGCCGACAGGATGGGCAAGGCGATCTGGCTCAAATCAACCGACACCACCACGGTTTGGGCATCGCCGGGCGCATCGCCCACATCGATCAACAAGGCTTCCTGACCGCGCGTCATGTTGATGTAGACGTCAGCCAACAACTCGGCATCCAGCAAGGCACCGTGCAGGGTACGGCCAGAATTGTCCACTTCCAAGCGGTCGCACAAGGCATCCAGGCTGTTGCGCTTACCCGGGAACATTTCCTTGGCCATGGCCAAGGTGTCGATCACGTTGCCGACGTAGGCCTTGATGGGTTTTTTGCCCACGCGCTCCAGTTCTTTGTTCAGGAACCCGATGTCAAACGCCGCATTGTGGATGATCAGTTCTGCGTCCCCCAGGTACGCCAGAATGTCTTCGCTCAGTTCAGAAAATTTGGGCTTGTCGCGCAAAAATTCATTGCTGATGCCGTGCACCTTGAGCGCGTCTTCATGGCTGTCGCGCTCGGGGTTGAAATAGAAATGCAGGTTGTTGCCCGTGAGCTTGCGGGCATACAACTCGACGCAACCCAATTCGATGATGCGGTCACCGCCTTCGGCCGACAGGCCCGTGGTTTCGGTGTCCAGAACGATTTGACGCATGGCTTGTCGCTCCGTCTTTTCAGTGAAGTTCTTTGGCGTGGTTGATGGTGTAGCGCGGGATCTCGATCACCAGATCCTGTTTGGCCACAAAGGCCTGGCAGCTCAGGCGTGAGTTGGGCTCCAGCCCCCAGGCGCGGTCCAACAGGTCTTCTTCGGTTTCTTCCATCTCGTTGAGGCTGTTGAAGCCTTCGCGCACCACCACATGGCAGGTTGTGCACGCCGCGCTCATGTCGCATGCGTGTTCGATGTTGATTTTGTTGTCCAGCAAGGCTTCGCAAATGCTGGTGCCCGCAGGCGCCGTGATTTCTGCGCCAGCGGGGCAGTACTCGGGGTGGGGCAGGATTTTGATGACGGGCATAAGTGTCTTTGAATTCGGGGCGGGGTCGGGCTTTTACAAGGCCTGGATGTTTTGACCCGCCAAAGCTTTTTGAATGCTGTGGTTCATGCGCTCGGCGGCAAACGCTTCGGTGCCTTTGGCCAGCGCCTGGGTGCAGTCTTCCAGCGCCTTGGCGTCTTGTTCGTTTTGCACCGCCGCTTGCAGCACCGCCATCAGTGCATCGATGGCGCGGCGTTCTTGGGGGCTGAGCAAGACGCCATCGGCCTGCAATGCGCTGCGCGTGGCCAGCAACATGCGGTCGGCATCCACCCGCGCCTCGACCAGGGCGCGCGCCTGCATGTCGGCTTGCGCGGTGGTGAAGCTTTCTTGCAGCATGGTGGCGATCTGCTCGTCGCTCAGGCCATAAGAAGGCTTGACGTCGATGCGCGCTTCCACACCGCTGATTTGTTCTTTGGCCCCGACGCTCAGCAGGCCATCGGCATCGACCGTGAATGTCACGCGGATGCGGGCTGCCCCAGCCGCCATGGGCGGAATGCCACGCAACTCAAAGCGAGCCAGGCTGCGGCAGTCTTGCACCAAATCGCGTTCACCCTGCACCACATGCAGCGCCAGCGCGGTCTGGCCGTCCTGGTAGGTGGTGAAGTCTTGCGCCATGGCGGTCGGAATGGTCTGGTTGCGCGGGATGATGCGCTCGACCAGACCGCCCATGGTTTCGATGCCCAGCGACAGCGGAATCACATCGAGCAACAACAATTCACCCGCCTCGTTGTTGCCCGCCAGTTGGTTGGCCTGGATGGCCGCCCCCAGCGCCACGACTTCATCGGGGTTGAGGTTGTTCAGTGGCGCTTGCCCAAAGAAATCGGCCACGGCCTGCTGAATTTGCGGCATGCGGGTGGAGCCCCCCACCATGACCACGCCTTGCACATCGTCTTTGGACAGTTGGGCATCGCGCAGCGCCTTGCGCGCCGCCGTGATGCAGCGGGCTGTCAGGGCCTGGGTGGCTTGTTCAAAGTCAACTCGACTGAACGGCCCCGACAGAATGCCTGTGGACAAGGTCAGATTCAGGGCCACGGACTCGGCAGCGGTCAGCGCTTCCTTGGCCGCACGGGCTGCGGCCTTGAGCCGGGTTTTGTCTTCGGCGGTCACCGCCTGCAAAGCCGGATGCCGTGCCATGGCGGCATCGGCCAGGGCCTGGTCGTAATCGTCACCCCCCAAAGCCGAGTCACCGCCTGTGGCCAACACCTCGAACACGCCTTGTGTCAGGCGCAGGATCGAAATGTCAAACGTGCCACCGCCCAGATCGAACACGGCGTAAACGCCTTCGCTGGCGTTGTCCAGCCCGTAGGCAATGGCAGCCGCCGTGGGTTCGTTGATCAGGCGCAGCACGTTCAGCCCCGCCAATTGCGCAGCGTCTTTGGTGGCCTGGCGCTGGGCGTCGTCAAAGTAAGCGGGCACGGTGATGACCGCGCCGTACAGGTCGTCGTTGAAGGTGTCTTCGGCGCGGTAACGCAGCGTGGCCAAAATTTCGGCGCTGACTTCCACGGGCGACTTGGGGCCTTGCACCGTCTGGATGGACAGCATGCCCCCCTGGTCAGCGCCTTCACTGGCGGTGAACGCATAGGGCAGTTTGCTGCGGTCCGCAATGTCGTTCAGGCCCCGGCCCATCAAGCGCTTGACCGAAGCGATGGTGTTGACCGGATCGGAGGCCGCCGCCTGCACCGCATCAAAACCGATTTGGCGGCCCTGGCCAGGCATGAAACGCACGACGGAGGGCAGGATCACCCGGCCATGGTCATCGGGCAGGCACTCGGCCACCCCGTTGCGCACCGAGGCCACCAGCGAATGTGTGGTGCCCAGGTCGATGCCTACGGCAATGCGGCGTTGGTGGGGATCGGGCGACTGGCCCGGTTCAGAAATCTGCAATAACGCCATGGTCAATCAAGGGGGTTCAGGTCAAGTCAATCGGTCAAGTTTAGCGTTCACTTCCTGCAAGAAGCGCTCAACGAACATGAGCGCCCTCACCTGCCCCACGGCTTGCGCGGGGTCCTGGACCTCGTCAAGCAGGTGGGCCAGCTCTTGCTGCACCTGGCGCTGCACGCCAAGCACTTCATCGGCCAGGGCTTCGAGGGCTGCGGTGCTGTCGGTTTCTTCGAGGCTTTCACGCCATGCCATTTGCTGCATCAAAAACGCGGCAGGCATGGCCGTGTTGTTCTCGGCCTGCACAGGCACCCCTTGCAACTCGCACAAATAAGCAGCGCGTTTGAGCGGGTCTTTCAGCCGCTGGTAAGCCTCGTTGATGCGCACAGACCATTGCATGGCCACGCGTTTTGCGGCCGCACCGTCGGCCGCAAAACGGTCAGGGTGGGCTTCGCGCTGCAAGGCCTTCCAGCGGGTGTCGAGTTGCGCTCTGTCCTGTGCAAACCGAACAGGCACATCAAACAACTCGAAGTCGTTGGCTTGCAGGCTGATCACACGCGGAACGACTCGCCGCAACCGCAGCGATCGCGTTCGTTGGGGTTGTTGAAACGAAAGCCTTCATTCAGACCTTCGCGCACAAAATCGAGCTCGGTGCCGTCAATGTAGGCCAGACTTTTGGGGTCAACCAACACCTTGACGCCGTGGCCTTCAAACACCACGTCTTCGGGCGCAATCTCGTCCACGTATTCGAGCTTGTAGGCCAGTCCCGAGCAGCCGGTGGTTTTGACGCCCAGGCGCACCCCCACACCCGAGCCGCGTTTGGCCAGGTAACGGGTCACATGCCGGGCGGCGGCTTCAGACAGTGTGATGGCCATGTCAGTTCAGGTGTTTCTTTTTGTAATCGTCCACCGCCGCCTTGATGGCGTCTTCGGCCAGGATGGAGCAGTGGATTTTCACCGGCGGCAGCGCCAGCTCTTCAGCGATCTGGCTGTTTTTCAGCGCCGCCGCTTCGTCCAGCGTTTTGCCTTTGACCCATTCGGTCACGAGCGAGCTGGAGGCGATGGCCGAGCCGCAGCCATAGGTCTTGAAACGTGCGTCTTCAATCACCCCGGTTTGTGGGTTGACTTTGATCTGCAGCTTCATCACATCACCGCAAGCGGGCGCACCCACCATGCCGGTGCCCACGCTGTCATCGCCCTTGTCGAAAGAGCCCACGTTGCGGGGGTTTTCGTAGTGGTCAACCACTTTTTCAGAATAAGCCATTTCAATTCTCCTTAATTTATGCCGCCAAGCCCAAAGGGGTCAGGGCGCGATAAAGCCCTGGGCCATTTGGGCGACGCGGCTCAGTGGGCCGCCCACTGGATGGTGCTGAGATCGATGCCGTCTTTGTACATTTCCCACAAGGGGCTCAGTTCGCGCAGCTTGGCCACGTTTTCGCGGATGGTCTTGATCGCATAGTCGATGTCTTCTTCCGTGGTCCAGCGGCCAATCGTCATGCGCAGGCTGCTGTGCGCCAGCTCGTCGCTGCGCCCCAGGGCACGCAACACGTAGCTGGGCTCCAGACTGGCCGAAGTGCAGGCCGAACCCGACGACACCGCCAGGCCCTTGATGCCCATGATCAGCGATTCGCCCTCGACAAAGTTGAAGCTCATGTTGATGTTGTGCGGCACGCGCTGGGTGGCGTGGCCGTTCAAAAACACCTGTTCCATGTCGCTCAGGCCGTTGATCAGGCGGTCGTGCAAGGCGCGGGCCTTGGCGTTGTCCTGGGCCATTTCCAGCTTGGCAATGCGGAAGGCCTCGCCCATGCCCACGCACTGGTGGGTGGGCAAGGTGCCCGAGCGCATGCCACGTTCGTGGCCCCCGCCGTGCATTTGTGCTTCCAGGCGCACACGCGGCTTGCGGCGCACATACAAAGCGCCGATGCCTTTGGGGCCATAGGTTTTGTGCGAGGCCAGGCTCATCAGGTCAATGGGCAGCTGGGCCATGTCGATCTCGACCTTGCCAGTGGCTTGCGCCGCATCGACGTGGAAGATGATGCCTTTTTCGCGGCACAGCTGGCCAATCGCGGTCACGTCCTGGACCACGCCAATTTCGTTGTTGACGAACATCACGCTGATCAGGATGGTGTCGGCGCGAATGGCCGCTTTGAGCGCGTCCATGTTCAACAAGCCGTCGTCCTGCACATCCAGGTAGGTGACTTCAAAGCCCTGGCGCTCCAACTCGCGCATGGTGTCCAGCACCGCCTTGTGTTCGGTCTTGACCGTAATCAGGTGCTTGCCGCGTGACTTGTAAAAGTGCGCTGCGCCCTTGATGGCCAGGTTGTTGGACTCGGTCGCGCCACTGGTCCAGACAATCTCACGGGGATCGGCACCAATCAGGTCAGCCACTTGCTCACGGGCTTTTTCGACGGCCGCTTCGGCCTCCCAGCCCCAGGCGTGGCTGCGCGATGCGGGGTTGCCAAAATGCTCGCGCAACCAAGGAATGATGGCGTCCACCACGCGCGGGTCGCACGGGTTGGTGGCACCGTAGTCCAGGTAGATGGGAAAGTGTGGCGTGGTCATGGTCAGTACTTCTTTTCAATCAGGATTTGGCAAACACATTGCCCAGTTCAAAAACCGAATTCGGCCCGGTCACGCGGATGGGCTTGACCACCGGCATGGGCGAAATGGCCCTTTTGATGTTGGGTTTGGACTCCACCACCAAGCCTTTGGCCAGTTGGTCGTCCACCAGTTTTTGCAGGGAAACGGAGTCGAGGAACTCGACCATTTTGGAATTGAGCGAGGCCCACAGATCGTGCGTCATGCAACGGCTGTCGCCGCCATGGCAGTTTTCCTTGCCACCACAATGGGTGGCGTCGATGGGCTCGTCCACCGACAAGATGATATCGGCCACCGTGATGTCGGTCGCTTTGCGCCCCAGGGTGTACCCGCCACCCGGGCCGCGGGTGGACTCAACCAGGTTGTGGCGCCGCAGCTTGCCAAACAGCTGCTCCAGGTAGGACAGCGAAATCTGTTGGCGCTGGCTGATGGCGGCCAAAGTCACAGGGCCCGCGTCTTGACGCAATGCCAGATCGATCATGGCGGTGACAGCAAAACGGCCTTTGGTGGTTAGACGCATGGCAGACTCCTGAAGTGGATAAAAGCGCAGTCGGAACCTGCCTGACGCGGGATCCCGACTAAACGAGTCAAGTATAACGCAATCCCGATCAAAACGCTCGGGTTAACTGTCTCATTAAAGGGCGACTCAAGCCCGGATCAGGGGCACGATGTGGTCGCCACCGGTGGCGCCAAACGCCTGCTCCTTGAGCACCGATAGCTGATCGCGCACCTGGGCTGCTTTCTCAAACTCCAGGTTGCGGGCGTGCTCCATCATTTGCTTTTCAAGTTGCTTGATGGCGCGGGCAATGTCTTTTTCGCTCATGTCTTCGACCTTGGCCCTTTGCAAAGCGGCCTGCTCCAGACGTTCTGCTTCCTTGCCTGACTTTTCGCTGTAAACGCCGTCGATCAGGTCCTTGACCTTTTTGACAATGCTCTTGGGCGTGATGCCATGGGCTTCGTTGTGCGCCATTTGCTTGAGGCGACGCCGCTCGGTCTCACCCATGGCTTTTTTCATCGACTCGGTGATGCGGTCGGCGTACAAGATGGCCCGCCCGTTGAGATTTCGGGCGGCACGGCCAATGGTCTGGATCAGGCTGCGCTCCGCGCGCAAAAAGCCCTCCTTGTCGGCATCCAGAATCGCCACCAGCGAGACCTCGGGAATGTCCAGACCTTCCCTCAACAGGTTGATGCCCACCAACACATCGAACGCCCCCAGGCGCAAATCGCGCAGAATTTCCACCCGCTCCACCGTGTCCACATCGCTGTGCAAATAACGCACCTTCACGCCGTTGTCGGAGAGGTAATCGGTCAATTGCTCGGCCATGCGTTTGGTCAGCGTGGTGATCAGCACCCGCTCGTGCTTGTCCACCCGGATGCGGATCTCCTGCAACACATCGTCCACCTGGTGCGTGGCGGGACGCACCTCGACTTGCGGATCCACCAGGCCCGTGGGGCGCACCACCTGTTCGACCACTTTGCCGGCGTGGGTCTTTTCATAGTCGGCGGGGGTGGCCGAGACAAAGATGCACTGGCGCATGCGCTGTTCAAATTCTTCAAACTTGAGCGGGCGGTTGTCCAGCGCGCTGGGCAGGCGAAAACCGTATTCCACCAGCGTGGTCTTGCGCGCCTTGTCGCCGTTGTACATGGCGTTGAGCTGGCCGATCATCTGGTGGCTCTCGTCTAAAAACAGGATCGCGTCCGCCGGCATGTAATCGGTCAGCGTACTGGGCGGCTCACCGGGCGCTGCACCCGACAAATGGCGGGTGTAGTTTTCAATGCCTTTGCAGTGCCCCACCTCGGACAGCATTTCCAGGTCAAAGCGGGTGCGCTGCTCCAGCCGCTGGGCCTCGACCAATTTGCCCATGCCCACCAGCTCTTTCAGGCGCTGGGCCAACTCCAACTTGATGGTTTCCACCGCCGCCAGCACTTTGTCGCGCGGCGTCACATAGTGGCTGGACGGGTACACGGTGAAGCGCGGGATTTTCTGGCGAATGCGCCCGGTGAGCGGGTCAAACAGCTGCAGGCTTTCAATCTCGTCGTCAAACAGCTCAATGCGGATGGCCAACTCGGAGTGTTCCGCCGGAAACACATCAATCGTGTCGCCGCGCACCCGGAACTTGCCCCGGCTGAACTCCATGTCGTTGCGCTGGTACTGCATGCGGATCAGCTGGGCAATCACATCGCGTTGGCCCAGCTTGTCGCCCGTACGCAAGGTCATGATCATGCGGTGGTAGCTCTCGGGCTCGCCAATGCCGTAGATGGCCGAGACGGTGGCCACGATCACCACATCGCGGCGCTCCATGATGCTTTTGGTGCAAGACAGGCGCATCTGCTCGATGTGCTCGTTGATGGCGCTGTCCTTTTCGATGAACAGGTCGCGCTGCGGCACATAGGCCTCGGGCTGGTAGTAGTCGTAGTAACTGACGAAGTACTCGACCGCGTTCTTGGGAAAAAACTCGCGGAACTCGCTGTAAAGCTGCGCGGCCAGCGTCTTGTTGGGCGCAAACACGATGGCCGGGCGCCCCAGCTGCGCGATCACGTTGGCCATGGTGAAGGTCTTGCCCGAACCGGTCACGCCCAGCAAGGTCTGAAACACCTCGCCGTCGTGCACGCCCTCGACCAACTGCGCAATGGCCACGGGCTGGTCGCCCGCTGGCGGGTAAGGCTGGTAAAGCTCGAAGGGCGAGTTCGGGTAGCTGACAAACTGCCCTGTAGCATACTTTTCGGCGACAGGGGCCACTTCTACAACAGAGACTTCGGGCAAGTTGGACATCTTTGGAAAACAGCCCCTGGTCAATGCAGACAGCGGGGCCGTTAAAATCAGGGACAACCCGAAAGCCTAACCGAGGAACGGGTTTCCTGCCAACACTGAACACAATCCAAGGACTTTCCATGTCTCTGTTTTCCGCCGTCGAAATGGCCCCCCGCGACCCGATCTTGGGTCTGAATGAACAATTCAACGCCGACACCAACCCCAACAAGGTGAACCTGGGCGTGGGCGTGTACTTCGATGACAACGGCAAACTGCCCTTGCTGCAATGCGTGCAAGCTGCCGAAAAAACCATGATGGCCACCCCTTCGGCACGTGGCTACTTGCCCATCGACGGCATCGTGGCCTATGACAACGCGGTCAAGACCCTGGTCTTTGGCGCCGACTCCGACGTGGTCAAATCCGGTCGCGTGTCCACCGTGCAGGCCATTGGCGGCACCGGCGGCCTGAAAATTGGCGCCGATTTCCTGAAAAAAGTCAGCCCCCAAGCCAAGGTCCTGATTTCTGATCCAAGCTGGGAAAACCACCGCGCCATCTTTGTGAACGCCGGTTTTGAAGTCGACACCTACGCCTACTACGACGCTGAAAAGCGCGGCGTGAACTTCGACGGCATGCTGGCCAGCCTGAACGCGGCCGCCCCCGGCACCATCGTGGTGCTGCACGCTTGCTGCCACAACCCCACCGGCTACGACATCACCGACGCCCAGTGGGACCAGGTGATTGCCACCGTCAAAGCCAAAGACCTGACCGCCTTCCTGGACATGGCCTACCAAGGCTTTGGCCATGGCATTGCCGAAGACGGTGCCGTGATCGGCAAATTCGTGGCGGCCGGCCTGAACATTTTTGTTTCCACCTCTTTTTCCAAAAGCTTCAGCCTGTACGGCGAGCGCGTGGGCGCCCTGTCGGTGGTCGCCACCGACAAGGAAGAAGCCTCGCGCGTGTTGAGCCAATTGAAAATTGCGATCCGCACCAACTACTCCAACCCGCCCATCCATGGTGGCGCGGTGGTGGCCGCCGTCTTGAACAACCCTGAGCTGCGCGCCCTGTGGGAGCAGGAACTGGCCGAAATGCGCGTGCGCATCAAGGCCATGCGCCAAAAACTGGTGGACAGCCTGAAAGCCGCTGGCGTGCAGCAAGACATGAGCTTCATCACCACCCAAATCGGCATGTTCAGCTACTCGGGCCTGACAAAAGACCAAATGGTGCGTCTGCGCACCGAATTTGGCGTGTACGGCACCGACACCGGCCGCATGTGCGTGGCCGCGCTGAACAGCAAAAACATCGACTACGTCTGCGCCTCGATTGCCAAAGTGGTCTGATTTAGCTGACATCCCGCTTGCAACCGCCCCCGATGGGGCGGTTTTTTTTGGATGTCCTGAAAGTGACGACCATTAGGGTTGTTACTCCAAAAATATTCGCTTGACTCCTGTAGTATTGCTGCACCGCACCATATTGCCATCCCCCCAGGAAAACCGTCACATGCTTTACCAGGTCTTCGAAACACAGCGCTCGATCATGGAACCTTTTTCCGATCTGGCCCAAGCTGCAGCCAAGCTCTACAGCAATCCTTTGAACCCCATGGCACAAACGCCCCTGGCGCAGCGTGTTTCTGCGGGCTACGCCCTGATGCACCGTTTGGGCAAAGACTACGAAAAACCAGAATTCGGCATCAAAACGGTCAAGGTCAACAAGACCGATGTGGCCATCCATGAGCGCATCGAAATCGACAAGCCTTTTTGCGAATTGCGCCGCTTCAAGCGCTTTTCGGACGATCCTGCCACTTTGACGCAATTGAAGTCACAGCCCGCTGTGCTGATCGTGGCCCCCCTGTCGGGCCACTACGCCACCTTGCTGCGCGACACGGTGCGTACCATGCTGCAAGACCACAAGGTCTACATCACCGACTGGAAAAACGCCCGTCTGGTGCCCATGTCGGATGGTGAGTTCCACTTGGACGATTACATCAACTACGTGCAGGAATTCATTCGCCACCTGCAGTCCATTTATGGCCACTGCCATGTGGTGAGCGTTTGCCAACCTACCGTGCCGGTTTTAGCCGCCGTGTCCCTGATGGCCAGCCGTGGCGAGAAGACCCCACTGACCATGACCATGATGGGTGGCCCGATCGATGCGCGCAAATCACCCACCTCGGTGAACAACCTGGCCACCAACAAGAGTTTTGAGTGGTTCGAGAACAACGTGATCTACCGCGTGCCCGCCACATTCCCCGGTGCAGGCCGCCGCGTCTATCCAGGTTTCTTGCAATACACCGGTTTTGTGGCCATGAACCCTGACCGCCACGCCACCAGCCACTACGATTACTTCAAGGACCTGATCAAGGGGGACGACGCCAGCGCCGAAGCCCACCGCAAGTTCTACGATGAGTACAACGCCGTGCTCGACATGGACGCCGACTACTACCTGGAGACCATCCAGACCGTGTTCCAGGACTTCAAACTGGTCAACGGCACCTGGGACGTCAAAGGCGTGGATGGCAAAGTCGAACGCGTGCGTCCACAGGACATCAAGGGCACCGCCCTGTTGACCGTGGAAGGCGAGTTGGACGACATCTCCGGTTCGGGCCAGACCCGCGCCGCGCAAGACCTGTGCAGCGGTGTGCCAGAAAAAGAGCGCCAGCATCTGGAAGTGCCTGGTGCAGGCCACTACGGCATCTTCAGTGGCCGCCGCTGGCGCGACATTGTCTACCCGCAACTGGTCAAGTTCATTTTGGACCACGCCCCTAAAAAAGTGGCCCCACAGGCTGCACAGGCTGAGCCGGCCATCAAAGCCACGCCAGCACCTGTGGCCCCGAAGCTGGCTGTGGTGGCGACCCCCGTCAAAGCCGCCAAGCCTGCGGAGATCAAGCCTGTCAAGGCGGTGACCCCTGCACCTGTCAAAGCTACGGCCCCTGCACCCGTGAAACCAGTGGTCAAAGTTGCCAGCAAAGTGGCGGCGAAGGCCATTGCCAAAGCGCCTGCAAAAACCACCCGCATGGCGGCTGTGGCGGACAAGCCGAACGCTTCGGTCAAGACCAGCTGGGTAGAGCCAAAGAAAAAAGCCTAAGGTTCATGCCCGGTTTACCCCGAACAGCGCCTGAGATCCAGGCGCTTTTTCTATGCCTGAACGACGCGCTGCCGCAAACGCAGTGCACGCGCTGCGGGTTCCCCGACTGCGCCAGTTATGCACAGGCCATGGCGCAAGGCCTGGCCCCCATCAACCAATGTCCGCCCGGTGGACAAACGGGGATGGCGCGCTTGGCCGCCCTGACAGGCCAGCCCGTTGCACCCCTCAACCCCGAACACGGTACAGAAGGCCCTCGCCATGTGGCCGTGATTGACGAAGCCTGGTGCATTGGCTGCACCCTGTGCATCAAGGCCTGCCCGACCGATGCCATCCTGGGGTCCAACAAGCTGATGCACACCGTCATCGAACCCTGGTGCACCGGCTGTGAACTGTGCCTGCCGGTGTGCCCTGTGGACTGCATCGCATTGGAAAACGTGACCGGCGCACAAACTGGATGGGCCGCCTGGTCACCCGCGCAGGCGCAGACCGCACGCACACGTTTTGAGGCACGCCAGCAACGCCTCGTACGCGAAGACGCGGCGCACCAGCGCCAATTGCAAGCCAAAGCCGAACACAAGTTGGCCGACTTGGCTGCGCACACCAAGGGCACAGACAACGCGCCTGAAGTTGACCGCAAACGCGCCATCATCGAAGCGGCGCTGGCCAAAGCAAAAGCCCGACAATCCAATCCATGAGTTCGAAAAAACATGCAGCGGCAAACGCATCTGGCATGGCGTTTGACGCCCGCGCAGGTGTGCTCTCCCAATGGACCGCCTGTATTTTTCTGATTTTGTGGGTGTTTTCGAGCCCTGTTTTTGCTACATCCACCTCGGTGCTGGCTTTGCACCAGGCCGTCCTGACATCCCCTGCGCAAGAGCGCGTCGTTTCTTTGCCGCATGCCCTTTCAGCCACGGATTTCGAACCCGACGGTGGCTTGGTCCATTACCGGCTGAGCTGGCACATCCCGACCAAGCCGGACAGCCCGCAAGCGGTGTATGTTTCAAAAATGGGTTTGTCGGGCCGCCTGTCTGTGAACGGACAGCGGATCGGCGAATGTGGCTATGCGCCTTTGCCAGAGCTGCGTTGCCTGCACCAACCGCAATTGTTTGGCATCCCTGCAGCCCTGTTGCACATGGGCGAAAACACGCTGGATTTTGAAATTTACGCGACCGCCCGCCAAATGAACGGCTTATCTGTCGTGCAGGTGGGCGATGCCAATGCCCTGCATGAGCAGTTCTACATGGGGCATCGCTTCTTGACGGTGGATCTGCAGGTGGGTCTGATCTGGTTGTCCGCACTGCTGGGCCTGATCTCGCTCACGGTCGCCTTGATCCTGCGCCACGAAACCGTGTTCCTCTGGTTTGGTTTGACCAGTCTGTTGAACGCGGTGGCCGCACTCAATGGGGTTGTCGTCCATCCCATGATCGACATCGATGTGTACAACTGGCTGATTTTTTGGACACGGCTGGTCTCGGTGCCTTTGTCTTTTTTGACTGTGTTGGCTATTTTTGACAAAGACCATCGCCGCATCACACAGGTGCTGCTTTACTACAGTCTGCTGGTGCCCGTCGCGATCTGGCTCAGTGACAACAACCGAAACTTGGCATTTGCACTTTACATCCCTTTGGTGTTGGCCTGTCCTGTTCTTTTGTACTTGACGCTGCGCTGGACTCAGAAGTCCCGTAATCCCATCCAGGCGATCAGCGCTTTGATGATGCTCATCTTGTTCGTCGGCGGTGTATTGGACTGGTTGCGACTGGGCGGTCGGGCGCAGTTTGACGGCATGTATGTCACGACTTACACCTACAGCGGCATGTTGGTGACCATCGGTCTTTTACTGCTCACTCGGCTGGCCACGGCCTTGGTGCAATCGCAAAAAATGGGGGCCATGTTGGAGCGGCAAGTGGCCGAACGCATTGCCTACGAGGTCACGGAAAACATCCCGGTGGGCACCTTCACGCTCACGACACCCGCCGATCGCGTCAAACCACACTTTGCCTTCATGAGCCGGCGTTTTTTGCAGATCACAGGTCTGCAACCGCAAGCGACTGTGCTCAAAGTGCGGGAGTTTTTTGCCATCGTGCATCCCGAGGATCGACCCGCATTGGTGCGTCTGTATGCCCAGGCCTTTCGACACCAGGCGCCGTTTTCTGGACGCATGCGCATCCGAGTCGATGAGCAGACACGCTGGGTCAACATCGAATCGTCACCGCGTGAATGTGCGGACGGGTCAACGGTCTGGGAAGGCGTGCTGATTGATGAAACCGAACAGGTGCTGGCACGCGAAGCCGCAGAGCGCGACCGCGCCGCCTTGCAGGTGCATCTGCTGGCCCAGTCGCGTGTACAAGAGCGCGAGCAACTGCTGCGCGATGTGCACGACGGCTTTGGCTCACAACTGGCCAGTGTGCGCGTGATGGTCGAAAAAGGACGCATACCGTCTGCAGAGCTGCCTGGCTATTTGCAAGAAATCAGCGCCGATCTGCACCTGGTGATCAACTCGCTCGGGCAAAGCGACATCACTTTCGAAGAAGCCCTCGCCGACATGCGTTACCGGATCGAACACCGTTTTTTGGGCAGTGGCCTGGCCTTCGACTGGTCGGTGTCGCTCGAAGGGATGCCGCCACTGCCCTCACGCACCATTTTGCAAATCCTGCGGATCATGCAAGAAGCCGTGCACAACGCCATTCGCCATGCCGACCCGCACCGCATTGCCCTGTCGGCCGTTTATGACCTGCACCAGGCGCGCTTGCACATCGCCATCCAGGACGATGGCGTGGGCATGCCGGAGCACCCGCGCCAAGGCCGGGGCCTGGGCAATATGCGCCATCGGGCGCGTGAGATCGGCGCGCAGTGGGGCATCAGGCCTGGCCATCCGGGTACGGTGGTTGAACTGCAACTCGATCACCCCGGCTCCCAGGGGCCGTCAAATCAGCCTTGATGACCCACCGGGTCGAAATCCAGCGCGCTTGACCCCTCGACCACCCGCTCCTGAAGGCGCTCGAGTGTGAGCAACACCACGGTGCCGGCCTGGCGGCGCAGCCAGACGATGTTGGCACCGATTTCACGTGCACGCTGCTGCATGCTGTTCAGCCCCTGCCCCTGGCGAATGTGTTCGGGCATGCCCACACCATCGTCACGGACTGAAACGGTCAGCCGGTCCATCCCCGGGCTGTATGCCACCCGCAAACCAATTTTTTGCGCATTGGCATGGCGTATGGCGTTGTGCATGGCCTCTTGCAAGACCCGCAACACATGCAAGGTGGTGCGGGCATCCAGCGCAGGCAAGTCGGACAAATACAGCTCCCAATGCAACTGGGGCACACCGTCGGCATGCCGACTTTCCGTGCGGTAGCGCATATCGACCAAGGCCTGCTCCAGCGTGACTTCGTCATGGCACAAAGTGTCGGCAAACAGATGCAGATCGGCCATCACTTCCTTGAGGTATTCGGCCATCTGTTCAACGCTGACCCGCTGCTTTTGCGCCAGCAAGCGCAAACTGGCCAGCTTGGAGCCAAAGCCATCGTGCAAATCGCGCATCAATTGCTGGCGCTCGTCCTGGCGCGCTGCCATCACGGTTTGCTTGTCTTTCCAGGCTTTTTGCAAGGAAAGATTGAGCCTGTCGACCAGCTCTTTCTGATTTTTTTCATTCGTCAGTCGCACCACCAAGTAGCTGATTTGCTGCGCAATCAAGACCAGGTGCACAGTGACCAAACTCAGCAAATTTGCCGTGGCGGCATCGGTGGACATGGCGATGCCATGGTTGGCCACGACCAACAGGCGCAACAGCCAAAGGGTGCAACCGGCCAAGAGCAAATACTGAAACACCTGAAAGTAGAGGTTCTTGATCTGCCCCGCCCCAACGCGCAAGCTGACAAACAGGTACGCGTGCATCGAAGCCCAGGCCATGGATGCGACCAAGGAAAGATGCCGGTGCAGATCGAGCAGCGACAAGCCCCACATCAACGCGCCATAGGCCAGGCAAAACAGCAGCGGTCCACGCGAGGGCTTGTGCTCTGGCCTGAGCAGCAAGCCAATCGCATGGCCCTGCAACACCAAGGCGTAGAGCATGAGGCCATTCACCAGGCCAAACGACAGCACCCCGGGCAAATGCTGACGCACCGTCAGCAGCAGCATGCCCGTGGCCATGAGCAGGCAACTCCACACCCACAGGCTGGCCGAGCGGTCCCGCTCGTGCCGAAAAACCATGAACACCAAGCCCGCCACCAGTGCGTCCAGCAAGGCGGTGTTCAGAAACAGGGCGTTCAGAAAAGAGATCACTCAGATCAGATCGTGGTCACGCGCTTTGGAGATGGCCTGCACCTGCGAGCGCACATTGAGCTTGCGGTACAGGTTGCGCACATTCCACTGAATGGTGGACAAGGCCACCCCCATCTGATCGGCCACACCCTCGTAGGTCAGCCCTTGGGAAAGAAAGCGCAGCGTCTCCAACTCGCGCGGTGTGAGTTTGAAATCCAGCTCTGCCACGCTGGCGGGCTTGTCCTGTTCGCCAGCCAACTTCTTGAACAAAAAACGCGCCAGGGATGGGCTGAGCGGATAAACGCCATCCATCACCTGGGCAATGCCCTGGGTGATTTCATCCACCGATTCTCCTTTGAGGATGTAACCCTTGGCCCCCGCCTCGATCGCGCGCAGCACCAGGGGCTCTGCAGCCATCACCGAAATCACCACGATCGGCATGTCCGGAAATTGCTTGTTGCAGGCCTTGATCACCTCGATGCCACTGATGTCAGGCAAGCCCAGATCGATCAAAGCCAGGTCAAAACGCTGCTCATTTTTGGCAATCAAACCCAGCGCCCGCAAACCTTCGCCAACGTGGTGGACAGCCCATTTCTGCGCTTGCTGCTCGATGGCACCCAGAATTTGCTCGACAAACAACGGGTTGTCCTCGACCAGAAGCAGGCGACGGGGGGCCGCAATCGATGACATGTTTTTCTCAAAAATCATAGGTTTGCGACTTTACGCCTTGGCCCATGCTTGGTGAACTCTATGAATATGGAGTTCACAGCGCTGCCCCTCTTCACTACATTCAATTTGTCAAAAATATCAACACAAACACAACTGTCCGCATTGTGATTTTTCGCATTTTTATCGGGTACATCCAAATTTTGGCGTCAGCACACGGGGATACGGCGTGTGTCCATGGGCGTCCATTGTCAGAAATAGAAAGGTAGTCAGGGTATTCGCATGAACAAATATTTTCGCGTGGTATGGAACGACTCGCTAGGCCAATGGCAAGCGGTGGGTGAACTGGCCAAGTCACAAGGCAAAGGCACGGGTGTCACGGCCAGAAAGCTGCGCCGAATGGCCCTGGCTTTGTCGTTTTTACAAGGTGGCGCAAGTTGGGCTCTGGATGCCCACATGCTGCCGACGGGCGCAGTCGTAACCACGGGTACCGCTACGATGGCCTCGGTCGGCCATACGTTGAACATCAACCAAAGCACCAACAAAGCATCGATCAACTGGCAAGACTTCTCGATCGGTGCTGCTGCGACCGTCAATTTCAACCAGCCATCGGCCAGCGCGGTCACCCTCAACCGCGTTGTCGGTGCCACGCCGTCACTGGTGGAAGGGGCGTTGAATGCCAATGGACAAGTGCTTCTGGTGAATCCGAACGGTGTTGTTTTTTCCAACGGATCGCAAATCAATGTCGGTGGCCTGGTCGCTACGACCAAGAACCTGACCGACGAAAATTTTCAGGTCGGCAATTTTGTATTCGAGGGCAACAGCAGCGCCTCGATTCTGAACCTTGGCGAGATCACCACAGCCCGTGGTGGTTATGTGGCCATGATGGCCAAAGAGGTTCAAAACCAAGGGCGGATCACTGCGACCCTGGGCAAGGTGGAACTCGCGGGTGGCGAGCGCTTCACGCTCAATTTCAATGGCAACTCGCTGCTCAAGCTCAGCATCGACCAAGGCACGATGGACGCACTGGTGGCCAATGGCGGCTTGATCAAGGCCGATGGCGGCACCGTGCACCTGACGACGCAAGCGGTGGACCAGGTGCTCAACGGCATGGTCAACCACACCGGTGTCATCGAAGCCCAGACCCTGGAAAACCGTCAGGGTGAAATCGTGCTCTTCGCACACGGAGGCACGGCACATGTCGCGGGCCATCTGGACACATCTGCCCCGCAGCAAGGCGATGGTGGCTTCATTGAAACTTCTGGGCAAAAAATAGATATTGCCAACACCGTCCGCATCACCTCCGACGCAGCCAACGGCAAGATCGGCTCTTGGTTGATCGACCCATTCGATATCACGATTGCGGCCAGCGGGGGTGACATTACCGGGGCGACGATTGCCAATGCTTTGCAAACCACCAACGTCACCCTCACGACCAACGGTACAAATTTTGGCGTCAATTTGACGCCAAGTACCGGGACCAATGGCGATATTTTCATCAACGATTCGATCGTCGTTCCCGGCCTTATCAACAACGCCAACAGGTGGCTCACTTTCAGTGCGGCACGAAACATCATTTTGGCGGCAGGCAAGTCCATCGACGCGACGCAAAACAGCAATACCCAAAAACTGAATGTTTACTTTACTTCCAATAACGACAGCAGTTCTGCCTCCGGCACCAACGCTGCCAAGGAAGGTGCTATTCAGCTGAAATCCGGGAGCAGCATCAAAAGCAATGGAGGTTGGGTTCAATTGTGCGGCGCAGGCAGTGACGGCTGTGGTTATGCCTACGGCTCCCAGTCGGGAAGCAATTTGAATTACGGTATTTTGATCGACGGCGCCACGATTGACTCCAAAGGCGGGGGCATTTTGATGCAGGGCGCTGGCTGGCAAACCAGCCCTGTTTCTGGTGGAGGGACATATGCAACGGCAGGCGTGGGTGATGTGGGCGTGGCCATCATCAACGGCAGCCAGATCAAGTCCCAGGGCGGGTCAATCAGCATTTACGGGCAGGGCAAAAACTCTACCGATCAAAGCTACGACTACAACCACGGCGTATGGATTGGCCGCTCTAACGGCATCACTGCAGGCGTTCTCATTGACTCGGGCACTGGCTCTATAACGATCAATGGCACGACCCCCTCGGGCGGGCAGGATTCTGCCGGCGTGAAGTTCCTTGACGTTGCCTTTGAACCAGACACGGATGACTCCAACATCATCAAAGCTACGACCGGAAATATTTCAATTACCGGTGCCAACACGGATGCGAACAATACGGGCAGCGGGGATGGCATTTCATTTCAAAATGCAGCTGTCAGCATCTTCACCAATTCCAGTTCGGCATCTCAAGGTCAGATCACATTAACGGGTACCTCGAGTGCCTATTACTCTCGTGATTTGAGTTTTTCCAACTCAATCACCACTCGGCAGTCTTACGCCAAGCCACGTGTTTACATTGGTAACGATACCACCCAACAGGGAAATATCACATTCAATATCAACAGCTTCGGCCTGAATAACGTTGATCCTGAAAACGTCAGCATTTATGGCTTCAACAAGCTGACCATCCAGCCGCGCACAACCGGCGTCGGGATAATTTTGAACTCCTCGCTCTCGACTCCCCGGTTCAATTTGAACAAGGAGTTTTTTGACCGCCTGGCGCGTTTCAATGAAATCATCATCGGCTCCGTCTCGACGGCCCCGCAAATCACTGTGGGTGACAACGCTTCCAGCGCCGATTTTGGCCTCAAGGTGAACGACAGTCTGACGTACTACTCCAATGGTTCAAAACCGACCAACTTGAGCCTCATTGGATCTGTGGTCGATGTGAAGCAGATTTTTAACTGGACCAGATCAGGCCTGTCGCCAACACTCACCCTGACGGCCAGCGCTTATGCCCAATTAAGCAGTGGCGCTTCGATCACAGCCACCAACTTGCTGCTCAATGGCAGTGGTCAGTATTACTTGAATGGCAGCAGCGGCAGCTATTCATCAAGGACCCAGACCAACAACATCGGCACACTGGCGGCCACCGGCGTCGGCAACTTGTATTTGTACAACGCTGGCGCACTGACGATCGGGAGTGTGGGCGGAACCAATGGCATTGCGGCAAGCGGTTATATCGATATTGCAACAAATTCTGGTGATTTGACGATTGCTCAGAATGTCAGCACCACCAGCACCGCAGTGACTGCTGCAAATGACTTCACACCCATTTCAGCCATCACCCTCAATGCCGGCAAGTCAGAATCGGCAGGGACGAGCACCGGCGGCGATGTGAAATTCAGTGGCTCGCCCACCATCACCACAGGCAGCGGTGGTCGGGCTCGTATTTTTACCGGCAGCATCAATGGCAGTACCGGTCTCGCCAATCTGATCGTGCAAGAGAACCGTCAGTACAACAAAGATGAATCGAGTTCGCTGAGTTTCTCAAGTGCTGGGATTCACGCCATCTACCGTGAAGACAACCCCATCGTTCCCATCTATATCCGCTTGGTTTCTGGCTCAAGCCGATATGGCGATACGCCAAGTTATACCTACAGCCTGTATACCGCATCTTCTGGCGGCACCTTGGTCACCAACGCCTCGCCTACTGGCACGGTCATTTGGCAGAACGCTCCCAGCAGCACTTCGGCTGTCGGCTCTTACAGCAATATCACCTACCAGAGCGGCATCACCCTGGGCAATACCAGTACCTATTCACTGTCTACTGGTGCGGCCAACACTTGGACGATCACTGCCCGCCCTATTACTGTCACGGCCGATGCCAAGAGCAAGAACTACGGCGATGTCAACCCAGCGCTGAGCTACCAGGTCAGCAGTGGCAACGTGGTCAACAGTGACAGCCTCAGCGGCAGCTTGTCGACCAGCGCTGCGCGTTACAGCAACGTGGGCAATTACGCGATCAGCAGCACCCTGGCCAACAGCAATTACGACGTGACTTACGTGGGTGCCGATCTGGGCATCACCGCCCGCCCGATCACTGTCGCGGCCGATGCCAAGAGCAAGACCTATGGCGATGCCAACCCCGCGCTGAGCTACCAGGTCAGCAGTGGCAACGTGGTCAACAACGACAGCCTCAGCGGCAGCTTGTCGACCACCGCCGAACGCTACAGCAACGTGGGCAATTACGCGATCAGCAGCACCCTGGCCAACAGCAATTACAACGTCACCTACGTGGGCGCCGATCTGGGCATCACCGCCCGCCCCATCACCGTCACGGCCGATGCCAAGAGCAAGACCTATGGCGATGCCAATCCAGCACTGAGCTACCAGGTCAGCAGCGGCGATGTGGTCAACAGCGACAGCCTCAGCGGCAGCTTGTCGACCAGCGCTGCGCGATACAGCAATGTGGGCAATTACGCGATCAGCAGCACCCTGGCCAACAGCAATTACAACGTCACCTACGTGGGCGCCGATCTGGGCATCACAGCACGTCCCATCACCGTCTCGGCCGATGCCAAGAGCAAGACCTATGGCGATGTCAACCCGGCGCTGAGCTACCAGGTCAGCAGTGGCAACGTCGTCAACAACGACAGTTTCAGTGGCGGTTTGGCCACCACGGCTCTTGCGCAAAGCATTGTGGGGGTGTATCCGATTTCCAGCACGCTGGCGAATGGAAATTACGCCATCACTTATGCAAGCGCTGATTTGACGATTTCGCCGAACTTCAACACGGTTAAATCCGTCATGGCCAGCCCCCCGGCTGAACGTCCGCGCGATGCGATCAGGGTGGTCAGCAGTGTGGCAGCCCCCGGCAAGGATGCGACGCTGGGCAAGTCTGCACAAACGATGGATGGATTGATTCGAGATGCGGTGCCGGCCATCAACGACCTTCACAAGAACTCACGCTTGACCGTGGTCAGTGATACAGGCGGTGAAAGCGAAGTGGCCACCGTCACGGTGGCTTCGCTGATCGCCAAAGCGGGCGGACAGCAATTGCGCGTTGCGCTCAGCCCCGACAGTTTTGTGGAGTTGATCAATGGTGGGGTGACGCTTCCGAGCGGCGTTAGCCAAGAGGTTTATGTCGTTCAGGACAAACGGTAACTCTGGGCAATCCAACGAAAAAAACGGGAATTAAAAAAATGAACTTTCAGTTGAAATTATTGAGCATGGCAATGCTGTCGGCATGCGCTCACATGGCAGCAGCTCAAGCGCCCAATTTGCCCAGCGGCGGTGATTTGCTTCGGCAAGCCACGCCACAAAAACCTGAAGAAATCGGGAAAAACCTTCCCATTGTTGAAGCTGCACCCTACGCATTGCCACTGACAGCAAAAGATACCGTCATGGTTCAAGTCAAGGGCTTTCGCCTTACTGGAAACACCGCGTTCAAGCAGGGGAAAATCGAGCAACTTCTTGAATCCCATGTGGGCCAGGAACTCGGGGTTAACAAACTGCAGGCCATCGCGTCCTCCATCACAAAACTCTATCGAGACCATGGCTATTTTGTGGCACGGGCCTACTTGCCTGAGCAGCGTCTGACGGACGGTATCGTCACCATCGCCATTGTTGAAGGCCAATACGGTGATTTCAAGATCGACAACGCCTCATTGGTCACCGATGTTGAAGTGCAAGCTTTCATGGACAAGCTCAAGGAAGAAAAGGCCATCTCGACCCAAACGCTTGAACGGCAGTTGTTGTTGATCAATGACCTCAGCGGTGTGGTCGTGGTCAACGCGGAGGTCTACCCGGGCAAGGCTGTGGGAACCAGTGATTTTGGTATCAAGACACAGGCCACTGAAAAAATCAGTGGTTATGCGATTGCTGATAATTATGGCGCTCGGTATACCGGCGAAGCTCGCTTGAGTGCAGGTCTTTCTGTGAACAGCTTGACCGGAATTGGTGACAGTTTTTCAGCCAATGGTTTAGTCAGTGACACAAGCGATCTCCAGAACCATGGCTTGTCCTACGACAGGCCGTTAGGATATGGCGGTTGGAAGGGGGGAGGAAGTTATTCCTTTAGCCAATTCACTTTGCGACATGTTCAAAATTATCAAAGCAGTGGAGTGACACGAAATTTTGGTCTCTATGCCAGTTACCCATTGCTGAAAACGCGCATGCAGACGCAGGAAATTCGATTTGATTTGGTGCACCGAAAAATGGAGGACACGTCTGGTTTGATTGGCGATGTGGAAACTGGCGGCAAATCAACAGATGGTTTGAGCATCTCATTCAGTGACAAAAGAGCAACGAATTTTTTCAGCCAGCAAGGACGTCTGTTCACGACATTGAGTACAACGTTTGGTAAAGCGCGCATGGACAACGCAGTCTCGCTTGTCAACGATGCCAACCTGAAATCTGCGGGGAGCTACAGCAAGGCCAATCTTCGAGTCACCCATCTTCAACAAATTGATTTGCGTACCAGTTTGAATACGGTATTGAAGGCTCAAACGAATTTCGGGAGAAACCTTGACTCTTCTGAAGACATGTCTGTTGGTGGATCGAACGGCTTGCGTGCCTATGAAGACAGTGAGTTGAGCGGCGACAAGGGCGTCGTATTGTCAATGGACCTGGCCTACAGCCTGCCACGGTATCAAGAAATAAATCACCAAGTGGCTTTGATTTTTGATGTCGCACAAGTTTGGAAAAACACCCGAGTTTTCAACACGGAAGCCAACTCCAGACGTCTGTACGACATCGGGATTGGCTATGCCATGAACTATCGAAATTTTGATTTGAAGGTCTCGCTGGCACGTGGCTATGGCCCCAACAGGACGCCGACCAGTGAAGCCGAATTTTCCACAAATACGACCAAGTTCCTGGTGCAGGGCATGTTCAGATTCTGAGATCGTTCATCTATTCCTGGCTCGAACTTTTACAGGGCAATAAAGCAAGCTCAGCGTGAAACTGATACGCCCCAAAGCCAAGCCCATGAAGCGGGAGAACCGGAGCTTCGTGGGCGAGGCCCCTATACGCAATCCTTTGGGCATTGGCGCAGTCCCAGCAGACGGGTCTTCGGAACGGCTGAACTTCAGTGAGCAGCTCAAGAAAGCGCGCCCACTTTTTGTGAAAGACAAGCAGTGCCCCAAGCCTTGACGAGAAGCGCCCGACAGGTTTTTCGCTCTGGTGTCTCTAGGGCATTCGCGCGCAGGGGCGCGCTCCCACAGCGGTTGTAATTCGCGCGCAGGAGCGAGCTCAGGCCGAAGCCAGCTTCTCGAACGCGCTGACCACTTCAGGCGGTGCCTGCACCAGCTCGATCAACACGCCCTCTCCGCCAATTGGAAACTCGTCGTTCGCCTTGGGGTGCAAGAAGGTGATGTCAAAACCGGCGGCGCCTTTGCGGATGCCGCCTGGCGCAAAGCGCACGCCTTGCGCTGTGAGCCAGGCCACCGCCACCGGCAAATCGTCGATCCACAAGCCAATGTGGTTCAGCGGCGTGGTGTGCACCGCCGGTTTTTTCTCGGGGTCGAGTGGTTGCATCAGATCGACTTCGACCTTGAACGGGCCGGTGCCGATGGCGCAGATGTCTTCGTCCACGTTCTCGCGTTCGCTCTTGAACGTGCCCGTCACCTCCAGACCGAACATGTCGACCCAGAGCTTTTGCAAGCGCGCCTTGTCAGGGCCACCGATGGCGATTTGCTGGATGCCCAGGACTTTGAAAGGACGTGCCATTTATTCAAACTCCACAATCATCTGGTCCACCGTCAACGATTCGCCCTTGGCCGCGACCACCTGTTTGACCACGCCATCTTGCGCGGCAAACAGCACGTTCTCCATCTTCATGGCTTCAATCACGGCCACACGCTCACCGGCTTGCACTTTCTGCCCGGGCTGCACCGACACTTCAACCAAGAGACCGGGCATGGGCGACAGCACAAAGCGGCTCAAATCAGGCGGTGCCTTGTAGGGCATGAGTTTGTGCAACTCGGCCATGCGCGGCGACATCACCAAGGCCTCGATGCGGGTGCCGTTGTGCTGCACTTGCAAGGCCAGCGGGTTCTTCAAGGTGCCGCGCTCGATCTGCGCGGTGAAGGGCTTGCCATTGCAAGTGCCTTCGATGCGGATGTCGTTCAGGCGCGAATTGCTTTCGATGGCGTAGGTTTTGCCGTCCACCGTGATCTGGGCCACACCGGGCTTGCCGGTGAACTCGTCCACATGCACTGGCACATAGCGGTTGTTGCCGCCCTGCCCCAATTCGACCACCGCGTAGTCCTGGCCAATCTTGACGTCGTAGCCCGGCAATTGCCCGCTGAGGTTGGCCGCACGCTGGCGTGACTTGCGGCGCACGAACGCGGCCAGTGCTGCCAAAAAGTCGTGGTCGTCATGCGGCACGTCTTCGGCACGAAAGCCCTTGCTGTACTGCTCGGCGATGAAGCCGGTGTTGAAGTCACCCGACACAAAACGCGGGTGCGCCAACAAGGCCGCCTGGAACGGGATGTTCGAGCTGATGCCGCGGATGACAAAACCGTTCAGGGCTTCGCGCATCTTGGCGATGGCGTCGTTGCGGTCTTTGCCGTGCACGATCAGCTTGGCGATCATCGAGTCATAAAACATCGGGATCTCGCCGCCGTCCTGCACACCCGTGTCCACGCGCACGCCGAACAAGTCGGCGGTGTTGCCCTGGAACATGGTTTGTTTGGGCGTCTGAAACCGCACCAAACGACCTGTGGAAGGCAGGAAGTTGCGGAAAGGATCTTCGGCGTTGATGCGGCACTCGATGGCCCAGCCGTTGCGCTGCACATCTTTTTGTTCGATCGGCAATTTCTCGCCAGCAGCCACGCGGATCATCATCTCCACCAGGTCGAGGCCGGTGATGGCTTCGGTCACCGGGTGCTCCACCTGCAAGCGGGTGTTCATCTCCAGAAAGTAAAAGCTCTGGTCTTTGCCGACCACAAACTCCACCGTGCCGGCCGACTGGTATTTCACCGCCTTGGCCAATTGCACCGCCTGCTCGCCCATGGCTTTGCGCGTGGCTTCGGAGATGAATGGCGACGGCGCCTCTTCGATCACTTTTTGGTGGCGGCGTTGGATCGAGCACTCACGCTCGTTCAAATACACCACGTTGCCATGGCTGTCGCCCAGCACCTGGATCTCGATGTGGCGCGGCTCTTCGACGAACTTCTCGATGAACACGCGGTCATCGCCAAAGCTGTTGCGCGCTTCGTTGCGGCACGAGGTGAAGCCTTCGAAGGCTTCCTTGTCATTGAAGGCCACGCGCAAGCCTTTGCCGCCGCCACCGGCCGAGGCCTTGATCATCACGGGGTAGCCAATGCCTTTGGCAATCTCGACGGCTTTTTCAGCCGTTTCGATGGCGTCGTTGACACCGGGAATGCAGTTCACGCCGGCCGCGCCCGCCAGTTTTTTGGACTCGATCTTGTCGCCCATGGCGGCAATCGAAAAATGGCGTGGGCCGATGAAGGCGATGCCCTCGTCTTCGCAGCGCTTGGAGAACTCGGCGTTCTCGCTCAAGAAGCCGTAGCCGGGGTGAATGGCTTGTGCGCCGGTGGCTTTGGCGGCGGCAATGATTTTGTCGGCCACCAAATACGACTCACGCGAAGCCGCTGGGCCGATCAACACCGCCTCGTCGGCCAGCAGCACATGGCGGGCTTCCTTGTCGGCTTCGGAGTAAACGGCCACGGTTTGGATGCCCATTTTTTGGGCGGTGGCGATGACGCGGCAGGCGATCTCGCCGCGGTTGGCAATCAGGATTTTGGTAAACATGTTCTTCTTCTCTTTCGGGCTTAAAGCGGAATGTTCCCGTGCTTGCGCCATGGGTTTTCAATCTTCTTGTCTTTGAGCATGACCAACGAGCGGCAAATGCGCTTGCGTGTTTCGTGCGGTTGGATCACGTCGTCAATGAAGCCACGCGCGCCTGCCACAAAGGGGTTGGCAAAACGGGCTTTGTACTCGGCTTCTTTGGCGGCCAGTTTTTCCGGGTCGCCCTTGTCTTCGCGGAAGATGATTTCCACCGCGCCCTTGGCGCCCATCACCGCGATTTCGGCGTTAGGCCAGGCAAAGTTCACGTCACCGCGCAAGTGCTTGGAGGCCATCACATCGTACGCACCGCCGTAGGCTTTGCGGGTGATGACGGTGATTTTTGGCACGGTGCACTCGGCATACGCGTACAGCAGCTTGGCGCCGTGCTTGATGATGCCGCCAAATTCTTGCGAGGTGCCAGGCATGAAGCCGGGCACGTCCACGAACGTGACCACGGGAATGTTGAAGGCATCGCAAAAGCGCACAAAACGTGCGGCCTTGATGGAGCTCTTGATGTCCAGGCAACCGGCCAACACCAACGGCTGGTTCGCCACGATGCCCACGGTCTGGCCTTCCATGCGGGCAAAGCCGATCAGAATGTTTTTGGCGTAATCGGGTTGCAGCTCAAAGAAGTCACCATCGTCCACGGTTTTGACGATGAGTTCTTTCATGTCATAGGCTTTGTTGGGGTTCTCGGGCACCAGGGTGTCCAGGCTCATGTCCAAGCGGCCCGAGGGGTCACCGCTGGCACGCACGGGTGCTTTTTCGCGGTTGTTCAGGGGCAGGTAGTTGTACAGACGGCGCAGCATCAGCAGCGCTTCCACATCGTTCTCAAAGGCCATGTCGGCCACACCGCTCTTGGTGGTGTGGGTCAGCGCACCGCCCAGCTCTTCGGCCGTCACCTCTTCATGCGTCACCGTCTTGACCACTTCAGGGCCCGTGACAAACATGTACGACGTGTCTTTGACCATGAAGATGAAATCGGTCAGCGCAGGCGAGTACACCGCGCCACCAGCCGAAGGGCCCATGATCATGCTGATCTGGGGCACCACGCCCGAGGCCATCACGTTGCGCTGGAACACGTCGGCATAACCGCCCAGCGAGGCCACACCTTCTTGAATCCGCGCACCGCCCGAGTCGTTCAGGCCGATCACGGGAGCGCCCACTTTCATGGCCTGGTCCATGATCTTGCAAATCTTCTCGGCATGCGTTTCGGACAAGGCACCGCCGTAGACGGTGAAGTCCTGGCTGAAGACGAACACCAAACGGCCGTTGATCATGCCGTAGCCGGTGACCACGCCGTCGCCGGGGATCTTGTTGTCTTCCATGCCGAAGTCGGTGCAGCGGTGCTCGACAAACATGTCCCACTCTTCGAAGGTGCCTTCGTCCAGCAACACTTCGATGCGCTCACGGGCCGTGAGTTTGCCTTTGGCGTGCTGCGCGTCGATGCGCTTTTGACCGCCACCCAAGCGTGCGGCTGCGCGCTTTTTTTCCAGTTGTTCGATGATGTCGTGCATGGTTGCTCTCTCTTTTCTCCAGGAAGATTCCGGTTAACTCTGCACCTGCCAGGCGCTGAGCAGTTGACGGGCCGCAGTCGAAGCGGCCAGCTGGCCCGCCCCGACTTGTTGACTCAATTGGGGCAGCAGCGCTTGCACACGCGGCTGCGCCCGAAAATTTTGTTTCAGGCCTGCGTTGATGCGCTCCCACATCCACGACAGGGCCTGGTGTTGGCGACGCAGATCAAAGCGACCGTTGCGCATTTGCAGGCGCTTGAACTCGCTCACAGCCACCCAGAAGGTGTCCACGCCCTGGTTCTGCAAAGCGCTCAGCTGCACCACCTGGGGGTGCCACACGCTGTCGTCGCCGTGCAGGTGGCCCGACGAAGCGTGCATGCCCAAGAGCTGCAAGGCGCTGGTGATCTGCAACTGCGCACGGGTGGCCGCGATGGCGTCGATGTCGGCCTTGTTGATGACCACCAGATCGGCGATCTCCATCACGCCTTTTTTGATGGCCTGCAAATCGTCGCCCGCATTGGGCAATTGCATCAGCACGAACATGTCGGTCATGTTCGCCACGGCGGTTTCCGATTGGCCCACGCCCACGGTCTCGACGATCACCACGTCGTAACCAGCGGCCTCGCACACCAGCATCGACTCACGGGTCTTCTCGGCCACACCGCCCAGCGTGCCGCTCGATGGGCTGGGGCGGATGTAGGCGTTGGGGTGCACGCTCAAATGTTCCATGCGCGTCTTGTCGCCCAGGATGGAGCCACCCGACACGGTGGAAGACGGGTCCACCGCCAGCACCGCCACGCGGTGCCCCTGCCCGATCAGGTACAGACCCAAGGCCTCGATGAAGGTGGACTTGCCGACGCCCGGCACACCGCTGACGCCCAGGCGAAATGATTTGCCCGCGTGCGGCAGCATGGCCGTGAGCAATTCATCGGCCAGCACACGGTGGTCGACGCGCGTGGATTCGAGCAGCGTGATGGCTTTGGCCATGGCACGCCGCTGCACCGGCGCCGTGCCGTGCAGCAAACCTTGGAGCAATTGCTCAGGTGTCATGTTTGGGTCCCCCAGCGCATTCGCGCGCGGGGGCGCGCTCCCACAAGGTTCGAGGGCTTTTCGTGGGAGGTCGCCCCTGCGACAAGGTACGAGGGCCTTTTGTGGGAGGCCGCCCCTGCGGCCGAAAGCTGTTTTTTCACAGTAACGCTCAGGCCACGGCCTTTTTGATCTGTTCCAGCACGTCCTTGGCACTGGCCGGAATCGGGGTGCCGGGGCCGTAGATGCCTTTGACGCCAGCGTCATACAGCATCTCGTAGTCCTGGCGCGGGATCACGCCGCCCACGAACACGATGATGTCGTCGGCACCCTGCTGCTTGAGTTCGGCAATGATGGCCGGCACCAGGGTCTTGTGCCCTGCCGCCAGCGTGGACACGCCCACGGCGTGCACATCGTTTTCAATCGCCTGGCGGGCGCACTCTTCGGGCGTCTGGAACAGCGGGCCCATGTCCACGTCAAAGCCCAGATCGGCATAGGCGGTGGCCACCACTTTGGCGCCCCGGTCGTGGCCGTCCTGGCCCAGCTTGGCGATCATCACGCGAGGGCGGCGGCCATGTTGTTCTGCGAACTCGGCGATTTCTTTTTGCAGTTGTTCCCAGCCTTCGGCCGAGTCGTAAGCGGCAGCGTACACACCAGTCACCTTTTGCGTGTCGGCGCGGTGGCGCCCAAAAACTTTTTCCAGCGCGTCTGAGATTTCGCCCACCGTGGCGCGCAGTCGGATGGCCTGGATGGCCAGGTCCAGCAAGTTGCCCTGACCGGATTCGGCCGATGCAGTCAACGCGTCAAGCGCAGCTTGCACCTTGGCCGTATCGCGGGTGGCGCGGATGTGCTTGAGGCGTTCGATCTGGCCATCACGCACTTTCACGTTGTCAATCGACAAGCTGTCCATGGCATCTTCTTTGGCCAGCTTGTATTTGTTGACGCCCACGATCACGTCCTTGCCCGAGTCGATGCGGGCTTGCTTCTCGGCCGCTGCGGCTTCGATCTTGAGCTTGGCCCAGCCGCTGTCCACGGCTTTGGTCATGCCGCCCATGGCTTCGACTTCTTCGATGATGGCCCAAGCCTTGTCGGCCATCTCTTGCGTCAGGCTCTCCATCATGTAGCTGCCGGCCCAAGGGTCGATCACGCTGGTGATGTGGGTTTCTTCTTGAATGATGAGTTGCGTGTTGCGGGCAATGCGCGAGCTGAACTCGGTGGGCAGCGCAATCGCTTCGTCCAGCGAGTTGGTGTGCAGCGACTGGGTGCCGCCGAACACGGCCGCCATGGCCTCGATGGTGGTACGCACCACGTTGTTGTAGGGGTCTTGCTCGGTCAGCGACCAGCCGGAGGTCTGGCTGTGCGTGCGCAGCATCAGGCTCTTGGGATTCTTGGCCTCAAAGCCCTTCATGATGCGGCACCACAACAGGCGCGCCGCGCGCATCTTGGCGATCTCCAGGTAGAAGTTCATGCCCACCGCCCAGAAGAAGGACAGGCGACCGGCGAAGTCGTCAACGTCCATGCCCTTGGCAATCGCCGTCTTCACATATTCCTTGCCGTCGGCGAGCGTGAACGCCATCTCCAGCGCCTGGTTGGCGCCGGCTTCCTGCATGTGGTAGCCACTGATGGAGATCGAGTTGAACTTCGGCATGTTCTTGGCCGTGTACTCGATGATGTCGCCGATGATCTTCATCGACGGCTCGGGCGGGTAGATGTAGGTGTTGCGAACCATGAACTCCTTGAGGATGTCGTTCTGGATGGTTCCGCTCAATTTGTCCTGCGACACGCCCTGCTCTTCTGCCGCCACCACATAGCCGGCCAGCACCGGCAACACTGCGCCGTTCATGGTCATCGAGACCGACACCTTGTCCAGCGGGATCTCATTGAACAGGATCTTCATGTCCTCGACCGAGTCGATCGCCACACCGGCCTTGCCCACATCACCCGTCACGCGCGGGTGGTCAGAGTCGTAGCCGCGGTGCGTGGCCAGGTCAAACGCCACCGACACGCCCTGGCCACCGGCGGCCAAGGCCTTGCGGTAGAAGGCGTTGGATTCTTCGGCGGTCGAAAAGCCCGCGTACTGGCGGATCGTCCAGGGGCGCACCGCGTACATGGTGGCCTGCGGGCCACGCAAGAAGGGCTCAAAGCCCGGCAGTGTGTTGACGTAAGGCAGGTTGGCCGTGTCGGCTGCCGTGTACAGCGGTTTGACGACGATGCCGTCGGGCGTCTTCCAGTTCAGCGCGGACACATCGCCGCCGGGCGCGGACTTGGTGGCGGCTTTTTGCCAGGCTTCCAGATTGGAAGCGTTGAATTCAAAGGATTTGGACGTCATGGCGCTGGGCTTTCGGGACAAAAGTAACTGGGTCAGATTTTGGCAGTGGAAGACTGCATACCGGCTGACACGCATTGTGATTCATAATTATTGATGCAAAATATTCTAACCGGCTTACAATTCAGCATCTGAAACGCTGTTCATACACATTCCAAGCCCTGTGCGTTCGACGCCACGCCACCACACCATGTCCGCACTGTCTCTCGCCCCTCGCGCCCTGTACGAAGAAGTCGCCGAACTGCTGCGACAGCGCATCTTCGCCCGCGAACTGGAGCCCGGCAGCTGGATTGACGAGTTGCGCATTGCCGAGGCGCTGGGCATCAGCCGTACCCCCCTGCGTGAAGCCCTGAAAGTGCTGGCCGCTGAAGGCCTGGTGACCATGAAAGTGCGCCGGGGCGCTTATGTCACCGAAGTCAACGAAAAAGACCTGCGCGATGTGTACCACCTGTTGGCCTTGCTGGAGTCCGACGCCGCCCGTGTCGTAGCCCAAAGTGCCAGCGCCGAACAACTGGCCCAGATCAGCGCCTTGCACCTGGAGCTGGAAAAAGCCAGCCATGACCGTGACCGCTTTTTCAACATCAACGAAACCTTTCACAGGTTGTTGCTGGCATTGGCAGGCAACCGCTGGCGCGACCAGATGGTGGCCGATCTGCGCAAGGTGATGAAGCTCAACCGCCACAGCTCCTTGTTCAAGGAAGGCCGGATTGAGCAATCACTGGCCGAGCACCGGGCCATTGTTCAAGCCCTGACCGAGCGGCAACCAGATGAAGCCGCCGCACGCATGCAGGCCCACTTTGCCAACGGCCTGGAAGCCGCAAGCTAACACGCCCTCCCCGCGTTGGCCGGCATCAGAGCGCCGTGCCAGGTGCCCTCTCCCACAGGGTTCCTGGTTTTTGTGGGAGGCCGCCCCTGCGGCCGAAGGCTGTTCTTTAACGCTCTCCCCGCGCCAGTGCCTCGCGGGCCAGTTGCCACACTTCACGCGGCGGCAAAGGCTTGAGCCGGTGGTCACTCCACACCTGGCGCCACAAACGCCCCCCACGCTGACCGTGGTAAAGCCCCAGCATGTGCCTTGCAATCGCATACCAGGGGCAACCGTCTTCGGCAAAGGCGCGCTCCATGTAGCGCACCATGGCCTCCTCCACCGCTTCGCGGCTGGGCACCGCATGGGCATCGCCGTAAAACGTGGCATCCCAGCTGCCCAGCAGCCAGGGGTTGTAATAGGCTTCGCGTCCAATCATCACGCCGTCGGCATGTTGCAAATGGCGGGCAATTTCTTCGTTGGTCTTGATGCCGCCATTGACGGCGATCACCAGCCCAGGAAAATCTTTTTTGAGCTGGTAAGCCAGCTCGTAACGCAGCGGCGGGATTTCCCGGTTTTCTTTCGGGCTCAAGCCGTCCAGCCAGGCGTTGCGGGCGTGCACGATGAACACCCGGCACCCGGCATCGCTGACGGTGCCCACAAAATCGCGCACAAAGTCGTAGCTTTCAATGCGGTCAATGCCAATGCGGTGCTTGACCGTCACGGGCACATCCACCACGTCCAGCATGGCCTTGACACCATCGGCCACGGTGCGCGGCTCGTTCATCAGGCAGGCCCCAAAAGCGCCGCGCTGCACACGGTCTGAAGGACAACCGCAGTTGAGGTTGATTTCGTCATAGCCCCAGTCCTGGCCCAACTTGGCGGCAAGGGCCAGATCGGCCGCATCGCTGCCCCCCAGCTGCAAGGCCACAGGGTGTTCTTCGGCATTGAAGCGCAGGTGCCGCTGCACGCTGCCATGGCGCAAGGCGCCGGTGGTCACCATCTCGGTGTAAAGCAAGGTGTGGCGCGTCAACAGGCGATGCAGGTAACGGCAATGCCTATCGGACCAGTCCATCATGGGGGCCACAGACAAACGCCAGCGGTGGGTATCGGGAAATTGCATGGGACTGATTATCCTTGCCGCGACACGGCCAAGGCACACCCACACGCGAACAAAAGGTAGCATGGCGCTGAACGGATTCAACCAAGAGGAGTGTGCGCATGAACAACCCGACCATCTGGTGGCTGGTGACCGGTGTTTTGGTGGCCATGGAGCTGACGACCGGCACGTTTTACCTGCTGATGCTGGCCGTGGGCGCCGCCGCTGCGGCACTGGCCGCGCACACCGGGGCATCGCTCACGGCACAGCTCGTGACTGCGGCCATCGTCGGTGGGCTGGCCGTGGTGTTATGGAGCATTTACCGCAATCGCCTGCCGGGTCTGACGGCATCGAGCGATGCGGACCAGCATCTGGATGTGGGCGAAACGGTTCAAGTCGACGCTTGGGACGCCCAGGGCCTGGCGCAAGTCAAACACCGGGGCGCCCTCTGGACGGGCGTGGTCCGGGACCCACTGCCCCCATCGCCCGGGCTGTTTCGCATCCAGGCGATTGAAGGCAACCGCCTGGTGCTCGAAAAAATTTGAAGTTTGTTTTTACAAAGGGAGTCTCCACATGGAAATCGCCATTCTTTTCCTGGTCATCGCCGTCTTGTTCGTCGTTAAAACCGTCAAGGTCGTGCCCCAACAACACGCCTGGGTCGTCGAGCGACTCGGCAAATACCACGCCAGCCTCACACCCGGTCTGAATTTTGTGGTGCCGTTTGTCGACAACGTGATCCAGAAACACAGCCTGAAAGAAATCCCGCTGGATGTGCCCAGCCAGATTTGCATCACGCGCGACAACACCCAATTGCAGGTGGACGGCATCCTTTACTTTCAGGTCACCGACCCCAAACTGGCCAGCTACGGCTCATCCAACTACATCATGGCCGTGACGCAGCTGGCACAAACCAGCCTGCGCAGCGTGATCGGCAAGCTGGAACTGGACAAGACCTTTGAGGAGCGCGACATCATCAACGCACAGGTCGTCGCTGCCATCGACGAAGCGGCCCTGAACTGGGGCGTGAAGGTGCTGCGCTACGAGATCAAGGACCTGACACCGCCCAGCGAAATCCTGCACGCCATGCAATCGCAAATCACGGCAGAGCGTGAAAAACGGGCATTGATCGCCGCCTCGGAAGGTCGCCGCCAAGAGCAAATCAACATTGCCACGGGCGAGCGCGAAGCCTTCATTGCGCGATCAGAGGGTGAAAAACAGGCCGCCATCAACAAGGCCCAAGGTGATGCCGCGGCCATCATGGAAATGGCCAATGCCACGGCACAAGCCATCGAGCGCATTGCTGCTGCTATCTGCCAGCCCGGTGGTGAGCAGGCCGTGCAGTTGAAAGTGGCAGAACAAGCGGTGCACGCCTATGCCAAAGTGGCGCAAGACGCCAAGACCACGCTCATCGTGCCGGGCAACATGACAGAGGTCTCGGGCCTCATCGCCTCGGCCATGCAGATGGTGGGCACGGGCAAACAGGCTGGCCACTGAACGCCTCCCGTGCCGACACAAAAAAACCCGCCGAGGCGGGTTTTTTTGTGGCTGATGCACGCATCAACCCATGTGCAAACCGCCGTTGACCGAGAAGTCAGCACCGGTGGCGTAACCGCCCTCTTCGCTGGCCAGCCAGGCAATGATGGATGCGATTTCGCTGGGCTTGCCCAAGCGTTTGACCGGCACGGTGGCCACAATCTTTTCCAGCACATCAGGACGGATGGCGTTGACCATGTCGGTGCCGATATAACCCGGCGACACGGTGTTCACGGTCACGCCTTTGGTCGCCATTTCCTGGGCCAGCGCCATCGAGAAACCGTGCATACCGGCTTTGGCGGCCGAGTAATTGGTCTGGCCTGCCTGACCCTTTTCACCGTTGACCGAGCTGATGTTGATGATGCGGCCCCAGCCCTTTTCTACCATGTCGGCAACCACTTGCTTGGTCACGTTGAACATGGAGTCCAGGTTGGTGTTCATCACAGCATCCCAATCGTCGCGGCTCATTTTCAGGAACATGCGGTCTTTGGTGATGCCAGCATTGTTGACCAGTACGTCGATGCTGCCATGTTCGGCTTTGGTCTTGCTGAAAGCCTCGACGGTGGAATCCCAGTCACCGACATTGCCCACCGATGCATAGAACGTAAAGCCCAGCGTTTTTTGCTCGTCCAGCCATTTGGTGTAGTCACGGGTCGGACCGCAACCAGCGATGACCTTGAAGCCCTCCTGGTGAAGGCGCTGGCAGATCGCGGTACCAATGCCGCCCATGCCCCCTGTGACGTAAGCTACTTTTTGACTCATGTGTTGTCTCCTATTTATGAGTGAAGTGAAATCATGGAAGCCCGTTCAAGCGGCGATGGGTGGCTGCCCTTATACGGTGAGCAGTGCGCCAACCAACGCCACTTGAGCAGTACAGTTTTTTATACGCGCTCGACCGCCAGCGACACGCCCATGCCGCCGCCGATGCACAGTGCAGCCAGGCCTTTTTGTGCCTGGGTGCGCTGCATTTCGTGCAGCAAAGTGACCAAAATACGGCAACCGGACGCACCGATAGGATGGCCGATGGCGATCGCACCGCCATTGACGTTGACCTTGGCCGGATCAATGTCCAGCGCCAGGTTGACCGCACAGGCTTGCGCGGCAAAGGCTTCGTTGAGCTCAAACAAATCCACGTCAGAGGCTTTCCAGCCCGCACGGGCCAGCGCCTTTTGCGATGCCGACACCGGCCCCATGCCCATGATGGCAGGATCCAGACCGCTGGTGCCGAAAGCGGCAATGCGAGCCAAAGGCTTGAGGCCCAAAGCAGCGGCCTTCTTGGCACTCATGACCATGACGGCTGCAGCGCCATCGTTGAGGCCGGAGGCATTGCCAGCCGTGACGCTGCCCGCCTTGTCGAACGCAGGGCGCAATCCTGCCAAAACTTCGGTGGTGGTTTTCTTGTTGATGAACTCGTCGGTATTGAATACCAGCGCATCGCCCTTGCGCTGGGGAATCAGCACATCCACGATTTCGTCCTTGAATTTGCCAGCGTCCTGGGCGGCAGCGGCCTTGCGCTGGCTGGCAGCGGCCAAAGCGTCCTGCATTTCTCGGGTGATGCCCTGGGCCTTGGCCACGTTCTCGGCAGTGATGCCCATGTGGTATTGGTTGTAAACGTCCCACAGACCGTCCACGATCATGGTGTCGGTCATCTTCCAGTCACCCATGCGCTGGCCATCACGGCTGCCATTCAGCACATGTGGGCTGGCGCTCATGTTTTCCTGGCCACCGGCGATCACAATTTCACTGTCACCCCACGCCACAGCTTGCGCGGCCAGCATGACCGCCTTCAGGCCCGAGCCGCAAACAGCGTTGATGGTCAGCGCCGGTGTCTCTTTGGCCACGCCCGCTTTCATCATGGCCTGTCGGGCCGGGTTCTGACCCACGCCAGCGGCCAGCACTTGGCCCATGATGACTTCGCCAATGGCATCGGCTGGCAAGCCGCTGCGCTCCAGCAAGGCCTTGATCACGATGCTGCCCAACTCGGTAGCGGGGGTCTTGGCCAGCGAACCACCAAACTTGCCCACAGCGGTGCGAGCAGCTGAAACGATAACGATGTCTTCCATTTTCTAAGTCTCCGTAGGGTAAAAAAATCAGGCTTTGGCTTTGACGTAGCGGCCAGGCGCCGCTTCGATGGCCTTGAATTGGCGGGTTTTGCCATAGGTTTTTGGCGCGGCGATGGATTTTCCAGCATGGCTTTTGAGCCAGTCAGCCCAATCGGTCCACCAGCTGCCGGGTTGTTCCTTGGCATTGCTGATCCAGTCGTTCACATCGGCTGGGAACTGGTTGCCCTCACTCAACCAATGGCTGCGCTTTTTGGCAGCCGGCGGGTTGATCACCCCGGCAATGTGCCCCGATGCCCCCATGACAAAACGCTTTTTGCCCGGCAACACCTGGGTGCTGGCATACGCGCCACCAATGGGCACGATGTGGTCTTCGCGTGAGCCGTAGATGTAGACCGGCAAATCCAGCTGGCGCAAGTCAATGCTTTCACCGCAAACGGTGACTTGGCCTGGCTTGACCAGGTTGTTTTCCAGATAGGTGTTGCGCAGGTACCAGGCATAAAACGGCCCGGGCAAGTTGGTCGAATCGCTGTTCCAATACAGCAAGTCAAAGGGCGGCGGTGTTTCGCCCTTGAGGTAATTGCCCACCACATAGTTCCACACCAGGTCGTTCGGGCGCAAAAAGCTGAACGTGGATGCCAGGTCCTGCCCCTTGAGCAGCCCGCCTTGGCCCATTTGCATTTCACGGAACTTGACGAAATTGTCGTCAATGAACACGTCCAGAATGCCGGTGTCGGTGAAGTTGATCAGCGTGGTGAGGAAGGTGGCGCTGGCCACTGGCTTCTCGCCACGCGCAGCCAGCACGGCCAGCGCGGTGGACAAAATGGTGCCGCCCACACAGAAACCCAGCGCGTTGATCTTGGGTGCACCCGTGATGGCTTGCACCACGCGGATCGCCTCAAGGGCGGCATGCTCAATGTAGTCGTCCCAGGTTTTCTGCGCCATGGACTCGTCAGGGTTGCGCCAGCTGACCACGAAGGTGCGGTGGCCCTGACTGACCGCATAGCGAATCAGCGAATTTTCAGGCTGCAGATCGAGGATGTAGAACTTGTTGATGCAAGGCGGGACCAACAAGAACGGCTTTTCGTAAACCTTGGCGGTCAGGGGCTTGTATTCGATGAGCTGGAAAAATTCGTTCTCGAACACCACAGCGCCTTCGGTGGTCGCCACGTTCTTGCCGACCTCGAACAGACTTTCGTCCGTCATCGAGACGTGTCCCTGCTGCATGTCGTGCATCAGGTTTTTCACGCCTTTGGCTATGCTTTCGCCCTTGGTCTCGACCGCTTTCTTTTGCGCTTCGGCGTTGAAGGCCAGGAAGTTGCTGGGTGCGGCAGCCGCCACCCATTGTTCGATGGCAAAGCGAACGCGGGTGCGGGTTTTTTCATCGGCATCCACCGCATCGGCCAGGCCCATCAAGGTGCGGGCATTGAGCAAATACGTGGACGCATTGAAGGCCGCCACCGGATTGGACGCCCAGGCTTCACCAGAGAAACGGCGGTCCTTGACTTGCAGGCTGTTGTGCAGACTCTGATTCCACAAATCAGAGGCATCTTTGAAGTACTGGCCTTGCAGCGCCTGGATCTTTTCAGGTGAGAATTTGAGCTGTGGCGCCGCCGTGTCCGCACTGGACTTGAGTCCGCCCAGATCCATGGTCTGGAAATGCTGCATGGCCTGCCCCCAACTTTTGGACAGGTTTTGCTGAAAACCCTCGCCCAATTGCGCCCAAAATTCCGGTGTGGGTGCCGTCATGACTTGTCTCCTGAAATTCTTATTTGGAATCGGTTACCTTCAGTATCTGTCAATTTGATGTCTCCCAAATTACAAAGATTGAAATAATGTACTTGATCGTGATTGCTTGGCTTTATGTGACCTTGATGATGGCGCTGGTTGAAGCGTTGAGTACCCAAGGCAGTGTCTTGGGCGCCGTCATCACCTTTCTTTTGTATGGCGCTTTGCCCATGGCGTTGGTCGTGTATGTGATGGGCACGCCCTTGCGCCGCAAAGCCCGGCAACATGCAGAAGAAACGGTTCAAGCACAATCTGGGCTTCCTCCATCAAGGCGTGAGCCAGATGCAAGCGGCCATGCGGCCGGATTGCCCGAGGACACGGGCATCACGCCGGTGAGAAAAGAACCGTGAAGCCTGCGTCACCGTGCACCAGTCCGGCTGGCTGTTGTTGCCAAAAATGCGCGTCACGCCCCTGCGCTGCAAGCGCAACCGGGCCAGACCGGCCAAATCGGCCAGCCATTTGCCCTGCGACAAAGGTGTAAAAAACACGGCTGCAGCAGGATCCATGTCGCCAAAAGCGGCCACCACTTCAGGCCCCACCTCAAACGCTTGAGGGCCGATACACGGGCCAAGCCAGACCAGCAGGTCGCCTGGTGGCGTATCGCACAAGGGCGACGAGTCCAGCAAGGCTTCCAGCACGCCAGTGCCGTCTTCACCGGCCAGGCCACGCCAACCCGCGTGCGCAGCCGCCACCCAATGCCCAGTGGTGTCGCACAGCAACACCGGCAAACAGTCGGCCACCATGATGGTGCAAGCCACCCCCGCGTCCACCGCGATGCACGCATCGGCCTGCATGCCATCTTCACTGGCGGCGTCCAGCAGCACAGCCTGAACACCATGGACTTGCTTTAAAAAAACAGGCCGGGCGCCCAAGGCCAGCTGCAGGCGTTGGCGGTTGATTTGCACGCTGTCCGGTAAATCCCCCACATGGTCGCCCAGATTCATGCTGTCCCAAGGGGCTTGCGACACACCACCCTGTCGATCGGTCATCACGGTCTGAACCCGCTGTGGCGCGGGCCAATCGGGCTTCAACCAAGCATGCAAAAAAGGGCTCATGAACGTCGCATTTCGCGGAGATGAAAGACACAAAACAACAAGGCCAATGGCATGCTTTGAAGGATAAACCCAAAAAACCCGCGATACGGGCGACCTGCCACAAACAACGTGTACCTTTTAATGTGTAATGTCCCCCATGCCAAGCGCGACCGAACCACCTGACCTGCCCTGGATTGAAGCCGACGAAGCATTGCCAGCAGTCCATCTGGCCTGGGGTGCAGAATCCCCCGCCCCGGGCTTGCTGGCCGCAGGGTATGACCTGTCTGTACCACGCTTGCTGGAGTCGTACAGCCAAGGGGTTTTCCCATGGTTCAGTACGGGTCAACCCGTGCTGTGGTGGAGCCCGGATCCCCGGATGGTGCTGCATGTGGCGCGTTTTCGTTTTTACCGTTCGTTGCGCCAAACACTCAAACGCTGTTTGCATCAGCCCGGTTTTGCACTGACTTTTGACCGCGACTTCAGCCAGGTCATCCGCCGCTGCAGTACGTCACCCAGAGCGGGGCAAAGTGGCACCTGGATCGTTCCGGCGATGGTGGCGGCCTACGAAGACCTGCACCGCGCAGGACATGCACACAGCGTTGAAGTCTGGCTGAACGGTGAGCTGGTCGCAGGTCTTTACTTTGTGGCCCTGGGTCACGCTGTGTTTGGGGAGTCAATGTTCACCACGGTGACCGATGGCTCCAAAATGGCCTTGGCCAGTTTGGTCAGTGTTTGTCTGAAACACGGCATTGCAGCCATCGACTGCCAGCAAAACACCCGGCACCTGGCCTCATTGGGCGCACAAGAAATGCCCCGCGCTGATTTTGTGGCGCACGTCACACAAGCGGGCCAGAAACCTCCCGTCGCATGGGCACAGCAAACCCTATACTGGGAGACGTTGACGGCTTTGGACAACACGTCGTGACCCACCTCAAAGACCTCCCCATTCAGGCCTTGCAGTTTTACGCCACGGCACCTTATGCCTGCAGTTACCTGCCGGACCGCTCAGCACGCTCCCAAGTGGCAACCCCCAGCCACCTGATTCAAAACGAGGTGTATGCCGATCTGGTGGAGCAGGGTTTTCGCCGCAGCGGCATGTTCACCTACCGCCCATACTGCGATGGCTGTCAGGCCTGCCAGCCTCTGCGTATCCAGGTCAATGCGTTCAAGCCCGACCGCAGCCAGCGCCGCGCCTGGCGCGCCCACCAGAACTTGCAGGTCCGTGTCCTCGACCTGCAGTTCGACCCCGATCACTATGCTTTGTATTTGCGCTACCAAACCAGCCGCCACCCCGGTGGCGGCATGGACCACGACAGCGTGGACCAATACAACCAGTTTTTGCTGCAAAGCAGGGTCAACTCCCGCATCGTTGAGTTTCGAGCGCCGGCGCAAGAAGGTCAGCTGGGCCAGCTGAAAATGATCAGCATCGTGGATGTCCTGAACCACGGTTTGTCGGCTGTCTATACGTTTTACGCGCCTGAAGACAACGCGAGCTACGGCACGTTCGGCGTGCTGTGGCAAATCCAGCAGGCCGCGCAACTGCAGCTGCCTTATGTCTACCTGGGCTACTGGATCGAGAGCAGCCCCAAAATGAACTACAAGTCCCGTTTTCAACCTTGCGAAATACGGCAGCATGGCCAATGGCAGGCTTTGACATGAATGCCTCGGTTTCACAGTGTAAAATTTAACGACTGCCAACCGACACCATGAAAAAAAACCCTGCCCTCACGCCGACCCCGACGATCCAGGTCATTGAGCGCATGTTCTCGCTGATTGACGTTCTCGCTTCACGCGAGGAGGCGATCTCTTTGAAGGAAATCAGCGAAAAAACAGGCTTGCACCCGTCGACAGCGCACCGCATCTTGAACGACTTGGCCACAGGTCGATTTGTGGACCGGCCAGAAGCGGGCAATTACCGCTTGGGCATGCGACTTCTGGAGCTGGGCAACCTGGTCAAAGGACGCTTGAATGTGCGTGACGCCGCACTGACCCCCATGCGTGATTTGCACAAACTCATCCAACAGCCGGTGAACCTCAGCATGCGGCAAGGCGATGAGATCGTGTACATCGAGCGGGCTTACAGCGAACGCTCAGGCATGCAGGTGGTGAGGGCCATCGGTGGACGTGCGCCGTTGCACCTGACCTCGGTGGGCAAGCTCTTCTTGGCGGCAGATGACCCCTTGCGTGTTCGGTCTTATGCCACCCGCACCGGACTGCTGGGCCAGACACGCAACAGCATCACCCAACTGCAGGTGCTCGAAAGAGAGTTGGCACGCGTCAAGCAATACGGCATTGCCCGTGACAACGAAGAGTTGGAGATGGGTGTGCGCTGCATTGCGGCCGGCATCTACGACGACCAAGGAAAATTGCTGGCCGGCTTGTCCATCTCAGCCCCCACAGACCGCCTGGACGAAGGCTGGTTGCCCAAGCTACAGGCTACTGCGCATGAGATCTCCAGAACCTTGGGCTATCACGGCGACCACTGAAAAGCTGCGCTCATGAAAAAAGGCCTCATCGAGGCCTTTTTTCATGTTGCCAGCCGATCAGCCGGGCAACTGGTCTGCCAGCGCCGAATGCCGAGTACCTGTGGCACCTGAGGATTTTTCAACCCAGCGACGGACACGTTCCGCGTCTGCGATACGGCTGAGTTTGCCTGCAGAGTCCAGAAACACCATGATCAATTTGCGTCCAGCCACTTGTGCCTGCATCACAAGGCATTGACCCGCTTCCGAGATGTAACCTGTTTTTTGCAGACCAATGTCCCAATCCGCACTTTTCACCAAGCGGTTGGTGTTGTTGTATTGGAGGGTGCGGTGGCCCACTTCAATCTCGCGGCCATGCGAAGTGGACAGTTCACGCAAAACTGGCTCTTTGTGCGCAGCACCCACCAACACAGCCAGATCATTGGCACTGGACTGGTTGCGGCTGGACAGGCCCGTTGGCTCCACATAGCGCGTATCCACCATGCCCAAAGCCTGTGCCCGGGCATTCATGTGCGACACAAAAACATCGAGCCCACCCGGAAAAGTGCGGCCCAGGGCATGTGCCGCACGGTTTTCGCTGGACATCAACGCCAGATGCAGCAAATCACCACGACTGAGCACCGTGCCCACGGCCAAACGCGACGAACTGCCTTTTTCGGTGTCCACGTCAGCCTGGGTGATGGCGATCATCTCGGACATGGGCAATCGGGCATCAGAAATGACCAGGCCCGTCATCAACTTCGTCAGCGAGGCGATGGGCAACACCGCATGGTCATTTTTGCGAAACAGGACTTCACGGGTGTCCTGATCAATGACCAGCGCAACGCTCGAACGCAAATCCAACGGGTCCGCTGCGGCGTGCAGGCCGGCCATCTGGCCATAAGACGCACGCATGGGCACAGCGTTTTGCACAGCGACACGCGTACGCTTTTTGTCGGTTTTTGGGGCGCTTGCCTGGGATTTTTTGACGGTTTTAGAAACAGCAACTGCAGGACGTTTTTTGGCTGCTGCTGTTTTATTCTGTGCCCACGCGGCGCTTGGCACAGCGCTCATGGCCAACAGCACGCCGACGGTTAAGGCCGCTGCCATTCCTTGCGCCCATCGGCCAGAAATTTGCATAGGGAACGGAGAAATGGGGCGAATCACTGGCATCTTGAATCAAAGATTTGGAAATTATTTCCAAGTGTACACAAATAAAAAAGTCACGCAAGAACAAAGACTTGCGTGACTTTATTGAAGCCAAATAGTACCCAATAATAAGTACTTTCAACCCTGCGCAGCGACCCGATCCGCCTTGCTTTGCAATTTATTGAGGGCACTGAGATAAGCCTTGGCCGAGGCCACCACAATGTCCGGGTCCGAACCGACGCCATTGACCACACGGCCGCTGTTTTGCAAACGCACCGTCACTTCGCCCTGACTTTCGGTAGAGCCACTGATGGCGTTGACCGAGTACAGCACCATTTCCGCGCCGCTCTTGACATGGGATTCAATGGCCTTCAGCGACGCATCCACAGGGCCATTGCCATCGGACTCGGCGCGAACTTCCTTGCCTTCCACCGTAAAGACAACCGCCGCATGGGGCCGCTCACCGGTCTCACTGTGCTGAGCCATCGAGACAAAACCGTACTGCTCTTTTTCGACCGTCACGCTCTCATCGCCCACCAGCGCCAAAATGTCTTCGTCAAAGATCTCACTCTTGCGGTCGGCCAATTCCTTGAATTTGGCAAACGCGTTGTTGATCTCGGTTTCACTGTCCAGCGTGACACCCAAGTCCTGCAAGCGCTGCTTGAACGCATTGCGGCCACTGAGCTTGCCCAGCACGATCTTGTTGGTGGACCAACCCACATCTTCGGCACGCATGATTTCGTAGGTGTCACGGGCCTTGAGCACGCCATCTTGATGAATGCCCGAGGCGTGGGCAAAGGCATTGGCGCCCACCACGGCTTTGTTCGGCTGAACCACAAAACCCGTGGTTTGGCTGACCATGCGGCTGGCCGCCACGATGTGGCTGGTGTCGATGCCGATGTCCAGACCAAAATAGTCGCGACGCGTCTTGACAGCCATCACGACCTCTTCGAGCGAGCAATTGCCCGCACGCTCTCCCAATCCGTTGATGGTGCACTCGACCTGACGGGCACCGCCAATCTTCACACCCGCCAGGGAATTGGCGACCGCCATGCCCAGATCGTTGTGGCAATGTACGGACCAAATGGCTTTGTCCGAGTTGGGAATGCGTTCACGCAATGTGCGGATGAATTCACCATACAACTCAGGCACCGCATAACCCACCGTATCGGGCACGTTGATGGTGGTCGCACCTTCGGTGATGACAGCTTCCAAGATGCGGCAGAGAAAATCCATGTCGCTGCGGTAACCGTCTTCCGGGCTGAACTCGATATCGCCGACCAGATTGCGGGCGAAACGGACCGATTGCTTGGCCTGCTCAAACACCTGGTCAGGCGTCATGCGCAGTTTCTTTTCCATGTGCAAGGGCGATGTGGCAATGAAGGTGTGAATGCGGCTGCTGTTCGCGCCTTTGAGCGCTTCAGCGGCACGTGAAATATCACGGTCATTGGCACGGGACAAGGAGCAAATGGTGGAATCCTTGATGGCGTCTGCAATGGTTTTGACCGCCTCGAAGTCGCCATTGGAGCTGGCCGCAAAACCAGCTTCGATCACGTCCACACGCAGACGCTCCAGTTGCCGGGCAATGCGCAGCTTTTCATCGCGGGTCATGGAGGCGCCGGGCGATTGCTCGCCGTCGCGCAAGGTGGTGTCGAAAATAATCAGTTTGTCAGCCATGTTCACTCCTGGTCAAATACCCGCAAGTCCAAGCAAAAAAGCAAAAGGCCCGTTGCGGATGGCATACGGGCCTTTTGGGAAAATGTTTGCGTGCGCTACACATCCCGCCCGTTGGGCAGTAGCAGTAGTGCAAACAAAGAAAAATTCATACGAACACTGTAGCACAGTTCAAAATTCGCGCTGTCGTTCAATGGACATCACTGGTGCAATCCGCGCTCTTCTGGCTCGTCGGTGGACGTGCTGATCATGCTGGTGGGCTGGCCTTTGGCCTTGCGCCACACATAGATGACGTAACCGCTCAGGCCATAGCCCACAAAGAGCGCAAACAAGACCGTCGGCGGATCGATGTTGACCACCGCAATGCCCAAGGCCACCAGAACCAGCGTGGCAAAGGGCACGCTTTTTTTCATGTGCATGTCCTTGAAGCTGTAAAACGGCACATTGGTCACCATCGTCAGCCCCGCGAACAGGCAAACGGCAAACATGCCCCAGGCCACGGTTTTGGCGGGGATGGCGTTCTCAAACATGATCCAGACAAAACCCATCACCAAAGCGGCTGCCGCAGGCGATGGCAAGCCTTGAAAGTAACGCTTGTCCACCACTGCCGTGTTCACGTTGAAGCGGGCCAGGCGCAACGCCGCACAGGAGCAATACACGAATGCCGCAATCCAGCCCCATCGCCCCAATTCTTTGAGCGTCCAGACGTAAGCGATCAGCGCGGGCGCCGCGCCAAAGGAGACCATGTCGGACAGCGAGTCCATCTGCTCACCAAAAGCACTCTGGGTGTTCGTCATGCGGGCCACCCTTCCGTCCAAGCTATCCAGCACCATGGCGCAGAAGATACCGACCGTGGCCAGATCAAAACGCCCGTTGATCGCCATGACCACGGCATAAAAACCAGCGAACAGCGCGGCCAGCGTGATCATGTTGGGCAGCATGTAAATGCCCTTGGAGGGTTTGCGTGCGGGCATCGGCGCGTCCATGTCTTCAGATTTTTCGTAACCGTTGTTCATCGTCTTCTCCTGTTGAGCGGGCCCACTGCGCCAACCTCGAACGCACAAGTTTAAGCCAGCGTGAACGCCCATTGAAAAAGGCCACCGCAGTGGCCTTTTTAAAATCACCAGAAAGGCGAGATCAGTTACGGGTCTTGTCAACCAGTTTGTTTTTCGCAATCCAGGGCATCATGGCGCGCAACTGGGCGCCCACGACTTCAATGGAGTGCTCGGAAGTCAAGCGGCGGCGGGCCGTCATGCTTGGGTAGTTGGTGCGACCTTCCAAGATGAACATCTTGGCGTATTCGCCAGTCTGGATGCGCTTCAAGGCGTTGCGCATGGCTTCACGGCTTTGCGCGTTGATCACCTCAGGACCTGTCACGTACTCGCCGTATTCGGCGTTGTTCGAGATCGAGTAGTTCATGTTGCCGATACCACCTTCGTAGATCAGGTCAACGATCAACTTCAACTCGTGCAAGCACTCGAAGTAAGCCATTTCAGGGGCGTAACCGGCTTCCACCAAAGTCTCGTAACCCATTTTGATCAGCTCAACCGCACCGCCGCACAGAACAGCCTGCTCACCGAACAAGTCGGTTTCGGTCTCTTCTTTGAAGTTGGTTTCAATGATGCCGGCTTTGCCGCCACCGTTGGCCATGGCATAGCTCAGGGCCAAAGCGCGTGCTTTGCCGCTCTTGTCCTGATGAATCGCCACCAGGTGAGGCACGCCGCCACCTTGGGTGTAGGTGTTGCGCACGGTGTGGCCTGGGGCCTTGGGTGCGACCATCCACACATCCAGGTCTTCGCGGGGAACGACTTGGTTGTAGTGCACGTTGAAGCCGTGGGCGAAAGCCAACGAAGCGCCTTGCTTGATGTGGGGGGCCACATTGTTGGTGTACACGTCGGCGATTTGCTCGTCAGGCAACAAGATCATGACCACGTCGGCCGCTTTGACCGCGTCGTTGACTTCCATCACGGTCAGTCCAGCCTTGCCGACTTTGTCCCACGATGCGCCACCTTTGCGCAGACCGACGACCACTTTGACGCCGCTGTCGTTCAGGTTCTGGGCGTGTGCGTGGCCTTGTGAGCCGTAACCGATGATGGCAACAGTCTTGCCCTTGATGACGCTCAGATCGCAATCTTTGTCGTAAAAAACTTTCACAGGGTTCTCCTTAGGAATAAACAGGTTCAATGGGTGGATTTAGACGCGCAGGATGCGCTCGCCGCGCCCGATACCGCACGCACCAGTGCGCACGGTCTCCAAAATGGCGCTACGGTCGATCGCCTCGAGGAAGGCGTCGTTCTTGGACTGGTCACCGGTGAGCTCAATGGTGTAACTCTTGTCGGTGACGTCGATCACGCGGCCGCGAAAGATGTCGGCCATGCGTTTCATTTCTTCACGCTCTTTGCCCACGGCGCGCACCTTCACGAGCATCAGTTCGCGCTCGGTGTAGGCACCTTCGGTCAGGTCCACCACCTTGACCACCTCGATCAGGCGGTTCAGGTGCTTGGTGATCTGCTCGATCACGTCATCCGACCCGGTGGTCTGGATGGTCATGCGCGACAGGCTGGGGTCTTCGGTGGGGGCCACCGTGAGGGACTCGATGTTGTAACCACGGGCCGAAAACAGACCCACCACGCGGGACAGCGCCCCGGCTTCGTTTTCAATCAGTACAGCGATGATGTGTTTCATGATCACAGATCCTCCACGCCCATGAGCATCTCGGTGATGCCCTTGCCAGCCTGAACCATGGGGAACACGTTCTCCGTAGGGTCCGTGCGGATGTCCAGAAAAACAGTGCGGTCTTTCAGTCTGCGGGCCTCGCGCAATGCAGGCTCTACGTCTTCAGGACGTTCGACCAAAATGCCCACATGGCCATAGGCTTCGGCCAACTTCACAAAGTTGGGCAAAGCGTCCATGTAGCTGTGGCTGTAACGGCCAGAATATTCGATCTCTTGCCACTGACGCACCATGCCCAGATAGCGGTTGTTCAGCGCCACAATTTTGATCGGCGTGTTGTATTGCAGGCAGGTGGACAATTCCTGAATACACATCTGTACCGAGCCTTCACCCGTCACGCAGAACACTTCACTGTCCGGCTTGGCCAGCTTGATGCCCATGGCGTAGGGAATGCCCACACCCATGGTGCCCAAGCCACCCGAGTTGATCCAGCGGCGTGGCTCGTTGAACTTGTAGTACTGGGCAGCCCACATCTGGTGCTGACCCACATCAGAGGTGATGTAGGCGTCGGCATCCTTGGTCATGTCCCACAAAGTTTCAATGACCTTTTGGGGCTTGATCACCACCGAATTGTTGCTGTCGTACTTCATGCAATTACGGCTGCGCCAGCCTTCAATGGTCTCCCACCACTGGCCCAGCGCCTGTGCATCGGGCTTGAGGCCCGACTCACGGATCATGCCCATCAATTCAGTCAACACATCCTTCACGTCACCCACGATCGGCACATCCACTTTGACGCGCTTGGAAATGCTGGACGGATCGATGTCGATGTGGATGATCTTGCGGTCCACCGACGCAAAGTGCTTGGGATTGCCAATCACCCGGTCGTCAAAACGTGCACCCACCGCCAGCAAGACATCGCAGTTTTGCATGGCGTTGTTGGCTTCCAGGGTGCCATGCATCCCCAGCATGCCCAGGAAACGGCGGTCCGTGGCCGGAAAAGCGCCCAAACCCATCAAGGTGTTGGTGACAGGCACGTTGAGCATGTCCACCAAAGCCCGCAACTCCGGGCTGGCGTTGCTCAACAACACGCCACCACCTGTGTAAATGTAGGGGCGCTTGGCCGACATCAGCAGCTGCAGGGCCTTGCGGATCTGCCCGCCGTGGCCTTTGCGTACGGGGTTGTAAGAACGCATCTCGACCGACTCGGGATAGCCCGAATACAGCGCCTTGTTGAAAGACACGTCTTTGGGCACGTCCACCACCACGGGACCAGGGCGGCCACTGCGTGCAATGTGGAAGGCCTTTTTCATGATCTCGGCCATGTCTTTGGCGTCTTTGACCAGGAAATTGTGCTTCACGATGGGACGGGTGATGCCTACGGTGTCGCACTCCTGGAACGCATCCAGACCGATGGCCGCAGTGGGCACTTGCCCGCTGATGATCACCATGGGAATGCTGTCCATGTAAGCGGTAGCGATACCGGTCACCGCATTGGTCAGGCCGGGGCCCGAGGTGACCAATGCCACACCCACTTCGCCTGTGGCACGGGCAAAGCCATCGGCCGCGTGCACAGCCGCCTGCTCGTGACGCACCAGCACATGCTGAATGGTGTCTTGTTTGTAAAAAGCGTCGTAGATGTGAAGCACGGCACCACCGGGGTATCCCCAGATGTATTGCACGTTTTCAGCCTGAAGCGCTTTGACGAGAATTTCTGCGCCGCGCAATTCTTGAGCGCCCGCAGAACCAGATGCCGATTCGGCTTTGTTGATTTCCATATATTCAACCTTTGTGAATTTCTCTAACGAAAAACCTTGGGTGCCCCTGGGCTCGACTCTTGTGAAGTGGCTTTGGGACTTGAGACCACAGACATGGGCACCAAACTGTAAAAGTGCCGGACGGTGATCCGTTTGCTTTTTTTCAATTGCAATCGCGCATTATCGCATTTGTCAAAGCCCCCTCCAAAAACCAAGCCACAAACGCACGGCAAGTGCCATAATTCGCACCGTTGGAACTCAAGTCGCTTGGCAAACCAGTTCATCTCCCACCTCAAACACAGGCAAAAGCACCGCTGACGCGGACGCTGAAAAAAGTTGGCATCCGACGCGGAACTCTCAGAATTTCTGAAAAACATGGAAAAAAAGGCGTTCAAACGCGCCTACTACCATGTCCGGAACGAGGATGCCGCCCTGGACATCCTGCAAGACAGCATGATCAAGCTGTGCACCAACTACGCAGACAAGCCCGTGGCCGAGCTGCCCCTGCTGTTTCAGCGCATCCTGTCCAACACCATGCTGGACTGGTTTCGTCGGCAAAAAACCCGCAATGCGCTTTTCAGCAACCTGAGTGACTTCGGTTCTGGCGATACAGAAGGCGACTTTGATCTGCTGGAAGTGACCGCCGACACCTCAAACGAAGCGGCCACAGAAAGCGCAGAACAGTGGGTGGGGCGCGTACAAACCCTTGAGCACATCGAAACAGCGGTCATGGCTTTGCCGCCACGTCAACGAGAAGCCTTCCTGCTGCGTTACTGGGAGGAGCTGGATATTGCAGAAACAGCTGCCGTGATGGGCTGCTCAGAAGGCAGCGTCAAAACCCATTGTTCTCGGGCCATTCAAGCCTTGAGCAAAACCTTGGGAACACAAGGAATCAGACCATGAAAATCCACAATACACCGACCGAGCATGACATTGACCGCTGGGGACAGTACTTTTCAGGCCAACTGAGTTTGGCCACACCCAATCTGCCCCACGACATCAGCGAACGTCTGCGCGTGGCACGCCAACTGGCAATCTCCCAGCGCAAACCACTGGTGCAGCCACGGCTGGCGAAACAGGCACAAATGAACCACGACGGTAGCCTGACTGCGCCCGCCGATGAAGGCCTGAACCTTTGGAGCATTCTGGCATCTGCACTGCCTTTGGTGGCTCTGGTGGTGGGCTTGATGGCGATTCATTGGGTGCAACAAGACAGCATCATCTCTGAAATCGCAGCCACCGATTCAGCCTTGCTCACCGACGAATTGCCGCCTGCCGCCTACACCGATGTCGGCTTTGCACAGTTTTTAAAACAGGACCTCGGGGCAGGAACCACACATGACTGACATGGCCAACAGCCGGCAACACCGCCCTGCAACAGCCCTGAAAATGGCTTGCGGGTGGCTCCTGTCGGTCTGTTTGACCAGCACTGGCGCGCAAACGCCAGCTCCAACGGCCCCAACGCCGGCCGCCCCCAGGGCCAGTGCACCACAAATCAAGGCGGCACCAGTCTCACAGGCATGGCAACAACTGACCCCCAGGCAAAAACAAGCCTTGGCACCATTGGGTGCGCAGTGGGGTGCGCTGACAGCACAGCAGCAAAACAAATGGTTGACCATTTCGCATAATTTTGCGCAACTGTCCGTGACCGACCAAATCACGATGCATGCGAGGATGGCCGACTGGGTAGCCCTCAGCCCCCAGCAACGCCATCTGGCTCGCTTGAATTTCAACACGCTGCAAAGCGTGCCCAAAGAAGACAAAAAGGCCAAATGGGAGGCCTACCAAGCCCTTTCAGCAGAAGAAAAGCGCCTGCTTTCCGCCGGGTCCGGGACACCCTCCAAGAGTGCCGCGCCTACGGCCAAGCCGTTGGAACCCCATCGCCAGGTCCAAACCCCTGTGCGACCCGCAGCCGGAACCCTGGCAGCGCCCACGGCCATTGACCGCAAAACACTGTTGCCTCGCCCCCCCGCCCTGGCGGCACCTGCTCCTTCTGCACCCACACCAACGCCGCAGCCAGCGGGAACACCCGATGCTGGCCGGCCAGCCACAGAAACCGCTCCCTCATGAAACAAAACGGCACGGCCACTTCGCCCGACCCCGACATCACCCCCTCCCTCACGCGCCGCATGGCTTGCTGGATCTATGAAGGCATGCTGTTGTTTGGTGTCATGGTGTCATCTGGATTGGCTTATTTCATTGCCGCTTACTGGCTCACTGGCCTGGCACCCGGCGACATGAACATGCAGCCTCAACTGAAATCGGGCCTGCAAGCCGTCAGCTTCTTTGTGCTGGGCTTATATTTCACCTGGATGTGGCACCGTGGTCAAACCTTGGCCATGAAGACCTGGCGCATTGCAATGGTCGATCTGCAGGGGCAAAGGGTGAGTCGAAAAATGGCATTCAAACGTTACATGGCCAGCTGGTTGTGGTTCCTGCCGCCCATGGCCACCGCTGCCCTGCTCCACTTGCCCGCCATCGAGGCATCCCTTCTGACCCTGGCTTGGGTGACCGTCTGGGCGTTGTTGAGCCGATTCCATCCAGAACGCCAGTTTTGGCATGATGCCCTGGCGAGAACACGCCTGATTTCTGTGCGTTGACCCTACCAGACCCGCCTCTTTCTCATGCACGATCCATCGACACCCCCGCCCCTCGAGGTCAATCCTCAAAAAGCACGCAAAGGACTGAACCGCATCGTTCATGCCGGGGGGTACTCCATCCAGGGCTTGCGCGCAGCTTGGGGCGAAACAGCCTTTCGTCAGGAAGCCACCCTGGCCATGGCCTTGGTGCCCCTGGCTTTCTGGCTGGGCCAAAACTGGATGGAAGTCAGCTTGTTGGCTGGATCGGTCTTGCTGGTCATGATCGTGGAGTTGCTCAACACCGGCATCGAATCGGCCATTGACCGCATCGGCCCAGAATGGCACGACTTGTCCAAGCGCGCCAAAGACATGGGCAGTGCCGCGGTCCTGCTCAGTTTGCTGCTGTGCGCCGGGGTTTGGCTGGGTGCCCTGTGGCATCGCTTTGGTTGAGCCCCATGAACCCACCCAAAACCCCGCCAGCATTCTCGATTTGCGTTTACTGTGGCTCCAGAGCGGGCCACAAGCCCGAGTTTGCCCAACTTGCGGTCCAGGTGGGCACCTGGATCGGGGCGCACGGCGGGCAACTGGTCTATGGTGGTGGGCGCAACGGCCTGATGGGTTTGGTGGCCGAAGCCACCATGGCCGCCGGTGGCACGGTGGTGGGCATCATCCCCACCGCCTTGGTCGAAAAAGAATGGGCACACCAGGGCTGTACCGAGCTGCACGTGGTGGACACCATGCACGAACGCAAACGCCTGATGGCCGAAAAAGCCGATGCCTTTGTGGCTTTGCCAGGCGGCATTGGCACCTTTGAAGAACTGTTCGAAGTCTGGACCTGGCGCCAGCTGGGTTACCACGACAAGCCGGTGGGCATCCTCAACAGCCATGGCTATTACGACGGTCTGATGGCTTTCATGGACCAGGTGGTCCGCGACGGCTTCATGACCGAGTGGCAAACCCAACTGGTCATGGTGGGCACAGAACCCCAAGCCTTGTTGCAAGGCCTGGTGGAGGCTGCGGGCTTTGCCCCGCCTGCCAAAGTCGGATTGCTCTGACCTGCAGCACGCCGCTCAAATGGCGGTTTCGTCCTGTTCGCCCGTACGGATGCGCACCACGCGCTCGACCGAAGTCACAAAAATCTTGCCGTCACCAATCTTGCCAGTGCGCGCAGCCTTGACGATGGCATCCACACAGCGGTCTACGTCTTCGTTCTTGACCACCACCTCAACCTTCACTTTGGGCAGAAAATCAACCACATACTCAGCACCGCGGTACAGCTCGGTGTGGCCTTTTTGACGGCCAAAACCCTTGACTTCGGTCACGGTGAGACCGGTCACACCACATTCGGCCAGGCCTTCCCGGACCTCTTCCAGCTTGAAAGGTTTGATGACGGCGGTGATCTGCTTCATGAAAAGTCCTAAAAGAATAATTAAGCGCGAAATTTGTTGGTCATAGGATAACGCCAATCCTTGCCAAAACTGCGGTGGGTCACGCGAATGCCCACCGGAGATTGGCGGCGTTTGTACTCGTTGAGTTTGATCAGGTGGGTCACTTTTTCCACATCTTGGCGCTCAAAGCCATCGGCAATCAGCGCCTCCACACCTTCATCGTTTTCCATGTACCGCTGAATGATCGCATCCAGCACCTCATAAGCCGGCAGGCTGTCCTGGTCTTTCTGGTCGGGGCGCAACTCGGCGCTGGGCGGACGGGTGATGATGCGCTCAGGGATCGGCTGACTGCCCGAGCCATAGGGGTCGTTCAGGTTGCGCCAGCGGGCCAGATCGAACACCCGGGTTTTGACCACGTCCTTGATCACCGCAAAGCCGCCCGCCATGTCACCGTACAAAGTGCAATAGCCGGTGGCCATCTCGCTCTTGTTGCCCGTGGTCAACACCAGCGCGCCCGTCTTGTTGGACAGCGCCATGAGCAGTGTGCCGCGAATGCGGGCCTGAATATTCTCTTCGGTCGTGTCTTCTTTCAAGCCTGCAAACTGGCCCGCCAAAGCTTGCTTGAAGCCGTCAAACAGCGGCGCAATGGCGATTTCGTCGTACCGCACATTCAAGCGCTTGACCATGTCACGCGCGTCGATCCAGCTGATGTCGGCGGTGTAAGGCGATGGCATCATCACCGCATGGATCTTGTCGGCACCGATCGCGTCTACCGCAATGGCCAAGACCAACGCCGAATCAATGCCGCCCGACAAACCCAAAATCACGCCCTTGAAACCGTTTTTGCCCAGATAGTCGCGCACCCCAAGCACCAGGGCATCCCACAGCTCGGCATCGTGCGAGGCCAAGGGCACCAGGGCATGGGCTGGCGCGGTCAAATCAACGCCCGCCTGACCCGGTAGGAGATCGGCCTGCAGCGTCAACGCGGCTTCGCGAAAGCCCTCAGCCCGCGCCACCACCTGAGCTTGCGTGTTCAGCGCAAACGACCGCCCCTCAAAAATCACCTCGTCTTGACCGCCCACCAGGTGCGCATAAACCAAGGGCAAACCACAGTCGGCCACACGCTCGCGCATGCGCTGCTCGCGTTCGACGCCCTTACCGGCATGGAAGGGGGATGCGTTCAACACCGCCAACACCTGCGCGCCTGCGTCACGTGCCAGCCGCGCAGGCTCGTCGAACCAGGCGTCTTCGCAAATCAGCAAGCCCACCTGAACGCCCTCGACCTCGAACACGCCCACGCCCTGGCCGGGGGTGAAATAGCGGCGTTCGTCAAACACCTGGTAATTTGGCAACTCGCGCTTGTCGTAATGGGCCACCACCTGCCCTTCACACAACACCGATGCACGGTTGTGGCGTCGGGTCACGGCCACGCTTCGGGTCCGCAAGCCACCGCCCTCGGGGTGGCCTACCACCACATGCAGGCCCTTTAACCCGGCCAGCTCGCGGGCCACCGTTTTCAGGGCATCATCGCAGGCGTCAATAAATGCTGGGCGCAGCAGCAAGTCTTCGGCAGCGTAGCCGCAAATCGACAACTCGGGCGTGATCAACAAACGTGCGCCTTGGGCATATGCCGAAGTGGCGGCATCGATGATTTTGCGGGCATTGCCCGGCATGTCACCCACAACGAAGTTGAGCTGGGCCACACAAATTTGGAGAGTCATACAGGTGCAGAAAAATGGGAGCTTGAATTATGTCACCCGGGTGCTGGAGGACTTGAACGCCATCGCGCCCCAGGCCTGGGACGATTTGCTCACCCGGCAGGATGCGCCCTCCCCCTTCATGCAGCATGCCTATTTGTCGGCCATGCACAGCAGCCAGTCGGCCAGCCCCGAGACCGGTTGGACCTTGCAAGTGGTCAGCCTGTGGCGGGACACTCCGCAAGGCCCGGTTCTGGCGGCCGCCTGCCCGCTCTACAGCAAGACCCATTCGCGTGGCGAATACGTGTTTGACCATGCCTGGGCCGATGCCTACGACCGCCATGGCCTGGCGTATTACCCCAAAGCCCTGGTGGCATCGCCTTTCACGCCCGTGCCCGGCAGCCGCTTGCTGGCCGAATCAGACGCCGCACGGCAGGCCTTGCTGGCGGCCTTGCTCAACCTGTGCCAAGTGCAAGACATACCGTCCCTGCACATTTTGTTCGCCAGCCAACAAGACTTGCGAGCCTGTGCGCAGGCGGGTTTGCACCAGCGCAGCCAGGTCCAGTTCCACTGGCAAAACCAGGGCTGGCGCGACTTTGATGATTTTTTGGGCAGCCTGAACCAGGAAAAACGCAAAAAAATCCGGCAAGAACGCCGCAAGGTGCAAGAAGCGGGGGTGGCATTTCGTGCCGTGCTAGGACCGGACATGTCCGATGCCGACTGGGCCTTGCTGCTGCGTTGCTACCAGCAAACCTATTGGGAGCACGGCAACGCACCCTACCTGACCCCGGCCTTTTTTGCGTCCATGCGCACCAGCATGGCCCGCCACTGGTTGTTGTTTGTGGCTGAGCAAGGAGACCAGGCCATTGGCATCAGCCTGATCGGTTTGCACCTGGACGCCCAAGGTCTGCCCGAAGTGGCCTACGGCCGTTATTGGGGCGCACTGGCGCGCGTGGACTGCCTGCACTTTGAGGCTTGTTATTACCAACCGATTGAATGGTGCATCCAGCACGGCCTCCAACGCTTTGAGGGCGGCGCCCAGGGCGAACACAAAATGGCCCGAGCCCTGCTGCCCACCCCAACGCACAGTGCCCACTGGCTGGCGCACCCGGCATTTTCAGAAGCCGTGGCGCGGTTTTTAGAGCGCGAGAAAACGGGTGTTGAAAACTACCTGGAAGCGCTGCACCAGCACTCTCCTCTCAAAGCGGCAACGCCACGTGGAATGCCGACCCCGCAAGCTCCCTTGTAGGTCGGCACCTTCAGGTCCGACATCTCAAAGCTCGAGCCCGCCCCATGAAAAACGCCTGCTCGGCGCGCACCGGGCAGGCGTTGGAAGTGTGGTCCAGCGTCCACCGAAGTGGACGTTGGCACGGCCACATCAGGCCTTGGCTTTGTTGTAGCTGGCGATGCCGTCCAGGATTTCTTTGTGGGCCGATTCTTTGCCTTCCCAGCCCAGCACCTTGACCCACTTGCCTTTTTCGAGGTCTTTGTAATGCTCAAAGAAGTGGGCGATCGCGTTGCGGCGCATCGCGTTCACATCCTCAATGTCTTGCCAGTGGTCATACATCGGCAAGATTTTGGTGGTCGGCACAGCAATCACCTTGCCATCGACACCCGCCTCGTCTTCCATCATCAGAATGCCCAGGGCTCGGCAAGGCACCACCACACCAGGGTGCAACGCGTAGGGCGTGATCACCAACACGTCCACAGGGTCACCGTCACCTGAAAGGGTTTGCGGCACATAACCATAGTTGGTGGGGTAGTGCATAGCCGTGGTCATGAAACGGTCCACGAACAAGGCGCCGGTTTCCTTGTCCACTTCGTACTTGATCGGGTCGGCGTTCATCGGGATTTCGATGATGACGTTGAAGGCTTCGGGCACTTTGCTGCCGGGGGTGACGTTGTCGAGGGACATCTTGCGGGTCTCTTTGTGAAAAGTTAAGAAAAACGGTAATCGCTAGGGATTAACCCCGATTTTACTTTCACAGGCCTTGCGCAAATCCCAATCCGGCCTCTTTAATGAAGTGTTGGCCAATCGTTCTCCGGTTTCGGCGATCGAGGAAGCAACGCCGTGGAGGGGCCTCCAGCGCGTTGCCCCCTCTGTTCAGCGACAACCATCGAGGAGTTCAACGATGACAGGAAATTCAGCGCTCGTTTTGGCGCTCGTCTGTGGTCTGATTGCCGTGGCTTACGGCATTTGGGCCCGGGGGTGGATCCTTTCTCAAGATGCCGGCAATGCCCGGATGCAGGAAATCTCGGCCGCCATTCAAGCAGGTGCGGCCGCCTACTTGGCCCGTCAATACAAAACCATTGCCATCGTTGGTGTGGTGCTGGCGATTCTGATGGGCACCTTTCTGGACGGCGTCACAGCCGTAGGCTTTGTGATCGGGGCGGTCTTGTCCGGTGCTTGTGGCTTCATTGGCATGAATGTGTCTGTGCGGGCCAATGTGCGCACAGCCCAAGCCGCGACCCACGGCATTGGCCCGGCACTGGACGTGGCCTTCCGGGGCGGCGCCATCACCGGCATGCTGGTGGTCGGCCTGGGCCTGCTGGGTGTGACGGGCTTTTTTTGGTTTCTCACCGGCAACGGCAACCTGACGCCCGACAAAAACTTGGCCACCTTGCTCAACCCCTTGATCGGTTTTGCCTTTGGCTCGTCCCTGATCTCGATTTTCGCCCGGCTAGGCGGCGGCATTTTCACCAAGGGCGCTGATGTGGGTGCCGACCTGGTGGGCAAGGTCGAAGCGGGCATTCCCGAAGACGATCCGCGCAACCCGGCCGTGATCGCCGACAACGTGGGCGACAACGTGGGCGACTGCGCTGGCATGGCGGCCGACCTGTTCGAGACCTATGCGGTCACGCTGATCGCCACCATGGTGCTGGGGGCCTTGCTGGTCTCGGCAGCGCCTGGCCAGGCTGTGCTGTACCCGCTGGCCTTGGGCGCGGTGTCCATCATCGCCTCCATCGTGGGCTGCTTTTTCGTCAAGGCCTCGCCAGGCATGACCAACGTGATGCCCGCACTCTACAAAGGCCTGGCCATCTCGGGCGTGCTGTCGCTGGTGGCTTTTTATTTTGTAACCACCTGGCTCATGCCCGACAACGCTTTGGGCGGCACCGGGGGACAAATGAAGCTGTTTGGTGCCTGCGCCGTGGGCCTGGTCCTCACGGCCGCCCTGGTCTGGATCACCGAGTTCTACACCGGCACGCAATACGCACCGGTGCAGCACATCGCCCAAGCCTCCACCACCGGTCATGGCACCAACATCATTGCGGGACTGGGTGTGTCCATGCGCTCCACCGCCTGGCCGGTGATCTTCGTGTGTCTGGCCATCTGGACAGCCTATGCGCTGGCGGGCCTCTACGGCATCGCGGTCGCGGCCATGTCCATGCTGAGCATGGCCGGCATTGTGGTGGCTTTGGACGCCTATGGCCCCATCACCGACAACGCGGGCGGCATCGCCGAAATGGCCGAGTTGCCCAGCAGCGTGCGCGACATCACCGACCCACTGGACGCGGTGGGCAACACCACCAAGGCCGTGACCAAGGGCTACGCCATTGGCTCTGCCGGTCTGGCCTCGCTGGTGCTGTTTGCCGACTACACCCACAAACTCGAGGCCTACGGAAAAGCCATCACGTTTGACCTGTCCGACCCGCTGGTGATCATTGGCCTGTTCATTGGCGGCCTGATTCCCTACCTGTTCGGGGCCATGGCCATGGAAGCTGTGGGCCGCGCGGCAGGCAGTGTGGTGGTCGAGGTCCGCCGCCAGTTCAAGGAAATCCCCGGCATCATGGAAGGCACGGCCAAGCCCGAATACGGCAAGGCTGTGGACATGTTGACCAGCGCAGCCATCAAGGAAATGGTCATCCCCAGCTTGCTGCCCGTGGTGGTGCCCGTTTTGGTCGGTTTGTTGCTCGGCCCCAAGGCGCTGGGCGGTTTGCTGATGGGCACCATCATCACCGGCTTGTTTGTGGCGATCTCCATGTGCACCGGCGGAGGTGCCTGGGACAATGCCAAGAAATACATTGAAGACGGCCACCATGGTGGCAAGGGCAGCGATGCGCACAAGGCCGCCGTGACGGGCGACACGGTGGGCGATCCCTACAAGGACACGGCAGGCCCGGCGATCAACCCGCTCATCAAGATCATCAACATCGTGGCGCTTTTGATCGTGCCACTGGTGATGAGGTTTCACGGGGGCTGATCTGCCCAGTTGCTTGGAAGGCCCGCCTTGGCGGGCCTTTTTGATGGCGGGCGGCCTTAACCAGTCCGCCCATGTCCCACGGGTGATTTTCAAAATCCGGCCCAGGTTCACAATAGACCCATGCAAATGAACTTCATCGCCAACCAATCCGTTGTGGCCCTGGCAGGGCAAACCATCGATGTGCTCGACCCGTCGGACGGGCAGGTGTTTGAGCAGATCCCGCGCAGCCAGGCGGCCGACATCGATCAGGCGGTGCAAGCCGCCCGTGCGGCATTCACGGGCCCCTGGGGCCAACTCAACGCCATGGAGCGTGGCCGTTTGCTCATGAAGCTGTCGCAAAAAGTGAGCGAACACGCCCCCGAACTGGCCGCACTGGAGCAACGCGACTGCGGCAAACCCACCAAACAGGCCGCCGCCGACGCGGTGGCTTTGGCGCGCTATTTCGAGTTTTATGCCGGGGCCTGCGACAAGCTGCACGGCGAGACCCTGCCCTACCAAAACGGCTACAGCGTGCTGACCTGGCGTGAACCACACGGGGTCACAGGCCATGTGATCCCCTGGAATTACCCCATGCAAATTTTTGGCCGCAGTGTGGGTGGCGCGTTGGCGGCGGGCAACGCCTGCGTGGTCAAGCCGGCCGAAGACGCTTGCCTGAGTCTGATCCGGGTGGCCCAACTGGCGGCCGAAGTCGGCTTTCCAGCCGGCACCATCAACATCGTCACCGGTTATGGCCACGAGGTGGGCGACGCGCTGGCACGCCACCCGGGTATTGACCACATCAGTTTCACCGGCAGCCCCCGGGTAGGCACCCTCATCCAGCAGGTGGCGGCCGAACGCCATTGCCCCGTCACGCTGGAGCTGGGTGGCAAAAGCCCACAAATCATCTTTGAAGATGCCGATCTGGAGGCGGCCATCCCGGTCGTGGTCAACGCCATCGTGCAAAACGCCGGCCAGACCTGCAGCGCAGGCTCGCGGGTGCTGATTCAGCAAAGCATTTACGAGCCGCTGTTGGCGCGTCTGGGCGAAGCCTTCCGCCGCCTGCAAGTGGGCTCCGCCGCCATGAACCTGGATTTGGGCCCCTTGATCCGCGCCAGCCAGTTGGAGCGCGTCACCGATTTTCTGGACCAGGCCAAGGCCGATGGCATCGCCACCGTGGCGCAAGGCCAAATTGCCCAGGGCGTGCCCACTGGCGGTTTTTACCAGGCGCCCACCCTGTTGCGCGACGTGCCCGTGATGCACCGCCTGGCGCAAGAAGAAGTCTTCGGCCCGGTGTTGTCGGCCATGTCCTTCACGGACGAAGACCATGCGGTCGAATTGGCCAATGCGACTGCGTTCGGTCTGGTCGCCGGCATCTGGACCCGTGACGGTGGGCGCCAGTTCCGCATGGCCAAACGCGTGCGCAGCGGCCAGGTGTTCATCAACAACTATGGGGCTGGCGGCGGCGTGGAACTGTCATTTGGGGGCGTCAAATCGTCGGGCTACGGCCGCGAAAAAGGTTTCGAGGCGCTGCTGGGCTTCACCACCCTCAAGACGGTGGCCATCCAGCACGGTTGAAGCAATCCCTCAGCAATCCGGTATCGGGTCCCTCACAGATCGGAACCTTCAGGTCCGACGCAGATGAACCACAGCTGCATGTTGGGGTGCAAGCCGCCGACGCCGGACCTGAAGGTACCGACCAACGAGGCCTTGACCTTGCCCCCTCAAGAGCGTAGCCGCTCGGGCACAATCAGGGGCATGTCTGAACGCGTCATTCCGCTGGTTGACCAGCGCCACCCCAGCTTGCCTTTGCCTGCCCATGTGGTGGGGCAAAACCTGAACGCACTGCCAAGGGACGGGTTGCGCCGCCCCTTGACCGATTTGCGCATCAGCGTGACAGACCGCTGCAATTTCCGCTGCAACTACTGCATGCCCAAGGAAATTTTTGACAAGGACTATGCCTACCTGCCACACAGCCATCTGCTGAGTTTTGAAGAAATCACCCGCCTGGCCAGCGTGTTCGTGGGCCGGGGCGTGCGCAAGATTCGCCTCACGGGGGGCGAGCCCCTGCTGCGCAAGAACATTGAAATCCTCATCGCGCAACTGGCGGCCCTGCGGTCACCGGATGGCCAGCCCCTGGATTTGACGCTGACCACCAACGGCTCGCTGTTGGCCCGCAAGGCCCAGAGCCTGAAAGACGCCGGCCTGCAGCGCGTGACGGTGAGCCTGGACGGCCTGGACGACACCGTTTTCCGGAAAATGAACGACGTGGATTTTCCTGTGGCCGATGTGCTGGCCGGGATCGAAGCGGCCCGGGCCGCCGGGCTGGGACCGATCAAGGTCAACATGGTCGTCAAACGCGGTACCAACGAGCATGAAATTTTGCCCATGGCCCGGCACTTCCGGGGCACCGGCATTGTGCTTCGCTTCATCGAATACATGGACGTGGGCGCCACCAACGGCTGGTGCATGGACGAAGTGCTGCCCAGCGCCGACGTGATCCGCCTGCTGCAAACCGAGCTGCCGCTGGTCGCGCTCAGCCCGTCGGCCAGCGGCGAAACCGCCGAGCGCTGGGGCTATGCCAACGACCAGGGCCAGCACGATCGCGCTTTGGGCGAGATCGGCGTGATCAGCAGTGTGACGCACGCGTTTTGCGGCGACTGCAACCGGGCCCGCCTGTCCACCGAAGGCCGCCTGTACCTGTGCCTGTTTGCCAGCCAAGGCTACGACCTGCGCCAGTTGCTGCGCGACCCGGCCCAGTCGGATGCGGCCATTGCGGCCACGCTCGATGCCATCTGGCAAGGGCGCACCGACCAATATTCCTTGCTGCGCAGCTTGCGCGCACCCGACACCGCCAGCGGCCCCGGCCGCCGGGTGGAAATGAGCTACATCGGAGGCTGAGCGCCATGAACACCACAGCACCCGCCATCACCGGCCTGATTTTGGCGGGCGGGCGCGGCTCGCGCATGGGCGGCATCGACAAAGGCCTGCAAAATTTCCGCGGGCTGCCGCTGGCGTTGCAAACCCTGATGCGCCTGCAACTGCAAAGTCTGCCACTGCAAGAAATCCTGATCAACGCCAACCGCAACCTGTCAGCCTACGAGTCGCTGGGCGTGCCCGTCTGGCCTGACAGCATCGACGGCTATGCCGGGCCTTTGGCCGGTTTTCTCACCGGCTTGGAGCGCTGCGAAACGCCGCTGTTGCTCACCGTGCCTTGCGACACACCGCTGTTTCCGCTGGACCTGGTGCAGCGCTTGCATGCCGCCCTGGACGCGCAAAACGCCGACATCGCCATGGCCGCCGCACCGGAGGCCGATGGCGCGGTGCGCCCGCAACCTGTGTTTTGCCTGCTCAAAATCGACTTGCTCGAAAGTCTGGTGAAGTTCACCCAGGGCGGTGGCCGCAAGATCGACGCCTGGACCCACCAGCACCGCTGCGCCATCGTGCCGTTTGACCTGCCCGGCGACAGCGCCGATGCGTTTTCCAACGCCAACACGTTGACCGAACTGCAGCAACTTGAATCCCTCTGAAGAGACCTTTGCCATCCACCGGCAATGCCGCCTATGACCCCGCCCCTGTCCCTGAACTCCATCGCAGAACGCCTGCAAGGCTATGACCCGCAAGCCCTGTCGGCCAAGCATGTGAACGACTTTTTGGCCCAACTGGTGCAGCCGGTACGCGAGCAAGACAGCGTGGCCCTGATGCAGGCGCATGGCCGCATCCTGGCGCAAGACGTGGTCTCGCCCATCAGTGTGCCGCCGCACGACAACTCGGCCATGGACGGTTATGCCTTGCGCGGCTCGGACCTGAAGACCGACCGCCCCAGCCTGCTCAAAGTCGTGGGAACCGCCTTGGCGGGCACGGCCTGGCCAGGCCAGGTGCAAGCCGGTGAATGCGTGCGCATCATGACCGGTGCCATCATGCCCACCGGGCTGGACACGGTGGCCCCGCAGGAGTTGGTGCACGTCGCAGGCGACACCGTGCAGGTGCCGCCCGGCCTGTTGCAAGCCGGGGACAACCGCCGCTTGACGGGCGAAGACCTGATGGCTGGCCAGCCTGCGCTGCGTGCAGGCACCCGCCTGAGCCCCGCCGCCTGCGGCTTGTTGGCCAGTCTGGGTTTGCCCACGGTGCCCGTCTGGCGCCGACCCAAGGTGGCTTATTTTTCAACCGGCGACGAGATCCTGAGCCTGGGCCAAGCCCCCCGCGAAGGTGCGGTGTACGACAGCAACCGCTACACCGTGGCGGGCATGGTGCAAGCGCTGGGGTGCGAGCTGATCGACATGGGTGTGGTGCGCGACGAACCCGCGGCCCTGGAACAGGCCTTCCGCGATGCAGCGGCACAAGCCGACGCCATCATCACCAGCGGCGGCGTGAGCGTGGGCGAGGCCGATTACACCAAGGCCATGATGCAAAAACTCGGCGACGTGGCCTTCTGGCGCATCGCCATGCGGCCAGGCCGCCCCATGGCCGTCGGCCGCATCAGCCAAGGGGAGCGGGCTGCCGTGCTGTTTGGCTTGCCGGGCAACCCGGTGGCGGTCATGGTGACTTTTGCCGCCTTTGTGCGCCCCGCCTTGCAGCAACTCATGGGCTGGCAAGCCCCGGCGCAGCCCCTGCTCAAGGCCAAAAGCACCGAAACGCTGCGCAAAAAACCGGGCCGCACCGAATACCAGCGCGGCATCGTCAGCACCAACGCGGCAGGCGAGTTGGTGGTCAGCACCACCGGCAACCAAGGCTCAGGCGTGCTCAGCTCCATGGTGCAGGCCAACGGCCTGATCGTGCTGGGACACACCCAGGGCAACGTGGCCGTGGGCGACGAGGTCGAGGTGATGATGTTTGACGGACACCTGTGAACGGGGCGGCGTTGCCAGACTGGTCAGCGCCAACTGTCTACATGCGGCTGGGCGACGCCCCGGACAATGAAAATCAATGGCCATTCGCGTGCAGGGGCGCGCTCCCACACTGTTCTGGTTTTTGTGGGAGGCCGCCCCTGCGGCCGAAGGCTGTTCTTTCACAGTAGAACCGCACCCTGAACCCTGAAAAAAAGGGACTGAATTTCTTCAGTCCCTTTGCATTTCAACGCAGCGCAGTTCAATGCCCGGCGGCGGTGATCTCGTCGTGCGCCACGGCCTTGTTCGGACCGGGCACCGCCTTGCGCGCCAGCAACGAGTACATGGTGGGCACCACAAAGATGGCCAGCAACGTGCCCAGGCTCATCCCGCCCACAATCACCCAGCCGATCTGCGTACGGCTTTCAGCCCCCGCCCCGGTGGCCAGCGCCAGCGGCACCGCCCCCAGCACCATGGCACCCGTCGTCATCAGGATCGGGCGCAGGCGTTGGCCCGACGCCTTGATCAGCGCCTCTTGCATGGCCAGGCCTTGCTCGCGCAACTGGTTGGTGAACTCCACAATCAAGATGCCGTGCTTGGTGATCAGGCCGACCAGCGTGATCAAGCCGATTTGCGAGTACACATTGAGCGACCCACCCGTGACCTTGAGCGCCAGCAGCGCACCGATCATGGACAGCGGCACCGACAACATGATCACCAACGGGTCGATGAAGCTTTCAAACTGGGCTGCCAGCACCAAAAAGATGAAAAACAAGGCCAGCACAAACACGATCACCAAGGCCCCTTGCGAGCTTTTGAATTCACGCGAGGTGCCGTTGAGTTCGGTGGTGTAACCCGGCTTCAAGACTTTGGCCGCGGTTTCGTCCATGAACTTCAGGGCTTCACCCAGCGAATAGTCGGGCGCCAGGTTGGCCGTGATCGACACCGAGCGACGCTGCCCAAAGTGGTTCAGCTCGCGTGGCGACACGCTCTCGCGCACTTTCACCAGACTCGACAAGGGAATCATGGTGTCGTTGCGGCCGCGCACCTGGATCACATCGATGTCGTCCGGCGTGTTGCGGGTCGATGGCTGGGTTTGAACAATCACGTCGTATTGCTCGGCATCGCGCTTGTAACGCGTCACCACGCGGCCACCCAGCATGGTCTCGATGGTGCGGGCCACCACGTCGATGCCCACGCCCAGTTCGGCCGCTTTGACCCGGTCCACCTCCACACGCAGCTCGGGTTTATTCAGGCGCAAGTCCACATCAGGCGACAAGATGCCCGGATTCTTGGCGATCTCGTCCATCAACTGCCGGGTCAGCTGGTTCAGATTCTGGTAGCTGTCTGAGGTCTGGATCACGAAGTTCAGAGGCCGCTCACGAAAGCCCTGCCCCAAAGAAGGCGGCGTGATCGGGAAGGCGTTCACGCCGGGCAAGCTGTTGAACTTGGCACCCAGTTCACGGGCCATTTCCAGCGTGGTGCGTTTGCGCTCATCCCAGTCCACCGCACGGTAAACCACCGAACCCTGGCCCACCGTGGGGTTACCCATGTTGGCAAAAATGCGGTCGAACTCGGGATAAGCCTGACCAAACTTCTCCAGCGAGCGGGCATAACGGTCGGTGTACGCCAGGGTGGAGCCGTCGGGCGCGTTGATGGTGGCCAAAATCGTGCCACGGTCTTCCAAAGGCGCCAGCTCTTGCTTCATGGTCGGGTAAATCAGTGCGATGCCCACACCCGAGGCAATCATGACCAGCACCACCGCCCAGCGGGCGCGGTTCAAAATCAGGCGCAACACCTTTTCATAGCCATTCGACAGCGCCGTGAGCCAGCGCTCCATGTTGCGGTCAAACCAGCCCGGATTGGGATTGTGGCGCAGCAGTTTGGAACTGAGCATGGGCGACAGGGTGAGCGCGACAAAACCCGACACGACCACGGCACCGGCCAGCGCCAGCGCGAATTCGCCAAACAGCTTGCCCGTGCGCCCGGGCGTGAAGGCCAGGGGGGCAAACACCGCCGCCAGCGTCATGGTCATGGCCACGACCGCAAAGCTGATTTCGTGCACCCCTTTGATGGCCGCAGAAAACGGGTCCAAGCCCTCTTCGATGTGCCGGTAAATGTTTTCCAGCACCACGATCGCATCGTCCACCACCAGGCCAATGGCCAGCACCAGCGCCAGCAGGGTCAAGGTGTTGATGGTGAAGCCCGCCAAAGCCATCATGGCAAAAGCGCCGATCAGGCTCACCGGGATGGTGATGATCGGGATGATGGAGGCGCGGATGGTGCGCAGGAACACAAAAATCACCAAGGCCACCAGCACCACGGCTTCGACAATGGTCTGGAACACGTTCTTGATCGATCGGTCAATGAACACCGAGTTGTCATTGGCCACATTGATGGACATATCGCCTGGCAAATCGGCCTGCAGGCGTGGAATCATGTCGCGCACGCCCTGTGACAACTCCAGCGGGTTGGCGGTGGCCTGACGGATCACGCCGGCAGAAATCGCCGGTTGCCCGTTGAGCCGAACCAGACTGCGCTCGTTGGCGGCATCCTCCTTGATCTGGGCCACATCGCGCAGCTTGACCGGAAAACCGTTCACGCTGCGGATCACGATGTCCCCGAACTGCCCTGGACGGGTCAGGTCGGTTTGCGACGACACGCTGAATTCGCGGTTGCTGGACTCGATTCGGCCTGCAGGCAGCTCCAGGTTGCTGCGCCGGATCGCGTCTTCCACGTCTTGTGGTGTCAGCTTGTAGGACGACAGGCGGGCGTGATCGAGCGACACCAGCATCGCGTATTTGCGTTCACCGTAAATGCGCACATCGGCCACACCGGTCACGGTTTGCAGACGCGGCTTGACCAAGCGGTTGACCAGGTCGTTGATTTGCAAAGCATTCAGGGTCTCGCTGGAGAAAGCCAGCCAGATCACCGGAAAAGCATCGGCCTCGACCTTGGCAATCACCGGCTCTTCAATGGCCTGCGGCAAGCGGTTGCGCACACGCGAGGTGCGGTCACGCACTTCGGCTGCGGCCGTGTCGGCGTCCTTTTCCAAACGGAAGCGCACCGTGATCTGCGATTGCTCGGCCCGGCTGATCGAGGTGATGACGTCCACCGCGTCAATGCCCGCAATGGAGTCTTCCAGGGGTTTGGTGACCTGCGACTCAATCACCTCGGCCGAAGCCCCGACGTAACGGGTGGTCACTGTCACGGTGGGTTCGTCGATTTTGGGGTACTCGCGCAGCGACAGGCTTTTGAAGCTGACCGCCCCGATGAGCACAATCAACAGCGACATGACCACGGCCAGCACAGGCCGCCGGATGGTGACTTCAGCGAGCTGCATCGGCACCCCGCAGGCAAGGGTTGGGACCCGTCACGGTCATGTTCTTGGTCCCATTTTTGGCAGGCGCTGACATGCCAGGTTTAGCGGCTGAAGCCACGGGCGCTGTGGATGCGCCAGGCGCAGCAGAAGCAGCACCGGCTGGCGCACCCGGCTGTCCCGGTGCACCAGGCGCACGTCCGCCACCGGCTTGAGGCATCTCCACCACCCGAACCGCTGTGCCATCTTTTTGCAAACGCTGGTGGCCCGCCGTGACCACGGTGTCGCCCAAAGCCAGGCCCTCCAGAACTTCAACCTTGCCTGGCTGGCGCAGGCCCAGCTTCACGGCCACACGCGCGGACACCCAGCTGTCGGGTTTGTCACCCGGCACCACCTTGACCACAAAGGTGCGCCCGCCTTGCGGAATGGTGGCTTCTTCGGGAATCACCAACGCGTTTTCGCGCGAGCCGAACACCGCGTTCACACGGGCGAACATGCCCGGGCGCAATTGCTGTTGGCGGTTGTCTATGCAACCACGCACCCCGACCGATCGGCCATTGGCTTCGATCAAAGGGTCCACCGCCTGAACGATGGCGGTGAACGGACGACCGTGCAAGGCATCCACGGTCAATTGCGCTTTTTGTCCAGCGCGCACCTTGGCCTGGAAGCGCTCGGGCAAACGGAAATCGAGCAACACGGCATCGATGTCTTCCACGTTGACGATGTCCGCGCCGTCTTTCATGTAGTCGCCCACGTTGACCTGCTTGAGGCCAGTGATGCCATCAAAAGGTGCCAGCACCTTCAGGCGCTGCAGCGTGGCGTCGGCCAGGGCCAGCTTGGCACGTGAGACCTCCAGGGCCGCGCCACTTTCATCCAGCGAGCGTTTGCTGATGAAGTTTTGGGTCACCAATTCCTGGTTGCGCTTGTGGTTGGCTTCGGCGATCGACAGCTCGGCCTTGGCCTGTGCCACCTGGGCCTGCTGGAGCTGGTCTTCAAACTGGACCATCACCTGGCCTTTGCGCACACGCTGGCCGTCGCTGAAAAAGATGTGCTTGACACGCCCGCCCACTTCGGGGCGCAGCACCACGCCCTGACGAGAACGCAAACTGCCTACCGCCTGGGTCTCGTCCACCAACGTCATGGCAGTCACCTTGGCCACCTCAACAGCAGCGGCTTTGGCGGGGCCGGATCCAGTGCCCGCAGCAACGGCGGGTTTGGCGGTATCGCCCGATGGGCCGGATTTGTTTTGGAGCCACCACGCCGCGCCAGACGCGGCACAAACACCCAGCAACGCCATCACAGCGTATTTTTTCTTGTAAGCCATCCAAAAATCTCTCAAGTTGAATTCACCAAGACCGCCTGAATGTAACAGCGCCTCTCAATTTGCCCAATGCTTATGACAAATAACATTTCTGGCAGTTCAGGTGTTCCCAGAGAGCGATTCCACAAGAGAGTTGGACGCCCCCGCTCAGCGGCCCAGGGCTTTGTCCACGCCCTGGTTGGCCAGGGCATCGGCCCGTTCGTTGCCCGGATCGCCGTTGTGGCCCTTGACCCAGCGCCAATCGATCTGGTGTCCCGAAGTAGACACCACGGCGTCCATTTTTTGCCACAGGTCGGCATTTTTGACCGGTTGTTTGGCGGCCGTGCGCCAGCCCCGGGCTTTCCAGCCATGGATCCATTCGGTGATGCCTTTGCGCACGTACTCGCTGTCCAGGTACAAGGTGACGTGGCAGGGGCGTTTCAAGGCCAACAGGCCCTCAATGACGGCGGTCATCTCCATCCGGTTGTTGGTGGTGTTCAGCTCGCCGCCAAACAACTCCTGCACATGCGCGCCAGACTGCAGGCGAACGCCCCAGCCGCCAGGCCCCGGATTGCCTTTGCAGGCGCCATCGGTGTGAATTTCAACGTGGGTCAACAATGTCTTTCGCGGCCGACTGGCGGCCAATGGAAGTGTCAGACCGGGCCACAGGCACGGTCGATGCAGCGGGCGATCGTACCGTGCGCCAGCGTCGCCCTTGGACCCAGCGGCCACCAGGCACACGTTTGGTGGCCATTAAAAGGTAAACCCCGCCCAGAACCGGCCACCAACTCTCGCGGCCCTGGGCCAGGGGCCAGCCGCCAAAACGGCTGACCTGGACCTCAAAACCCAGCAACCGCAACCAATCACGCAAGCGCCTGTAAGCAATCAAGGACGGGTGCACCGTGCCTCGCTGGCCATTTTTACGCTGACCACGCGACTGCTGCCAACCCCACCAACTCCAGGGGTTCAGCCCGGTGATCAGCACCTGCCCTTCAGGGATCAGCACGCGCTCGACCTCGCGCAAACAGGCGTGCGGATCGGCCGAACGCTCTAAAGCGTGTGGCAAGACCACCAGGTCCAGGCTGTCAGCGGGCCAGGGCCAGGCTCGGCTGTCCAGGCACACATCCGCAGCCCCCGCTGGGTCCGATGGGGAGGGGCTCCAGCAGGGCTCAAACTCCGCCCGGGCCATCCAGCGGTGGGGCATGCGGTTGCTGCGCAAGGCCTGCAGCTCCGGCCAGCCCAGTTGTACCGCGTGGTAGCCAAACACATCGGCCAACAGTTCGTCGGCTTGTTGCTGCTCCCAGTCCAGCAGGCGTGACGCCACCGGCTGGCCCAAATTGGCCAACCAGGCGTCACATGAATGCTTGCTTTCTATAATCTGACTCTCCATGAAACTCATTGCACTGCCCGCCTTCTCAGACAACTACATCTGGTTGTTGCATGACGACCACCACGCGCTGGTGGTGGATCCCGGCGACAGTGCGCCTGTGCTGGCTTGGTTGCAGCAGCATCCTGGCTTGCAGTTGGACATGATTCTAGTCACGCACCACCACGCAGACCACACAGGCGGCCTGTCCGATCTGGTGGCGCACACCGGTGCGCAAGTGGCAGGCCCGGCCCTGGAAAACATGCCGGTGGCCGCCCAAGGTCTGCAGCAAGGCGACACACTCGACTGGCATGGCCTACGCCTGCAGGTGCACGATGTCCCCGGCCACACCCTGGGGCACATCGCTTTTTGGACGCACCCTGCTGGCCAAGCCCCTCTTTTGTTTTGTGGTGACACCCTGTTTTCGGGTGGCTGCGGTCGCTTGTTTGAGGGCACGCCGGCCCAGATGCTCGACTCGCTCGACCGTTTGGCCGCTTTGCCCGACGACACCCGTGTTTGCTGCGCCCACGAATACACCCTGTCGAACCTGAAATTCGCCTTGGCGGTTGACCCGGACAACAACGCACTGCGCGATCACGCCCAGACCTGCGCCAGCTTGCGCCAACAAAACCACCCCACCCTGCCCGTCGCCCTGTCCACCGAACGGGCGATCAACCCTTTTTTGCGAAGCCGCACCGGCCCAGTGTCTGCCGCCGTCAGGCAACACGACGCCAGTGCACGCGATGACGTCTCGACCTTTGCCGCACTTCGCACCTGGAAAAACACATTTTGATGAATTCATTTGCCTCACACGGCGCCATGGACACCGTTTCCCCCCAAGGGGTCCGACGGCACTGGGCCGCTGCACTTTGTTTGGGATTGCCCCTGTTGCTGGGGGCTTGCGCCACCGCGCCCACCCCCACCACGGGCTTGACTCCGCCACCCCAACCGACGGCGACAGCACCCGAGGTCGTGACCCCAGCCACCTCTGCGCCAACAAAATCAGCCACCACCGAACCAGAAAGTGTCACCCCCCTCAAGCCACGCAGCCAGTTGGGACTGACCCCGCCCACCGATGTGTGGGAACGCATTCGCCGCGGCTTTGCCATGCCCGATCTGGACAGCGACCTGGTGCGCAACCGGGAACAATGGTATTCGGGACGTCCCGATTACATGCTGCGCATGACCGAGCGTTCACGCCCCTACCTGTTCCATGTGGTGGAAGAGTTGGAACGCCGAAACATGCCGACCGAGTTGGCCTTGCTGCCGTTCATCGAATCGGCCTTCAACCCTCAAGCTGTGTCCAGCGCCAAAGCGGCGGGCATGTGGCAATTCATGCCCGCCACCGGCAAGTTTTTCGACCTGAAACAAAACCTGTTTCGCGATGACCGGCGCGACGTCTTGGAGTCCACGCGCGCCGCGCTGGATTACCTGCAAAAGCTGTACGGCATGTTTGGCGACTGGCACCTGGCCCTGGCCGCGTACAACTGGGGCGAAGGCAGTGTGAGCCGGGCCTTGGCGCGCAACAAAGCCCAGGGCAAACCGCTGACCTACAGCGAACTGAACATGCCCAACGAAACCCGCTACTACGTGCCCAAGTTGCAAGCGGTCAAAAACATCGTGGCGCAACCCGAGACCTTCAACACGCAGCTTCCACTGATTCAAAACCACCCTTATTTCAAGAGCATTCCGATTGAGCGGGACATCGATGTGGCCGTGGCCGTCAAACTGGCCGCCGTCAGCCTGGAGGACTTCAAATCACTCAACCCCTCCATGAACCGCCCGGTGATCCTCGCCGCAGGCACGCCCCAGATTTTGCTGCCATGGGACAACGCCACGGTATTTGAGCGCAACCTGCAAGCCCACGCCAACCGTCCGCTGGCCACATGGACCGCCTGGCAAGCCCCACGCACCATGAAACCCGAAGACGTTGCCAAGCAACTGGACATGCCTGTGGACCAACTGCGCTCGGTCAACGGCATCCCGCCGCGCATGATGATCACGGCAGGCTCCACCTTGCTGGTCCACCGCAAAGGACGCCTGGACAACGATGTCACCGAACATCTGGCAGACAATGGGCAGCTGGGACTCGCACCCGAGGTGGTGCTGAAAAGAATCTCGGTCAAGGCACGCAAAGGCGACTCGCTGGCCAGTCTGGCGGCACGGCACGGCGTCTCTGCCACCAACATGGCCGACTGGAACCATCTCAAAGCCAATGCGCGGGTGGTTGCCGGTCAAACCCTGACCATCCTGGTGCCCTCCCAAGGGTCACGCCGTGTGACCCGGTCCACCCCCAACAAATCAGCCAGCCCCAAAGCGCCCGTGCCACAACGCAAGAAAACCAGCAAGCCCCAGCCCCGACGCTGACAATGGGCATTCGCGCGCAGGGGCGCGCTTCCAAAGGGTTCCCGGCTTTTTGTGGGAGATCGCCCCTGCGACCGAAGACTGTTTTTTCACGTCAAGCGGCAAAGCGGTTTTTGGATTTCATGACCAAGGTGTTCGTGTAGATCTGTCCCAGGGACATGCGTGCGTTGTTCAAACGGCCAGGCAAACGGGCGTGGGCGTGCCAGGCATTCAACACTGCATCGCCTGCAATCACCCCATCCAGTGCGTAGGACTCACGCAACTTCTCGAACGCGCCGAGATAAATGGCCCGGTCACCGCCCCAATGGGTTGACGGGACCGTCTTCAAGATGTCGGTCAAGCCCGCGGTTTGCAACCATTTGAGGGCGCGAACCACGGCGTCACTCAAGGCCTGCGCCACGTCGAACTGCCGCTGCAAAAAATCGGCCCGCGCAAACAAGCAGCCCCCCGGAACAGGCCCGCCCATCAGCTTGCGGGTGGCCATCAGGGTATGGGCCTCCCACAGCACCCGTATTTCGTTTCTTTGCTCCAGCCCATGCATGACCGGGTCCGGGTTGCACAACGCATCGATGGCGCCACTGCGCAGCGCTTCCACGACCGATGGCGACGAGCCCACTTCCACAAACACCACATCTTCCGGCAGCAACCCGTTTTGCAACAGCCATTGGCAGGCCATCCAATGGGTGCTGGAGTCCAGCGAAGTGACGCCCACGCGCGCCCCCTTGAGCGCCCGCACGGCATGCGCCTCCAGCCGAGATGCCACGCCCATGCTGACTTGGGGCGTTCGCACCGTCTGGACAAACGCCTGGTAATTCAAGCCTTTGTGCTGCAAGCCAAACAGGTGTTCAAACGCACCGGCCACCACATCGGCCTGGCCCTGCAACGCACTGCCCAAGGCCTTGGCCCCCGACTCATGGGCCGACCACGCCACGGCAATGCCCGCCTGTCTGAAATACCCCAACTGATCGGCCAGGGTCAGCGGCAAATGGTAGAGGCTTTGCCTGGCGGCCAAGGCGATGGTGACCCGGTGCGCCCCAGGCAAGGGTTGCACCGCAGCCCAAGACGCCGACGGCCCTGTCCAAGCGGCCATCGCCGACAACAAAAAAGCACGTCGCTGCCCATTGGCGTCAGACACAAAGCGGCTCCAGTGACCATCGGAAATTCGATGCCTTGAGCATAGAGACCGGCTCCGTAAGGCGCATCGGGATTGATCCCGAGGGGGTTTCCACGTAATGGATTGCCGGTAGTTGACACGCCTTTGGCGTGCCGGTGTTGAGCTGCCTTCAGCGCCGGTCGACCAGCGCATGGGCAATGGTGCCCAGGTCCACGTATTCCAGTTCGCTGCCCGCAGGCACACCCCGCGCCAGACGGGTCACCTTCAGACCTTGCTGGCGGATCATCTGCGAGATCACATGTGCCGTGGCTTCACCCTCGGCGGTGAAGTTGGTGGCCAAGATCACCTCGGTCAGCACCCCATCGGCCACCCGTTGCTTGAGCTTGGCCAGCCCAATGTCGTGCGGCCCAATCCCATCAAGCGGACTGAGCTTGCCCATCAACACAAAATACAGGCCCCGGTAAGTGCCGGTGCGCTCAATGGCCGATTGGTCGGCTGGGGTTTCGATCACACACAACACCGTGCGGTCGCGCGTCAAGTCCAGGCAGGTGTCGCACAACTCGGCTTCGGTAAAAGTGTGACAACAGGCGCAATGCCTGATTTTCTCGACCGCATTGTCCAGGGCCGCCGCCAGTTGCCGGGCTGTGGCCCGGTCGTTTTGCAACAACTGGAACGCCATGCGTTGGGCCGACTTGATGCCCACCCCCGGCAAGCCCTTGAGGGCCTGGACCAAAGTGGCAAGCGCGTGTGTGTCGGCCATGGCAGGTGTTCAGTCGATCAGAACGGCAGTTTCATGCCAGCAGGCAAACCGGCGGTCAGCTTGCCCATTTTTTGTTGCGAAATCTCTTCGGCTTGGCGCACAGCGGCATTGAAGGCGGCCGCCACCAGGTCTTCGAGCATTTCTTTGTCATCGGTCAGCAAGCTGGGGTCAATGGTCACGCGGCGCACATCGTGTTTGCATGTCATCAGCACCTTCACCATGCCGGAGCCGGACTGGCCTTCCACTTCGACAAAAGCCAGTTCGTCCTGGGCTTTTTTCAAGTTGTCTTGCATGGCCTGGGCCTGTTTCATCAAGCCGGCGAGTTGTCCTTTGTTGAACATGGGGTTTCCTTTGAGAGGGGAGGGGATGGAATGGTGGGAAAGAAAGATCAAATCAGCTGGATGCTGCCGGGCACGATTCTGGCCCCATAGTCACGCACCATGGCCTGCACCAGGGGGTCGCTTTGGATCAACTCCTGCGCGGCCTCCATCTTGGCAGCAGCCAGCACTGCCAGTCGCTTGGCCGGGCTGTCGGTGACCGGCCCGATTTCAATGTGCAACTGGACAGCGCCATGCCCTGCGGCCAGCAACGCAGCCTGCAAACGCTCACGGCTTGCCGCGTGGTTCAGCGTCTCGCGCTCCACGCGCAACTGCCATCGGTCAGCATCCCGGGCCAGCAACTGGGACTGCAAAGCCAGTTCGCGCACCAAGGCGGTGATGGCCTCTTGCGCCATCAAGCCCTGAACGGCAGCCAGCCAGACATCGCCTTCGGGTGTGGCTTGCACCGCCACCGGGGCCGTCTGCCGCGGCACATCCACCCGTGCAGAAGGCTCGGAGGCCTCACGCACAGGCAGGGAGCGCAAGCCCGCTGAAGCGGGCGGGGATTCGGTCACGGGCGGCCTGTGCGACGGCGGCACGGCATCGCTGTAGTTGGTCGTGTCAGGCCAATCTTCCCAAGGGGGCGGCTCGGCTGGCGACCCACTTGGCGGTTCAATTTTCGGCAACGGTGCGGCCGGCTCAGGGGGTGACGACGCCAGCATCGTCGAGGCAGCTTCGGCAGACCCGGACTCGGATTCGGACGGAGTCGCAAGGCGCGCAGACGGTGCAAAAGTGGGTACGGGGGGTGCTGGAGGCAGCGATGGCGCCGCAGCCTGCACGGAGGCAGGCGCTTCAGTTACCGGTGGGGGCTGAATTCGCGGGCTTTTTTTTTCAGCCGATCCCGCCTGGGGTTTGAAAGCCAGCAAGCGCAGCAACACCATGGTCAGGGCCGCGTATTCGTCCGGGGCCAGACCCAGCTCGCTGCGCCCATGCAAGCACAGGCTGTACAGCAGCTGGGTTTCTTCGGCAGGCATGGCCTGGGCCAGGTCGGCCAGCCCTTGGGTATCGGGGTCGTCGCCATCTTGCGCCATGCTGGGCACCATCTGCATCACCGCCATGCGCTGCAGCAGCATGGCCATGTCTTCCAACGTGGCCGCAGCCGACACGCCTTGCAAGCGCAAGGCATTGACCTGCGACACCACGGTGGCGCCATCGCCGTCGGTCAGAGCGCGGATGAGTTGCAACACATGGCTGCGGTCCACACTGCCCAGCATCTGGCGCACCCCGGCTTCTTGCACCAGGCCGTTGCCAAAGGCGATCGCCTGATCGGTCAGGCTCAGCGCATCGCGCATGGAGCCCCGGGCCGCACGGGCCAACAAGCGCAACGCCAAAGGTTCGGCCGGCAGTTGTTCGGCGGCCAGCACTTGGGTCAGGTGTTCAAACACCGTCTCCGGGGCCATGGGCCGCAAATTGAATTGCAGGCAACGCGACAGCACGGTGACAGGCACTTTTTGTGGATCGGTCGTGGCCAGCACGAACTTCAAATATTCCGGGGGCTCTTCCAGCGTCTTCAACATCGCATTGAATGCGGTGTTGGTCAACATGTGCACCTCATCGATCATGAAGACCTTGAAGCGCCCCTGCACCGGCTTGTACACCGCCTGCTCCAGCAAGCTCTGCACCTCGTCCACACCCCGGTTGGATGCGGCATCGAGTTCGGTGTAATCGACAAAACGTCCGGCGTCGATGTCACGACAGGCCTGGCATACGCCACACGGCTCGGCGGTGATGCCGCCCTGCCCGTCGGCACCCTGGCAATTGAGCGACTTGGCCAAAATGCGCGACACCGTGGTCTTGCCCACACCCCGCGTTCCCGTGAACAGGTAAGCGTGGTGCAAGCGCTGCTGCACCAATGCATTGGTCAAAGCCTGCACCACGTGTTCTTGCCCCACCATTTCAGTGAAATTGCGGGGGCGGTATTTGCGCGCGAGAACGAGGTAAGACATGGCCTCGATTCTATCGGGCTGGCGAGCGGCCTTTTTCGGGCAGGGCCGGTCGTGGATCAAGAATGCTCGACCTTGCTGAAAACAGGAAAAATCGGCTCGCGGCCGAAAACCACAGGCCAGCTCGCCTACAATTGAGCCTGACGGGCCCTCCCGCATGGTGAAGCGGCCAACCGGGTCAGGTGGGGAACCAAGCAGCCCTAACTGTGGAGCCAGTGCCGGGGTCAGGGCTCGTCAACTTCCCTTACAGGCACATGATCTTGGGCGCACCATTTGCGTCAGCCGCCCAGATGCCCAACCCCTGCGGTTTTCTGAAGATGCGCGAATGGCATTGCGCCATCATTGGATGCGGGCAACTCCAGCGTCCGGTCAACAGCATCCCCATTCATGACGCACCTCAATGCCGCATCCTGATGGATCGGCTCAAAGTGGGGGTTTCAGGCTGCCCGGCGGCCCAGCATCGAGAAGGGAATGGTTTTGGTCTTGGCCTTGGTCTGCACAACGCGCTTGGGCACCGATTGACCAGACTGGATGAATTGTGCAACCAGCGCATCGGCTTCTGCATGCTGGCCTGATCGGCTGGCTTCAAACTGGAGGCGGGTCTGCTGGGCCATTTGGGCCACAAAATTCTGCGGGTAGTCACGGACATTGAAACCACGCAAAGCCATCACTTTCATGAAAGCGTTGGCGGCCTCTTCTACGGCGCGTTGGTATTCCTGGGAAGCTTCTGGCGTCATGTCGACCTCGTATGGGAAGTTATTCACCAGGTAACAACGCAGCATGTGGCCTACAGGAATACACCGTTTGTGTGAATTTGTTACAAATTCGTCAAAATCCTCTGCCCGGCACACCGACCACTCGCCAAACAAGCGGTCAACAAATAGCCGCCCGTCGGTGCCTCCCAGTCCAGCATCTCTCCGGCGCAGTACACCCCTGGTCGCCGGACCAACATCCCGTCAGCGTTCAGGCTTGCCCAATCGACCCCGCCCGCGGTGCTGATCGCCTCGTCCACCGGTCTGGGGTTTTTCAGTGGCACAGGCAGGCTCTTGAGCCGAATCGCCAAAGCCTCCGGATCGGCCAGGGTCTCGGGTGAGCACAACTCATACACCAACCCCATCTTGACGCCATCCAGGCCCAAACGGCTTTTGAGGTGGCTGGACAAGCTGCGGCTGCCACGCGGCCAGCGCACGTTTGCCAACACCTGGTTCAGCGATTGATCGGGCAACAAATCCAGTGTCATGTGGGCGGCCCCTTGGGCCAAGTCATCGCGCAACCAGGCCGACGCGGCATAAATCAGGCTGCCCTCGACCCCGGTGTCGGTGATGACAAATTCGCCTTTGCGCTCAAACCGGGCTTGGCCAGCCGACGCCTGCTCGGCACCTGCCAAGGCATCCACCTTGAGCGCCACCGACTTGAGCGGGTGGCCCGCATACCGGTTGCGAAAGTGCGCGGTCCAGCCTTGCCCTTCACGCCCCAAAACATCGAAACCGCAATTGGCTGGCTTGAGCGGGGCAATGTGCACCCCCTGCGCGCCCAACACAGGCACCCATGCGCCGTCAGAGCCCAAACGCGGCCAACTGGCGCCCCCCAAAGCCAACAGCGTGGCACGCGCTTGCACCTTCCTCACCCCTGCCGGGCCGGGACCTTGAAAAACCAGGGCCTCGCCAGCCCAGCCTTGCCAGCGGTGACGCATGTGGAACTGCACCGGCACGCCAGAAACCGGGTGCCGCAAGCGCTGCAACCAGGCCCTGAGCAAAGGGGCCGCCTTCATTTCGTGGGGAAAAACCCGCCCGGATGAGCCCACAAAAGTGTCCACCCCCAAGCCTTTGGCCCAATCCCGAACGGCTTGGGCATCCATTTGGTCTAGCCAATGCCCCACGGCCGCTTGCTGAGCACCGTAACGCTGGAGGAACAAACCAGGGGCCTCTGAATGCGTGAGGTTCAAGCCCCCCTTGCCTGCCAACAGGAATTTGCGCCCCACAGAAGGCATGGCGTCAAACAAATGAACGGACACACCGGCTTGCGAAAGCACCTCGGCTGCCATCAAACCGGCAGGCCCGCCACCCACAATGGCCACATCGACCTGCAGCACAGGCCCATCGAACGAAACGGAAGACACGGGAGAAAAAGTCATGAATGGATGCATTGGCTACGCTCGCGCGACAGGCGAGCGCAGTTGGATTCTGTCAAAATAGCCGCAACTTTAGCTGCATCTTCAATGTTCACAAGGAAAAGCCATGGCCAGCGATCTGATCAAACACATTACCGACGCCACTTTTGAAGCCGACGTGCTCCAGTCAAGCCAACCGGTGGTGGTCGACTTCTGGGCCGAATGGTGCGGCCCCTGCAAGATGATTGCGCCCATCCTGGACGAAGTGGCTGGCACCTACGAAGGCAAGCTGCAGATCACCAAGATGAACGTGGACGACAACCGTGACATCCCCGCCAAGTTCGGTATTCGCGGCATCCCTACCCTGATGATCTTCAAGGACGGACAGCTGGCCGCCACCAAAGTGGGTGCCATGAGCAAGTCACAATTGACCGCATTCATCGACCAGCAACTGGCTTGATGGCAGTTGCGGCCCGGGTACCGCGGGCCGCCCCTTCCCCAACCGGGCCACCATGACCCGGTTTTTTGTTTTTTGGCCCTTCTTAAAACCTGTCATAATTTCCGCAAGGCAGCCCGAACAGGGATCAACGCCTTGATTGCCGGAAACACCAGCCCCCAACCCCGGGCGGCATCCGGTTCTGAACATTTCCATCCGGTTATCTGAAAACGGTCCATAACGGACTGCTTCGACACAGGCCAATTCCCATGCATTTGAATGAACTCAAGGCACTTCATGTGTCCGAACTCCTGAAGCAAGCCGACACGCTCGAAATCGAGAACACCGGCCGCATGCGCAAACAGGAGCTGATGTTTGCCATCATCAAAAAGCGCGCCAAAGCAGGCGAGCAGGTGTTTGCAGACGGTGTGCTTGAAATCCTGCCTGACGGCTTCGGTTTCTTGCGCAGTCCGGACTCCAGCTACACGGCCAGCACCGACGACATCTACATCAGCCCCAGCCAGGTGCGCCGCTTCAACCTGCACACCGGCGACATGATCGAAGGCGAAGTGCGCATCCCCAAAGACGGCGAGCGCTACTTTGCCCTGACCAAATTGGACCAGGTCAACGGCGATCTGCCCGAGAACAACAAGCACAAAGTCATGTTCGAGAACCTGACGCCCCTGTTCCCCAAAGAACAGATGCGTCTGGAGCGCGACATCAAAGGCGAAGAAAACATCACCAGCCGCGTGATCGACATCATTGCCCCGCTCGGCCGTGGCCAGCGCGCCCTGATCGTGGCACAGCCCAAGTCGGGCAAAACGGTGATGATGCAGCAGATCGCGCACGCCATCACGGCCAACTACCCCGATGTGCACCTGATGGTGCTGCTGGTGGATGAGCGTCCGGAAGAAGTGACCGAAATGCAGCGCAGCGTGCGCGGCGAAGTGATCTCCTCCACTTTCGACGAACCCGCCTCGCGCCACGTGCACGTGGCCGAAATGGTGATCGAACGCGCCAAGCGCTTGGTGGAACTGAAAAAAGACGTGGTCATCTTGCTGGACTCGATCACCCGTTTGGCCCGCGCCTACAACAACGTGGTGCCGTCGTCGGGCAAAGTGCTGTCCGGCGGTGTGGACGCCAACGCCCTGCAGCGCCCCAAGCGCTTTTTCGGTGCGGCCCGCAATGTGGAAGAAGGCGGCAGCCTGACCATCATTGCCACTGCGCTGGTGGACACGGGCAGCCGCATGGACGAGGTGATCTTTGAAGAATTCAAAGGCACCGGCAACTGCGAAATCCATCTGGAGCGCCGCCTGTACGAAAAGCGCGTGTTCCCTGCCATCAACCTCAACCGCAGTGGCACCCGCCGCGAAGAGTTGTTGCTGCAACCCGAAGTGCTGCAAAAAACCCGCATCTTGCGTCAATTCATGTACAACATGGACGAGATCGAGGCGATGGAGATGGTCTTGAAGAGCATGAAAGCGACCAAGAACAACTCCGAGTTCTTCGACATGATGCGACGCGGCGGTTGATACCCTATAATCGACAGGTTTTGCGGAAAGTGCACTCGGATAGGCTGAAGTGTGGCTACCGTAGCGAAAATAAAAGGATTTCCCCATGAAAGACGGCATTCACCCCAACTACCGTGAAATTTGCTTCCAGGACATGTCCAATGGTTTCAAGTTCGTGACCCGCTCATGCGCTAACACCAAAGAAATGATCACCATGGAAGACGGTCGCGAACTGCCTTTGTACAAGCTGGACACGACCAGCGAGTCGCACCCCTTCTACACCGGCACACAAAAGTCGGTGGACAACATGGGTGGCCGCGTGGAGAAATTCCGCAACCGCTTCGGCAAGACCACACTCACCAAATAAGTCTTTTTGGTGTTCCCCAAAAGGGCAGCCCGGGCAACCGGCCTGCCTTTTTTGCTTTTGGGGCCACGCAAAAGCTGGCCTGTGGTGTGCACATGCTTGGGCGCGCAGACTGCGCCTGCACGCACACACCAAGCCGCTCTGACCTGATATCTTCTGAACCTGTGAACCATCCCACCCCCGCCATCGTTGCGCAAAGCGCCGTGCACAGACTGCCACGTCTGGTCTTGATTTTGTTGTGCGCAGCCTATGTTCTGCCGGGCTTTTGGGGGCGCGCGCCCTGGAAATCGCAAGACATCGAAGCCTTTGGCTACATGCTGCGCTTGGCGCACCCGAGTGTGGGTGAGACCATCAACTGGCTCCGCCCCACCTTGCTGGGCAGCGCCGACAGCAACCTGGCCTTGCTGCCTTATTGGCTGGGGGCCGGGTTCATTCGACTGGCACCCGCAGGCCTCGAAGACATTTTTGCGCGGTTGCCCTTCATCGGCATGCTGATCGCCACGCTGGCGGCCACCTGGTACGGGGTCTATGCCCTGGCCCGCCACCCTGCGGCACAGCCTGTGGCGTTTGCCTTTGGCGGCGAGGCCAAACCCGCCGATTACGCACGCGCCATGGCAGACGGTGGCTTGCTGGCGCTCATGGCCTGCTTGGGCCTGGCCCGGCTGTCGCATGAAACCACGCCCGCACTGAGCCAGTTGTGCTTTGCGGCCTTGCTGTTTTTTGGTCTGGCCACATTGGCACGCCACCGCCTGCAAAGTGCCGTGGCCATCACCGTCGGCATGCTGGGCCTGACGCTCTCGGGCGCCCCCACTTTGGCCCTGTGGTTGGGCATTGGTGGCTCGGTCATTTGCGCCACAGCCCAGCCCGACCCGGCTTTGCGGCGCTTGAGCATGCTGGATTTGGGACTGCTGGCCCTCATTTGCCTGCTTTGCATCACCACCGCGGGTGCCCTGGATTTGTGGCGCTGGCGCGTGGTTCCCCACAGCATGCTGGACGTGCATATTCTGGGCAAGTTGATGCTCTGGTTCACCTGGCCCGCCTGGCCTCTGGCCCTGTGGTCCCTGTGGCGCTGGCGCGGTCAACTGGCACAAGGCTGGCGCTACCCTCACCTGGGTTTGCCCCTCTGGTTTGTCGCCATGACCGTCGGCGCGACCTGGTTCACCGGTTTGTCTGACCGCGCGCTGTTGACATCGCTGCCGGCCGTTGCCACCCTGGCGGCGTTGGCCCTGCCCACACTGAGACGCAGCCTGGGCGCCTTGATCGACTGGTTCACCCTGCTGTTTTTCAGTTTCTGCGCACTCACCATTTGGGTGGTCTGGTTGGCCATGCAGACGGGCACCCCCGCCAAGCCGGCGGCCAATGTGGCGCGCTTTGCCCCCGAGTTTGTGCCCACGTTTTCAATCGGTGCGCTGGCCCTGGCCTTGGCGGCCACCATGGCCTGGGCGGCGCTGGTCAAATGGCGCACCGGCTACCATCGCGCCGCCATTTGGAAAAGTCTGGTGCTGCCTGCCAGCGGTGCCACCCTTTGCTGGCTGCTGCTGACCACCTTGTGGTTGCCGCTGCTGGACTACGCCCGAAGCTACGCCCCCATGGTCCAGAAAGTGAGCCGTGTCACGGGCCCCACCCGCTGCCTGCAATACGCCGGCATTGGCAAGGCGCAAGGTGCGGCGTTGATGGTCCACGCCCAGGTCAAGCTGATGCCCATGCAAGCACCGCAAAACGACTGTGCCTGGCTGGTCATGGACAACACCAACCGTTCCTTGCTGTCGGCCAAGATACTGTCTTTGGGCTGGATGGAGGAAGCGACGGTCAAGCGCCCCACCGACAATGACGAGACCTGGGTCATCTTCCGCCCGGCCAAGGCCCTGAGCGCGCCTTCAGACAAGCCGCTGAACTGACGCATGTCCGAGCTGCGCACCATTGCCCGCCATGCAGGCACCGTGCTGGTGGGGCAACTGGCCGTCATGTCGTTCGGGATTTCCGACACCTTGATCGCTGGCCGCCACAGCCCGCAGGCACTGGCGGTCTTGTCCCTGGCCATGTCCATTTACATCAGCATTTACGTGGCATTGAACGGGCTGCTGCAAGCCTTGCTGCCGGTGTGGGCCGAGCTGCATGGCGCAGGGCGTCAGGCAGAACTGGGTCGCTCGGTCAGGCAGGCGCTGTACATTGCCGGCGGGGCAGCACTGGTCGGCATTGGCGGCTTGTGGTTTCCCGAGCTCTGGCTGTCGGCCACCGAAGTGCCCACCGCACTGTGGCCCGATGTCCGGGCTTATTTGCGCATCCTGGCGCTGGCCTTGCTGCCCTCACTGCTGTTTCGCATGTACAGCACACTCAATCAAAGCCTGGGCCACCCCCGTTTGGTGACCTGGTTGCAGGCGGGGGCCTTGTGCGTCAAGGTCCCGCTGTCCTTCGGTTTGACATTTGGTGGTGCAGGCTTTGCCGGCATGGGGGTGGTGGGCTGCGCCTGGGCCACGCTGGTGGTCAACACGCTCATGATGCTGGCGGGTCTGTGGCTGTTGCGCACGCAAGACATTTACCCACCTTACCGTTTGTGGCGGCGACCCGAACCACCCGATTGGCCCGTGATCCGGCGCTTTCTGGCGCTGGGCGTCCCGGCGGGTTTGTCCATCATGGTGGAAGTCACGTCGTTCACCTTGATGGCCTTGTTCATTGCGCGCATGGGTGCCGTGGCATTGGCCAGCCATCAAATTGCCGCCAGTTTGGCCTCTGTGCTGTACATGGTGCCGCTGGCCTTGGGCATTGCCAGCAGCGCACGAACGGGCTATTGGCTGGGGGCCGGACAGGCACGCAAAGCCCGGCGTGCCGCCGGGCTGGGCATCGGCCTGGCCATTGGCGCAGCCGCGCTGGGTGCGGGCATCTTGTTCTTGGGCCGCGAAGCCGTGGCCAACGCGTTCAGCACCGACCCCAGCGTGGTCCAGGCGGCCACGCTGTGGCTGGCCTGGGCGGCGTTGTACCACCTGGCCGATGCGGTGCAAGCCGTATGCGCCACCCTGCTGCGCTGCTACCGCATCACCTTGCGGCCCTTGCTGATTTACACCGCCTTGCTCTGGGGTGTGGGCTTGTACGGCGGCTACCTGCTGGCTTACCAAGGCCTTGACGGGGCAGCCTGGCCCATGCGCCCCCGTGTGGACACCTTCTGGATGACCAGCACCGCGGCCCTGGCCTTGGTTTCGCTGCTGTTTACCGCCATGGTCTGGCGCGCCTCGCGCATCCGGCCAGGGCATTGAGCGTCAGACTGCGTCCACCACTGGCCCACCCACTGGCCCAAACAATCCTTTCAACCACCTCGACCAACGGTCGAAAGAACTGAAAGGGCAAGTCAGTGTCAAAATTCAGCGCTGCCCGCACGCCGTTGCGTGATGGTGCAGCGCTCACCCACCTCCACCACTGTCACAAACCATGATCCTCGAACTCGCCGACATCCGCATCCACCCCGGGCAGCAAGCCGCCTTTGAAAAAGCCATTGAACTCGGTTTGAACACCGTGGCGTGCCAAGCCAAAGGGTTTCAGGGCGGCAAAGTCAACCGTGGCATTGAAAGCCCCGAACGCTATGTGCTGCAAATTTTCTGGGACACCCTGGAAGACCACACCGTGGGATTCCGTCAGTCCCCTCTGTTCACGCAATGGCGTGCCATCGTCGGCCCGTTCTTTGCCGCACCGCCTCACGTGGAGCACTTCGAGTTGACCGTCAAGTCGCAATAAGCCCACACGCCTGCCGACCCATCACCGTCAAGACGCCTCGTGCCCCGCCACCAAACGACGCAGCAAGTGCATGAATTGCGCCTGCTCATCCGGCTCCAGCGGCGACACAATCTCCGTCTGAATCGCCGCCACGGCAGCGGTCATGCCGGTCAGGGCCTGCAAACCTTGGGGCGTCAGCACCAGCAACTTTCGTCGCCGATCGACGTCATCCGCGCGCCGCTCGATCCAACCCTTGGTTTCCAGACGGCCAATCACCGAGCCCGACGTGGCGGGATCAAAAGCCACACGCTTGGCCAAAGTGATTTGGTCAACGCCCGGGGTATCCTGCAAGGCGTTGAGTATCGCGAACTGAACCGGCGTGACATCGACAGCCGCCAAATGGTCATTGAAAATGGCCACGGAAATTTGGTGGGCCCGCCGGATCAGGTGCCCCGGCGCAGCGGCCAAGTCAAAGCTGTGGTTCATGGTGGCAAGTCTCCTCAAGGCAGGGTTATCACCAGTCGCTGTGCTGGCGCAGGCTTCTATAGTAAGCGTGCTTAGCAAGTTTTTGTTGGATGGATTTCACCTTCCCCACATCCTCTACCCACCCGAAAGTCATTCATGAGTTTTGTTTTTCCCCCATCACCCGCCGTGTCTGTCCCTGTGCTTGGACAAGCCAGCCAGTTTCCGGTGCACCGCATTTATTGCGTGGGTCGCAACTACGAAGAACACGCCAAAGAAATGGGCTTCACCGGGCGTGAACCCCCTTTCTTCTTTTTGAAGCCAGCGGACAGCCTGGTGGTGGTCGAATCCGGTCAAACAGGCCAGATGCCCTACCCCAGCCTGACGCAGAACCTGCACCACGAGATCGAACTGGTGGTGGCGATTGGCACTGGCGGGCGCAACATTTTGGCGGCAGACGCGGTCAAACACATCTATGGTTACGCCGTGGGCCTGGACATGACGCGTCGGGACCTGCAAAACGACATGAAAAAGCAAGGCCGCCCCTGGTGCATTGGCAAGGCGTTTGACCACTCGGCCCCCATTGGCCCCATCACCCCCATCGCGCAAGCCGGTGACGTGAACCACGCCGAGATCAGCCTGCAAGTCAACGGCAGCGATCGCCAGCGCAGCAACGTCTCCAAACTGATCTGGAACGTGGCCGAAACCATTGAACACTTGTCGGCGGCCTGGGAACTGCAGCCTGGCGACCTGATTTACACGGGCACACCCGAAGGCGTGGCTGCTGTCGTGTCGGGCGACGTCCTGGTCGGCGAAGTGGCGGGCTTGGGCCGTCTTGAAGTGCACATCAAATGATGAACAAAAGTGCCTGACATCGCCAAATCATGGTGTTTACCCCGAGTAAAAATCGCAACACTTGCAACATAATTCATGTTTTTCACAGGCATTTACCGACCCACCGGTTGGTTTAATATTCATTTTTTCAAACACGAAGGAGACAAATTGATGAAATCACTTTTGAAACAAACCGCCTTGGCCGCAGGCCTGCTGGCTGCGGGCTTTGGCGTTCAGGCGCAAACCATCACGCTGAAGGTTCACCACTTCCTGGGACCTCAGTCCATTCAGCACACCACCATGCTGGGTGAGTGGTGCAAAAACATTGCACGGGACTCCAAAGACCGCCTCAAGTGCGACATCTTCCCGGCCATGCAGCTGGGCGGCACACCGCCCCAGCTGTACGAGCAAGCCCGTGACGGCGTGGTCGACGTGGCCTGGACACTGCAGGCCTACACACCCAAGCTGGCCAAACTCGAAGTCTTCGAGTTGCCCTTCATGATGACCAATGCCGAGGCCACCAGCCGCGCAGCCTGGGATTTCGCGCAGAAATACGCCCAGGACGATTTCAAGGACGTGAAGATGCTGGCCGTGCACGTGCACGGCCCGGGCAACATCTTCACCAAAAGCAAAGCGGTCCACACCATGGCCGACCTCAAGGGCCTGAAGGTGCGTGCGCCCACGCGCCAAGTCAACAAGATGGTGGCCATGATGGGCGCCACCCCGGTGGCCATGCCTGTGCCTCAAGTGCCAGAAGCCCTGTCCAAAGGCGTAATTGACGGTGCCGTGATTCCCTACGAAGTGGCGCCTGGCCTGAAGGTCAACGAGTTGACCAACTTCACGGCCGAAACCGACCGCAGCTACAACGCGCTCTACACCACCGTGTTTGTGGTGCCGATGAACAAGGCCAAGTACGAATCGCTGCCTGCGGATCTGAAAGCCGTGATCGACAAAAACTCGGGCCGTGAACTGTCGGCCTTCATGGGTAAAACCCAGGCCGGCCATGATGTGCCCGGCAAAAAGGTGTTCGAAGCCTCTGCCAACCAGAAGATCAGCGTGATCCCCAAGGCTGAGTTGGAAAAGTGGAAAAAGGCCACCGATCCGTTGGACAATGCCTGGGTGGCCGATATGACCAGCAAGGGCTTTGATGGCAAAGGCATGCTGCAAACCGCCACCGATCTGATCAAGCAATACACCAAGTAATTGGGGCTTGCCCAACACAGAGCAGGCGTGCACAGCATCCCTGCTCTGTTTTTATGTGCAGCACAGTTTATTTACGTCCAAAGCCACCCGCTGCTTTTTCTACTTGCGATACAACCCATCATGATGTTTTCAAACTCACTGGACCGCCTTGCCCGGTTCTGCAGCATTCTGGGCGGACTGGTCATGACCGCCATCATGCTGATGACCTGCTACAGCCTGATCAGCCGCAACCTGTTCGACTCCGCCCTCATTGGCGACTTCGAGCTGACGGGCGTCGGTGCCGGCGCAGCGATCGCCCTGTTCATGCCGCTGTGTCAACTCAAACACGAAAACATCATCGTTGACTTCTTCACCGCCAACCGCAGCGAGGCCTTCAATTTCAGGCTCGATCGCTTGGGTGATTTGCTGATGGCCGTCATTTTTTCCTTGCTGGCCTGGCGCTGCACGGCAGCGGCCATCAACGCGGTCGACACCATGGGTGCGTCGATGCTGCTGGGTTTTCCTGACTGGATTGTGTTCACCAGCATGGCCATTCCATTCGGCATCACCGCCCTCATTGCGGTCAACCAGATGGCTTCCCGATTCAACTCCAACGACAAGGCCTGCGCATGACCCCGATCATTTTGGCTTCGTTGATCTTTGGCATCATGCTGTGCCTGATGGTCATCCGCGTGCCCATTGCAGGCGCCATGTTCCTGGCGGGAACCGCCGGATTCATCCTGCAGACCGGCGTTCAGCCTTACCTGAACTTTTTGAACAACCTCGCATTTGCCCGATTGGCCAACTACGACCTGTCGGTGATCCCGCTGTTCATTCTGATGGGGCACTTCGCCACCCAGGGCGGCATCAGCAAGGCGCTGTTCCAGTTTGCCGCAGCCGTCATGGGCCGCTTCAAAGGCGGCCTGGCCATGGGTGCCGTGCTGGCGTGCGGTGCATTTGGTGCCATTTGCGGCTCGTCGGTCGCCACGGCCGCCACCATCACGGGTGTGGCGCTGCCTGAAATGAAACGCCACGGCTATTCGGGTCGGCTGTCCACGGGCACGCTGGCGGCCGGTGGCACGCTGGGCATCCTGATTCCGCCTTCGGTGCCGTTGGTGATCTACGCCATCCTGACCGAGCAAAACATCGCCAAACTGTTTGCAGCGGCGATGATGCCCGGCATCATCGCCATGGCCGGCTACATGATCGCCATTGCCATTTATGTGCGCGTGGTGCCCGGGCAAGCCCCCGACCAGGAAGACCGTGAAAAGCTGACGCTGGAATCGCTCAAAGGCATCTTGCCCATCGCCACCATCTTCATCATCGTGTTCGGTGGCATTTACGCAGGCTTCTTCACGCCCACCGAAGGCGCTGCCGTGGGCGCCGCATCGACCTTTTTGGCTGCTTTGCTCAAACGCGAACTGACGTGGGACAAATTCCTGCATTGCTTCCACGCCACAGCGCTCAGCTCGGCCATGATTTTCATGATCTTCATGGGCGCCGACGTGATGAACGCCTCACTGGCGCGCACCCAGGTGCCCGGCCAATTGGCCGAGTTGGTCGTGTCCATGAACCTGGCCCCGCTGATGGTGGTGTCCGGCATCTTGCTGCTGTATGTGGTGCTGGGCGCCGTGATGGATGAACTGAGCATGCTGCTGCTGACCATCCCCATCTTTTTCCCAATCATCATGAAGCTCGACTTTGGCATGACCCCGGAGCACACCGCCATCTGGTTCGGCATCATGGTGCTGATGACCGTGGGTTTTGGCATGCTGGCACCGCCCGTGGGCCTGAACGTGTACGTGGTCAACGGCATGGCCAAAGACGTGCCGCTGAGCGAAAGCTACAAAGGCATCATGCCTTTCCTGATCAGCGACACCATCCGCACCTTGCTGCTGCTGTTCTTCCCTGGCATCTCACTGTTCCTGATCCAGTACCTGACTTGAGCCTCGGTCTGACCTGATCAGACCCTCTGTCCTGCAAAGCCTCCGAAGCCCCCGCCCCGGAGGCTTTTTTCATGGCGAACTGGTTAGACTCAACACTGACCTGCAGCCCCAAATTTCACCCACTCTTGATCCCCCTCCATGATGTTTGACCGCACCATCCGACATTGCCGCCAATGCGGTGCCCTGGTGGCCCGCCGCTTGCCGGACGACGGCGACACCCGTGAACGGGCCATTTGCACCGCGTGCCACACAGTGCACTACGAAAACCCGCTCAATGTGGTGGGCACCGTGCCGTGGTGGGGCGATCAGGTCTTGCTGTGCCAACGCAACATCGAGCCGCGCAAAGGCAAGTGGACGCTGCCCGCCGGCTTCATGGAGCTGGGCGAATCCACCGCCCAAGGCGCAGCCCGGGAAACCACCGAAGAAGCTGGCGCACAATTCATCATGGAAGACCTGTTCACCGTGATGAGCGTGCCCCGCGTGGGGCAAGTGCACCTGTATTACCGTGCCCGCCTGACCAGCCCGGTGTTCGATCCCGGGTACGAGACCATGCAAGCGCAATTGTTCACAGAAGACGAGATTCCCTGGGATGAACTGGCCTTCAGAACCGTGAAAGAAACACTGGAACACTACTTTGCCGACCGGCGTGCTGGACACTTCGGCACGCATGCGTTCGACATCGCTTGAGGCTTAGGCCTGCAGGCCCGTTCAACAGGCCAACGACCTCACACGTCGATGGCTTGCGCCGACCCCGCCTGCTTGCGCAATTCAAACTTCTGGATCTTGCCGGTGCTGGTTTTGGGCAACTCGCCAAACACCACCGCGCGGGGCACCTTGAAGCCCGCCAGGTGCTGCTTGCAGTGCGCCACGATCTGCTCGGGCGTGGTTTGAGCGCCGCTTTTCAGCTCGACAAAGGCGCAAGGCGTCTCACCCCAACGGGCATCGGGCTTGGCCACCACGGCTGCGGCCAGCACATCGGGATGGCGGTACAGCATGTCTTCCACTTCGATGGATGAAATGTTCTCTCCCCCCGAGATGATGATGTCCTTGCTGCGGTCCTTGATCTTGATGTAGCCATCGGGGTATTGCACCGCCAGATCACCACTGTGGAACCAGCCACCGGCAAAGGCTTCCTGTGTGGCCTTGGCGTTTTTCAGATACCCCTTCATGGCAATGTTGCCGCGGAACATGATCTCGCCCATGGTCTCACCGTCCTGCTGCACAGGCAGCAGGGTCTCGGGGTTGAGCACGCGCACGTCGCGCTGCAGGTGGTAGCGCACCCCCTGACGGGCGTTCAGACGGGCCCGCTCGCCAATGTCCAGCCCATCCCATTCGGCGTGCTGGGCGCAGACGGTGGCCGGGCCATAGACCTCCGTCAAACCATACACATGGGTCAAGTCAAAGCCCATGGCTTCCATGCCCTCGATCATCGACGCCGGTGGCGCAGCCCCCGCCACCATGGCTTGGATGCCCGCCGGCACACCCGCCTTCATGGCCTGCGGCGCATTGACCAGCAGACCGTGCACGATCGGCGCACCACAGTAATGCGTGACCCCATGCTGCCGCATGGCCTCAAAAATCAGCTGTGCATCGACCCGGCGCAAACACACGTTCACGCCCGCACGCGCCGCCACCGTCCACGGAAAACACCAACCATTGCAGTGAAACATGGGCAAGGTCCACAAGTAAGTGGCGTGCTTGGGCATGTCCCATTCCAGGATGTTGGAGACCGCATTGGTCGCCGCCCCTCGGTGGTGGTAAACCACCCCCTTGGGGTTGCCGGTGGTGCCGCTGGTGTAGTTCAGGGCAATCGCATCCCACTCGTCGGCAGGCAGGCTCCAGGCAAATTCAGCGTCGCCCCCGGCCACAAAGGCGTCGTAAGTCAGCGCGCCCAGCGGCTCACTGGCGCCGCTGTACAGCGCGTCGGTCACATCGATCACCAGCAGGGGCCACTTGGCTTGGCGCAACGCCAAAGCTTGTTTCATCACCCCGGAAAACTCAGGGTCCACGATCACCACCTTGGCCTCGCCATGGTCCAGCATGAAGGCCAAAGTTTCCGGGTCCAGCCGGGTGTTGAGCGCATTGAGCACCGCGCCCGCCATCGGCATGCCAAAGTGCGCCTCCACCATGGGCGGCGTGTTGGGCAGCATCACCGCCACGGTGTCGTTTTTGCCAATGCCCGCCTGCGCCAGCGCACTGGCCAGCTGGCGGCAGCGCCGGTAGGTGGTGGCCCAATCCTGGCGCAAATCGCCATGCACAATGGCCAAGCGGTCGGGATAGACCTCGGCCGTGCGCTCGATGAAAGACAGCGGCGACATCGGCGCATGGTTGGCCGGGGTTTGTGGCAGGTCTTGGTCGTAAATGGAGGTCATCAAAATTCTTGAAACTGTGGGCAAGTCCGATTGGAGGGCGCTTGCCTGACCCCAGGCTGAAATCCGACGCCCTTCGGCGCGTTCGGACCCAGCCTTATCGGCGAAAATACCCGGATGGCCATCCCCCAGTCTTTCATTCAGGAGTTGCTGTCCCGCGTCGACGTGGTCGACGTCGTGGGCAAATACGTGCAACTCAAGAAAGGCGGCGCCAACTTCATGGGCCTGTGCCCTTTCCACGGTGAAAAGTCCCCCAGCTTCAGCGTCAGCCCGACCAAGCAGTTTTTTCACTGCTTTGGCTGCGGCAAAAACGGCAACGCCATCGGTTTCCTGATGGAGCATGCGGGCATGACCTTCATCGAAGCCGTGAAAGACCTGGCCCAGCAAACCGGCATGCAGGTGCCCGAAGAACAGCAATCGCCCGAAGACCGCGCCAAAGCAGCCGCCCAAAAAGCCAAACAGGACAGCCTGAGCGATGTGCTGGAAAAGGCCGGCAACGCCTACCGGGAACAACTCAAGATCACGCCCCGCGCCGTCGAATACCTCAAAGGCCGGGGCTTGTCGGGCCAGATCGCCAAGCGCTTTGGCCTGGGCTACGCGCCCGAAGGCTGGCGCAGCCTGGCCAGCATCTTCCCGCAATACGACGACCCGCTGCTGGCCGAAAGCGGCTTGGTCATCGTCAACGAAGAAGACGACAAACGCTACGACCGCTTTCGCGACCGCATCATGTTCCCGATCCGCAACATCAAGGGCGAGTGCATCGGCTTTGGCGGGCGCGTGATTGGCAGCGGCACGCCCAAATACCTGAACTCGCCCGAAACCCCGGTCTTCCACAAAGGCCGCGAACTGTATGGCCTGTACGAAGCCCGCGAGGCCCTGCACAGCGCAGGCTACGTGCTGGTGACCGAGGGCTACATGGACGTGGTGGCGCTGGCCCAGCTGGGCTTTGCCAACGCCGTGGCCACGCTGGGCACGGCCTGCACACCGGACCATGTGCAAAAACTCTTCCGCTTCACCGATGCGGTGGTGTTCAGCTTTGACGGCGATGGCGCAGGTCGCCGCGCCGCCCGTAAAGCGCTCGACGGCGCCCTGCCCTACGCCACCGATGTGCGCAGCATCAAGTTTTTGTTTTTGCCCGCCGAACACGACCCCGACAGCTATGTGCGTGCGTTTGGCCAAGAAGCCTTTGCCGAGCAAATCAAACAAGCCATGCCCTTGTCGCGCTTTTTGATCGAAGCGGCCAGTGCAGACTGCGACCTGCAAACCGCCGAAGGCCGCGCCCGCCTGTCCAGCCAGGCGCGTCCGCTGTGGCAACTGCTGCCCGAAGGCGCGCTCAAACAACAACTGTTGTCCGAACTGGCGCAACTGATCCAGCTGGAAACCAGTGGCCTGGAGCGCCTGTGGAGCCAGCAGGCGGCCAGTGAGCAACGCTTTGCCTCTGCAGGCCGTGGCCACCACAACGCCCCGGGTACGGCCTCATTCCCCCCCAGCGCCAGCTTCAGCGCAAATGCCGCAGCCCATGCCAACGCCGCCTTCCAGGCCGCCAGCGCGGGTGCCGACGAGTACCACTTTGAGCCCCATGCGCCACACCCTGGCGAGCCACCCGCCTGGGTTGGCGACAGCAGCTATGCCACGCACAGTTCAGGCGCACCCGCCTACGGCGGTTACCAAAACACCGGGGGCAACAACTGGCCGCGCAAAAACCCCAACTGGACACCCAACAGCAAGTTTGGCAACAGCCGCTTCAAGCGCGAGCAGGCGCCCGTGTTCACCGGCCCCCGCACCGTGCCTGCCAGCCGGGCCGACCACGCGGCGCGCCTGTTGTTGGGCAACATGGCGTTGTGGGAAACGCTGGCCGGTGAAGACCATGCCATGCTCTGCGCCCTGCCTGCGCCACACGGGCCTTTGTTTGCCTGGCTCGAATCTGTGTTTCACGAGCAAGGGGCTTTGGGTTGGTCCACGTTGCACCATGACATGCAAGGCCAGGCTTTTTCCGAAGATGCCCACCGCTGGATGGCGCAAGACAAACTGAACGCCGTGGCCGGCAGCGAAGACGCCCCCCCGCCCGACCCACAGGAAGCCCGGCTGGAATTGCGCCGCCTGCTCACCATGCTGATGATTGACCGACTCAAGCAGCTCGAAACCGAAGCCCTGAGCCAAGCCAGCACGGGCCAGGATCCCGAAGCCCAGCAACGCTGGCGCAGCCTGCACGAACGCCGCAAAGAGCTGATGGCAGCGGCTGCAGCCTTGCAATCCACGCCGTAAATCAGCGCCGTATCAGCCCTGGATCACTTGCCCAACATCTGGTTGAGCTTGTCGGCCTCAAAGGTTTCGCTGATCGCCGCATCACCGGGCATTTGCATCTGCTGCTGCGCACACAACTGCTCCAGGGCTTTCCAGATCATGGCAATCTGGTGTTCTTGCCCGGCAGCGTTGTCGATCAGGCCACGCAGTGCCTGGCTGACCGGGTCATCGTCTTGCGTGATGCCATAGGCCGTGAACTTGCGGTCTGTGCCCGACACATCGGCGCTCTCACCCACTTTGGAGGGAATGATGCGCGCCGGGATGCCCACCGCGGTGGCCCCGGCAGGCACCGGTTTGATCACCACCGCATTGCTGCCGATCTTGGCGCCGTCCCCCACTTCGAAGCCGCCCAGCACCTTGGCCCCAGCGCTCACCACCACATCGCGGCCCAGCGTGGGGTGGCGCTTGGCCCCTTTGTAGAGCGAAGTGCCGCCCAAGGTCACGCCCTGGTAAATCGTGCAGCCGTCACCAATTTCGGCTGTTTCGCCCACCACCACACCCATGGCATGGTCGAAGAAAACACGCTCGCCAATCTTGGCACCCGGGTGGATTTCAATCCCGGTCAAACCACGCGCGACATGCGAGATGAAGCGCCCCAGCCATTTGAAACCATGGTTCCAGCACCAATGCGCCCGGCGGTGCAGCACTAACGCGTGCAGCCCCGGATAGCACGTCAAAACCTCCCAGGTGGTGCGCGCAGCAGGGTCCCGGTCGAGGATGCATTGGATGTCGGAGCGAAGGCGAGAAAACATAGGCTGCAAGTCTAGCGCTTGGCGCTGGCGGTCTGGATCATGGCTTTGGCCACCCCGCGCAGGATGTGGATTTCTTCCGGGCTCAAATCCGCGCGGTTAAACAACTGGTTCAGGCGCGGCATAAGCTTCTTGGGCGCGGCTGGATCCAGAAAACCAATGTCGGTGAGGGCCTGCTCCCAATGGCCGAGCATGCCCGCCACCTGCTGGGCATCGGCCTTGTCGGCGGGCGCCGTCAAGTTTTGCACCGGAAAACCACCCAAGGCCACACGCCAGTCATAAGCCAACACCTGAATGGCCGAGCCCAGGTTGAGCGAGCCAAACTGGGGATTGGTCGGAATCGACAAGGCCACATGGCAGCGGTAAACGTCTTCGTTTTTCATGCCAAAACGCTCGGAACCGAACAAGAACGCCACGCACTGCGCGGGCGCACCGGGTTGGGTCAGCTCGGCAAAGTGCGCCCGGGGTGAGCGGGTGGGCGGACCAAAGTCACGCGGCGTCATGGCGGTGGCACACAAATGCGTCACGCCCTCCAGGGCTTCGTCCAGCGTGGCCACCACGCGGGCCTTGGCCAGCACATCGTTGGCCCCGCTGGCGCGCTGGATGGTTTCTTCTTTGCGCAACACATTGGGCCAGCGCGGCGCGACCAGCACCAGGTCATCAAACCCCATGACTTTCATGGCTCGGGCAGCGGCGCCCACGTTGCCAGCATGGCTGGTTTCTATCAAGATGAATCGGGTTTTCATGCCCCGATTGTCCATGCTGAAAGCACCCTCGCCGAAGCAACACCTTCGCGTCATGACGCCAAAATGACGAACGGCCCCATTTTTCATGAGAAAATGCACGCTTCGCCGCCGCGATCGTGCGTAGGCCAGTCCAGTTCTTCACACAATTTATGTCGTCCAATCTCCACCCCATGCTCAACGTGGCCATCAAGGCTGCGCGCGCCGCTGGCGCCATCATCAACCGCGCCGCGCTCGACGTTGAAGCGGTTCGCATCTCGCAAAAACAAGTCAACGACTTCGTCACCGAGATCGACCATGCGAGTGAAAAAGTCATCATCGACACCCTGCTGACCGCCTACCCGGACCACGGCATCCTGGCCGAAGAATCGGGCAGCACGCATGGCAACCCGGCCGCTGACCACATCTGGATCATCGACCCCCTGGACGGCACGACCAACTTCATCCACGGCTTTCCTGTTTATTGCGTGAGCATTGCCCTGCAAGTGCGCGGCAAGATCGAGCAAGCCGTCATTTACGACCCCACCCGCAACGACCTGTTCACGGCCACCAAAGGCCGTGGTGCGTTCATGAACGACCGCCGCCTGCGCGTGAGCAAACGCATCCGCCTGCAGGAATGCATCATTTCCACGGGCTTTCCCTTCCGCAAGGGCGACAACTTCAACCAGTACCTGCGCATGATGGGCGACGTGATGCAACGCACCGCCGGTTTGCGCCGCCCCGGCTCTGCCGCCCTCGACCTGGCCTATGTGGCCGCAGGCTTCACCGATGGCTTCTTTGAAACCGGCCTGTCGCCCTGGGACGTGGCTGCAGGATCGCTGTTGGTGACTGAAGCCGGTGGCCTGATTGGCAACTTCACGGGCGAGTCCGATTTCTTGGAACAAAAAGAATGCCTGGCCGGCGCACCCCGCATTTACGGCCAGTTGGTTGGCATCCTGGGCAAGTTCAGCAAATTCGCCAGCGCTGGCGACAAAGCTGCCGTGCGCAGCGCAGTCGAGACCTTGAGCCGCGACCGGACTTCGGACAGCCACGACCCGGAGGCCGAAGCCCCTGATGCAGCGGCTGAAGGCAGCGAACCCAAAGACGCCCCTTTTTAAACCATGACCGCGCTCGACCTGAGTGCCCACACCCCCATGATGGCCCAGTACCTGGGCATCAAGGCGGAGTTTCCTGACACGCTGGTGTTCTACCGCATGGGCGACTTTTACGAGTTGTTCTTTGCCGACGCCGAAAAAGCCTCCAGCCTGCTCGACATCACCCTCACCCGCCGTGGCCAGTCGGCCGGGCAGCCGGTGGTCATGGCGGGCGTGCCCTTCCATTCGGTCGAAACCTATCTGGCCCGCCTGATCAAACTGGGCGAATCGGTGGCCCTGTGCGAACAGGTCGGCGATGTGGCCACGGCCAAAGGCCCGGTCGAACGCAAAGTGGTGCGCGTGGTCACCCCCGGCACCCTGACCGACACCGAGTTACTGCCCGACAAAAGCGAAGCCATCTTGCTGGCCGTGCACCAGGCGGCCAAAAACCGCTGTGGCCTGGCCTGGCTGAGCGTCACGCAAGGCGTGGTGCATCTGGCCGAATGCGCGCAAGACGAGTTGGCCGACTGGATTGACCGCATCAGCCCGAGCGAGCTTTTGGCCAGCGCGGGCATGACACCCACGTTTGAGCAAAAACTGCGCGCCCTCAAAACCACCGGACGCGGCAGCTGGGCGCTGGCCCTGCGGCCCGATTTTCAGTTTGACGCAGGGCTGGGCCAGCGCAAGCTGCTGGAACAATTGCAAGCCGCATCCCTTGCCGCTTGGAGCGCCGATGCCCTGCCAGACGCACACGCCGCCGCCGCTGCGCTCTTGACCTATGCCGAACACACCCAGGGCCGCAACCTGCCGCATGTGCAGCGGGTGCAGGTGCAGCGCTCGGACATGTTGATTGACCTGCCCGCCAGCACCCGGCGCAACCTGGAGCTGACCCAAACCCTGCGCGGCGAAGACGCCCCCACGCTGTTTTCGCTGCTCGACACCTGCATGACCGGCATGGGCAGCCGCTTGCTCAAAAGCTGGCTGCTCAGCCCGCCACGCAACCGCCAAGCCGCCACCGACCGCCTGCAAGCCCAGGCCGTGTTGCGTGGCGACAGCGGCGCGGGGGCCTGGAGCAGCCTGCGCGAACAACTCAAGGGCGCGAGCGATGTGGAACGCATCACCGCCCGCACCGCGCTGCGCCAGGTGCGCCCGCGCGAGCTGGTGGCCCTGCGCCATGCGCTGGCGCGTGCGGCAGCGCTATCGACGCAATTGCAGGCACTCGGCCCCGAACCCGGCACCTTGCTGGCCGGCATGGCCCGCTGGCTGACACCGCCCACACATTGCTCCGACCTGCTGCAAATGGCGCTGCTTGAAGAGCCCTCCACCCTGGTGCGCGACGGCGGCGTGATCGCCGATGGCCTGGACGCAGAGCTGGACGAGCTGCGCAACATTCAGACCAATTGCGATGCGTTTTTGCTCGACCTGGAAACCCGCGAAAAAGAGCGCACCGGCATCAATAACCTGCGGGTGCAGTTCAACAAGGTGCACGGCTTTTACATCGAGGTCACGCAAGGGCAACTCGACAAAGTGCCTAGTGATTACCGCCGCCGCCAGACCCTGAAAAACGCCGAGCGCTTCATCACGCCCGAGCTGAAAACCTTTGAAGACAAGGCCCTGTCGGCGCAAGAGCGTGCACTGGCCCGCGAAAAGTGGCTCTACGAAGGCCTGCTCGACCAGCTGCAGCCCTATGTGCCCGCACTCACCGCTTTGGCTCAAGCCATGGCCAGCCTGGACGTGCTGTGCGCCCTGACCGAGCGCGCACTCACCCTGAACTGGTGCGCACCCGAGTTCAGCAAAGAGCCTTGCATCGAGATTCGCCAAGGCCGCCACCCGGTGGTCGAGGCGCGCCTGGCCGAGCTGTCGGGTGCCAGCTTCATCGCCAACGACACGGTGCTGGGCTCGCGCCAGCGTTTGCAGATCATCACCGGCCCCAACATGGGCGGCAAATCGACCTACATCCGCCAGGTCGCACTGATCGTGCTGTTGGCCAGCATCGGCAGCCATGTGCCCGCCAGCCGTTGCCGCCTCGGGCCGATCGATGCCATCCACACCCGGATCGGTGCGGCCGACGACCTGGCCAACGCCCAATCGACCTTCATGCTGGAGATGACCGAAGCCGCGCAAATTTTGCACAGCGCCACGCCCCACAGCCTGGTGTTGATGGACGAAATTGGCCGTGGCACCTCGACTTTTGACGGCCTGGCCCTGGCCAGCGGCATCGCCACGCACCTGCACAACAAAACGCAGGCCTTTGCGCTGTTTGCCACGCATTATTTCGAGCTGACCGAGTTCCCCGCCACGCACACCGCCGCCGTCAACATGCACGTGAGCGCAGCCGAATCGGGTGCGTCCATCGTGTTCTTGCACGAGCTGCAACCCGGCCCCGCCAGCAAAAGCTACGGCGTGCAAGTGGCACGGCTGGCAGGCATGCCTGCGGCGGTGCTCAACCACGCCCGCCATGCGCTCAGCGCGCTGGAAGCCGGTGCCAACGAAAGCCGCCAGCAGGTGGACCTGTTTGCTGCGCCGCCCGAGACCGAAGCCGCAGGCCCCTCGCCCGTGGAGGCGGCACTGGCCCAAATCAACCCCGATGCGCTCAGCCCCCGTGAAGCGCTCGACGCCTTGTATGCTCTGCAGCGTCTGATCCCCAAAGCCTCAAAAGACTTCCCAACATGACTTATTGCGTTGCCGTCAAAACCCGCGCCGGTTTGGTGTTCTTGTCCGACTCCCGCACCAACGCGGGCCTGGACCAGATCAGCACTTTCCGCAAAATGATCGTCTATGAAAAAGCCGGTGACCGCTTCATGGCGCTGCTGTCGGCGGGCAACCTGAGCATTTCACAGTCGGTGCGCGAAGTGCTGCAAATTGAAAAACTGGTCGAACCCGGCCAGGACGAACCGCTGACCATCTGGAACGCCAAAAGCATGTTCGACGCCACCCGCGTGCTGGGCGCAGCCGTGCGCCGCGTGTACGAGCGCGATGCCGCCGCCCTCAAAGCCTCGGGCGTGGAATTCAACGTGTCCATGATCTTCGGTGGCCAGATCGGCGGGGAAGGCATGCGCCTGTTCCAGGTCTATTCGCCCGGCAACTTCATCGAAGCCACCGACGAAACGCCCTACTTCCAGATTGGCGAATCCAAATACGGCAAACCGGTGCTGGACCGCGTCGTCACGCCCGACACCCCGCTGGACGAAGCGGCCAAATGCGCTTTGGTGTCGATGGACTCCACCTTGAAGTCCAACCTGTCGGTCGGTCTGCCGCTGGACATGGTGGTTTACCAGACGGGCAGCCTGCACACCGACCGCATCATGTGCATCGACGAGCACAACCCCTACTTCCAGATGCTGCGTTCCAGCTGGGGCGACAAACTGCGCCAGATGTTCGACAGCATCGAAGACCCAATGTGGCACGGCGGCGCCACCAACATCCCGCTCATGGTGCCACCGACGCGCAACGCCTTGCTCAAGAAGATCACGACGCCAGACGAGAAGCTGATCTGATGACCGCCCGCATCATCTTCTCGCACGGCAACAGCTTTCCGGCCAGCACCTACCGGGTGATTTTCGACAGCCTGCGCCAGCGCGGTTTTGAGGTCGATGCGGTGGAGAAGTTCGGACACGATCCGCAATACCCGGTCACCAACAACTGGCCGCATCTGGTCGAGCAATTGGCCGACTTTGCACGCAGCAAGCAAAGCCATGACCAACCTGCCTTCCTGGTCGGGCACTCGCTGGGCGGCATCTTGAGTTTGATGTGCGCCGCACGCCACCCTGAGCTGGCACGGGGCGTGGTCTTGATCGATTCACCCGTCATCGGTGGCTGGCGCGCCACCACCCTGGGCCTGGCCAAACGCACCCCGCTGATTGGATCGCTCTCGCCCGGACGCATCAGCCAAAAACGCCGCAACCACTGGCCCAGCCTGCAGGCCGCGCTGGATAATTTTCAGCACAAAAAATCTTTTGCCCGCTGGGATCCGCAGGTTTTACGCGACTACATCGAACATGGCACCTGCGATGACAATGGCCAGCGCGTGCTCTGCTTTGACCGCGAGGTGGAAACCGCGATCTACAACAGCCTGCCGCACAAGCTCGACAGCTTGCTCAAGCGCCACCCGCTGAAATGTCCGGCCGCCTTCATCGGTGGCACGCACTCGGCAGAAATGCGCCAAGCCGGTATGGAACTGACCCAACACGTGGTCAAAGGCCGCGTGATGATGCTGGACGGCTCCCACCTGTTCCCGATGGAAAAACCCCTGGCCACCGCAGCGGCCATCGAAGCGACGCTGCGCAATCTGGGCGCGTGATGGCTGTGGGTGCTCAGCCCACAATCGTTGGAGTTAAAACTCCGACCGACAAGCACACCCCATTCAAGCGGCCCAGGTCACCAGCCCGCTGTAGCTGGTGCCCAGCACCACCAGGCCGAACACGATCCGGTACCAGGCGAACACCTCAAAGCTGTTGGTCGAGATGAACTTGAGCAACCAGCGCACGCACACCCAGGCGCTCAAAAACGAGAACAACAAGCCCACCGCAAACATCGGCGCATCGGCCCAGCTGAGCAAGGCACGCTCTTTGTAAAGGCTGTACGCGCCTGCGCCGATCAGTGTGGGGATGGCCAGATAAAAAGAGAAGTCCGTCGCCGCCTTGCGCGACATGCCCAACACCATGCCCCCAATGATGGTCGCACCGCTGCGGCTGGTGCCGGGAATCATGGCCAGGCACTGCACCAGGCCCACCTTGAGCGCATCGCGCCCGCGCATGTCTTCCACCTCGTGAATTCGCACTTTGCTGGCCGGACGACGCTCGGCCCACAAGATGATGAAGCCGCCAATGATGAACGTGGTGGCCACCACAGCAGGCGTGAACAGGTTGGCCTTGATGGCTTTGCCAAACAACAAGCCCAGGATGACGGCGGGCACAAAGGCGATGAACACATTCAGCGCAAAGCGCTGGGCATCGGCATGGCGCGGCAAGGCGCGCACCGTGCTGCTGATCTTTTGCCAATACACAATGATCACCGCCAAAATCGCCCCGGTCTGGATAGCGATGTCAAACACCTTGGCCTTGTCATCGTCAAAACCCAGCAAAGCACCCGCCAAAATCAAATGCCCGGTTGAAGAAATCGGCAAAAACTCAGTCAAACCTTCGACCAAGCCCATCACGGCGGCTTTGAGCAACAAAACAGTGTCCACACATACTCCTGAAATCAGAGCAGGATTATCGCGGCAGCACACACAGGGGAGGCAGCACAGCCAAAGAAGCACACACCGCAGCACCAAAAAAGCGGGATTTCAGGCGCTTCACGCCGCTCCAGGCACGTTTCATCGCAAACCCGCAGCAAAATGAAATCTTTCAAACTACATTCAAGTCACTTCACCGCCCCAACCCACCCACAGGCACACCCCATGCAAATGACCCCCACCATCGCCGTTCACATGGCTGCCGCCCTCACTGCCGTGGCGTTGGGGCCGTTGGCACTTTGGGCCCGACTGGGCCGCACCAAACGTCCCCGGCTGCACCGCGCTTTGGGTTACGCCTGGGTCACCTGCATGATCGCGGCGGCGCTCACCGCGCTGTTCATTCGCGACTTCAACTTGCCCAATATCGCGGGCTACACGCCCATCCATTTGCTGATCCCGCTCACACTGGGCAGCCTGTTTTTCGCATTCAGGTTCCTGGCCAAAGGGAACATTCCCGGACACCGCAAAACCATGCAATGGCTTTACTTCAATGCCTGCATCGTCGCGGGGGCCTTCACGCTGCTGCCCGGACGCTATCTGGGCGATTGGTTGTGGGCCGTTTGAGCAGGCGCAACGGACTGGTTTGGGCTGACACGTTCACAACTGAAAGACACTGTGCAAACTCTGCAACACATCCCCGTTTGGGTCTTCGCCCTGTTCATCGGTCTCGTCGCTTTGGGGCTGCGGCAAACGCGCACACGGCAGATCGCCAGAAAACGCTTGCTGCGGGTCAACGTGGCGCTGACCGTGGTCACGCTGGTGGGCGTGGTGCAGCTGTGGCGGCACACCCCTTGGCTGTCGATGGCCCTGGTCGCCTGGGCCACCAGCTGCTTGTTGGCAAGCTGGCTGCTGGGCCAAGGCGCTGCCCCAGCAGGGGCCCACTACAACCCAGACACCCGGCGCTTGAACGTACCCGGCAGCTGGCTGCCGCTGGCCTTGTTCATGGCCCTCTTTGCCTGCAAGTTTGCAGTGGGCATGCTGACCGCCACGTCACCGGAAACCTTGCGCAGCCTGCAAGCAGCCATCGGCATCAGCGCTTTGTATGGGCTTTTGTCCGGCATCCTGAACGCTCGCTCCTGGCGCCTTTTGAAACTCAAACCCATCGTCTGAAAGGCACCCCATGCCCACGCCAATGACCACATTCACCCACCTGGCCTGCATCGCCAGCGCCTTGCTCACCGCCAGCGCCAGCCAGGCGCAACCGACACCCGTGGGCATGCGCCAGATCCAATCCGGCAACATGCCCATCACCTTGGTCTACCCCACAGCGGCTGCGGCTCAAGACGTCACTTACGGCGCATTCACCGTCCAAATCGCCAGCAACGCCGCGCCTTTGCCTGCCGCTTCAACAGCGGCAACTGGCAAGCGGGCGCTCATCGTCTTGTCACACGGCACCGCAGGCAGCGCCCTGCCCGACCACGCGCTGGCCGCCACGCTGGCCCGCGCCGGTTTTGTCGTGGCCCAGCCCGAGCACCGGGGCGACAACTGGCAAGACTTCAGCAAAGCAGGCCCCGAAAGCTGGCAAACCCGCCCACAAGACGTGAGCGATGCCATCGACGCCGTGGCGCATGACCCGGTGTTGGCACCGCTGGTGGACACCCGCCGTGTGGGCGTGCACGGCATGTCGGCAGGCGGTGTGACGGCCTTGGCGTTGGCGGGTGCGCAGTGGCGCATGCTTGATCTGGCCCGACACTGTGCCTGGCACTTGAACGACGACATCGGCTTTTGCCTGAACGGACTGGCCGAGCACCCGGTCTGGCAAATGGTGCGCAAAGGACAGTTTTTCATGGCCAGGGCCTTGTCAGAGACCAATGCACCCGCCAGCATGAAAGCGGTGCACGGCGGCAAAAGCAGCAGCGAAGCCCCAGACCCGCGCCCCGACACGCGCGTGGCAGCCGTGAGCGTTGCCGTGCCCGTGGGGGCCATCTTCACAGCACCAAGCCTTGCGCGCATCACCCTGCCCATGGGCCTGACCACCGCAGGCCAGGACCTGGTGCTGGTGCCGCGCTGGCACAGTGACCACATATTGCAGCACTGCAAAACCTGCACCACTTTGTCAAACCACCCGCAAGCCGGACACTTTGACTGGCTCTCCCCGTGGCCAGCCAGCGTGGCCAAAACCGTGGCCGCCACCCAAATGCGCGGCGGCATGCCCAACCCGGCGTTCACGGACACCGAACGCCAAAAAGGGTTTGACCAGATCGCTTCGTTCTTCCAGAAAACGCTGCACCCATGACTGCCTCCCGCCTTCTCATTTGGCTGCCGAAAGACCAACGAAAGCCCTTGCTGCAACGCCTGCTGATCGTTTGGTTGGTGGCTTTTCCGATTGCCGTGGCCACCTGGATGGGGCACAAAAGCGATGGCCTACCGCACCGCTTTGACGTGTCGCTGGTCTATGCCTACGCCATCTCCACTTGCATCTGGTTGTTCACCGATGTGTCGCGTTTTGTATTCAAGCGCCTGCTGCGCTCACAAGGACCGCACCACTGGCCGCCTGCCTTGCGCGCCAGCCTGATGTTGCTGCTGGGTATTCCCTTGGGCTATGTGTTGGGCACGCTGGTGGGCGACGCTTATGCGGGCTGGTCCACCTGGGATTTGTGGCACTTCAACCGCAACCGATTTGCAGGCATGGTGGTCAGCTCGGTGGCCATCAGCGCGGCGTTTGTGGCCTTCTTTTACCAACGCGCCAAAGCCGAATCGCTGGCCCAAGAAGTCACACAGTCGCAGCTCATGCTGCTGCAATCGCAGCTGGAGCCGCACATGCTGTTCAACACGCTGGCGCACCTGCGGGCGCTGATCGGGCACGACACAGGCCGTGCCTTGGCGATGCTCGACCACTTGAACGACTATTTGCGCACCACGCTGCAGGCCTCGCGCCAGCCTGTACACCAACCCCTTCACCCGCTGGCCGACGAATTTTCTCGGCTGCACGATTACCTGAGCCTGATGGCGATCCGCATGGGGCCGCGTCTGGTGTTTGAACTTGACTTGCCGCCCGCACTGGCCGCAGCCCGGGTGCCCAGCTTCATCTTGCAGCCGCTGGTCGAAAACGCCATCCGACATGGGCTTGAGCCGGTGGTGGCCGGGGGTCGCATTGTCGTGCAGGCCCGCGCAGAAGGCGATCAACTGCTGCTGACGGTGCGCGACAACGGCTGCGGCATCAGTCAACTGGCGCTGACCGAATCGACTCATGCTTTGATGCCCGCCACCGAGCGCCCCGTCGCATCCTGGGGCCTGACCCATGTGCGACAGCGCCTGCACACCTTGTACAGCGAACGCGCAGGCATGCACATCAGTCCCGTGCCCACAGGAGGCACCTGCGTGGTGCTGACTTTGCCTTTAGCAACACCCGCCGCCACATGAACATTGCCGCCACCGCCCTGATCGCCGAAGACGAACCCCTGCTGGCGTACGCCCTGCAAAGCGAACTGCACGCCCTATGGCCCGCACTGCGCGTGCTGGCCACCGCAGGCGACGGCCTGAGCGCCGTGCAACTGGCGCTGCAACACCGCCCCGATGTGCTGTTTTTTGACATCCGCATGCCTGGCCAAAACGGGCTTGAAGCTGCGGCCGAGCTGGCCGAAGAGTGGCCTGAACACCACGCCTTTCCGCTGCTGGTGTTTGTCACGGCCTATGACCAATACGCCATTGCCGCTTTTGACGCGCAAGCCGTGGACTATGTGCTCAAGCCCGTGCGTGCCGACCGGCTGGCCCAAACCGTGGCGCGGCTGCAAAACGGCCTGCGCCAACGCGAGATCGGCCCCAACAGCAACGCCCAACTGGACCCGGTGCTCAGCCAGCTGCGCGCATTGCTGAGCGCGTCCACCGAAGCGGCCAAACCCGAGGCCCCATTGCAGCTGCTGCAAGCCAGCGTGGGCACCCAACTGCGCATGGTGCCCGTGGCCGATGTGCTGTATCTGGAAGCCGCCGACAAATACGTGCGCGTGTTCACCACCGACGGCACCGAAGTGCTGCTGCGCACCCCGCTCAAAGAACTGATGCAACGCCTGGACCCGCACGTGTTCTGGCAAATCCACCGAGGCAGCGTCGTCCGCGCCACCGCCATCGAATCCGTCACCCGCGACGAATCAGGCCGTCTGAGCCTGCGCCTCAAAGGCCAGCCCATGCGGCTGGGCGTGAGCCGCCTTTACGCACACTTGTTCAAGGCCATGTGAGCCCGGGGGCCTGCGCCCCCAGCTCAGGCGAGGTGCAAGCGCGCCCGGCGATGGCGACGCAAGTGCCAGACCGCCATGGCCAATGACGCCAGCTGCAAGACCGCGCAAAAGTAAAACGGCGCCCCCATGCGCCAGTCGCCCCGGGGCAGATCCGACACAGCCGCCAGCAAAGGGGCGCCCAGCATCGGGGCCACCACCGCCGTCAAACTGGTCAGCGCACTGACCGCACCCATGGTCTGTCCCTGGCTGCGGCTGTCGGCAGCCGACGAGATCAGGCTTTGCACCGATGCGGCCACAGTGCCGCCCAGCAAGTTGGCGGCGATGATGGCGTACATCATCCAGCCCTGAGTGGCCGAGCCAAACAGGCCGTAGGCCAGCGAAGACGACACCAGCCCCATGATGAGCAGCTTGTGCACCGCAAAGTGTTTGAGCAAGCGGCCCATCAGCACACCTTGCACCAGCACCGCCACGATGCCCACGGCCGCAAGCGACCAGCCGTTTTCTTGCGGCCCCCAGCCAAACTTGAAGCTGTTGTAGAGCACCCAGACGGTATAGAGGACAAACTGTGCCAGACCGCTGAGCGCCACCACGCCCACCAACGGCCCCACGCCTTTGAGCTGCGCCAGCTTGCGCAGCGATGTGACCGGGTGCGCAGCGGCCCAGGTGAACGGTTTGCGCTGCGCTGCAGGCAAGGACTCGGGCAACACGAAGTAGCCATAGAGCCAATTGAGCAAGGTCAGACTGCCCGCCACGTAAAACGGCAAATGCAAATGGACCGCCCCCAACAAGCCGCCCATCACCGGCCCGATGATGAAGCCCAGGCCCATCATGGCGCCCAGCAGGCCAAAGCGCCTGGCACGTTCTTCGGGCGCAGAAATGTCGGCCACATAGGCGTTGGCAATCGCCGCGTTGGCCTGCATGGCACCGCCCAGCGTGCGCACCGCAATCAGGCCCCACAGGGAATCGCTGAGCGCCGTGCCAAAAAAGCTCACCCCCAGCCCCATGAAACCCAACAGCAACACCGGCCTGCGCCCATAACGGTCAGACAAGGCCCCCAGCACCGGAGAGGCCAGAAAGTTGGCCACACCAAACGCCACCGCCGCCACGCCATACCAATAGGCCTGATCGGCCTGGCTGGTGGAAAAACTGCCCACCAGTCCGGGCAACACCGGAATGATCAGGCCAATGGCCGCCATGTCGATCAACACAGCCAACATGATGAACGGCATGGCCGCCTCGCGCGAACGAAATTGACGTTGAAAGCGTTCACGCATGAGGCTGCTCCGATGGCTGGTGGCCGCCAACCGGCGACAAGCCCGCCAGGGCCAGTTGCAACAAATGGCGCTGAATGTCTGCAGGCCACGGTGCTATCAGGGTCTCAAAACGGGGACGGTCAGCGGCAAACAGGGCTCTGGCCGCTTCCTCAAAACCTTCCAGGCTGCCCGCCATGGCCGACATGAAGCGGTAGCTGGCTTCTTGCGACAAACGCCTTTGGTCTTGCGTCTGGCTGTCTTTGCGCGCTTGTTCTACCAGCTTGCGCAGCGCCACCGACGCCCCGCCGGGTTGGCCAGCCAGCCAGGCCCAGTGGCGCGGCAGCAAGGTCACCTCACGCGCCACCACCCCCAACTTCGGACGGCCGGGACCAGATTTGGCCACAGCGCTGTCTTCGCCCGCGTTGCCCTCAGTGGCCTGTGTGGGCGACTGAGCCGCCGGGTAAGCCAAGGCCAGTCGGGTCAGCATCTCGGCGGGTGTGCCCCGGTGGTCAAAGTCAAGGATTTCGCTGCTGCGGGCGTTGAACACCATGAAGCGGGCCAATGGCCGCGCCTCGGTCGCGGCCTTGACCTGCAAGGCCACTTCGGCCAACAGACCACGCGCCAAACAGGCAGGCCCTTCAAAAGCAATGAAATCAGATTGAGTAATGGGGAGAGTTGCGTCGGTCAAAACAGGCTTTCAGGATGACAAGCCCGAATTATACCCGGATTAAATTAAATCACCCGGGTTAAATTGATTTAACCGCACGCAAGCCCTGCTTGATACCGATCAGCGACGCCAATTGTCGTAGTGCCTGTCGCGGTCGTCATGCCGGTCGTCGCGCCGCGCGCCTCGGTCACCCTCTCTGCGGTCATGGCCCCAACGGCGCTCATGCCCATGCCCCCAGCCATAAACCGGCGCCACGACACGGGGCACATACACCACCCGAGGGGGCGGTGGCGGGGCATAAATGACCCGAGGCGGCGGGGCATAAATCACCGGCCCAGGTATCCCCACCTGGGCATACACCGGGAAATGACCGATCCGGGACGACACCACAACCGACGGCTCGACCACCACCGGATGGGCACAGCCCACCTGCACAAAACCCAGGCCCAGCAGGCCGAACAGAGCCATGGCTCTCGAAATGGATGGTTTGAATGAAAAACGCATTGGAAAGTACCTCTGATGGCGTTGACTTTGATTGAAAGCAAGCTCCCTGCGCCTTTAGCGCAGCAGCCTGGCGTTCGGTGCACGGCCAGCGCTTCACAATGGTTTCCAGTCGTAACGGAACCCACAAAGGCAGACCCCCGCCACCCCCTAAAATCAAGCGCTATGACCACCCCCACCCACAACGACACCCCCGCTGAGCACAAAGTCAGCAACTTCCTGCGTCAGATCATCGAACACGACCTGGACAAAGGCACTTACACCAGCCGCCGCTGGGCAGGCAGCCCCGGCGACGCCGCTCACCACGCGGCTGGCCAGCCGGACCCGGCCAAAATCCGCACCCGCTTTCCGCCCGAGCCCAACGGCTATTTGCATGTGGGCCACGCCAAAAGCATCTGCATCAACTTCGGGCTGGCCAAAGAATATGGCGGCGTGTGCCACCTGCGCTTTGACGACACCAATCCCGAAAAAGAAGACACCGAATACGTCAACAGCATCATCGACGCCGTGAAATGGCTGGGCTTTGACTGGGCGCAGATGGGCCAGGCCGCAGGCTCCGCCGTGCCCTACCAGGCCAGCGACTACTTCGACTTCATGTACCGCGCCGCCGAAGCCTTGATTGAAGCCGGCCACGCCTATGTGGACGAGCAAAGCGCGGAAGACATGCGCGTCAACCGGGGCGACTTTGGCAAGCCCGGCGTGGACAGCCCTTTCCGCAGCCGCACGCCCGCCGAAAACCTGGCGCGCTTTCGCGAAATGCGCGACGGCCAACTGGCCGACGGCGCTGCCGTGCTGCGCGCCAAGATCGACATGGCTTCGCCCAACATCAACCTGCGCGACCCGGCCATCTACCGCATCCGCCGCGCCACCCACCACCACACCGGCGACAAATGGTGCATCTACCCGATGTACACCTTTGCCCACCCGATCGAAGACGCGCTGGAGCAAATCACCCACAGCATCTGCACGCTGGAGTTTGAAGACCAGCGCCCGTTTTACGACT
>CAKKRJ010000011.1 GCA_919902775.1 Burkholderiaceae bacterium
CCCGGCAAGATGGTCAAGGGCATGGGCGGCGCGATGGACCTGGTGGCCGGCGTCAAGCGCGTGATCGTTTTGATGGAACACGTGGCCAAAAAGAAGGACGGCACCGAAGACCTGAAAATCTTGCCCCAATGCACCTTGCCGCTCACCGGCGTGGGCGTGGTGGACCGCATCATCACCGACCTGGCCGTGATGGACGTGACCGACGCCGGCCTGAAAGTGGTCGAGTTGGCCCCGGGCGTGACGCCAGAGGCTTTGCAAGCCAAGACGGGTGTGAAACTGGTCTTCTGATCCGGCAGCATCCCTCCATGACAAAGGCCCCGAAAGGGGCCTTTGTTGTTCATGGCTCGGGTATGTCGTATTTTGTCGGAATTTGTCGAGGTCGATTCGTAGAAAAACGCCGTGAACATCGGCATCATGCAGTTTTGGTTTTATTGCTTGCATGAAAAATTCTGACAGTTCGGCCAGCACCGTCATTATTCGAATTCCATGGGCGCTCAATGCGCTGAGCGGTTTATTGGACCAGTTGGATACATGGGGTCGGCATCAAGGCTGGTCGGCTGCATTGAAAAACAAAACCATGCTGGTGTTGGAGGAGTTGGTGGTCAACGCCATCACCTATGGCGAGCGGCAGCCTGAATCAGGCTTTCTCGAAGTGCGCTTGTGCGATGAGGGCACTTGTTTACGCATTGATGTGCTGGACAACGGGATCGCCTTTGATCCGTTTTCACTCGCCGCACCGGACATCGATGCCGACTTAGACAGTCGGCCCGTCGGAGGTTTGGGGATTTTTCTGACCAAGGAATTGAGCGCGTCTTTTTCTTACCAGCGCATCAATGAAATGAACCATGTTCGGTTATCAATGGATGCGGGCGATTGAGCAGGTCCTCTGTTGCAAGGCATCAGGCCAATGAACCCTTGGATGAAAGGTGTGAAATATGAAAGCAGAAGAATTGAATGAACGCCTGGCCCCAATTGCACTGGCGATGGGCGTGGAGACACTGGCGCTGGATGAAGAGGGGGCTGTCACCCTCGTCAGCGATATGGTCGAGATCCTGATTGAAGCTGACGAAGACAGTGATTCGGTCTTCATCAGTGCCTTGCTTGCCAGTGCGCCGCCGATGGGGGCCACTGACATTTTGGAGCAAATGCTTCGCGCCAATGTGCTGACACAGCAGACGGCGGGAGCCACGCTAGGGATGGACCGCGATTTGAACGTCGTCGTTTTGTCACTGCGCTTATCTGGGGCTGAGCTGCGGGCACACGAACCTGCGTTTCAGGAAAGACTCATGACCTTCATCGAAGCGGCAGAGTATTGGGCCTTCATGCTCTCTGAAGAAGGGCTGGACGCGGCATCGGCACAGACCGATGAGGCGCATCGAATCCATTTGTCGACCTACCGCGGTTGAGTTGGAGGCTTGATATGGCGACCATTCAAGATTTTTACAGTGCAGCAAAAAATAGCGGTCGCTATTTTTTGGCAATTCACAATGATTCGTCGGATTCCGAGACGGTCAGGGCGCACGCCCAAAAATGGGGTTTTATTGGCAAAAGCGATGCGAAAGAAGTCCTGGGCGCTTTTCGCAAAGCCTTGAAGCAAGAAATGGGAGCCGATTTTTTCAAACGTTTGCCATCCGAATTGCGCATGCGGTTGGAAAATTTGCAAAGAAATGGGAAAGGTGTCCGCGAGATCATTCGAGATGTCGAGGCATTTTCTGAACAAGACAAAGCGAGGATTGATGCCAACAATGCTTTTGTCGATGCAAGTTATCACTCGCAAAATTTCAAACAACATTTGGCCAAACTACTCAACTGCACGCCTGATGTGCTGCCACATCCCATAGCAAACTTCGGTGACGCGGACAACATCGACATGCAACAGCGCATGAAGGCGCACTTGCAAAGCCACTATGTGGGGGTGATGCCGGATTTGCAAGCATTGCCTCCTCTCAGTGTGGAGCGCATTCTTGATCAGGCGCTTGCCGCAGCGTTGGCCCAAAAACTGTCTGCGCTCAATTTGGAGACAGCACCGCCTGTTGCGAACGCCCATCGCGTGCGTGATTCAGCGCAGGCGCATGCCACACCCTATGGTTTGCGCACTTGGACAAACGCGCCTGCAGATGTGGCCTATGGACAACGGCAACTGGCACCCGAAGATGCAGGCCTAAAGAAAGGGCCTTACCTCTTGGCGGGCTCGAAACTGAGTGGTGTTGAACCGGGCTTTGTCGGCACGAAGGCTTGGACGGACGATGACACCCGAAAAATGCTCGACCCCAAGCACCCATTCGCACAAAGAGTCGTGGGCTTGTTGCTCGAAAATCTGTCGACTGCAGACTTAAACACGTTGGGCAACCAGCTGGAGCTTTATTGGGATCCAGGAGCTTCGATAGAACGAAACGAACTTTTGGAGGCCATCCGTGGTCTGCCGGCTGATCAAGTAGCGAGTTCCCCACTTGTCGCCGCGACACTCAGAAAGCTCGACGATGACAGGAAACAAAACAGCTTGTCGCCGAGTGACAGTCGTTTGCTGAATTTGACGATCTCGTACACCAGCAATACAGAAGCCAAATTCAGCAGGCAGCATTACGTCAAGCTCGATTACCACGAAAAACTGTTGAACAAGTACACGATTGCACCGCGTGCACATGTTCATCCCCTCAAGAATTTCGGGCATCGACTGGGACGCCGACAGTCGCCGCGTGACATCAATGGCAGCGCCATCACAGAGGCCATGGCCAATGACATCACGCGGTCTTTTGGCATCGTCACGCAAAAGCTCAAACTTGTGCATGCGCAATACCCTGATGGATCGCCCAAATTGCTGCTCGATGGCACGCACATGTACGACCCCATACGCCCATCGGCGACCTACGCAGATCTGGACTCTCAATTGCATGCAGCCAGGCACGAAGGCGTGTTGGTGATGCCAAGCGAAGCCGGCCAGCAGCAGGTGGTTGACACCAGCATCGACAAACTCGGATACAACAAGATTTTTCTGTTGGGTTTGGCGGACCGTGATGCGGTGGGCAGCAAAGGCCAAAACAAGGGCCGACTGGGCAACCAGTTTGCCTCGATTGACCCTGGCAAGTCCTTGAACCCCAAGGCCATGGGCAGAAAAGATTTGCGCAATGACATGGCGGCTGAACCTGGCATTTACAAAAATTTCAGCATTTTTGATCAATCGCCATTTTCTGAACGCATGGAGGGCGTGCGCGATCTGGTCGGAACGCTCGACAATTATTCAGCGTCTGAGCAACATCAAGTTTTCACACAATATGACAATGTATTCGGCTCTGCCTGCACCAACCAAGAATTGAGATTTGCCAAAGAAATCAACGCAATCCGGGACGCGTACCGAAATCGACTGGAGTACATCAAGACCGTATTTGCAGACCGCTTGGCCGTTTACGAATGGACACTTCCCGGCAAACCCGATGTGAACCAAGCAGAAAATCAGGTTTTCCACGCCCAGACCCTGGATACGCTGGACATGCTGGAGAAAATATCCACCAAGGACGTTAAGCTCCAAAAAGACAGCATCCAACTGGCTCAACCCAGTGTGCCTTATGACAAGCGTCAGGCGTGGCAAGTCAAAGCCCACGCGTCGGACCCTGATTGTCTGGTGTTCAGCCCGGTGAAGGGCAATCCCAAAGAAGCCATAGCGCGCCTGCAAAATTTTTTAATGAAAAATTCGGGCAATGATTGGCGTCAGCAAATGGAAGAAAGCGGTATCACCTTTCGCGGTGATGCGGGAAGGGCCGATAGCCAGTTGGTCATTCGCAAAGACAAAATGGAGGCGGCCAAGCGCGTGTTCAGCGTCGAAGAACTGAGAAAATTCTTTGCAATGCAGCAGCCGCCGTCTGCCGTCGAGCCTTCAGCCAGCATGTACCCGATATAGGCTGAGAATCATCACCGACCATCGCTGGCGGTTCGACCGCAAGCGCAATGGAGGCCCATACCCTATGCGGATTTTCAGATTTTCAGGTCTTGTCGTGACGGCATGGGCGACCATGGCCTGCGGGCATGTCGTGCCAGGTGCAGGGCGAGATGCGCACGGCTGCATCCCCTCGGCAGGCTACGTGTGGTCAACGCTTCACGCCAGATGCCTGCGTCCATTTGAAGCTGAATTGGCGTTCGTCCCTTACGGGAACACATCGCAACCGGTGCTGCGCGCCTACATTGTGCTGAACGCCAGTGATTCGCCAGAAAGAAAAGCAGAACTCTATTTGCCTGGACACTTGCCCGCCATTCCAATGATCGTCATGGACGCCGTGGAAGGCGAACTGCGCCCCGTCCTCATGGAGAACAAGGCGCAAGGTATTGAAGTGATCAAAGCCAAAGACGATCTGTTCATACGCGTGAAAGGCCAACTGCTTTTCGTTCGCTCGGCGGGATAGCGTTTCATCAACGCGGGGCGCGCAGGTTGTCAAACCAGCGTTTCTGGTCGAGCAGGCCAAACACAAAGACACCCCGGTGATCGGCTTGGTCACCTGCATCCAGCGTGGTCACTGGGGCGCCACCGAGCAGTTGCTGGCTCTTTTCGGGCAGGCCGCCCACGTACCGTGGCGTCACTTCATCATGGCCGCCGGTGTAGACCCGCAGCGGTGTGCGGGTGATCCAGCGGTAAGCCTGGTTGCGTTCCAGTGTCTGCCAATAGGGTGTCGCGCCGATCACACCACTTTGGCGAAATTCAGGCCGCAGAAAATCACTCAGCTTGGCCGGTGTGCGTTTGAAGAACTCTTCCCAGGTCATTTCGTTGCGGTACAGCGCGCGTGATGCGGCCAGGTATTCGGCGCGGATCGCCGATTCGGTCAAACCCAACTGCTGCAGGTAGTGTTCTTGCGATTGCAGCTGGATGGCCACCACGCCAGGCAAATACACCGCATCGCCTGGTTGAGGGTGATTGACCCAGCGGTTCATGGTCATCGCAATGTCAACCGGCGCGCTGGCGATGGCGGTCGCCGTCACGGGCACACCCGCCTGCTCCAACAGTTTGAGGTATTGCATGGTAGACCAGCCACCTTGTGACCAGCCGCTGAGAAAAACCTGGCTGTAATCGAGGCCTTGTGACTTGAGAAATTCACGGGCGGCGAGGAACATGTCAAAGCCCGCCTGTCGCGTGCTGTCCTTGACCAGGTAGCTGTCTGGCAGGTCTGAAACGCCCCGACCAAAATAATCGGCCGCCACCACGATATACCCTTGCGCGGCAAATTGCGCCAGCATCAGGCGCGTTTCCATGGACGCGTCTGGATTGGACGGCACATAACTGCGGTCGAACACGGTGCCGTGCTGGTACGACACAACCGGCATGTTCTTTTGCCCGGTCTCTGGAATGGCGACCAGGCCTGACGCCACGGTGGGGCGGTTGTCCAGTTCAGGAATCACCGAGTGGTATTTGAGTCGGTACAACTTGACGGGATAGCGGGCTTTGCTGAATTGCCCTCGGTAGGTGCTGGGCTGTGTGGATGACGCCATGAATGCATCCAACTCTTTGCCCGTGATCTGGTCGAGCCGCTCCAGACTGTACTGACCGATCAACTGCTGTTCCGCACGATTTAAAAATACAGAGGCTTGCTGGGGTGCTGTGTTGCTCTGAGCTGAAGCGAAAGGGGCGCAGGCGCACAACAAGCTGATCAGGCAAGTTTTGAAAAGGATGTTTTGCATACAGGGGTTGGTTTTGGGGTGTTCATGACACGGGTTGGAGGGTGATGGCGCTGACAAAGACGTAACCTTGTCTGTGCACCGTTTCGAGTGGCAGCGCCGTGTCGGTGTGGTCGCTGACTTTGTTGCGCAGTCTTCTGACCAGGATTTCCATGCGCCGAGGATCGTAGCTGTCGGGCTTGCAGCCCAGTTCCATGATCAGCTCGTCACGGGGCAGCGTCACCCCTGGCTGGCGAGCAAGGGCGCGCATCACGGCCATTTCAGAGCCCGTGAGTTTCACGCTTTGTCCTGCAGGGGTGTAGAGAAGCCAGGTGGCGCAATCGATGCGCCAGCTCGCGATGGAGGGTGTCGTCGTCACAAGCCGTCGGTGCAAATTGCCGATCAGCGCGCTGAGTTCTTCAAGCGCCACAGGCTTGACCAGGTAAGAGTCACAGCCCGCGCGTGCACCCACTATGCGGTCACTATTTTCGCCTCTGGCAGACGTGATGATCACACCTTTGGTGCCCAGAAGTTGTTTTTTTGATGCCAACCATTCGAGACCGTCACCATCAGGCAAGCCCAGATCCAACAGCAGCACATCGAAGCTGTGTAAGAGCATCCACTGTTCAGCTTCAGTCAGACTGCCCACACCATGCGCCTGACAGCCATCCAGGTTCAGGAAGGCCACAGTGGTTTGCCGAAGCGGACCCTCGTCCTCGATCAAGAGAACACGGGGAGCGCTTTTCATCAACAGGCTCATGCGACAGGCCTCACCCTGCTTTTTGCACAACACCCTTCATGGCGTCGCTGATTTCCTTGATCAAGGTGCTCTGAATCTGCGTCATCAAGCTCCATTTTTGAGTCATGGATTGCAACTCCAGCATCGTGGTGGTGGACACTTCTGTGCCACGCGTTTGATCGAACTTGGCCTTGATCGCTGTTTCATATGCGTCCACCGCGTTCAGGCCGACATTGGAGATGTAGTCGAGCGACAGTGTGCCGGAGCTGGAAGTTGAGGAGATCATTTGCGTTCACCTTTTGAAAAAATCGGGGGACTGGACAGGGCCGGCAGCAGGGCCTGCCTGGCGGGAGGATAAATCGGGAGACACTTTGCCCAGTATGTTCAGTGCCGCATCAACGGCCTGACGTGCTGCTTGGTGCTGGGTATAAGGGGCCGTGGGCAAACCGCTTTCGGCCTGCGCGCGCAGTCGCGCTTGCAGGTTCTGCAAGTGCAATTGCAAACGATGTCGTTCAGCTTGGCCATGAACGGGGTCGCTGAGGCGAACGGTCAGCTCTTGCCAATCCGTGCTCAACTCGGGTGCTGCGGCCATGACGGCTGTGGTGGGCTTCATCGTTCAAATCTCCGGATCTGACCGGTGGCATCTTCCAGCACCAAGACTTGGTTTTCGATGCTGACCAATCGCCACTGACGGATGTGTCCGCCGGGCAAAATCCGTTCACCATTGGCCAGCAGCACATAAGCCTGAGGGCCACTTTGGAACGCGAGGATCGACGGGAGCCCTGGGGCTTGAGCGGGCAGTGCAGGGGCGGGGCGCAGTTGGGCCGGACCGCTGCGGACCTGCACCGCCTCAGGCAATTCACGGCGCACCAGCGCGATGGTTTCTTGCAATTCGCTGGGGTCTTTTCGATCACTGGTCAGCCAGACCTGACCGCCTGCCGCTGCAGTGACTTGCATGTCTGGGGGCAGCATGGGTTGCAAAGATTGGACGTGGGATTCGAACTCGCTTTGGATCAACAGATGGGGAATGACCTTGCGGGTCAAAGCCATCACCTCACGTAACAAGTTTTCAAGTTGTTCTTGGTCTTGCACCACGCCCCACAGGGCATGGCGTTGGCCATCGGCTTTTTCGATCCGTACCACGTCCGCCAATCCTGCAGCCTGAATGATCGCTTGCAGCTGAGCCTGGCTAATGGGCGCAGGCGTGGGCATCTCTTGCGACATGGATGGAGGCACTGCTTTGGACGTCTGGTCGTGCAGCTGGGTCCAGGCGGCCACAGCTGCGACCGTCAGCATGCCGCCAAGGCCCACGAGTCCCAGGCGTGTGCTGCGCTTTTGCGCCATGCGCCGCAACCACGAGGCATCGCCGACGGCGATTTCCTCAGGTCGAAGGCTGTTCAGCGGCTCGGTCGACGTTGTCGCCAAGGCATCGGCGCGCTCTGGGGCAGAGGAGGGCAGCTCGAGCGATTCAGACGTGGGCGACCAATGTGGCCATGACTGTTCTTCTGGCCGGTCCCAGCTGGCTTGCGCTGCAGCGATCACCAAGCGCAGCCCGTCCCAGACCAAGGCATGACCGATCGGGAGTTCAAGCGATTGGCTGTCCATGTGCAGTTGCCATGCGCTGTCATCCCAGAGCAAGCGGGCTTGTGCAAAGGGGGCGTCGCGCAGCACCACATCGTTGGTTTCTTCAGACCCCACGGACCATTCGCCAGACCTTGCGGGCAGGTCCACGCAGGCACCCTGGTGCCAGCCAGACAGCACCCGCAGTTGACCGAATGCCAAGTCTTGGCTCACAGGTCAATCCTCCCCAAAGGTTGCACGTTCACATCAGGAATCAACTCCTGGTAGGAAACGACTTGCAGGTCGTACAAATCTTGTTCGATCATTTTGCGCAGATACCGACGGATGTCCATCGACGCCAGCATCACAGGACGTTGCCCGTTGGGGTTGAGTTTGCCCACGGTCTTCTTAATGGCTTCCACCAATTTTTTACCAACCGCAGGGTCCAGTGCCAAGTAACTGCCCGCTGAAGTCTGGCGTATGGCGGCCCTCAGGGTTTCTTCCACCTTGGGGGCCAGCAAATACGCGGGCAGCATGTTTTGTCCGGCGCAGTATTTGTGGCTGATGTGGCGTTTGAGCGCACCCCGAACGTATTCCGTCAACAGCACCACGTCTTTTTCTTTTTGGCCCCATTCCACCAAGGCTTCCAGGATCGACCGCAGGTCGCGCACCGAAATGTCCTCTGACACCAGGCGTTGCAGGATTTCGCCGATTTTCTGCATCGGCATGATGCGGATCGCCTCTTTGACCAAATCAGGAAAACGTTGCTCCATGGCGGACAGCAAAAACTTGGTCTCTTGCACGCCAATGAAATCGCTGGCGTATTTGCGCAGCACGGTGGCCAGGTGGTAGGTCAATATTTGGCTGGTGTCCATCACCGACAGGCCTGCGCTGGTGAGCAGATCGCGCAAATCAGCAGGCACCCACAGGCTCTCCAGACCCGGCAAGAAGGGGCGGTCTTTTTCAAAATCGACCATCAAGGAGGACAAGGTGTCCTCGGTGTCACGCGAGAGCAGCCATTGCGGCCGCAGACGCCCCGTGGCGACAGGGACTTCTGACAAAAGAATGTGGTAGGTCTCGGCGGGCAGGCGGTCTGTGAAGCGCAGATGGATACCGGGGAAGGGAACCCCCAGATCGAAATACAAGGCACGGCGGATGCGGATCAACTCCTCATTGAGTGTGTTCGCATCCAGCTGGCTGCGCAGGTCATCCGAGACGTTCAGAATCAGTGGCACGGTCGGCACAAAATCTTCAGAGCCATCTTTCTTGCTTGCGACGGGCTTGCTGGCCACCGCCTGCATGGCCGGCACCTCGGTGATTTCACCGGTGATGGCATTGACCTGTTTCTGAGGGCGCATGGCCAGTCCGATGCCGATCAGCGGCACGGCAAGCATGACAAACACAGTGGTGGGCATGCCTGGAATCAAGCCCATGCCCAAGGCGATGCAACCACCGATCAGCAAAGCCTTGGGTTGCGCCAGAATTTGCTGCCCGATGTCGCGGCCCACGTTGGAGACCTCGCCGTCGCTGGACTGCACCCGCGTCACCATGATGCCCGCACAGATCGAAATGAACAGCGCCGGAATTTGCGCAATCAAGCCATCACCGATTGACAAAATGGAGTAGGTCTGAATCGCTTTGGCTGCGCTCATGTCGCGCTGCAAAACCCCAATCATCATGCCGCCCAGCAGGTTGACTGCGACGATGATCAGTCCAGCGATCGCATCGCCCTTGACGAATTTCATGGCGCCGTCCATCGAGCCGTAAAGCTGGCTTTCCTTTTCCACGATGTTGCGTCGGCGCTTGGCTTCATCCATGTCAATCGTGCCGGCGCGCATGTCGCCATCGATGGACATCTGTTTGCCTGGCATGGCGTCCAGCGAGAAGCGCGCTGCCACCTCGGCCACCCGCTCGGCCCCTTTGGTGATCACCACGAACTGCACGATGGTCAGAATCAGAAAGACCACCAGGCCCACCACCAGGTTGCCTCCCACCACGAAGTTGCCAAAGGTGTCGATGATGTGACCGGCATCACCTTGCAGCAAAATCAAGCGGGTGGTCGCGATCGAGATGCCCAGGCGGAAAAGTGTCGTGACCAGCAACACCGATGGAAAAGACGAAAACGCCAGTGGCGATGGCAGGTACATGGCGACCATCAACAGCACACCCGAGATCGTCATGTTCAGGCCAATCAGCATGTCCACCACGAGGGTCGGCAGCGGCAGGATCATCATGAAGATGATGGCCACCAGCATCACCGCCAGAACCACGTCGTTGCGTGCTGCGGCGGCCATGGCCAGGCGCTGAAAAAATCGCTGAATCAGGCCCATCATGGGACAGCACCTTCGGGTGTGGACCGTGGCGAGCGTGCCTGTAAATAAGCCCGCATGGCCTGCTCTGCTTCATGGGAACGCGCCAGCCCTTGCAAAACTTGCGCGCGCAACAAATGGTAAGGGGCGTTGATGCGGCCGCGCAGTGCCAGCTTGTCCAGGCACACCAATGCCTGTTCCAGGCGGCCCGCCCGACGGCACGCCACTGCGTTGGCGCGCAGATGCACCGGGTTGTCGGGATCCAGAATCTCGAGGGCAGAAAAAACCGTCATCGCCCGCTGCGCAAAGCCCTGTTTCAGGTAAAAGTGACCGAGCAAGGCCAGCACTTGTGACTGGCGAGCGGGCATGGGCGGCTGGAATGCGTCAGCCTGCATACAGCGCCCTCCTCATGGCATCGCACATGTCGCGCATTTCCAGCACTTCGATGCCGAGCCGGTCCATGCGTTTGAGTGCGTTGGCCTGCTCGCCGGCGGCGCTGCGCAGGGCGAGTTTGACCGTCTTGAGCGCCTGCGACAGCACATCTTCGAATTCACCCGGTTCGAGCAAACTCGGATCATCCAATTCCAGCCGAGTCCACTGTTCCAGGGCCGATTCAGCATTGGGCTGTTCGAGCAGCAGAGCCACCTGCGGTTGAAATCCCAGATCTGGCGGAGACATCTTGCGCTGTGCAGGCAAGCTGTCGGACCGCATGCCCGACTGGTCTTCCATGGGAATGAAACCCAGGTTCAGACCGTAGGCATTGCCCAGTTGACCGATGCCTGCCATCAGTGTCTCCCAGCCACTTGGGCTGCACGCGCAACGTCAGCCATCCACTGAATGAGTGCGTCCATGCCCTGAGCCAATGCACGATGGTCCGTGGGCATGGTCAAGCGAAGACAGCCCGACCATTGGGTGGCAGCACCTCGTCCGCTCAGGCCCAGCCTGAAGGTGCCAGGCGCATGGGCGGGCTGCATGTGGGCATGGCAGGCCATCAGGGCCGACTCCATTTGTTGTGCTGTGCCAAAGGGCACATCCATGGTGTGGGCCAACAAGAGCCCTTGACCTTCTTCCACGGTCTGCAGGGTCCACATGCCATCGCCAATCTTCAAGGTGGCGCAGCCTTGGTCATCGAGCGCCAGTGACGGCAAGCCCATGGACAAACCCCAGTCGGCGATGGCCAGATCCAAGCGGTTCATCGTCAGATCTCCTCGGCTTCCAGATCGATCGCGCGGTCCAAAGCCAACTGCGCAGCGTCGAGGATGGCTTGCCGAGCATCTGGCGAGGTGAAAATCTGCAGCGGCAACGCTTTGAGCGCCTGGCGAATGCCCGCCACGAAAGCCACTTTGCACGATGCAGGCGCGTCGCATTGGTGTTGGCGTGCCAGGCTCTCGAAGCGTGTGGCGTCCACCCAGCGTTCGCCGCTCAGGCCCGCCAGATCCGCTGTGAGTGCACTGGCCTTCAACGGGGGGGTGTCGAATTGCGTCTGCAGCTCTTGGCCCAGCACATCGCAAGTGTCGATCACGGCAGCCACCACGCCCAATTGGAAAAGGTCACTGACCAAAGATTGCAGGCGAACAGGATCGCGCGAGGGCCGGGCTGCCGCCAGATCCATGCCGAGTGCATTGACCATGTCACCCAGCACCTGCGTGAAGCTGGCACCCTGGCGAGACTTGTGGCTTTCCAGCACCAGTTTCAAGGTGCTGTTCAGGTCGCTTGCGCCCAGCACCGTGTCGCGGTAGGTTTGTCGAAAGCGCTGGGCCGCGTCTGGTGCCTGTGTCTGCGTGGCGTGCGATTGGGCTGCCTGCACAGTGTTGATGTCCGCCCAGATGGCATCGCCGCGTTCGGTATCCAACTCTGCGGCCGCGTCCATCACGGCATCCAGCGCGCGCCCACCGGCATCGGCACCCAATGAGCCGTCTTGCAGCAGTTCGGCCAGCTCCAGCAGGCTCAGGTATTGCTCAGAAGCCTGGCCACCTTGGCGCGCCACTTCCTGTCGGGCGTGCTGGGGGTTGCGCAAAATGCGCCGGCCCAATGCCATCAAGTCCTGGCTGCGTTGTTCGTCGTTTTGCCCACCGTTGTGCAGTGCTTGCAGCAGGGCCTGAATTTGGGAGCGCGTCAACACCGGGGTCTTGCCCGAAGCGCCCAGCCGCCGCTCACGCAGTGTTTTTTCTTCCACCTTGGTGGAGAACTGCTGGGTCAATTCGTCGGCTGCATCGGCCAACACCGAAGCATGGTCGAGTTGAACCACCGGCTGACCTTGCAGCAGGCCAGACGCCACCTGCCCCTGGCCGCTGTGTGGGGCCGAGTGGTGGTGTGTGTGCAGGTGTGTCCCTGCGTGAACTGGTGAATCGATCATCGGCGAGATGCAAACCAGAAAAGTGAATGAGCAGCAAACGGCGCGCATTCGGAATGAACGCCGACCGATTATCGATCTGCGTTCCTCCTCAGGCGAATGCCTCTTTCATTCAAATATTCGCACTTAAAGTATTCGAAATTAGAAAATAAATGCGCTAAAAAATTCATTCATTTTTCATGTGTCACAAATTTTGATGGGGCGTGAAATGCAAATGTCGTAATTTGTCGTAAGTGCAAAAGTGGCCTGACTGCAATGTCGGTATTCGTCGGAATTTGTCGGAGTTCAGTCCTTTGTTTTGCAGCGCTGCTCACTACCATCGGGTCATTGTTCACCAGCATCAACGAGCACACGATGGCCGCAAATTTCAGTTCCAGTACCGAAGCGCTTCTTCATGAGAATGCCCGCTTGGTGGCGCAATCGAAAGATGTCAGCGAAAAGCTGCGTCAACTGATGGCCAATCCTGTTCGCCAAAAGCTGCGTGAACTGGGGGTAGAGGACGAGGGCGCTTTTTATGCCTGGCTGGAAAAGCAGATCGGTGGCACAGACATGGCGCAGGCCGAAAGGCTGGCGCAGGAGCAATTGGCCCAGTTGTTGGCACCGCCAGCGCTGGAGCATCCCGCATCGGCTGGCCGAACACGCCGTGCTCGGCAAATGGTTTGATTCTGGAGAGCGCATCTTATGGACAACATCAATACACAAAACAACCGCCCAGTCAGTTACACCTTCACGCAAGGCATTGGCGACTATTCGGCCGAACAAGTCAACCACATGGACATCGCGGACCTCATGACCTTGGTCTTGACCCGCATACAAAACGCAAAGGAGTTGCAGTTCAAGCAAAAACTGGACGAAGCCGATGCGCGCACCAAAAAGCTGGAGGCCTTTGGTGAACAGATGAAGGCGTTGGCGCGCATAAAGACCGGGTTTGGTTCGAATGACAAAGACGACACACCGATGCGCGAAGCGCAGGGCGTGAAAAGCATGGTGTCTGCTGACCAATGGGACGAGAGCGCAGTGGATCACGAACTGACGACCAAGAGTAAGCCTGATGCGGCAGCAGTTGAGAAGAAGACCAGCAGCAAATATGGGGCGTACGAAAACTTGTCAGGAGGCGCTAAGTTGACTGTTTGGGAGAATGTCAACGATTATCTGGATGCAAACCTCACCGATGCTGAACTGAAATATCTGAAGTCGGACGGAGGAGAAGGTAATCCTGTGCTGGATGCCAGCATTCGGGAAAAGTACGTCAAGGTTTGGCACGATGCCGGTTATGAGCCACCGAAGACCCTTTCTGAGAAGGAAAGGATGTCGGTTTTTGTCAGTGTTGACAGCAGTTTTACTTACAAGGCTGAGCGTCTTAACAATGCTTCCAAAGCCTACTACAGCTACCAGGACAAGCAAGCAGAAAGCAAAGACGAAGCCACAGATGCGGCCAGTTCAGACACCAGTGCCGATGTTCTCGAGGCCTCCACATGGCGATCCGAGCTGTCGGCTGACGGGCAACAGTACATGGGCAGTGTGGACACGTTTTGCCAAACCGGCGTGGCCAACGGGACGCTGACCGATGCGGACGCCGACAACATCATGTCGGGTAATTTCACAAAATCCGACTTGGAGTCCCTTGAAGTGGCCATTAAAAACGAGCAGGACAAGATCGGCAGCATGAACACGCGAGACCAGATCGACATCCAGAAAATCACCAACCAGATCGACCAGCTCGTCAGTCTGCTCAGCACTTTGACCAAGAAGTTCTTTGAAGGCGCGAGCAGCGTCATCAACAAGATGTGAATTTGAAGGAAAACCCCAACATGAGCACCATTCAAAACGACACAGGCAGCTTGTCAGCCGAAGATTTTGCCGCCATCAGCGAGCGCGTTGCCCAGCATTTTCGCGAAGGCGGCACTCTGGGGGATTTGGCGGGGATCACCGATGAGCAGTTTGAGGCCCTGTATGCCGCAGCCTACCGACTGTATGCCTCTGATCGTTATGAAGATGCCGCCAAAGTCTTCGCCTATTTGGGCATGACCGACCCCCATGACCGCCGTTACACCTTGGGCCTGGGGGCCAGCCAGCAGATGCTTAAAAAGTGGGACGAAGCGATTGCCGCCTACACCCTGTGCATTGCGCTGGATGTGGACGACCCCGTACCGGCCTTTCACATGGCCGAATGTGTGGCTGGCAAGGGTGACTTGGCCGATGCGCAAACCTTGATGGCCGAAGTGGTGCAGCGTTGCAAAGCACCCGAGCACCAGGCGCTCAAGCAAAAAGCCGATGCCATGCTCAAGCTGATGGCCATGCGTGCTGCACGCACAGCATCTGCCAAATCCTGAACGGTCAGAGAGCAAGCGCATTCATGACCATGAGCACCGTGGGTTCAACTGCTGCCAGCAACTATGCCTCGGGGTATGCGCCAGCCGACAGCGCGGCCCATGCCAGCCCGGTGGCCGCAGCGACGCCTCAAGCTGATGTGCAGGGGACGGCCGCTGTGCTGCCCGCTGCAGATGCAGGGTTGCCAGCCGCTCAGACGTCGGGTGCACCGCAACTGGCCATGCCGGTTGTGGAGGTGGACGACATTTTGGAGAATTTACAAAGCTTGCTGCCCTTGTTTCTAAGCAAGGGCGATGCGCTGACACAAGAAGCTTTTGTGGAGCTGCTCAAGAGCAATTCAAAAATTGGCGATGAACTGGCCAAGGGCCGAATTGACAAGATTCGCGAGGCAGCGGCAAAGCTGACCGATGCCGAAAACAAGGAATTTTGGGGGAAGGTGCTGAGCATCGCCGGCAAGGCCTTGCTGGTGATCGGTGCTGTTGCGGCCACAGTGGCCTCGGCCGGTACCCTGGGTCCGGTGTTGTTGCCTTTGGCGGTCTACACGGTCGTGACCAGTGTCAGTGGCTTAGTCAACGACACCATGAAAGAGATGGGCTACCCCAATGGCATGGGTTTTGATTTGACGCTGGGCAACCTGGTCAAGGTGATTGCCCAAAAAGTGTTTGATGCGGATGAAGAAACGGCCAAGTCGTCCATGAAATGGACCGATGTCACCGTGGGGGTGGCGATGGCCGTGGTGTCGGTGGGAGGCATGTTCAAGGTGGGGGCTGCTTTGCTCAAGGCCGGTGGGACTGCCGCATCGCAAGCTGCCGCCAAGATGGGCAATGTGGCCAACAAAGTCAATGCGACCACGCAAATGGCGGGCGGCGCAGCCACCATGGGTGCTGCCGTGGTCGGCATGGATGCCGCCAAAGACCGGCGCGATGCTGAAAAGGCACGGGCCGACAACAAAGTGCTGCAGGCCCTGGTGCTCAAAAGCCAGCAACTGGCCCAGATGTATTACGAGGCCTTGAGAGATGTGCTCCAGCGCATGTCCGACGGACAGGAGCACCTGTCAGAAATCATCAACCGCCGTGGACAGACCCAAAAGGGTATTCAGGGCAACATGGTTTGAATCAACGAAGGAGCTTGAAAAATGATATCAGTTAATCGCAATTCCTCACCGCCAGCCACGCCGCAACAACCGGCCGAAAGCGTCAAGGATGATTCGTCAACAAAAACCCAACCGTCACCCGAGATGAGCGAGGAAATGAAACGGCAAATTGAAGAGATCGGAGCACATATAAATCAGAAGGTTAAGGAGGCTTACGACAGGAATTACTTACCTCCAAACAAGCCTCCCTTATATCTTCCTAAGGATCCTAAGGACATTTTGCACAGCGCGAAATGATGCTCTCCGAAATGTTGACCATGGTGGGAATCGTCTTGTGGGGTGATCTGAAAGAGATATTCCCCAAGACGGACGGGACTGCGCCGACACAGGCACATATCCGATGCGTTGACCAAATTGGCTTTCCTCTTGAAGCACGGATGGTTAGCTAACCGAGCCACAACATATGACAAACATCACAAGCTTTTCAGGATCTTCGGTCACGCTCTTTGCGTCCGGCGCGCAAGCGGACCAGGTCAGCGCGACGACACAGGGTGTATCTGCAGCAGGGGCTGTCAGTGGCGCGACCGCCAACGTGCCCGCCGAGGTGGGGCAGGCCGAAACGGCGTGCACGGCCACTGCAGGCAAACCGGCGTTGTCAGAACCAAAGCACCGCCGTGCTGCAGCCCGTCGCGACGCAGCCAGAGCCGAGGAAGCCCATGTGGGCACTGCCCGCCAAAAAGCCGATGTGGCGCTGGACCGTGCCGCCTTGTTGCGCGAAATGCGCAAGGACCGTCGGGAAGCTGTGTGTGCCAAGGCCTTTGAGTTGCAGGACTTTGCCCGCTTGGTCGTCGGCCCTGCGCAGTATTGCCTGAGACATCCGATCAAGGTGGTGACTGCGGCTTTGGCGGTGTCGGCTGCGACCGCCTTGGCCATCAGCACAGGCAATTTGGCAGGCTTCAAGGCCGCGATGCCAGGGGTCAGTGCGGTCATTGGCGGCATGATCGGCTCCAGCGGCGTGGATGAGATGCTCCAGCGTGGCAGTGAACTGGCCTTGCTGCAGTTGGGTGTGGATCCGAAGGTGACGGAAAAATGGGGTGACGCGGTCGGGTCGGCCGTGTTTGTCGGCGCCAACGTGGCCATGAACGCCATCGGTGGCACTTGGCAAAAGATCGATTTTTCCAGCGTAGGTGAACTGGTTGGCGACGTTGCTGTGCTGCTCAATGTGCCTGCCAAAAATGCCGCAGCTCTCAGCGCCTTGGTGGGCATGGTGGGGACAGGGGTTGTGGGCATTGGTGCAGGCATCGTGGCAGGTGATTACAAAGAACTCAGCTCGGCCAACTTTGAAGAAGTCTGGAAAACACTGACCCAAAAACTCCTGGAAAAAGATTTCAAACTCACCGACATCACCAATATAGATGCCTTTAAAACCATGCAAAAAGCTTGGGGTGCATTGGTCGCAGATTTCGGTGACCTGGAAACATTTGTTCAGAAGCTGAATGAGGTCATTGCTCCGGGAAATGACCATTCCAAATACAAGGCTTGATGCTTTTTTTGATTATTGAGAAGACAGATCACACACATGACCACGCCACCCATTGACCGTTCGCGCACAGCCTATCCATCCATGGTGCCCGCTGGCACCGAACCCACATCGGTCGCTCAGAGCAGTGCGCCCACTGGCGAGCCTACGGCAGAAGCGTTGCAACAAATCGATGCCTCGGCATCCTTGCTGTATCCCGCTGGCGAGCGGGCCAGCGGCGAGGTGTCACCGTTGACAGCCAGCAAAGCCAGCGATGTATTGCAAGAGCTGTCCCATTACGACGGCAATTTGTCTGACTTGCTGGCGAGCATGGCCGCCACGATGGCGGGCATTTTTCAGAAATTGAGAAAGAGCGCTGTCGAGGGCAAGGTGGCTGAACTCAAGACCCAGGTCAATGCCATGCTCGGCCAGGCAGGAAAAATGCGGGATGCCGCCGACAAGAACTACAACGCCGCCCTGATTCAGGGATGGAGCCAGTTTGCTGGCGGTGCAGTGGGGCTGGCTGGCGGCGCAGTTTCTGCGCATGCATCTTTCAAGGCGGGCAAGGAGCTCCAACTCAATCAAGCGGCAACGGCTGCACCGAAAACCCTCGCCGCAAAAACACCGGCGGATGTCGAGGCCGATGGGTTTGACGACTTGCTCAAGCAGGCAGGGGGGGCGGGGCGACCCCGCGCTGATGCCATCAAAGGAAAACGTCCAGCAGACACAGCATCTGAATCAGCGCAAGCCAATGCACCGGAGTCCAAGCCTGCTGTTGCGACGGCCGAGACTGCGCCGCAGTCCGCTGGGCGGGTCGATCTGCTGAACACGCGCGCTCGATTGACCACGGAGTTGTCGCAATCCGTTGGGACCATGACCACGAGCATGGGCGGTATTTTTGCCGCAGGTCAAAAGCAAGGTGCCGAGATGGATGAAGCGCAGGGCAAAGAATTGGAAGCCCAGTCCACCCAGGCGGCAGCCAATTTGGCGCGTGAGGAGGAGTTCGCACAAATGTGGAAAGAGGGGCTGCAACGGCTGCTGGACAACTTGAAAGCTGCCATTGACCAAGAACAGGCCACCGGCAAAGCGACCATCCAAAACATATGAGTAACGTGATGATTGACAACATGAATGCCTTGGCGGAGACGGCGTCTTCTTCTTCTTCTTCTTCTTCCTTTCAGACCTTGGTGACGCAAGGCCAGGAGCTGACTGAACTGTGGAACAACACCCCGGTGCCGGATCGCCCGCTGAGCGAAGAGGCACTGGATGTGTTGTACACCTTGGGCATGCGGGCCTTGCACGCCAAGCAATACACAGAGGCGCAAGTGGCTTTTGCCACCTTGTTGCAACACTTGCCAGCGCATGCCGACTATCTGTCGGGCATGGCGCATGCACTGGGTGGTCATGGTGACGCAGCCGGTGCTGTCTTGCTGCATGCCCTGGCTTTGCAGAGTGCCGCACTCGAAGACAAGGCGTCCCATGCCTTGTCGTTGGCGCAAGCGTTCATTGATGTGCGGCAGCCAGATGCGGCTGAAGCGATTTTGAACGCATTACCCAGCAACACGACGGCGCTGCCTTTGTTCAAACAACTGCAAGCGCGGACCGAAGCTGTTCGGGCTCTGATCCATCGTGCCAGTCACTGAATTTCTCAGCGCAGACGACATCCACTTGCTGACCGAAGTCGGCATGGTGGGCGCTGGTGCGCGGCTGCATGTGGATGCCCTGGCCTTGTTTGAAGCCTTGGCGGTGTTGCGGCCCGGGCGTGACTTTCCCTGGATCGGACAGCTCGCGGTCTGGCTGAACCGTGGCCAAGCCGATGAGGCTGTGCGCGTGTTGCAGCAAGGCTGCCAGTGCGCTGCGCAAGCACCCGAGGACAGCCAAACGGCGCACCCCGGTGACCTGACCTTGTTGACGGCTTTTCTGGGTTTCGCCCAGCACATGGCGCGCCGTACCGCTGACAGCCGCCAGACCATGCAGAAGGTATTGACCATGCCTTACCACCCGCATGCCCATGCCATGGCCAAAGACATGCTCGGTTTGACGACTCAAAACACTTTATTGACCCCTTTACAGGAGCCTTCGACATGATTGAAGCTGTGCTTGCCCAGGCTGCTGCACCCACGGGTGCCGCTGTTTCTGCCCCTGCTGCCTTGCGTGAGCAGGCATTGAGGTCAGACATCGACCGTTTTGCCGCAGCCATGCACCCACCCGAGGCGGTGGTCTTGCCCCGCCTCGACACGGTCGCGCCAACCCAGGGGGCAGACAAGGCGGGGATGGGGGATGCCATATTGGCTGGACTGCAATCGGCTTCGGACGATCTTGGGCAACGTTTCACCCAGGCTCAGAACATGCTGACCGGGCCGGATCTGGGCGTGGCAGATGCCATGCGCCTGCAGTTGAGCATCATGCAAGCCAGCATGCAATACGAATTGATCAACAAAGGGGTCAGCAAAATGACCCAAAACATCGACCAGGTCCTGAAAACGCAATGAGCATGCTGTCCTTTCTGATTCGACGCTTGGCCTTGGGGCTGGTCTGTGCACTGACCGCTTTATTGACGGCCTGCGGGGGACAAGTGGAATTGCTCAGCACCATCCCCGAAGCCGATGCCAATGAAGTCATTGCCGCATTGATCAACAACCAGGTGCGGGCGACCAAGGTCTCGGGCAAGGAGGGCATGGTGGGTGTGCGTGTGCCACAAGAACAAGCCGCGCAAGCGGTGGATATCCTGCGTGAGCGGGGATTGCCGCGCGAACATTTCAATGGCATGGGCCAGGTTTTTCGCAAGGACGGCTTGATCTCTTCTCCCATCGAAGAGCGCGCGCGCTACCTGAATGCGCTGTCGCAAGACCTGTCCGGCACGCTTTCGCGCATTGACGGGGTCTTGTTCGCACGGGTTCACCTGGTGCTGCCCGAGCGCGGCAGCGGCAGCGAGCGAGACCAGCCGGCGTCGGCGGCGGTGTTCATCAAGCACTTGCCCGATTCCGATCTGGATTTGTTGCAACCGCAGGTGCGGCGTTTGGTGGTCAACAGCATTCCCGGTTTGTCCCTGGAGCGTGTCTCTGTGGTGCTCGTGCCCAGCATGCCTCTGAAGAAAGCATCGACGGTGTTGGTGGGTTTCATGGGCATGCAAATGGCGGTCGATTCCGTGGGCATGGCGCAAGGGCTGTTCGGCGGTGTGTTGGCGTTGGCGCTGGTGTCGCTGGCGCTGTCCGCCTATCTGGTGTGGCGCTTCGTCTGGCAACCTCGTCAAGCCGTGCAGACGGTGCCCGGGGGGCAGGGATGACGCAGGGCGCATCTTTGCAGGGCTTGTCGCTGGATGCCGCCCGTTGCATTTTTGAATTTGCTTATTTGCCCGCCCAATACGCAGACCCGGAGCGGCTGGTCAGCTTGAAGCCTGCCCTGCTGGATGGGGTGGATGCGCCAGTGGAGCGTGTATCGCGTGCGATCGCACAAACCTTGGGCTTGCCAGACCTGGATGGGCTGGACACCGCACAGCCTTTGCATCGCGCCGCGCTCTTGCCGCACGATGTGATCCGAGAGCTGGCCTGGTGCTTGGGGCTGCGCAGCGCCAGCGCAGCGTTGCGCAAGTTGGTGTTGCGTGAGGACTTGAACGCATTGGAAGGCCATCTTCGTCCAGCGCACTGGTCCTGGGTGTTCCGTCCCTTTGAGAGGGACATGCCCTTGGCCATGGCAACGGAGTCGGCTTTGCAGCAACAGGTGGTGGCCGAATGGCCGCCGCTGATCTGGCGAAGTGGCTGGGATGCGCTGGTGCGCATTTGTCTGGGACTGCCGCGCAGCATTGGTCAGCGCTTGTGGCTCAAGTTGCCTGTGCAGACACCCGATGTGTTTGCGCTGGCCATGCCCGCGCCTGACGCCGCCGAGATGCAGTCACTGACGCTGCATGTGGCGCAGGCCTATGACGCCGTGGTTCAGCAATGGAGCCCGCAGTGGGATCGGCAGTGGTCGGTGACGCCCAACGGAGAGCCAGCATGAATGGATTCATTCAGTTCAAGGCACAAGATGGGTCAACGATGCGACCGGACCCGTCCAATTGGGTGCTGGAGGCGAACGATGTTGCCGTCTGGCACCAGGCGCAAGCTGTGTTGGCGCAGGCCCACGCAGAGGCTGAGCGCATACGCGCCGAGGCAGGGCGGTTTTATGCGTCCGAAAAAGAGCGTGGTTACGCTGAAGGTCAGGAACTGGTCCAGTTTGAGCAGATCGATCGCATGATCGATGTGGCTGGCAAAACCGTGGACTACTTTGCGGGCATGGAGCAACGCCTGGTCAAACTGGTCATGCAGTCGGTGCGCAGGGTGATCGATGATTTCAGCGATGAAGAGCGTGTCATGGCGGTGGTGCGCAGTGGTTTGGCGGTGATGCGCAATCAAAAACAGCTGACCTTGCGCTTGTCTGCCGAGCATGTGGACCATGTGCGTGCGCGAGCCCATGAACTGCTGGAGCGCTTTCCAGGCGTGGGCATGCTCGACATCGTGGCAGATCCCCGAATCAAGGGGGATGGGACCATTTTGGAGAGCGAGATCGGCGTGGTCCAAGCCAGCATGGATAAACAACTGGAAGCATTGGAAAAATCGTTTCAGAAAATTTTGGGAAGCCGGGTGTGATCGAAGACACCGTGCTCAATCTGTCTCCAGCGCAGCAGGACACGCTGGACACGGCATTGCAAAAGACCGATGCGGCCATGCAGCGGGTGTTGTCGATGTGGCCCATCGAAGACATCGCTGGGGACACTGACGCGGTGTTGCCAGAAGCTGCAGCGCTTGCTGAAACACGCACGCCTGAGCAATGGCAGGCCTTGCACGAACAAGCTTTGGATGCGTTGCGCCATGCACAGCCGGAGGAGGCCCTGGATGTTTTTGTTCAACTGGTTGAACATCGCCCTCTCGATGCCCCATACCTGTTCGGTTTTGCACTGTGCTTCCAGCAACTGGGGCAATTGCAAGAGGCCACCGGGTATTTTTCATTGGCCCATGCCCTGGAGCCCAGCGATGGGGCCTGCGCATTCCGTCTGGGTGAATGTCTGTTGGCGCTGGGCCATGTGGCCGAGGCACAAGACGCTTTGAGAGCGGCCATCGAACTGGATGCCGTGGCGGGTGCAGATCCTGTGGTGCGAGAAATGGCACAGCAGTTGCTGGATCAAATTCTTTGAAATTCCAGTGAACTCATAGCCCCATGTGCCCCCAAATTTCTCGCCATTCCGCACCCCTTGGTGCCGTGCCGTTGTCGGTGCCCGAGCGCGCACCGGTCGGTGTGTCTGCCCGCCCAAGATCGGTGTCTTTTGCGCCTGCGCACATGACCTTGCCCCGATTGGGTGTCGCCGGACAGAGCGCCGCGTCGCGGCCGATGCCGGATGGCACCATGCCGTCTGCCGTCAGTGCAGCTGCTGCGCCAGCTGCATCCACACATGCAGCACAGGCCTCGCCACGTGACGCAGCCCCTGAGGCCGCCATCACGCTGACGAGCGTGGGTCAGCAATTCAAGGCACTCAAGCAGCAGGTGACCGAGTGCAAGGACAAGCTGGCCGCATCGCTTGCCAAGGCCGAGAAGGCCAATGTGTACCCTGCCAAACGCGCGTATTGGCAAAAAGCCGGGGCGTTGATGGCGGGCGTGGGGACGGTGGTTTTGTTTGCCGCGTTGACCCTGTCCACCGGCGGGGTCGGCCCTGCCGTGGCGTTGGGGGCTGCCAGCCTGATGGCTGTCAAATCTGCAGCGGACATGCGTTGCGCGTACAAGGACCTGAAAAACAAGCAGGCGCGCTTGCAGAACCCCAACGCCCCATTGCCCTATGCCGAACAGCCACTGGGCGCGGACGCCATTGGCAATTTGATCTGCAAGCGCATGACGGCTTCGGCCAAGGCACGCAACGAAGTGGTCGATCCCAACGCCATCAAGGACAAGGCCCGCAAGTGGAGTCTGGTCCTCAACAGCGCCCTCAAGGTCATCACGTTCTCTGCCGTGGGGGTCACGGGCATGGCCATGGGCAAGGCCGTGGCGATTCCCATGGCCTGCATCGGCATGAGCCTGGGTGCGATGGCGGTGGCCATCAAGCTCGATCAGGATAAAAAGGCCACAGAGGCGCAGTACAAGGAATACGACCTGGCCAAAATGCCGGTCCATTTTGAGAAGTTGTGTGACTTCTATACGGCTTTGGCCGAACAGGGGCAGGCCACACCAGCCACGGCTGAAAAAAAGCAGCAACTGGTCACCGGCCTGAGTCAGGCCTATCTGGATTTGCAGGAGGACCTGACGCATTTGAGTCAGGCCATCCGCGACAAGGCGCAGGCGCGCAGTGACACACAGGCTGAAAGCACGCGTGGCGCGGCACACGGTGCTGCAGACGCCGCTTTCGACACTGGCATTGCAGTGACCCGTCGCGCCGTGGAGAACACCGTGGGCCAAGGTCTTTTGGCCTTGGGGGGCAATGCCGAGGCGGCTGCGTCCATGGTCAGTGCGACCAAATCCTTGTACACAACGTACAGACTGCTGGACCGTGTCGAGCAGCGTACGGAGCCGTTGGTGCGTCATGCGGACCAGATTCTGGGTCTGCGCGAACGCATGCAGTGGATGGCGGTTTGAACAAAGGCGATGACGTGAAAAGTTTTGATTACGTGCTCGACATGATGCAGCTGGCGGTAGAAGACACGCCCATGCTGGCCATCACCGGTCGCGTTACGCAAGTCATAGGGACCATCATCAAGGCGGTCGTGCCTTCGGTGAAGATTGGCGAGGTCTGTATCTTGCGTCAGCCTGGTGAGGATTTCGAGATGAAAGCCGAGGTGGTGGGCTTTGCGCGCGATGCCGCTTTGCTGACCCCGTTGGGCGACATGTACGGCATCTCGGCGGCCACCGAGGTCATTCCGACAGGGCGTTCGCACATGGTGCCGGTGGGCCCCGGTTTGCTGGGGCGGGTGCTGGATGGCTTGGGGCAGCCCCTGGATTTCAAGGAGCGAGGCCCTTTGGAGGCCGATCGTTTTTATCCTGTGTTTGCCGAAGCGCCAGATCCGCTGACACGGCGCGTGATCAAAGACCCTTTGCCTTTGGGTGTGCGTGCCATCGATGGGTTGCTGACTTGCGGTGAGGGGCAGCGCATGGGTATTTTTGCAGCCGCTGGCGGCGGCAAATCCACCTTGATGGGGATGCTGGTCAAGGGCGCGCAAGTGGATGTGACCGTGATTGCGCTGATTGGTGAGCGTGGCCGAGAGGTGCGCGAGTTCATTGAACACGAATTGGGAGAGGAGGGGCGCAAGCGGGCGGTCATTGTCTGTGCCACTTCCGATAAATCTTCGATGGAGCGTGCCAAGGCGGCGTATGTGGCCACAGCGATCGCCGAATATTTTCGTGACCAGGGCCAGAAAGTGCTGTTCCTGATGGATTCGGTGACCCGGTTTGCGCGAGCGCAGCGTGAGATCGGATTGGCCGCCGGTGAGCCGCCAACGCGTCGGGGTTATCCGCCATCCGTGTTCGCCACGTTGCCCAAATTGATGGAGCGTGTCGGCATGAACGACAAAGGCTCCATCACCGCGCTTTACACCGTGCTGGTGGAAGGGGATGACATGACCGAGCCAGTGGCCGATGAAACCCGTTCTATCCTGGATGGGCACATTGTGTTGTCGCGCGCACTGGCTTCGGCCAACCATTACCCCGCGATCGATGTGCTGGCCTCCGCCAGCCGTGTGCAAAACAACGTGATCACGGCCGAACACAAGGCATCGGCAGGTCGCATGCGGGAGTTGATGGCCAAATACAACGAGGTTGAGTTGCTGGTCAAGATTGGTGAATACAAACGCGGCAGCGATGCCACCACCGATGAGGCCATCGACAAGGTCGAGGCGATTCGTGGCTTCTTGCGGCAGCGCACGGATGAGCGCAGTGGCTTTTCGCAAGCCATTGATGGTCTTGCGCAACTGACGGCTGCGCGCCGTTGAGGGTGGGGTATGGCCGTCGTTGATGAGTTGCTGTTTATCAAAAATTTCCGCGAACAAAAAGCTGAAAAAAACATGTTGCGCACGCGGCTCGATTTGCAACAGGCGCACCACCGTCAGCAAACGGCGCAAGACCGCTTGCAGGTGTTTCGTGTGCAAGCGCAGCAAGACGAAGCGCGTTGGTATGAGGCCTTGTGTTCGCGGCTGGTCAAGCCACGTGAGATCTTGTCGGTGCAGGAGGATGTGGCCGCGTTGCGTACCACGGAAGCACATTTGGCGGTCAGTCTGGAACAGGCTTCGACCGAGCATGAAGTGGCCCAGCAACACTATGCCGTTGCCACGGACCAACACCGCCAGGCGACGGCGGCGAAAAACAAATTCATCGAAGTGGCCCAAAACTTTCATGCCGAGGCAGCGCGGGAGCGGGAGCGGCGCGAGGAGTTGGAGCTTGAGGAAGTGGCAGGTCAGATGCGTTTGCGCGCTCCTGGCGAGGAGAATGAACATGGCTGAACCATCCGTCCAGCTCGGTGTGCGCACCGGTCCCCATGCGGACTTGCATGGCGGCGGCACGATGCAACAGTCACCCCATGATGCCGATCCACAGGCTGCGGCGCGTTTCGGCCAAGCCTTGGCCCAAACACCGGCCGCCCAGGACGCGTCGGCAACGGCTCGGGGCTGGGGTGGGCCGTTTGACTTGCTGGGGGCTGTGCCCAAGGTCCCCCTTGTTTCCGAGTTGGCCAGTGAGGCTTCTGCGCAAGCTTCCTTGATGGCGGTGTTGCAGGACGCCACGAGCCAATTGCTGGTTGGGGAAGGGCAGGGAGGACGCCGCGAAGCGCGGATCACGCTGGACGAGAGCCTGATGCCCGGAGTCTGTGTGGCGCTTTACGAGGACGCCGGTGCCTGGGTGGCCGATGTGTGCTGCAGCGATGCGACGTCGTACCAAACCTTGGCGCGGGCCGTTTCAGACCTGGCCCGTCAGATGGCGCTGGCGTTGGCCCGCGATGCGCTTTGGCGCGTGACGCTGGAGGCCACGCCGGACAGTGATGCGGTGACCGTAGAGGCATTTGCCTCCTGTCCTTGATTTTTAAACGGATATTTTTGTGCCAGAACGAACATTGAAAATTCCCCTCCTCAGTGGCAGCGAAGCCCAGGCCTTGACGACCTTGGCGCGTCATGCGGTGGACTTGCCCTTGCCCGGTTGGCCTGGCCTTGGCCAGCAGACGGCCCGTTTGAGTTTGCACTGCATGCCACCCGGGTCATCCCTGCAACTGGATCCGTCTGCCACGCGCATGACCGTGGAGTGGGCCGGTGCCAGCCTGTGGCTGGATTTTCCGAAAACCGCCACCGAGCGTTGGCTGGCCGGAACCCTTGGCACCGCTTGGCCTCAATGGCCTGAGCTGGCACCGCCATGGCAGCATTTGGCACAGGTTCAGGCCAGCCAATGGGTGACACAGGCTTTGAGCCAGTCGGGGCGTGGATTGGCCCACTGCACGGATTTCCAAAACCAGTCGGGCAGCTTGCCCGAGGCGGCGCGCCACCATGTGCTGATGAGTCTGCAGGTGCAGTCCGAGGCCACTGAGTCTGTCGAAGTTTTCCATGGTGTGCTGCACACGGACAGCTTGGGCCTGCTGCTGGTGACCGGGTTGGTGGCTGACCATCCGGGCCAGGCCCCAGAGACCCTGCAAGAAGACCTGTTCCCGCAACCCCTGATGTTTTGCCTTGGCGAAACCCAGTTGCCACTGAGCACAGTCGAGCGATTTCAACCCGGTCAAGTGATTCTGGTGCAGCAACGTTATGCGCAAGGCGAGCAGGTGGTGTGCTTGCGCAGTGAATCCGTGAACGCGCCCTGGATGGCTTGCCAAGCCAGGCTGGACAACACCCAACTGCACATCCTTTCAACGGTAACGACCATGACACTTCCTGATACCCCACCTGCATCTGTTCAAGCCTCTGACGCTGAACCCGAATTCTTGGCCCAGTTGCCGGTGCGTGTGAGTTTTGATTTGGGCGAGACGGTGCTGAGCCTGGCCCAAGTGAAAACTTTGCAGCCTGGCGAAACGATCCAGTTGCAGCGTCCGGCGCAAGAGTATGTGACCATCCGCGCCAACGGCATGCCCATAGGCACGGGGCAATTGGTCGAAATCGATGGCCGTCTGGGGGTGGCCATCGGCAGCCTCACCACCGGCATGCCCAGCCAAGCGGTGGAGTGACCGATGGCAGGCGGATTTGACCCGGTTTCGCTGGCCGTCACGCTGGCGCTGCTGGCTTTGTTGCCGACGCTGGTGGTGGTTTGTACCAGTTTTTTGAAAATTGCCATTGTCATGTCGTTGCTTCGCAACGCCTTGGGCGTACAACAGATCCCGCCCAATTTGGCGTTGTATGCGATGGCCTTGCTGATGTCTGTTTACATCATGGCACCCGTGGGGCAGAACATTTTTGACCAGGTTGCGGCCGTTCCGCAGGCGACACGTTCCATAGAAAGCACGCTCAATGCCGTGCTTCGGGGGGCTGAACCATTGCGCGAATTTCTGCACAAACACAGCGACCGTGAGCACCGAAACTTCTTTGTTCAGACTGCGCGTGAAATGTGGACTGCCGAAATGGCCGCGAAAGTCCGGGAAAAAGATTTTCTGGTGTTGTTGCCCTCGTTCATGCTGACCGAGATGACCGAGGCTTTCAAGATTGGATTTTTGCTTTTTCTGCCCTTCGTCGTGATCGATCTGATCGTGTCGAACATTTTGCTGGCGATGGGGATGATGATGGTCTCGCCCGTCATGATTTCCATGCCGCTCAAGCTGTTCCTGTTTGTCATGCTGGATGGCTGGACGCGACTGATCCGCGGCTTGATCCTCACTTACAACTGAGGCTGACCCATGAACCAATCTGAAATTGTCAGCATCTTGTCGAATGCGCTGAATCTGACGCTGTTGTTGTCCATGCCCGCCATTGCCGTCGCCGCCATTGTGGGGACCTTGTTTTCGTTGCTGCAGGCTTTGACGCAAATTCAGGAGCAAACCCTGTCCTTTGCCATCAAATTGATTGCCGTGGCACTGACGTTGTACTTGACGGCTGGGTGGATGGGGGGCCAGTTGTTCAACTACGCCTTGTCGATTTTTGACGGTTTCCCGCGCTGGGTCCGATGATATGAATGCTTCGGACATCGTGCGAATTGATCCACTTCAGCTCAAAAACCTGGCCTTGGGTCTGCTGTTGGTTCAGGCGCGTCTGATGCCCATGTTTTTGCTGTTGCCGATGATGAACCGCTCGATGGTGCCACGCACGGTGCTGTTTGCCATCGCGGCGGGTTTTGGTGTGCTGGTGTTGCCCACGCTCCAATTGCCCGCAGATTTGGGCAAGGATGCCCCGATGTTGCTGCTGATTTTGGGCAAGGAGGCGTTGATTGGTTTGTTGCTGGGCTTTTTGCTGGCGTTGCCATTCTGGCTGTTCGAGGCCATTGGCTTCATCGTGGACAACCAACGCGGGGCCAACATGGCGGCCATGCTCAACCCCTTGACGGGCAGTGAAAGCTCACCGCTGGGGCTGCTGATGAACATGGCGTTCATCACGTTTTACATCGCCATCGGGGGCATGCATGTCTTGCTGGGGGTGGTGTACGACAGCTACAAGTTATGGGATCCCTTGCAGTTTTGGCCACACTTTGACGCGGAGTTTGCCGACCTCGTTTTTCCTCAACTCAATCGCATGCTCCAGCATTGTTTGTTGCTGGCGGCGCCCGCCATGCTGGTGATGCTGCTGGCAGAGTTGTCGCTGGCACTGATCAGCCGTTTTACACCACAGCTTCAGGTGTTCTTTTTGGCCATGCCGATCAAGAGCGCGCTGGGGATTTTCATGTTGGCGATCTCGACGGGCATGCTGCTGGACATCGCCCGGGAACAGATGGATGGCGGTCGCCACTGGTTGAAGTGGCTTGCACCTGTTTTGCATGGAGGTGCTTGAGTGAGTGAAAAGACCGAACAACCCACCGCCAAAAAACTGCGCGAAGCCCGTGAAAAAGGTGAAGTGGCGAAAAGCCGCGATTTCACCCAAACCGTGCTGGTGGTGGCTTTGTTTGCTTACATTTTGTCGTCAGGGTCCCGCCTAGTCGACAAGCTGGGGCAGTTGATACTGCTGCCTTTGACTTACCTGAACCATGATTTCCATGCCGCGCTGAATAACTTGCTGGATGAATTTTTCAGTGAGGCTGTCGAGATGATGCTGCCCTTCTTGCTGATTGTTTTGGTGCTGGGAATTTTTGTGGAAGCCATGCAGACCGGGATGCTGATTTCCTTCAAATCCCTCATGCCTTCTGCCAAAAAACTGAATATCGCGGCGAATGCCAAAAACATGGTTTCCAAGAAAAACCTGGTTGAGTTTTTTAAGTCACTTTTGAAAATCGCGGTCATCACCTGGGTGCTGTATGACCTGGTTCTGGCCCAGCTGCCCACCCTGATGTTGCTGCCCTACAAGGACATCTCGGTGTTGGGCGCGGTGTTTGCCGAAATCCTCAAAAGCTTGATCATCTCGACTGGCCTGGTCTATACGGTGCTGTCGCTGGCGGATCTGTTGTGGCAGAGACACCAGCACAACAAGGGGCTGATGATGAGCAAAGACGAAGTCAAGCAGGAATACAAAGGCATGGAGGGAGACCCGCACATCAAAAGTCAGCGCAAGCACCTGCACATGGAGCTCATGCACAACGACGCGACGGACAAGGCGCGCCAGGCCACCGTGCTGGTCACCAATCCCACCCACTATGCGATTGCCTTGAACTACCAGGAAGGTGAAACCCCTTTGCCCTTGGTGATGGCCAAAGGCGAGGGGGCGCTGGCTCAGCGCATGATTGACGCTGCCCGAGAAGCGGGTGTGCCGGTCATGCAAAACATTCCGTTGGCGCATGCGCTTTTCGATACGGCCCAGGTCAACCAATACATCCCCTCTGATTTGATCGAACCTGTCGCGGCTGTTTTGCGTTTGATCACCGATTTGGCCAATTCCCAGGAATGATTTTTCTCACGAGCTCCACATGAATACCTCTTTTCCCGATTGGCTTGAAAGCTGGGCACTGGCCCATGGTGTGTCGCTGGATGCGGCGCGTCGAAGTGGTCGCCTGGCCATTGCGGTGGACAACATGCGCATCCTGTTGAGTCGGCACAACGCGCACAGCTGGCTGGTGCAAGCGCGCGTGATCGATTTGCCAGATGACGTGCGACTGCGAGAAGCGATCGTAGAAAAGGCGGCGACGGCCGCCACAGCACGCATGGCCGTCAGTGCCAGTGCACTGGTGGTAGACCCTGAGCGTTCTGCCTTGTGGTTGCAAACCAGCTTGGCACCGGACGCCGGTGTCGCAGCGCTGGAGGCCTGCCTTGAGCGCGTGGCCAATGACATTGAATTTTGGAGAGCAATGCTGTGATACTGAAAAAATCGTGTGCTGTTTTTGACCGACCCACCTGGGCGCGGTCATCGCGGGCCCATCTGTTGGCGCTCATGACACTGATGGCGGCCCCTGCGGTGTTGCATGCAGGCCCCGTGCCCTGGCCGAATGCGCCGTTCACTTACTACGCTGACAAAAAACCTTTGTCGTCCGTGCTCGGTGATTTTGCGCAGGCATACAACTTGAAGTTGCACATGTCGGCCAAGTTGCAAGACCAGGTCAGCGGTCGTTTCAGTCTGGACAACCCCACGGAATTCATGAACCGCTTGTCGGGTACCTTCGGGTTCAGCTGGTTCACGCACTCGGGCGCGCTTTACATCGGCGACAACCAGGACCTGGTGACGAAATCCATTGCGACGCCTGCCGTGCGATCGGGCGGGAACCTGCGCCAGCTGTTGACCAGTCTCGGTGTGTTCGATGCGCGCTTTGGTTGGGGCGAGATGCCTGAAATGGGCATTGTCATGGTGTCCGGCCCTTCGGCCTATGTGCAATTGGTGGAGCGCACGCTGCAAGCCATGCCGAACGCACCAGGCGGTCAGCAGATTGCTGTTTTCCGGCTCAAGCATGCCTCTGTAGAGGACCGCACCATTGCCTACCGCGATCAGAGCATCAATGTGCCTGGTGTCACCTCCATTCTGCGTCACCTTGTACGAGGCACCAGCAGCGGCAACGTTGCAATGGCCGGGAGCACGTCGGTGGGCCGTTTGCCATCGGCACCGGCCTCTTTCAAGGGGGGCGACACGTCCTCGCCATCGCCTGCCTTGGGTGAGTCTTCTGCTGCGGCCAGCGGTGCGGTGCAAGCTGCCCAGGTGAATGCGTCTGGCACGCCTGCGATAGCCAATGCCAGCAGCAACGCCAATACCAACACCAACGCCTCCAGTGTGCGGCCGTCCATTCAGTCTGACCAACGCATCAACGCGGTCATCGTGCAAGACACGCCCGAGCGCATGCCCTTGTACAAAGAATTGATCGCTCAGCTGGATGTGCCGGCCCCGCTGGTGGAAATCGAAGCGCTGATCATCGACGTGAACATCAACCGTTTGACCGAACTGGGCCTGAGCTGGAATACGGTCATGGACAAGCAGCGTCTGGCGCTTGGTTTTGGTGATGTGGGCGCGGCCGTGGACAGCAAAACACTTTCTGTTGCTGCTTCCAGAGCCGGCGGTGTGACGCCGGGCACGTTGACGGCCGCCGGAGCCGACTATTTTGTGTCACGCCTGCGCCTGCTCGAGCAGCAAGGCGATGCCAGCATCCAGTCACGTCCATCCATTTTGACCACGGAGAATCTGGGCGCAGTGATTGATCTGTCAGAGACTTTTTACATACAGACCACATCCGAGAGATCGACGTTGGTGACGCCCGTGACGGCAGGCATCACTTTGCGGGTGACGCCACGCATCGTGCAGCAAGATCCGCAATACAGCATTCGCTTGATGGTGGACATTGAAGACGGACAGATACAGACCCAAAACACGATTGGCAACATCCCGACGGTGGTGCGTGGCGTGGTCAGTACCGAGGCCAGTGTGGGGCCGAATGAAAGTCTGCTGTTGGGCGGCTACAACTCGGTTCAGTCTGTCAAAGGTCAGGACAAGGTGCCTCTGTTGGGTGACATTCCAGGCATTGGTGCATTTTTTCGCAGCACCTCCGACAAGCTGCAGCGGCGTGAACGCCTTTTCCTGATTCGATCCAGTGTGGTTGGGAAAATGCAGGAGGGGCCTTCGAAAGTGTCCGTCCCCGTGACGGTGAAACCTTTGGGTGCAGAGCCCGACGCGACTGCCACAAGCCCAGCCGCAACAGCCGCATTGGGCGGTACACCGTCTCCTGTGGTGGCTTCGATCCGGGCCTCCAGCTTGAACGCGCCTGTCAGTGCACAGCGTGCGGCAGCACCCGGTGACAGCCGCACAGTGGACCCGGTTGTGCAGCAGGTGCGTGATCGGCAGACGCAAAGCATCTTGCGCGATGAAATCCAGCGCAGCAAGGCGCAGTTGCAGCAAGTGCGGCTCGGTGCTGTGGGCAATGCGGGCGCTTCTGACAAGCGGCAGGCCGAAGTCCAACGTCTCGAGGCCGATGTGCAATCTCTGGAACGCGAGCTGGCGCGCATGGAAAAGCGTTGAGGGGCAGACGGGGCGCGGCGGTCCCGCGCCCTTCGTGCGGTGTCACGCCAAGTCGCGTGGCAACCAGATGAAAAAGCGGCTGCCCTTGCCGCTGCTTGCAGGTTTTACTTCCACCCGACCGCCGTGCAATTGAACAATCCGCTGAACGATCGACAAGCCCAGGCCAATGCCGGGCTTGTTTGATTCGGGTTGTGCGCGAAAGAAATCCTCGAATACCTGGTGTTGAAACTCAAGCGGAATGCCTTGGCCTTCATCGTCGATGCAAATGGCCACCTGAGTTGACTGGCAGGGCGGCACACTGACGGTGATGGTGCTGCCCGTTTGTGAGTATTTGGCCGCATTTTCAAGCAAATTGGTGATGGCCATTTCCAGCAGCACGGGATCGATTCGGACTGCGTCGTGGCTTTGTCCGGGGTGCCACGCCAACTGGTGTTCTGTCAGTTGGGATTGGTAAGCGGGCAGCCAACTCTCCAGCCAGGTATTGACTTCCAGCGTTTGCAGGTTCATCTGCAGGTGAGGGGATTTGAGGCGGTCGCTTTGCAACCATTTCTCGAACAGGCCCGTTAAGCGCTGCAAGGCACTGGACATGGTGCTGAGCCGGTTCTCGGTGTGGTCCAGTCCGACCGATTTTTCCTTGTGCCACAGGCTGATCTGGCTTTGGATGATGTGGATCGGATTGCGCACTTCGTGCGAAATCATCGAACCAAACCGCACGTATTGTTGGAGCACTTCGCGTTCGCGCTCCAGCGATTGTTCCAGTTGCGTTGTGCGTTGCTGTACGGTCTGCTCCAACTTTTGCTCGGATGTCCGCAACACTTCCACCAGCTCGGTCTGGGCCTCTTGGGTTTGCTGCCTTGCCTGTTCCAGTTGCCCGCGCTCTTCACGCACTTTGCTGGCCAAGCTGATGGCCAGAAAAAACATCTCACCCACGGTTGAAATTTGCAGCGCATACGCAGTCAGGCCATTCGAGGGGACCACCCCGATGGCGTGCAGTGAAGCCACCACAGCACCGATCCACAAGATGCTCCAGCCGATGGCGAAATAGCGTGCGCTGCCGTGGTGCGCAATGGCTTGCTTGACACTGATGTACAGGATCAAGATTCCCATTTGCAGCGAAATGACCATGAACGCCTGAATGACCAGGGCCAAGGGCATGGGATGCCACAAGTGCATCAACAAGCCCACCAGCACCAAGCATGACAGGATGGTTGAGCCTTGAAGCCAAAGGTCAAGCTTGGGCATTCGGGTCGAGATCGAAAGCAGTCGGCGTGCGAACTCGGTGGCAAAAATGATGGACAGACACAAAAAGGCCGATTGGGCGATGGCATCAAACGGGTGCTGGTCAGGCCAGAGGTAAAGACCTCCAAAGCCGTTGCCTGAAAACATCCCCAAGCCCATCGCCAGTGAATACAGTGCATACAGCAAGAATCGGCTGTCCTTGAGCAGACCACTGAGCATGGTGTTGTACAGCAGCAAGGTCAGGATGCAGCCGAAATAGACGAACTGCAGCAACAGTTGCCAATGCAGATGTTGCTGGTAAGCGTAGGGTTGCCACAATTGCAGAGGTACGGAGAGCGCGTTGCTCGAGTTGACATGCAGGTAAAAATTCTGTGCCTTGTCTGTCAGTTCGATCGGGAAGACGAAATGCCGATTGAAGCTCGGCCGCTCGCGCAATGGGCGGTCCGTGCCCGTGGATACGGCCATGCCATCTGGGGTGTAGAGAGTCAGCTTGCCTAACAGTGAATTGGGCACCTCCAGATACCACTTTTCAGGCGATGCGCTGGCGCGTTGCAAGCTGAAGCGCAGCCAATAAGAGGATTCTGTGAGTCCAAAATTCACGGCCGAGCCATGGCCGATCCACGGCTGGAATCGCGCTTTCTGCGGGGCGCGCAGCACATCCTTGATTTGCAGACGGCTCTCTGGATCTTCCAGATACACCACGGCTGGGAGCAAATTGATGGTCTGGTCTGCACTGCTCACTGTCATGGCCAGCGCTATATGGGCCATCAGCAGCCATGCCCAAAGCCCCAGCATCCAGCGTGTCATGTGGGGTGCACTCCGCTTGAGATGGGCTGCAACGGGGGCATGCGCAACACCTTGTTCAGGCCTGCAGGCTGGCCAAGCCTGCTGCACGGTCGCTGCAAATCGCGATGAGCTTGTCGAAGCCGCTCATGACAATGATGTCTTTGACCGACGGTTGAGGCGAGGCGATGGCGACTTTGCCGCCGCGCAGCTTGGCCGTTTTGGCGGCGATCAGCAAAACCCGCAGTCCCGCGCTGCTCAGATAGCCCACGCCACTCAGGTCAATCAGCAAACTGCCAGAAGCACTCTGTGCAAACAGTTGCTGGATGTCGTTTTCTGCCACACCCGCGTTGCTGGCGTCAATGCGCGGGTGCGCGGGGGTGTAAATTAGGGGGGCGGTCATGGCAATTTTTTATCGTGGGTTGAGGAGCAGGACCATAAAATTGTCTTCGCGTGAGTCGTTCGATCTGAACGATGACCCGAAACTGGATCGCCCAACGGGAGGGGTCATCAGGTTGTCATTCTGCCGAAATGAAAATGGGTTGTTCATCTCCCACGGATCCGCTTCGAACTGCGGCGGTTGGTGCTGGTGGATGGGATTTATAAACGAAGACTTTGGGGAGCCAAGAGGTTCATGCGTGGCGGCACGTCGTGTGTCTTCTTGGGGGTCGTATGCACTGAAGGAAGGTCGATTGTTTTCGCTGAGTGCCTCGTCTTGCGCCAAGTCACCACCCATGAGGTCTTGCATCGTCGGGGTTTCGGGTGCATCGCCACTCTGTGCTCGAGCAGATTTATTCAGTGGTGCCAACTCGCTGTCTGTCATGACGGTCGCCTGAAAAGAAATCGCTTCGGCGTGCGTCATTGCATCGGACAGCCAAGTTTCATCCATGCCCAGTGCCAACTGTTCGCGGCGGAAGGTCTTGCTGATCAGGTCCGCTGCTGCTGCTCGCTGCGCCTCACGATCTGCCGTGCCTATGTTGAATACGCCTTTGAGTTTGCTGAACCACCCTTGTTCCTTGAAGGTCAGGACTTGCCTGCCAGCTTTGTGCTCAATCAACTTGAATTGGAATTTTTCTGAATTACTTTGGTAGGACTTGCTTCTTCTTGCGGCAGAAAGCATGCGTTGCAGTTCGTCAGAAGTGATTTTTCCTCCTGTGACGTTCAGCCGAAATTCCGAGGCCTTGCGCCCTTGTTTCAGTTCCTTGATTTCCTGCCCGAGTCGTTGGTTCGCGCTGGTGGGCATGCGATGGCTGTTGGTGATTTGCATGGGCAACTCCTGCTGTTTCCTGTTGGAACTTTTCAATCAAACACGCACCATGGGCTGGGGGTCTGGTGTGTTGTCGGGTGTGTGCACGGACGCAGGAGGTGCGCAAAACGCGTCCATGGCCTCAATCAAGTGATGCAAGCCTTCGGCCAGTTGTGTCATCTCCAAACCCTCACATGGCCAAGTTTCTTGCAAAACAAGGCAATGGGTCATGGCATCCATCGAAAAGCGACGTTCTTGAGGCATGAGGTGGTTCAGCTGCAGTGCCAATAAAGCTTTTGGCGTTTGCTGCAACGGATCTGCAGTGCGCACGGCAGCCGTGAATTGGTGCCGTTTTTCGTCATAAGACAAGGAAAATTCCAGTGCCTGCCCCAGGCTGAATTCCAGATTGAAACCATTTTCCAGAATGGCTGCATCGGTGCCAGTGCCATCATCCACGTTGAACGCCTCTTCGTCTACCAGACTCAGGGTTAGCAGGGCAAATTCAAAAGGCGCTGTTGTGGCATCCGGCAGTTCATCCGTATCGGGTTGTGTCATGGCGTTCCTTGTCAAATCAACGGCATTTTCGTTCACGGAAGGATATGCGCAGGAGTGCCCAAAAATGACGCATTCATCCCGACGAAATCCGACAAATTGCGACATCCCAAAATCACTGGGGCAGTCTGTTGAAATGCCTGTGTGAGCTTGTCGGAATTTGTCGGAATTTGTCGGAGTCGGGTCGCTTCTCAAGCGCGGCATCCGCTGAGAATTCACAGACACGCATCTGGCGTGTTCCACCGATGCCCTGACCCATGCGCCTGTCCCATCCCGCGAACCCTGCAGCCTCACACAGAGACTGGCGTCGCATGCGCTGGACATTGCGGGCGCGCACTTTCGCCTTCATTTCGGTGATTCTGGCCATTGCCATCGGGGCGACGGTGGTGGCCATGGGGTTGAACGCGCGCAACACCTTGCTCGAGCAGGTCGAGCGCGATGTGAATGTGCTGGCGCAGGTGTTGGCACGGTCCATTTCGGTGTCCCAGCAACTGCCAGATCAGATGGAGGATCTGATGGGGCGGGGCATGCAGGCCACGGCGACGGCCTTGTCTCATTACGTGGTGGCAGCCGAGAAGGCTGGTGAATCCAGGGGCAGCATTCGCAAAGTACTCAAACAGATCATTGACAGCACGCTGATTGGTGAAATCTGGATCACCGATTCGAAAGGGCATGCCTATTTGAATGCCCCTTTGGGTGTCGATTTCACCTTCAGCCCGGACGCCCATCTGCAGCCTCAGGCATCGGCGTTCTGGGGGCTCTTGTCTGGGCAGGTACCCATGGTCAACCAAGCCATGCAGCCGCGCGAGCTGGATCAAAAAATGTTCAAGTACGTGGGCGTGGGGGGCGTGGACAAGCCTCGCATTGTCCAGGTTGGCGCCGAGGGTGCACCGATTCAGAGCATGCGGGAATTCTCCGGGGTCAAGCGCTTGATCGGCTTGCTGGTCGGGACCGGGTCGATCAAAGCCATGTATGTGGTCAATCAGGACATGGCCATGCTGTCCTTTCACAACGCAGACAGCACGGAACCTGGCGGTGAAAAAAGGGAAAAGGAGCAACTGGCACGTGTGATGACCAGTGGTGAGGTGTTGACCCGGATCCATCAGGACCATGTCGAGGTCACGCGGGTGATTCGCGATGAGTTCGATAACCATCTGGGCGCATTCACCGTGCAACTGCCGCGCGATGGCTTTGACAAGCTGCTGGAGCAGCAGATTTTCCATGCGCTGAGCGTGGGGGGCTTTGTGTTTGTGTTGGCGGGCTTGGTGAGTCTGATGTTTGCAGACCGCATCACGCAGCCCATTGCCACGATCACGCGTGCTGCGGCCAAGGTGCAGGCAGGTCAATTCAATCAGCTTGACGAATTGCACAAAACCAGCGAACGCGCCGACGAAATAGGCCAGCTTTCACGGGTGTTCGAGGGCATGGCCAGCGTCGTGGGCAACCGTGAACGCGAGTTGGATCAATTGGTGACCGAGCGCACGCATGAGCTGGCCGATAAAAACCAGGCGCTGGAGGCCGCACAGCAACGCATTGACGAAGAGCTGGAGCTGGCCAGAAAACTGCAATTGGCGATATTGCCCGCACGTTTTCCTGCCGCGAGCCTGTGCACGGGGGACGCGCGCATGCTGCCTGCGACCAGCATGGGCGGTGACTTCTACGATTTCATCGAGATGGGGCAGGGCCGGATTGCAGTGGTCATGGCCGACGTTTCCGGCAAGGGCGTGGCGGCGGCCTTTTTCATGGCGGTGGCACGCACCAGCATCAACAGTTTGGTGCGAATTCACGCTGATCCGGGGGAGTGCCTGCACCATGCCAACCAGGAGTTGTGCGGTCAAAATCCGTTGGATCTGTTCGTCACGGTGTTTCTGGGTATTTTGGATACCCGAACCGGCGAGTTGGTGTACGCCAATGCTGGGCACAACCCACCTTACACGGTCAGCACCAACACCCCCCCCCAACCACTGCCTCTGACACAAGGGATGGCGCTGGGCGTTGTCCCCGACCTGGATTACCTGACGCACACGGTGCAGTTGCGTCAGGGTGACCTGTTGCTGGCCTATACCGATGGGGTCACCGAGGCGTTCAATGCGCAGCAGCAGGCTTTTGGCGAATCGCGGCTGGAAGATTTGCTGCGCAAGCATGTGGACCTCTCGCCGCATGCCCTGGTGCAAGAAGTGTTTGAGCAGTTGTCTGATTTTGCGCAAGCCGCGCCGCAGTCGGACGACATCACCGTGGCGGCCCTGCGCTGGGGCAGTGCCAACGGGCCAACTTAAGAGGACGTACCCCCATGATCTCAGTCAAAAAAACCAATGGACTGGGTGCAGTCTTGAAATACCGCGTCGCAGGGCTGTACCTGTTGCTGGCGATGGCACTGGTGGCTTGCGCAGACCGGCCAGCCCTGCAAAGGCACAACGAGGCATGTGTTGTCATTGACAACGATTACGACATCGATGACATGATGGCCATGCCCATGGTGGTGGCCAACAAGCAGGTGGCGGCGATTGTCCAGTCGGAAGGCTACAGCCTGCCTGAAGTCAGTGCCCCTGCCTTGGAGCGCCTGATCAATGGTTCAGCGGCATCGCCCAGCGATCGCGCCATTCCTGTCATTGTGGGCAGTCGTGCCTCAGAGTCAGTTGATTTGTCGAGATGGCCCTGGCTGGGATTTTTCCGCGACATGATGGCGCATTCGAACGGTCTCTTGTCTTCGAAACCAGCGCCCAGACAGAGCCAACCCGACTACCCGGCGCAAGTGGCGCAAGCGGTCAGCCATTGCCAAAGTGTGTCGGTGCTCATTTTGGGGACCTACAGTTCTTTTGTGAATTACAGCCCGCGCATTCGGCACCAAATCGACAAGGTGGTGATCATGGGGAAACCGATGGGGCAACAGGCCACCCGGCATGACAAGCAGTCGTTCAACTGTGCCTACGATTGGCCGGCCTGTCGCCAGGCCATGGGGCAATTGCAGGGGCTGAAGTCATTTTTCGTGGACATTCCAAGGATTGAGGGGTGTCGGGGTCCCGCGCCGCCGGTGGCCAGTTGCTACGGCCCCACGCTGGAAATGGTTCAAGGCCTTGAGGGGCGGGGCGGGCTGCGTGAGCAGGGATTGCCAGGCCGTTTGAGGCAAGCGCTGATCAACGCGTTCGACTGCAATGGTTTTTTCCTGTCTGGCATGCCCGTGGTTCAGGGCACGGCTTGCACATCCCAATCAACATGGGTGCCCACCGAGGTCATGGCGGGTCCCGGCGGTCAAATGCTGTTTTGGGATCAAACGGCGGCTTTGTTCCTGCTGTACCCGGATTTGTTTGCTTTGAACGTTCAGTCGGCTGTCGATGACAAGCCAGGGCACTTTGAACCAAGCTTGTTCAATGCTTCGCACGTTCAGACGATTGAGCGCATGCGGACCTTGTGGACCGACAGCACCAACCGTGGGCAGTGAGACCTCTCGACCACAGGCCCACAGTCGATTTTTGAAATCAAGCACAAGGAAAAAACACGATGACACTTGAAAGCATGCTGACATGGCTGCAGCTCCCGGTCAGTGCGATCGATGGCAGCCAAGCACAATTTCGTGTGGACGAGCGCGTGACCGTGCAGTTGGAGCTCACGGCAGATGGCGAGTACCTTCGCTTGCGCTCTGCGGTGGGGCACAGTCTGGACACCGGCCCATCGGCGCTGGCGCTTGACATCGCCATCGCAAACTATGCGGGTGCGGCCACTGGCGGCGGTGCCTTGGGTCTTAACCCCGTCAATGGCGAGGTGCTGTTGTTTCTTGAAGTGCCTTGCGCATTGATGGATGCGCAGACGCTGGAGACGGTGGTGGGCCGTTTTGTGGAGGCCGCGCTGCATTGGCGTGACCGTCTTGAAGCCAACGCAACGGCTGCCGAGACCGATGTCCCTGATGCCACGCACCAGGCTTGGGTGCGGGCATGAAAATTTCAAATTTCGGTGATTTGGTTGCCACAGGGCAGACGCAATCTGGTCGCGCGCAGTTGCGTGCCACCGAAAAGGGCGATCTGAGTGTCGTGACCCTTGGAAAGTTCAGGCGATTTTTTTCTGCGATTGGACGCAACCAGGCCGGCAGGGACAGCAATCGCGCAGGGGCGCAGGCTTATGTCGCCCATGTCCGCCAAACGAAAGGATTTGAGGCCGCCCGTTTTGCCGAAGCCGCTTTGTCTCACCGCATCGACAAAGGCAAGCCTGTGTCGATGCGAAAAATCCAGGCACTGGAGAGCGCATGGCACACCGCTGTACAGGCCACGGGGACGCAAGGTGCGCGCGCGTTCCAGGCCGCAGATTTGGTGGATGCAGGTGAACCCGTGGGGTTGGGCTCCAACAACAAAATTGTCAAAGCCACATTCGACAACGGGACCGAGGTCATGACGGGGGCGCTGAAGCCGCTTGGGACGTCGGCCGGTGCCGTCTTGCTCACGGGGCGTGACGAAGACTTGGGGGCGGAGACTTATGTGCTGGACCGCAATTTGGCTTCGCAGCGCATGGCCGAGTGCCTTGGCGTCCATGTGATTGCTGGCGGTGTACCGGCGCAGACCGCTCAGGGCAAACCAGCGTTGCTGATGGAATTGGTGCACGGCGACTCGGTGGCTGATCGGGTGGACGCCGGGAAAGAGGTGCTGGATGGACCTGAATTGCGCCGTGGCTTGGTGGGCTTGCAGGTGGTCGACATCCTGACGGGACAGATCGATCGCAATTTGGCCAACATCATGCTCAAGCGCGAAAGCGGCCGTGACATTCCTGTGGGCATCGACAATGACCTTTCTTTTGTCACTGCCGCCTCTGTTGAGGAATTGCACACGTTTGTCAACAGGGAAGCCAAACCCGTAGGCATGCCCGTGGTGTTGGACCAATCCATGCGCCAACAAATCATGCGCATGACGCGCCATGATTTGGTGGCCGTGATGGGGCCCAACCTGGCCACGGCGGGACGCCTGGAGGCCGCCGCTGCGCGCTTGTCTGCGTTGCAGGCCCACATCGCATCGGGCGCGGTCATGGTGATTGAAGACAGTGCATGGCAACACCCCCAAGTCCCTCATTTGTTAAATCAGAATGCCGACAATTACTGGCATCAAGCCATGCATGCACGGCCCGAGACGACATGAACGTGCGCCGGGCGTGACTTGGCGGTGGGTTTCGCGGTTTTTTCGAACCAGTTCAACGACCGTAATCTGGCGGATTCAAGTACGAAGTGCAATACGGGCCAAATTCATCAAAAAAGCTGCATGTATTGAGGCTTTTTTGTTTTTTCTAAATTTTGAGAAAATTATCGAAGGGCAAACCACAATAAGATGTAATTTGTTCGTTTCAATGACTTCCTTAAACATTTTGATTAATGCAGAATAGGCATTTTTCTACAAATGGTTCTTGGGATGTCGAATCCAACTTCCAATCGTGTGCGCGGTGAACTGCTGCGTGAGTGGCGTTTTTCCCAGAAATGGGATGTCGTTGAGCTGGCCAGACGGGTCAATTTGTCCATTGGTCAAATTCAGCAACTGGAGACAGGGGGCACGTCGCTTTTTTACAGCACGGCCATCCGGGAAAACGCCGCCAAAAAAGTCGCCGCGATGTTGGGCGCCGATCCCCTGGCGGTGATCCGCATGGACGATGAGCCTGCCGCACCGGGCCCCGAGGACAAAGTGGTGGACGATTTGATTGCGTTGTCGCGCCAGCGTGCCCAAGCCGCCCGACAGCCCTCGTTTGTTGTGCGGCATGCCAGCGGGATGGCCACAGTACTGTTGTTGATGGTGGGGGTGTTTGCTGCTGCCGGGTGGTTGCAGCAAAAATGGCAAAACGGCGGGGCTCAGCAGTTTTGGCGTGAAGCCGCTGCACCTGCGGCCATGGCGCCTGCGACTGGCCAGGCCCAGGTTTTGCCTGCGCAGGCGGCGTCAGAGTTGAACGAAGGGGCTTTGCAGAAGACAGTGCCCTTGGCCACCGCTTCAACGGCCGAAGTCCTTGTGCAGCCTGCCCCCACTGCGGCTACAGCAGGGGTGACCCCCACGCCGGCTTTGGCATCGGCGACCGTGCCGACCCCCACATCTGCCATAGCCTTTGCGCCACCTGCGGCTGCAAGCACTTCAGTGGCTGTCGCCAGCGCACACCCCAACCCCTTGTGTCAGCAAGTGAGCACGGGCCATGCCATCACGCCTGCACGTCCCAGCAAAGCGGGCGACATGGTGTACATCGTGGCCCAAAAAATCGGTTCGGTGTGTGTGGTCGATGCGGCCGGTGTGCACACGGTCCTGTCGCTCAAACCGCAGGAGGCCCGCAGCGTCTATGGCGCGGCACCTTGGCGCGTGAACTTTGAGCAGCCGGAACAAGCCCAGTTGTATTTTCAGGGGGAGAGGTTGCGCGTGCCGGGGGGCAGCGTGACCACCGTGGCCTTGCACGAGGCCAGCTTGTCTCAGTGACCCAGTTGGGCCTTGAGTTGCGCTATTTCCTGACGCAAGGCTGCGTTTTCTGCCATCAGTTCGGCCACGCGCCGTTGCAGACTGTGCAGATCGTCGGCCGGCGTGTCGCCTGAGTCGCCTGACATTGGCACCACTTCCTGGGGGGCTTTGCGGTTGATGTCGCGCACGCGTTTGGCCGCTTGTTTCAGTTCGTCCTTGCCGCCCAATGCCGCGGTCTTTTGCTCTTCGACGGGCAGTGTGGCCACGGCAGCGGCGGCGTTCAGGGAGATTGTTCCTGCTTTGACGGCGGCCACCAGTTCAGGGGCGGCTTGCTTTTGGATTTTCTCGATCTGGACCACCTGGCTGTTGCTCAAACGGGCGGCCTTGGCAATGTCTGCGCGGCTTTTGAGCGGGTTGGCGTCGCTGGTCACGCTGTCGTCGGAGTCGGCCTGCACTGTGTGGGCGGCCTCGTGCACACTGCTGCCATCGGTTGCCGCGATGGCATTGGCACGGCGCTCGGCCAGAATTTCCCGTTTGCGCAAGGCCAGCACGCCGCGCTGAAAGTCCGATACGCTGCGCCTGCCCAAGTGCTGGTCGATCATCCACAGGTGCACGTCTTCCATCGACTGAAAGCGCGTGTTTTGCACCGTCTGAAAGGGCAGGCCGTGTTTTTGGCAAATGCCATAGCGGTTGTGCCCGTCCACCAGCACATCGCCCCACAGCACCAGCGCATCACGACACCCCTCGGCCAGGATGCTGCGTTCCAGCGCAGCATGCTCGTCGGGGGTCAAGGGGTCGATGTAGGCTTTGAGCGCGTCGTTGACGGTGATGTTCATAGAAGTCGGTCGAAATGCAGAGGGGATTGGAAAGAGGGGGCGCATTCGCGCGCAGGGGCGCGCGCTCACAAGGCTCAGGGGTTTTGTGGGAGGCCGCCCCTGCGGACGAAGGTTGTTCGTTCTCCGTAACGCCGAAGGCCCCTTTCGGGGCCTTCATTGATGTGGAGCGGGAGAAGGGAATCGAACCCTCGTTATTTGCTTGGGAAGCAAAAGTCCTACCATTAAACGACTCCCGCGTGGCCGTGATTGTACTGTCTGAATCAGGGCGCTCAACGACTCAACGAATCGCCGCATGGGCTTGGGCCACTTTCAGCGCCAATGGCCGTGGCGGTGTCCGCCATTCCAGCCCCAGCCCAGGTCGATGTGGGTATAGACCGGTGGGTAGCTGCGATAAACCGGGGCAGGCACATAGACCACACGGGATTCGTTCACCACGGTGACGGGCGGCGCTGAGGTGGTCATGACCGTGTTGGCTGGGGCTTCCGAGCGGGGCGCAGCCAAGGGGGTGACTTGCAAGGGGATGGTCGGGCCAGGGTCTTGCGGCAGTTGCACGTTGTATTGCTTGCCTGCGTATTCGTACACCACGTTGTAGCCCGTCAGGCGGTTTTCGTAGACGGTTTGCGTGGTGCATGTGGTCTGCGGTGGGGTCTGTGTGCCTTGGCTTTCAATCTGGCTGCCCAGCATGGCCCCGCCGATCACCCCCACCATAGCGGTCAGGCCCTTGCTGTCCCGACCGCCAAACTGGCTGCCAATGACGCCCCCAGTGAGCGCACCCAGGATGGCACCGCCGCCCGAGGGTTGCGCCTCTGCTGTGGGTTGGCTTGTGGTGCAGGTCTGGCGAGGCACGGCCACTTGCTGGTACACGGCGGTGCGTGAGATCACTTGCCCTACTTCTTGCGCTTGCGCGCCAGCGGCGGTGATGCACAACAACGCGGTGATGGCCTGGGTTTTCATGGGTTTTGGGTCCTGAGTTGAACAACACGGTAAGTTTATGTCTGGCAGGCCGTTAGCATGGGAGTGTTTGCGTAAAGTTTTGTGATGTGCCGGTCAGGCGGGCCATTGGTCGGGGGTGAAGCCCACGGTGACTTGGCCCGAGGGCCAGGCAATGACCGGCCGTTTGATGGTGCTGGCATGTTCCCGCATGACTTGTTTGGCGCTGCTGCTGTCGGACACGCTGGCTTGCAGGGCGGCGTCCAGTTTGCGCCAGGTGGTGCCTTTGCGGTTGAGCAAGGTTTCCCAGCCCACCGCCGCCAGCCAGACGTCCACCTCGGCCTCGGGCACGCCTTGTTTTTTGAAGTCATGGAAGGTGGCGCTCAAGCCGTGGTCTGCCAGCCAGGTGCGGGACTTTTTAACGCTGTCGCAATTGGGAATGCCGTAAACGATGGGGTGCATGGGGAGCGCTGAAGGTGAAGAAGACAAGACTGGGCGACAATCGCCGCCTATGAAGACTCTACAGGAATGGCTCGACTGGTGCGAGCAGCTACACCCCGTGGCCATTGACATGGGGTTGGAGCGGGTGAAAACCGTTGCGGACCGGATGGATTTGCGTTTTGATTGCCCGGTCATCACCGTGGCGGGCACCAACGGCAAGGGCTCGACCTGCGCCATGCTGGAGGCCGTGTTGTTGCAAGCCGGTTACCGCACGGGCGTGTACACCTCGCCACATCTGGTGCATTTTGAAGAACGTTGCCGCCTGCAGGGTGAATCGGCCTCGGCCGAGGTGTTTGCCGAGGCGTTTGCGGCGGTGGAGGCCGCACGCGGTGAGGTCAGTCTGAGCTATTTCGAGTTCAGCACGCTGGCCATCTTGCACCTGATGGCCCGCGCCCCGTTGGATGTGGTGATTTTGGAGGTGGGGCTGGGTGGACGGCTGGACGCGGTCAACATCGTGGATGCCGACTGCGCCGTCATCACCAGCATTGACATCGATCACACGGCCATCTTGGGCAAAGACCGCGAAAGTATCGGTTTTGAGAAGGCCGGCATCATGCGCCCCGGGCGGCCCGTGATTGTGAGCGACCCGGTGCCCCCGCAAAGCGTGATCGACCATGCCGCCGCCATCGGGGCTGACTTGTGGCGTTTGGGCGAGGACTTCAACTTCTCGGGTGACCCACAGCAATGGGCCTGGGCAGGACGCGGGCGCCGTTACAGCGGCATGGCGTACCCGGCTTTGCGCGGCGCCAACCAGCTGATCAACGCGTCGGGCGTGCTGGCGGCACTGGAGGCCTTGCGCCAGCGCATCCCGGTGACCGCGCAAGCGGTGCGCAACGGCTTGGCCATGGTGGCGTTGCCCGGGCGCTTCCAGATCGTGCCGGGCCAGCCCGTGCTGGTGCTGGATGTGGCGCACAACCCGCACTCGGTGGCTGCGCTGGCGGTGAATCTGGACGCCATGGGTTTTTACCCGACCACCCACGCGGTGCTGGGGGCCATGGCCGACAAAGACCTGTTGCCCATGTTGCAAAAAGTCAATCCCATGATTGACCGCTGGTATTTCACCGATTTGCCCTTGCCCCGGGCGGCCCGCGCGGTGGATTTGCAGGCCGTCTGGTTGGCGCAAAACCGCCGCCAGGATGTCGCCAGCAGCGTGCATCCCGATCCCATGACAGCATTGCAGGCGGCCATCGAAGCGGCAGACCCGGCTGATAGAATCGTGGTCTTTGGTTCCTTCTATACCGTGGGCGGTGTTTTGCAAGACGGCATCCCGCGTCTCCAAGCCAAACACCTGAGCCCGTGAGCACCACGTCATGGCCTTTTTCAAGATCCGATCTCCCGGTCAAGCCGCTTCCAATGAGGCGGTGACCTCTGGCCCCAACGAAAACATCGAAGTGGTTCGCCGCCGTGCGCGGCACCGTTTGATGGGCGCTGTGGTGCTGGTGCTGCTGGGGGTGGTGGGTTTCCCTCTGCTGTTTGACACCCAGCCACGGCCCGTGGCCGTCGACACGCCCATCGTGATTCCTGACCGGCAAAGCACGGCGCCACTGACCAGCGCGACACCCGTGCCTGCAGCGCAAGCACCGGCCAAGCCCTTGCTCCCTGCATCCGAAGCCGTGCCCGCCCAAGCCAGTCTGGACGCACGTGAAGAAGTGGTGAGCCCCGCCGCTCCTGTGGTTGTGCCACCCAAACCCGAAGCGGCAAAAGCCACGCCGCCCGCTGAAAAGACCCCGGAAAAAGCGACGGCGGCCAAGCCCAAAGACGATGGTGGCAAAGCCCAGGCGCTGTTGGAGGGCAAGTCTGCCAAAGCGGCAGCGGGCCGCATTGTCATTCAGGTGGGGGCCTTCAGTGACCAGGCCAAAGTGCGCGATGTGCGCCATAAGCTGGAACAGGCCGGGCTGAAAACCTATACCCAGGTGGTGGACAAGGATGGCAAGAACACCACCCGCATCCGCCTGGGCCCCTATGAAACACGGGAAGAGGCCGACAAAGTGGCGGCCCGCATTCGCAAGCTCGACTTGCCCGTGGCTTTCTTGAAGATCTGACATGGCGATCAGCCTCACCGATTGGATGTTGTTGGGGGTGCTGCTCGCCTCCATGGTGGTGGGGCTTTGGCGCGGACTGGTTTACGAGGTGTTGTCATTGGCCGGCTGGGTAGCGGCTTTTGTGGTGGCCCAGTGGTTGGCACCTGATGTGGCCGGCTGGTTGCCTTTGATCCAGGGTGCGCCCGCTTCGGTGCAATACGCCGTGGCGTTTGTGGCCGTCTTTGTGGCCACGGTTTTTGCGGCTGGATTGGTGTCGTGGCTGATCAAAAAATTGGTGGAAACCGTGGGCTTGCGCCCGGTCGACCGCACTTTGGGTGGCATCTTCGGCTTGGCGCGTGGCGTCGTATTGCTGTTGGCCTTGACTGTGGTGTTGCAGCTGACGGGGTTGTCGAGGGACGCGTGGTGGACCACGGCCCAAGGCCCGGTTTGGCTGGAGATCGTGCTCACGGGCCTGAAGCCGCTTTTGCCCCAAACCTTTGTGGACTATTTGCCTTGAATTCTTGAGGCAGTTCGATTTTTGAACGGAAATAAGTATGTGTGGAATTGTCGGCGTTGTCAGCAGCGCACCGGTCAATCAGATGATTTATGACGCCTTGTTGCTGTTGCAACACCGCGGGCAGGATGCCGCAGGCATCGTGACGCAGTTGGACCGCAAGTTTTTCATGCACAAAGCCAAGGGCATGGTGCGTGATGTGTTTCGGACCCGCAACATGCGCAGCTTGCCCGGCAATTGTGGTTTGGGGCAGGTGCGGTACCCCACGGCCGGCAACGCGTTCAGCGAAGAAGAGGCGCAACCGTTTTATGTGAATGCGCCCTTTGGTCTGGTGTTGGTGCACAACGGCAACCTGACCAACGCCCACGCGTTGAAGGCTGAGCTGTTTTCCAACGACCACCGCCACATCAACACCGAAAGCGACTCCGAGGTCTTGCTCAACGTGCTGGCCCACGAGCTTGAAAAAACCACCCGGGGTTTGCCGCTCAAGCCCACCGATGTGTTCGAGGCGGTGCGCGGCGTGAACCGCCGTATCAAAGGCTCCTACGCGGTGATTGCGCTGATCGCCGGCCATGGCCTGGTGGCTTTCCGTGACCCGCATGGCATCCGCCCCTTGTGCCTGGGACGCAGCGCCGATGGCTCCATCATGCTGGCCAGCGAGTCCGTGGCGCTGGATGGCACGGCCCACCAGTTCGAACGCGATGTGGCACCAGGAGAAGCGATTTTTGTCGACCTGGAAGGCCAGTTGCACAGTGCCGCGTGCAGCGACAAAGCCCAGCTGAGTCCTTGCATTTTTGAATACGTTTATCTGGCCCGGCCTGACTCCACCATGGATGGCATCTCGGTGTACCAGGCCCGTTTGAACCTGGGCGAGACCCTGGCCAAGCGCGTGGTCTCCACGGTGCCGCCCAGCGACATCGATGTGGTAATCCCGATCCCTGAATCCAGCCGTCCCAGCGCGACCCAATTGGCCCATTTGTTGGGCATTCCTTACCGCGAAGGTTTTGTGAAAAACCGTTACGTGGGCCGCACGTTCATCATGCCCGGTCAGTCCGTGCGCAAAAAATCGGTGCGCCAAAAACTCAATGTCATCGTGAGTGAATTCAAGGGCCGCAACGTGCTCTTGGTGGACGACTCCATTGTGCGAGGCACCACCAGCCGCGAGATCGTTCAGATGGCGCGTGATGCCGGTGCCCGCAAGGTGTACATGGCCAGTGCAGCGCCGCCCGTGCGTTACCCCAATGTCTACGGCATCGACATGCCTACCAAGGAAGAGCTGGTGGCCCATGGCCGCAGCATCGAAGAAATCCGTGAAATCATTGGCTGTGATGCCTTGATTTATCAAGACGTGGACGCCATGAAAACAGCCGTGGCCCAGGCACGCGTGAATGCCGCCGGGGCCTTGTCCGACTTTGACGCCTCTTGCTTTGACGGTGTTTATGTGACGGGCGATATTTCGGCCGATGACATCAGCCGATTGAATGAAACCCGACTCCAGGTGGAGGAGGGTGACGAAGACAATTCGCGTTTGGCTTTGCCGAACGCCAGCGTGTGAGACCAGCCATGACCGATACCTCCCGATTTGACGACTTGCACCTCGAAACCCTGGCGGTGCGCGCTGCGGTTGAGCGCAGCCAATATGGTGAAAACTCTGAAGCGCTGTACCTGACCAGTGGTTATGTGCAGCCCACAGCAGAAGCGGCGGCCCGCCGTTTTGCCGGTGACGAAGAAGGGTTCACCTACGGCCGCTATGGCAACCCCACGGTGAGCAGCATGGAAATGCGCCTGGCCGCGCTGGAGGGCACAGAAGCGGCCATGGGTACGGCCTCGGGCATGTCGGCCATCTTGATGATGTGCCTGGGCTTGCTCAAGGCGGGTGACCATGTGGTCTGTTCGCGCTCCATGTTTGGCTCCACCATCAAACTGATCGGCTCCGATCTGGCCAAGTTTGGGGTCGAATCGAGTTTTGTGTCTCAGACCGACCTGCAGGCCTGGCAAGCGGCGATGCGCCCCAACACCCGCTTGTTGTTTGCCGAAACGCCCACCAACCCGTTGACCGAGGTTTGTGACATCCAGGCCTTGGCCGACATGGCGCACAACGCGGGTGCCTTGATGGCGGTGGACAACTGTTTTGCCACGCCCGCACTGCAACGCCCTGTGGCCATGGGGGCCGACATCGTCATGCACTCGGGCACCAAGTACCTGGACGGGCAGGGCCGCGTGATGGCGGGTGCCTTGTGTGCCTCGCAGCAAATGGTCACCGAGAAATTTTTGCCAGTGCTCAAAAGCGGCGGCATGACGCTCGCGCCTTTCAACGCGTGGGTGGTGCTCAAGGGCCTGGAAACCCTGGACTTGCGCATGCGCGCCCAGACCGCACGCGCCCAGATTTTGGCCGAGTGGTTGGAAAAGCATCCTGGCGTGGCACGCGTGCACTACCCCGGTTTGCTCAGCCACCCGCAGCACGATTTGGCCATGCGCCAGATGTCGGGCCTGGGCGGTGCTGTGTTGTCCTTTGATGTGAAGGCCGACGGCCCCGAATCAGCGCGCCAGCGCGCTTTCCATGTGATGGACCAGATGCAAATGCTGTCGCTGTCCACCAACCTGGGCGACACCAAAACCCTGGTGGCCCATCCCGCCAGCACATCGCACGGACGCTTGACCGAGGCCCAGCGCCAAGCCGCAGGCATCGGGCAGGGCCTGATCCGTGTCGCTGTCGGTCTGGAATACCCGCAAGACATTCAAAAAGACCTGTCCCGTGGTCTCGATACCCTTTGATATGACCCCCACTTTCTCTCGCACCCGTACCCGTTTTGCCCCATCGCCCACCGGCTTCATTCACCTGGGCAACATCCGCTCGGCTTTGTACCCCTGGGCTTTTGCCCGTGCCACGGGCGGCGACTTCATCTTGCGCATCGAAGACACTGACCTGGACCGTTCCACACAGGCTTCGGTGGACGTGATCATCGAAGGCATGGCCTGGCTGGGGCTGGACCATGACGAAGGCCCGTTCTACCAAATGCAGCGCATGGACCGCTACAAGGCGGTGCTGGCCGACTTGATCGCCGCAGGCCATGTCTATCCTTGCTACATGAGCATGGCTGAACTTGATGCCCTGCGTGAACGCCAGATGGCGAATAAAGAAAAGCCCCGTTACGACGGCACCTGGCGTCCCGCCGACGGCAAAACATTGCCCGCCATTCCCGAAGGTGTGAAGCCGGTGTTGCGCTTCAAGAACCCCATCGGCGGCGTGGTGGCTTGGGATGACAAGGTCAAAGGCCGCATTGAAATCAGCAACGACGAGCTGGACGATCTCGTGATTGCCCGCCCAGACGGCACGCCCACGTACAACTTTTGTGTGGTAGTGGACGACATCGACATGCAGATCACCCATGTGATCCGTGGTGATGACCATGTGAACAACACGCCGCGCCAGATCAACATCTTCAAAGCGCTGGGCAAAGAGCCGCCCATTTACGCCCACCTGCCCACCGTGCTGAACGAGCAGGGCGAGAAGATGAGCAAGCGCAATGGCGCGAAAGCCGTGACGGCCTACCGCGACGAAGGTTACTTGCCTGATGCCATGGTCAACTACCTGGCGCGTCTGGGCTGGAGCCATGGTGACGACGAAATCTTCAGCCGTGCGCAGTTCCTGGAATGGTTCAACCTCGACCATCTGGGCCGCAGCGCGGCGCAGTTTGACGAAGCCAAGCTCAAGTGGGTCAATGCCCAGCACCTCAAGGCCATGGACGATGCCGCGTTGGCGCAACATGTTCTGCCGTTTCTTTCACAATTGGGCGTGGTGCCCGATGCCCGACTGGCGGGCATTTGCGGTTTGTTCAAGGACCGTTGCGACACGCTGGTGGTGTTGGCCAAATGGATCTCGGCGTTCTATCTGGATCTGGTGCCCAACGCCGAAGAAAAAGCGCAGCACGTGACCGATGCGGTCAAGCCCGCCTTGGCCGCCTTGGCCGACAAGCTGGCTTCCTGCGTGTGGGACAAGGCCTCCATTGCCGCAGCGATCAAGGAAACCTTGACCGAAACCGGCCTCAAAATGCCGCACTTGGCCATGCCTGTTCGGGTGCTGGTGATGGGCACGGCCCAGACACCCTCGCTGGATGCGGTGTTGGCATTGAGTGAAAGAGAAAAAATTATGCGGCAGTTGAAAAACGCCTAAATTTCTGTCTATAATTCAAGTCTCGACACCAACGAGGCATAACGAAAAAGCAGCAATGCTTCAAGTTGTACCGAAGGGGGTATAGCTCAGCTGGGAGAGCGCTTGCATGGCATGCAAGAGGTCAGCGGTTCGATCCCGCTTACCTCCACCAAAGTGTCGAGAAGATTCGAAAGAATCAGTCCAGGTTATGACCCTATCGTCTAGAGGCCTAGGACATCACCCTTTCACGGTGAGTACCGGGGTTCGAATCCCCGTAGGGTCGCCAAGTTTTGTAGCACTTGGTCAGTTTGCATCAGCACTCTGACAAAAGTTACAGCTACCAGGAGTGGTAGTTCAGTTGGTTAGAATACCGGCCTGTCACGCCGGGGGTCGCGGGTTCGAGTCCCGTCCACTCCGCCAAAGCATAAACCCTTGTAAGTCTCTGATTTACAAGGGTTTTTTCTTGCGCGTTTGGTTTTTTATCGCATGCATTGTGGTTTGGGTTACGCCTTCCGCCTCTGTGAGGTCTTCTCCACCAATGGGGTTGATCTGAGTCTGATGGTCACTGTCGTCCCCTGTTCTGGTGCGCTGCTGATATCGAGGGTTCCGCCGTGGGCTGTGACAATCTTGCGTGCGAGTACAAAGCCCAGTCCAATGCCACGCGTTTTTTGGGCTGCTGCGGCGCGAAAGTAGGGGGTTCCGAGGCGTGCCAGATCCTCACCACTCATGCCCATGCCTTTGTCAATGACCGTGATTTCCAAGTCCTTTGCGTTCACTTTGACATGGACGTTCACCAGTGTGTCCTGAAGTGAATAGGCGAGTGCGTTGCCGATCAGGTTGCCAAGCGCGATACCGAACAATGAGCGGTCAAGAGAGAATCTGGCGTCTTGGGGTGTGATGTTTACCGCGACACGCGCGCTTCCCTCGCATCCGCGCAGGGCCGCGGCGACCAACGCTTGCAGGCGCGTCGCCTGCCGTGACAGCATGGCTGCATGGCCATCGAGCGATTCCACCGCGAGGAACTTGTCTACCAACGCATACAGCGAATCGGCATTGTCCCGGATGCCCTCTAGTCGGCTGGCGGTGGGGCCATCCACGTCCAGCAGAAGCATTTGCGCAGAACGTGAAATCGCCGCCAGCGGGTTGCGAAATTCATGCGAAAGCATCGCGACCAACTGGCGTTGCTCTTGCGCCTTGGCACGTGAAGTCGCTGCTTCGTGTTCTGCATGCAAGCGTTCGGCCTGCATGTTTTTGACGCGCCAGGCCAGGGCCAGATTGAGGGCCAGAATGTGCACGAACGATCCGATCTGGTAACTGTTCGCGGTGAATGGGTTGAGCGGCACCAAGCCGGTGGCCATCGCCGATTGCAGGGCAACCCCCAGGGTCGCGGCCAAAAAGGCGAACAGGTAAAGCCAAAGAATCGGCTGGCGCGGCGTCTGCACCAAGCGCCAAAGCAAAACGCCCGTGAGTAGCCAGGCCAGGGTATTGGACAACAACAGGGTGTAAGGCGCTAATTCGCGGTAGACCGGCGATGCAATGCCGAGGAGGGCACCGCACATGGGAACAATGCACAGAAAAACCACTTGGCGCAAGCGTGGAAAGTGCTGCTTGAGATCAAGAAACTGGTTCCACATCAACACGGCGGCGATGCCGCCGCCGATCACGCCCAAACCGGTCGTGGCATCCAACCAGCGGCCATCGGTTGGGGCAAACAGCAAGGCTGCGTAACCTTTGCTGCCCAGATAAAACAAGAGCAGCGTGACCACGTAGGCGGCGTAGACCAGCAAGTTCGCGTCGCGCAACCAGCTGCCCAGCAGACCGTACATGAGGATGGTCAGTACCAGCATGCCGAAGAACAAGCCTTGGTAGAAATTTTCCTGCGATTCTTTGGCGGTGAATGTATCGGCCCGCCAGACGCTGGAAAAAAAGACCAGACTGCTGGTTGAATGCACGCGCACATACAGGGTCAGCGGTGTTGCCGGTAAGTCAAGTTTCAGTGTGTGCAACGGTGTTTGCAGCGGTCGTTGCGCAAAAGGCACATGGTCGCCCAGTCGGTGTTCGGCAAAACGGCCGTCGGCCTGCGGCACAAAGACCTGGATGTCGTCGAGGTAGGCCGCACCGCACTCGAGTAGCCAGTGCGCAGGGCTGGCCGCCGTGCGCGCCAGCGTGAACCGGTACCAATGGGCGGCGGCGGTGTAGCCACCTGTGGCGAAACTTGGCACGGCTGCAAACTGGCCCTGTGCCCGCACCTCGTCCAGGGTTTGCTGGCCACCCGGATCGATGTGGCGCTCCATGTGCCCGGCCAATGGCAAGTGCTCGGTCGTGGGGCTCAAGGGCAGTGGCGGCGGCAAGGCCTGGGCAGACAGCGCCAGGCCGCACAGCAGCAGTGCGGCCCAACACAGCCGGCACAGACGCAGCAGTGGGGGCGGCAGCCAAACCTTCACGCGGTGCTCCTGGTCTGGCTGGGCGGCTCTGTCCGCAGGCCGTTGCCGGCGAACAGATAGCCCGCGCCATAACTGGGCTTGACCGGCAGCTCGATGGCGCAGCTGGCCAACACTTTTTTGCGCAAACGCTGGGCCAGGCTGTCCAGATTGCGCAGATTGCTGAGCGTGCTGGGCTTGCTCATCTGTACCAGCAAGCCATCGCGGCTCACCGGCTTGCCCGGTGCGCTCAGCAGCGGCCAGAGGAACATCGCTTCCGCGTGCGTGAGTTCAATGGCCTGGCCCTGTGGGGGCTCCAATGTGAGGGTTGCGGTGTTCAGCCGCCATCCCGAGGCCTCCACGCTGGTCGCTGCCGCTGGTTGAGCGGTGGTGCTGGCCAGACGGCGCAACACACTGCGGCAGGTGGCCTCAATGACTTCCAGCGAGGTGTTTTTGGCCAGATAGACATCCGCCCCGGCCTCCAGCCCTTTCACCTGGTCTTGCGTGGCCCCCAGGCTGGTCAGCATCACGACGCCGACACCCGGTTGGTTGGCACGCAGCCAGCGGGCAATGTCCAGTCCGCTTTCCCCGCCGGGCAGCAGGATGTCGAGCAAAGCCAGGTCAAAGCGGCTGCAGGCCAGACTGCGGTAGAGCGCGGCGGCATGCTCGAAGCCTTGCACCGTGAAGCCGCGCCGGCCCAAGAAGTCAACCAGATCGTCGCGCAGGATGGCGTCGTCCTCGACGATGGCGATGCGGGCTGACGCTGTCATGGTTGGGTGGGTGATGGCATGCCATGTATTATGGTTTGCCGCTATCGCAGCCAGTCCCTGTCGACCAGTGTTTGCCAGAATTCAGCAGAATTGATCTGTTGATATCTCTCGAATGTTTTTTAACATATGTGCTGAATAATTTGAGAAAATCTATAAATGTCTGCGCAGGGGAAGCAAGGGATGATGGGAAAAGCCTCAGAAGGCATTCGCTCGCAGGGGCGCGCTACCACAAGGTTCGTATTTTTGTGGGTGGCCCCTGTGCGTCCCGTGGCACCTTCCCTTTCAGGGCATGGGCTTGGTGCGTGACCGCAGCAGGGCAGTTTGAGTGAAAAATCAAAAATCCAAGCCGGGCGCATCGTCCAGCCAAACACCGAAGACGCCGCGTAAGCGGCTGGCGGTGCGGTTGGAAACGCTCGAGCCGAGGATTTTGCTGTCGGGCGAAACGCTGGTCACCGATCCGTTGCAGCAGACGAGCAGCAGCCAGACGGTGGCGCCGGCTTCGGACCCTTTGGCCCCCACGGGCACAACGACCACCTCGTCGCTTTTGCCCGTGTTGGAGGGGCATCCGCCCAGCGTGGTCTCGGCCGATGGCGTGACGCAACTGGCCTCCAGCCTTTTGTCGCCCAGCAGCCCGCTGCTGCTCAAAAGCGGGCAGACCCTGGTGGGCGCCGGCACGCTCGATGCGAGCGTGGTGAACGCCGGTGTGGTCGCCCCTGGCGCGTCGCCGGGCGTATTGAGTGTGGATGCCTACGAGCAGCAAAGCAGCGCCACGCTGAAGATAGAAATCGCCGGTGCTACCTCAGGTTCCGGGGGTTATGACCAAGTCGACGTGCGCGGCACGGCCACGCTGGCGGGCACCTTGTCGCTGGAGTTTCTGGACAACTTCCACCCCAGCGCCGGGCAGGTGTTCGATGTTTTGAAGTGGTCGCAGCGCAGCGGCAGTTTCTCTTCCTACACGGGCTTGTATGCGGGCAAAGGGATTTTCCTCAAACCCGTGTACCAGCCCGACCGCCTGCAATTGGTGGCGACTGCTATTCCCGGCCTGGCCGAGCTGACCATTCCTGGCGTGCCGCAAGCGCAGACGGCGCTGGACCAGGTCTTCACCGCCATGGCCAACAAGGTCAGCCAGTCGGCGCTTTCTTTCGATGCCTCGCTGTCTGTGGCGGGCGTGCGCCTGAGCGGCAGTTGGGAAGTTGCCGTTGCCCCGCTGGCCAGCGGGGTTGAAACCACCTTCACCGCGCGCAACGTCGGCGCCGAATGGGCGGTGGGCGATTTGTCTGGCGCCCTGACTTCGGTGAGCGGCACCCTGGTGCTCTCAGAGGGCCAATTGCAGGTGGCGCTGTCCGGCAGTGGCCGCGTGGCCTTTGCCACGGGAGATGCGCTGTCCGGCGATTTCGTGCTGTCTGGCGACTCGGCCACGGGCCGCCTGAATGTGGCGGCCAACCATGTCGCCGCGCGTTTGGGCGATGCCGCGCGCGGCGCCTCGCTGCAGCTGAGCAACGGCAGCCTGCTGATGGCCCTGGCCAATGACGGCTATGCCGTGCAGGCCAGCGGCACCGGCGCCTTGCAAGGCGCGCCGGGCACGGCCTTTTCGGGCAACCTGGGCTATGTGGCCAACACCTTCGGGCATGCCGTCGATGTGGCCTTCAGCCAAGGTGGGCAGGCCTATCGCCTGCAGATCGACAGCCCCGACCGCGTGCAGCGCTTTGAGGCGCGCAACGCCAGCCTGACGGTGGCCGAGCTGGGCAGCCTGAGCGGCGACATCGCATTTTCTGCGCGCAGCAGCCAGAGCGCCACCGAGACCACGCAAGAGCTCTTGATCGGCGCGCGCAATGTCAGCGCCAGCTTGGCTCTGGGCGATGCCCACTTGAGCGCCAGCAACGGTTATCTGGGCCTGGTGCTGAGCACCAGCACGCCCAACAGCGGCGTGGGCGCCGCCACCACCGCGCTGGCGCTGGCGGCCGAGCTGGATCTCAGCGTGGCCGTGGACAGCACCCTCACCCTGAGCGGCGAGCGCGTGCGCGTGCTGCTCAACCGCGGCACCACCGCTGTGCAGCGCGAAATCCTCAGCACCGGCGATGCCATCTTGCTCGACATCGGCGCCGACACCTCGCGCCTGTCGGGCTATTTCACGGCCTCGGTGGCGGGCGTCATCCGCTTTGCCGGCGACCTCACGCTGGACGTGAGCCGCAGCACGCGGCTCTTGTCCAACGGCCAGTCGGTGCGGCTGATCGAATACGCGCTGGCCGGCTCGCGCGTCACGGCCACGCTCTCGCCCGGCAGCGCCGAAAGCGCGCTCAGCGCCTCGGATGCCGAACTGGCTTTTGTGTACGCCAAAGACATTGACAGCAGCCGCTCCTGGCTGACTTCGCGCGGCGCCGTGGCCAGCCTGAGCGTGGCCGGTTACGCGCTCGACAACTTGGAAACCGCGACCTGGTCGCTCAACCGCGCCGCCGATGCGCTGGCGCAGGCCGAAGGCAGCACCCTCGACTGGTCGAACAGCCGCTCTTTCTTGCTGGGCAGCGGGCGCCAATTTGTCTTCGACCAAGTGGGCGACGTGCTCAGCCTGCCGGTCAGCGGCCGCATCGCGCTGGGCAACAACCACATCAGCGGCGATTTCACGCTGACCTACAACCGCAGCCAAAACTTCTGGGACATCCAGGCCAGTGACGCCCAGGTCTTGCTGGCCGCCGGGCCGGCCTTTGTCCGCCTGACCCAGGCCTCGGGCTCCGTGCGCCTGAACGCCGACCGCACGCGCTCGGTGAGCCTGGCTGGCAAATTCGAGCTGGGCGGCATCGCCGGGCTGACGTTCAGCGGCGAGGGCGTGGCCGAGATCGGCGCCGATGGCGAACTGGCCCTGTCGGGCACCGGCTTGTCGCTCAGTGTGGCCGGCTTTGGCAGCCTCTCGGGCGATTTCAGTCTGCGTCGGGTCGACGGCCCGCAAGGCGCGCGCCTGGTGGTGGCCGGCACCCAGGTGGCGGCCACCGTGGGCGGTGACACCGCCAACGTGGCCCTCAGCGACGGCACGCTGGCGCTCATCATCGAGCCGGGCAGCACCGGCGCGGGCAGCTACGCCCTGGTGGCCGGCGGCACGATTGCGCTGAACGGCTTTGCCGACGTCGGCAGCTTCAGCGCCAGCGGCCAGATCGCCATCAACCGCCTGGGCCGCGCGATCGATGAAACCATCGCCGTCAACGCCACCGACAACGTGCGCCTGCTGTTTGCCGATGAACGGCCAACGACGTCGGTGGTGGTGGACAACGCCAGCCTGAGCATCGCCGGCCTGGGCACCTTGAGCGGTCAACTGCAAATCGAAAACCGCCAGGTCGATGTGGCCGGCGTGGTGCAGCAGCGGCTGGCCATTGGTTTTGAACAACTCAGCGCCACACTCAGCCTGGGCGGCGTTGCCGCCAGCCTGAGCGGCGGGCGCGGCGCGCTGCTGCTCTACAAAGAAGTCACTGGCAGTGGCAGCAACACCAGCAGCGTCAGCCGCTACGCGGTGCAGGCCGAGGGTGCCGTGGCGCTCACCGGCATCCAGGGTGTCACGCTCAGTGCCGAGCGCATGCAGCTGGCCTTCAACCGCACCGGTGCCGCACTCGACACCGCCATCGCCACGCCCGGCGGCTGGATCAGCCTGCAGCAACTGCGCGACGAAACCCGGCTGCGCGGTTACGCGCGCGCCGCCGTGGCCGGGGCCATGTCTTTCGAAGGCGATGTCTTCCTCGAATCGGTGCAGAACCAGGCGGCCACGCTGTCGGATGCCAGCACCGTGCAGGTCGATTCGCTGTTGATCGGTGGCGCGGGCCTGAGTGCCGCGCTCGAAGGCGGCGGGGCCGGGCTGCTCTTGCGCGAGACCGATCTGGCCATGGTCTTGTCGACCGAACGCGTGGCCAGTGGCACTGCGCGCCGCTGGCTGACGGCCAGCGCCTGGGTGGGCGGGGCAGAGGTCTCTGGCTACGCATTGGCCAATGTCGATGCGGCCGTGCTCGACATCAACCGCGCCTTGAACACCGGCAGCGGCAACGCCTTCCTCGACAACGCGCCGGTCATCGACTGGTCGCCCAGCAACCGCAGCCGCGTGATCGCGGTCACCGACACCCGCATCCTGCCCCTGGCCACTGCGGGCGAACGCTTTGTCACCCAGGTCAGCGGCAGCTTGGCGCTGGGCCCGGCCACGCTGTCGGGCAGTTTTGAAATTGTGCGCAGCACAGTGGCTGGCAGCCCCGTGTGGGAGATCAAGGCCGTCAACGCCAGTGTGGCGATGACTGCCGGCACGGCCAAGGTCAGCATCGACAGCGTCAGCGGCTCGCTGATTTTTGCCGAGACCGGCAACAGCGGCGCCCTGACTGGCATCGGCTCGATCACCGGGGTCGACGGCCTGACCTTCAGCGGCACCCTAGCCACCCGTTTCAACAACGGCACGCTGGAACTGGCGGGCGATGTCGCACTCGGCATCGCTGGCCTGGGCGCTTTGTCCGGCCAATTCGCGGTGGTCAAAGAAGCGGCGGCCTTGTCGGTGCCGGTCACCGCGCTGGGCAACGCCACAGCGGGCGCCAGCGGCACAGTCAGCCAAACCCAAGTCGGCGCTCAGACGCAGAACAGCGTGTTGCTGCTCTCGCTGGGCGAGGCCGGCAGCCATTTTGTGCGCGAGGGCATTTACGGTTTTGTGCTGGGCGGCCAGCGCCAAACCGCCTCCTCTTTGGGGGCCGACGGTCGCCCGCTCAGCGATGCGGCGTTTGCTGCGCGCATGCAGGCGGCGCTGGAGGCTTTGGCCGGGGTGGGCCTGGGCAATGCTCTGGTCAGTGGCACGCGCGCCGAAGGTTTTCGCATCGAATTCGCTGGCAGCCTGGCAGGCCAAGCCCTGCTGCTGGCCAGCACGCCCGGCGGCGCCGGCCTGTGGCTGGAGCAGCCGCCCGACCCGGCCGGCCAGTCGGATTGGGGCTTGGTGGAGCAAACCCTGGCCGCCAGCGCCGCGCGCAACGAGGTGCAGACGCTGAGCCTGGTCAATGGCGACAGCGCCACAGGCAAGACCTTCACGCTGACCCATGACGGGCAGACCACCGCCGCCATTCCGGTTTATTCGAGCGCCAACGCCAGCAACGAGCGCCAAGTCATCACCCTGAGCGCCGCCAACCGGGCGGCCGGGCAATTCTGGTTCAGCCTGGACGGCAAAACCAGCAGCAAAGTCCGCTACTCGGCCGACCCGACTTTCCATGCCGCAGAAATCCAGCGCGTGCTGGAAGGCATGGTGGGCGCCGGCAATGTCAGCGTGGCCTACCGCTCCGAATACACCGGCCACAGCAGCATCGACTACGTGGTCGATTTCCGTGGCGCCTTGGCCGGCAAGAACGTGGCCCTGCTGCAAGCGCACAGCAGCACCAGCGGCATCACGCTCAAAGTGGGCGAGCTGCGCCAGGGCGGGCCGGGCTTTGCCGTGGCCGACCAGGCGCGCGCCATCCAAAGCGCGCTCGAAGCGGTGGCCGGCGCCGGCAATGTGGCGGTGTCTTTTGACACCCGCTCGTCGCTGGCCAACGCCCGCTATGCCATCGAGTTTCGCCACCTGCTGGGCGGGCGCGACATCGCGCCGCTCACCAGTGCCAGCACGGCTTCGGCCCTGAGTCTGGGCATCACGACCACCACGACCGGGGCCAGTGCCAGCGGCGCGGTGCAAACCATTCACCTCTACGACGAGGCCGTGAGCGGCACCTTCCGCCTGAGCCTGGCGTTTGGCGGCGCCACCTACACCAGCAGCGATGTGGCCTTTGGCGCCAGCGCGGGCGATGTGCGCGCGGCCCTGCTGGCCGCCACCAACGCCCAGGGCGTGCGACTGGCCGCCAGCGGCGTGACGTTGGACGTCAGCCTGGTCACGGCAGGCAGCGGCCACGCCTGGAAAGTCAGCTTTGGCGGCGCGGCGGCGGGCGTGGATCTGCCGCCCATGCTGGGGCAAATCACCAGCACCGTGGCCGCGCCCGATGCACATCTGAGTGAAATTCAACGCGGCGCCACCGCCAACGCGCAGCAAAGCGTGAGCATCGCTGGCAGCGGTCTTTACACCTTGTCCATGAGCGGGCGCGCCGACACCTCGGTGCTGCTGGCCGCTGGCGCCAGTGCGGCCGAGTTCCGCGCCGCGCTCGAAGGCCTGCCGGCCATTGGCAGCGGCAACGTGGCGGTGTCCTTGGTCAACGGCGCCTATCGGGTCGATTTCCAGGGCACGCTGGCCGGCACCAACGTCGGCGAGATCTTGGTCTCGCCCGTGCAAACCCTGTCGTTTGCCATGGCCGATGGCCAGGCACCGACCTCACTGGCCTTGCGCTTTGAAGGCCAGCCCGAATGGACCTCTGACATCGCGGTGGCGGGCCTGAGCCAAATCGAGGTGGCCGCCACCTTGCGGGCCTTGCTCGGCAGCCTGCCCGACCTGAGTGTGGACAGCGTGCGGGTGAGCCCGCGCGCCGACCAGCCCTGGGTTTTTGACATCGCTTTTGTCGACGCCCTGGCCGGCGCCCAGCTGGGCGGCCTGCAAAGCCTGGCCACGCGCGTGAGCGAAGTGCGCAGCGAGCGCCTTTTGATCGGCGCCTCGGGTGTCAGCGGCTTGCTGGGCAGCGGTAGCGCCGGCGTCAGCCTGTCGGGTGGCACGCTGGGCCTACTGTTGCAACGCGGTGCCGACGGCCACTTTGACTACGCCCTGCGCGCAGCGGGCACGGCCACGCTGTCGGGCTTTGACGGGCAGGTGAGCCTGACGGCCAGCGCCGAAGTGCGCATCAATGCGCTGGGCAAGCCGGTGTCCGAAACGATTCGCACCGGTTTGACGACGCCGAATTTGGTGCTGGACTTTGCCGACGGCCTGGCGCGCCAGGAAATCAGCATCGCCAGCGGCAGCGTCAGCGTGGCCGGTCTGGGCAGTTTGAGCGGCGCGCTCAAGTTGATTTCGACCACCCGCGTCGAAGGCGGCGTGACGGTCACCGACATCGCCATCGGCCTGGACAATGTGGCCGGTTCCCTGAGCCTGGGCGGGGCCGGCGCGGCGCTTTCGGGCGGGCGTGGCGCCGTGCTGTTGCGCCACGAAGTCGACGCATCGGGCCTGATCACCACGCGTTACGCGGTGCAGGCCAGCGGCAATGTGGCCCTGACGGGCATCAGCGGCGTGAGCCTGAGCGCCACCGATCTGGCCATCGACTACAACCGCTGGGGCGAGGCACTGGACGTTTCGGTGGCCACCCCCAGCGACGATTTCAAACTCAGCCTGCTCAAAGACGCCACGCGTCTGCACGGGCAGGTCACGGCCGAACTGGCCAATGTGCTGGGCATCAGCGGCGAACTCTTCATCGAAAGCCGACAGAACCTGGCCACGCAGCTCTCCGATGGCAGCGAGATCCGCACCGACCAGTTGGTCATCGGTGGACGCAACGCATCTGCCACGCTGAGCGCCGGTGGCAGCAGCCTGGGCGTGAGCCTGCGCGACATCGACGTGGCCATGGTGCTGGCCACCGAACGCGTGAGCAGCGGCACAGCGCGGCGCTGGCTGAGCACCCAGGCCAGCCTGGGCGGCGCCAGCATCGCCGGTTACGAACTGGCCGACCTGAGCTCGGCGCAACTGCAGATCAACCGCGCGCTCGACAGCGCCAGCGGCGCGCTGGGCGCTGCCAACGCGGCCGTCGTCAATTGGGCCAACAGCGCCAGCGAGGTCACGCTGTCCGATGTGCAAAGTGTGGCGCTGGGCATGGCCCTGCCCACCTTCACCATGCCGATCTCGGGCAGCCTGCAAATCGGCGGCGCGCGCCTGTCCGGCAATTTTGGGGTGACGCTCTCGCAAAGTGGCAACGACAAGGTCTGGACCATCACCGCCAGCGATGCCACCCTGGGCTTGGCCGCTGGCGGCGCCTACGTCGGCATCGAGGGCGCCAGTGGCACCTTGACGCTGGGCCCGGGCAGCACGCGCAGCGGCGCTTTGAGCGGGCGTGCCGTGCTCGAAGGTCTGGCCGGGGTCAGCCTGACCGGCAACTTCAGCAGCGCCTTTGCCAGCGACGGCAGCCTGAATTTCTCGGGCACCGGCATCGATTTGAACCTCGGCAGTTTCGGCAAGCTGAGCGGCGATTTCAGTGTCACACGCAGCGCCGACCAAGCCATCTTGCTGGGCGCCAGCAACGTGGCCGCCACCTTTGGCAGCAGCGGCGCGGGCCTGGCCGTGAGCGGCGCCAGCCTGGGCATCTACATTGCCGGCCTGTCAGAAGCCAGCGCCGGTTACGCCCTGGTGGCCAACGGCGCGGCGCAGCTCAATGGTTTTGGCGGCGACGTCAGACTGAGCGCCAATGCCGCCGTGCGCATCAACACCCTGGGCCGCAGCATCGACACCACGGTCAACGGCGTGGCCATCCAATTTGCCGAGCGCACGCGCGTCGAAGAAGTGGTCATTTCCAGCGGCAGCATCACGGTGGCCGGCCTGGGCAGCCTGAGCGGTTCGCTGGCCGTGAAGAGCGAAACCGTGGGCAGCACCACCGACATTCGCATCGGCGTGGCCGGCATGAACGGCAGCCTGGCCCTGGGCGGTGTCGGCGCCAGCCTGAGCGGCGGCACCGGCGCGATTTTGCTCAAAAAGGTGGGCACGGCCGCTGGCACCTACGCGGTGCAGGTTGAAGGCAGCGTGGCGCTCACCGGCGTCGATGGCCTCACGCTCTCGGCCAGCAACATGATGGTGGCCTACAACCGGCTGGGCACCGCCGTGACGGGTGTGGCGGTGAACACCGGCAGCGGCACGTACACGGTCAATCTGGTCGACAACGAAACCCGTGTGCGCGGCCAGGCCACGCTGGGCGTGGCCGGCATCGAGCTCAGCGGTGAAGTCTTCATCGAAGGCCGCAACGCCGTGGCCAGCACGCTCAGCGATGCCTCCACACTGACGACGAACCAGCTGATTTTTGGCGGCTCGGGCCTCTCGGCCACGGTGACGGCGGGCGGCAACACCCTGGCCAGCCTGGGCGGCGTGGACATCGCGCTGACCCTGGCCAGCGAAGTCGGCGGCAGTTCGCGGCGCTGGCTCACCGGCATCGGCCATTTGGGCAGCGTGAACGTGGCCGGCTACAGCCTGGCCGACCTGAGCACCGCTGCGCTGCAGATCAACCAACAAATCGACAGCGCTGGGGCGTTGATCGAGACGGCCGGTACCGCCGTGCTCGACTGGTCGGGCGCGCAGGCGCGCACCCTGGCTTTGTCGGCGCAAGACGCGGCCAAGCAGGCGGTGATGGACCTGACCGACCGGCGTTGGGTGCTGCCGATCAGCGGCGCCATCGAGATCGGCGCGGCGCGTGTCGCCGGCGATTTCCAGATCATTTTGGACAAAGACGCCAGCGGCAACCGCACCTGGGACATCTCTGCCAGCAACGCCGAAGTCAGCGTGTCTGGCGGCGGTGCCACGGTGGCGCTGACCCACGGCACGGGCCATCTGTTCGTTTCGCCCAGCAGCAAGAGCGGCAGCCTCTCGGGCGATGTCCGCATTGCCGGGCTGGCTGGCCTGTCGGCCAGCGGCAGCCTGAGCGCAACCTTCAGCAACAACGCGCTGCTGCTTTCGGGCAGCAACGTGAGTCTGGCGGTGGAGGGCTTTGGCGCGCTCTCCGGCAACTTCTCGGTCGAGAAAGTCGGCACAGGCACGGCCGCGACCTTGAAGGTCGGCATGAGCAACGTGTCCGCCAGCTTCGGCGCGGGCGGGGCCGGCGTCGGCTTGGTCAACGGCACGCTGGGGCTGTATGTCGCCAGCAATGCGCTGGGCCAGTCGGGCTATGCCCTGGTGGGCAGCGGCACGGCCAGCCTCTCGGGCTTTGCGGGCCTCGGCCTGTCGGCGACGGCGGCGATCCGCATCAACACCCTGGGCGAAGCGGTTGACCAAAGCATCACCGTCGGCAGTCAGGCCATCGCCATCGCGTTTGGCAATGGCAACGCCTTCAAGGAGCTGGTGATTTCCAGCGGCACGGTGACGGTGGACGGCCTGGGCAGCCTCTCGGGCGCGCTGGCCATCCAAAGCGAGACCGTGGGCAACGTCACCGAACTGCGCATCGGCATGTCCGGCATGAGCGGTTCGCTCGGCCTGGGCGGCGTTGGCGCCAGCCTCTCGGGCGGCACCGGCGCGTTGCTGCTGCACAAAGAAGGCACGGCGGCCGGCAAGTTCGCCTTGCAGGCCGAGGGCAGCGTGGCGCTGACCGGCATCGATGGCGTGACCCTGCAGGCCAACGACCTCAAGATCGCTTACAACCGCCTGGGCGTGGCTGTGGCCAACGAGCGCATCAACACCGGCGCGGGCGAGTACGTGCTCGACCTGATCGACAACGAGACCCGCTTGCGCGGCCAGATGGTGGCCGACATCGCCGGTGCGCTGCATGTCGATGGCGAGATGTTCATCGAAAGCCGCGCCAACCAAAGCGTGACGCTGAGCAACGGTAGCGCCGTCAGCGTGAACCAACTGATTTTTGGCGGCGCGGGCGTGCATGCCGCCGCCGGCAGCAGCACGGTCGGTGCCAGCCTGAGCGATGTCGACATCGCCGTGGTGCTGAACAGCGAAATCGGCGGCACACAGCGCCGCTGGCTGACCAGCCGCGCCAACGTGGGTGGCGCGACCATTCAGGGCTATGCGGCGGCCAACCTCAACGCCGCGCGCCTGGAAGTCAACAGCGAGTTGCGCAGTGGCGCGCTGGTGCTGGCCGGCAGCGACGCGGTGGTCGACTGGAACGGCACGAACAACGACCAGAGCACGACGATGGCCCTGGCGCGCGATGCCAGCGTGAGCCTGGACTATGGTCAGCGGGTGTTCCAGGTCTTCATCGACGGCGATCTGCAAATGGGTCCGGCGAACATGTCGGGTGCCTTCAACGTGGCACTCGAACAGTCTGCCGACGGCACGCAACGCGCCTGGCATGTGGTCGCCAGCGACGTGAACCTGGGGCTGCAAGCCAATGGCGCGCGCGTCGGCCTGTCCGACGGCGCGGGCGATCTGTGGTTCGGCAAAGACGCCGACAACAACCTCTGGGGCGCCGACAAGCGCAGCGGCAGCCTGAGCGGCACCGCTTCGGTCACCGGCGTGGACGGCCTGACCCTCACCGGCACCTTTGCCACCCGCTTTGACAGCCTGGGCAACATCGAGCTGGCCGGCGCGGTGGACGTGAACCTGGCCGGCTATGCCACGCTGAACGGCGAATTCGCCGTCAGCCAGGCGGCCGTGCAAAGCACGCAAGCGGCCATCGAAAGCAAGGCCGCAGACAGCGGCGCGGCAGGCACGCTGCTGGAGGCGCAAGCCGGTGGCGTCAAAACCAACAGTGCCTATCGGCTGGAAGTGGCCAGCAGCGACGGCGCCCGTGTGCGCGAGGGCGCTTACGGCTTTGCCTACAACAGCGCCAACGCCAGCATCCAACTGCTGGCCAGCGACAGCGACGCCGCTTGGCGCCTGAAGCTGCAGACCGGCTTGTCGGCGTTGCTGGGAAGCGGCACGGTCAGCGTCAGCGGCAGCAAGAGCGCCGGTTTCCTTGTCGAGCTGATCGGCGCGCGCGCCGGACAAAACGTCAGCGGGCTCACGCTCACACCGCCTGCCGACCCGGCCGACAGCGCCGACTGGGGCAGCACCTATGTCGAGCGTCAGGCGACGCCGACCACCGGTGCCGTGCACCTGATCGACCCTTTCCCCGCAGGCACTTTCGGCACGCATGTGCTGTCCTTCGATTTCGACATCCGCAGCAACAGCCAGTTGAAACTGGTGGCCGCCGCCAACGGGGTGTTCCGTGAAGGCGCCTACCGCTTCAGCGCCAATGGCAAAACGGCCACGGCCAGCAGCGTCAGCAGCAGCGGCCTGACCCTCACCGACGCAGTCTTTGCAGCCAAGCTGCAAGAAGCGCTCAGCGCCTTGTTCGGCACGGGCAATGTCACGGTGAGTGGCAGCCGCAGCGCCGGCTTTGCCTTCAACTTTGGCGGCGAGCTGGCCGGCCAAGCGGTTCGCGTGGCCAGCACGGCCAGCGACAACGGCTTGTTCATGCAAGCGCCCACCGACCCCTCGGCCAGCCTGGCCACCAGTGGCGGCACACGGGTCGAAACGCAGGCCGTGGCGGCAGCGGTCAGCACCGGCTACCAGCTGAGCATTGGCGTGGCCTCCAGCGCCACCAAGGATTCCGACAGCTTCACGTTCAGCTTTGCCAACAGCCCGCTGGCGGCCACGGCCAAGTTCGTCAACGCCCAGATTTCGCAAGGCCGCCAGGTCTATGACGCGCTGGCCAAGCTGATCGGCAGCACGGCGGCGCTGAGCACCACCGCGCCCTACAGCGGCGGCGTCGACAAGGTTTACAAATCCAGCGATCTGCGTGTCGAGACGCTGACTTCGCCCTCGAATGCGCAGACCTACCGCATCAGCTTCAGCGATGCGGTGCGCGACAAAATCGTGGCGCTGGGCGCCTTGTCGGTCACCAACACCGGCGTCACCAGCGCCATGCAGTACACGCTGGCTGGCACCAGCGGCGCCACAGCCGGCACAGCCACCGGCGCGGTGCATTTGGTGGACCGCTTTGCGGCTGAGGTGCGCGGCAGCTTCAGCCTGGCATTCGACTACAACGGTGCGCGCTACAGCACCGCTGGCATCGACCTGCAGGCCAGCGCTTCGGCGGTGCAAGCGGCTGTTCTTGCTGCCACCCAATCGGGCGGTGACACTTTCTCGGCCAGCGGTGCGACGGCGACGGTTGCCGTCGATACCGCGCTGAACGCCTGGCGCATCAGCTTTGGCGGCGCGGCCGTGGGCAAGACCATTCCCGTCATGGCGCGCGTGGTCACGCCCACCCTGGCACCAGCGGCCACGCTGTCGGTGACGGCTTCGGGCGCGATTTCTGGTGCGGGCACCTACACCACCGCCGCCATCGACTTCCAGTCCAGCGTGAGCGCTTTGCAAAGCGCCTTGCTGGCGGCAAAGAACGCCGACGGCGGCCTGTTCTCGGCCACCGGTGCCACCGCGACGGTGAGCCTGGACAGCGCCAGCGGCCAATACCGCGTGGTCTTTGGCGGCGCGGCCGTCGGCCAGACCATTTTGGCCATGACCGACACGGTTGCGCCCCAGCGCGCGCCGGTGGCGCGGCTGACGCAAAGCAGCACCGGTGCCACCAGTTCGGAAACCCAGCGCCTGAGCTTGGGCAGCACGGGCGAACGCTTTGCGCTGTCCTTCAACGGTGCGACCTCGGTGACGCTTGCGCGCAGCGGCCTGAGTGCCGCCACTTTGCAAAGTGCCTTGGAAGGCATGAGCGGCATAGGCGCCGGTCGCGTCACGGTGAGCGGCAGCAACGGCGTTTTTGACATCGTTTTTGGCGGCACCCTGGCCGGCCTCAACGTCGCCCCGCTGAGCGTGCTGGCGGTGCAAACCCTCAACCTGAATGTGGCCGCCGACGGCTTGCCGGCCGATGTGGTGCGCCTCAAAACCAGCGCCGCAGCCGACTGGGCGCAGAGCGTGGACCTCACGGGCCTGAGCAGCGACCAGCGCACAGCCGCCCTGCAAAAAGCCATCCAGACGCTTTCGGGCATCGGTCGCGGCAACGCCAGTGTGGTGGCCGTGGCCGGCCAGGCCGGTGTTTACGAGGTGATTGGCGCAGGTGCTTTGCTGGGTAAAGCCCTGCCGGCGCTGACGCTGGGCGTCTCGCGTGCGGTGGAGCAGCCGCCCAACTACCTCAAGATCGGCGCGGCCAACGTCAACGCCTCGGTGGGCACGGCCAGCGCCGGTGTGGCGCTGAGCAACGTCAACGTCGGCCTGATCATCTCGCGCGACACACCGGCGCTGCTGGGCGGCATCGCCGCCAGGCCGGGCTATGCGCTCTATGCATCAGGTACAGCTGCGCTGCGCGGTTTCGACGGCGCCATCACGCTCAATGCGGATGCCACGCTGCAGATCAACACCCTGGGCCGCGCCATCGACATGGCGGTCAAAACCGGCTTGACCACAGCCGATCGCCAGGTCACTTTCAGCGACGGCCTGGCGCGCAAAGAAATCACCATCGAGCAAGGCAGCGTCGCGGTGGCCAACCTGGGCAGCCTCTCCGGCAGCCTGAAGATCGTCACCACCACGCAGACGGTTGACGGCGCCACGGTCACCGATCTGGCCATCGGCATTGCCAGCTTGCAAGGCAGCCTCACGCCAGGCGGCGTCGGCGCCACGCTGAGCAACGGCCAGGGCGCCATCGTCCTGCGCAACACCACGACTGGCGGCGCGACGACGCAGAAATACGCCGTGGCCGCCGAGGGCGACATCGCCATCGAGGGCATCCCCGGCGTGACCTTGCAGGCACAAAGCCTGAAGGTCGGCGTGAACCGCTGGGGCAGCGACCTGACGCTGGCGGCGGCAACGCCCAGTGGCAGCTATGCCGCCCAGCTGATCGATAACCAAAGCAGCTTGCGCGGCGTGATGCACGCCGACATCGGCGGCGTCTTGTCGGTCGATGGCGAGATGTTCATCGAAGCCAAAGACAACCAGAGCGTCAGCCTCAGCGATGGCAGCACGGTGCAGGTCAAGCAGTTCATCTTTGGAGGCGCCGGTGTGGCCGCCGTGCTGGGCAATGCCAGCGTGGGGGCGAGTCTGTCGGACACCGACATTGGCATCGTGCTGTCCAGCGAGATCGGTGGCAGCAACCGCCGTTGGCTGGCCAGCAAGGCCAGCATCGGCGGCGCGCGCCTGCAAGCGGGCATCGACGCCACCATCACCTCGGCCAGCCTGGACATCAACCGCCAGCTCGGTGCCGGTGGCGACGCCTTTGGCAGCAGCGGGCCAGTCATCGACTGGAACGGCGTGGCCAACGACCAGAGCACCACGCTGGCCCTGACGAGCGCCAAGTCGGTGGTGCTCAGCAGTGGCGGGCCGGTGCTGCACGTGAACCTGGACGGTCGCTTGCAGTTCGGCCCGGCCGAACTCTCGGGTCAGTTCGACGTGCAGTTGCAGCAGGCCAGCGACGGCAGCCGCACCTGGTTGGTCGATGCCAGCCAGGTGGCCGCCTCGCTTGAAGCCGGCGGCGCCAAAGTGGCGATCAGCAACGGGGCCGGTCAGCTGGTGCTGGGGCCGAACAACCAGAACAGCGGCAGCGTCATTGGCGATGCCGCCATCACCGGCGTCACCGGGCTCACCGCCACGGGCCGCCTGGCCACCCGCTTTGACGCGGCTGGCAATGTGCAGCTGGCCGGCGCGGTGGATCTGGCCATCGACGGCTTTGCCAAGCTCTCGGGCGAGTTCTCGGTGGTCAAGAACGCGCCCGCCGTCGTGACGCCCGAAACCCTTGCTTTGCGCGCCACACAGGGCGCCACGGGCAGCGGCACCACGGGCCAGGAAGGCGGGGTCACCAGCAACACCCGTTATTTGCTGAGCGCGCAGGCCGATGGCCATTTCCGCGAAGGCGCTTATGGCTTTGCCGCCGCTGGCGCCAGCGTCAGTGTGGATTCCAGTGGCCAAAGCGACGCCCAGTTCGCGTCCCTCTTGCAAACCGGTTTGCAGACGCTGTACGGCAGCGGCAATGTGGAAGTGAGCGGCACACGCGCGGGTGGTTTCGTCATCGCCTTCGTCGGCGCGCGCGCCGGACAGGACGTGAGCGGCCTGGCCATGACGCCACCGGCCGACCCGGCCGACAGCGTCACCTGGGGCTATACCCGCGTGACAGCGCAGGCCAAAGCGGCCAGCACCTCGGCCACCTATTCGCTGCTGATCGAGCCGCCGCGCACGGTGGGCGCCAATTCGAACAACATCGCCTTCCAGTTCGCCAACCGCAGCACGGTGGTGGAGGCGAAATACACCGGCATCCAGAGCACCCAGCACAACCGCATCCGCGAGGCGCTGGAAAAAATCGTCGGCGTCGGCCATGTCAGCGTCACCAGCCACATGAGCACGCCGACCTCGGCGCAGGGCTACACCATCACCTTGGACGCCTCGGCGCTCAAGCTCAATCTGGGCGCCCTGAGCGTGGCGCGCAGCGGCCCCGACGCCATCGTCTACACCCTCTCGCCGCAGGGCAATGCCAGCACCGCTTCGCTGCTGGCCACGCCCACGGTGCAAACCATCGACGCCTTCCCGGCCGGGATCGAGGGCAGCTTCAGCCTGCAATTCCAGTTCGACGGTGCCACTTACAGCACCGCCGAAATCGACGCCCGAGCCAGCGCGGCCAGCCTGCGCGCGGCCTTGCTGGCCGCCACGCGTGCTGGCGGTGCCAGCTTTGCGGCGGCGAATGGCGATGTCGGCGTCACGTTTGACGCACCCAGCAACCGCTACACGGTGAGCTTCACCGGCGCGGCGCTGGGTAAATCGCTGCCCGCCATGGTCTGCACGGTGACGCCGCGATTGGCGCCCGAGGCCACCCTGGCCAAGACGGCGACAGGGGCGACCACCAGCGAAACACAGCAATTGCGCATCGACGCGAGCAGTGTGGCGAGTAGTCTGGGTAGTGGCATTTTTGCACTCGTCCACGGCAGCGAAAGCACGGCGCCCCTGGCCGCTAACAGCAGCGCGGAGCAAGTGCGCGCCGCCCTGGAAGCCTTGTCTTCGATTGGCGCCGGCAACGTTGAGGTGAGCGCTGTCAGTGGCGGCTGGGACCTGCGCTTTGTCAACCTGCGCGCGCAACAAAATGTCGCTGCGCTGCGCTTTACCGAAGTGCAAACCCTGGACCTGCGCCTGGGCGACGGCCAGGTGGCCGACCAGTTGCAGATCAAGCGCTCTGGCGATGCCGCCTGGGCCAGCACCTTGGCCGACTTCGCCACGCACAGCGTCGGCGAACAACGCAGCTTGCTGCAAACCGCCATCGCCGGGCTTGCTGGCATTGGCAGCGGCAACGTCACGGTGCATGCCTCCGAGACCGCCGGCGTCTTCCATTTGGTGGCCAGCGGCAGCCTGGCTGCGGGCGACCTGCCCAGCGTGGCCGCTGGCCTGCAACGCCAGGTCGAGCAGCCACCGGCCTACCTGCTGATTGGCGCGGCCAATGTCACGGCCCAGATCGGCGCCGCCGGTGCCGGTGTGTCGCTCAGCAATGGCCGCCTGGGCTTGGTGATTTCGCAGAGCAGCAGCGGTGGCGCCAGCAGCGGCTACGCCATCGTCGGCTCGGGCAGCACAGCGCTCTACGGTTTTGGCACAGCGGTGCAGATGTCGGCCACCGGCAGCCTGGCCGTCAACACCCTGGGCCGCGCTGTCGACATCCAGGTGCCCACGGGCCTCACCACCACCCCCGAGCACGTGGCTTTTGCCGATGGCAACGAGGTGCGCGAACTCATCATCACCCAGGGCAACCTGACGGTGGAGAACCTGGGCACCTTGTCCGGCTCGCTGGCGGTGCGCGCACTCACGCACAAGGTCGATGGCCTGCCGACCACCGACATCCGCATTGGCCTGGCCAATGTCAGCGGCAACCTGAATGTGGGCGGCCTGGGCGCCAGCCTGAGCAACGGCGCGGGCGCTGTGCTCTTGCGCAGCCAGCCGGGCATTGGCAGCGGCTACGCGGTGCAGGCCGAAGGCGATGTGGCATTCAGTGCCGGCAGCAATGCCGTGACGCTGACGGCCGAAAAGGTGCAGATCGCCTACAACCGCTGGGGCAGTGACCTCGATGAGAGCGTGGCCACCGGCAGCGGCCGCTACGACGTGCATCTGCTCCAGGACGAAACCCGTTTGCGCGGCCACATGACCGCGAACGTGGCCAATACCTTGAACGTCGAAGGCGACCTGTTCCTCGAACTCAAGAACAACCAAACGGTGACGCTGAGCAACGGCAGCAGCGTGACGGTCAACCAACTCATCATTGGCGGCGGCCATGTGGACGCCAGCCTGGCGGTCGGCAGCGCCGCGTTGGGCGCGAGCCTGCTCGACCTGGACATCGCGGCCGTGATCAGCACCGAAGTGGGTGGCAGCGGCCGCCGCTGGCTCACCTCAGCGGCCACGGTGGGCAGCGCCCGCATTGCCGGCTACGCGCTGGGCAACATCGAGCAGGCCAGCCTGGAACTCAACCAGGCCATCGCCTCGACCAGCGGTGCCGCCGCACTCGCCACGGCACCGGTCATTGACTGGTCCAGCGACAACGGCGTGATCGACGTCGCCGAAGGCGCGGTCTTGACGCTCGATGAAGGCCAGGCCATCACCCGCATCGCCGCCATCGCCCAATTGCAACTGGGTGGCGCCGTGCTGGGCGGCGATTTCGACCTGCTGGTCGAGCAAACCGCCGCCGGCAAGCAGTGGACGATCAACGCCAACGATGCGCACCTGGGCTTTGCCGTCAACGGCATTGGCTTGGCGCTGACCAACGTCAGTGGCACGCTCACAATCAACGCCGATGGCACGCGAAGCGGCTCGGTGAGCGGCGATGCCGCGCTGACCGGTCTGGACGGCATCACCCTGGTGGGTGAGGGCATGAGCGCCGCCTTCGACGCGCAGGGCAACCTGGCCCTGAGCGGCACGGCCGAACTCAGCGTGCTGGGCATGGCCACGCTGTCGGGCAGCTTCGCCATCGCGCGCAGCACGGTCGACAACCGCAGCCTGATCAGCTTGGCCGCCAGCAACGTCAGCGCCTTCATGGGCGTGGGCGGCGTGGGTGCGGCCTTGAGCAACGGCCAGTTGGTCATGCTGCTGGGCGCGAATGCCTCGGGTGGCAATGGCTACGCGCTGCAGGGCAGTGCCACGGTGGTGGTCGATACGCCGGTGCTGGACATGAGCGGCGAGGTCACGCTGCTGGGCAACACGCTGGGCCGCGCGGTGCAACAGAGCTTTGTCGTGGATGGTCAGACTTTGACCATGAACCATGGCGCCGCTTTGCTGGCGGCCAAGGTCGATGTGGGCAATCTCGATGCCTTGCTGACCGACTTGCTGGGCACGGCGGTGGACACCGTCAGCACCGGCATCGCCGACCTCAAAGCGGCCATCACCCCGCAATACGACGAAGGCGGCAACCCCACCAATGACCATTTGATGGCGCGCGAGCTGCCCATTTTGGGCACCTCGCTGTCGCAACTCATTGGCGCCGACAAAATTCTGGGCATTGGCGACTACACCCAGCGTTATCTGGGTCAGGGCTTCGAGCACCTGCCCGCGGCCAGCTACGGCAGCCTGGGCCAGCCTACGCTGCGCGGCCTGCTGGGCTATTTGCAGGCCAACTGGTTGCCCACGCTGGGCCTCCCGCCCGATGCGCTGCGCCTGGTGATGGGCCAAAACGGGGTCGAGATCGCTTTTGCCGGCAAGCTCCAGATCAGCAGCGAAACCAGTTTGCGCATGGGCGCCGATGTCGAGGCGATTGGCCTCACGCTGGACGGCGAGGTCAAGGTCAAGGTGGAGGTCAGCGCCGATGTGGCCTTCCGCTTGGCGGTGAACTGGAGCGACGCTTCGCAAAGCCGCTTCGAGCTGCAAAAGCTCGATGTGCTGGCCAAGGCCAGCGTCAACGACATCGACGTCAGCGCCGCACTCGGCCCCCTGGAAGTCAGCCTGGGCGACAAGAGTCGCCAAACCGGCAGCCTGGCCTTGACGCTGGGCGGCAGCGTCAAACAGACCTCGGCCGGTCTGAATTTTGTCAAAACGACCGACAGCCTGGAGGTCTTCCTGCCCGTCTACGCCCAGCTGGGCAGCCTGGACCTGGCCGCTGGCCAGCTGCCGGCCATCCGCATCACGGGCAACCCCTTTGCCGGCACGATCGCGGTCAGCACCGAGAACTTCGACAAGATCGGCGACTTCAGCGCCATGTCGGTGGTCGACCTGATCCAGATGTTCCCCGACTTCATAGACGCGCTCGAAGCCGTGCGCGAAGATGGCCGTCTGGCCAAGAGCCTGCCCTTCCTCGAATCGGGGCTGGACCAGGTGTTGCAATTCGGCCAAGCCTTCGAAAACGACGTCTACAACAAGATCGACTTCAACAAGCCGCGCGTCGACCTGTTCACCGTCTCGGGCGTCGCCGTCAGCAACATGACGCTGGACGGCAAGGCCGTGGTGGCGCTGGTCAACCCCTATGCCAGCTTCGACCCGCTGCGCTTTGCCGACCAGGAAGTCACGCTCTACCGCAGCGTCAATGGCGTGCTCCAGTTGGTGGGCACCTATGGCATCGACGCCGTCAAGGACAGCAAGCTCATCGTCCTCAATGGCGCGCCGGCCCAGGCGCTGAACCTGACGGCGGTGATCCATGCGCCGCGCGAGCAGATCACCACGCTGCAAGATTTCATCGCTGCGGTGAACCAATCCGGCGTCCTGCCTTACGGCATGGAAATCGTTTTCGATGCCCAGCAACGCAGCTTCGGCATCCCCTTGAGCTTCCGCCAGGAGTTCACGCCCTTTGACGTGCCGCTCAATTTCGACCTCGGCAGCGATGACTTCAAGCTCACCACCAGCGCCAGCGGCAGCCTGAACGCCTTTGTCGAAGGGTCGGTGGGTTTCTTTGCCGACCTCGACGGCATCACCCTGTTCGGCAAAACCGGCAACCTGGCCGTGGGCAGCAATCTATTCTCGGACAGCACCTTCTTGTTCGACAGCACCCTGGTCGGTTACGGGCTGGAGCTGGGCGGCGAGAAATACACCGTGGTCGGCGTGCGCGATGCGCACACCTTGTCGCTGGACCGCACGGGCAGCAGCGCGCAGTCGGCCCAGGGCTACACCCTGCGCCAGAACAAATTCAGCTTTGGCATCGAAAACGTGGCCCTGGCGGGCGGCGTGTCGCTGGAGGTGCGCGACCTCGAAGTCGGTCTGCAACTGGGCTTCCTCAGCGCCACCGCTGGCGGCGTGGGCACCGGCTCGGGCCTCACGGTGGGGGCCACGGCCAGCGTCACGCTGGACAAAAACCCCGGCTCGGGCAATCCGCTGGACCGGCGCTTCACCTTCAGCGAAATCGGTGGCTCGGCCCTGCGCTTCTCGCTGGACGGCACGGCCGAGGCGCGCCTCAAGGGCTTGCGCGTGAACGCCGGCATCGGTGCCGACATCCCGCTGGCACCCAACATCGAACTGCGCCTGAGCGCGCTCGACCCCTTCAACCCGGGTGCCGTCAAAGTCATCCAGCAAAACCCGATGTATGCGGCCGACCTGGACGCCCTGGTGCGCAGCGGCGCGCTGGCGGCCAACGACATCGCGGTGATTCTGCCCGACCTGGGCGCCGCCTTCGACTTCAAGAAACTCTCCTTTGGCGACATCGTGGACGCCACGCGCATGGGCCTGGAAACCCTGCGCGACAGCATCGCCGACCAGCCCTTCTACAGCGTGGTGATGCCGGTGGTGGGCCGTTCGCTGGCCGATGTGTTCCCCTTTGTGGACGAGTTCCTCGCCAATTTGGACAATGCGGCGTCCAACCCCAGCGAGACCGTGGGCAAGGTCGAGCAGATTTTTGAAGACGCGCTGGGCATCACCGACAACAACAGCCTGGCCTTTTCTGAGCAAATGTTCGCCCTGGGCCTGAACGGCGAAGTGCTGGACATTCATCTGCAGCTGGACAAAGTCTTCGAGCAGAAATTCGGCTTCAGCCTGGACTTGGCGCAACTGGCGCAGATCGCAGGCCCCAGCGCGCTGGCAGGCATGGATTTCGTGGAGCAACTGGCCGACGCCATCAACCCTGGCGCCGCCGGCAAGATCACCCTGGCCGCGATGGCCAAACTGCAGATCGACGCGGGCATCCGCTTTTCTGGCGGCACGCCAGAATTCTTCCTCTACGACTACAACCCCACCCAGCTGCAAACGGTGGCCGTTGCCGCCTTTGGCACCGTGGCCTTCAACAGCCGGCGCAGCGAGGTCAGCGACGATGCCTATGCCGGCATCCTGCGCGACTTCCGCGCGGCGCAGGCCAAAATCGGTGCGGGCGTGCAGCGCATCACGGCCGAAGTCAACGCCTACCGCAACAGCGCCACCGAAGCCGACAACGCCGACCAGCAATACGGTGCCGACCAACTGGTGGGCCGCCGCCAGGCGGCCCTGACGGCGCTGGCCACACGCTTGTCGACCGATCTGGGCATCCAGGTCGAGTTGTTTGCCGGCCAGCAGCAGGCAGTCGCCAACCCGGCCAGCCAGCCGATGTTCAACAAAGTCAAGGCCTACCAGGCGGTCGCCACCACACCCGAGCATGCGCGCGGCACCTACGCCACGGTGGGGGTGCGCGTGGTCGGACAAGACCTGGAGCTGGGCTTTGACGCGGGTCCGGTCAAACTGGGTGTCAACCACGGCTGGGCGGCCATTGACCGCGATGGCCTGGCCAGCACGCTCGATTACGCGGGCGTCACCGTTTCGCTGGATCAGCTGCGCGGCACGCGCGCCGACGACGGGCGCTTCTACCTGGGCAAGGAACGCATCGGCGACAACATCGGCATCGAAGTCGCTGGCGCCTTTGGCATGGACTTGCCGCTGCGGCTGGATTTCTCCATGGGCGAATTGACCCTGGGGCACTTCACGGCCAACACCGTGGCGGGCGGCCTGAGCGGGCTGTTCAACGCCGCCGCCGGCCTGCCTTCGGCCAGCTCGGTGCTGGACATCAAGGTGCCCAGGGTCCAGGACGTGATGGACCAGTACCTCTCCGAGTTCAGCCTGTTGGGCATGCTCAACGACCCCTCGCGCATCATCGACGGGGTGGATGGTGCGCTCGGTGAGTTGCAGGACCTGCTGGGCGGCGAAACCTCGCGCGACATTCCCATCATTGGCAGCCAACTGGCCAGCGTGGGCAATTTCGTGCAGGACATCCGTGTCGATTTGCTGGCCGATCTGAAGAAGAAACTCTCGGCCGAAGGCGGCGCCATCGGCATCGTGCGTTCCTCGCTGTTCAGCCTTTTCGGTGGCAGTGGTGCCAACATTTTGCTCGACGGCAGCGATGCCGGCAGCGGCATTTCCATCGACGACATCGAGGTGGCCTGGTACGACAAAGATGGCGTCAAGCTCGCCCCCTGGGTGCTGGGCGGCGACATGCCGAGCAAGGCCGACGCCATCCAGTTCGACATGGCGCTGGGCCAGCAGTTGCTGGCGGTGGGCGTCGATATTCCGCTGGACTTCAATTTGCCCGGCTTCTCGCTGGACATCAACGGCGGCTTCACGCTGGACATGAAGTGGGCCTTCGACTTCGGTTTTGGCCTGTCCACCTCCAGCGGCTTTTACCTGAGCACCAACACCGGCGCCGAGGCGGTCAACCCCGAACTGCGCATCGAGGCGCATGCTTTCCTCGACGGCAACACCGCGCAAGCGGGTGCGCAGCCGTTCTCGGCGGTTGGCACCTTGCTGTTCTTCCGCGCCACGGTGACCGACCAGGACCGTTACGCCAACATCGACGGCTTCCAGGCCAGCGGCACCGACGTGGTGCTGGGCATCGACATGCGCGGCGATAGCCGTGGCCGCCTGGCGATGAGCAAGATTTTCTCGCAGTCGCTCAGCCAGTCTTTTGCCGTCGACTTCAGCGTCAACACCGACATCAACCTGCTGACCGTGCTGGACATGCCAGACGCCAAGGGCATGCCCAAGCTCAAGGCCAATTTGTTGGTCGATTGGGACTGGAAAATCGGCCAAAAGATGGCGCCGCCCAGCATCCAGCTCTACCGGTTGCGCCTGGATGTGGGCTCGCTGGTCAATGATGTGCTGCTGCCGATCGCCGAAAAGATCGAGGGCGTCGTCAGACCGATGAAGCCTTTTGTTGACTTCATGTTGACCCCCATCAGCGGACTCGAGTTCACGACGATCCTGGGCATTGAAAACACACCCCTGGGCCTGCTCAACGGCATGCTCAAGGTCCAGGGCAAGCCGCAGATCCCGGTGGCTTTCTTTAAGGCCGTGCAATTCATCGCCGGCTTGCCCGCACAGGTGCGCAGTTGGGGCGATGCGGGCGAAATCGTGCTGGGCGACCTGGCCGGTTTTGGCAGCGGCAATGTCCAGGCGACGCAATCGACGAGCGCCTTGCCGGCCGATTTGCTGGCCAAGTTCAAGGAGATCGAGGCCAAGTCCTCGGGCGGGGCCACGCCCAAGCCGGGCGAGGCGCGCTCGGGCTTCAAGATGATGGAGTACCTGAAGGACATCAACAACTGGAAAGCCATCATGACCGGGGGCGAGGCCACCCTGTTCAGCTACGAGTTGCCGCTGCTGGGTTACGACTTCTCCAAAAAAGTGATGCTGGGGATGGTGCCGCTGGGCCCAGTGATGCTCAAGTTCGGTGCGGTGGCTGGTTTCAAGGCTATCGCCGACCTGGCCTTTGGTTACGACACTTATGGCATCCGCAAGGCGATTTCCAGCCACAACCCGCTGGACGCGCTGGACGGTTTTTATGTCTACGACTTCACGCTGCCGACGTTCCGCAACGGCAAGATCGTGGCGGGCACTGGCGGCAAGGAAAAAGACGAGTTCTACGTCAGCGCCACGGTCGGTTTGTTTGCCTCGGTCAACCTGGGGCCGATCTCGGGTGGTCTCACGGGCAGCATCAATTTCTATGCGGGCCTCGACCTGCAAGACATCGCGCGTTCCAAACTGACCAAAAATGCCGATGGCTATGTCACGGCGGTGGCCTGGGTCAGCGACGGCAAGATCCGTGGCAGCGAAATTGCCACCATGTACAACTACGAAGGCGGTGGCTTCAAGAACCTCTTCAACATCAACATCGGCGCCGATTTTGTTGCCAGCGTGTTTGTGGAGCTCGACCTGTGGCTGACCACGATCACTCTGCTTGATCTCGAACTGTTCCGTGCCAACCTCTTCAACCTGAAATACGAGGCGCCCAAGGTTCAGCCCTATCTGGCCCAGCAAAGCGGCGACACGCTGACGCTCAACTTCGGCAGCCGCGCGGCCATGCGCCAGTATTTCGATGTCACCGATGGCGCCGAAAACGTGGTGCTCTCGGGCAGCGGTGGCCAGGTCAACATCGAATTCGACAACTGGTACCAGAGCTACAGCGGCGTGCGCAAGGTCGTCGCCAACTTTGGCGACGGTGACGATGTGGTTGATCTCACGCGCCTGAGCGGTGTGGCCGTGGAAATTTCTGGCGGCGCCGGCAAAGACAAGCTCTACGGCGGCAACAGCGGCGGCATCTTGCGCGGTGGCGCGGACGACGACCAGATCTTGCTGGGTCGCTTTGACACCGGCACCGTCTCGGGCGGCAAATACACCGCTGGCCAGTTCATGGCCGGCGCAGGCATCACCACTGGCTGGACACTCGAAGGCGAGGGCGGCAAAGACAAACTGGTGGGCGGTGCGGGTGCTGACACCCTCAAGGGCGGCAGCGACGAAGACAAGCTCGAAGGCGGTGCCGGCGACGACCAGCTGTGGGGTGGTACCGGCAATGACAGCCTCAAGGGCGGGACCGGCACCGACACCTATGTCTATGAAGACAACTGGAGCAACGACAACCTGGCCGACCGTGAAGGCAACACCCAGCTCGATTTCTCGCGGATGTCCGCCGGCATCACCGCCACCATCGGCAAGCGCGCCGTCGGCGTGGTCAACGCCAATGGCCAGGAGCTGCGCGTTTCGGGCGCCACGGTCACCGACATCAAGCTCAGCGCGCAGACCGATACGCTCTACGTCACCGATTTCCCCGAGTGGCAGATCGACATCCGCGACCAGGGTGGCGCCGACGACTACCGCATCACGCTGGGCCGCAACGCGGCCAGCGGTGCCACGGGCACGCTCAACATCATTGAGCGCGGCAGCGACTTCGATGAGCTCATCCTGGAGCAGACCCGTGCCACCAGCAGCGACAGCATTCAGCTCGACCTGAACACGGTGGGCAACGGCCGCGAAACCATCCGCTACGAGAACAGTCAAATCGAGCGCCTGACGCTCAAGGGCAAGGGCGCCGTGTACGACGCCGAGCACATCACTTCGCTGGGCGGCAATGTGCGCTTCACCGCCGGCTTGCAAATTTCCAGCGAAGCGGTGACTCAGATGGGCAGCACCGCCTTCCGTGTCATCGGCAAGACGATCTTCCAGGAAAGCGATGTTGAAGCCGCCAGCATCGTGATGGAGTCGGTCAAGCACCTGGACATCGTCCACGACCTGGTGGCGCTGAACAATGGCCACATCGACCTGCGCACCTACGGCGACGGCGCGAACATCCGCCTGTCGGCCGACCTGATCTCCTCCAGCGCCGTCACGCGCAACGCCAGTGGCGCCGGCTGGATGCGCATCCAATCGGCCGACGGCAGCTTGCTAAACGTCAACGGCAGCTCCATCCGGGGCGAAAACGCCTATGTGCAAATCAAGGCCAAGAACGCCATCGGCACAGTGGCCGCGCCCATCCTCACGCGCATCGCCGAGTTGACCGTCGCCACCGCCAAACATGGCGTGGGCGATGTGATCCTGCGCGAGGACGACAGCCTGATCCTGTTGCAGGAAAAAGCCCTGAACAGCCCGGAAAACCCCGGCTATGTGGTGGATGCCACACCGGCCCAAGACCAGTGGGAAAGCACGGTCAGCTGGGACAGCACCAGCGGCACCGATGCCGCCGAGTGGCGCGATCTGGTGCAGAAAAACCGCAGCAACATCCGCAGCGACGTGGCGGTGGAAGTGGCGCGCGGCGACCTGAACATGGATTTGGTGCAGCGCGATGCGCTGCTGACCTTGGCCAGCGGTTTCCTGCGCACGCTGCAGGCCGGCAAGAACATCACCTTGAGCGCCGATGACTTCAATTTCAGCAGCGGTGCGTCGCGCATTGTTGGTCTGAGCGAACTGCGTTTGCAGGCGCATCAACAGGTCTGGAACTACTACCTGGGCACCGCCGCCGAGCAGGCGATTGGCGTCGATCACGCCGAGGACAGCCAGGTACAAACCGAAGGTCCGGCGGCGTATTTGTCGAGCCGCGACCTGGCGGCGCTGGCCGATGGCTTCAGCCATTTGTACATTGGCCGCAGCGCCGTGGGCAACCGGATCTGGCTGGGCGATGCCAAGCAGACCACGGCGGTCAAGATGTACCCGGCCTTGACCCGCGCGGCCAGCAGCCAGCAATCGGCCTTCCGCGACGCCACCACGCTGTATGCCGACGAGATCAACGTGGTCGGCGATGCCCAGGCGCCGCTGGATGTGCTGACGCTGGAGGCACGCAAGCTGTATGTTCAGCCGCAAAACATCCACGCCCCCAATGGCCAGCCCGATGCCGGCCTGTACGCTCGGCAGCTTGTCTTCCAGGTGGGCGAACAGATGATCGTCGGCGGCTGGGTCAAAGGCCTTGAGCGCGTTGACATCGACGTGCTTGGTACGCCAGGCGACGCCCAGGTGGCAGGCAATGCCAGCGATGGCACCGATGCCTATTTCGTGCCCGCCTATCTGGCCGATGCGGGCCACAACAGCTTGCAGCTCGACACTGGGGGCTTGATCGCTTCGCTCAACGCCGCCAGCGCCATCGCCATCAACACCCGCCGCAGCGTTGAAACGCGCGGCACCATCTCGGTCGGCGGCGCCGCTTCGAGACTGAACCTGCACGCCCAGGGGCCATTGATCGTGGCCGAGGGGTCGGACATTCGGGGCCTGGCCGACGATGCCACGCTGACGCTGCAATCGGACGATGTTCTGGCCATCAATCCGGGTTCAGCTGTGCGTGCGGGCGTGGGTTTCGAGGCCGACCGCATCACCCCCTACATCAGCGGCGCCAACGGTGCGCTGAATCTGATTTCTTCGGGTGAGATGCTGCTCGGTGGTTCGGTTTCTGCTTCCGGCGATCTGGTGATTTCCTCCACCGCGCAGAAATACGACGGCAAGGCCTACGGCGTTGGTGACGATCCGGCCAATGTGCGTTACCGGATTTTCAACAAGAGCGCCTATTTCCAGAACATCGCCCTGGTCAGCCCTTCGCATTACCTGGCGCAGCACGCCGGTGGTTATGGTTTGCTGGTCACTGGCACTGTCACCAGCCTGGGTGCCAACAAGGCGCTCACGCTGCGTTCGGACCAAGATGTCATCGTGCGCGGCAACATCAACGCCACGGGTGCCGACTCGACGCTCACGCTGCAGTCCAACGAATGGCTTTATGTGGAAGGCTTCACCACGGCCACCGCCGCTCTTCATCTGTATGGCGGCGTCGGCGCTGACGGGACGGCGCTCGAGGGCGCGGCGGCGCACGCCGACACGCGCGGCAGCAGTGTGTATGTCCACGCGACCAGCACCGTGCGCACCACGGCGGCGGGCAGCACGGTCACGGTCAAAGGGGCTGAGGACGTCGATCTGTTTGGCGCCATCGTCGCCGGTGGCGTGATCGGCAGCAGCGGCGTCAGCTTTGCGCTCGACAGTAACGGCGACGGCGGCGCCAGCATCCAGGTCACGGCGGGCCAGCAACTGCGCCTCGAATCGGGCCTGCTGGCCAGCGGCGATGTCCGCATCCAGGGCGGCACACCCGGCGCCGATGACCACTGGAACGGTGCGAGCATGGGCAACGGCAGCGACAACCGCTTGTCGGTGCTGATCAATACGGCTGGCGGCATCACCGCCTACGGCCTCGGCGCGGCCGGCGCCGGCAGCAGCGTCAACATCGAAGGCGATGGCCGCATCGAGGTCATGGGCTGGGTCAACGCCGGCGGCAAATTGGTGCAGACCTTCGACGCCCAAGACCGCATGATCGCCCAGAGCATCGCTTGGTCGGGACGCGATTCCGACATCCGGGTCAAGTCCACCGGCCGTGCCTATATTGGCGGCACCACGCTCAATGAGCAGGGGCAGGCGGTCAATACTGGCGGCTACCTGAACGCCAGCCGACTGATCGATGTGCAAGGCGGGGTGGATGCGGCAACGGGCTACGGCCTGCTGGTCGATGGCGCCGCCGAACTGGTGGTCGAAGGCCGCTGGAGCGCAAACCACAGCACCAACTTCACCCCCGGCGCGATCAGCCTCTACGGTGTGGGTGATGTGTCCATGCAGGGCTTGCTGCTGGCGGGCGGGCGCAGCGACATGCAGCGCGACGCCAACGGCAAATACATCGGACGCAACATCGTGCGCTACGACGTCGATTCGGAAATTTCGGTGCGCGCTGATCGGCAATTGATCATCGGCACCGACATCACAGCGGGCAAGAAGGTCGATCTGATCGGTGGCCTGGATACGCGTACCGAAAGCGTCGGCTCGCCCTACACCGGGCGTGGCCTGGTGCTCTATGGTTCGGCCAGCATCACCACCACCCGCGCGAACAGCGAAATCAATCTCAATGCACCGGGACGCGTTGACATCCTTGCGCCGGGCGACGTCAACGAGCTGGTCTTCGCCGGTTGGCCGGTCTCGGCCGATGGCAAATTGGCCCGCGATGTCACCTTGATCGTCCAGTACGACCGCGTCAGCTTCAGTGTCGAAGCCGCTGTCACCGTCGCTGCCGCCAGCACCAGCAGCAACACCAGCTTGTCCGACTTGTTGTCCGACATCAACGCCGCCTTGGCGGGTGCGACCTGGACGGTGGTGCAAAGCGATGGCCCGCCGGCCACACCTGCGCTGGGCACCACTTATGCCGGTTTCTCTGCCATGCCGGGCTATGCGGTCAGCGATCCGGCAGACGTGCGGGCCAAGCTGCGCGATGGCCACATCCGCCTCGTCGGCCCGTATGACATCCAGGTGCTCGCCAGCAGCGCGGCCACTGGCACTACGCGCCGTGCCGTCAACGCGGCCGATCTGGGTGTGTTCGCCACCAGCGAAACCGAGCGCAGCTCCGGGCGCCGTTATGCACTCGATGCGCCGGGCATCGGTTCGACCATCACCGTTGGCAAGGCCGCAGCCCCTGGCGTCGTCAATGGCAAGTTGTATATCGCGGGCAAGGTGCGCGCCTATTCCGGCATCGCACTCAACAGCGGCCACTCGGTGGACGGCAAGGACATCGATCTGGATGCCACCGGTGTGCTGGAGACCATCGACGGCGACATTGCCTTTGTCGCCGGTGAAAACGGCGTGCTGCAAGGCGATGTCATCGCCCATGGCAGCGGGCGCGATGTACGCATCAGCTCGGGCCGCAGCCTGAGCATCGAAGGCCTGATCGAGGCCAACGACGACATCGTGTTGATGGGTGGCGATGGCACGCTCATCGCCAATCCCGAGACGCTCGGCTATCGCAGCCTCAACCTGGTCAATACCGCCACCATCCGCAGCCTCGATGGCGGCGGCAGCATCACGCTGGCCGGCACGAATCAGGTCTTCATCGATGCCAGCGTCGAGACCCTGCGGGCCGACCAAAGCATCACTCTGCGCTCCGACCTGGGCGACCTGATCCTCAACCGCAGCAGCGGCCGCATCCTTGCCGCCGGCCAACTCGACATGCAGGGCCGCGACATGGTGGTCAATGGCCCGGTCACCAGCACCTTCGTGGCCAGCGACGCCACACCGGAAATCCGTTTCACGGTCGCGCGTGACGCCTACCTGGGCGGTAACCTGTCGGCAGCGATGGCCGGCGGTGATGTCTCCCTGTCCGCTGGGCGCCTCTTGTCCATGGTCGATTCGGCCTGGAGCGCTGGCAGCTTCAGCCTGTCAGCGCAAGATGCCGTTCTGGGCGACGGCGCCGGTCGTGGCGCCACCATCGATGCCGGTTCGGCCTTGAGCGCCAACCTGAGCGGCAGGATGACGGTGCATCAAGGCGTGTTGCTGACCACCCGCAATGAGTCTTCCTCTATCCATCTCACGGCGGCCAACGTCACGCTCGCGGGCACCGTCTTTGCTGGCGCCCGCGTGCAGTCGGGCGCCGCAGTGGCCAATGCCGATGGTGCCGATGTACGCATCACGGCCAGCGACACGCTGCGCCTGGGCAATGGCAGCGTCGGCGGTAACGTCCAGGCCACGCGCCATGTCACCCTGACCGGTGGCAGTGGTGCCAGCAATACGACTTACCTCGGCGCGGGTTTGTGGGTCGATTCGCGCAGTACAGTGAGCAGCGCCAATGTGGTGGCCAGCGCCTCGGCGACGGTCGCCCTCGATGGCCGTCGCGATGTCCGCATCGACGGCTTTGTCCAAGCCAAGCAGGCGGGCGGCACGATCGCCATCGTGGCCGATCGCATGCTCAGGCTCAGTGGCATGCTGCAAGGCGCAGCACGTGTGGACCTCGAAGGCGGTCGGGCCGACAGCACCGGGCTGTCGGTAGAAAGCACGGCGCTGGTTTACAAACGCAACACGGCACGCAACAGCGTTGCCGCCGGCCTGTATTTTGTCGACGCGCTCGACCGTTGGATGGATGCCAGCGGCTATCTGGTGCTCGACAGCGCCGGTGAGGTGATGACCGAGAGCAGCACCAGCGCATTTGGCAGCATCAGCAGCACGACACAAGGCGGCGAGCCGATCCGGCTCACCGGCGCCATCGTGGATACCGGCGACGGCGGCATCATCCACATTGCCGGTGGTGGCACGATGCGCCTGGACGGCATGTTTGGCCAGCCCTACAAAACCAATGGCCAGCCACCTGTGTACGTGCACACCGGTGAGGTGCAAATCGCAGGCAGCGCCAGCGGCCAAACCTTGGTCTACGCCGACATCAATGCCAGGAATCGCATCCTGCTCACCGGTCAGACGCTGACCGTGGGCGAGGGCGCGGCCCTCAAGACTTGGGCCACGGGGGTCAACAGCGGTGGCGACATCGACATCGTCGCCAGCGGCAACCTGCTCGTTCAGTCCGATCAGAGCGGCCTGGGCAATGCCTTGCTTGACAGCGCCGATACCGCTTATCTGCGCGGGAGCCATGTTTATGTTGCGGGCGACGTCACGGCGGTCAACCACCTTTGGCTCAACGCCGCGCAAGACGTGTTTGTCTATGGCTCGGTGACGACCTCCAGCAGCAACGGCGTGGTCGATCTGCGCGCCGGCCTGTCGCTGCTCAGCACCGACAGTGCCGCGCGGGGCAGCGTCCTGCGCGCCAGCCTTGGCGCCGGCAGTGTCTATGTGCTGGGCGCCGGGAAAGTGCAGGCACTGGGCAGCGCCAACGTCCTGGCCGGCACCGACCTCGTGCTGGACGCCTCGGCGACGAGCGGGGCGGGCGACCGCCAGGTCGCCACACCGGTGATCAGCACGGAATCGATCACCTACCAGGTGATCACGGGCTACAACCAGGTGGTGGACCAGGTGATCGACGTGCCCGTGACCAAATGGGTGACGACCACGGTGACCGAGCAAGTCGACATGGAGTCGGTCAAGGTCGGTTACTACTACACCACCATGAACGTCGCGCTGAGCCAGGATGGTTATTTCAATGGTGCCAGCGGGACCAAGCGCGAATGGTTCATCGAAGGCGTCGATTACCGCAACGATGCCACTTCGGAATACTCGGGCAGCGCTTATTTGATGACGAGTTCTGATTGGCAAGCGACCGGGGCGACGGCGCCGGCGCTGATCAGCGGTCGTCAGTGCACCTTCAACCAGCTCAGCGATGCGCAACGCGATGCCGTGGTCAAGGCCCTGGGCTTCAAAAAGCTCTACACCTTCGCGGCGACCCATTTGCAAAAGCATCAGGTCATCAACGGCAACACCACCATCGTCAGCTGGACGCCCGAATGGAGCCTCGATCCGGTGTCCGGCAGCAAGCCGATGCAGATCGTCAATCTGCCGGTTGACGGCTGGAGCGACAAGTGGATCAGCATGCCTGTCGGTGCCGAGGCCGATGTTCTGCGCGTGGTCAGCCAGGGGGCGCCGACCACCTGGCACGAAACCGTGGGCAGCTACTACGATTCCGCCCAGGCCTATTACGACCAGGTTCATTCCGCGCACACCGCGAGCACGCAGACCTATGTGCGCGAGCTCGACAGCGACGGCAATCCGCTGCGTTACCAGGTCAGCTATGCCGACACCGGACAGCGCAAGTATTCCATCACCGACGGGCGCACGAATTACAACGCCTACTACAAACCCTATGTGCCGGAGTGGGGCTTGAATGGGGTGCAGGTGGACAACAACAGCAGCCTGCTCGACCTCAATAATCGCCGGATTTATGCCCCGCTCGGCTATACCACCGACTCGCGCTTGATCAACAGTCAGTCCGGCACGCTCGATGGCCACTGGGTGACTGTCGGCGAGGTGCAGGACAAGCTCTTTGATCTGACCTTCACCTGGACCCGGATCAACATTTCGGTCGACACCGAGTCGAGTGCCGAGGAAGAAGCGCAACAGTTCTACATCTGGCGCAACGGCAACAACGTGGTGAGCTGGGGCTCGTATTGGGGCGGCGGCGGCGATAACGGCTGGTACGGCCTGAACTGGCAATACGGTGTCTCCAAAGTGCCCTATTCGGATGGCTGGCGCGTGTACGAGCGCGGCTATGAAGACGATGGCGACGGCTGGGACTACAACAACGGTGATGATTGGTTCTATTCGGGTGACTGGAATTTCAATACCCCGCAAAGCGATGGCTCATACCGTGCAGAAGGCAGCAACGGCGACGGCTATATGGCGGGGGATTGGTCGGTCAATTCATCCAATGCCTGGTACCGCCGCACGGGGTTGAACGACAACAGCTATCGCCTGGTCAACAACGATCAGCTGAAGGTCAATTCCGGTGTGATTTCGGAATACTTCAAGGACTACCGCTTCAACTGGGAAGGCAAGATCAACTCGGTCACCGATGTGCGCCTGGACCTGAACTACCAGTGGGTCAGCAACAGCGTCGATGTGTTCGACAACCGTCCGAAATTCCGCACCTACGACGTCACCACCAAGGTGGTCGAGACGGCACAGGTCACCCTCTACCGCGATGATCCGGTTTACCAGGACCAGACCGCCACCCGTTCGGTGCGCTTGGACACGGGCAGCCCCGACAGCTTTGGCCTGTTCGGGCAGACGTCTTTCGATGTCAAAGACCTGACCGTCGATGTGGGTCGCGATGCGCGCTTCTCGGGCATTGTCAAAGCCAGCGGTGTGTTCAACCTGACTACGGGTCGCGACCTGGCCTTGGCCGGGGGCAGCAAGACGGCAGAGTTCCAGATCACCGGCGACACCACGGCAACGGTCGGTCGCGACGCCAGTTTCGACCGCGGCTCGCTGGCCACCCTCGGCGGTAGCTTCAACCTGAGTTCGGCCGGCAACATCGTCGCCCAGGGTGCGGCTGCCGTGACCGGCAACGTGACCTGGCAGGCCGATGGTGACATCACGCTCGGTGCCCGTTTGACGGCGGCCAACATCACCGCGACAGCCGGCCATGACGGCAGCGGTGGTTTCAGCAGCGACAGGTACAGCGTGCTGGCGGCCACCCACATCAGCATCGCGGCTGGCACCACCCGTGGCGATATCACGTTTGTTGAAAGCGGGCTCACTGCCAGCGGCACGCTGACGCTCACCGCCGACGGCGGCAACCTTTATGCCACGGGCAATGCCTTGGCGGCCGGCAGCGCCGTGCTCAACGCGCAGCACGCCATAACCGGTCAGGCCGACGACAGCACGGCTTTTGCCCTGGCTGCGGGCACGCTTTCTGCGAATGCCGAGCGCCTGCGACTGAGCAACCGGGGTCATCTGACGGCCACGTCCCTGACGGCCACGGGCGGCGACATCGTGCTCGACGTTGACGGCTGGCTGCGGGCATCGTCGGTGCTCGCCAGCGGTGCCATCACGCTGACCACGCCACTCGTGGCCGGCAGCACGCACGACCTGACGGTTGGCACCATCAGCGGCACCCAGGTGAGTCTGAACGCCGGTTCGGCATTGCGCCAGAGCGGCGCGACGCCGAGCGTCAGCGCCTCACGCCTGATCTTGCGCGCCAACGAAAGCAGCACCCTGGTGGGGCTGGATGTGGATGCGCTCGATGCGCGCCTGCTGCGTGCCGGCCATTTCAGTCTGAGCAGCACCGGCAGTGGCACCCTGACGGTTGAACGCTTCACCACCGTCGATGGCACTTTGACGCTCTCGAGCAGCCGCGATCTTGCACTGCAACAGGTCAGCGCAGGGCGCAGCGCCGCACGCACCCTGCTGGCCGCCGACAGCAACGCCAATGGCACGCGCGATTTGTCCGAGCTGCCGCTGGACGTGAGCATCAGCAGCAGCGGCGCCATTCGCGGCCTGGGCAACAGCACCCAGCTGGCGGTCGAAACCGATGCCGGCGGTGCGATCGCCCTGACCGCCGGCACCGGCATGGCCAACCTTCGGGTCAATGTTGCCGAGCTGCGGCAGTTGCGCAGCACCCTGGGCGACATCGCCATCATCGACGCCGCCCCGGGCAGCCGAAACCTGATGCAGGTCACCGACGCGGTGGCCACGGCCGGCAGTCTGAGCATTGCCTCGAACGCCACGCTCGATGTATTCAAGGCGCACGCCGCCAGCGGCCAGAGCCTGAGCCTGACCTCCAGCGCCGGTGATGTGCTGATCCGCGCCGCCAGCGCGGGCGGCAGTTTGGCCGTGGATGGCCAGTTGCCTGCCCAGGTGCTGCTCGACGCGGGACAGACGCTGGCCATCGATGCCTCGATTTGGGTTGACGCCACCGATTCGGTCACTTTCCGTGCCGGACGCAGCTTCGTGGTGCCCACACAAAATGACTACGCAGCCCGCGCACTGACCGTGGTGTCCGGTGTGGACATCCTGACCAACAGCGAGTTGCGCCTGGGCACCACGGCGCAGAGCACCCGTGTCGAATTGCGCTCTGGCCGTGACATCAGCGTCAACGCACCGATCAGCGACAGACAGGGCGGCGCCGTTGACGACATCGTGCTGTATGCCGATGGCAGCAGTTCGCGCCTGGTCCAGGTGCGCGATGCGGTGACGGGTCTGCGCGTGCTGCAAAGCGCCTCCGGCCGGCTGTATTTCGAAGGCACGCTGCCGGCCGATCCGACGGCGGCGACCTACACCCCGGCGGGCACCTACCACATTGACACCGTGGGCGGCAAATACGTTCAGGACGCGCGCGACTACCGCACGCTCAGCAGCGGCACTGCACTCAAAGTGCTGTCCGACGCTGCCGATGGCACCGGTACGCTCTACGCCCTGGCCGGCTCCGATGCCGCGGGCTGGACCGTAGGCAGCGCCTATGCCGCACCGTCAGCGGCCAATCTGGCTGCGGGCCAGGTGATCCAGATCCTGGACCGCTCGCTGGTGACGCTCAACACCCTGGCCGCCACCGAGCGTCCGAGCATGGTCTTGTCGGCGCTGTCGAGTGCCGGCACGGTGGGTCTGACGCTGGGCGAGGGCGCAGCGGCGCGTGCGGTGTCGGCGGCCGTGAGCACCGGCGATTTGACGGCGCTGGCCACCGCCATCAATGCCGAAACGGCGTCCACCGGAATTGCCGCCAGTGCCACTGGCGCTGCCCTGACCTTGTCGCGCAGCGACAGCAAGACCATCGTGGTCACGGGTTTCAGTCACAGCAACAAGGGCGCGCTCAGCGTGGTCGGCAGTCTGGGCGGCAGTGCCGTACTGAACACCGCGAGCCAGACCGTTTATGGCTACGCCATGGCGCCGGCGACCACCACCGAGCATGCCAGCACCATCACCCTCAATCAGGGGCGCACGGCCTACAACCGGATGGCCATCGACGCCCTCAGTCCGTCTGGCACCACCTTGGGCCATGTCGTGCTCACGGCGGCGCAGAACCTCGACCTCGACGCCATCCGCATCCATGCCAGCGGCGACGTGACGCTCAAGACCACCGGCGGCGCCGAGGTGGGCCAGGTCATGACGCTGGAGGATGCCAGCGGGCGTGTGTTCGCCAGCGCGGTGCTCGACGTGAACACCGCCAGCACGGGCGTCAGCTGGAGCTTGTCGAGCATGCCCAGCGGCAGCTACAGCCTGCGTTCGGTGTTGCGCGATGCCGATGGCAATGTGGCGTACGCCAGCGCCTACACCGCGGTGAGCGGCGGCGGCGCATCCAGCACCATCACCCCAGCAAGGACCCCGGTCATCACGGCGCCGGCCAGCGTGCTCGGCGATCCGCAAGTGTGCCTGCAAGGCACGGGCGCCACGGCGTGGACGCGGGTGCGCGTGTTCGAAGGCAGCACCCAGCTGGCCGAAGTCCGTGCCGACGGCGCCGGCAACTGGAAGGCGCTGTTGCCCGCTTTGGCCGATGGCAGCCACACGCTCAAAGCCCGCAACGTCAGCGATGCACATGTCGAGGGCACCGATTCGGCCAGCATCAGCTTTGTCCTGGACAGCCAGGCACCCGCAGCGCCGGTGCTGAGCGGCTATGCCAGTGGCACTTTGTCGGGTACGGCCGAGGCCAATGCCACGGTGAAGGTCTATCTCGATGGTGCCAGCACGCCGGTTGGCACGACCACGGCGAACGGCAGCGGTGCCTGGTCGCTGGTGCACACGCCAGCCGATGGCGCGCATGCCTGGCGCGCGGTGGCCACGGATGCTGCAGGCAACAGCAGCGGCTTGTCCGGCAGCGTGAGTGTGCGCATGGGCGCCGCGCCCGCGCCGGCACTGACCGTGGCAACGCCGGGCACCATCTCGGCGCTCAAGGCCTTCTCGGGTTTTACCCTGAGCGGCAGCACCGACGTTGGCGCTGGCGTGACGCTGCACATCAACGGCGGCGAGCGCACGGCCTGGGTCGATGGCACGGCCTGGTCTTACACCCTGACCGATGCCGACATCACCGCCCTGAATACGGTCAGCGGCAGCTTTGCCGTCACGGCGTCCACACTCGAAGGTGGAACGGCGACGGTCAATGGGTCCGCCACACTGGCGCTGACCCTGCCAACCCTGACCGGCTTGGCCATTTCGGATGGCGACGCGGCAAGCGCCAACGACGAACAGATCACCCTGGCCAAACGCAGCGCGGGCAAGGTGTTCACCGTCTCCGGCACGAGCAACGGCAGCTCGGTGAGCCTGGCCAACGAGAGTGGCACGGTGTTCAAGATCGTGACGCCCAATGCCATCACGGGCAACTGGTCCTATGTCCTGGCGGGCGGTGATGTGGATCTGCTGGGCAGCGGCTCGGTCAATCTGGTGGCCACGGCCGTCGATGTGAACGGGAATACCAAGCAAGCCAAGCTGCCCCTGAGCATCGAGGCGCCCAAGCCGTCCAAGCCGACGATCCAAGCCATCAGCGCCGATGACGCCAAGGCGGATTTCATCACCCAGGACAGAAGCCTGAGTGTCTATGGCGCAAGCACGCCGGGCACGACAGCGGCGCTGAATTTTGTGTGGACGCCGGCCGGCGGATCGGCCGGAACATCAACGGCGGTGACGACCAGCGTCGATCCGATCAGCGGTGCCTGGTCGGCGTTGCTGCCGACCCAAACGGGCGATGGCACATTCGCCCTCAGCGTCACAGCGACGCGCGATGGTGTCACTGGCGATGCCGCCACCCAGAACATCGTGCTCGACCGCACAGCCCCTTCGGTGCCGACTTTCACGGTCGATTCCAACACCGCCTCACGTCCCTTGCTCAGCGGCAGCGCCGAAGTGGGCGCCACCGTCACCCTCTACGACGGCGCGACGGCCATCGCCTCCTTCATCGCCGAAGCGGCCAATTGGCAATACCAGTTGCCCGTGGCCTGGACGGCGGGCAGCACCCACGCCCTGAGCGCCAAGCAGACCGACGCGGCAGGCAACACCAGTGCTGCGACGACGGCTGTTTCGGTCAGCCCAGCGGCCGGAAACGGACTGACATTCACCGCCGTCACCGGCGACGATCTGATTGATCAGTATGACCGCGCGGCAGGCCTCACCCTGAGCGGCAGCACGAGCGCCTCGACGCTGTGGATCACGGCCAACGGCAGTGTCTTGACGAGCGTTGAGATCGCGCGGGCGGTGAGTGCGGTGTCGGTCACGACCGCCGGCGTGTATGCCAAAGCGCCGACTGCAACGCTCGATGCCGTGGGCAGCTATGCGGTGACGCTGAACTCATCCGGTGCCGTCACGGCCATCGATGTCAGCGGCGCAGCCACCTACACAGCGGCGCCGAGTGTGGCCTTTGTGGCGGCGGACATCTCCGCGCTGAACACCACGACCACGCTCGCCGCATCCGACGTCGGTACAGGGACGAAGTCTGTTGCGATCACCGATGCGGTGGGCGGATTTGTCGTTGCGCCCGTGGTGAGCATCAGCGGCGGCACCGGCAGCGGTGCGACTGCCGTTGCGACCTTGGGAACCGGCGCGAATGCCGGCAAAGTCGTCTCGGTCGTCATCAGCGGACTGACGACTTACAGCAACGCCGATGCGCTCAGCCTGACCTTCAGCAGCGAAGTCAGCGTTGCCGCAGCAACGGCGGCGCTGAGTACGGCCGAGGCAAGCTGGAGCAAGACGATAGCCCAGACCTCTTTGGGCGCGTTGGCCGGGATCAGCATCACGGCTGGAGGCAGTGGTTACAGCGCCGTATCGCCGCCCGCAGTGAGCATCACCGGCGGTGGCGGTACGGGGGCCACGGCCACGGCGGTGGTCGATGTCAATGGCGTCGTGACCGGCATCACCCTGAGCAACGCTGGCACCGGTTACACCAGCGTCCCGAGCGTGAGCATTGCCGCACCGAGCAGTGGCACGCAGGCAACGGCCAGCGCCGATCACGCCCAGTTCATCCAGTTTGTGGTGCTCGATGTCGATCCGGCGAGCGCACAGAGCGCCCAGCAGACCATCGACCTCAACAATGCAACTGGCGGTACCTACACCCTGGCGCTGACCGTCGAGGGCCTGACGTCTGTCACGCAGGCCTTGGCCTGGGATGCCAGCGACACACAGATTGGCGACGCTTTGCGCGCCTTGGACATCACCGGTGCCAGTTATGCCGTCAGCAGCAAGGTCGTGACGTTTGGCGGTGCACTGGGATCGCGCGCGTTGGCGACCATGGTGCTCGACACGTCAGCGCTCACCGGCAGCGGGGGAAATGCCGCGGTCACCTCGACCCAGGCTGGCGCCAGCGGCTCGGCCATTGCGCGCACCGCCGAGTGGGTCAAGGACAGCACCGGCACCACCGCTTCGGTCACTGTGCCGGAGATCACCGGTTTGACCGGTGCCGGCCAGACGCCGTCGGTTTCCGGCACGGCCAGCGCCTATTCGCTGGTCAAAATTTACAAGAACAACACCAGCGGCAGCGTCATTGCCACAACCCAGGCCGATGCCGACGGCAACTGGCTGAGCAGCCTGCAGGGCCAAGTGCTGACGGGCTCCGACACCTTGCTGGCCACCGCGACGACAACGTCCGGCGCGACCAGCACCAGCGCCGCCTCCATGCCAGCGACCTGGCTTGCCGCAGCGCCGGCCTTGGCCATCGATGCCCTGTCGGGCGACGGCACTGTCCGGGTGGCCGATGCCGCACGTGGCGTGGTGCTCAGCGGTACGGCGGGTCTGACGGCGAGCAGCGTCAGCGTCAGCGCCAATGGCCAATCCTTCAATGCCACGCTGACGCCAACACCCGGCGGGCAGTTGTGGCGCCTCGAACTCACCGCGGCTCATCTGGCGGCGATTGGCGATGGGGCGCGTGACTTCACCATCAGCGCCAGCGATGGCACCCATGCCAGTGCTTTGCAGCGCACGTTGACGCTGCAGACCAGCGCGATCACGAGCACGCCAACGATCGACAGCGTCGCCGGCCAAAGCAGTGCGATTGTCGCCACCAGCGGTACACCGGAAGTGCTGGGCAGCGGCGTCGGCAGCGGGGCCACGGTGAGTCTGTGGCTCAAGGAAGGTGCGCGCGTGCTGGCCACCTCAACCGCAGATGCCAGCGGCAACTGGACGCTGGCGGCGAGCGACTATGCGCAAGCGCTGGATTCGGGCAGCTACACCTTGTTGGCCGCCGTGGTCGATGCGCATGGCAATCGCGGACCCTTGGCCGAGATGGTCTTCACGGTTTCGGCCACCGCCATCGAGCCACCCGTCATCGTCGGTCTGGGCAATGGCACGGACAGCGGGCGCCCGGGCGACGCCATCACCTCGAACACGGCGCCGGCCATCCGTGGCACCACCGTGGCCGGTGGCAAGGTCAATGTGTACGTGGATGGCGTCAAGAACAACAGCGGTGACGTGGTGGCCGACGAGCAGGGGTTCTGGTCCTACACGCTGACGGCCCAGAAGTTGGCGAGCCATGCGGTCACGGCCAAGGCCGTGCTCGGCAGCGGTGAAAGCGCGGCCAGCCAGGCACTGCAGCTGGTGATCGACAACAGTGTCCCCGCGCCAGTGATTTCGACCTCGGCTGCAACCGTGGGCACGGCGACCCCAGCGATGGCCGGGACAGCCGAGGCGGGTGCGCGGGTGCAGGTGTTTGACGGCACAGCGCTGATCGGCGAAACCACAGCGGACGTTGGCGGGCGCTGGACGTTTACGCCGGTGCGTGGGCTTTCTGACGGCGTGCACGCGTTCAAGGCGCGCGCCATCGATGCGGCGGGCAATGTCAGCGTGGATGGCAGCGCAGTGAACTTGACGGTACAAACCGCCGGCCCATCCCTGAGTTTTGGCAAGGTGAGCGGGGATGATCTCGTCAATCTGGCAGAAAAATCTGCCGGGCTGACCCTTTACGGTGGCGTTGAAAGCGGCGCCAGCGTGAGCATCAAGATCGGCGAAGTGACGCGTGTGGCGCGCGTCGATGAGGCCACGCACCGTTGGAGCTATACCCTGACCGAGGACGATTTCCGTGAGGCGGGAATAGCCGACGCGGTGGCCATCACGGCAAGCGCCTCGAATGCGCTGGGCGTGACGACGGCGGTGACGCGCAGCGTCGATTTCCGCACGGAGCCGGTGGCGACGCCGGGCAAGCTCACGCTCGCTGCGGGTGTGCTCAGCGCAGTGCCCGGGGTGGCGGGCGCGGTATTCAATGCCACGACGCGGGTGCTCGCCAACAGCCTGAACATTGCCTCGGCGACCGACATTGACGTGCTTGCCGATGTCCGTTACGCCAACCTGAGTGCCAAGGACGATGTCCTGACTTTGCGCAACGCGGGCGATCTCACGCTGAGCTCGACCCTGAGCAAGGGCACCATGAAAGTCACGGCCGGCGGCAATCTGCTGATCTCCAAGGCCGAGTTCACGCAGGACCTGTCTGGTAACAAAATGACCTTCCTGTCCGGCAACAGCGGCGCGCTGGCGGGCGAGACCCAGGCGCTGACGCGGCGCCTGCAGCAACTGGGCTGGACTGCGGCGCAGATCGAGGCCGAGATACGCGATCACAACTTCACTGGCGGAGGCCTGACGGGCGGCGTGTTGATCGACGAGATCAAGGCCGGTAGCCAGGGGGACGTGGAGATCCGCAGCTCGGGCGATATACGCGAATGGCTGATCGATTCGCCGATCGACATCCTTTTCGATGTGCCGACCTACGCACCGCCGGCAGGTGCCGACCTCAGCCGCAGCCTGGACGTGACAGCCAAGAGCTTCAAAGCCATCGGCCGCAACCGGGCGAACAGCAATCTCGCCGACATCATCGACAAGTCACAACTGGAGTTCTCCAGCAACCTGACCATCGCCAACAACAACATCTCGCTGGGCTGGGCCGACCCCCTGACGGTGACAAGCCACACCGGCAACTACGAACTGGCCGGTTACTTCAACGGCGACGTGCTTGTCAGCGGTGTCAGCGGCACGCTCGAGGTCATCGGCGTCTACACGACAGCAAATCTGAGTGTTGCAGGCCAGTCGGTGGTGGGCAGTGGCGTCATCTCGGCGGCCGGTACGATCAGCCTGAGTGCATCTGCCGCCGGTCGCTTGGACATTGCCGCCGATGCCACGCTGATGTCACGTGGCAACGGCGCCATCACCCTCAGTGGTGGCAGTGGCGGCATCGTCATGGGCGACGGTGCCCAACTGGACACCGATGGCGCCATCACCCTGAGCACCGGGGCCACCGGTGGCGACATCGTCGTCGGCCAGATCCTGGGCGCGGGCGGCGCGGTGAGCGTGAGCACCTCCGGCCAACTGCGCGACGGCGACAGCGGCAGCAGCAACGGCAAAGAAGTGCCGAACATTGTGGCCACGGGCACGATCACCCTCAACGCCAGCGGTGGCATTGGCGCAGCGGACGACCGCTTTGTGCTGCAAGCGAACACGCTCAGCAGCGTCAACACCGGCAGCAACGACGCCTTCCTCGAACTGCAGCGCGCAAGCGTTGGCACGGTGACGCTGACCAGCCTGGACGCGCACCATGCCGACATCCGCAGCACCGATGGCGGCATCGATGTGGGCAGTGGCGACTGGATTTTGAGTGGCGGCCTGACGCTTTCGAGCGCGGGCGCGGTCAGCGACAGCGGCAAATTGGTCGTGGCCGGCAGCAGCACTTTGGCTGCGGGCACGGGCAATGACATCACGCTGGACAACGCCGCCAACGACTTCGCCAGCGTGGCAATTGCCAGCGGCCGGGTGGTGACGCTGCGTGACCTCAATGACATCACGGTCTCGGGCAGCGTCAGCAGCCACTTCAGCGTGAGCGGCACGGCCATCGGCCTGGGCGCGACCTCGGTCGGCGGCAACCTGACGCTTTCTGGTAATGGCGCGATCAGCGACAGCGGCGCACTGACGGTCACCGGCAGCACCAGCCTGGCGGCGGGCGCGGGCAACGACATCGTGCTCGACGCGGCCAACGACTTCGGCGGTGCGGTGAGCATCGTCAGCGGCAAGAATGTCACGCTCAGCGACAGCAACGCCCTGAGTCTGGGCGGCACGGTCAGCGGCACGCTGAACGCCACAGCGGCCACGACCTTGACGCTGGCCGCCAGCACGGTGGCCGGTGCGGCCACATTGACGGCCGGTGACGACATCAGCGACAGCGGCGCGCTGACCATGGGCGGCACGCTGACGCTGGCGACCGCAGCGAACAAAAACATCGTGCTCGACACTGCGGGCAACGACTTCGCCAGCGTGGTGATCGGCCGCGCCTATGACGTGACGCTGAGCGATGCCAACGCCTTGACGCTCTCCGGCGCCATCGCCCACGACCTGCAGCTGGGCAGCGGCGCGCTCACGCTGGGCTCGACCACACTGGGCCGCCATGCGAGCTTGAACACCAGCACCGCCGTCTTCGGCGACGTGACGGTGGGCGGCGACCTGGCCCTGAGCGCCAGCGGCGCAGTCAGCGACAGCGGTGTGCTGGTGGTCAAGGGCGCAAGCACCTTGTCGGCCACGAGCCAGAGCGTGACGCTGGATTCGGCGAACAACGATTTCGTTGGCGCGGTGACCCTCACCGCTGCCAGCGTAAGCCTGAAGGACCGCAATGGCCTGACGCTCTCGGGCAGCATTGCCGGGGCGCTGGTGCTCGACGCCGGGGCCGCCTTGAGCCTGGGCGCCACAGCGGCGGGCAGTGTTGACCTGACGGCAAGTAACGGCATCACCGACAGTGGCGCGCTCACCGTCACCGGCAGCACCCGCCTGGTGGCGGGCAGTGGCGACATCGTGCTCAACAACGCCAACGACTTCGGCGGCGCGGTGAGCATCGTCAGCGCGAAAGACGTGTCGCTGAACGACGCCAATGCGCTCGATCTGGGTGCCTCGAATCTCTCTGGCGACCTGACGGTCACAACGGCCGGGGCGCTGAGCGACAGCGGCGCGCTGCACATTGGCGGCGCGGCCAGCTTTGCCGTGGGCAGCGCCAACAACCTCACGCTGGACAACGCCGGCAACGATTTCGTTGGCACGCTCAGTATCGCCAACGCCAAAGACGTGACGCTGCGGGATGCCAACACCCTGAGCCTGGGCGCACTCGACATCAGCGGCAACCTCAACCTGAACACGCTCGGCATGGTCGGCAATGTGGCGGGCACGGCCTGGCTGGTGGACGGCGTGCTGACCTTGGATGCCGGTGGCGGCGATGTGGTGCTGGATGCGCTGGCCAACGATTTCGGCGGCGCGGTGAACATCGCCCATGCACGCAACGTGGTCCTGAGCGATGCCAATGCGCTGGTGCTGGGCAACATCGACATCACGGGCAACCTGACGGTCAAGGCGGGCGGCGCGCTCACCAGCAGCGGTGCCTTGGTGGTGGGCGGCACGCTCAGTTTCGACAGCGGCAGCTTTGACATCACGGCGACCAACGCCCTCAATGATTTCGCCACGCTGGAGATCGTCAGCGCCGGCAGTGTGACGCTGCGCGACCAAGACGAACTGAGCTTGGCCGGCATCAGCGCCAGCAGCCTGAACCTGAACACCGGCGGCGCGCTGAGCAGCAGCGGCGCGCTGGTGGTGAGCGGTGCGACGACCATCACGGCGATCGGCTACGACGTGAGCCTGACCAACGCCGGCAACGATTTCGGCAGCAGCGTGAGCGTGAGCGGACGCAACGTGACGCTGGCCGACCTGGACGACATCAGCTTCGGTGCCTCCAGCATCAGCGGCAATTGGGTGCTGACGGCCCAGGGTGCTGTGGGCGACAGCGGCGCGATCAGCGTCGCTGGCACCACCAGCCTGGACGCCGGTGGCCACGCCGTGACGCTGGACGCTGCAGGCAACGACTTTGGCGGCCTGGTCACGCTGCAGGGCGCCACGGCCATCAGCTTGGTGGACGCCAACGCACTGAGTTTCACCGGCGCGGCGCAAACCGGCGCCTTGTCGCTGACGGCAGGCGGGGCGCTGAGCCTGGGCGTGCTGTCTGCGGCGACCCACATGACCCTGGCCGGCACCAGCGTGGCACTGGACCAGACCAGTGTCGGCGGCGATTTGACGATTGGCGGCAGCGGCGCATTGACGCAGGCCAGCGACAAAGTGCTGCGCGTGAGCGGCACGTCGTCGATCTCGGCCGCCAGCATCGCCCTGGGCAATGCCAACACCTTGAGCGGCGCAGTGGGCCTGACCACCAGCGGCAGCGGCAACGCCAACCTGCGCAGCACCGGCGCACTGGCCCTGTCGGGCGCCAGCATCGGCGGCGATCTGCTGCTCACCGCCGGTGGCGACATGAGCGACAGCGGCGCGCTGACGGTGGGCGGCACGACCCGCCTGACCGCCGGGGTGCTCAAAGACATCGTGTTGGACCATGCGGGCAACGACTTTGTGGGCCGCGTCACCATCGCAGGTGCAGGCGGGCTGGCACTGGCCAACAACGTGAGCCTGCGCGACAGCGGCAGCCTGGCGCTGGAAGGTGTTGTGGGCAAAGACCTGAGCCTGGTGGCAGGCGGCGCCCTGACCTTGGGTGCGACCACGGTCGGCGAAGACCTGGATCTGAGCGCCGCGGGCCTCAGTGACGACGGTGCGCTGACGGTCACTGGCACCACGCGCCTGGCGCTGGGCACGGGCGACGCCACGCTGGACAACGCCAACGACTTTGGCGGCCTGGTGACTTTCGCCAGCGCACGCCATGCCACGCTGAGCGACATCAATGCGCTGGCCGTGGCGGGTGCGCTCTCTGGCAACCTCGGCCTGAGCGCCGCTGGCATCAGCGATGGCGGCGCCCTGAGCGTCGCCGGCACGGCCACGTTGGCTGCGGGCACGACCCATGACATCGTGCTCGACAACGCCAACGACTTTGTGGGCAGCGTCAGCGTGACGAGTGCACGCAACGCCACGTTCAACGACATCAATGCGCTGGCCATCGGCGGCGATGTCACGGCCCGCGCCGAACTCGACGCGGCCGGCGATGTGCTGCTCTACACCTTGCAGGTGGGCGGTGATTTCGATGTCAACGCCACGGCGGGTCGGATTGTCCAGGCCCGCACCGATGGTGGTCAGTCGGAAAACGCCACGCTGAGCGCCAATGGCGCCAGCCACACGGCCAACTTGCGCGCGGCCTCGGCAGACGGTTCGACCCGCTACGACATCGTGCTGGGCAACAGCGGCAACGAAACCCGTTCGCTGCAGTTGTTCGGCCGCGATGCGAACATCGCTGACACCAGTGCGGTGAATCTGGCCGGCGCCAATCTGCGCGGCCTGACGCTGCAAACCAGCGGCGTGATCAGCCAGAGCGGGGCGCTCTTGGCCAGCGGCGCGGTGAGTCTCGCTGCGGGTTCGGCCAGCGATGTCACGTTGGCCGACACGGCCAACGACTTTGTCGGCACGCTGACGGTGGGCAGCGCCAAAGACGTGCTGATTCGCGACGCCAATGTGCTCAGCCTGAGCGCCACGGCCAGCGGCAATGTCGATGTCAAGGCGACCACGCAGATCTACCTGGGCACGATGAATGTGGCCGGCGTGCTCAAGGCCGAAGGCAACTTCACCATGACCGGCGATGTGGTCGGTGAGCACATCGAGCTGACCTCGACCAACTTCCTCAACATGGCCGGCCACAGCGCCACCGCGACGGGCGCGGGGGCTGCTGGCTACATCACAGTGCGCGCTGTGGGCGACATCACGTTGGGCAAACTGCGCACCAGCGCCGGCGAGGTCAGCGTCAGCACCACGGGCGGTGCGATCCTGGACGGCCTGGGCAGTACCGAACGCAACATCGTCACCAGCGGGGCGGTCTCGCTCAGCGCAGCGAACGGCAGCCTGGCGCTGCAGCTGTGGGCCGACGCGGGCAGCGCGCCTTATGCGACCCACAGTGCCGGTGCGATCGACATCGCCGCCGGCCAGATCAAGAACTTGAGCACACCGGGCGGCATCGCCATCGTGTTGGGCGGGGGCAGCAACGTCTTCTCCGGCACGTTGGAGACAACGGGCAACCTGAGCCTCGATTTGGGCAGCGCTGGCATCGCCATGCAAGCGGGCTCGCGCATCGCCTCGGGCGCTAACCTGAGCATCAGCTCAACCGGAGCGCTGGCCCTGGCGCAGGTCGCTGCGACCGGCACGGCCAGCATCAGCGCCGCCGCCATCACCGGGGTGGCGGGCCAGGTGGGGGCCCACATCGTGGCTGGCACGCTGGTGCTTGCGGGCAGCAGCCTGGGCACGGCCGAGAGCGCCTTGAAGCTCGACACGACGGCGCTGCAATCGGTCAATGTGAGCGGCAGTGGCGCGGCCCATCTTTCGCTGGTGACCGACCTGGACAGCAATGGCGCACAGCGTACGGTGACAGTCGGCGCGATGGCGCTCGGCGGTGGCTTGACGCTGGACGCGACAACGGCCCACCTCAAGCTGGCCGACCACGTGAGCGCGGCCAGTGCCGCGATCAAGGCTAGCGCTGGCCGCCTGGACATGAGCGACGGCAAATCGCTGGCCGCCAACGGCAGCATCCGCCTCGAAGGCGAGGCCGGTTTGGGCCTGTCGGCCATCACGGGCAGCGGCACGGACGCTGCGCAAAGCATCGGCCTGTTCTCCAACGGCGGCGCGATCACCGACCTGAGCACGGCCGAAAGCGCCAACATCACCAGCGCCGGCTTGTTGACACTCGGCGCCAAGAGCGCGGGCGCCACGGGCGTGGCCGACATCGACGTGGCGGTGGGCCGCATGAGCAGCGTGAACACCACGCTGGGCGCGGTATTCCTCGAATCGCTGGGCACTTCCAGCACCTTGGACAGCGCCAGCGTGAGCGGTGTGCTCAATCTGCGTGCCGGCACGGGCGACATCCACCTGAACGGCAGCATCAACGTCGGCAGTCTGAGCCTGGCCGCTGCGGCCGGCCAGGTGTTGCAAACCACTGGCACCAGCCTGAATGCGGCGGGCATGGCGCAGATCACGGCCTCGGGCGACATCAGTTTGGCCCGTTTGGCCTCGACCGACGGGGCCGTGACCCTGATCGCCGGTGGCGATGTGCTGGACAACGCCAGCGGCGATTCGACGGCGAACATTGTTCTTGGTACCGGCGCCCTGAGCATCGAGGCGCGGCGCATCGGCGCGGCCAACGAGGACCTGGACATCGACGCGGCGCGCATCGCATCGCTGACCGCCACCGACAGCACGCTGAGCGCCACCGTCATCCACGCTTCTTCGGCGCGCGCGCTGACGCTGGGCCAACTTGACGCCAGCGGCAATGTGAGCCTGACCCAGACGGCGGGCGACCTGAGCCTGACCGGCAGTGTCTACGCCAACGCCCTGAGCTTGACGGCCAGCAGCGGCGGGCTGATCCAAGCCTCGGGCAGCTTGATTGTCGAAGGCGACCTGAACCTGGTGACGCAGGGCGATATCCACCTGAGTGGCATGGTCAGCCGCAGTGGCCACATCGCGCTGACGGCGGGTGGGGCGATTCTGGACCTCAGCAGCACCGAGACCGCCTTGCTCAAGACCGAGACCAGCGGTAAGACCATCAGCCTGTCGGCCGCCAGCATCGGCAGCGCCAATGAAGGCGACATCGACATCGATACCGATACCCTGAGCCATGCTTCGGCCAGCGCCGGCAACGTCTATCTCACGCAAACGCGCGGCCTGTTGGTTGGCGCCGCCAGCGCCAGCGGCGAACTGGTGTTGAGCGTCAGCCGGGGTGACCTGAACCTGGCGGGCGCCATGAGCGGGGCCAGCGTGACGCTGACGGCCGAGGCCGGGCAACTGCTGATGGGCACTGACGCGGTGGTGCAGGCCGTGAACCGGGCCAGCCTGACGGCCTCGGGCGACATGGCCGTCACACGCGTGCTGACCAGCGGCGCCGACTCGGAGACGCGCCTCACAGCGGGCGGTATGTTGAGCGATGCCAGCGCCCTGGAGCCCATGGCCACCGGCGGCTTCAACGTTGAAAGCGCCGGCGCGCTGTACCTCTCGGCCCAGCGCATCGGCAGCGCGACCAATGCTTTTGATGTGCGAAGCGCCGACCTGCGCAGCACCGCCAACACCGATGGCGCCTGGGTGCAGACCATGGCTTTTGCCAGTGGCGGCGAGACGCTGATCAGCGACGCGTCGGTCAGCGCCAACGGCAGCCTGGATGTGGTGGTGCTTTCTGGCAACCTGCGCGTGAGCGAATCGCTCTCGCTGAGCCGCATCCACCTGGTGACGCTGGGCGGCAGCATCGTCATGGACGATGGCGTGCGCCTGTCGGCCAGTGGCGACATCGTCATGTCGGCCACCGACGACATCCTCTTGTCGCAATTGGTCAGCGAGTCGGGCCGCATCGCACTGAGCGCTGGTGACCAGATCATCGACAACACCGTGGCCGAGCTGGCCAACCTCGTGGCCGAAGGCGAGGGCGCTTCTGTGGAACTGGCAGCGCGCCAGATGGGCGCTGCGCCCACCCTCAGCAACGGCAACACCAATACCGATGCCGACATCGACATCGCCGTGGCCCGTTTGCAGTCGCTGGGCGGCGGTGCCAATGGCGTGTGGCTGCAGTCCACGCGCGGCCTGAGCCTGGCTGGGGCCACGCTGAGCGGCAATTTTGAGCTCGACCTGGACGCCGGCGACCTGGCCCTGGGCGGCCATGTGTCGGCCCGCGATGTGAAGCTCAACGCCGATCTGGGCGCCATCGCCATGAGCGACGGCATCGTGGTGACTGCCGCCGGCAAGGCCGACATCACGGCCTTGCGCGACATCACCCTGTCGCGGGTGCTGGTGCAGGGCGGCGACCTGACGCTGCAATCGGGTCTGGGCGCGGTGGTTGACGGCACGGTGGCGGAAACAGAAAACCTGGTTGTGGCCGATGCCTACAAGATCGCCAGCTTGAAGGCGACCTCGGTCGGCTCGCGCTTTGAAGGCGGCGCCATCGACATCGCCGCGACCCGCTTGTTGGCGGTCGAGGCCAGCGCTGGCGGCGCCTACCTGAATCTGAGCGGCGCAAGCGGCCAAATGGGCCGCATCGACAGCCTCACGGCCACGGCCAGCGGTGCCGACGCGGCGGTGACGGTGCAGGCCGGTGGCTTGCAGGTCGACAGCCTGACGGTGGCCGATCAGTTGCAACTGAGCGCTGCCGGCAGCGGGGTGAGCAACGCCTTGCTGCTGGGCAACACCAATGTGGGCGGCGCATTGAGCCTGAACGCCACAGCAGGCAACATCGACCAACTGGCCGACACGTCTTATCTGCGCGCCGATGGCGAGGCGGCGCTGACGCTGATCACCGCGGGCGGCAACGTCGTGCTGGACAACAGCGGCAACGATTTTGCCGTGCTCAAAGTGAACGCAGCGAGCGCCAACTTGTTCGACCGCGATGCCCTGAGCCTGGGCAGCTCCAGCCTGGGCAGCAGCCTGGCGCTGCGCAGTGCTGGCGACCTGACGCTTTTGGGCCAAGCCGTGGTGAGCACGGGCAGCGGCGACCTGGGCCTGGTCGTGGGCGGCAGCCTGACGCTGGGCCAGGGCGTGCGTCTGCAGGCCGGCGAAGACATCGCGCTCCAGGTCAGTGGTGGCTACGCGGCGATTCTGGGCAGCACCCTGAGCGCCACGCAAGACGTTTTGCTGAGCGCCGGCGGCAGCGGCCAGATGGCCGGCACCAGCACGGTGAGCGCCGGTCGTCATGCCGATCTGGCGCTGGGCACGGGGCTGGCCTTGTCGGGCAGCACGACGCTTCAGGCCCAGCGCGGCAACCTGTCGGTGTCCGCTGGTCTGGGCGATTTGAGCCTGAGCGGCAGCAGCACCCTGAGCGGCAAAACCAGCCTGACGCTGCGCACCGACAGTGGCCAGTTGCTCGGCACCGGCACCACACGCATCAGCGCCAGCGACGGCGCGGCCACGCTGACGGCCGTACAAGGCCAGGTGGCGCTCAGCGGCGACACCCAAATCAACGGCGACGCCGTGACGCTGGATGTGCAGAGCGGCAGCCTGAGCTTGCGCGAGAACACCCGGTTGCAAGCCGATGTCAGCGACCTCAAGCTGCGCGTGCGCGGCGGCAACTTCAGCGCCCAGGGCAGCAGCAACTTGCTGGCGGCGCGCGACGTCGTGATGGATGTGGGCGGCCAGCTCAGCCTGAGCCAGGAAAGCACCCTCAGCGCCGGCCAGGACATCCGGCTGAACACGCAAGCCGGCCTCCAGCGCGGCGACGTGGCCTTCAGCCAGGCGACGACCTTGAGCGCTGCGCGCGACATCGCCATGGACATCGTGGGCGGTCATTTCAGCGCCAGCGGTGGCACCCACTTGAGCGCGGGCGACGACATCGACCTGCACCTGAGCAGCGGCGATGTGCGCCTGGGCAACGCCAGCACTTTCCAGGCTGCCGATGTGCAGGCGATCCGGGTCGATGCCGGCAACATCGCGCTCAGCGGCCTGACGGCGCTGACGGGTGGCAACGATTTGGCTTTGCAGATTGGCAGTGGCCACCTGAGCTTCGCCGACACCACGACACTGACGGCCACGGCCAATGATCTGGCGATCACGCTCGGCACCGGCAACGTCAGCTTAACGGGCGACAGCACCTTGAAGGCTGGCACCGATCAAACCTTGACCGTTGGCAGTGGCAACGTGAATTGGGTCGGATTGAGCACGGTTCAGGCCGGGACGACTTTCAATTTGGTGATCGGCACGGGTGATTTCTCGACCGCCGGCACCACGCGGATCGGCGCGGGGGAACTGCTGAGCGCGCATGTGGAGCGCGGCAACGCCCGCTTTGTCGGCGATACCGAGCTGCGCTCGCAGGGTGACGTGTCCCTCGGCACCGGTGAAGGCGACATCGACTTGACCCAGCGCAGCGAGGTCATCGCTGAGGATGCGGTGCAGATCTACACGCGCCGCGCTGGCCATTTCGTCATGGCCGATGCGCAAACCCGCATCTCAGCGGGGACGCTGGCCGATGTCCGCACGGTGGGCGATGTCCGCATCGACCTGATCGAAGCGGGCGCGCAGGTCAATCTGGTGTCTTTGGCCGGCAGCGTGCTCGACAACACGCTGGCCGAGACGGACCTGGTGCTGGCGCCATCGGTCTATTTCAGCGCCATGACCGGCATCGGTTTGCCTTGGGTGGATAACCTGAACATCCAGGCCGATGTGGTCGAGGCGCTGAACACCGGCAGCGTCGGCATCAACCTGCAAAACCGCCAGGCCGTCACGGTGGGTGAGCGCTCGGTGGTGAACACCGGCACGGGCGACGTGGTCCTGATTGCCGGGGGCAACATCCACCAAACGGCCATCCACTACGGCAGCGCCGGGGCCCCTGCCGGTTCGGTGTCGAATCTGACAGGACAGAAGATTTACCTCTTGGGCAACCAGTCGCCGGCCGACCTGGCGTCGCAGATTGGCAACCACACGCCGACCTCGACCTCGTCGATCATCGTCAAGCCCTCCAATCAGAATTTGGCCGATCTGTTCCGGGCCCCGTTCATCCCGAGCGCCAGCGGCGATGTGATGGGCGATGCCTTTGCGCACGATGGGGCGCAGGATGGCCGTACTTTTGCCAGCGACCTCGTTCAGCCGATCCGCGTGAATGCGGTTTTGGGCGGTTCGCCGTTCTCCACTGCTGGCGCAATGGGTATTCTTGATTTGCTCGATCTGCGGGCCTCTGTCAACTTGCTGGCGCCCGCCGCGTTGCTGGGCCAGGCCTTGGCCGATGGCACCCCGGCGGGTGGGCTGAGTGCAGCACCGCTGGCCGACCCCTTGTCCACGCCGCTGCTGACTTCGCTGGGCGCTTTGCCCCTGTCTTTGTCGGTGACGCCACGGCTGCCGTCGGCCTTGCCTGCCGATGCAGAGCCGGTGTCTGCGCCAGAAGGCGCGCGCGCGCCGCAAACGCAAAATCCCGCTGACAAAGCCCAGGCCAGCCCGCTGGTGGATGTCGAGTCGCCCACTGCGACGCAGGATATCTTGAGCCCTGCGGTGCGGGCGTCCTTGCGCCAGGTCCTTCAACTCGCCGACGACGGCATAGACCGTGGCATCCTCTCGGGCATGGACCTGCCCGTCATGGATGTGCCGGTGGGACCTGCCTCGGCTTCGCCCAAGGCACCCACCCTGCCGAGCGAGACCAGCCTGGTGCCCTAGAAAAGCGCATTCACACCCCTGTCACACTTTCCATTTTTAACCCTAACTTCTCCATGAGGAAAATATGAACCAAAAGAAACAAGCCAGCGACACCGACAACAACGCAGCGTCTGCAGCAGCACCGGCTGCCGAGGTGCAAGCGGGCGATGACGCCAACGCACGCAATGTGCGCGTGCGCTTTGACGACCGCCAGATGACTTCGCACTACGCCAATGTGGCCAATGTTGGCATGAGCAAGGACGAGGTGACATTGCTGTTTGGCACCAACCAGACCTGGGGTGCTGTGGGCGATGAAATCACGATCCAGTTGTCCTCGCGCATCATCATGACGCCTTCGGTGGCGAAGAATTTTGTGGAAACTCTGCAGCGCGTGCTGCAGGAGTACGAGGGGAAAATCGGCAAAATCGCCTGAGCCAAGGAGCCAGCATGTCCAAAATACGTCTTGTCTCGTGTTGTCTGGCCGGGTTCGCCATCGCTGCCCCGGGGCGGGCCGAGCCCGAGCTCGGGCCGAGCGAGCCGCGCCTTGCGCCTGCGACAACCCGGCTCACCTTGACCTTTCCCAAGGGCGAGAGTGGTCGAATCGGCTTGAAGGAATTTGCCGCGATGATCGCCTCATCGGATGAGATGGTGCGCGCTCAGCGGCTCGAAGAAAACATCTCCGATGAGGGGATTCGTGGTGCCGAGTCGATTTTCGAGCCCTTGTTTTTCATGTCTGGCGAGCGTGAAGGAATGACCTTGCTCAACTCGGCGCAGGATGCGCAGCGCCGCGGTGTGCTGCCGGGGGATGTGTTCTGGTCACGTGAAAACCGCATCAAAACAGGCCTGATCCTGAAGTCGCCGATCGGCACGGATCTCGAACTGTCGTACAACATCAGTGAACTCCGAGATTCGATTCAGCCGACGCGTTTGCCTGCTGCGACCATTCCCGAGTTCAAGGGCTACCTCGGTGTGAAGTTGACCCAGCCCTTGATGCGTGGTGCCGGCCCTGAGGCGACCAAGGCCGGGATCGTCTTGGCTGAAACCGAGAAACGCGTCGCACGCGAAACTGTGCGGCAAGTGTTGACGCAGCGCGTGATGGATGGGCTGACCGCTTACCTGATGGTGCAGCGTGCAGAGGCGAGGGTGAAGTACCGCACGCTGGCCTTGGCCACAGCGGTGGACATCGAGCAGGAAATGGCGCAGCAGCACCAGGGCGGTTTGCGTTCTGCCAGCGATTTGGCCGAGGCGCGTGCCTCGCTGGCTTTGCGCAAGGCCCAGCTGGCACAGGCCCAGCAGGACCGGGAAGAGCAGACCAATGCGCTGCAGGCCTTCGTGACCGCAGGTGATGGCGGTGCCGTTGCACAAGGCCGTCTGCTGCCGCAAACGCGGCTCGACTATGTCGGGACGGTGGCAGGCACACCGACTGCAAAGCAGGCCGCCACCACGGCCCATGCCGACCCCGATCCCTTGGCCGAGATCATGGCGCGGCGCCCCGATGCCCGGGTCTTGGACATTCGCATCGACCGCGAAAAGCACAAGGTCGATACGGCGAAGGAGCAGTTGTTGCCTGAACTCAATTTCACCTTTCGCGTGGGCAAAGAGAGCCTCGACGGCAGCAGTCGCCCGGTGAGAGATTATTTTCAGACCGCAGTGCCTTACAACAGCTGGCAGGTCGGCATCATGTACCGTATTGGTATTTTCGGAGACGAACGCAAGCGCAGTGAGTTGCAGACGGCGGCCTATCGGAAGCAGCAGGCTGAATTGGCGCAGGAGGCCTTGCGCCAGCGCATCGACCATGAGGTGCGTGCCGCCGGTACGCTGATCGACAAGGCCGAGGAGCAAATGCTGCGGCAGCGAGAAATCGTTGCAGCACAGCGCCAGCTGGCCACTGTCGAACGGAAGCTGGTGGACGAAGGCAGACGCTCCATGCTGGATGTGCGCAAGAGGCAGCTTGAGCTTTATATGGCTGAAGAAGCCTTGGCCGATGCCACCGCCTTCGCGAACCGAATCCATTATTTATCAGCACAGGTCGACGGGCAATTGTTGGCCCGATTGGGAGTCGAATGAAAGTGAACGTGAAACAAAACCTGCTGCAGATGGCCTGGCTGGGGCTGGCTGCGCTGTGCCTGCCAGCACAAGCCGCCGGGGAAAACGAACCCATCAAGGGCACCACCCGTTGCGCTGCCGACCTGAGCCTGGCGCTGCCCACCACCGGACGCATTGCGCGCATGCTGGTGCAAGAGGGCTCGGTGGTGGGTGTCGGGCAGCCGATGCTGCATTTGGACCGGGCGGCCGAGGATCTCGATGTGGAGCGCCGCCGGGTGCAATGGCAGGGCCAGGCCGAGGTGGTCACCGCCCAGGCGCGCAAAGAGACGGCAGAAATGCAGGTCGTGGCGGCGCGGCGCATCTACGCCTCGACCAAGGGCATCAGCCGCGAAGAACTGGAGAACCGGGAACTGGCTTTTGCCACCACCGTGTCTGAGCTCGAACGCCTCAAGACCGTCAAGGAAATGGAACGCCTGGACTACCTCACGGCCAAGGAAAATCTGGAGCGGCGCAGCCTGCGGGCGCCCACGCGGGGCATCGTCACCAAGCTCATCCGGCAGGTGGGCGAGAGCGTGCAGGCCAACGAGGCGCTGATCAAGCTGTGCGACATGAGCAAAATCCTTTTTGTGGCGAACGTGCCTTCTGCGCGCAGCGAGCACCTGCACATGGGTGACAAGCTGGGGCTGATCGTTGGCCACGGGGGTACCCCGGTCCAGGGGCGGGTGATTTTTGTGTCCCCAGTGATTGACCCGGCCAGTGGCCTGCGTGAAATCAAGATTGAATTGATCAAGCCCGGTGCCCAGGTGCGTCCGGGCGTGCCCGCCAGCCTGAATCTGGGCGACTGAGGGTGCCGAAGGAAGCCCTGTGGGTGCGCGAACGAACTTTGTGGGAGCGCGCCCCTGCGCGCGAATGCACCTTCTAGTTAGACCATGCGCCGCACTTTTTCCGATCACTGGTACCGCATCGCCGAGTTGCGCCTGGGTTTGCGCCCGGGGGTGTCGGTGCGCCTGCACCACTACCGGGGCGAGCCCTGGTATGTGCTGGGTGAGCGCGCGCACGGGGCTTATTTCCGGGTCAGCCCGACCACCTGGGCTTTTTTGTCGCGCCTGACGGTCGAGGCCACGCTGAATGACATTTGGCGCGCCGCCGTCGAGCAGGCACCCGAGCAAACGCCGGGCCAGGAAGAGGTGTTCGACCTGGTGGTGGACTTGTACAAGGCCAACCTGATCCACGTCGAAGGGGGCGTTGACGAAGACAAAATCCTGGAGCGTTTCTCGCGCAAGAAAAAGAAAAATGTCTTGGCCAAGCTCTCCGAGATGCTCTTCATGCGCATCCCGGTGTGGGACCCGGACCCCTGGCTGAGCCGGCACCGCCACTGGATCGCGCTGGCCACGGCGCCGCTGGCGCGCTGGCTGGCGCTGGCCCTGGTCGCGTGGGGGGTGTTTGAATTTGTTCTGGCCGGCAGCCGCGCCTGGGATCAGGCCAGCCACATCCTGCAGCCGCACAACCTGCTCTTGCTGTATCTGGCGGTGTTCGTCTCGCATTTTCTGCACGAGATGGCACACGCGGCGGTGTGCAAACGCTTTGGCGGCGAGGTGCGCACCATGGGGGTGATGCTGCTCTTGCTGACGCCGCTGCCCTATGTGGACCTGTCGTCGAGCTGGGGCTTTCGCGACAAGTACCAGCGCGCGCTGGTGGACGGCGCTGGCATGCTGGTCGATTTGCTGGTGGGGGCCCTGGCCACCATCGTTTGGGCCTACACGCCGCCGGGCACCGCCAACGAGCTGGCCTACAACCTGATGTTTTCCACGGCGATTTACACGCTGCTGTTCAACATCAACCCGCTCATGCGTTTTGACGGCTACTACATCCTCTCCGATCTGGTGCAGATGCCCAATCTGCACGAGCAGGCCAAAAAGGCCTTCAATGGCTGGTGGCGCGAAAAGGTCTTGGCCGTACCGGATGAGGAAGCCGGTGATGGCGCTGAACGCCATGCGCTGATCAGCTTCTTCGTGGCCTCGAATGTGTACCGGCTGTTTGTCATGGTCGGCATCGTGTTGTTTGTGGCTGACCAGTATTTCGGCATTGGTCTGGTGGTGGCACTGGCCTTGGCGCTGACCTCGTTTGTGCTGCCCACGCTGCGCCTGCTGGAGCCGCTGCGCCAGCCGCTGTTTCGCTTCCAGCAGCAGCGCTTTTTGCGCCGTCTGGGGGCGGGCGCGGCGGTGTTTTTGCTGGTGGTGCTGGCCGTGCCGCTGCCCGACAGCCGGGTGTTGGAGGGCGTGCTGGAGGCCGCAGCGAACACGCCGCTGCACACCGAAAGCGGCGGCATCGTCGAGACCGTGCACGCGCGCCACGGCCAGTGGCTGGAGCCGGGTGCGCTGGTGGTCGAGCTGCGCAACCCGGAGCTGGATGCCGAACTCGAAGGCTTGGCCGCGCAGCATCTGCAAGCGGCCACGCAGCAGGCCAAGGCCCTGACCGAGGGCAGCGTCGACCTGGCGCCGATCGCCGAACGGCTCAAATCCATCGAGGCGGCGCAGCGCTCGCTGCAGCGCCAGCGCGAGGCGCTGCAGGTGCGCGCGCCGCACGCCGGGCGCTGGGTCGATGGCGAAACCCGGCTGCGCCGTCAGGGCTGGCTGGGGCGTGGCGCCGAACTGGGGCGGGTGGTGGATGACCGCAGCCATGTGTTTCTGGGGGTCATCCGCCAGGATGCGGCGACCGCCCTGTTCGACCTGCGCGAAGAGGGCAGCCGCGTGCGCATGGAAGGCGAGCGCGGGCAGACCCACGCGCTGCGCTCGATTCGCCTGATCCCGCATTCGCAAAGCACGCTGCCGTCGGCCGCGCTGGGGCCGGTGGCCGGCCGGGAAACCGCGGTCAAGGCGGCAGATCCGAGCGGCAAACAGGCGGCCGAGCCCTTCTTTTTGCTGCGCGCCGAACTGCTGCCAGACCCCGCGCGCACGAGCGACGACGTGGTGCGCCACGGCAAGGCTGGCTGGATCAAAATCCGCCTGGCACCGCAGCCCTTGGCGCTGCAGGCCTGGCGTGGGGTGTCGCAATTTTTCCAACGGCGCTACACCTTATGAGCACGCCCGCCCTGCACCATTTCGCCCGCAGGCACGGGCCCAGCGAGCACAGCGACCAGCACGACGGCGCCGTGCCTCCGCTGTGGGCGCCCGACCCGGCCGAGGCTGCGGTCTCGGGCGCGGGCACCTCGCCACCACCGGCCAGGATGCTGGCCGCGCTGGCCATCCACCGCCCCGAGCACAACGTGCCCTGGCTCGACCGCCAGGGGCATCGGATTTTTGCCCTGTGGCGACGGCTGCGCCAACCGGTGCAAAAGCTGCGCCAGCGCGCCCAGGCCATCCAGCAAGAGACTGCGCGCTGGCAAGAGGGCTCTGACGACGACTTGCGCGCGCACCTGCGCGAGCTGGCGGCCAACTGCCGGCTGGCCGGTGCCGGCCAGCAAGCGGCTGCCACGGAGGCGCTGGAGGCCGCGCTGGGCGGTGTGGCGCTGGCGGTGCAGCGGGTGCATGGCTTTGCACCGCACGTCGAGCAGCTGATGGGCGCACTGACTTTGCTGGAAGGGCGCATGGCGGAAATGGCCACCGGCGAGGGCAAAACCCTGACGGCGGCCATGGCCGCGGTGGTGGCCGCCTGGCGCGGCCTGCCTTGCCATGTGGTGACCGCCAACGATTACCTGGCCCGGCGCGACGCCGAGATTGGCCAGGCGCTGTTCGCCTTTTGCCAGGTCTCAGCCGCCAGCGTCGATGGCGATACGGCGCCGCCTGCGCGCGCCGCCGCGTATGGCCACGACATTGTGTATTGCACCGCCAAGGAGTTGCTGGGCGACTACTTGCGCGACGGTCTGGCCCTGGGCAAAAACCCCTCGGCCAGCCGCTACGCCTTGTCTGCCGCGCGCGCCGGTGGCCGTGTTGGCGGCGCGGGCGTGGGTCAAGGGGTGGTTTTGCGCGGCCTGTTCCAGGTGATCGTTGACGAGGCCGACAGCGTGCTGATCGACGAGGCGGTGACGCCCTTGATCATTTCGAGCCAGCGCCCGGACGATTTGCTGGAGCAGGCGGCCCACGACGCCGTGCGCCTGGCTCGGCAGTTGACATCGGGCAGCGACTACAAAATCGAGCCGGCCTTGCGCCATGTCGAGTTGACCCAGACCGGCAAGGAGCACCTTGATCAGCTGGCCAGCGCCATGGCGCCTTTTTGGCGGCACCGCGAACGTGCCCGCGAGCTGGTGGAAATGGCGCTGTATGCGACCGAGTTGCTGGTGCGCGACCAGCACTATGTGGTCGAGGAAGAAAAGATTGTGCTGGTCGACGAGCTGACCGGGCGCCTGGCCAACCAACGGACCTTGTCGCTGGGCATGCAGCAAATTTTGGAGGCGAGCCAGGGGCTGCCGATTTCGCCGCCGTCCGAGGTCTCGGCGCGTTTGAGCTTTCAGCGCTTTTTCCGCCGCTTTGCCCGCCTGGGCGGCATGACCGGCACGGCCGAAGAGGCAGCGCGCGAATTCGCCCAGGTCTACCGCCTGTCGACGCTGCGCATCCCCACGCACCGCCCGGTGCAGCGCGCCATGGGCGCGTGGTGCATCTGCCGCGACCAGCAAGAAAAATTCGACGCCATTGCCGCCAGCGCCAAGGCGCTGGTGGGGCAGGGGCGGGCGGTGCTGATTGGCATGCGCAGCGTGAAATCGAGCGAAGCCTTGCACGCGCGGCTGCAGGCCCTGCACCCCGAGCTGAGCGTGCAGGTTTTGCACGCCGTCAACCACCGCCAAGAGGCGAGCATCGTGGCCCAGGCCGGACAGCCCGGGGCCCTGACCATCGCCACCAACATGGCTGGACGCGGGACCGACATCGCGCTGGACGCGGGTGTTCGTGAGCGCGGCGGCCTGCATGTGATCATTGGCGAGTCCAACGACTACGCGCGCATCGACCGTCAGCTGATTGGCCGCTGTGCGCGCCAGAGCGACCCGGGCTCGGTGCAGCGCTTCATCGCCTTGGACGACGAATTGTTGCGCCGCTTTGTGCCGGCCCCGCTCGCGCGCGCTTGGGCCTGGCTGCACCAGCGGCGCCCGGCCTGGGCGCCGCAGTTGGCTGCTGCGGCGCTGCGCTTGGCGCAATGGCGTGCCGAGCGGCAGGCCTTTGGCCAGCGGCAAAACATTCTTAAGCAAGACATTGAACTCGACAGGAGCGGCTTTTGAGCGAGCAAACGCATAACCCGGCGCAAGGCGCACGGCGCGGCTGGCAGGAACTGGCCGAGTTCCAGGGCGCACCGCAGGCATTTTGGGCGCAGCTGGCGCACCAGGCCACGCAAGCTGCGGCAGGCGAACTGGGCGTGGTGTATTTGCGCCAGCGCGACGAGCAGGGCCAGGAGGCCTGGTCGGCCATGGCCAGCTGGCCCGAGCTGGCGCGCGAGAAGTTGCCGGCCCTGTTCGATTCGGTCGCAGCTGGCGTGCTGGCGGCGGCGCGTGCGGCCGGCGTGGGCGTGGGCCCGGCGGCCAACGGCGCCTGGCGGGTGGGGGTGTTGGCGCTGAGCGTCGAAGCCGGCCAGCACGAGTTGGTGCTGGTGGTACATGTGCCGGGCGCGGACGCGGGTGGCGATGACGCCTTGCGCTTTCAGTTGGCGCCGTTCCAGTGCCTGCCGCGCCTTTACGAACACCAGCGGCGCCAGCACACCGATGAACGCGACAACGCCCGCCTGGTGCAGGCGATCGAGTTGCTGGGCCGCATCATGGAGAGCGACAGCTTCGAGCGCGCCGCCCTGGTGTTCGTGAATGACTTGGCCGAGCGCTTTGCCTGCGAGTCGGTGGCGATCTGCTGGCGCGAGCGCACCGGCCTGGTCTTGCGCGCCCTCAGCCATGCCGACAAGGTCGAGCGCCGCACCGAGGTGTCGCAGCTGCTCGAAGAGGCTGGGCAAGAGGCGCTGGACCAGGGTTGCGAGATCGCCTGGCCGGCCAGCGCCCAGGTGATTGCGCGCGCCCACCAGCAGTACGCCGATTTGCAGCTGCCCGGGCACTTGCTGACCTTGCCCTTGCGCGTTGGCGAGGCCCAGCGCGGCGCGGTGACGCTGGCGCGCCGGCGCATGCCGTTCACAGCGGCCGAGCAGTGGGCGCTGCGCCTGATGTGCGAAGTCGCGCTGCCGGCGCTGACCTTGTTGCATGCCGATTCGCAGGCCCTGCCCAAGCGGCTGTGGGCCCATGTGTGGCGCAGCGTGCCCGAGCGCTTCAAGGCGCTCACGCGCGACGGCCGGCGCTTGGCGCAAACCTTGGCGATTGGCACCGCTGCGGTGCTGCTCATGCCCTTGCCCTATTGGGTCAATGCCGGGGCCATCATCAAGACCGATGCCATGGCCTATGTGGGCGCGCCTTTCGACGGCTACCTGGAAAAAGGCCAGGCCAGCCTGGGCGCGACCGTCAACAGCGGCGATGTGCTGTTTGAAATGGCCACGCGCGAACTGGCGCTGGAGCGCGCCAGCGTGCTGGCCGATCTGGCGCAATACGCACGCGAAGCGGAAAAACGGCGCGCCAGCAACCAGTTGCCGGAAATGCAGATCGCCGAAGCCCAGGCGGCGCAGGCCGCGGCGCGGCTCAAGCTGGTGGACTTTCGGCTGGAGACGGCCAAGGCCAAGTCGCCGATTGCGGGCATCGTGATCGAGGGCGAACCGGGGAAAAACCTGGGCGGCGCCGTGCGCCGTGGCGACACGGTGGTCAAGGTGGCTGCCGTGCAAGGCTTGTATGTCGAGGCCGCTGTGGACGAGCGCGACATCGGCCGCGTGGCCATTGGCGCCAGCACGCGCCTGACGCTGCTGGCCGACACCGGCAAGACCTACCGCATGCGCACCACCCGCATCGTGCCCGCCGCCAGTGTCAAGGACGGCGCCAACACCTTCCCGGTGCGCATCGAACTGCAAGAAACCCTGCCCGAATGGTGGCGCCCAGGCATGAGCGGCGTGGTCAAGATCGACGTGGGCCTGCGCCCCTTGGTCTGGATCGTGACGCACCGTTTGGTCGATTACCTGAGCTTGCTGCTCTGGATATAGGACTGGGCTGGCGCATTGACAGGAGGACAGATCTCCACAAGCTGGTTGAATCCGTCCTTTGATTCAAAATAGATTCAAAACGGCTCTTGAATAGGAGGGGCTGCCGTACATCACTTACTCGGGCAATTCGCAGGGATGTCAACTTCAATGACGTTCCGTAATCGTTGAAACGTCCGGCAGGTAGATTCTGGCTAGGCCGCGTTTGATGGCCTCGACTACTTGTTCGCGCCGCATGGTGATGTGATCGCTCAGGCAGCGTTGGGCTTGCTCAACGCGTCCGTCCGCCAATGCGTCGATCAATTGCTGGTGCTGATCCTGAGTGGACTCGCGCCCCACGCTCTCCATGGACACCCAGCGCACAAAGCGAATGCGTTGATTGATATTTTCCAGCAGACGCTTCAGCTCTGTGTTAGCCGCCATCGCGGCAATGCGCAGATGGAAGGCTTCGTCCAGTTCAACCAACTCGCGCACCGGTGCGTTCGCGGGTACGGCCTGACTGCTGCGCAGAAAGGCGCGTGCTTCGGTAATTTGTTCGGGTGTCGCCCGCTCAAATGCCAGGCGCAGGCATTCGCGCTCTATGGTCAGGCGGGCTTCGTACAAATCCAGCGTCTCTTGCACGTCCAAGGAGCGACGCACAAAGCCGCGGCTGGCAGGTTCCAAAAAGCCATCGGTCACCAAGCGGGTCAGCGCTTCTCGCACCGGTGTACGGCTGACACCCAGGCGCTTGGCCAATTCAATTTCAGACAAGCGTTCTCCAGGCTTCAACTCGTAGGAGATGGCCATTTCACGCAGGCGATTGAGAACGTCCGAACCGCGCTCTTTGCGTGCTGTCGAGATCGCTTCTGCGGCCACTTCGGGGATGGCGTTGGCCCGCGACGGGAGCAATGGTTTGGATCGAGCTTGCATAGATTTTTTTGAGTATACCGAGGCATGTGGAAACGTCGCGCGCCCTGCATTGCGCCAGGCAATGCAGGGCGACACGTTTTGGCAGTTTGAACGAAGCTGCCGTGGTCCACCATGCCTGGCAAGCCATATGCCTATGTAGCCTCAATCCCTTTTTAGGGTTTCACCCCCCCCCATCCGGGATCCACCGATGACCGATTGGAGAACCCCTTCACTTGAAGTGCGGGAGGTTCTTGGCTTTCGCAGCTTCCACCCATGGCGGAACGAAAGGCACAACCTGATCCTGCGACGGCACATTTACTTCGATGAAGCTGGCCCCCTCGTGTTCGATGGCATCGCGCAACACGGCCTCGATCTGATCGTCTGAGGTGATGCGTGCTGTCTGGAAGCCAAAGGCTTCGGCCACTTTGACATAGTCTACCGCCCCAAAGTCGGTGGCCCAGGGAGCGTCCACACCATCGAGCAAGATGGCCTCGCCGCGGATCCAGCCGTAGGTGTCGTTGCGCGTCAAGATGACTGTGATGTTTTTCCCGCTGCGCTTGATGGTTTCGAAATCGCCCAGGACAAAGGCCAGAGAGCCGTCGCCGGTGAAGGAGATCACCGGACCGTCGTTGGCATAAGCCGCGCCAATGCCCGCAGGGACCGCGTAGCCCAAGGCACCCATCGAATAATTGGTGAGGTAACGGCGGCCGGCTTCACGCACTGACAGCAGAGCCGATGGGTAAATGGCGCTGACGCCGGGCTCCGCAGTCACGATCGCATGGGGCGGCAAGAGGGCATCCAGGACCTGCGACAGTTTCACTGGGGAGATGGTCCCGGGCGGCATGGGGATTGCTGAGTTGAACACCGCGTCCAGCGCGGCCTGTTTGATGTCTGTGAGGTCCAATGGCTGGCGCTGCACTTGGCCGTGCTCGGCCTCGATCAGCTCCAACATGTAGCTCAAACTGGCCCGGGCATCGCCCACCATGCCCACTTTCACCGGAAAGTTGTTGCCTACATGGGCTTCGGCGATGTCCAGATGCAAAAACGTTTTGCTGTTGGGGTCGCCGTAAAGTTTCCAGTGGTTGGTGGAACTGGAGTCGGTGTTGCTGCCAATGAAAAACACTGTGTCGGCTTCGAGCGCGTAGCGGTTGGAATACTCCATACCGCCGCGCGCGCCAATCACACGCAGCGCCAGAGGGTGTGTCTCGGGGACCGTGCCTTTGCCCGGCGTGGTGGTGGCCACCGGAATCTGCAATCGCTCGGCCAATGCCAGAATGACTTCAGAGGCTTGAGAAATCAAGGCGCCCTGGCCGCACACGATCAATGGTTTTTTGGCGTCGAGCAAGGCCTGGATGGCTTCGCGGATTTTCGCGTGGTCGGCCACCGGTCGGTGCGCGGGGTATTGCTGGTATTGCGGCTCGGCGTAGAGGTCGGTCAGTTCTGCCTCTTCGTGGAAGATGTTGATGGGCACCCGGATGTGCACGGGCGCTGGTCGACCCGAGGTGGCGACGCGAAAGGCACGCCGCAGCATGAAGGGGATGTCCTTGACGTTGGTCAGGTAGAACGACTCCTTGCAGATGCTGGCGTACAAGGCGGTCTGGTCGATGCCCGTCAAGCCGTGTTTTTTGTCTTGGTTGACGGGGATGTCAGAGCTGAAATAGATCACCGGCACAGAGCTCAAGTAAGCCTCTGCGATGCCGGGTGTGCAATGGGTGACGCCGGGGCTGGGTGCCTCCAGCACGCAGGGCCGCCCTGTGACTTTGGCATAGGCCTCGGCGGCAAACGATGCGGTGCGCTCGTCGCGCGTCAGCACGTATTGGATGCTCGAGCCTTTGTTCCATTCCTTGTACCAGCCAATCGTCGTTTCACCGGGCAGGCCAAAGACGTGCCTGACGCCGTGCAGCTCCAGCATGGCCAGTATGGCCCGTGCGCCGTTCATGGTTGTGCTCACTGTGTTGCTCCATGTGGGGGTTGCAAGTTTGAAATCTGCGCAGTCTGCAGCTTGTTGTGCAGGCCGACCCCTCATTCGGATCGTGCCGGCCAAGCGGGCTTGGATGTGATTGCATCTGCGCAGTGCATTAAGTATACTGGCAAGAATTCTAATTTGCGCGTAAAAAATTTCTGCCCTCTAGTCCGTTCGGACGCCCAACAGTCAACGTTTCATCCAACCCACCTCTCAGGAGATCTTTGTATGCAAATCTTCGCAACTTCCCGCCGTCAGCTTCTGCACGCCGCCGCCTGTGCCGGTGTCATCACTTTGCTCGGCATGCCAGCAGCGCTGTACGCACAGGACACCCAACCCATCCGTCTGGTGGTCACTTTCCCACCCGGCGGCAGCACCGACATCACAGCGCGCACCATTCAGCCCCGCTTGGGTGAGCTGACCAAGCGCTCGGTCATCGTGGAGAACAAACCCGGTGCCGCCAGCCAGATAGGCACCCAGGCCGTGGCCCGCAGCGCGCCAGATGGCAATACGCTGCTGGTGTCTTTTGATACGCACGCGATCAACCCCATCGTCAAGTCGAAGCTGCCTTACGACACCTTCAAGGACTTCGCTGGTGTGTCGCTGACGGTGCGCTTTCCGCTGGTGATTGCCGCCGGAGCCAGCGTGCCCGCATCCAATCTGCGCGAGTTTGTCGAAGCCGCTCGCAAACAGCCTAGCCGCTTTAGCTACGCATCAACCGGTGCCGGCTCGATGAACCACCTGGTGATGGAAGACTTGAAGCGCCAGGCCAAAATAGTCACCCTGCACGTGCCCTACGCCGGCGGTGGTCCGGCTGTGCAGGCCGTCCTCGGCGAACAGGCAAGCCTGACCCTGCTGTCCTATGCCGCGCTGCGCGGCCAGATTGAAGCCGGAAAAATAAAGCCCTTGGCGGTGACCGGCGCCACGCGCCTGCCCGAGCTGCCCAATGTGCCCACGGTGGCCGAATCGGGGTTCCCTGGCTTCGAGGCCTATTCATGGATTGGCATCTTCGCGCCCGCCGCCACGCCACAACCCACCATCAGCAAGCTGACCGAAGCCTTCCAGGGCGCCTTGAATACCCCGGATGTGAAGCAAAAACTCACGGCAGCCGGCTTTGAGGTGGTGGCCAGCGACGGCCCAGCTCTGGACCGTTATGCCAAACAGCAGTACGAGCGCTGGTCGCAATTCGTCAAGGACACCGGGCTCAAACTTGAAGAGTGATGAACGCGGCTGAACACACGCCGCCGGGTGCCAGCCTGCTGCGCCAACTTGACCATGTGGTGCTGGCTGTGCACGACCTCACGCGGGCAAGTGAAGACTTTCGTAACCTGGGGTTTTCCGTCACGCCCGGAGGGCGGCACCCAGGGCGCACCTCGCATAACGCGTTGGTGGTGTTTGCAGACGGTGCCTATCTCGAGCTCATTGCCTGGAGCGCGCCGGCGCCCGAGGAGCGCTGGTGGCGCAGCCTGCAAGCCCATGGCGAAGGATGGGTTGACCATGCCTTGCTGCCCAGCGCCGTGGGCCCTGCGTTGACGGCGGCGCAAGCACGCGGCCTGGGTGGCCTTCGCGGTCCATTGCCGGGTGGTCGTACCCGCCCCGACGGCACTCGCATTGAATGGGAAACAGCCCGCCACGACACCGCAGACGTGCCATTTCTTTGCGCCGACCTCACACCGCGCTCACTGCGTGTGCCCTCGGGCTGTGCACGTCAGCATGCCAACGGTGCCACGGGCATCGCGGTGATGGCTGTGGCCGCCCAGGATGTGGCCATGAGCAGCCATCGCTGGGCTGCGCTGTTGGGCCCAGGCATACCACTCAACGCATGGTCCAGCGCTGTTGGACTGCGCCATTGCGGTTACACGCTGGGCAGCACCCAGTTCGAATTGGTCGGCCTCGAAGCCTCTTCCCCTCGTGCTGCGTCAGCGCGAATCAAGTCTTCATTTCAGGAGCAACTGCGCCAGCGTTTGTTGGACCGTGACGCCAGTCAAGGCGATGGCCCAATTGCATTGCGCTTGCATGGCCCCGGGCCACAGCGCATCCTGGATCCCTCACGCTGCCACGGCGCCTTGATCTGCTTAGGCACGGCATCGGACGAACAGCATGACCCACCCTTTTTCCCTGTCCCCTGATACACGCATTGCCTTCGTCGGTGGTGGAAATATGGCAAGTGCAGTCATCGGCGGTCTGTGCCGCCAAGGTCTTTCGGCTGGCCGCATTGATGTGATTGAACCATTCGAGGCCACGCGCGAGGCTTTGCGAGTCACGCACGGCATCGTCGCGCACGCCAAACCGGACGCATTCCTGTGCGGCGTCGACCTGATCGTCTGGGCCATCAAGCCACAGGACTTTGCCCAAGCAGCGCTGTCTGTCAGGCCTTATACCGAGCACGCGTTACAGCTGTCGGTGATGGCCGGCATTCGAACGCAGGCCATTGCCTGCGCGATGGGCAGTGCACGCGTCGTGCGCTGCATGCCGAATACGCCGGCATTGGTGGGCCAGGGAATCGCAGGCTTGTTTGCCGTATCTGCTGTAACGCCAAGTGATCGCTATCTGGCCGAGACAGTGATCGCGACCACGGGAACCCACTTGTGGGTTGACCGCGAGGACCTGCTCGACGCTGTGACGGCACTGTCCGGCTCTGGCCCCGCTTACGTGTTTTACTTTCTGGAGGCGATGCAGCAAGCCGGCACCGAACTGGGGCTGAGTCCTGAGCAGGGACGCCAGTTGGCTGTGAGCACTTTTCTCGGCAGCAGTGTGTTGGCCCGGGATTCGTTGGAGCAGCTGGGGACGCTGCGCGAGCGAGTGACCAGCAAGGGAGGCACCACGCATGCCGCGCTGACCTGGCTGGAGCATACGGGGGTGAAAGGGAGTTTTGTCGAAGCCATCCACGCTGCCTGCAGTCGCGCCAAGGAACTGGGGTCGGAACATATCCGTTAGCGTGCTGACGAACCTGCGTTATGACCCGATGGCGTATTTGCGCAGCCGCACCGAAATGGCGGAATGGGATGTGTTGAGTCGCTTGGCCAGTTTTCGGGATGAGGGGTATTCCTCAAAGAGGCGCTGCAAAAGTGATTTCTCGTAGTCGGCCATCGCCTGATCGAGGCTGACCACCGGGTCTTCGGAGGCCGCAGCCTCACCGCTCTCGGTTTGTGCCAACTCCAGGTCGTGCACATCAATGACCAGGCCTTTGCACAGCGTCACGGCGCGAAAGATGACGTTCTTCAGTTGCCTGACATTGCCGGTCCATGGGTTCTTCAGCAAGGCCTTTTGAGCCGATGGCGTCAGGCGCATGGGGGGCCGCCGCACTTGTTCGCAGGCACTTTTTAAAATCGCCTCGGTCAGCAACAAAATATCGCTTTGCCGTTGGCGCAGTGGCGGGACATGCAGGTTCAGCACATTCAGCCGAAACAACAGGTCTTCCCGAAACGTGCCTTGCGCGGTCATGTCTTCGAGGGACCGGTGGGTTGCGCAGATGATGCGCACATCCACTTTGAGTTCACGCTCACTGCCGACACGGCGAAAGCAGCCATCGTTCAGGAAGCGCAGCATTTTTGCCTGAAGGTACGGCGACATTTCACCCACCTCATCCAGGAAGACGGTGCCACCATCGGCCAGCTCCAGCAGACCGGGCTTGCCACCGCGCAAGGCGCCGGTGAACGCGCCCGGTGAATAGCCGAACAGCTCGCTCTCGGCCAAATTTTCCGGTAAGGCCGCGCAGTTCAAGGCAAAGAACGGCTGCAGCTTTCGGCTGCTGACGTCATGGCAGGCATGGGCCAGCAGTTCTTTGCCTGTGCCGGTTTCCCCGGTGATCATCAAGGGGGCCTCCACCAGGGCCATGCGGGCGGCGCGTTCTTTCAACTGCGTAATTTCAGGCGATGTGCCGATGATGGTTTCAAAGCCGACCGACGCGTAGTGCTGCAAGGCGTTCAGTCTTTCGCCGATGCGGCTGTAGGCATGCAGTGTGACCAGCGCGCCGGCCACCTGTCCATTGCCTTCTCGCAGCTGGGTCGCCTCCAGCAGATAGCGTTCCTGGTTGAATTCCACTTCCATGATTGGCAAATGGAAGTGGTGGTCGGTCAGCAGTTTCATGAAATCGGGCATGGCGATGCGTTCTTGAAACGGCTGGCCAAACAGTTGATTGGCCGCCATGCCACTGGCCTCTATCGCCGCCTGGTTGGCAATCGCCACGTCGCCTTTCGCGTCAATGGCAAAAAGCGGATCGGCTTGCGAGGCCATGATGGCGTCCAGGTAGAGGCGGCGCTGCGCGCCGGGCAGGATGCTGACCTCCTGAACCGACTGCACGCCTTTCACTGAATGCAGCTCTTCGGTCAGCAGTTTGAAGCCGCTGGCACTCAACTCAGGCACTTCCAGAAAAATATGCGGCGGGTCGACTTCGCTGGCGGTCACATTGAACGAACGCCGCGACAGGGACTGCAGTATTTCCTGTGCGATGCCGATCCGATCTTCAAAGATGACGTTGATGCGCATAGGACCTCTTGTGTATTTGAATCGGTACAGTGTATTGCATTCAATACATGGATCAAATGGCTGGATTTGCCTAGGCAGCCGAGGGAAATCCATCTGCATCGACCACAAAGTGGATCGAAATCAATACAAGCGGTCCTTCGGGTATTTTTGGACCGCTTCTAAGTCATTGATTTGATTAAGAAAAAAATCTGGCACCAAACCTGCTATGCATTCCACCAACGCCGTCCTGCACGCGAAATGCAGGAGCCGGCAACCGAACAACGAGGAGCAATCACGTGTCTGTACTCATTCTTGGCAGCGGCGTGGTGGGAACCACCATCGCTTACTACCTGGCCAAAGCCGGTCACGACGTCACCGTGCTGGAGCGCCAGCCCGGCCCCGCCCTGGAGACCAGCTTTGCCAATGCCGGTGAAGTGTCGCCCGGTTATTCGGCGCCGTGGGCCGGCCCGGGCGTGCCCCTCAAGGCCATCAAGTGGCTGCTGATGCAGCACAGCCCCCTGGTCATCAAGCCGATGCTGGACCCGGCCATGTGGAAGTGGGGCATGCAGATGCTGCGCAACTGCACGGAAGAGCGCTACAAGGTCAACAAAAGCCGCATGGTGCGTTTGGCGGAATACAGCCGTGACTGCATGCAGGAGCTGCGCGCCGAAACCGGCATCCGTTATGACGAACGCACCCAGGGCACCTTGCAACTGTTCCGCACCCAGAAGCAGCTCGACGGTGTGGGCAAGGACGTCGACATCCTGAAGCAGTACGGCGTGCCCTTTCAGGTGCTGGACCGGGACGGCTATATCGACTACGAGCCGGCGCTGGCCCATGTGAAAGAAAAATTTGTCGGTGCGCTCCGACTGCCGGGCGATGAAACCGGCGACTGCTTCAAATTTACCCAGGGCATGTGCGAACTGGCCAAGCAACACGGTGCCCGCTTTCTGTTCAATCAGGACATCCAGGAAATTCGCTACCAGGGTGACCGCATCGTGGATGTCAGAACCGATACCGGCCACTATGCGGCCGACGAATACGTGCTGGCGCTGGGCAGCTACTCCACCCACATGCTCAAGCCCCTGGGTCTGGATATTCCGGTCTATCCGGTCAAGGGCTTTTCGATCACTGTGCCCATTGTGGACAGCAGCATGGCGCCTGAATCGACCATCATGGACGAAACCCACAAGGTGGCCGTCACCCGCCTGGGCGACCGCATCCGCGTCGGTGGAACGGCCCAACTTTCGGGTTATGACCTGGCACTTGACGCTGGCCCACGCCGGACCCTTGAATTTGTGGTGAACGATTTGTTTCCCAAAGGCGGCGATGTGGCCAAGGCCGAATTCTGGACGGGACTGCGCCCGATGACACCGGACGGGACGCCGATCTTGGGCGAGACCCGCTACCGCAATTTGCACCTCAGCACCGGGCACGGCACCTTGGGCTGGACCATGGCTGCGGGGACGGGACGGGTCATGGCCGATCTGCTGGCCGGCAACAAACCCCAGATCGACATGCAGGGCCTGACCATGGCCCGCTACGGGAAGTAAGCATGGCACGCCCGGCACGCGCGCACATTGACTTGCAGGCACTGCGCGAAAACTACCAGTGGGCTCGCCAGCTGAACGCCGGTTGCAAAGCGCTCGCTGTCGTCAAGGCGGATGCCTATGGCCATGGTGCTGCCAGGGTGGCGCTGGCCTTGGCCGATCAAGCCGATGGTTTTGCTGTGGCCTGCATCGAGGAGGCGCTGGCGCTGCGGGCGTCGGGGGTCAAGAACCCGATCTTGCTGTTGGAAGGGGTCTTCGACCCCACAGAATTGGCGCTGGTGTCGGCGCATGAACTCTGGGTCGTGGTGCATTGCCAAAGGCAGGTGGATTGGATTCTGTCTGCTCGCATGGCGCAGCCGCTGAAGGTCTGGCTGAAGATGGACAGCGGCATGCACCGCCTTGGTTTTGCACCGCAAGACTACCGCGCGGCCTACGCCGCATTGGCGCAGTCGCCGCAGGTCGGCGAGATCGTCTTGATGAGCCACTTTGCACGCGCGGATGAAACCGATGGCCTGTTTTCTCAGCAGCAGCGCGCGCACTTTGAAAACCTTTGCGTGGACCTTCCCGGCGCGCGCTCGATGGCGAATTCGGCGGGTCTCATGGCGTGGTCGCCGCGTGCAGGCGAATGGGTGCGCCCTGGCCTGGCCTTGTACGGCATCTCGCCACTCAGCGGAAGCCGGGCCTTTGCGGCACCCCTCAAGCCCGCCATGACGCTGGTCTCGGAACTCATCGCGGTGCGCGAGGTGCCTGCCGGCGAAGCGATTGGATACGGCACGCACTACACCACCCAAGGCGTCACCCGAATCGGTGTGGTGGCCATGGGCTATGCCGATGGCTACCCGCGTGCCGCCGCCAATGGCACGCCGGTGGCTGTTGCAGGTCAGCGCACGCAGCTGGTGGGTCGCGTCTCCATGGACATGCTGACGGTTGACTTGACGCAGTTGCCGCATGCCGTCGCCGGTGATCCTGTGGAACTGTGGGGCTCACAGATCGGGGTGGAAGAGGTTGCACGGTTCAGCCAAACGATTCCCTATGAACTGCTGACGCGGGTCACAGGCAGAGTGGAGAGACATTATCGAAATCCATAAATGTCAAAGAACCTGAGATGTGGGTGTTTCTGAGGGTTATGCGTTCTGCACATATGACGATCCGCCTTTTGCATTAGACAGATGGCGGATCTATCACTTACAGTCCGCCACCTTTGCAAACGGTTGCTGCATCACAGAGCACATGAAAAATGCCTGACGGGTTGACCCGCAGTTGAGAGTAAAAAATCGAAGTGGCAGCGCAGCTGCAGAAGGAGACAGTGGTGGAGATTTTTATACAGCAGGTCATCAACGGCCTGGTCATGGGCAGCATGTACGCCTTGGTGGCCTTGG
>CAKKRJ010000012.1:0-5573 GCA_919902775.1 Burkholderiaceae bacterium
TGGCCAAGGCGTCGTTGATGGCCGCCAGGTTGTCGGCGGTGACGCCGGTCACGCCAGCTGCGGTGTAGCTGGTCAGCACCGGCACGGTGCCGGTGGCGGTGGCCAAACCGGTGGTGTTTGCCTCGGCGAACGCACCCAGGTCGGTGGCTGCAGTGTTCAGGCCGGTCACCAGGGCTTGCAACTCAGCCAGGCTGTCGGTCTGGCTGCCGTCGTTGTTCTTGGCTGCAATCGCGGCCAGCACAGCGGCCAGGTTGTTGTCTGTCACATCGGACAGGCCGATCTTGGCCAGGTCGGCGGGGGTCAGTGCCGGGCTGGCTGTGCCGCCTGCAGCGATGGTCTGGATCGCGTTGGCGATGCGTGCCAGGTCGTTGATCTCGGCAATGGTGTCCACGCCAGCGGTTTGCTGTGCGCCCACGATGTCGTTGAGCAAGGCCAGGGTTTCAGTGTCTGTCGCTGCTGCGCCAATGTCCGCGCCGATGGTGGCGTATTGCGCTGCTGTGGGGTCGACCAGCGGGGTCGCGTCGGCTGTGCCGTCGCCTGCGCTGTTGGCCGTGTCGTTGGCTTCGGCCAGGATGGCTTTGTACGCGTCCACGATGGCTTGCACTTCGGCAGCCGTGTTGGCGCCTTCGCGGTCGTTGGCGTTGCCCAGGATGCTGTCGCTGCCGGCTTGGTTGTTGATGGCGTCGTTGATGGCGGCCAGGTTGGCGCCTGCAAAACCGCTGGTCACATCGCTCACGCCCGCGTCCAGGTAATCCTGGATGGTGGGTGCAATGGCACCGGTCTCGGCGTAGTCGGCGATCTTGTCGATGGCCGTGGCGTAGTTGGTGGCTGCGGTGTCCACGATGGCTTGCAGTTTGGCCAAGGTGTCGGTCTCGCCGCCGCCGTCGGCCTTGGTCACGATGGCCGCCATCAAGGCGGGCAAAGTGTCAGCCGTCACGTTGCTGGTGTCGATGCCGATCGCGATCAGATCGGCCACGGTCAGTGCAGGGCTCGGTGTGCCGCCTGCGGCCACGGCCTGGATGGCATTGACAATGCGCGCCAGGTTGTTGATCTCGGCCACGGTGTCCACGCCAGCGGTTTGCTGCGCGCCCACGATGTCGCCCAGCAGGCTCAGGTTTTCAGTGTCGGTGGCGCTGGCGCCCAACACCGCACCGATGGCGGCGTATTGCGCCGCCGTGGGGTCAGCACTGGTGCTGTCGGCGGTGCCGTTACCTGGGGTGGCCGCTGTGTCGTTGGCTTCGGCCAGGATGACGTTGTACGCGTCCACGATGGCTTGCACTTCGGCAGCCGTGTTGGCGCCCTCGCGGTCGTTGGCGTTGCCCAGGATGCTATCGCTGCCGGTTTGGTTGTTGATGGCGTCGTTGATGGCGGCCAGGTTGCCAGCGGTCACCGCTGTCACACCGGCGTCCACGTAGTCTTGCACGCTGGGCGCGGTGACGCCGGTTTCGGCGTAGTCGGCGATCTTGTCGATGGCCGCGGTGTAGTTGGTGACTGCGCTGTTCAGGAGGAGCTGTAGCTCGCTCAGGCTGTCGGTGGCGCTGCCGTCGTTGTTTTGTGCAGCAATGGCAGCGATCACCACCGCCAGGTTATCGGGCGTCAGGCTGGTGGTGTCCAGACCGGCGTGGGTCAGGTCCGCAATGGACAGTGCGGGCGTGGGTGTGCCCCCTGCAGCCACCGTCTGGATGGCGTTGGCAATGCGCGCCAGGTCGTTGATCTCGGCGATGCTGTCCACGTCGGCCAACTGCTTGGCGCCCACGATGTCGTTGAGCAAGGCCAGGTTGTCGGCGTCGGTGGCTGCTGCACCAATGTTGGCACCGATGGTGGCGTATTGCGCTGCGGTGGGGTCTGCCAGCGGGGTCGTGTCGGCTGTGCCGTCGCCTGCGCTGTTGGCTGTGTCGTTGGCTTCGGCCAGGATCGCTTTGTACGCGTCCACGATGGCTTGCACTTCGGCAGCGGAGTTGGCGCCCTCGCGGTCGTTGGCGTTGCCCAGTGTGTTGTCGCTGCCGGTTTGGTTGTTGATGGCGTCGTTGATGGCCGCCAGGTTGGTGGCGCTGACACCACTGACGCCTGCATCGGTGTAGTCGGCTTCGGCGGGTGCGGTGAGACCGGTCTCGGCGTAGTCGGCGATCTTGTCGACGGCCGTGTTGTAGTGGGTGACGGCGTTGTTCAGGAGAATCTGCAACTCGCTCAGGCTGTCGGTGGCACTGCCGTCGTTGTTTTGCGCGGCAATGGCGACGAGCACAGCGGCCAAGTTGTCCGGTGTGAGCGTGCTGGTGTCCAGACCGGCGAGGCTCAGGTCCGCAATGGTCAGCGCGGGAGTGGGTGTGCCGCCGGCGGCCACGGTTTGGATCGCATTGGCAATGCGGGCCAGTTCGTTGATCTCGGCGATGGTGTCCACGTCACCCGTTTGCTTGGCGCCCACGATGTCGTTGAGCAGGGCCAGGTTTTCGGCATCTGTGGCTGCTGCGCCAAGGGTCGCTCCAATGGCGGCGTATTGCGCCGCTGTGGGGTCTGCCAGCGGGGTGGCGTCGGCTGTGCCGTCGCCTGGGGTGTTGGCGCTGTCGTTGGCTTCGGCCAGGATGGCCGTGTAGGCGTTGACCACGGCTTGCACTTTGGCCACGCTGTCGACCGCCGCACCGTTCACCGGTGCGCTGTCCAAGGCGCTGTTGATTGCACCCACGTTGTCGGTGGTGACACCGGTCACGCCGGCTTGTTCATACACGCTCGGGGCCAGGTTGCTGCTGGTGGCGGTGTTGCCTTGCGCCGCATCGATCAGGGTGCTCAGGGCGCCGGCGAGGTCGAAGCTGGTGGTGCCTGGGGCACTGCTGTTGCCCGAAGTGTCGGTGGTGGTGGCGCTGACACTGTAGTTGCCGTCTTCGCTCACGAAGCTGGCGGGCACCACGATGGTGGTGCTGGCCGCAGACAGGTCGCTGCTGCTGACGGTGTGGGTGAAGGTGCGCACATCACCGCTTGGATCGGTGAAGGTGATGCTCAAGATGTCGCCCACCACGCTGCCGCTGGGCAGCGTGACTTGGATCTGGATGCCGTCGCTCAGCTCTGTGGCGGTCAGGCCGCCTGCGGCTTCTGCAATCGCCAGCACCGGTGCCGGTGTGGCGGCGGGGGTGCCGTTGGGGTTGGTGCCTGGCGCTTGGGTGTCCAGCGTGAAGGGCACGGCCGTGCCGGGGGTGCCGACGTTGCCAGCCTCGTCGCGCACGAGGGCGTTCAGGCTGTAGCTGCCATTGGTGCCCAGCAAGCTGTTGGGCACGGTGACCAGGGTCGGTGTGTTGGCCGCCGCATTGGTGATGTCGGTGGCGGTGACGGTGTACTCGTAACTGAGCACGGTGTTGTCGGGCTGGGTCACGGTGAAGACGATGACATCGCCTTCGGCTGTGCCTGCGGCCAGAGTCATGCTCACTTGCAGGCCATCGGCCGCTTCGGCAAAGCTCACGCCCTGGGCCAACTCGGCCACGGCCAGGGTTGGCGCGGTGGTGGCCACGGTGTCTACGGTCACGGTGCGGTTGACTTGCGCGCTGGCACCGAATTCGTTGGTCACCGTGAGGGCCAAGGTTTTGTCACCCTCGCTCAATGCGTCCACCACGTTGGCGGGGATGGTGATGCTGAAGGTGTTGCCTTGTGCCGTGGCTTGTACTTGGGCGGTATAGGGTTGGCCGTCGAAAGTGAGGCTGACCGTGCTGCCCACGGCGGCATTGGTCGTGCCCGTCAGCACCAGAGCCTGAGCGTCTTCGGCGCCGTTCACCGTGTTGTCAACCGCCACGGGGGCCAACGTCAGTGTGGGCGGTGTGGTGTTGACCTGCAACTCGCCTGCGCTCACGTCGGATTTGGTGACGCCGCCTGCGGTCACCCGCACAGTGACTTCGTGTGTGCCGTTGGCCAATGTGCTGAAGCCCGACACCGCACCGGTGTCCAGTGTCCAGGTGCGGGTCGCCGCGTTGTAGCTGAAGCCGGGTGTGGGAACGCCCACGCTGGCGGTCACCACGGGCGCGCCGTTCAACGAGATCTCGACCGTGTCACCCGCAGACAGTGGAATGTAGTTGGCCAGATCGGACAAATCCCCATTGGGGTCGATCACTTTGAGCGCCTGGCCTGTCAACACCGGTGTGGTGTCGTTGGTCTTGAGCGCGTGGATGGTGGGCACATCGGGGAGCGCCGTGTTGATGCGCAAGCTGTAGTGGCTGTTGTCGCTGGTGACGTTGCCTGCCGTGTCGGTGGCTTGCACGCTCACGCTGTAAGCGGTGCCGTGCACCAGGGCCACGGCGTCCGCATCGGGCACGGTCAGGCTCCAGGTGTTGGGCTGGCCGCTTGCACCCGCTTGCACGCTGGCGTTGTATGTTTTGCTGTTCAGGCTCACCTGAACGGTGGTGCCGGCTTCGGCACTGGTCGTGCCGGCCACCACCACGGGGGTGGTCAAGCTGGTCAAGTTTGTGCCGCGTTCAGCGGCATTCAACTCGCCCTCGCCTGCGGTAGCCGTGACCGGGTTGCCTGCGATGCTGGTGATGGCGACCGCCGGGGCTGTGGTGTCCAGCGTGATGTTGATCACGGAGGGGGTTGTGGCCACACCGTTGGGATTGGTCACGGTGCTGGTGACGGTGTAGCCGCCATCGACACCCACCGTGCCTGCGGGCATGGTCAGGGCGACCGTGCCGCTGGCCAGTTCTTGCGCCGTGACGGTGTGGATGATGGTTTGCGGCGTGCCCGAAGGTTGCAGGGTCACTTCCAGACGCAGCGACGCGCCAGCGATCACTTTGTCAGGCAAGGCCACGCTGATCTGGATGCCATCGGCCAGCTCGGTCGCGCTCAGGCCGTTGACGGCTTCTGCGATGACCGGATTGGCCTCGCTGTTGGCCAGGTTGACGTTGTCAATGACCCCTTGCAACTTGGCCAGCGTGTCCACAGCGCTGCCATCGTTGGCGGTGGCGGCAATAGCGGCCAGGACTGCGGTCATCAGCGCAGGATCCACATCCACCAAACCGATGGCCGTCAATTCTGCTGCGCTCACAGGTGTGGCTGGGGTTTGACCCGCCGCGGTTTGTGCAATGCGGTCGGCGATGCCAGCCAAGTTCAAAATTTCTGCGGCCTGGTTGGCTTCGCCAGAGGTGCTGTTGTCCAACATGTCCGTGAACAGGCTGCGCTCGGCAGCGGAGTCGATCACACTGCCCAGCCCCAAGGCGGTGATGCTGGCGGGGCTCAGGTCAACCGTGCTGTTGTTGGTGCCGTCTGCCAGGACGGCAACTTGTTTGACCGCATCCACCAAGGCCTGAATTTGCGCAGTGCTGCCCACGCTGGTGCCGGTGATGCTGGCGGTGTCCAACATCTCGCGGATCAGGGGCAGGTCCGCGCTGGTCACACCTGTGACGCCTGCGTCGGTGAAAGTGCCTGCCGTCAAAGCCGTGCTGGTGGCGGTGTTGTTTTCCGCCGCTTGCACGATGGCGTTGATCGCAACGTTCAAGGTGTTGACCAGGGTCTGCACTTCAGGCGCTGTGTCCGCTCCGCCCGTTGGTTGCGCCAGCACTTGCGCGTTGACTGCCGCCAGGTTTTCTGGAGTGACGCCGGTG
>CAKKRJ010000012.1:5673-226559 GCA_919902775.1 Burkholderiaceae bacterium
GCACTTGGGCGTTCACCGCTTCCAGGTTGCCTGCGGTCACGCCGGTGATGCCGGCTGCTGCGTAGTCGCTGGGGTCCAGCGGTGCTGGCGTCACGCCGTCACCGTTGTTGTAGTCCTCGATCTTGGCGAGCGCTGTGTTCGCTGCTGCCACCAAGAGTTGCACTTCGGGCGCTGTGTCTGCGCCGCCAGTTTGTTGGGCCAGCACTTGGGCGTTCACGGCCGCCACGTTGTTGGCCGTGACGCCGGTGATGCCAGCTGCTGCGTAGTCGGTTGGTGTCAGGGCAGCGGGTGTGGTGCCGTCGCCGTTGTTGTACGCCTCGATCTTGGCCAGGGCCGTGTTGGCCAAGGCCACCAGGGCTTGCACTTCGGGTGCGGTGTCTGCGCCGCCTGTGGCTTGGGCCAGCACTTGCGCGTTGACGGCTGCCAGGTTTTCTGTGGTGACGCCGGTGATGCCTGCTGCCACGTAGTCGGCCACGGTCAGTGCGGCCGGTGTGGTGCCGTTGCCGTTGTTGTACGCCTCGATCTTGGCGAGTGCTTCAGCTGCGGGCGTGACTTGGGCCTGGATCTCGGGCACGGTGTTGGCTTCGCCAGGAGCGAGTGCCAAGATCTTGGCGTTGATGGCCGCCACGTTGGTGGAGGTCACACCGGTGATGCCGGCTGCTTCGTAGTCGGTCGGGGTCAGGGCCGCTGGCGTGGTGCCGTTGCCGTTGTTGTATTCCTCGATCTTTTGAATCGCCGCGTTGGCCGCTGTCACCAAAGCTTGCACTTCGGGGGTGGTGTCCGCTCCGCCTGTGGCTTGGGCCAGCACTTGTGCGTTGACAGCCGCCAGGTTGTCCGAGGTGACGCCAGTCACGCCTGCAGCCACGTAGTCGGCCACGGTCAGTGCAGCCGGTGTGGTGCCGTCGCCGTTGTTGTAGGCCTCGATCTTGGCCAAGGCCGCGTTGGCCGCTTCCACCAGGGCTTGCACTGCTGGCTGGTTGTCCGCGCCGCCTGGCGTTTGCGCCAGCACTTGCGCGTTGACTGCCGCCAGGTTTTCTGGAGTGACGCCGGTGATGCCGGCCTCTTGGTACTCTTGTGCCGTCAGGGGCGCTGGCGTCACGCCGTTGCCGTTGTTGTACGCCTCGATCTTGGCCAGCGCCGTGTTGGCCTCAGCCACCAGGGCTTGCACTTCAGGGGCTGTGTCGGCGCCGCCTGTGGCTTGGGCCAACACTTGTGCGTTCACCGCTGCCACGTTGGCTGCTGTCACGCCGGTGATGCCGGCCGCTTCGTAGTCTTGCGGTGTCAAAGCCGCTGGTGTGGTGCCGTTGCCGTTGTTGTACGCCTCGATCTTGGCCAGGGCCGCGTTGGCCGCTGTCACCAGGGCTTGCACTTCGGGCTGGGTGTCCGCACCGCCAATGCCTTGGGCCAGCACTTGGGCGTTCACCGCTTCCAGGTTGCCTGCGGTCACGCCGGTGATGCCGGCGACCCGGTAGTCGTCCACGGTTAGTGCTGGCGGTGTGGTGCCGTCGCCGTTGTTGTAGGCCTCGATCTTGGCCAAGGCAGAGACCAAGGGCGTGACTTGCTCCTGAATCTCGGGCACCGTATCGGCACCACCGGGAGCCAGCGCCAAAATCTTGGCATTGATGGCCGCCACGTTGTTGGACGTCACGCCAATGATGCCGGCTGCCGCGTAGTCGGCCGGAGTCAATGCAGCGGGCGTTGTGCCGTCGCCGTTGTTGTAGTCCTCGATCTTTTGAATCGCCGCATTGGCTGCAGCCACCAAGGCTTGCACTTCCGATGTGCTGTTCGCACCGCCAGCGGCTTGAGCCAGCACTTGCGCGTTGACAGCGGCCAGGTTTTCTGCAGTCACACCTGTGATGCCGGCTGCTTCGTAGTCTTGGGGCGTCAAGGCCGCTGGCGTGGTGCCGTTGCCATTGTTGTACGCCTCGATCTTGGCCAAGGCTGCGGTGCCCGCAGTCACCAAAGCTTGCACCTCAGCCAGCGTGTCTGCACCACCTGTGGCTTGCGCCAGCACTTGAGCGTTGATGGCAGCCAGGTTCTCTGCAGTCACCCCTGTCACCCCTGCCGCTTCGTAGTCGGCCACCGTCAAAGCAGCCGGCGTGGTGCCGTCGCCGTTGTTGTACGCCTCGATCTTGGCCAAGGCGGTGGCTTGTGCCGTGGGACCTGGTGTACCCCCATCACTACCGCCGCCGCCCGAAGCAGCAGCCAAGCCCGCAGCTGCTGCGCCCAAGGTGCCCAGACCACCGGCTCCTGCACCCGCAGCACTGGCCAAAACGGTACCCACCGCAGGCGCAGGCGCAGCGATCAAATTCACCACGCCATCTTCCAACATTTGCAGCTGACTGCCCTCGGCCCACGCCCACTGGTCACCGGTCAAGAGCACATCTTCTTGAGCATAGAAATCTGTCAGTTCAACCAGTTTTTCCGCGCCATCTTCGGTCTCGATGACCAGATTTTTGTCGACTTTGCTAAGTTTGATCTTTTTGGTGCCCACCAACTGGTTACCCGTCAAATTCACACCATCCAACACCACCGTGATTTTTTCACCGGCTTGGACCGCGTGTTGAATGGCTTGTTGACCCGTTTTGTATTCAGCAACAGCGAGACGGGTGGCGTTCTGAGCGCTCGCGGAGATGATTTGGATTTGCATGGCTTAGACTGGTTCTGTAGTGGTTACAAATAATTTAACATGATTTGTTAAATTACGAGGCAATTGAACGTTAAGAATTGTTATTTTTTAGTACTATTGTTATACAATCATTAAAACAACAAAATTAACTAAAAAATGTTTTTTTGCACAAAAAATAGATGCCACAACTCTGATCTTCGCCCTGATCCCGCCCAACCGACTTGATGCGAATCAATCTCAGTCTTAATTTGTAAAACAAAAGTAACCATAAAAACATATAAATTGAAGTTTTTGCCATTTTAATGGTGCTTTTTTACAACTAGTTGACAAAACGATGGCGCCGGTGGTTGTGGCTCTGCGTTGCTCATGAAACGACAAAAAGACAGGCCATCGAAGGCCGTTGACAGCCGGCCGATCGGTTTGTGCACACCTCGGAATCTGCTTCAACAAGCGATGGCGATGTGTTGTGGGCATGAACCAGCGCCCCCAGCGCAGTTAAGGGGTGCGCCACGCCTTGCAGCGAGACCCACTGCACCAGAGGAAGAGGGGGTGCTGAGCCCGCTCAGGCGGTGACGATCCAGCCCTCGAGCGGATCAAACGGCGGCAAGCCGTATTGCGGATGGCCGGCTTCGTGCTGTTGCTGGGCCCAAGCGGCTTGCAGCAAACACAAGGTGGCATCAAGCGCGTCGCCACTGGGGTCGTCGGCCAGGCGGCCCAGCAGTGCGTTGCTGGCCACCAAGCGCAGGCCCAAGCGGGTTTGGCCGCGCTCCAATGCGCCCAGAAGTTCACGCCGGGCCAGCAGGCGCTCGGATGTTTGTTTGGCCTTGTCGTCGCTTTTGTAGCTGCGCTTGCCCAAGACCTCGCGGGCCAACAGGCCAGGATAAGCCTCCAGCGCCACGCGGCGGGTGTCGTCTGCGTGCAAGCCAGGCAGGTGCACACCCGCCTGACGCAGCAGCGGCACACCTGCGTGCAGCATGTAGGCCACAGGCGGGTTGATCCATTTCATGGACGGGCTGGAGCCAGCGGGTTTGTCTGCGGCGCGGTGGGCAAACTTGCCGCCCACGGGTCGGGCGTTGCAAAAAGCCGCAAACTGCTCGCGAATCTGGGCACGCTCCAGGCTGCAGTAATGGTCCATGCAGCCGGCCCAGCTGGTGGGCCAGCCCAGGGATTCGACCAGTTCACGTGGCAGGCCAAAGGGCAAATCAAAGCCACCCACCCAATCGGCAGGCTGCGCCAGCCAGTCACCAAACGCGCCCAGCGTGTGAAAGGTTTGCAGCGCTTGCAACTGCACCCTGCCCTGCCGGGCTTGGCCCAGGGCCAAAACGATGGGTTTGCGTTTTGTAGGGCTGCTGGAGAAATCGCAGCCGATCAGTGTTTGTTCAGCCATCTCAGCCCATGCCCAAAGCCATCACGCCCAAAGTGATCAGCCCCGCGCCTGCGATGCGTGGGCCCCGGTCTTTTTCGCCCAGCAGATGGCCACCCAGCAAGGCCGCAAACAGCATGGATACTTCACGCGCCGGGGCCACGTGCGAGAGCGGTGCCACCTGCAGGGCGTACAGCACCAACACATACGACACGGGACTCAAAATACCCACGATCAAAGCATAAGGCCGCTGCTGGCGCCACAAACCCGCCACCTCGGTGCGGTCGCGCAGCAAGGTGGGCATCAAAAACGCCAAGCGCACCAGGTTGCCAAAGTAGTCCACCAAAATGGGCGACATCAGCGCCACCTTGACAGCATAGCCATCGACCACGGTGTAGCTGGCGATGAACAGGCCGGTGATGCCTCCATAAAAAATGCCCGTGCGCACACGCGCCCGCTGATGTGGATCGTGCGCAGCCTTCCACAAACCGGGGCCACCTGCGATCAGGAACACGCCGCCCACCACACCCAAAATGCCCAGCAAACCCAGCGCTGAAATCTGTTCACCCAGCAAGACGATGGCCACCATGGACGACAGCAGCGGCCCCGAGCCACGCGCCAGCGGATAGACCACCGTCAAATCGGCTTGGCGGTAGCCGCGCAGCAAAACAATGAAATAGACAATGTGCAGCAAGGCGCTGGCCAGCACCAAGGTCCACTCCAGCACGCCCCAGGCGGGCACCTGCGCCCAACCCACCCAAAGACCCAAGGGCGCCCAAAACACCATCAGCACCACCGAGGTGAAGGCGACAAAGCGCACATCGCCACCGGCTTTTTTGGCGGCGATGTTCCAGCAGGCATGGATGAAACCGGCCAAAACGACCAGGGCAAGCGCACTCAGGGGCATGGAAGTGAAAAAGCCCCTTTCGGGGCTTGGTCTGAAGAGGGTTTAAGCCCGACCGATGATGGACGCGGTGGCCATCAACTCTTCGAGCAAAGCCAGCGAGACTTTGCCCGACACGTTGTAGGGGTCCAGCTCGGCACGCTCGGAGTACTTGAGCAAGATGTTGGTGTTGACCCGCGAGGTGTCCACTTGGCCCATGGTCCAGCCTCCAAAGCGGCGCTCGGAGATTTCTTCGTAATGCAGCAACACCACGTCTTTGTGGCGCGGGTCTTTCTGGATGTGGCCATACAGGTCACTGACTGCCGTGCGCCCGCCTTCAATGGCTTGCAAAAAGATGCCACCGCCGTAGCACAGGATGCCAGTGATGCCCGTGCTGGGGTTGAACTGGCGCGACTGGGTCAGGATGGATTCGATCGTTTCAGGACGGGGATCAACCGTGCGGCTGGCATAAAGCAGGCGGACCAACATGGTTCAGTTCCTTCCAGGAATCAAGGCCAAAAACTCACGGCGCAAGTTGACGTCTTTCAGGAACGCCCCGCGCATGACCGAATTGATCATCTTGCTGTCCATGTCTTTCACGCCGCGCCAGCCCATGCAGTAGTGGCTGGCTTCCATCACGATGGCCAGGCCGTCGGGCTGGGTTTTGCGCTGGATCAGGTCGGCCAGTTGCACCACGGCTTCTTCTTGGATCTGGGGGCGGCCCATGATCCATTCGGCCAGTCGGGCGTATTTGGACAGCCCAATCACATTGGTGTGCTCGTTGGGCATGACACCGATCCAGATCTTGCCAATCACCGGGCAAAAGTGGTGACTGCAGGCACTGCGCACCGTGATGGGGCCCACGATCATCAGCTCGTTCAAGTGCTCGGCGTTGGGGAATTCGGTGATCTCGGGGCCGTCCACATAACGGCCCTTGAACACTTCCTTGAGGTACATCTTGGCCACGCGGCGGGCGGTGTCGCCGGTGTTGTGGTCGTTCACGGTGTCGATGACCAGCGAATCGAGCACGCCAGCCATCTTCTCGGTGACCTCGTCCAGCAACTTGTCCAATTCGCCGGGTTCGATGAATTCGGCGATGTTGTCGTTGGCGTGAAAGCGTTTGCGGGCGGCCAGTACGCGCTCGCGGATTTTCACGGAAACAGGAACGCCTTCGTCTTCGGGCGTGGCGACAGAAGCAGTCATGGCGTCTGGGGCTTTCATTAACATGGCAAGGATCGTAACAGCGATTGCGGGGACGGCCCGGTCTGCCGCAGAACGCCCACGTCGGTCCGTGGGACTCTGCTGTTCAGTAGCGGTTGCCACTCAAAAACAGGGCCAGACGCATCAAGCCGAACGCCACCCGGTCCCGCAACCTTTGGTGCCAAGGCCTTTGAATGTATTGGGCAGCCACCACCGGGGTGCTTTGTTGCGCGATGGCCAGGTGCAACCGCTGGTGCAGCTGCTTGGCAAAGGCTTGGTCGGCCACCACCACATTGGCCTCACGCGCCAGCAGCAGGCTCAGCGGATCCAGATTAGACGACCCCACCGTGGCCCAAGGCCGCTCATTGTCCGGATCGACCACGGCCACCTTGGCGTGCAAAAAGCTGGCGTTGTATTCATGGATCTCGATGCCTGCGGCCAGCAGCACCCCATACACCGGTCGGACCGCGTGGTACTGCATGAAGTATTCGTAACGCCCCTGCAGCAGCAAACGCACCCGCACGCCCCGCTGCGCCGCATGGATCAAGGCTTTGCGCAGGCGACGTCCGGGCAAGAAATAGGCATTGGCAATGACGATTTCATGCCGGGCAGCGCCAATGGCCTTCAGGTAGGCCCGTTCAATCTGGCTGCGGTGCAGCACGTTGTCGCGCAGCAGCAGCCCCGCCTTGGCCACCAAACCGCCATCCAGCGCGGGCGCATCTTCCTGGGTCCAAGGCAAATGCAGCCCCGCCGCACGAAAGGAGCTGAAGGCCTCCGGAAACTGTTGTTGCCTGACATGCTGCACGCCCTGGATGCGCCACCACAGTTGCGCCATGGTTTCCTGCATTTGCTGCACCAAGGCGCCCCGTGCGCACACGGCAAAGTCCAGCCTTGGCAAGGCCAGGATGCCGTGGTGTGGGTCGTACCAGTCGTCCAGAATGTTGATGCCGCCGCAAAAAGCCAGGTGACCGTCGATCACGCACAGCTTGCGGTGCAGACGTCGCCAGCGGCTGGGGATCAACAAGCCCAAGGTGCCCAAAGGCGAATACACGCGCCAATCCACCCCGGCACGGGCAAAACGTTCGCGCCACGCAGGCGGCAAGCCGGGGGTGCCCACCCCATCCACCACCACCCAGACGCGCAGACCCCGCAAGGCGGCCCGCTCCAGAGCTTCTGCCACCATGGCGGAGGCACCATGAAAATCGAAGATGTAGGTTTCGATGTGGATCTGCGACCGGGCCTGCTCCAGGGCCGCAACCAGTGCCTCAAAATAGGCTTGCCCGCCTTCGATCAGCCGGATCTGGTGACCATCGCGCAAAGGTGGGCTGTGGCGCATGGCTCAGTCGGTCCAGGCGAACTCAGCGACCAAGGGCAAATGGTCGGACATGCGCTGCCAGATGCGCCCTGTCGGGGCCATGGCGTGAACCGGCGTGAGACCCCGCGCATACACATGGTCCAGCTGATTCAGCGGCAAACGCGAAGGGTACGTGGGCGTGGCCTGCTCCCGCCACTCCCGAAAGCCCGCGTCGGCCATGCGCCGCCCCAAGCCCGTGCCCCAGTCGTTGAAGTCTCCGGCCACCAACACCTGCGCGTCGGCCGGGATGACCTGATCGACGAACGTCAGCAACTGCGCCACCTGGCGCGCCCGGCTGGCGGGCACGAGACCCAGGTGCACCACGATCACATGCACCACACGGTCCACCACCTGCACTTCGGTGTGCAGCAAACCGCGTTGCTCAAAACGGTGGTCCGAGATGTCCCGGTGCTGGTGCGACAACACGGGCCAGCGCGACAACAAGGCGTTGCCGTGCTCACCGTGGCGGGTGATGGCATTGGTGCGGTAAACCGATTCGTAGCCTTCAGGGGCCAGGTAGTCTGCTTGCGGCTGGTTGGGCCAATGAGAGAAGTAGCGCTCTTCGCGGCGGTGCATGCGGCGCACTTCTTGCAGACACACGATGTCGGCATCCAGCTGCTCCACCGCGTGGCCCAGGTTGTGAATTTCCAGCCGCCGTGCAGGCCCCAAGCCCTGCACCCCTTTGTGGATGTTGTAGGTGGCTACGCGCAAGAGGGGGTGTTCGTGTCGCTGGGGCATCATGGGTTGATCTGGGGTTCAAAACGCGGCAGCATCAAAATGGCCTCGGCATTGGAGGGCGAAAAACAACGCTCAGCCGCAGCCTGCCAGGGTAGCCACTGCCAGTCGGTGTGTTCGGCAGGATTCAGGGTAACGGGTGTTCGTTCAGGCACGCGCAGCCCAAACACACGCTCGGTGTTGCGACTGACCTCGGGCGCGTAGCGCCAGCGCCAGGCTGGGTAAATGTCATAGACATTTTCCAGCAGCCAGTCTTGCAACCGGCATGGGGGGTGCAAGGCGTCGATGCCGGTTTCCTCCTGCACCTCGCGCACGGCCGTGGCTGCCCAACTTTCTTGGGGGTGGTCTTTGCTGCCGGTGACCGACTGCCAGGTGCCTGCATCGGCCCGGCGAATCAGCAAAACCTGACCGCTGGGGGTGTAGATCACCACCAGGACGGATTCGGGAATTTTGTAGAGCTTGGAGGTCACCACTGCATTCTAGGCAGCGCCCGCCTTGCTAGGATGGCGCCATGTCGTCTTCACCCACATCCCAGCCCCTTGACACGTTTATTCCTGTGCTGCACGCCCACAACCTGAGTGGCGGGCCTGGAGCCCAAGCGGTGATTCGCAAGCTGAATTTCTCGTGGTCAGCGGGACTGCACTGGGTTTGCGGCGATGAAGGCTGCGGCAAGACCACCCTGCTGCGCTTGCTGGCGGGCGACCTGCAACCGCTGAGTGGAACGGTGCAAACGCCCTCTGATGGGGTCTTCTGGGTCGACTTGCAGGGCAGCGCGTTGGACGACACCACGGTGCAAGCTTGCTGGGACCGGCTGCAACCCACTTACCCCCATTGGAACAACGCACTGCTGCAAGACTTGTCCGAAGCGCTGGACATGGAACGCCACCGCCACAAACCGCTGTACATGCTGTCCACCGGCAGCCGCCGCAAAGTGGGGCTGATCGCCGCCCTGGCATCGGGCGCTGCCGTCACCTTGCTCGACCAGCCTTTCGCATCGCTCGACCAAACCTCCATTCGGACCCTCAAGGACTTCCTGTCTGAAGCGGCCGAACAACCCGGCCGCAGCTGGATCGTGGCCGACTACGAAGCGCCCGACGATTTGCCCGTGGCCAGCGTGCTGCGCCTGAACGCGCCCGAATGACCTGAGGGCATGCTGCCCTCGGACCATATCCTCGTCAAAAGCGGTCAGCGTTCATCACCCGGGTCCAGGCCGCCACAAAATCGCGCGCCAATTTTTCGGGATTGTCATCTTGTGCGTACACCTCGGCATAAGCCCGCAAGACCGCGTTGGAACCGAACACCAGGTCCACCCGGGTGGCGGTCCATTTGACCTGGCCCGTTTGGCGGTCACAGAGGTCGTAGGTGTTGCGGCCCGTCGGTTTCCACTGGGTCGCCATGTCGGTGAGGTTGACGAAGAAGTCGTTGCTCAAGACGCCCACGCGTTCAGTGAACACGCCATGCTGTGTGCCGCCGTGGTTGGTGCCCAGCACGCGCATGCCACCCAACAAGGCCGTCATCTCGTGGGCGCTCAGGCCCATGAGTTGGGCGCGGTCCAGCAGCATCTCTTCAGGGCTGACCGCGTCGTCTTGCTTGACCCAGTTGCGAAAACCGTCATGCAGGGGTTCCAGCACGGCAAACGACTCGGCGTCGGTCATGGCCTCGGTGGCGTCGCCGCGGCCGGGCTGGAAGGGCACAGGCATGTCAAAGCCCGCCGCTTTCACGGCCTGCTCGACCCCCACGTTACCGGCCAGCACGATCACATCCGCCACACTGGCACCGGTGGTTTTGGCAATGCCTTCGAGCACCGCCAGAACCTTGGCCAGACGGGCGGGCTCGTTGCCGGGCCAGTATTTCTGCGGGGCCAAGCGGATGCGCGCCCCGTTGGCACCGCCGCGCTTGTCGGAGTGACGGAAGGTGCGTGCGCTGTCCCAGGCGGTCGCCACCATCTCGCTCACGCTCAAGCCGCTGGCGGCAATCTGGGCTTTGACCGCGGCCACGTCGTAGCCGGTGGGCCCCACGGGCACCGGATCTTGCCAGATCAGGTCTTCTGGCGGCACTTCGGGGCCGATGTAACGGGCCTTGGGGCCCAGGTCGCGGTGGATCAGCTTGAACCAGGCACGGGCAAAGACTTGGCTGAAGTACACGGGGTCTTTGTCAAAGCGTTCGGCAATGGTGCGGTAGGCCGGGTCCATCTTCATGGCCATGTCGGCGTCGGTCATCATCGGCAAGCATCGGATCGACGGATCCTCCACATCCACGGGCATGTCTTCTGGCTTGATCTGGATGGGTCGCCACTGGTTCGCGCCAGCAGGGCTCTTGGTGAGTTCCCACTCGTGATGGAGCAGCAAATGAAAGTAGCCGTTGTCCCATTGCGTGGGGTGCGTGGTCCAGGCGCCTTCGATGCCACTGGAGACCGTGTCGCGGCCCACACCGCGGGTGGTGTGGTTGATCCAGCCCAAGCCCTGCTCGTTCAGCTCGGCGCCTTCGGGCACAGGCCCCAGGTTTTGCGCCCGCCCATTGCCGTGGGCCTTGCCCACGGTGTGCCCACCTGCGGTCAACGCCACGGTTTCTTCGTCGTTCATGGCCATGCGGGCAAAGGTCAGGCGCACGTCTTGTGCGGTCTTCAAGGGATCGGGTTGGCCGTTGACACCTTCGGGGTTCACATAGATCAAGCCCATTTGCACGGCGGCCAATGGGTTTTCAAGGGTATCGCGCTGGTCACCGTCGTAGCGGGACGAAGCCAGCCATTCTTTTTCCGAGCCCCAATAGATGTCTTTCTCGGGATGCCAGATGTCTTCGCGGCCAAAGGCAAAGCCAAAGGTTTTGAGGCCCATCGATTCGTAAGCCACGTTGCCCGCCAGCACCATCAGATCGGCCCAGCTGATCTTGTTGCCGTACTTTTTCTTGATGGGCCACAGCAAGCGGCGCGCTTTGTCGAGGTTGACGTTGTCGGGCCAGGAATTGAGCGACGCAAAGCGCTGGTTGCCCGTGCCCGCACCGCCACGGCCATCGGCAATGCGGTAAGTTCCTGCGGCGTGCCAGGCCATGCGGATCATCAAACCGCCGTAATGGCCCCAGTCGGCAGGCCACCAGTCCTGGCTGTCGGTCATGAGCGCGGTCAGGTCTTGCTTGAGCGCATGGACATCGAGTTTTTTGACTTCTTCGCGGTAGTTGAAGTCTGGCCCCATGGGGTTGGTCTTGGTGTCGTGCTGGTGCAAGATGTCCAGGTTGAGCGCCTTGGGCCACCAGGCCATGTGGCCTTGGCCGGTGCGGGTGTTGGCGCCGTGCATGACGGGGCATTGGCCTGCGGTGGGTGATGGATGGGTCATTTGACGTTTCCTTCAGAGTGGGTATTTCAAGGCGTGCTTGTCTTTCGCCGTCACCGCCATCGTCCCATGACAGCGATGTTCGCCAGCCCACACAAGCCTCAACTGGTCACTGTCGGCCAGCCCCCACAGCACGAACCGAAGGCTGGGAGATACCCTTAAAAAATACGGGTTAAAACAAAACAACAGTGCCAGTTGACCCCTTTTCTGCGCTATGCCCCATAATCCGAGCGTGCACGTCTTAAAAACGGCACAAGTCAGGTGATCGGTCAGTTTCGCGCGCTACGGCGGCACTTTTCGGGTTTGTTGTGCTTTCGGGACCCCATCGCTTTGTTTTTTTGTGTTTTTCAGGAGTCCCCATGGGCAATAAACTTTACGTCGGCAACCTGCCGTACACCGTTCGCGACGAAGACCTGCAACAGGCTTTCAGTGAATTCGGCGCCATCACCAGCGCAAAAGTCATGATGGAGCGCGACACAGGTCGTTCCAAAGGCTTTGGCTTTGTTGAAATGGGCAGCGATGCCGAAGCGCAAGCCGCTATCGCTGGCATGAATGGCCAGTCTTTGGGTGGTCGCAGCATCACCGTCAACGAAGCCCGCCCAATGGAGGCACGTCCTCCACGCACCGGTGGTTTCGGTGGTGGTGGCGGTTACGGCGGTGGTGGCCGCTCCGGTGGCGGCGGCTACGGCGGCGGTGACCGTTCCGGTGGTGGCGGCTACGGCGGCGGTGACCGTTCTGGCGGTGGCGGCTACGGCGGCGGTCGCGGCGGCTACTAAGCCCTGCACCCCTGTCAACGGCAGAACAGCCGTTGCCAAATGGTTCACTCAGCTTGCATGCTGAGTTCAGACCTCAAAGGCTTCAAAACTTCGGTTTTGAGGCCTTTTTTTCATACAATTTCAATTAATAATTCAACTCGAAATAGATACAAATTCATCGGCAATAAGAGATGCGCCTCCGACAAGACCACCGTCCACATCTAATTGAGATAAAATCTCAGCGCAATTTTTTGAATGCAGACTACCGCCATATAATATTTTCATATCAGTTGAATGCGATGTGTGTTTTGAAAGAAAATTTCTAATGTATTCATGCATGCCTTGAACTTGGATAGCAGTCGCCGTCAAACCCGTTCCTATTGCCCAAACTGGCTCGTATGCAATTATCAATCTATTAATGTTTTTATTATTTTGCGCCATTATTTTAATTAACTGTTTTGATATTACATCAAAACAACAACCCGACTCTCTTTCAACATACGTCTCACCAACACATACTATCGGCACCATTCCAAAATCCAATAAATTATTAACCTTTATGGCAATATCATCATCCATTTCATTATGATGAATGCGCCTTTCGGAGTGACCAACAATACAATAACCAACACCAAGATCCACGAGCATATTTACCGAAACCTCACCAGTAAAAGCTCCTTGATGGTGCTTGGAAACATCTTGCGAACCTACTTTAATATTTGACCCCGCTACAAGTTCGGAGACTTGACTTAAATAAACGCTTGGGGGACAAATCACGATATCACATGAAATTTTACATAAATTGGAAATTAAATTTTCAAGAAGATCCTTATTTTTAACAAAGCTTCCATTCATCTTCCAATTTCCGACGATCATTTTTTTTCGCATTTTGAAAATCTTTTTAATGCTTTAATTTATCACCATGAAATATTCGGGCTAGTTCAACCCGGTTCAGTAGCTGTCGCATCCCGGATGATCATATAGACGACGTGCATTTTCTTCAAATACTGCGACGGCCGAGCTGCCTGCTGCAACTGTGCACTGACGCAACCAAAGACTTTCGTCAACTACACGAAACTCCTCAACTGCATCTGATGCAGCACTGGCATTTCTAGAGGTTCCTTGTGTGTGCGGCCAGTTGCTTCCCCAAAGCAAACGATCTGGTCTGATAAGCAATAAGCTGTCCAAAAACGGATCCAAATCCGCGTAAGGCGAAAGACTCTTCGATGACAGATAAGGAGCAGACAGCTTTACGTACAGATTCCCTGACTTCAACAATGCGAGCTGTCTTTGCCATGCAAACGAGTGTGTGCCCAGCGTGACATCTGGAAGCCCTAGATGGTCGAGTACAAACTTCCTAGAAGAATTTTCAATGTGACTGAACAATGCACCAAGTACATCTGAAGAAACATGCAGTTGGATATGCCATTCCGGTGGAATGAAAGCTTCGAGCTCAGCCAGCTTACTGATTGCGACATCAGGATCCGCGGTGTGATCAACCAACAGATTGAGTCGTGCGCCTCGCACGCCCATCTGGTGCATTGAATCGATTTCCTTCCCTGAAATGGCATTTGTCAATACGACTACGCCTCGGGCATTTCCCGAGAGGGCCGTCAAAGCGCTGAGCAGACAGTCATTGTTTTCACCATAAACACTAGGCTGAACAAGTACGACTTGGGACGCTCCAACCTTGTCCAAATGAACACGGAGGTCCTGCACTGTTGCCACTCCTGGCGTAAACCGTCTGGTTGTTACGTAAGGGAATTTTTGGGGCTCAAATACATGGACATGAGCGTCGCAAATCGCACTGGTCATGCTCATTGCGCCTGTATGTTCGCCGCCTTGACGGTCTGCTGCCAGCCTTTAAGTTCCTCGTTGATGAACTTTTGAAAATTCGCTGCGGAATCCCCTACTGGAATCGCGCCTAGTTCTTGGTACTTCTGCACGACATCAGGCGCCTTCAACGCCTTGGTGATTTGCATGTGCAAACTGGCGAGGACTTCCACAGGGGTGCGTGACGGTGCAACAACTCCCACCCAATGTGTCATGTGGAATTTTTGTATTCCAGATTCCTCAAAAGTGGGAACATCAGGCATCTTCGGATTGCGTTTTGCTTGCCCAATCGCCACTGCCTTGATTCGTCCCGATGCGATTGGGCCTGCCGTGCTGGTTATGCTGTCAATGAGTACATCGATTTCTCCTCCCATTAAGGCTTTGATAGATTCACCACCGCCCTTGTAAGGAACATGGAGAAACTTTGCGCCAGTTACCGTTCCCAGGAGCTCAGTCGTTAAATGAGGGGTGCTTCCAACGCCGCCCGAACCATATGTCAATTTGTCAGGGCTCTGCTTTGCGAATTCCATCATTTCCTTGGCTGTTTTGAAACGCGAAGTGGACGGAGTCATCATGACCATTGGGGACTCCGCGACCTTGGTAACCGCCGTAAAGTCCTTGGTTGTGTCGTAAGGCATCTTGGCTTGCAGAGCCGGTGCCATAGTGAAAGGGCCACTCACAAACGCCAATGTATATCCGTCAGGCGTTGACTTCGCAACAGCATCAGTACCGATTACACCGCCAGCTCCCGCTTTGTTATCAACCACAAAGGATTGGCCTGTATCAGCCGTCAGTCGCTGAGCGAGGACACGCGCCATCACATCGTTGGGTCCTCCTGCTGCAAAAGGCACAACAAGACGCACGGTTTTGGATGGGTAAATTGAGGCCTGTGCCATAGCGCTAGTGGCGACCGTAACAAGCACAGCAAATACCGCACCTCGTGTTGTCGAAAATTTCATAATGATCTCCTGTCAAATATCTTGATGTCGTGAATTGAATAATTTGGATTGCAAGTGAATCACTCAGCTTTGATGTCTTTTTCTTTGATGAGTTTGGTCCAGCGCTGTCTCTCAGATGCAACCAAATCTGCAAATACTTTTGCGTCACCTCCACCCACTACATTGCCAGGTGCTGTTATGCGCTGCACCATGTCCGGTTCTTGCAATGCTTTGTTGATAGCGCTATTCAATTTGTCCACAATTGGCTTCGGCGTCCCTTTGGGTGCAACAACACCAAACCAGTTGGAGATTGCCATGTCTTTCACTCCCAGTTCAGCAAAGGTCGGAACGTCGGGAAGCGATGGCAAACGCTTTTCATTCGCTACTGCCAGCGGGCGCAGTTTCTGAGGTGTAGCTTTCAGATAGCCCATGGCGGCGGGCACCATATCAAACATGAAATCCACCTGACCTGCCAGCAAGTCATTTGTTGCGGGACCACCGCCACGGTATGGAATATGAGTTGCAAATACCCCGGCTGAAGACTTGAACATCTCACCAGCCAGGTGAAATGAACCACCTGAGCCGGCGGATGCATAGCTGGCCTTGCCTGGCGCAGCCTTCATACCAGCAATCATTTCACTCAAATTCTTGTAAGGCGACTTCTCGGCGTTTACCAACAAAATCAGTGGCCCCTTCTCAATCAAGCTAACGGGAACCAACTCGGTTTCGGCATCAAATGGTGTGGTGGCCATCAGCACCTTGTTAACTGTTAACGGCGCAAGATTCCCTATGCCGATGGTGTGCCCGTCAGGAACTGCTTTAGCGATTGCGTTCGTTCCAATGTTTCCGTTTGCTCCCGGCTTGTTTTCAACGATGACGGGCTGGCCTAAATAGACAGCCAATTTTTGTGCAATCTGGCGTGCCCGCACATCAGAACTGCCGCCAGCAGCATAGGGAACGATCATCGTGATTGTCTTGCTGGGATAGACCTTGGCGCCATCTTGTGCATTCGCTATTGGAGACAAGACTGCACAAGCGCAAAGTGTCAAAAGAGATCTTCCCAAGACGTGCTTGTTCATGCTGATCAGTGTCCATGTGGTCATTACGTTTCCTTGTCTCATGTATAGGTTTAAATCAGTTCACTCTAGAAATTCCGAGAAATTTCAGGCTTGTAGTGTACTAAAAGATTTGATGGTACAACAATTTTCTTTTTTGATGCATAATTGCAGCCATGATTGACTCGCGCATCGCTTTGATACACGCAACTCCTTTGGCCGTTCGGCCGATCGCTGCAGCTTTTGAGGCCAATTGGCCACAAGCGCAGCTGATGAACCTGTTAGATGACACGCTGTCCAGTGACCTCGCAAAAGCCGGCTCACTCAACCAAGCTATGGTCCAACGGATCGGTGACCTGGCGAGTTACGCGAAAGCGCAGGGTGTACACGGGATTCTTTTCACCTGTTCGGCATTTGGGGCCGCGATTGACGTTGCCAAGCAAACGGTGGGGTTGTCGATGCTTAAACCCAATGAAGCCATGTTTGACGAAGCACTGGATGTTTGTTCAAAGTTGACGCATGCGGGGCGCATTGCTTTGCTGACCACTTTTGCACCAGCTGGCGCATCTATGCAGGAAGAGCTCCAGGCTGAAGCCACTAAACGCGGCCTTGAAGTTCACATTGAAAACATCTGCATAGCATCGGCTATGGATGAACTCAATGCAGGTAATGGTGCAGTTCACGATGCCCTCATCGTTGCTGGCGCAAGAATGTTGCCAGCTTGCGATGTCTATTTACTGGGCCAATTCTCCATGGCGAGGGCAAAACTTTCGATGGAAAACGCCCTACGCGCTCCTACCCTTACCAGCCCTGATAGCGCAGTCAGACGGATGAAGCTCGACCTCAATTAATCACCTCACTTTTACTAGGAGCACCCATGAAATTTATCGTTTTGCCTTGCGATGGCATTGGCCCAGAAATCGTTGCAGCGTCTGTCGAGGTTCTTAAAGCAGCCGATGCCGCGTACAAACTCGACCTGAGTTTTGACTATGAAAGTGTCGGATTTGACAGTCTGAAGGAACACGGCACAACCTTGCGGCAAGAAGTGCTGGATAAGGCAAAGACATACGACGGCATCATTCTCGGCACTCAATCCCACGCGGACTATCCTGCGCCGGAAAAGGGTGGCCGCAACGTCTCTGCTGGTTTCCGAATCGGTCTGGACTTGTACGCCAACGTCCGCCCGGCACGTACACGCCCTTTTTTGCAGTCCAATATGCGCGAAGGGCGCACCATGGACTTGATCATCATGCGTGAAGCCACAGAGGGGTTTTATCCTGACCGCAACATGGCACGCGGCTGGGGCGAAATGATGCCCAGCCCGGACATGGCACTTTCAACACGCAAGATTACCCGGCATTGCAGTGAACGCATTGCCCGGCGGGCATTTGAGCTTGCCATGACTCGCCGCAAGAAGGTAACGGCAATTCACAAAGCCAATAGCTTCCATATGACAGACGGACTGTTTCTGGAAGCCGTTCGACATGTGGCCAAAGACTTCCCTCTGGTGCAGCTAGACGACCTGCTGGTCGACGCATCGACTGCACACCTAGTCAAGGAGCCAGAGCGATTCGACGTGTTGGTCGCGACCAACTTTTACGGAGACATCATCTCTGATCTCGCCAGTGAACTCTCGGGCAGCTTGGGTCTGGCCGGCTCAATTATGGCCAGCGATGACCTTTGCTGTGCCCAGGCACAACACGGCTCAGCCCCCACCATTGCAGGCAAAGATATTGCCAACCCGACCTCGATGATTCTGTCGGTAGCGATGATGGTTCGCTGGATTGGTGACAAACGCGACAACAAAGCCATGCAACAAGCGGGCGATGCAATGTCTGCTGCCGTAGATGTGGTGCTTTCGAACCCAGCGAGCCGCACGCGCGACATCGGAGGAACTATGGGCTGCAAAGACTTCGCCAAGGCAGTCGCCAAGGCAGTGGGTACCGTCTGAGCACCGTATCGCGGCGAACTCAACATGAAAAAAGCTTTATTAGGCTGCATCGCTGATGACTTCACCGGTGCGACAGACCTTGCCAACAACCTGGTGCGTACCGGGTTGCGCGTTGTTCAGACCATTGGCGTACCGACTGAGGACTTGGCCGCAGATGCGGACGCAGTAGTTGTCGCGCTCAAGTCTCGAACGATTGCTGCGTCTGAAGCAGTTGCACAGTCCCTGGAGGCACTTTCGTGGCTGCAATCCCAGGGCGCAAGCCAGATTTATTTCAAATACTGCTCCACCTTCGATTCCACTTCCAAAGGCAATATCGGTCCTGTGACAGAGGCTCTCATGGACGCCTTAGGGGCGGATTTCACAATTGCCTGCCCAGCATTCCCCGAAAATGGCCGAACCGTCTTCAAGGGATACCTTTTCGTTGGCGAGGAGTTGTTGCACGAGTCAGGGATGCGCAACCACCCTTTGACACCGATGATGGACTCAAACCTCGTTAGGGTTATGCAGTCGCAAACAAAACGGCGGGTTGGACTCATAGATTACCGCACCGTATCCCAGGGTGCCGACGCAATAACAGCAAAAATTGCATCCCTCAAGTCGGAGGGTATTGGTGTCGCAGTGATTGACGCACTCTCTAATGATGACCTACGCACCATGGGTCCGGCGCTTTCCAAGCTATCGTTGGTGACGGCCGGTTCTGGAGTCGCGATCGGTCTAAACCATGCCAATTCCACGAGGAATGCCGATGATGCCTCACTGCTTCCGCGGGCTCAGGGATATCAGGCGGTTGTTTCCGGAAGTTGCTCGACGGCCACCAATCGGCAGGTCGCCGATTTCATACAAAAAGGTGGGCAAGCAATGGCCATAGACCCTCTGGTCCTAGCCCAGAATGAAGACTCTGTGGAGGATGCCTTGCGGTGGGCGGAGCCCAAGCTCCAATCCGGACCCGTCCTGATTTACGCAACCGCTGAACCGGATGCCGTGAAAAAAATCCAAGGGCAATTGGGTGTTCAGAAAGCCGGTGAAATGGTGGAGCACGCATTGGCGACCATTGCAAGGGGATTGGTACAAAGAGGGGTTCGTCAGCTCGTCGTTGCCGGCGGCGAAACTTCGGGCGCCTGCGTACAGGCACTCGGCATTGAGAGCATGCAAATTGGCCCGCAAATTGCGCCCGGCGTGCCCTGGTGCCATGCAGGTACTGACAGTGCCCCCGATGCGGGGTTGCACATCGCGCTGAAATCCGGAAATTTTGGAACGCCCGACTTCTTCACCAGTGCGTTCAGTGCCTTGGTCTGAGTTAGCAATATAAGAAGGCTGGCGGGTTACAGTTCAGTGAGTTCCAACTGACACTTCTGAGCACTATGCCTGCCGAACCTTCTGCCGCCAAAGTGAGCCCACTTATCCCAACATTGGCCACCCGGATTATTGAATTGGTCCGGCGCGAAGGCTATGCCGTCGGACACCGACTCACAGAGTTGGCCCTATGCGATTCCCTGGGTGTCTCAAGGTCCCCGGTTCGCAAAGCCTTGCAGTTTCTTGAAGGCAAAGGTGTGGTTTCTGTCGCACCAAATAAAGGATACCAACTCGCAAAGGCCCCGGAAGAGCTGACTGGGCACAACTTTTCTGAGGCCAGCGTCTCTGAGGAGGAAATGTATTTGCGCATTGCAAATGACCGCATACGTGGAGAGTTGGCTGACGAAATTGCAGAAGCCGATCTGATGGTTCGCTATAACTTGCAAAGGCTGCAAGTTCAACGAATTTTGAATCGTATGGCGCGTGAAAGCATGATTGATCGCAAGCCAGGGCGCGGGTGGATATTCAGACCCCTGATGAGCAACGCCGAATCCCATCGGGAAAGTTACCGGTTTCGAATGATCATTGAGCCAGCTGCACTGCTTGAACCTGGGTATCAAGTGGATATCCAGGAACTGGAAAAGTGCAAACGCGAGCAATTGGATCTGCTGGACGGAGGCATCGAGCGCGCCACGCCCGCCGAGCTCTACCGCGCCGGGGTGCACTTTCACGAAACTATGATTTCGGGTGCCCACAACCGCTTCTTGCTGGACTCCCTGCGCAACATCAATCAAATGCGCCGCATCGTTGAATATGGCACACGGCTTGACCGTTCACGCTTGCACCGCCAGTGTGAAGAGCATCTGTTACTCATTGACTTGCTGGTCAAGGGTGAACGAATGGAAGCGTCAAACTTTCTTCGACAACACCTCAATACAGCGCGAATTACGAAAGTGGGATAGAACAAGTGACAGAAGGTGAATTGAGAGAAGAGATTTGCCGCGTCGGACGTAGCCTGTTTGAGCGTGGATATGCCCACGCCACGGCTGGCAATATCAGCGTAAGACTCCCCGAAGAACAGGGTGGTGGATACCTCATTACCCCCACCGATGCATGCCTTGGGTTTCTTGAGCCAATGCGACTGGCACGTCTGGATAGTCACGGTCAGCAGATCAGTGGTGACCGCGGCAGCAAAACGATAGCCTTGCATCGGATGATTTATCAAGCCAGCGGTACTACCGCTGCGCCTGCCGCTTGTGTCATCCATACCCACAGCACCCATTGTGTGGCCCTAACTCTTGCCAACCGGGCAGACGTCGGCCTCCATCGTGATGGACGTTGGGCAGAGCTGCTTCCTGCGTTGACGCCTTACTTTGTCATGAAAGTAGGTCGGGTACCATTAATTCCGTACTACCGCCCGGGTTCGCCAGATGCTGCACAGGAAGTGTCATCTGCAATCACTTCGTACAGCAACCAGGGTCGACCAATTCGCGCAGTCATGCTTGATCGGCTGGGGCCAAATGTCTGGCACAAAACACCGGCCAGTGCAATGGCGACATTGGAAGAACTGGAAGAAACCGCAAAGCTTGCTTTCAATGCTCAGTGCACACCCCCTGCTCTGGATGAGAAATGCATTCAGGAGTTGCGCGAGACCTTTGGTGCGGTTTGGTAGATCCGATGAATTTTGGACTGGCCGCCCACCGGCTGCACCGTACAGGTGATGATTGCGCACTGCTTCAGTGGGCTCAGCTTTGTTCGCCCAATGTTCGTGCGCTGGGACTCAAGCTGCATGTGACGGAAGGTGCCTATGCTGCGTTGACATCGCGTGGATTGCTGGAGGGACAAATTGCCTCTGTTGGAGAGGGTCGGTCAGGCGGGCTGATGCGCCTGGTTTCTCGCACCGCGGGTGGGCTTTCGGCAGGTGATGCCTTGGACGGCATATTTTTCTTCATCGATCCGACCGACCCCACCTCTTTGTATCCCGAGGCTCAGGCACTGAAGCGTCAATGCGTAATCCATGGGAAGCCATTTGTCGCAACTCTGGCAGGAGCAATTGAGTGGCTGGCCGTGGAGAGAATCTGCGCAAATCCACATGTTGACTTGGCTAAAGACATTCAGAGGCAATTAACCCTTGGATCCAAAACGGTGGCGCTCATTGCTCATGATTCACGAAAGAGCGAGATGGTCACTTTTGCGTCTGAACACTTTGATACGTTGTCGAAGTTTCAGCGGCGTGTGGCAACTGGCACCACAGGTAGTCTGTTGAACGAATTGGCATGGTCCAAACAATGGCCAACGGACACACCATGGGTTAGCTGTTTCCAAAGTGGCCCCCTCGGTGGTGATGCACAAATTGCAGAGCTAGTCCTGGACGGCATTTGCCACAAAGTCATTTTTTTGAGGACCCTCACGTTGCGCGCCAACATGAAGCAGACATTCAATTGCTGGACCGTGCGGTATACAGCGCCGGTGTTAGCACCACATGTTTCAACACTCCAGCGATGGCTAGACGGTGGGCTTTTGCTGTGAGCCTGATTTAGATAACCCATGAAAACGAGAAGTTTTTTTGCTTACGTAGGCTCCCGTACGAGTGTGGAGCGCAATGCCAGGGGCGAGGGGATCAGCGTTTATCGCATTGATCAGACAAGTGGTGCACTTGACCTTGTTCAAGTTCTTGGTCATTTGGTCAATCCATCCTTTCTTGCCCTGAACAGTGCCGGCGACAGGCTTTACTCGGTTCATGGTGACGAGTACGAGGTCAGTGCGTTTGAGGTCAACAGCGACGATGGAACCATTACTCACCTGAATACGCAACATTGCGGCGGGAAGAATCCCGTGCATTTGGCCTTAGACCCCAGCGGGAAGTTCCTCGTGGTGTCCAATCATTTAAGCCATAACGTAGCAGTCTTACCGATCGATCTTGACGGTAAGCTGGGCAATGTGATCCAGATCATTGAGATGATTGGTACACCCGGTCCGCATCGCAAGGAGCAGCCGTTTGCCAAACCCCACTTCAATCCGTTTGACCCCAGCGGCCAGTTTGTCATCGTGCCAGACAAGGGCTTGGACAAGGTATTCAGCTTCCGATTTAAAGATGGCCAACTTGCGCCTGCGGATAAATCCGAAATGACCAGTCGTGAAGGGGCAGGACCCAGACATATTGCCTTTCACCCCACACAGCCTTGGTCCTATGTCATCAATGAATTGGACTCTACCGTTACCGCCTGCAAATTCGATTCGCAAGCGGGTGGTCTAATGGCATTTCAAGTCATTAGCGCCCTGTCCGACAGTTTCATTGGTAATAGCCGCGCCTCCGAGATTGCTGTGCACCCCGCCGGTCACACCGTGTATGCATCCAATCGAGGCGAGGACAGTATTGCGGTGCTTGCAGTGGATGACCAAACCGGCCGGTTACGGCTAATTCAGACCATATCCAGCGGCGGAAAGACCCCTCGCTTTTTCGCGTTAAGCCCAGATGGGCACTGGCTATATGTGCACAACGAGGACAGCGACAGTATCGTTACGCTGGCGGTGAATGCCCAGACCGGTATGCTTCAATCAACGAATCAGATTGTTAGATGTGGTAGCCCAGTTTGCATGGTATTTACGGTGTAAATGATCCGGAAGATTTGGCCATAGCAGGGTGCTGAGGTCTTGGAGTCTCTGTAATCAGATGCCAAAGACCTCCAGAAGGTTTAGCTCTCATTCGCTGTTCTAAAGAAGTGCGGAACGTCAATGAAGTTGCCATCCCTAGATTTTTAATTAGTCAACAGGCGTTGATGACGCAAGCCATGCCACGCGCAAGGTTGCAGGGGCCGTTGGACGGTACAAAAACCAACGCCACCCGAAGGTGGCGTGGCGTTTGGAGCGAAAGCGCGTCTTAGGCGGCTTTGGCTGCATCCAGGTTGCGCAAACGGATGTGCAATTCACGCAATTGTTTCTCGTCCACAGGGCTGGGTGCCTGTGTCAACAAGCACTGGGCGCGTTGGGTCTTGGGGAAGGCAATCACGTCGCGGATGGACTCTGCACCGGTCATCAGGGTGACGATGCGGTCCAGACCGAAGGCCAGACCACCGTGCGGAGGCGCACCGTATTGCAGCGCGTCGAGCAAGAAACCAAACTTGAGCTGGGCTTCTTCGGGCGTGATCTTCAAGGCATCAAACACTTTTTGCTGCACGTCGGCGCGGTGGATACGCACCGAGCCGCCGCCCATTTCCCAGCCGTTCAAGACCATGTCGTAGCCTTTGGAAATGCATTTCTCGGGGGCAGTGACCATCCAGTCTTCGTGGCCGTCTTTGGGTGCGGTGAACGGGTGGTGCACGGCGGTGTAACGCTGGCTCTCGTCGTCGTATTCGAACATCGGGAAGTCCACCACCCACATCGGTGCCCAACGGTCTTCAAACAGACCGTTCTTCTTGCCGAATTCGCTGTGGCCGATCTTGATGCGCAAGGCACCGATGGCGTCATTGACGATCTTTTCCTTGTCGGCGCCGAAGAAAATCAGGTCGCCGTTTTGCGCGCCGCTGCGCTCCAGAACTGCCGTCAAAGCGGCATCGTGGATGTTTTTCACGATCGGTGACTGCAAACCGTCACGGCCTTTGGACAGGTCGTTCACGCGAATGTAGGCCAAGCCCTTGGCCCCGTAGATCTTGACGAACTCAGTGTAAGCGTCGATCTCACCACGGCTGATGCCACCGCCTTCGACCGAACCATTGGGTACGCGCAGAGCCACCACGCGGCCGCCCTTCATGTTGGCCGCACCCGAGAACACCTTGAAGTCCACATCGCCCATGACGTCGGTAACTTCGGTGAACTGCAGCTTCACGCGCAGGTCCGGCTTGTCCGAACCGTAGATGTGCATCGCGTCCTGGTAGGTCATGACCGGGAACTCGCCCAGGTCCACACCGATGGTTTTCTGGAACACGCGCTTGATCATGCCCTGGAACATGTCACGAATTTCTTCTTCGGTCAGGAACGAGGTTTCGATATCGATCTGGGTGAATTCGGGCTGGCGATCAGCGCGCAAGTCTTCGTCGCGGAAACACTTGGTGATCTGGTAGTAACGGTCATAGCCCGCCACCATCAACAGTTGTTTGAACAGCTGGGGCGACTGGGGCAAAGCGAAGAAATGGCCATCGTGCACGCGGCTGGGCACCAAATAATCGCGCGCGCCTTCGGGCGTGCTCTTGGTCAGCATGGGGGTTTCGATGTCCACAAAACCGTTTTCGTCCAAGTACTTGCGCACTTCCATCGACACCTTGTAGCGCAGCATCAGGTTGTTTTGCATGTACGGACGGCGCAGGTCCAGCACACGGTGTGTCAGGCGGGTCGTCTCGGACAGGTTGTCGTCGTCGATCTGGAAAGGCGGCGTCACGGAGGCGTTGAGGACGATCAACTCGTGGCACAGCACTTCGATCTTGCCGCTTTTCATCTGGTCGTTGGTCGTGCCGTCAGGACGGGCACGCACCACGCCTTTGATCTGCACGCAAAACTCGTTGCGCACGTCTTCCGCCACTTTGAACATCTCTGGACGATCGGGGTCGCACACGACTTGGACATAGCCTTCGCGGTCACGCAAGTCAATGAAGATCACGCCACCGTGATCGCGGCGACGGTTGACCCAGCCGCACAAGCTGACGTTTTGACCGGTCAGGGCTTCGGTCACCAGACCGCAGTAATGGGAACGCATGGACATGTTGTTTTACTTTCTAGATTCGCAGAAATGGGGGCAAAAAGAGACCGACATCAAACGGACTGCGGCGATGCCAGTGCTGCCGGTGGCTTGGGAGTGGGCGTGCCAGGCACCACCACCCCCATGGAGATGATGTATTTCAGGGCGTCGTCCACGCTCATGTCGAGCTCGATCACATCGGCCTGGGGCATCATCAGGAAAAAGCCCGATGTCGGGTTGGGTGTGGTGGGCACGTACACGCTCACCATGGCTTGTGTCAAGTGCTTGGTCACTTCACCGCCGGGCGTGCCCGTCAAGAAAGCGATGGTCCAGGAACCCTCACGGGGGTACTGCACCAGCAAGGCTTTGGAAAACGCGTTGCCACTGCCCGAAAACAAGGTATCGGCCACCTGTTTGACGCTGGTGTAAATGCTGCGCACCACCGGGATGCGGTTCATCAGGCTGTCCCACTGGCGCAGCCACCATTGGCCAAACATGTTGGCCACAAACACGCCCGTGGCAAAAATCACCAGGGCCACCAGCATCACGCCCAGGCCGGGGATGCCGCGCAACCCTTCAGCCACCTTGTGCAGGCCAGGAATCAGGGTGTCGGCGGCCAGCAAAACGGCCAGAAAAATGCCATCCAGCAAGCCCACCAACCAGGTCAGCACCCAGACGGTGATGCCCATGGGCAGCCACACCAGCAAACCGGTGATGAAATACTGTCGGAAGCTGCGGTGTTTCATGGCGAGCGCAATCGGTATAAAAAGTTCAATGGCAGGCGCAAGAAGACCCGCAACCCGTTGCCGGTGCGGCGCTGGCAGATTCGGATGCCCCTGCGCTACCACCAGAGGACTCGGCACTGGACGGGGCCGCGGCATCGGAAGCCGCAGCGGTGGAAGCGGCCGCGCCCGTGGCGCCGCCGCCTTTGAAGTCGGTGGCGTACCAGCCCGTACCCTTGAGCTGGAAACCAGGGGCGGTCAGTTGTTTGCTGAACTTGGGCGCACCGCAGGCCGGGCAATCGGTCAGGGGGGCGTCGGAGATTTTTTGAAGAACGTCCTTGGCATGGCCGCAGGCGTCGCACTTGTAGGCGTAAATGGGCATGGATAGGGCTCTTTTCAGGCTGGAAACACAAAACCTTTAATTATAGGCGGGGGCACCCGCTCAAAGCCCCTGGTCTGCAGCGCCTTTCAGGTCAAACCCACCACTTTGTGGTGTGAGCCGTGCTGGTTGCGGATGCCTTGACGCCCCAAAGAGCCGATCAACATGCCTGAGAAACTGGCCATCACCCCTGCCAATTGGGCTGGAAATGCCTCGCCGGCAGGCGTGAACATGAACGAAAGCCAGGTCGCCAGCCCCAAAACAATCGAAAACACGGCGCCCTGGGTGGTCGCTTTTTTCCAATACAAACCAAAGGCCAGGGGCACAAAAGCCCCCACCAGCGTGATCTGGTAAGCCCCCGAGACCATTTCATAAATCGAGGTGCCCTGCATGGCAATGGCATACGCCAGCACCAAGAGACTGAAGACCAGGACGGTCACCCGCATCGCCTTGAGTTCCTGCTTGTCACTTTGGCGCGGAAAAAACTGACGCCAGATGTTTTCGGTGAATGTGACGCTGGGCGCCAGCAACGTGGCCGAAGCACATGACTTGATGGCGGACAGCAAGGCCCCAAAGAACAGCACTTGCATGATGAATGGCATCTGTGTCATGACCAGCACCGGCAACACTTTTTGAGGATCGTCTTGGATCAACGCAGCTGCCTGTTCGGGCATGATGATCATGGCGCTGACCACCAAAAACATGGGGACGAAGGCAAACAAAATATAGAAAATACCGCCAATGACCGGGCCTCGGGTGGCGGCGTATTCGCTGTTGGCCGACATGACGCGTTGAAAGACGTCTTGCTGCGGAATGGAGCCCAACATGATGGTGATGGCCGAAGCAAAAAAGAAAAGCATGTCTTTCAGGTTCGGCTCAGGCCAGAACTTGAACATGTCCTGACTCACCGCCAGCGCCAGCACCTTGTCGGCACCCCCGGCCTGGTTGCCTGCAAACACCGCCAGCACAGCCAGCCCGACCACCAGGATGATCATCTGGATGAAGTCCGTGATGGCCACCGACCACATGCCTCCGAACAGGGTGTAAGCCAGAATGGAAACCACGCCAATCACCATGCCCCAAGGCATGCTGATCGCCCCATCCGACAACACATTGAACACCAGCCCCAAAGCCGTGACCTGTGCAGAGACCCAGCCCAGATAGCTGATCATGATGAGGATGGAACAGACGACCTCGACACTGCGGCCATACCGTTCACGGAAATAGTCGCTGATGGTCAGCAAAGTCATGCGGTAGAGCTTGGCCGCAAAAAAGAGACCCACCAAAATCAGGCAACTGCCCGCACCAAAAGGGTCTTCCACCACCCCATTCAAGCCGCTGTTGACAAACTTGGCTGGAATGCCGAGCACCGTCTCCGAGCCGAACCAGGTGGCAAAGGTGGTGGTCACGATCATGGCCAAAGGCAAATGCCTGCCGGCGATGGCGAAGTCGGCAGTGTTTTTAACGCGCTTGGCAGCCACCAGGCCAATCGCGATGGTCACCAGCAGGTAGGCGATCACGAGAGTCAATAACACGGCAATGTCTCCTGTTTGTGATTAAAAACCAGGCGCAATCAAAATGACTGCCAATGCACCCAGACCTGCAGCGCCATCAGGCTCATGACAAAGCCCAAGCCCAGACACAGCAGAATTTGCAGCAAGCCGTTGGTGCGTCGCTGCTCGGCCAACAACTTTTCCAGCTGACGGGCATCTTGGCCCCGGGGTTGCTGGAGGTATTCGTGCAGCAAGCGCGGCAACTGCGGCAGCAATTTGGCGTAGTGCGGTGCCTGCGCCTTGAGCTCTTCCCACAGTTTGCGAGGGCCAATCTGATCGAGCATCCACTTTTCGAGGAAAGGTTTGGCCGTACTCCACAGGTCCAGCTCAGGGTCGAGGTCGCGGCCCAGGCCCTCGATGTTGAGCAAGGTTTTTTGCAGCAGCACCAACTGGGGCTGGATCTCGACATGAAAGCGCCGTGAAGTCTGGAACAAACGCATCAGCACCATGCCCAGTGAGATTTCTTTCAAGGGCCGGTCAAAGTACGGTTCACACACAGCACGAATGGCCGATTCGAGTTCGTCCACCCGGGTATCAGCCGGCACCCAGCCCGACTCGATGTGCAGTTCGGCCACGCGCTTGTAATCGCGCCGGAAGAACGCGGTGAAGTTCTGCGCCAAATATTCTTTGTCGTATTCGGTCAGCGTGCCGACGATGCCGAAATCGAGCGAAATGTAGCGCCCAAAGGTCTCGGGGGCCAGGCTGACCTGGATGTTCCCAGGGTGCATGTCGGCGTGGAAAAACCCATCGCGGAAGACTTGGGTGAAAAACAGCGTCACGCCATCACGGGCCAGCTTGGGAATGTCCACCCCCGCCTCGCGCAAGCGGTTCACTTGGCTGATGGGCACGCCGTGCATGCGCTCCATGACGATGACCTCGGGATGGCAAAAGTCCCAGACCATCTCGGGGATCAACACCAGATCCAGCCCTTGCATGTTGCGGCGCAACTGGGCGGCATTGGCGGCTTCCCGCACCAGGTCCAGTTCATCGTGCAGATATTTGTCAAACTCGGCCACCACCTCACGGGGTTTGAGGCGCTTGCCATCTGCGCTCAGGCTTTCGACCCAACCCGCCATCATGCGCATCAGACTCAGGTCTTTGTCGATGACGGGCAACATGCCCGGACGCAAAACCTTGACCGCCACCTCACGCAATGCACCCGTGGCGCTGCGCAACGTGGCAAAGTGCACCTGCGCAATCGACGCACTGGCCACTGGCTCACGTTCAAAAGATTCAAAGATTTCGTCCACCGGGCGATTGAACGCGCGCTCGATCGAGGCCACCGCAATGGCCGAGCTGAAGGGCGGCACCCGGTCTTGCAGTTTGGCCAATTCTTCGGCGATGTCGGGCGCCAGCAAATCACGCCGGGTGGACAAGACCTGCCCGAACTTCACAAAAATCGGTCCCAGACGCTCCAGGGCTTCACGCAGGCGCACCGCGCGCGGTGCGCTCAGATCGCGGCCCACCGACAACACGCGGGCCAGCAAACGGAGCCAGGGCTTTTGAAAGCTCGACAGCACCAGCTCGTCCAGGCCATAGCGCAAGACGATGAAAACAATGAAAGCGCCCCGCCCGAAGCGACCCCAGCGCATCATGCCGCGCTGCCTGTGCGCAGGTCTGAACCGGGGCGCCGGGCCACAAAGCTGCGCAAAGCCTCCAAGGCTTTGTGCGCTGTTTGGACCAGTGTGTGCGCGGCGGCATCGCCGATCAGGCGTGCCAGATCTTCCTCGGCATCCCAACGCACATGGTCAATGAGCCAGTTGACCTCGGCCGCCAGTTGCACATCGCCTTCAATCCGCACCCGAGGCTTGTCGCCACGCGCCAAAGACGAGGCCAGCGCGACGGGCGACTCTTCGGTCACGGTCAGGCGCAGATCAAAGCCGTCAAAACGACCCCGCTCCAGCAAGCCGGCCGGCGTGGGGGTCAGCTGCAGCTGGATGCGGTCCCAGCACAGTTCGATGCGCTGTCCTTTTTGACGTGCCAGGCGCGCCATGGCCTCGGGCTCGCTCATCAGCACATGGTTAAGAAACAAAACCAGCCGATTGACCGACTCGTCGACCACCCAGGAAGGCGGCTGAAAATTCGTGGCCATTTGGGTGACCATTTCGGGGAGAGCCTGCGCGGCCCATGAAAAAGGGGACTGTGTTGCCATAGTCCCCGATTATTCCCGAAAGTACAGGCCCCTCGGGCCGCGTGCTTTATTGCAGCGCTTGCACGCCAGCGACCAGCCAGCCACCGCCTTGCTTGGATTTGGTCATGTTCCAGACTTCACGGAAAGAACTGGGGCCGGCCGAGGCGTCTTCCAGAATCATGCCGTTGAATTCGACACTGGCCAGGTAGGCTTCGGCCTGCTCTTCAATTCCCAGCAACTGGGCATCCAGTTTGATCACTTCGGTCTTGTTGGGCTGACCGGGGAACTGGCTTTCGCGCTCGCTCAGCTGGTTGCGAATTTCCATCACCATGGCGTCCGTCATCATGGAACGCAACGTGGTGATGTCGGAGCGATCCCACGCATCTTGCAAAGTCACGAAATTGCGTTTGGCCGCCGACACAAAGCTGTCCACGTCAAACCCGGCCGGAATGCCCCAGGTTTGGGATCCGCCCAAGGCCGATCCGATCATGGAGCCGCTGGTGGCCTCTACCGCCGCGCTGTCAAAACGGGTGTTTTGTGCTTCCCAGGGACGTGCAGAGGCGTCATTGCCCACTTTTTCAGGGTTGTACTGGGGCATCGAGGCGGGCTGCTGGGCCGTGGCGCCAGCGCCCTGGTAAGCCAAGCCACCTTGCGACCCGGCAGCACCATTGCGGCGTGAACGCAAGAACATGCCAATCAAGGCCATCACGGCCACACCGATCACCAGGAACATCAGCATGTTGCCGAAGGCTTCGCCCATGCCCAGAGAATGGGCCAACCAAGCCAAGCCCAGGCCTGCGGCCAGACCACCCAGCATGGCACCCCAAGGTTTCTTGGGTGCGGCAGCGGCGGGCGCGGCAGCCGGCTTGGCGGCATTGGCAGGCGCCGCAGTTTGGGCAGGTGCAGCAGGCGTTTGCGGTGCGGCATCACGCTTGGTGACTTGACTCGATTGCTGGCCAATGGATTTGCCACCGCCCAGACGGCGTGCGGCTTCGGCATTGAGGCTGCCCAAGGCCAAAACGGCGGCCAGCATCAGTGTCATCAACTTGTTCATGGTGTCTCCAACTCAGGTCCAAAATTCATGTTTGGGCATCAACATTTGATCCCCATGTGCAAGGCTACCACCCCAGCCGACAAATTGTGAAAATCGACATGGCCAAATCCGCTGCTTTTCATAAGGGTTTTCAGATCCTCCTGGCTGGGATGCATCCGGATGGACTCGGCCAGGTAGCGGTAGCTGTCGGCATCCCCGGCAACCAGTTTGCCCAGCTGGGGCAGAATCTTGAAGCTGTACCAGTCGTAGACTTTTTCCAGCGGCTTGGCCACTTTAGAAAATTCCAGCACCAGCAACTTGCCACCCGGCTTGAGCACCCGGCACATCTCGCGCAGCGCCACATCCTTGTGGGTCATGTTGCGCAGGCCAAAGGCCACGCTGACCACGTTGAAGTGGTTGTCGGGGAAGGGCAGTTTTTCTGCATCGCACACCAGCGTGGGCAGCACCAGACCGTGGTCGAGCAGGCGGTCGCGCCCCGTGGAGAGCATGGCTTCGTTGATGTCGGTGTGCACCACGCGGCCGGTGGCGCCCACTTTTTTGGCAAAAGCCATCGACAAGTCGCCCGTGCCGCCGGCAATGTCCAGCACCTGATCGCCCTCTTTGAGGTTGGCCAGCTGAACGGTGTAGGCCTTCCAGACACGGTGCAGCCCCATCGACATGAGGTCGTTCATCACGTCGTATTTGGAGGCAACCGAGTCGAACACGCCCCGGACGTGCTGGGCCTTTTCATTTTCGTCAACGGTCTTGAAACCGAAATGTGTGGTGCTCATGGCTCTGCTCTCAATGTTTGTGACCACAACTGCCGCCCGCAGCGGCTTCCACCATGGGTGCGTCGCGCTCAATGCCTGCGGCTTGCAGGCGGTCTTCGTACTGCTGCCACAAGGCGTCTTGCTCGGAACCCAGAAAGTACAGGTATTCCCAGGTGAATAGGCCCGACGCGTGCCCGTCGGAAAAAGTGGGCTTGACGGCGTAATTGCCCACCGGCTCGATCTCGTCAATCGCCACATCGCGCTTGCCGGTCTGCAGCACTTCTTGCCCCGGCCCGTGGCCCTGCACCTCGGCCGAAGGCGAGTACACGCGCATCAGCTCGAACGGGATGCGGAACTGCGCCCCGTCCGAAAAGCCGATTTCCAGCACCCGGCTCTGACCGTGCACGGTCAAGGACTCGGGCGTGGGCGTTTCTTTTTTCAATCCGGCCATGTTCAGCTTTCAGGGGTTAGACCAGCACGCGTTCAATGCCCCCGGCATTGGCGGCGCTGACGTATTCAGGCATCCAGTTCTCGCCCAGGATGTGCTTGGCCATCTCGATCACCACGTAATCGGCTTCCAGAAGGCCATTTTTCATGTCATCACCATAGCGCGACAGGCCTTGCAGGCAGCTGGGGCAGCTGGTCAGAATCTTCATGTTGGCTTGCGGTGCCAGGGCACCACTGGCGCGCAAGGCGGCTTCGCCCTTCTGCAGCTCTTCCTCCTTGCGGAAACGGACCTGGGTCGCAATGTCAGGACGGGTCACGCCCAGCGTGCCCGACTCACCGCAGCAACGCTCGGACTTAAGCACCTGATCACCCAGCAAGCCCTTGACGGTCTTCATCGGGTCTTGCTGCTTCATCGGGCTGTGGCAAGGGTCGTGGTAAAGGTAGGCCCCCCCTGCGTCCAGCTTCATGCCCTTTTCCAGCAAAAACTCGTGAATGTCGATGATGCGGCAGCCAGGGAAGATCTTGTCGAACTGGTAGCTTTGCAACTGGTCGTAGCACGTGCCGCAGCTGACCACCACGGTCTTGATGTCCAGGTAATTGAGGGTGTTGGCCACGCGGTGGAACAGCACGCGGTTGTCGGTGATGATTTTTTCCGCTTTGTCGAACTGGCCCGCACCCTTTTGCGGGTAGCCACAGCACAGGTAACCGGGGGGCAACACGGTTTGCACGCCGGCATGCCAAAGCATGGCCTGGGTCGCCAAACCGACCTGGCTGAACAAACGCTCCGAGCCGCAACCGGGGAAATAGAACACCGCCTCGGACTCCGATGTGGTGGCTTTCGGGTCGCGGATGATCGGCACGTAATGGTTGTCTTCGATGTCCAACAAGGCCCGCGCGGTTTTTTTGGGCAGATTGCCCGGCATCTTCTTGTTGATGAAGTGGATCACCTGCTCCTTGATGGGCGCAGTGCCCACGGTGGCGGGCGGTGCACTGGTCTGCTTGCGGGCCACGCCCTTGAGCAAACCGGCCACAAAACGTTGCGCCTTCATGCCCACCCCCACCATGGCGGCACGCGTCAGCTTGATGGTTTCGGGGTTGGTGGCATTGAGCATGAACATCGCGGCGGCATGGCCGGGACGGAAGCTCTTTTGGCCCATCTTGCGCAACAGGTTGCGCATGTTCATGGACACATCGCCAAAGTCAATGTTCACCGGGCAGGGCGACAAGCACTTGTGGCAAACCGTGCAATGGTCAGCCACATCTTCGAACTCTTGCCAGTGCTTGATTGAAATGCCGCGACGGGTCTGCTCTTCGTACAGGAAGGCTTCCACCAGCAAGGACGTGGCCAGGATTTTGTTGCGCGGGCTGTACAGCAAATTGGCACGTGGCACATGGGTGGAACACACCGGTTTGCACTTGCCGCAACGCAGGCAATCCTTGACGCTGGCGGCAATCTCGCCAATGTCGGACTGCTGCATGATCAGCGACTCATGGCCCATCAGGCCAAAGCTCGGCGTGTAGGCATGCGTCAGGTCGGCGGCATGCACATCGTCGCCCAGGCCTGTCAGCGCCGCACCGCGCAGCAGCTTGCCCTTGTTGAAGCGCCCTTGCGGATCGACCTTGGCCTTGTAGGCGGTGAAGTTGGCCAACTCGTCGTCGGACAGGAACTCCAGCTTGGTGATGCCGATGCCGTGCTCACCCGAGATCACCCCATCCAGGCTGCGCGCCAGCACCATGATGCGTGCCACCGCTTCGTGCGCGGTTTGCAGCATGTCGTAGTTGTCGCTGTTGACCGGGATGTTGGTGTGCACATTGCCATCGCCGGCGTGCATGTGCAGCGCCACCCAGACACGGCCCTTGAGCACGCGCTGGTGGATGGCGTTGACTTCTTGAAGGATCGGCTGGAAAGCCGAGCCCGAGAAGATGTTCTGCAACGCCGGACGGATTTGCGTCTTCCAGCTCGCCCGCAGGCTGTGGTCTTGCAATTGGGGGAACAGCACATCGACTTGGTCCAACCAGCCTTGCCACTGGTCACGCACCTCGCGCACCACCGACAAGGCTTGTGCCACGCGGTCCTCCAGCAGCTCGACCGAGGCGATCTCGTTGGCCTCGTCTTGCTTGCCCAGCGGCAACTTCCCGCGCTCCAGAAAATCTTCCAGTTCACAGCACAACTTGAGTTTGTTGCGCAAGGAAAGTTCGATGTTGATCCGCTCAATGCCATCGGTGTATTCGGCCATGCGCGGCAAGGGAATCACCACGTCTTCGTTGACCTTGAAGGCGTTGGTGTGGCGCGAAATGGCAGCGGTCTTTTTGCGGTCCAGCCAGAATTTTTTGCGCGCCTCGGGGCTGACGGCGATGAAACCCTCGCCGTTGCGCGAATTGGCGATGCGCACAATTTCCGACGTGGCCTTGGCCACATCGTCGGCATTGTCACCGGCGATATCGCCAAACAGCACCATCTTGGGAAAGCCGCCGCGCTTGGACTTGGTGGAATAACCCACGGCCCGCAAATAACGGTCGTCCAGATGCTCCAGACCCGCCATCACGGTGCCGGTGCGCTTTTGCTCGGCGAACATGAAGTCCTTGATCTCGACAATGCTCGGCACTGCATTGCGGGCATGGCCAAAGAACTCCAGACACACCGTACGGGTGTGGGTCGGCATGCGGTGGACCACCCAGCGCGCACTGGTGATCAGGCCGTCGCAGCCTTCTTTTTGCACCCCGGGCAAGCCGCTCAAGAATTTGTCGGTCACGTCCTTGCCCAGGCCTTCCTTGCGGAAGGTCTTGCCCGGAATGGCCAGGGTTTCGGTGCGCAACGGGGTTTTGCCGTCGGCCTTGAAGTAGCGCAGTTCAAACGTGGCGACTTCGGCGTCGTGGATCTTGCCCATGTTGTGGTCCATGCGCACCACGTCCAGCCATTCGGCGTCGGGGGTGACCATGCGCCAGCTGGCCAGGTTGTCCAGCGCCGTGCCCCAGAGCACGGCTTTTTTTCCGCCCGCATTCATGGCAATGTTGCCGCCAATGCAGCTGGCTTCGGCCGAGGTCGGGTCCACCGCAAAGACAAAGCCACCGCGCTCGGCCGCATCGGCCACGCGCTGGGTGACCACACCGGCTTCGGTCCAGATGGTCGGAATGGGGTGGTCGATGCCCGGCAGATCCACCAGCTCGACCTCGGTCATGGCTTCGAGCTTTTCGGTGTTGATGACCGCGCTCTTCCAGGTCAGCGGGATCGCGCCACCGGTGTAGCCCGTGCCGCCACCGCGGGGAACAATGGTCAGGCCCAGGTCAATACAACCCTTGACCAAGCCGGCCATTTCGGTCTCGGTATCGGGGGTCAGCACCACAAAGGGGTATTCCACGCGCCAGTCGGTCGCATCGGTCACATGGCTCACGCGGGAAAGACCGTCGAACTTGATGTTGTCTTTGGCCGTCAGGCGTCCCAGGGTTTTTTGTACCTGGCTGCGCAGCTTGGCGCGTTGGGCAAAACGCGCGTTGAATTGGTCAACCGCCTGACCGGCCAAAGCCAGCAGCTGGCCCACCAGCGCGTCGCGCGAGGCATCGACCTCGGGGGTGCGGCGTTTTTGCACTTCCCCCAGGCGGTGCTGCAAGGCGTCGACCAATAACTTGCGACGCCCCGGGTTGTCCAGCAGGTCGTCCTGCAAATAGGGGTTGCGCTCCACCACCCAGATGTCGCCCAGCACCTCATAAAGCATGCGGGCCGAGCGGCCGGTGCGGCGCTCTTGGCGCAGCTGGTTCAACAAGTCCCAGGCCGACTCACCCAGCAGACGCACCACGATTTCGCGATCCGAGAAACTCGTGTAGTTGTAAGGAATCTCGCGCAAGCGCGGCGCATCGGCGTCAGCTTGCATCAAATGTTGGAGCGTGGTGGGTGCATTCATAGGGATAGGCGCGGTCAAAGGCGTTGCGGAAAACGCGTTCAGCCAGACCCGGACGGAGGCGTCAAACCGGCTGAGGCTGAATGTTACCGCAGTGCAACAAACACACGCCGGTGGCAGGGACACCTGTCACCCACAGGTCTCAGGTCATGGAAACCCCGGGTTGTCGTCTGAATTTCACGTGGCTTTAATACCTTTGACATCTTCGGAGATCAAAGTCACCGCCCATGGCTGCCTCAAAAACAGGCAGCTTTGCGTTTTCAGACCTCTCATTTTCAGGAACTGCGATGAAACTCAAGCAAACTCTTTCCGCATTGGCCCTTGGCCTGGCTGGCCTGTCGGCCCAGGCCCAGACCGAAATTCAGTGGTGGCACTCTATGGGCGGCGCCTTGGGCGAATGGGTCAACGACCTGGCCAAAGGCTTCAACGCCAGCCAAAAAGACTACAAAATCGTGCCTACCTTCAAGGGCAGCTACGACGAGTCCATGACCGCCGCCATTGCTGCCTACCGCGCGGGCAACGCCCCGCACATTTTGCAGGTCTTTGAAGTGGGCACCGCAACCATGATGGCCAGCAAGGGCGCGATCGTGCCGGTGGGCAAGGTCATGGCCGATGCGGGTCTGAAATTTGACCAAACCGCCTATGTGCCCGCCGTGGCCGGCTATTACACCGCGCCCAATGGCCAGATGCTGAGCTTCCCCTTCAACAGCTCGACCCCTGTTTTTCACTACAACAAAGATGCTTTCAAGGCGGCCGGGCTCGACCCCAGCGCCCCTCCCACCACCTGGCCTGAAGTCGCACTGGCTGCAGCCAAACTCAAAGCCAGTGGCCACAAGTGTCCATTTACCACCAGCTGGATCAGCTGGACACAGCTGGAGAGCTTCTCGGCCTGGCACAACACCGAATTCGCCACCAAAGGCAACGGCATGCGTGGCATCGATGCCCGCCTGAGCTTCAACACACCGCTGCACGTGCGCCACATTGAAAACCTGGCCAACATGGCCAAGCAAGGCCTGTTTGTCTACAAGGGCCGAGGCAACGCGGCTGACGCCACGTTTGTCTCGGGTGAGTGCGCCATGGCCACAGGCTCTTCGGCGCTCTACGGCAGCGTGGTGCGCAACGGTAAATTTGGCTACGGCATCGGCACACTGCCCTATTACCCCGATGTGGCCGGTGCCCCCCAAAACACCGTGATCGGCGGTGCCAGCCTGTGGGTCATGAGCGGGAAAAAAGCGCCCGAATACCAAGGCGTGGCCCAGTTCTTCGCCCATTTGTCCAAGGCCGATGTCGCCGCAGCCAGCCATCAGCGCACCGGTTATCTGCCAGTGACCAAAGCCTCCTTCGAATTGACCGAAAAATCCGGCTTTTACAAAAAGAACCCCGGCACCGACGTCTCGGTCACCCAAATGATCCGCAAAACCACCGACAAGTCGCGTGGCGTGCGCTTGGGCAATTTCGTGCAGATCCGCACCATCGTTGACGAGGAACTCGAAGGCGTGTGGAGCGGCAAAAAGCAAGTCAAAGAAGCCTTGGACATGGCGATCAAGCGCGGCAACGAGCAACTCGAGCGCTTCGAAAAAGCCAACAAGTAAGCTTGGGGCTTGACCAATCCGGTCACCTGTCATCGGCAAAGCAGAGACCCCGGTCTCTGCTTTTGTGCATTGCAAAGTGACTTTTCAAAGCATTTATGGAAAAACGCGTCCGTTTCAAATCCCGCTGGTTGCCCTGGCTGCTGATCACCCCTCAGCTGAACATCGTGCTGGTGTTCTTTTTCTGGCCCGCCGGACAAGCCCTGGTTCAAAGTGTGCTGCAGGAAGATGCCTTTGGCGGCAACCGCGAGTTCGTGGGGCTGGAGAATTTCTCACGCCTGTGGAACGATGCCAGTTACCTCGCCTCATTCAAGACCACGGCGGTGTTTTCCATTCTGGTCGCGGTGTGCGGACTGTCGGTTTCGCTGCTGCTGGCCACCATGGCCGACCGCGTGGGCCGGGGCGCAGGCCTTTACAAAACCCTGCTGATCTGGCCTTACGCCGTGGCCCCTGTGGTGGCGGGCGTGCTCTGGCTGTTCATGTTTGCATCACCCATGGGGGTGGTGTCCTATGCCCTGCGCGCCCTGGGTGTGGACTGGAACCACCTGCTGAACCCCGACCACGCCATGGCCCTGATCGTGATGGCGGCGGTCTGGAAGCAAATTTCCTACAACTTCCTGTTCTTCCTGGCGGGTTTGCAGTCCATTCCCAAATCACTGATCGAGGCCGCAGCCATCGACGGGGCCAGCCCCTGGCGACGCTTTTGGACCATCGTGTTCCCGCTCTTGTCACCCACCACTTTCTTTTTGTTGGTGATCAACATCGTCTATGCCTTCTTTGACACCTTCGCCATCGTGGACGCCACCACCCACGGCGGCCCTGGCAAAGACACCGCGATCCTGGTCTACAAGGTCTATTACGACGGCTTCAAGGCGCTGGACATGGGCAGTTCGGCCGCACAGTCGGTGGTGCTGATGTGCATCGTGGTGGCGCTCACCGTGGTCCAGTTCCGCTTTGTGGAAAAGAAAGTGCAATATTGAGATGATCGAACGACGTCCTGGCCTTCAAATCCTGCGGCACCTGATCTTGTTGATCGGGGTGGCTGTGGTGGCTTTTCCGCTGTACCTGACCTTTGTGGGCTCCACCCAGACCGCGCAACAGATCAACCAAAGTGTGCCCATGTCCATGCTGCCGGGCAGCCACTTCTGGGAGACCTACCAACTCACCTTGCTGGGTGGCGACAACTCGCAAGGCAGCCCATTGCCCGCCATGCTGCCCATGATGAAGATCAGCCTGGTCAGCGCGCTCATCATCTCCATCGGCAAGATCGCCATCTCGCTGCTGTCGGCTTTTGCCATCGTGTACTTCCGTTTTCCGCTGCGCAATCTGGTGTTCTGGACGATTTTTGTCACCCTGATGCTGCCCGTGGAGGTGCGCATCAGCCCCACCTACGAAGTGGTCGCCGGACTGGGCCTGCTCAACAGTTTTGCGGGCTTGACGGTGCCACTGATCGCCTCGGCCACGGCCACCTTTTTGTTCCGGCAGTTTTTCCTGACCATCCCCGACGAACTGGTAGAGGCCGCCCGCATGGACGGTGCCGGGCCCATGCGCTTTTTAAAGGACGTGCTGCTGCCCCTGTCGGCCACCAACATCGCGGCGTTGTTCGTCATCCAGTTCATCTATGGCTGGAACCAGTACCTGTGGCCGCTTTTGGTCACCACCAACGAAGACATGTACCCCGTCGTACTCGGCATCAAGCGCCTGATTTCGGGCGAGTCCTGGACCGAATGGAACGTGGTCATGGCTGCCGCCATTTTGGCCATGCTGCCCCCGGCACTGGTCGTTGTCCTGATGCAAAAATGGTTCGTCAAGGGCCTGGTTGATACCGAAAAATAAATACACATGGCCTCCATCACCCTGTCCCACATCCTCAAAACCTATGGCGCTGGCGCCAAGGCCAACACCGTCATCCACGACCTGAACGCCAGCATTGTCGACGGCGAGTTCGTCGTCATCGTCGGGCCGTCGGGCTGCGGCAAGTCCACCTTGCTGCGCATGGTGGCGGGCCTGGAAGACATCTCGGGCGGCACCATCTCGATCGGTCCTCGCGTGGTCAACGACTTGGAGCCCGCTGAACGCGACATCGCCATGGTGTTCCAAAACTACGCGCTCTACCCGCACATGAGCGTCTTTGACAACATGGCCTATGGCCTGAAGATCGCCAAACGCCCTCTGGAAGAAATCAAGGCCCGTGTGGACAAGGCGGCAGGCATCCTCGAGTTGAGCCACTTGCTGCAGCGCAAGCCACGCGAGCTGTCGGGCGGCCAGCGCCAGCGCGTGGCCATGGGACGCGCCATCGTGCGCCAGCCGCAGGTGTTTTTGTTTGACGAGCCCCTGTCCAACCTCGACGCCAAACTGCGTGCGCAGACCCGGCTCGAGATTCAAAAGCTGCACCGCGAGTTGGGCATCACCAGCCTGTTTGTCACGCACGACCAGGTGGAGGCCATGACCCTGGCCCAACGCATGATCGTGATGAACAGTGGCCACATGGAGCAATTTGGCACGCCCGAAGAGGTTTACAACCGCCCTGCCAGCACCTTTGTCGCCAGCTTCATTGGCTCGCCACCCATGAACTTGCTGCGCCACGCCCCCGGCACGCCCGAAGGCCGGATTTTCGGCATCCGGCCCGAGCACCTGGACATCACCGGCTCTGGCGGGTGGACGCTGACGGTGGACACGGTGGAACTGCTGGGCGCCGAGCGCTTGGTACACGCCCGTCTGGGCCAAGAGACCCTGACCCTGCGGCTGGACGAATCGCTGCCTGCGCCGCAGCCAGGCAGCACCTTCTGCGCCACGCCCCGCGCCGACCGCGTGCACTGGTTTGACGCAGGCACGCAAAAACGCATCGCTTGAACTTCGTCACATGAAACACTGGCCCTACCCGCGCTGGATCGCTCACCGGGGCGCTGGCAAGCTCGCCCCCGAAAACACCCTCGCCGCCTTCCGGCTCGGGGCCGCGCACGGCTACCGCATGTTCGAATGCGACGCCAAGCTCAGTGCCGACGGCGTGGTGTTTTTGATGCACGACAGCACGCTGGAGCGCACCACGAACGGCCACGGCGTCGGCGGCGAGCAGCCTTGGCATGCGCTGTCGCAACTGGACGCAGGCGGCTGGCATTCACGCGCCTTTGCGGGCGAGCCGCTGCCCACCCTGGAGGCCCTGACCCGGTTTTGCCTGGCCAACCGGTATCTGCTCAACATCGAAATCAAACCCACCCCGGGCACCGAAGAGGCCACGGGCGAAGCCGTGGCACGCCTGGCCGCCCGTCTGTGGGCAGGGTCCGAAGTTCCCCCCTTGCTGACCTCGTTCAACCCCGATGCGCTGGCGGCAGCACAAGCGACCGCTCCCGAATTGCCACGCGGCCTGCTGATAGACACGCTGTGGAGCGGCTGGTTCGAAAAAGCGCTGGAACTCCAATGTGTGGCCGTGGTCGCCAACTACGCGCTGTGGGACGCCGCCACCGTGGCCCGCGTGCACGGCGCAGACCTCAAGTGCCTGAGCTACACCGTCAACGACGAATGGGCCGCCCAGCACCTGCTGGCCCTGGGCACCGATGGCATCATCACCGACCGAGTGGACTTGTTCAGCCCTGGATGATTGAAGGTAGGCACAGAAGGTGCCTATTTTCTCGGAGCTGTTTCTGCCACTCCAGTCACGCGGCGCCATGCAAGGTGTGCTTGCGCGTCATCGATGTGTTTGGTTTTGAAGCCGAGGTAATCACATCCCTCTGACGTTCACGGCCGGCCATGCCCCCCCTTCAGCGCTTCAAATCTCTGTAGAAATTCTCATGCGGCCCCAAGGCTTCCAAATAGATCAGGCGAATGGTGTCTTCTCGGGTGTAACCCAGCAGGTACAGCTGGCCTTGGCTGCGAAACTTGTGCACCCACAGTTGGCCCAGATCGCCTTTTTTGCGTTCACCCACGTCAGGGTTTTGAGCCACTGTCGCCACAGCGGCATCGGTATCAGCGATCAGGCTGGCCTGGGTCAGTTATTTGTATACGCGGGCAAAGCGCCGCATTTGCTGCACCTGCCAGCTCATGCCTACAAGCTGGCATGGCTGCGTGGGACAAATGATGCGCTGTCTTCTCGCGGTTCGGCCAGACTCGTCAGGCTTTCGGCAATGAAAGATGCAGGCAAATCGGGGTTATCCAGGGCGGCGCGTCCCACTTTGGCCCAGAACTCGACCTGCCCTTGCACGGTACGACATTCCGCCTTGGCAGCCAAACGGGCTGCACCGACCAAAGACTCGTCAATGCGCATGGAAACGGTGGCCATGGTGTGCCTTTCATGAATAACCACAACTGTAGTCAAAACTGACGTCGCCTCATTCGCAGGCGCTCAACACCCGATTCAACGCCCCCCTTATCTCGCAAGGCCTGCAAAGCTCCATACTTTTGCGCGCCTGCGCTACCTGATCGACGACGACCTGTCCGCCTTTTATTCACCCGACTTACTGGTGCGTACCCAAGGCGCGCGCTTGAGTAATGGGCGAGGCCTCGTTGCAGCAGCGTTTGATTGGAGAGGGTCAACCACGGTGCTTGAGCCTGGGGTCTTGCCTTAGCCCTGAAGGTGTCGTTGAGTCTGAGCGGATCATTTTTGTCACCAGCTGCGGGGCTGCGCCCGTGCATTCATTTTTGTTTCCAGCCCCGGTGCATGGCCCACTCGGCCGTGGCGGCCACCAGGACCAAGGCCATGTACGTGCTCATTTTTCCATCGTTGCCGTGCAGCACAAGGCCCGCGACCAACACCAGCACACCGGCCACGGCATGAACCAGCATGCGCCGCTTGATCGGCAAGCCTCCGGCACCGATGACCCAACGCCCAGCCCAAGGCATCATCAGCGCCAAAGCCAGCGCTGGCAACACGAAATTGAACAAATGGAGAACCAATAACCAGACCGTCATGGGACTTGAAGGGGGCGTGAGCAAAACAAAGGTGCACCAGAAACCCCGGCCATTGTGCACCGAAAGCCCGCCAGTCAACCGCCCGAAACGGCCCCAAGGAGGGGTTTCTATAATCGGTGCATGGCTGTTTGGACCCTGGGCTTGAATCACACCACTGCGCCGCTGGATCTGCGCGGCCGGTTTGCCTTCGCCTTGGACCAGCTGGCCCCCACTTTGCAGGGTTTGCGCAGCGATCTGGCCCGGCGCACCGATCAGACGCCCGAAGCGGCCATTTTGTCCACCTGCAACCGCACCGAAATTTACTGTGCGGCCGACCAGGCGGCCACCGCAGACACCTTGCGCTGGTTGGCCGAAGCCGGCGGGGTATCGCCCCAAGAGCTCCAGTCGCACACCTATTTGCTGGAAGGCAACGAAGCCGCCAGGCACGCCTTTCGGGTGGCCAGCGGGCTCGACTCGATGGTGCTGGGTGAAGCCCAGATTCTGGGCCAACTGAAAGACGCCGTGCGTGCGGCCGAACAAGCCGGCGCTTTGGGCAGCACCCTCAACCAACTGTTTCAGCGCAGCTTTGCGGTGGCCAAAGAAGTGCGCACGGCCACCGAAATCGGTGCCCACTCCATCAGCATGGCGGCCGCCTCGGTGCGCCTGGCCAGCCAGCTGTTTGAAGACCTGCAGGACATCAAGGTGCTGTTTGTCGGCGCGGGGGAGATGATCGAGTTGGTGGTCACCCACTTTGCGGCGCGCCAGCCAAAAGGGATGGCGATCGCCAACCGCTCACTGGAGCGCGGGGAAAAGCTGGCCAGCCGTTTTGGTGCCGAAGTCATGCGCCTGGCCGACCTGCCTGAACGCCTGCACGAGTTTGACGCCGTCATCAGCTGCACCGCCAGCACACTGCCCCTGATCGGGCTGGGCGCGGTCGAACGGGCCTTGAAAAAACGCAAGCACCGGCCCATGTTCATGGTCGATCTGGCCGTGCCGCGCGACATTGAACCGGAAGTCAAAGCGCTCGAAGACGTTTATCTGTACACCGTCGATGACCTGGCCAGCGTGGTGCAAGCAGGGCAAGCCCAGCGCCAGGCAGCGGTGGCCGATGCCGAAGTCATCATCGACGCCGGGGTGCAAAGTTTCAGCCATTGGTTGGTGCAACGCGACACGGTGCCGCTGATCCAGCAACTGCACCAACAGGCCGACCAATGGCGCGAAACAGAACTGGTGCGCGCCCGCAAACTGCTGGCCAAAGGCGATGACCCCGAAGCGGTCCTCGAAGTCCTGGCCAAAGGCCTGACCCAAAAAATGCTGCATGGTGCGCTGGCCGAGTTGCGCAGCGCCGACCCGGCCCACCGCGAGCAAACCATGCAGACGGTGCAACGCCTGTTTTTGCGGCACGAGCGTTAGCGTTGGCGTAGGCCCTGACCTCGCAGGTCGGAGCTTCAGCTCCGACACATGACAAATGACGGACCTCGGAACCCAAGCTCCGACCTGCAAAAAACGCCCACCGCATGAAACCTTTCCTCATCCAACAACTCGAACGCTACGCCGAGCGCCTGGCCGAGCTGGACTTTTTGCTCTCGCGCCAAGACATCATGGCCGACATGACGCAGTTCATGAAGCTCTCCCGCGAGCACGCCGAGGTGAGCGCGGTGGCCGGTCGCTACGCCCGCTACCAACAGCGCAGTGCCGACCTGGCCGAAGCCCGCCAAATGCAGGCCGAGCTGCCCGAGACCGACGAGATGCACGCCATGGCGGGCGAAGAGATCACCTCGGCGCAAGCCGAGCTGACCGAACTGGCCGCCGAGTTGCAGCGCATGCTGCTGCCCAAAGACCCGCAGGATGCGCGACCGGCCTACCTGGAAATCCGCGCCGGCACGGGGGGCGACGAATCGGCCTTGTTTGCGGGCGACCTGCTGCGCATGTACACCCGCTACGCCCAAAACAAGGCCTGGAAAGTCGAATTGCTGTCCGAATCGCCCAGCGAGCTGGGCGGCTACAAGGAAGTCGTGCTCCGCATCGAAGGCGACAACGCCTTTGGCCAATTGCGTTTTGAATCGGGTGGCCACCGCGTGCAGCGCGTGCCCGCCACCGAAACGCAAGGCCGTATCCACACCAGCGCCTGCACCGTGGCCGTGCTGGCAGAGCCTGACGAGGCCAAGGCGGTGCAAATCAACCCGGCCGACCTGCGCATCGACACCTACCGCGCCAGTGGTGCGGGTGGGCAGCACATCAACAAGACCGATTCGGCCGTGCGCGTGACCCACATTCCCACCGGCATCGTGGCCGAATGCCAGGACGACCGCTCACAGCACCGCAACAAGGCCAAGGCACTGCAGGTGTTGGCCGCCCGCATCGAAGAAAAAGAGCGCAGCGAACGCGCCGCCAAGGACGCCGCCCTGCGCAAGGGCCTGATCGGCAGCGGCGACCGCTCCGACCGCATCCGCACCTACAACTTCCCACAGGGCCGCTGCACCGACCACCGCATCAACCTCACGCTGTACAAGCTGACCAGCATCATGGAAGGAGATATGCAAGATGTGATCGGCGCACTGCAAGCGGCCCGGCAGGCCGAGCAACTGGCCGAGCTGGAAATCGGAGGAATGGCATGAACCCCCATGCCCCCATCACCCTGGCCCAAAGCCTGCAACGCGCCCAGACACAGGGCCTGGCCCGCATGGACGCGCAAGTGCTGCACCTGCACGCGTTGGGCCGCGAGACACACGACCGCGCCTGGCTGCTGGCGCATGACCGCGACGAACTGTCCGCCGCCACGCTCGAACGGCTGGACAGCTGGTTCCAGCGGCGACAGGCGGGCGAGCCCATTGCCTACATCACGGGTTTCAAGGAATTTTTTGGTCTGCGTCTGCAGGTGGACGCGCGCGTGCTGGACCCCCGCCCCGACACCGAAACCCTGGTGGAATGGGCGCTGGAGTTGCTGCCGCAGGGCCAACCGACACGCGTGCTGGACCTGGGCACAGGCAGCGGCGCGGTGGCGCTGGCCCTGCAACACGAACGGCCCGGCTGTCTGGTGACCGCCGTCGACGCCAGCCACGGGGCCCTGAGCGTGGCCAAGGCCAATGCCCAACGACTGCAACTGGCCGTGCAGTTTGTGCACAGCCATTGGATGGACGCGGTGCCCGGCCCGTTCGAGGTGGTGGTCTCCAACCCGCCCTATGTGGCCGAAGGCGACCCGCACCTGGCAGCCCTGACACACGAACCCTTGCAGGCCCTGACCAGCGGTCCAGACGGACTGGACGATATCCGCCAAATCATTGCCCAGGCCCCGAGCCGACTGGCGCCGGGGGGCTGGTTGCTGCTGGAACACGGCTGGGACCAGGCCGGGCCGGTGCAGGAACTGCTGCGCAGCGCCGGGTTTGAGCAGGTTCAGTCACGCCGCGATCTGGCGGGGATTGAACGCTGCACGGGCGGCGTTCGCGCACCTTGACCCACGTCCAAGCCCAACAGCCCTCGCCCAAAAGCAGGCTTTCAATCAGAGGGATAATTAACCCCATTGAAAACGGCACCATTTGGAGCAAAGACCATGAGCGACACCCAGCAACGCATCGACGAACTCGTCAAAGGCAACGACATCACCCTGTTCATGAAGGGCAGCGCCAGCTTCCCCATGTGCGGTTTTTCGGGTCGGGCCATCCAGATCCTGAAAGCCTGCGGCGTGGACCCCAAAGCCGTCAAAACCGTGAACGTGCTGGACGACGCAGAAATTCGCCAGGGCATCAAGGAATACAGCAACTGGCCCACCATCCCCCAGCTCTACATCAAGGGCGAATTCATCGGTGGCTCGGACATCATGATGGAAATGTACGAATCGGGCGAACTGCAACAGGTGCTCGGCGGCCAGGGCTGATCGCTGGCCCTGGGGCTTGCCCCGGGCATCACGGCCCCATGAAAAAACCCCGCATTGCGGGGTTTTTTCATGGGGTTTTCGCTGTGCTCAGCGGAATTTGGACTGGGGAACCACCTTCAGTTCGCCGTCCAGACTGGCCACATAACCGGCCAAGGCCTTGAGTTCGGCATTCGAGAACTGCTTGGCGATACCGCCCATCACGCCGTTGTTGCGGCCCCAGGTGGACTGGTTTTCCACTTTGTACGACTTGAGCGCCACAAACACGAAATCTTTGTGCTGGCCAGCGATTTTGGGGTAGCTGGGGTCCACAGGCTTGGAAAAATTGTCGCCGTGGCAAGAGACGCAAGCGCCTTTTTGCAGCAAGGCGGCCACTTTGGCATCCGGCGCCTTGGGGGCGGCAGGCACGGCTTCGGTCTTGCCATGTTGCTCGTAGTAAGCCCCCAAATCAGCCATGTCCTGATCGCTCAGGCTGTCGGCGATGCCGCGCATGGTGGGGTGCTTGCGCTCGCCCTTTTTGTAGGCATTCAGCGCGGCCGTGATGTATTTGGCGTTCTGGCCAGAGATCATCGGTACGCGGTATACCTCTGGGAAGCTGGCTTGGTAGCCTTTGATGCCGTGGCAGCCGATGCACATGGCAATCTTCTGTTCTGCGGCTTTGGCATCGCCCTTGATTTCCTGGGCATGGGCGGAGATGGCCGTCACAGAGGCGACAGCCAAGGCAAACATTGAGGTCAAGAGCTGGTTCATTTTGCTTACACAATCCAAATGATTGATAAAAATCAACTGCGGATTATATCGGGCTGGCCCTCATAATCCTGACAAGCTTCTTTCCTGTTTTTGAGAACTGTCCGCCATGAAATTCAAAGGTACCGAAAATTACGTCGCCACGCAGGACTTGATGCTGGCCGTGAACGCCGCAATCACCCTCAAACGGCCCCTGCTGGTGAAGGGCGAGCCGGGCACCGGCAAAACCATGCTGGCCGAAGAAGTGGCCCAGGCGCTGAGCCTGCCCTTGCTGCAGTGGCACATCAAATCCACCACCAAGGCCCAGCAAGGCCTGTACGAATATGACGCGGTGAGCCGCCTGCGCGACAGTCAACTGGGGGACGAAAAGGTCAAGGACATCGAAAACTACATCGTCAAAGGTGTGCTCTGGCAGGCTTTCACGTCTGAAACACCGGTGGCCATCCTGATCGATGAGATCGACAAGGCCGACATCGAGTTCCCGAACGACCTGCTGCGCGAAATCGACCGCATGGAGTTTTATTGCTACGAAACGCGCCAGCTGATCAAGGCCAAAACCCGCCCGCTGGTGTTCATCACCTCGAACAACGAAAAAGAGCTGCCCGACGCCTTTTTGCGCCGCTGCTTCTTCCACTACATCAAATTCCCCGAAGCGGACACCATGCGCCAGATCGTGGATGTGCACTTCCCCACGCTCAAAAAAGACCTGTTGGCGCTGGCCCTCAAAACCTTTTATGACGTGCGCAACCTGCCCGGCCTGAAGAAAAAGCCGTCCACCAGCGAGCTGCTGGACTGGCTCAAGCTGCTGGTGGCCGAAGATATTCCTTTGGAAGCGCTGCAAAGCGCCGACCAAAAAGTGTCAGTGCCGCCATTGGTCGGCGCCCTGCTCAAGAACGAGCAGGATGTGACTTTGTTTGAAAAACTGGTGTTCATGAACCAGCGCAACCGCTGAGTCACCGCCACATGTCCACACCGAATCCTTTGATCGAAGGTCTTTCAGACGCTATCGGCTTCGTCGGCGGTGCCCTGGCGGGCTACTGGGCGGGTCAACTGCTGGGCTGGAGTATTTTCAGCGCGGGCTACGACAACGCCAGCATCGGCGGCATCTTGCTGGTGGGCCTGGGGGGCGGTGGTGGGCTGCACCTGGCACGGTACTGGCGCAAACAAAAAGACCAGTCCCCAGAATAAATTTAAAAAAGCGCTACCTCCATGAGCTTTGTGAGCCCCATCACCCTGTCCGCACGTGGCATTGAACTGCGTCCCATGACGCTGCAAGACGAGCCCGGACTGCGCTCAGCCGCTGCCGATGGCGAACTCTGGAACATCCGGGTCACCTCGGTTCCTGAGCCAGAAAAAACACGGCAGTACATCGAAGACGCACTGGCCATGCGCGAGGCCGGGCACCGATTTCCCTTTGTGGTGATCGAGTCGGCCAGTGGGCGTGTGCTGGGCACCAGCAGCTACCACGACATCGTGCCCGCTGTCCAACGCGTGGAAATCGGCTGGACCTGGTATGCCAAAAGCGTTCAGCGAAGCCACGTCAACACCACCTGCAAATTGCTTTTGCTGACCCACGCTTTCGAGACCTTGGCTTGCCATGTGGTGGGCTGGCGCACCGACAATTTCAACTTCGCATCGCAAGCTGCGATTGAGCGCTTGGGTGCCAAGAAAGACGGCGTGATCCGCGGTCACGCCCTGCGCCGCGACGGCACCATCCGCGACACCGTGATGTACAGCCTGCGCTCGGGCGAATGGCCAGAAGTCAAGGCGCAGCTGCTGCACTCCCTGGATAAACAACGCTAGCCATCCTGGTCTGGGCCTGAACCATGCTGATCGATTTTTTCTACACCCTGCGCGCCGCCAAGCTGCCTGTGTCGGTGCGCGAGTACCTGACGCTGCTGGAAGCCTTGCAGGCGAATGTGGTCGGCCCGGCGTCAGAAGCCTGCAGCATGGACGACTTCTACCACCTGGCGCGCACCGTGCTGGTCAAGGACGAAAAGCATTTCGACAAGTTTGACAAAGCCTTTGGCGCCTATTTCAAGGGCGTCGAGATGCTGACCGACTTCACCAAGGAAGTGCCGCTCGACTGGCTGGATAAAATTCTGCAAAAGGAACTCACGCCCGAGCAAAAGGCCGCCATCGAGAAGATGGGCTGGGACGAGTTGATGGAGACGCTCAAAAAACGCCTCGAAGAACAAAAAGAACGCCACGAAGGCGGCAACAAGTGGATCGGCACCGGCGGCACCTCGCCCTTTGGCAACGGCGGCTACAACCCGCAGGGCATCCGAATCGGCGGCAAAGGCGGCAACAAGAGCGCCGTCAAGGTCTGGGACCAGCGCGCCTACAAGGACTACGACGACAGCCAGGAACTGGGCACGCGCAACATCAAGGTGGCGTTGCGCCGCCTGCGCCGATTTGCGCGCGAGGGCTCACACGACGAGCTTGACCTGGACGGCACCATCCGCAAAACGGCCGCCAACGCCGGCTACCTCGACATCCTGATGCGGCCCGAGCGGCACAACAATGTGAAAGTGCTGCTGCTCATGGACGTGGGCGGCACCATGGACGAGCACATTGCGCGGGTGGAGGAAATGTTCTCGGCCGTCAAAGCCGAGTTCAAGCACCTGGACTTTTACTACTTCCACAACTGCGTCTATGACTTCATGTGGAAGAACAACAAACGCCGCTATGCCGAGAAGTTCCCAACCTGGGACATCCTGCGCAAGTACAACAAGGACTACAAGCTGATCTTCATCGGGGACGCCACCATGAGCCCGTATGAAATCCTGCAGCCCGGCGGCAGCGTGGAATACAACAACGAAGAAGCCGGTGCCGAGTGGTTGCAGCGCCTGACACACACCTTCCCCAAATACGCCTGGATCAACCCCGAGCCGCAAGGCGTGTGGCAATACCGCCAGAGCATCGCGATCGTCCAACAGCTGATGAGCCAGCGCATGTTTCCTCTGACCCTCAAGGGGCTGGAAGATGCGATGCGCTTATTGAGCAAGTGAGCCGCGCCACACGCCTGCAGACACTTCTGCTGGCCTGCGCGCTGTGGGGTCCGCTGGCCATGGCCAATGAAACCGCCGCAGAGACTGCACCCGAACCACTGGCTTTTGAGCTCAGCATCCAGGCCGATGACGAAGACATTGCCCACTGGATGGCACAACATCTGGAACTGCAGCGCTACAAAAACCTGTCGGACTTGGACGACCAGGAAATGGCCAAACTGCTGCGCGATGCCGATGTTCAAGCCCGCGACTTGCTGGCCACACTGGGGTACTTCAACCCCCAGCTGCGCTGGAAGCTGGGCACAGCGCCATCTGCCGCGTACCGACGCAGCGTGGATCTGGATGTCACGGCAGGACCGACCGCGCGCATCACACAAGTGCAGATCCAATGGCAAGGCGACATGGCGCAACGCCCAGAAACGACCCGACAACGCGAGCAGGTGATCGCCGACTGGGGCTTGCCCAAAGGACAGGATTTCAGCCAAGTCCAATGGCAACAGGCCAAGTCCAAAGCACTGCAACAAGTGCAGGCCGAGCGCTATCCTCAGGCCCGCATCGTGCACAGCCAAGCCCGTGTGGATGCACCCAGCAACCAGGTTCAACTGTCTCTGACCATCGACTCTGGCCCCTTGGTCAAAATCGGCCCCCTGGTCATCACCGGCGCCGAGCGTTACAGCACCGAACAAGTCGAACGCCTGGCGCATTTGACCCCGGGTGACATTTACCAACAAAACGAGCTTTTGCTGGCCCAGCAACGCTTGGTGGTCAGTGGTTTTTACGACGCCGTTTTCGTCTCACTGGATACCGAAGGCCCGGTCGACGCCATGCCCGTCAAGGTGGAATTGAAAGAAGCCCTGCGCCAGAAATGGGTGCTGGGTTTGGGCATTCGCAGCGACAGTGGGCCGCGCCTGACCGCCGAGTACACCCAGCACCGTGTGCCAGGCCTGGACTGGCGCGCCGTGACCAAACTGTCGGTCGATAAAAACTTGCAGACCTGGAGCCTGGACATGCTGGCCCCACCCGATGCCAATCTGTGGCGCTGGAACGGCTCATCCCAGCTGGAACACCAGCAGTTTGAGGGCTATGCAGTCAACAGCCAGCGCTGGCGCTATGGCCGCACCCAGCACGAAGAAAGAACAGACCGCTCGTATTACGCGCAATTCGATGCATCGAACAGCAGCGGCTCTTGGTCCGGCCAACGCGAAGCCATCAGCGGCAACTACGCCTGGACCTGGCGGCGCTTTGACAGCCTTCCCTTCCCCACGCAAGGCCTGGGCGGCAGCCTGGAGCTGGGCGCGGGCATGAGCCTGGGCGCGCAGCGCGAACCCTTCACGCGCTGGCTGGCGCGCGGCATGTTGTTGCAGCCCCTGGGGCGCGCATCGGGCCGCCTGGCTTTGCGTGCCGAAATGGGCAGCGTCATCAGCCGTGACACCACCGGCCTGCCCACCACCCAATTGTTTGTGGCGGGCGGCGACAACAGCGTACGCGGCTATGCCACCTCCAGCATTGGGGTGGTGCAGAGCAATGGTGCGGTTGCCGCAGGACGGTATCTGGCCACCGGCAGTGTCGAGTGGCAGCGCCCCATCCGCTGGAACCAGCAACGCACCGACTGGGAAACGGCGGTATTTGTCGATGCGGGTGCGGTGTCGGACGACCTGCAGCAGATGAAAGCCCAGATCGGCTATGGCGTGGGCGCCCGCTGGCGCAGCCCCATCGGCCCCTTGCGCATGGACTTGGCCTATGGCCAAGCCATCCAAAAACTGCGTTTGCACTTGAGTGTGGGCTTTGTCTTTTGATGAACACGACCCCTCCAACACCCACCGCCCCACAGTCCCCGCCTGCACGCAAGGGCGGGCGACGCCTGTGGGTCTTTCTAACCAGCTGGGTGCTGGCCTTCGCTGGCCTGTGGTGGTGGACGGGCACAGCCGGCTCTTTGGGCAGCACCTTGCACGGCATCGCCTGGGTCCTGCCGGCGGGCCAACGTCTGAAGACCACCGAAGTGCACGGCAGCTTGCGCCATGGTGGACAACTGGCCCACCTGCATTGGCAAAAAGCAGGCCTGCAAGTGCAGGCCCAGCACATCACCCTGGAGTTGGACTGGTCACGTTTGTGGCAGCGCACGTTGCCGCTGACCCAACTGTCCATCGAACAGCTGCGCCTGGATGACGCAGGGCCTGCCAGCGATCCCCAGCCCCTGAGCGCATGGCAATGGCCTCTGCTGATCGATCTGCACTGGAAACTGGGCCACATCGCCATGGCAGGCGCCTCGGGCTTTGAGGCCACCGGCCTGCAAGGGCACTACCATTTCAACGGCCTCCAACACAGCCTGAACACGCAACCGTTTGAGGTCTCGCAAGGCCGCTACACGCTGCAAGCCAAACTGCAAGCGGCCACCCCCATGGCGCTGCAAGCCAGCTTGCAAGGGCAAGTTCAAATACCCGCAACGCTCCGCACCTCGGCCATGACGCTGGAGGCCAACGCTTCGGTGGACGGCACGCTCTCAGGCCCCGATGCCCGCCTGAACGCACAAGCGCAACTGCACCCCCAAAATGCGACGCATCTTGCCAAGCCCATGCAAATGACGCTGCAGGCGCAAATCCATCCTTGGCAAAAACAAGCCGTGGACCATGCCAATGCCCAGTGGCAACAACTGAACCTGGCCGCCTTGTGGCCTGGTGCGCCACAGACCACGCTGACGGGTCAAGCCAGCATCACGCCCGATGGCCCCGCGTGGCGCGCTGTGGCCGAGCTGAACAACCAAAGCCCCGGCCCCTGGAACCAACACGCCCTGCCCTTGAGCCAGCTGAACGTTCAGCTGAAAAACCAGGATGCGCAATGGCAAATCCAGCACCTCGATGCACGCGTTGCAGGAGGCCGTGTGCAGGGCGATGGCCAGCAAACCGCCGCCGGATGGACGGGACGCCTGAACATCGCAGGCGTTCAGGCCCGGCAATTGCACACCGCCCTGGCGGCTGCGACATGGCAAGGTGACATCCAGGCAGAGACCAGCGCGACTTCAGCCGTGTCGTTTCTGGCCCATCTGAATGCCAGCCCCACCAGCGGCCAACGTCCTTCCAGTCTGCCGGCGGGCCAGCTGCACCTGCAAGGCCAATGGCAGGCACGCGGGTGGGACATTCAGTCGCTGGACCTTCAGCTGGCCGATGCCCATGTGCAAGGGCGGTTCACGGTCCAGCCCGAGAAACAAGCTGCGCAAGGACAACTCCAGTTGAGCTTGCCCGGCATGAAAGCACAAGTCGAAGGCTTGCTGGCCCCGCAACAAGGCCAAGGCCAGGCACACATCGACATGCACGATGCCGCGCTGAGCATGGCCTGGTTGCGTCGCTGGCCCGACTGGGCTGCACACCTGAAGCCCTGGCAAGCCGCTGGCACCGGTCAGCTCAAGGCACAGTGGCAAGGCGGCTATCAGCAAACCCAGACCACCGTGCAAATGAACGTGTCGCTGCCCCGCCTGAGCCAGCACACCCAAGCGGGCGAAGCCTGGCACATGCCGCAAGGCCAGATCACCCTGCAAGGCCAGCTCAGTGCCCTGCAGGCGCAGATCGAGACACGCCTGCAACGCGGGGCACAAAGCGTGCAAGTGCAAAGCCGCCTGAGCGCGGCCAGCACCAACCCACTCGCCGGTGAATGGCAAGGCCAAATCGACAGCGCGTCAGCCCAACTGAGCGCCCCCGGCCACGCCACGCCATGGCAAGCCCAATTGCAAAAAGCCGTGACCTGGCAGCTGTCGTCCAGCAGCACCGGCACCACCGCACGTTGGCAAGCCGGTCAGATCGGATGGCAAGGCCCTGTGCCCGGCCAGGCCCGCCTGCAGTGGGACGCAGGCCAATGGCAAACGCAGACGACCGCCCCGGCACGCACACAAACGCCCCGTGCCGCAGCCCCCAGCACGCAAATGGCGTTCCAAATCGACGACTTGCCGCTGAGCTGGATCCCCGGTGGATTGACCTCCGAACTGCAAAGCGACTTGCTGCTCAAAGGCCATGTGAAGCTGGAACAAAACGAGGCGCTGCATCTGAGCGCCGTGCTGGAACGCAGTCGGGGTGACTTGCGCATCAACGCAGAAAACGCCCCTGGCCAGCGCTTGAATGCCGGTCTGCGCGAGGCCCGCATCCAACTGCAAATCGACGGCGAGGCGGTGCAAGCCCAGCTCCTGTGGCAAAGCGAACAAATGGGCCAGGCACAAGCCCAGCTGCAGACCCATTTGAGCCACACCGACGACGGTTGGACTTGGGCCGAACAAGCGCCCGTGTCGGGCTGGCTCAAAGCCCAGTTGCCGCGCGTGGGGACCTGGTCCTTGCTGGCACCGCCGGGCTGGCGCGTGCAGGGCACGTTGGACGCACGGCTGGAATTGTCCGGCACGCGCCAACAACCGCAGTGGCAAGGCCAGGTGCAGGCCGACAACCTGGCCGTGCGCTCAGCCGTGCAAGGCATCGAGTTCAGCCAGGGCCAATTGCGCGCACGGGTGCACGGCCAGCAAATCACGCTGGAACAATTCAGCTTGCGCGGTGCGGGCGCGCAAGGCGGCGAGCTGCAAACCCAGGGCCAACTGACCTGGCTGCCCCCCACGGCCAACGCTCCAAACGCTTCGCCTTTGGGACAAGTCAACATGGCGCTGCAAATGCAGGCCAAGGCGCTGCGCGTGAGCAACCGGGCCGACCGCCGCCTGGCCATTTCTGGCCAGGTTCAGGCCCAGATGCAGCAAGGCCAATTGCAGCTGCGCGGTCAGGTGCAGGCCACCCAAGGCCTGTTCATCCTGCCCGAAGACAGCACACCCAAGTTGGGACAAGACGTGCTTGTGGTGGGCCCACACCAGACGCCCCACACGGCCATCACACCGGCGCAGCCACAGACCGCCTCGTGGATCGGCACGCCTGACGTGCAAGTCACGCTGGACCTGGGGCCCGACTTCCAGATCCAGGGCCTGGGCTTGAATTCACGCCTGGCAGGTCAAGTCCAGCTGGTGAGCAACGCCAACACCCAAGGTGTGCCGCGACTGAGTGGCGAAGTCCGCACAGAGGGCGGACGCTACAAAGCCTATGGTCAACAGCTGAAGATCGAAACCGGCTTGCTGCGCTTCAACGGACCTTATGACAACCCACTGCTGGACATCCTGGCGATCCGCCCCAACCTCTCGCAGCGTGTGGGGGTGCAAATCAGTGGCACCGCCTTGAACCCCAAAGTGCGTCTGTACGCCGACCCCGACATGCCCGATGCCGACAAACTCGCCTGGCTGGTGCTGGGCCGCTCGGCTGCCGGTGGCGGTGCCGAATCAGCGGTGTTGCAACAGGCCGCACTGGCTTTGTTCAGCAGCAACGGCAAGACCTTGAGCGGCGAAATGGCCAACGCCCTGGGCCTGGATGAAATCTCACTGGCCAGTGGCAGCCGCAGCGACAGTACCGCCACAGGCGCTGCCGTCACGCTGGGCAAGCGCTTGTCCAAGGACTTTTACCTGGTCTACGAAACCAGCCTGCGCGGCACCTTCGGCAGCTTCTATGTGTTTTACGACCTCTCTCAACGCCTGACCTTGCGGGCACAAACAGGCCAAGACAATGCGCTGGACTTGATCTATACAGTGCGCAAGGATTGAGACGCAGAGGCTTGTAAAATCAACACACCGCCACCGTAGTTCAATGGATAGAACTCTCCCCTCCTAAGGGAGTGATACAGGTTCGATTCCTGTCGGGGGCACCAAGCCCAAGTCCGCACACGTTCAAAACGGCGCGGACTTTTTTATTTCACCGGGCAACCCCGAGCCTCGAATGCGGCTTTGGCGACATAGGCGGACCGCGGGTAGTACGCGCCCATGACCGGTTTCTCTTGGCCCTCTGCCTGAATGGCAAACATGCTTTCTTTGAAGTCGGGCTCGGCAATCATGTGTCGATGCAACAGCAATCCGCCTTGCGGGTTGTCAATGCCATCGCCACGGCCCCAGGCCAACCAATTGACCCCACACTCGATTTTGGCGTTGCTCGGGCGCAGTTCGGGAGTTGACATCGCGATGAGGTATTCGCCCTTCTCATTTCGCGCCGTTTGTTCGTCATAGACACATTGGTCAACGCTCGTATCAAAGAGCGAAAGGTTTTGGCAGAACGACCAGTAGCGCACCTGCCCCGCCTGCATGTGCTTATCGCCCTTCAAGGTTGCGGGGGTCGTGGGTGCCCTGCCTTGAATGGTCAGTACCTCGCCGTAACGATTGGCTTTGCTGACCCGGTCGATTTCCTCCACCGACGGGTAATACGTTTGAATCACCGTTGATTTGAGGTACCAGCCGCTGGCGGCCAGTAACGCCACGAAGGCGAGGGAAAATTTGACCAATTTCTTGATCTTCATGGTTTTCTTCAGAAAATGATTTCACCCCGACCTGGATGGCCCCGCGCCCCCGACGCATCAAATTCGGCACGGTGACCGCGTGGGTGCCCGACATTCCGCGCTGGTCAGGCCTCAATCTTTTGCAAACAAATTCTTGATCAATTGCGGAATTGCAAATTGCAGTTTTTTAGCTGTACTCGCGTAGGCGACTTCGTGGATCAATTTTTGTGTTCCTTCACCATAGGGTGGTCGGACCCAGTCAACAACGCCCCCCGCTTCCCGCACAAAATAGCCACGCGGGTTGGAGAACTCTCGGAATCCTTCTTCGCCGTGGTGGCGCCCCATGCCGCTGCCACCGCTGCCACCAAAGCCCATCGACGGCATGGCCGCTTGTGCCGCAATGGTGTTGATGGCCACCCCTCCGGAATGGGTGTTTTGCGTCACCTCATCGATGAACTGGCGGTTCTTTGAGAAAACATAGAGTCCCAGGGGCCGATCACCCGCATTGATCTGTCGGATCGCATCTTGGGTGTCTTGGTAGGTCTTGATGGGCAGAAGTGGACCGAATATCTCTTCGCGCATCACGGCACAGTCATCCGAAGGATTGACGATCAGATAAAACGGCATATGCCGGTCACCGGGAAGCAAGTCATCGCCAATCTGGATGACCTCTGCGCCCGAATCGCGAGCGTCCTGCACAAGCTGGTTCAGCCGCGCCATGTGGCGATCACTGACGATGCCGCAGCTGTGTTGCGCGCCATGGTTCTTGCCAAAGTGGGCGTTCATGTAGGCAGCCAAAGCCTGTGTAAACGCCAGCAAGCTCGTTTCTGGAACCAGGCAGTAATCGACACTGACGCACATTTGCCCGCGTTTGATGGCTTTGATGCCGGCGACAGTCTCAATGGTGAGCGCGTCCAAAGCAGCCTCTGCGTCAATCACGGTGGGGCACTTTCCACCCAACTCCAAAGTGACGGGCACCAAATTGGCGGCTGCCGCTTTCATGACCTCACGGCCAACGGTGCCACTGCCTGTGTAGATCAGATGGTCCCAAGACAGGGTGGGGAAGTGCTTGGCCAACTCAATGTCACCGTTGACCACCGCCACTTCATTTTCATCAAACGTCTCGGCAACCATGTCCTGTAAAACACGCCCGCAGGCTGGCGATAGATCTGACGGTTTGATGATCACGCGGTTGCCTGCACCCAGCGCATCCAGCGTAGGACCGAGCCCGATATCAAAAGGGAAATTCCAAGACACCATGTTGCCTACCACGCCTTTGGGCTGGTACTGCACATAGGCTTTGGATTTCCCCAAGATCACCGGATTCACAGTTTTCGGAATCGGCTTCATCCATTTGGCGATGTTGTGGATGTTGAACTCGGCTCGGTCGACCATCCCCAGAATCTCAATCAGGTCGCCCAACTCGCGCGAATGCCCGCCAAAGTCAGCATCGAGAGCCGCCAGAATGGCCTCACGGTGTTTGCGCAGCATGACGGGAATGCGGCGCATCCGGTCGATGCGGACATCGGCACTCGGATTGGGTGCATTCAGATAGGCAGTCTTTTGCAGGGCAAAAATACGTGCAAGCCGTTGCTGGGCAGTTTCTACGGTCATGGATACGCCTCGATTTGAGATTTGATATGAGATGTCAGGACTTGTAGCTGGCGTCGAGCCGATCGAGCCTGCGCAACAGCGCGGGCCATGCAATGCTGGAGCCCTGACCCTTGGTCACCATCTCGATCACCATGGGCATGGCTGCCATGATCTTGGGGTTGATCTGCACCAACTCACCACCAGCCTGTGCCGACAGTTGAATTTGGCAGGTGGTTTCGAACTGGTACATGGCCAAGAACGCATCGGCGATGGTCGCGCCACACGTCAACAAACCGTGGTTGCGCAGCATCAAATACATGGCGTTTCCCAGGTCGGCTTGCAAGCGGGGCTTCTCGTCGTCGCGCAAGGCCACGCCTTCGTATTCATGGTAAGCCAGCAAAGGGATCACAAAAGTGGATTGCTGGCTGATCGGCAGCACGCCGCACTTTTGCGCGCTGACAGCAACACCCGCACGGCTGTGGGTGTGCAGCACACAACCCACGTCGGGGCGGCCATCATGGATGCAGCTGTGGATGGTGAAGCCCGCAGGATTGACGGGATAGGGCGATTCGCTCAGTTTGTTACCTGCCTGGTCCACTTTGATCAAGCTGCTGGCCGTGATCTCATCGAACATGAGTCCATAGGGATTGATCAGGAAATGGTGCTCCGGCCCAGGAATTCGGGCACTGATGTGTGTGAAGACCAGGTCGCTCCAACCGTACAGGGCCACCAAGCGATAGGCTGCAGCCAGATCGACACGGAGCTGCCATTCTTCGGCAGTGACTTGAGACTGAAGGGAATGCATGTTCATGTTGTGCCTTTCAAAAAAGTGAAAATTCAGTGGCTTGGGTTTTGGGAAACACTTTGGCTATCGTCGTACGGCTTGCCGCCGGGTGTCAGCGCTGAACATTGGCGCTTGGACCGGAAGACGGGATAGAGCAATTCCACCCACCACTTTTCGGAACCAAACAAGCGGTCGTCTTTCAGGCCGATATCCTTGGGGTACTGTTGGGTGATGTGCGCCGAGCCAAACAGCAAGTCCCAGAGAAACAGCAGGTTGCTGTAGTTTCCGGTGTAGAAACCAATGCCGTCGGCATTGGTCATGGCGTGGTGTGCAAAGTGCGTGCTGGGTGTCGAGATCGTGCGCTGCACCAGCCACATCAGCGGACGCAAAGCTTTGATCTTGTACAGTGGCTCATCCCAGCGCACGTCTGAATGTGCGCCGATCACGACGCACTGCTTGACCACCACAAACATCAGGAAAAACGGCCCCAGTCCCAAATACACCAGAATGCCATCGATCCAAATGGACGGCATGGCCAGGTAGTAGAAAACGTTGTTGCGGTAGACCATTCGGGCACTCATGTACTGCGCGGAGTGGTGCGCACGGTGCAGGGGCCACAGCGTCGGCGAATGCGAGAGGCGGTGCCACCAGTACTGCGCCATATCGTCGCCGATGAGAAACAGTCCCAACATGGCATACCAGGGCAAATCGGCCCAGGCATTTTTGTACTCCGGTGCAATGGCAAACCCGACTTTTGAAGTGATCCAAAGTATGAGTGGTTGCGTTAGCGCAGCCAGCACAGCGAAGCAAAAGAAATCCAGAAAATTATCTGCCTTCGTTGCATGAAATTTTTGTGCCCGGCCCAGGACGAACTCCAACAATGAAAAGCCGACCAGCGCTCCAATGAGAATGGCATATTGAACAGGCGTCATCCTTTTTTCTCCGCGTTGAACAGATGTGTGTGGGCACATCAGAAGTAAGGTGACGGAGTATTGTGGTGATGCGACTAGAATCCAATGACATTTGGCGCCATAAGGGAATGTACGGACGCTTCCCTACCGCAATTCACAAGGCAATAACATGACGGTTTTGGTACGCGCCGCCAGCCTATGGGGCTACGCCACGCTGGCCCAGGCGCAAGGAGTTGACCCGGTCAAGATCATGCAGCGCGTGCGTCTGACGCCGCAACACTTGAGTGATGACGACAACCTGATTCCCTTTGTGTCGGTCATCAACCTGTTGGAACAAACGGCACATGACAGTGGTTGCCGCGATTTCGGATTGCGCCTGGCTCAAGCACAAGGCATTGGATTTTTAGGCCAGATTGCCCTCATCCTTCAACACGCATCCACGTTAGGTGAAGCACTGCAACTCGCGACGCGCTACATTTTTATCCACAACCCATCCATACATCTTGCTGTCGTGGCGCTGCCAGACTCACCCGATTTGGTGGACATGACGCTGGTACTGAATGTTCCCAATTTGCCTGTCGGACCGCAAAATTTGGAACGCGCTTTGGGGATCATCGTTCAAGGCATATTGACCGTGAACCAAGACACGGTACATCCCCAACTGGTCCGTTTGCCACACGCACAAATTGGCCCCAAGTCCAGTTATGCCGCGACCTACCAATGTGACTGTGAGTTCAATTCTTCTGTAGCGGCCGTGCGCATCGCGACGGCAGCGCTGAAGCAACCCTTACCGGACCACAATCCACGTTTGCACCAATTCGCGCTCAGTTATTTGGACCGTCACTTCGGCAATCCAACACAGCGTTTTGGTGATCAAGTTCGAAATCTGATCCGTCGTCTCCTGAGCAGCGGGCTCTGTCATCAGGTGTCCATGGCGAAGCTGATGTCCATCAGCCCGCGCACCTTGCAGCGCCGCCTGTCGGCCGAAGGTTTGATTTTCGAAGATGTTGTTGACGACATTCGGAAAAAACAATTGTGCGAACTGTTGACGCCAGACGATGCCTTGCCACTGATCCAGATTGCTTTGATGCTGGGTTATACAGATGTATCAACACTTCATCGCAGTTGCAGGCGATGGTTCAATTGCACACTGGGTGAACTGAGACATCGATTGACACAGGTCAATTCTGACATCACTGCCTCCAACTGACCCGGTTCCGCTGAAATCGTTGGCGGGCCCCTGCTTTCAGCCAAGTAATAACCCACCCACCCTTTACGGGTGGATGCGCAGGGGTGGTGCTTGCCTACTATCTGTTTTGCCTGCTCCGGCTTTGGTTGATCGGGGCGGCACCAAGATATGGAGCCAAGCCCGATGAGCCCGCTGACGACAAGCCCAGGCACCGCACCGCCTGCATCGCCAAAAGACGCCTGCGTGCCCTGCGCCAAGCCCTTTCGCAAGGCGCACATGCCCAAATTCGAAACGCTGGTCGAGCGCCGGGCGGACGGCACGCTGCTGATGCGCTCTGCGCACGCCATCGGCCGCGCCGCGCAGAGCACGGTCAGCGAATTCATTGCGCACTGGGCGGCAGAGCGTGGCGAGCAGCCAGTGCTGTGCGAGCGCGATGGCACGGGCCAGTGGCGCAAGTTGAGCTGGCGCGATTTTTGGGAGCAGGTTCAGATTGCTGCGGCCGCCCTGCTGGAGATGGGGCTGGGCCAAGACAAACCGCTGATGGTGCTGTCGGGCAACTCGATAGAGTTGGCCGTGCTCTTGTATGCGGCCGAGCACGTGGGTGTGCCGGTGGCGCCCGTCTCACCAGCGTATTCGCTGATGAGCAGCGACTTCAGCCGGCTCAAAGCCGTGGCCGAACTGGTCCCACCTGCAGCCATTTTTGTGCAATCGGCGCCCGCCTTTGCGCGTGCCTTGGCGGCCCTCGGCACTGCGCAGGTGCAGGTCATCGCCGTCTCGGACGCCGCGCCGGGCCAGTTGGCGTGGTCAGACTTCATGCAAGGCGGGCTCACGGCCGCGCGGCGTGAGCGGGTCGCTGCGGCGCACGCCGCGCTCGCGCCCACGCAGGTGGCGCGCATCCTGTTCACCTCGGGCTCCACCGGCGCGCCCAAGGGCGTGGCCACCACCTACGAGGGGGTGCGCTACCTGGTGGATTTCCTGTCTGACATTTTTGGTGTGCTGACCGCCTTGCGCCCAGTCTATCTGGACTGGCTGCCCTGGCACCACGCCTTTGGTTTGTTCGTCAACCTCAACCGATCCCTGGTCACTGGCGGCACGCATTACATCGACGACGGACGGCCTGTGCCCGGCCAGTTTGAGCGCACGGTGCGCAATCTGCGCGAGGTCTCGCCGACCCTGTTCAACAGCGTGCCCACCGCCTGGGCCATGCTGGTGGACGCGCTGGAGCGCGACGATGAACTTGCGCGCAGCCTGTTTTCCAAAGTGGTCGGGCTCGGCTATGGCGGCGCCAGCCTGGGCCACGATGTCTGGCAGCGCCTGCAGCGCGTGGCCGAGCGCACGGTGGGCGAGCGCATCCAGTTCCAGACCGGTCTGGCCTCCACCGAGACGGCCGGTGCCGGCACCTTCAACAACGAAGTGGGGGAAGACCTGGGCAATATCGGCCTGCCCTCGCCCGGTTCGCAGCTCAAGCTGGTGCCGCTGGAGGGCGGCGACGGCCGCTACGAAATCCGCGTGCGCACACCGTTCGCCTTTGGCGGCTATGTGCGTCGCCCAGACCTCACGCAGCAGGCCTTCGACGAGGAAGGTTTTTTCTGCATCGGCGACGCGGTGCGCCTGGCCGACCCCGCCGACCCGGCGCGCGGCCTGCGTTTTGCGGGGCGTGTGGCCGAAGACTTCAAGCTGGCCAACGGCACCTGGGTGCGCACGGGCGCGGTGCGCATGGCCTTGGTCGAGCAGTGCGCGCCACTGCTCAACGACGCCGTCATCTGCGGACACGACCAAAACTACATCAGTGCCCTGGCCTGGCCCCATCTGGGGGAATGCCGCAAGCTCGACCCCGCACTGGCCGAACTCGACGCTGCGGCGTTGGCGCTGCACCCCATCGTTCTGGACGCGCTGGCGCAGCGCCTGGGCGCGCGCGGCGGCAACCCCAGCGCACAGGTGCAGCGCTTGCTGTTGCTGGCCGAACCGCCCTCGCTGGATGGCAACGAAATTGCTGACAAAGGCTATGTCAACCAAGCGGTTACGCGCGCGCGCCGCGCTCACCTGATCCCGCTGCTATACGCCAACCCCGCCACGGCGCAGGTGGTGTGCGTGGCCTGATTACATAGCCTGATTACAAAAAAGGAGACCTCTATGAAGTTCAAGTTCCTGCTGGCCATGGCCGCACTCACGCTGGGCGCTGCGGGCCATGCCGACACCTTCCCTTCCAAGCCCATCACCCTCGTCGTGCCGTCGGTGGCCGGTGGCGGCCTGGATGTGCTGGCGCGCACCCTGGCCGAAGACATGGGCAAGCGCCTGGGCCAGGCCGTGGTGGTGGACAACAAGCCCGGCGCCGCCGGCATCCTGGCCACGCAGGCGGTGGCACGCGCAACGCCCGACGGGCACACCTTGTTGATGACATTGTCTGCGCCCATTCTGACCGTGCCCTACATGGTGGCCAAGGTGCCGTACGACGTGCGGCGCGACCTGTCTTTCATCACGCAGCTGTGCAACGGCCAGCTGGTGATGGCGGTCAACAGCAAGGCCGTGCCGGCCCGCAACATGCAGGAGTTCACGCAGTGGGCCATGCAGAACAAGGGCCAGGTGAACTACGGCTCATTTGGCATCGGCACTGCGCCACATTTGCTCAACGCCTACTTCAGCCATTCGCGCAAGCTCGACATGGTCCACGCGGCCTACAAGGGCGAGGCACCGATGGTGCAGGACCTGGTGGGCGGGCAGATCCAGGTGGCCATTGGCTCGCTGGGCTCGCTGCTGCCGCACATTGAAAGCGGTCGCCTGCGCGCGCTGGCCGTGTTTGGCGACAAGCGGCTCAAAGACTTGCCCAGCCTGCCCTCGATGGCCGAACAAGGTATCACCGACCCGGAATTGCAACCCGTGGGCTGGATCGTGCTGATGGGGCCAGCTGGGCTGCCACCCGCCGTGCTGGCCACGCTGGAAAAAGAAGCGCGTGCGGCCGCACTCAGCACGCTCATGAAGGCGCGCTTTCAGCTGTACGGCATGGCACCCATGGCCACATCGTCGGCCGAATTCCTGCGCGACTACGAGGCCACGGCGCCGCGGATGGAACAACTGGTGCGCTTGTCGGGCGCCAAAGCAGAGCAATGACCGTGCGCGGTCTTGCACCCCATTGAAACGAAAGCCGAGCATGACGGATTCCTTGAACCCCCTTGAACTGAGCGCTGCGCAAGCGATTTTCCGCGATGAGGTGCGCGACTTTGTGCGCACCCACCTGCCCCCCGAAATCCGCGAGCGCCTGCGCTGCGGCTATGCCGCGCGAAAACAAGACATCGTCACCTGGCAACGCCTGCTGCACACACGCGGTTGGGCCGCGCCGCACTGGCCGGCGGAATATGGCGGCGCGGGCCTGGGCCCCGCCGAGCGGCTGATTTTGCAAGACGAGTTGCAGCGCGCCAACGCGCCGCTGCCACTGCCGTTCAACATCACCATGCTCGGCACCGTGTTGCTGAAATTTGGCACCGAAGACCAAAAGCGCTTTTTTCTGCCGCGCCTGGCCAACCAGGACTTGTGGTTTTGCCAGGGCTTTTCGGAGCCCGGTGCTGGCTCGGACCTGGCCGCGCTGCGCACGCGCGCCGTGCGCGACGGTGAGGACTATGTGGTCGACGGCCAAAAAATATGGACCTCCTCGGCGCATCTGGCCGACTGGATCTTCGCGCTGGTGCGCACCGGCCAGGGCACGCGCAAGCAAGAAGGCATCTCCTTCTTGCTGATCGACATGCGCTCACCCGGCGTGACGGTGCGGCCGATCATTTCCATCGACGGCGAACACCACTTGAACGAGGTGTTCTTTGACGGCGTGCGCGTGCCCGTCGCCAACCTGGTGGGCGAAGAAGGGCGCGGCTGGGACTGCGCCAAATACCTGCTCAGCAGCGAACGCACGGGCATCGCCAATGTGGGCCTGTGCTGGGAACGGCTGGACTGCGCCCGGCAACTCGCCGCCAGCGTGCAGCAAGGCGGCCAGCCGCTGCTGAGCGACAGCAAGCTCGCCGCAGAACTGGCGCTGCTGGAGGCCGACATCCGCGCGCTGGAGCTGACCAACTGGCGCTTCTTGCTGGACCCGGACACCGCGCGCAAGACGCCCGGTTTTGCCTCGGTGCTCAAACTCAAGGGCTCGGAGTTGATGCAGGAATTGACCACGCTGATCGCGCGCATCGCCGGCCCTGCCGGTCTGGAGCGGCGCGATGCGCAGAGCGCCGACGCCACGCACCCGCTGGCCGCCGCCGTGCCGCGCTATTTGTTCTTTCGCGCCGCCACCATTTACGGCGGCTCCAGCGAAGTGCAAAAAGACATCCTCGCCAAGACCATTCTGGGATAAGCCATGAACTTCCAAGCAAGCGACGAACAACAGCAACTCGCCGACAGCCTGGCGCGGGTGTTGCAAGACCATGGCGCTTTCGAACAGCGCCGTGCCATCAGCAAGACCGAGGCAGGCTGGAACCCCGCGCTCTGGGGCCAACTGGCGCAACTGGGTGTGACCGCCTTGGGCATCCCCGAGGCCTACGGTGGCTTAGGTCGATTGGATGGCCAAGATGAACCGGGTGAACTGAGTGGAGGCGCCGTGGATCGCCAGCTGGCGATGCAGGCCTTTGGCCACGCGCTGCTGCTGGAGCCCTATCTGGCCTCTTGCGTGCTGGGCGCCACGGCCGTGCGCGAAGCCGCCAGCCCCGCGCAAAAAGAAGCGCTGTTGCCGGGCGTGGCCGCGGGTGAAGCGCTGCTGGCCTGGGCGCACGACGAAACCGCCGGTCGGCATGCGCCGCTGTGGGTCGAGACGCGGGCGCGGCGCACTGCGGATGGTTGGCGGCTCGATGGCGTCAAGCCGCTGGTGCTGCACGCCGCTGCGGCCGGGCACTGCGTGGTCAGCGCACGCCTGCATGGCCAACCGGACGAGCCGGACGGGCTGCTGCTGTTCCTGGTGGACACCCGCAACACCGGTGTGTCCTTGCGGCCTTACCGCCTGATCGACGACACACCCGCCGGCGAGCTGAGCTTGCGCGACGCGCCAGCGCAACTGCTGGGCCAGGACGCTGACCACGCGCGCGCCGCCGCCGCGATCAAGACCACACTCGCGGCTGGCAGCGCAGCCGCCTGCGCCGACATGGTCGGCAGCATGGCCTGCGCTTTCGAATTGACCACCGCTTATGTCAACACACGCCAACAGTTCGGCCGCCTGATCGGCGAGTACCAGGCCGTGCGCCACCGCGTGGCCGACATGGCCGTCCACCTGGAGATGGCGCGCAGCATGGCGTTTGCAGCCGCCGTCGCCGCCGATGACCTGGCCGCGCCTGGCGCGCTGGCCGATATGGCGCGCGCCAAACTCGCCATCGGCCGCGCTGCGCGCGCGCTGTGCCACGCGGCCATCCAGACGCATGGCGGCATCGGCATGACCGAGGAATATGCGGTCGGCCACTGCCTGCGGCGCATCCATGTGATGGACCAGCTCTTTGGCGATGAAGCGGCCCAGGCCCGGCGCTTGAAGCCATGACCACATCCCCCCGACATTCGCGCACAGGGGTGCGCTCCCACAAGGGTTCGGGTTTTTGTAGGAGGCCGCCCCTGCGGCCGAAGGATGTTCGCCCGCAGGGGCGCGCACCTACAGGATTTCGGGTTTTCAACCAACAATCAGATTGAGGAGACAAGTTATGAATTCATTTCAACGCAGACGCATTGCCACCCTGCTCGGGGCTTTGTTGCTCGCGCCCACTTTGCAGGCCCAGACCCCTGCGCCCTGGCCGAGTCGGCCGGTGCGCATCGTGGTGCCGGCCCCGGCCGGTGGCGGCACCGACATCCTGGCACGCATGTTGGCCGAATCGCTGGGGCGCACGCTGCAACAGCCTTTCATCGTCGACAACAAACCGGGCGCCAATGGCCTGATCGCCAGCGATGCGGTCGCGCACGCGGCACCCGACGGCGCGGTGTTTTTGTTCTCCTACACCGCCGCCATGGTCATCAACCCTGGCCTGTTCGCGCGCGCCCCGGACCCGGTCAAGGATTTCGAACCCGTGGCCCAAGTGGGCTCGGTGGGCAATGTGTTGGTGGTCTCTGCGGACTTTCCGGCGCGCAACCTGAGCGAACTCTTGGCGCATGCCAAGCAGCAAACGCAGCCGCTCAACTACGGCAGTTGGGGCATTGGCTCGGGTGGCCAGTTGATGATGGAAAGCATTTTGAAGCGCGCAGGCGTGCAGATGTCGCATGTCCCCTACAAGGGCACGGCCGAAGTCAATACGGCGATCTTGGGCGGTTCGCTGAAACTGGGCTGGACCGACACCGTCTCGACCGTGGCCTTGGTCAAATCAGGCAAGCTGCGGGCCTTGGCCGTGAGCGGCACACAGCGCGTGCCGCAGTTCCCCGACGTGCCCACCCTGAGCGAGCAAGGCATCCCCTTCGAAACCACGGTGTGGTACGGCCTGTTTGCGCCAGCGCGCACCCCCGCCGCCATCGTCAACCGACTCAACAGCGAGGTCATCAAGGCGATTTCGCAGCCCGAGTTCCAGGCGCGCCTGAAGGCGCTGAACATGCCGGTGACGCCCACGCCCGATGCCAAGGCCTTTCGCCAACGCGTGATCGACGATGCGAAAACCTGGCGTGCCATCTTGCAAGACCTGGGCATCCAGCAAGAGTGAGTCAGGCTGCGAACCCTGTGGGAGCGCGCCCCTGCGCGCGAATGCCCCAGCTCATCTTCCGGGGCGTTGCCAAGCTGCGTGAAAGTCAAGTATTCGCCGCTGCCGCTGCGGCTTGTTGCGCTTGCGCCTGTTCTTGTTCCTGCAATTCGCGCCAGGCGATTTTTCCGGTGGCCGATTTCGGCAGACTGGCCACGATGGCGATGCTGCGCGGTGCCTTGTAGGCCGCCATGTGCTCGCGGCACCAGGCCATGATGCTCTCGCCGCTGTCCGTGGCGCCGGCCCTGAGGGCGACGATGGCCTTGACGCTTTCGCCACGGCGTTCATCGGTGGCCGCGATCACGCAGACCTCCTGGATGGCGGGGTGCTCGTTGAGCTTGGCCTCGATCTCCGCAGGCCACACCTTGTAGCCCGAGACGTTGATCATGCGTTTGAGTCGGTCGCGCATGAACACATAGCCGTCTTCGTCCATGCTGGCCAAGTCGCCGGTGCGCAGAAAGCGCTTGCCGTCGATCACGATGAAGCTGTCGACATTGGCCTGCGCGTGGTTCCAGTAGCCCAGCATGACCTGCGCGGCATGCACCACGATTTCGCCCACCTCACCGGGCGCAACGGGCATCAGCGTGTCGGGGTCGAGCAGGCGCAGGTCGATGCCGAACGTCGGCACGCCCAGGCAACCGCGCTTGGTTTTGTGCAGCGGGTTGGTGCACAAAAAGGACGCGGTTTCGGTCATGCCGTAGCCTTCCACATAGTCCAGGCCGAAACGCTCTTTGAGCAGCACGTTGATGCGTTCGGGCGTGGCGGCGCCACCGCCGGTGACCATGTTCAGGCTGCCCAGATCGCGTTGCTCGATGCCGGGCTGCGCAAAAAAGTCCACCAGCATCGCGGGCAGCGCGGCCCAGAAAGTGACGCCATGGCGCTCGATCAGCGTGGCCGCCGCTTCGCGGTCCCAGCGCGGCATCAGCACCAGTGTGCCGCCCATGTAAATGGCCGAGTTGAGGTTGGTCTGCAGGCCCAGCAGATGAAACAGCGGCGCGACCGCCAGGTAGGTGGTCTCGGCCGTCAGTCGGCGCCACACCGACAGCCCGACAAACGAGGTCATGACTGTGCGGTGGGTGTGCGTGCAGGCCTTGGGCGCACCGGTGGTGCCCGAGGTGTAGGGCAGCATGCTCAGGTCGTCAGGCCCAGCCAGGTGCGGGTTGGGCTGGGCCTGGCAGGCCATGGCGGTATGCCAGCGCACGGCGCCCTGCGGCAGCGGGGCCGCCGTCGAGCGCTGGCGCACCCAGTCGGGCACGGGCAAGGCGGGGTCGTCTTCAGCCGTGTCATCGCCTACGTCTTGGCCCAGCGCGTCGCCATAGGCATGCACGATCAGATGGCGCAGCGTGCCTGTGCCCAGCAGCGGGGCGATTTGCGGCAGCAGCTCTTGGGCGACGAAGGCGGTGACCGTGCCGCTGTCCGACAGGATGTGCGCGAGTTCGTCTTGCAGCAGCATGGCGTTGACCGGCACGAACACCGCGTCGGCGCGCAGTATGGCGAAGTAGGCGGTGATGAACTGCGGGCAATTCTGGCTGAACACCAGCACCCGATCGCCGCGCCGCACGCCGCATTCGTGTTGCAGGTAAGCGGCCATGCGCAGAACGTCTTGCAACAGTTCGTCGTAGCGTGTGGCCTGGTTGAAAAACTGGACCGCGGTCTTCGATGGAAAACGCTGCGCGGATGCCGCCAGGTTTTGAAAGATGCTGGTCTCGGGGATGTGGATTTCGCGCGGCAGGCCCTGGCGCGCGTGCCGCGCAGGCAGACGCAAGGTGCCGGTGGGCCGTTCGGCCACGCCTGCGGGTGTGGGGCAAGGGTGTTGCCAAGTGCTTGTCATGCTGCGGCCTCTGTTGGCTTGGGGTGGCTGTTGTCGCTGTCCTTGAAATTCAGACCCGCTTGGTGCAGGCGGGCGATGGCGCTGGCGTCAAAACCCCAGTCGCGCAGCGCGGCACCGCCCTGCTCGCCGCGCCCAGGCGCCGGGCCAGGCTGGCCCGACGGCGTGCCCAGAAAGCGCGGCGCGGGGGCCGGTTGCAGCACACCACCGACCTCCATGAAACTGGCGCGGGCCTGGTGCTGGGCATGTTGCGGCGCTTCGGCCAAACCGAGCACCGGTGCCACGCAGGCATCGCTGTCGTCAAACACCGCGCACCATTGGTCGCGTGTGCGTTGCAGAAAAGCCGATTCAAAAGCCGCACGCAAAACCGGCCAGCCTGAGCGCTCGTTTTGCGGGGGCAGCCCCGCCCCGGCCAGGCCCAGTTTGTCCAGCAGCTGGGCGTAAAAGCGTGCCTCGATGGCACCCACGGCCATGTATTGGCCGTCGCTGGTGCGGTAGGTGTCGTACCAGGGCGCGCCGCCGTCGAGCACATTGCTGCCGCGTTCTTCGCGCCAGTTGCCCGATGCCAGCAGGCCCCAAAAGACCGAACCCAATTGGGCCGCGCCTTCGGTCATGGCGGCGTCCACCACCTGGCCCGAACCGCCGCGCTGCACGTTGAGCAAGGCCGCCACCACACCCAGTGCCAGCAGCATGCCGCCACCACCGTAGTCGCCCACCAGGTTCAGCGGTATGGTCGGCTTGCCGCCCGCCGCACCGATGCCCGAGAGCACACCGGACAAAGCGATGTAGTTGAGGTCGTGCCCCGCGCGCTGGGCCAACGGGCCGCTTTGGCCCCAGCCGGTCATGCGCCCGTAGACCAGGCGCGGGTTGCGCGCCAAGGCTTGCTCGGGGCCCAAGCCCATGCGTTCCATGGTGCCGGGCCGCAGGCCCTCGATCAGCACATCGGCCTGGGCGATCAGCTCCAACACGGCGGCCACGCCTTCGGGGCGTTTCAGGTCCACCGTCACCGAGCGCCGGCCACGTCCCACCACATCGGCGCGTTGGCCGTTGGTCTTGGGGCCGAGGTCGGTGGGTGCTTCAGGGCGGTCGATGCGCAGCACGTCGGCCCCCATGTCGGCCAGCAGCATGGCGCCAAAAGGCCCCGGACCAATCGCCTCGAACTCCAGCACGCGAATGCCTGTCAATACCCCCATCGCCGTCTCCTTGGTCTGTGTCTGTGTACGCGCGCACCCGTGCGCAGTGTGGTCCGCAGCAACGCGCCCATGGTGCCGGCCAGGCTGGTGCGGATCGGTCAACCGAGTAAAACAGGACCGGCCTGCGCCTGCGCCACCCGCATCGGGTAGCGCCCATGATGGCGGTCTGCAAGTGGCGCCAGAGACAGCCTGTGGCGTTGTGCCTGCTGCATAATAAAACGAAGCCTGCTGCCCTGGCACGGGCATGCGACCGGTGCACGGCCGACACACAGGTTCTCGGGACAAACCACATGCTTTCCTCCTCGTCAGACCCGCACCGCTCGCCGGTGTCGAGCACCAAGCTCGTGCCACCGCGCGGCAACGGCAGGACGGTCGCGCGCGAGCGCCTGTTGGCCCGCCTGACCGAGGCGCGGCGCCACCGCTGCGTGGTGGTGGTTGGCCCCGCCGGCGCTGGCAAGACGACCTTGCTGGCCGCCTGGCACCAGGCGCTGTTGCCGCTGGGCTTTGATGTGGCCTGGCTCTCGCTCACACCCGAAGACAACGAGTTGAGCCGCTTGCTGGACTGGCTGGTGGCGGCGCTGGCGCATGTGGACGACGCCATGGTGCGCGAAGCGGCGCTGCTGGGCAGCCATTTGGAGGATGCCGATGCGGTCGAACGCATGGTGATCGCACTGGTGCGCGGCATCGCCCGCCATCCGCGCGAGCTGGTGCTGGTGCTGGACGACTTTCACCACCTGAGCGCGCCCGCCATTGGCGAAGCCTTGCAATGGCTGCTCGACTACGCGCCGCCCAACTTGCACCTGGTGTTGGCCTCGCGCAGCTCGGTGCGCTTGTCGTTGGAGCGCCTGCGCGCGCAAAAACTGGTGTTGGAATTCGATCTGCGCGACTTGCGCTTCACGCCGGCCGAGTCCGAGATTTTTCTGAAGGCGCAACTGGGCGAGATCGATGCTCGATCGGCCAGGCAGTTGCACGAGCGCACCGACGGCTGGGTGGCGGGCCTGCAGCTGCTGTCGATCGACCGCAAAAAGCGCCCGTCTGCGGGCCCCAAAGCCGCGCCCAAGACCGCCCCCTCTTTAGACCAGCCCGTGCGCGATGCCACGGCCTTTGCGCGCTACTTTGAACGCGAGGTGCTGGAGCGCTTGTCGGCGCGCGAACTGGCGCTGCTCGCCAGCGTGGCCCATTGCCAGCGTTTTTGCGCCGCCTTGTGCGCTGCGCTGGTGGGCCGGCCGGATGCGGTGGGCGAGGCCATGGACTTGTTGGCGCGCCTGGAAAGCGACAACCTGTTCATCATCCCCATCGACAGCCAGGGCCACGACACCTGGTACCGCCTGCACCCCTTGCTGCGCGAGGCTTTGCTGGCGCGCGGCCAGGCCAGCGATGACGACGCCTTGCGCCAGGTTCATGCCCGGGCCTGGGACTGGTTTCGCGCACACGGCCACCTGGAGGAATCGATCCAGCATGCGGTGCTGGCCGGCGAATCTGCTTCGGCAGCGGCGCTGGTGGAGTTGCACGCACCGTCGCTGTTCAGCCGGGGTGAGCGGCGCAAACTGATTGACCTGGTGCGCTTGTTGCCGAACGAGCAGGTGCAATCGCGCATCAGCCTGCGCTTGTGGCTGGCGCGTTCGCAGGTGTTCATGCGCGAGCTGCAGGCCTGCGCGCGCAGCATCGAGGCCTTGTCGCGCGACATCCCACCGGACGATGCAGATGCGCGTTTTTCGCTGGCCATGTTGAGTGCCAACCTGGCGGTGCAGCGCGACGACACCGATGGTGCTTTGGCCGCGCTGCCGCAGATGCTGAACCCGCCAGCCCATGCCGACGCCATGGCCATTGGGGGGCGCAACAACATCCTGTCGTGGCTGTACATGCACCGTGGCGAATACGAAAAAGCGCGCCGGGTGCAACTTGACGCCCCGGTGCTGCTGGTGGACGGCGTGCCCTTCACCGGCACTGCCGGTGGCAGCTTGCAAGGGCGCTGTCTGGTGGGCCTGAGCCACGCCTTGGAAGGCCAGATGAAGCAGGCCGAGCGCATCTACCGCAGCGTGCTGCAAGAAGCAGAACAAGGCGGCCGGGCGCTGGCCGATCCGGCCTGCCTGGCGGCGGCGCTGCTGGGCGACGCCCTTTATGAATTGAACGACGCCGCAGCCGCACGCGCCTTGTTGGAAGACCGGGTGGAGGTGCTGGAGCGGCTGTCCATCCCCGATTCGGTGCTGCGCGTGTTGCGCGTCTTGTCGGCATCGCACTGGCTGGTGGGGCACCAACTCGAAGCCTTTGCCTATCTGGAACGGCTGGAGGAATACGCCTTGCAGCACGGGCTTGACCGCTTGCTGGCCTACGCCTTGGCCGACGAACTGCAGCGGCGTCTGGAGCTGGGTGAAACCATGGCGGCCGAGGCGGTTTTGCAGCGGCTGGAGGCAGTGGACGCGCGCCACCCCGATGCGGGTCTGAGCGCCTTGGGCGAGATCGGCCAGCTGGCGCAGCGCGCGCGCATCCATTGGCATTTGAGCCAGGGCGATTTGGGCAGCGCTGCGGCGCGCTTGCAGGCTTTGTTGGCCGAATGCGAAAGCCGTGGCCACCAGCGCAGCGTCGCCAGTTTGTTGATCCAGCGAGCCGTCATCGAGATGCGCAGCGGTCAGGCTGCAGCTGCCCATGCCAGCACGCTGGCGGCGCTGCGCCTGGGCCACCGCCTGGGCTTGCAGCGCAGCCTGCTCGATGCGGACGCCTCGGCGCTGGACTTGATCCGCCAGGCCAGCCGCGAGGGGCCTTTTGATCCCGTGCTGGCCTTTTACGTGGACCGGCTCGAAGCCAGCCAGGCCCAGGCGGGCGATGCGGCGGTGGTGCCATCTTCTGGCCGCAAGGCGCAGGCGGCGGGTGTGGTGGTGGGTGTGGAATCGTTCACCGAGCGCGAGGTGGATGTGCTGCGTCTGCTGGCGCAGGCCATGCCGAATAAAAAGATCGCCCGTGCCCTGAGCTTGTCGCCTGAAACGGTCAAGTGGTACCTCTCGCGCATCTACGGCAAGCTGCGCGTGAGCGGCCGCGACGAAGCGGTGGCGCGCGTGCGCGACCTGGCGCTGGGCACCGAGGGCAGCTGAGGTTTTTCCACCCATCGCGGGTGGAGTCAGCGGGGGGTGAGGCCGGGATCATTGGGGCCATGAACACAGCAGCCCCCACACCACAAAACCCCCTGCAGTTGCGTGAAGCCGCGTTGTCGGTCAGCCACGGCGTGGCCACCTTTTGCCACCAGCGTCCCGCCTCACGCAACGCCTTGTCGATGGACTTGCGCCAGGACTACATCGACCTGCTGGACTGGGTGCAGGCCAACCGGGGCATCCGCGCGCTGGTGATCACCGGTTCGGGCGGCAGCTTTTGCGCAGGTGCCGACTTGAAAGCGGTTCGCGAACGCCACGGCAGCACCGACCCGGAAATCAATTCACCCGACGCCATGCGCCGCAACCTGCTGAGCATCCACGCCTGGCTGGAGCGCCTGCGCACGCTGGACATCCCGGTGGTGGCGGCGGTGGATGGGCCGGCCTATGGCGCCGGTTTTTCCATCGCCCTGGTCTGCGATTTCATCCTGGCCTCGACACGCGCCTCTTTTTGCATGGCTTTCGCCAAGATCGGCCTGGTGCCTGATCTGGGCGCCTTCTACCTGCTGCCCCGCGCGGTGGGCATTCCCAAGGCCAAAGAGTTGGCCATGACGGCGCGGCGTGTGGGCGTGGACGAAGCGCTGCAGCTGGGCCTGGTGCACTCGGTGCACGCCCCCGAAGCCTTGCTGGCCCAAGCCCAGGCATTTGCCACACGCTTTACAGCGGGCCCGCGCGAAGCGCTGGGCATGACCAAGAGCCTCTTCAACAAAAGCTACGAAACACCGTACGCCACGCTCGCCGAGCTGGAGTCGCAGGCCCAGGCCGTGGCCGCCGCAACGCCGTACCACAGCGCAGCGGTTGGCGCATTTTTGCGTGGCGAACCCACGGCCTTCGACTGGGACCGCGCAGCGGCTTGAGGCGCTGCGCGCTGTCACAAGAACCTATTCATCAGCAGAGGACCCCATGCAAATCAACCGAACCGTCTTCCGGGACGACCATGAAATGTTCCGCACCAGCGTGCGCCGCTTTCTGGAGCGCGAATGTGTGCCGCACCAAGCCGCTTGGGACAAAGCCGGCTGTGTCGACCGTGAGACCTGGCTCAAGGCCGGGCGTGAAGGCCTGCTGGGCATCACCCTGCCGACAGAGTACGGCGGCGGCGGTGGCGACTTCGGCCACTCCGTCGTCTTCAACGAAGAAGTGGCGCGCAGCGGCGTGAGCGGCCTGGGCTTCACCGTGCACTCGGACATCATCGCGCCCTACATTGCGCGGGTCGGCAACGAAGCACAAAAAGAGAAGTGGATCCCCGACACGTGTTCGGGCAAGGCCATCCTGGCCATCGCCATGACCGAGCCCGGCACCGGCAGCGACCTCAAAGCGGTGCGTACCACGGCGGTGCGCGACGGCGATGACTATGTCATCAACGGCAGCAAGACCTTCATCAGCAATGGCCTGAGCGCCGACCTCATCATCGTGGTCTGCAAGACCGACCCCACCGCCGGCGCCCGGGGCATCAGCCTGATCATGGTCGAGGCGCACCGCGCGGGCTTTCGGCGCGGGCGCAAGCTGGAAAAAATTGGCCAATACGCGCAGGACACGGCCGAACTCTTTTTTGACGACGTGCGCGTGCCGGTGGACAACCTGCTGGGCGAAGAAGGCAAGGGCTACGCCTACCTCATGGGCGAGCTGCCACAAGAGCGCTTGTCGATTGCCGCAGCGGCAGCGGCGCGGCTGGAGGTGTCGCTGGAGCAGACGCTGGCCTATGTGAAAGACCGAAAAGCCTTCGACCAGACCGTGTGGGATTTTCAGAACACCCGCTTCAAGCTGGCCGACATCAAGGCCCAGGCGATTGCCGTGCGTTTGATGATCGACCACTACCTGGGCGAACACATGCGCCGCCGGCTGACGCTGGAAGAGTCGGCGGTGGCCAAGCTCTTTGCCACCGAGGCCCTGGGCAAGGCCCTGGACGACATGGTGCAGCTGCACGGTGGCTACGGCTACATGCTGGAGTACCCGGTCGCACGCTCCTTTGTCGACATGCGGGTCACGCGCATCTATGGCGGCACCAGCGAGGTGATGCGCGAGATCATTTCGCGCAAGCTTTGAAGCGTTCCCCCTCCCCCACTTTTTTTACCCTGACCACCCTTTGGAGAAATTCCCATGAGCCAGAAAGTTCTTGTTGCCGGCGTCGGCATGATTCCATTCAAAAAACCCGGCACCAGTGCCAGCTACGACGCCATGGGCGCAGAAGCCGTGCGCCTGGCGCTGGCCGACGCGGGCCTGGACTACAGCGCGGTGCAGCAGGCCTATGCGGGCTATGTTTATGGTGATTCCACCTGCGGGCAAAAGGCGCTGTACCACGTGGGCATGAGCGGCATTCCGGTGATCAACGTCAACAACAACTGCGCCACGGGTTCGTCGGCGCTGTTCCTGGCACGCCAAGCGGTGCAAAGCGGCGCGGTTGAATGCGCGCTGGCGGTGGGCTTTGAGCAGATGAATCCCGGCGCGCTGCGCTCGGCCTGGACCGACCGTGCGCCAGCCTTGGAGCGCGCCAACCAAGTGGTCAACACCTTGGTGGACCAGCCAGAGCTGCCCAATGCCATTCGCCAGTTCGCCGGCGCCGGGCGCGCGCACATGCAAAAGTACGGCACGCGTCTGGAGACCTTCGCCAAAATCCGCGCCAAGGCCAGCCGCCATGCCGCCAACAACCCGCTGGCGGTGTTTCGCAATGTGTTGACCACCGAAGACGTCATGAACGCGCCCATGTTGTGGGAAGGCGTGCTGACGCGCCTGATGGCTTGCCCGCCGACTTGCGGCGCGGCGGCGGCGATTGTGGTGTCCGAAGCCTTCGCCAAAAAACACGGCCTGCGCACAGACGTGCAGATTGCCGGCCAGGCCATGGCCACCGACTTGCCCAGCACCTACGACGCTGGCGACATGATCCGCGTGGTGGGTTTTGAGATGACGCAGCTGGCCGCGCGCCAGGCCTATGCGCAGGCGGGTGTCGGCCCCAAAGACGTGGACGTGGTCGAACTGCACGACTGCTTTGCGCAAAACGAATTGCTGACCTACGAAGGCCTGGGCCTGTGCGCCGAGGGCGAAGGCGCGCGCCTAGTGGACGACGGCGACAACACCTATGGCGGCCAATGGGTGGTCAACCCCTCGGGCGGTCTGCTGTCCAAAGGCCACCCGCTGGGGGCCACGGGCCTGGCCCAGTGCTATGAACTCACACACCAACTGCGTGGCACGGCGGATCAGCGTCAGGTCAAGGGCGCGCGCATTGCGCTGGCACACAACCTGGGCCTGGGCGGCGCTGGCGTGGTGACGATTTACCAGCGCGCCGACTGAGCGGCCAAGGGGATACCCATGATCGACAAAAAATTCATTGGCCTGCGCCTGCCGGTGTTCCATGCCACGGCCGAGGCGGAGCAACTGCGCTTTTTCGCCAAGGCCACCGGCGAGACCCGTGCCGAGTATGTGGACGAGGCCGCCGCCCACGCGGCCGGCCACCCCGGTCTGCCGCTGCCGCCCACCTTTCTTTTCTCGCTGGAGCTCAAGGCACCGTCAACGGCCTGGCGCGACGAGATGGGCATCGTGCCCTCGCGCATCCTGCACGGCGAACAGGGCTTCACGTACCACCGCATGGCCTATGCCGGCGAGTCGCTGAAGTTTGAAACCCGCATCGCCGACATCTACGACAAAAAAGGCGGTGCGCTGGACTTTGTTGTGCGCGAAACCCGCGTGAGCAACCCGGCTGGCGAACACGTGGCCGACCTGCGCAGCGTGCTCGTGCACCGCAACGTTTGAACCGGAGAATGGCATGAGCTCTGCACACCTCGACTGCATCAAACTCGGCGACGCGCTGCCTGCGCTGACCCTGGCACCCGTCAACCGCACCACCCTGGCCCTTTTTGCCGGTGCCTCAAACGACCACAACGCCATCCACATCGACATCGACTACGCGCGCCGCGCCGGCATGCCCGACGTGTTTGCGCACGGCATGTTGTCCATGGCCTGGCTGGGCCGGCTGCTCACGCAGTGGGTGGACCAACGCCGGCTGCGCCAGTTCAGCGCGCGCTTCACGGGCATCACCCACCTGGGCCACCAGATCACTTGCAGCGGCAAGGTGGTGGAACTGTTCGAGGTGGACGGCGAGCGCCGCGCACGCATCGAAATCCAGACGGCCAACCAATACGGCGAAACCAAGATTCTTGGTGATGCCGTGATCGCACTTTGATTTTTAAAACCACAGGAGAAACAGCATGAACAGACTCGACGGCAAAGTGGCCCTCGTCACCGGATCGGGCCGCGGCATCGGCCAGGCCATCGCACTCAAACTGGCCAGCGAGGGCGCGCGCCTGGTCATCAACGACCTGGACGCCGACCCGGCACAAGAGACGGTGGAACTCATCCGCAAAGCCGGCGGCGAAGCCGTGGCCTGTGCCGGCAACGTGACCGCGCCAGACTTTGGCGAGCGTTACATCCGCACCGCGATGGAAAGCTACAAAGGCATCGACATCATCGTCAACAACGCCGGCTACACCTGGGACGACGTGATCCAGAAAATGACCGACGAGCAGTGGTACGCCATCCTGGACTGCCACATGACGGCACCGTTTCGCATCCTGCGCGCTGCCTACCCGCACATCAAGGCGCAGCACCAGGCCGAAGCCGCCGAGGGCCGCGAGGTGTTCCGCAAGATCGTCAACATCTCTTCGGTCTCCGCACTCAACGGCAACGCCGGGCAGATGAACTATTCGTCCGCCAAGGCCGGTGTGATTGGCATGACCCGCGCGCTCAGCCGCGAGTGGGGCCGCCTGAAGGTCAACGTCAATTGCGTGGCCTTCGGTTTGATCCACACCCGCATGACGGTGGCCGACGCCAACGCGGGCGCCACCATCAACATCGCCGGCAACGACATCCGCGTGGGCGTGAACCCAGAGCTGATCAAGAGCCACGCCATGCGCTGCCCGCTGGGCCGCGGCGGCACACCCGAAGAGGCGGCAGGCTCGGTGTTCCTGTTCTGCACGCCTGAGTCCAACTACATCACCGGCCAGGTGGTCGCAGTGGCGGGTGGGCCGCAGTAAAGGGTCGAGCCAAGCGCCAGCAGCTGCGTGCAGTGCACCGCGACATCAGCGTGGCGCGGTGTCTGTCTGCAGCATGCGCTGGAATTCGCCGGACGAAATCAGCGATTGCAACTCGCTCGCACCACCGACCAGGACGCCCTTGACGAAGACCATGGGGAATGTGGGCCAACCCGTCCACATCTTCAGCGCGGTCCGTCGCCGCCACATCGAGAAGTAACTGCCGTACTCCAGGTACTTGCACGGCTGGCCAATCGCCGCGAGCGCCTTGCGAGCCCGCGTCGGGAACGGGTTCAGCCTCATGCCCACCACGACGACGTCATTCGCAGCCACCGCATCGCGCACTTCATTCACGATGGCTTCGTTCCACCCTGCAACCTGGCTGCGAATGGCGGTGTGGATGGACAATTCATCGAGAACATGGCGTGGCATGAGAGGCTCCTTGCGATTTGAAGCCGCGACGGTACCACGCGCGGCAAGTCCCTCTGCAGGGGCCAATGAATGCGCCTACGCAAAAAGCCGCGCAGATCCGTTCACTTTCCACGTGAGGCGTCGCAGGAGGCGTGGGCCAGCAGGTGAAGCACCGCTGGGGTCGCCTGAAAGTCAACGTCAATTGCGTCGCCTTCAGCCTGATCCACACCCGTATGACGGTGGCCGATGCCAACGCGAGCGCCACCATCAGCATCGCCGGCAACGACATCCGCGTGGACGTAAAACCAAAGCTGATCAAGAGCCACGCGATGCTCTGCCCGCTGGGCCGCGGCGGCACGCCCGAAGCAGCAGCAGGCTCGGTGTTCCTGTTTTGCACGCCAGAGTCGAACTACATCACCGGCCAGGTGGTCGGGTGGCGGGTGGCGGGTGGCGGGTGGCGGGTGGTCCGCAGTAAACGACTGCGCCAAGCGGTGCCAACTTGAGGGAAAGCGACTGCGAATTTGCGGTCGCTGTATAGCGGGCAGCGTAGAAGACGACAGAACGATAAGCCTTGGGCCACTGGCACGCCTCGAACACTCAAATCGATACGGCGCAGAGACTATTGGCTTTTTGATGGCCCCAAACCCGAGCCCTACTTACCACTCATGCGTGTGGACTTTCTATGGTAATCCCCCCATTTTGCACTGAAGCGAGAAGTAGAACGGTTATGCAGCCATGGCCAGTCGCTGCTTGGGGGTGATGCCGCCCAGGGCCATATTCGGGCGGTCGTGATTGTATTTCCACATCCAGCGGGTAGCGAACATCTGGACTTCCTGCAGATCGGCCCAGTAGTACTGGGACAACCATTCATAGCGAACCGTCCTGTTGAACCGCTCGATGTAGGCGTTTTGCTGGGGCTTGCCTGGCTGGATGTATTCGAACCGGATGCCCCACTGCTTGGCCCAGCACTGAATACGGCCACTGATGTTCTCGGGACCGTTGTCGCACCGAATGGCTTGCGGCTTGCCCCGCCAGGCGATGATCTGCTTGAGCGCCCTGATCACACGTTCTGAGGGCAGCGAGAAATCGATTTCTATGCCCAGTGCTTCGCGATTGAAGTCGTCAATGACGTTGAACAGCCTGAAACTTCTGCCGTCTTCGAGTTGGTCGTGCATGAAGTCCATGGACCAGACCTCGTTGATGGCCTGCGGCACGCTCAAGGGCTCCGGCTTGTCGCGCACCAGCCGTTTGCGCGGCTTGATGCGCAGGTTCAGCTCCAGCTCCCGGTAGATCCTGTAGACGCGCTTGTGGTTCCATTTGAAGCCCCGGACGTTGCGCAGGTACAGGTAGCACAGCCCAAAGCCCCAGTTGCGGTTGTTGTCGGTCAGGCGCACCAGCCAATCGGCGATCTGCTCGTTCTCGGCATTGCGCTTGGCTTCATAGCGGTAACAGGACTCGCTGACGGTGAAGACGTCACAGGCCAGCCGGATGCTGGTGCCACGCCGGGCCACCACTTCTTTGGCCATCTCGCGGCGGCGAGACGGCCGCGTTACTTTTTTGCGAGGTACTCGGCAGCGATCTCGGCCTTGAGCTTTTCCTCGATGTACATCTTTTTGAGGCGCCGGTTCTCCTCTTCGAGCTCTTTCATGCGGGCCATCATCGATGTATCCATGCCGCCAAACTTGGCGCGCCACTTGTAGAACGTGGCCGTGCTGATGCCGACCTCCCGGCACAGCTCTGGGACAGGTAAGCCAGCCTCAACGCGCTTGAGCGCATCCATGATCTGGCTGTCGGAAAATTTGGACTTCTTCATGTAGAAATTCTCTTCGAGAAATTTCTACTTCTCACCCCGGTGGTTTTACGGGGGGATTACCCTATCATGTGAAAAATACGGACAGTTCTAAAATTATGAAATGAAAAATTTATTTCGATGGTTGTTGCTTCTTGGCGTAACTTTTTTTTCCTTGGCTTATGCACAGAAGCCAGGGTCGCCAAAAGATATTGAACGTATTCAGAAACAGTGCATTGAGCAATTTAATCGTGGAACCCAGGTCCTTGTCGCGAGGGACTGGAAGCAGCTTGTTGTTGACGCTGATCGGTACATCAAGATATGTGGTTCGGTATGGGGTGATGAGTGGCTTTCGATTGCACACGAACGAAAAGCGACAGCCTACCTATGGGAGGACGATCTAAAAAGAGTGATTGAGGCTACCGATGCTTGCTTGTCTGTTCACTATGGAAACACAGGATGCCACTTGTATCGTGGACAAGCGTTAATTGCCCTTGCTCGATATCAAGAGGCAAAGACGGCTGTTGATCGAGCGGACAGGTTAATTCGATCAAAAATTGAGAACGTCGATCGAGAAATGCAACGGCACCAGACATCTTTAGAGCGGGAGGCATCGCAATCGGACAGAACAAATCTCATAAGCCAGCAAGGATGGGCCGAGTCACTCAGAAAAAATATCGACTTGCGTTTGGGGGCATCTGATCGGTAGTGGTCTTAACCCGGCCACAGCAAAAGGGTATGTTTTTTGCAACTAAGGCATTGCTTGAATCCCGTACTCAAAAAACTTCGGCAGCATGGCCTTCCTCAAGCCACCATGGCTAATTTGCTAGCGAAGCACATTGGGGACGGGTCAAATGAAGAACATTGCAGCCAAGCGTTAGCGGCCATTCAGACAATACCCAATGAGCAGATCGGAAGGGTTCTTCGAACCATTCATCTACTGCTGCCGGGCTCATCTACCTCATGCGAAAAAGTACACGCCCTAATTGAACAATTAAGAAGCGGCGCATAACCTTGTCAGCACAGAATGAACTTCAACGCGAAGCATCCCACTACCAAGGTGGTCATCATGAAAGCTGAATACGATCTCTCCAAGCTGAAGTCCAGGAAGAACCCGTACGCATCGAAGCTCAAGAAGTCAGTCTCCGCCTGGGTCGCCCCGACGACGCACAGGAACTCACGGATGAGCTCTTTGAACGTGCTGACTTGTACTCTGGCAACAAGCTGATACGCCGAGGCAGGCCCAAGGCCGTCACGACCAAAGAATCCGTCAAGCTGCACTTGGATGCCGATGTCTTGGCCGCCCTGCGTGCCACGGGCGACGGATGGCAAACGCGCATCAACGAAACCCTGCGCGCCTCACTGCACTTGGCCGAGAAGACCGGAATTGGACTTGGCAAAAGAGCGGCTCAAACTTTTGAAGAGGCAGAAATGAAAAAGCAAAACATGGGCAGCGATTTCGATGACTTCCTCGCTGAGGAAGGCATGCTCGAAGAAGTGACTGCAGTGGCGGTAAAGCGGGTCATTGCCTGGCAGATCGAGCAGGAGATGTTGGCTCAAAAAATGACCAAAACTGCGATGGCCAAGAAGATGCGAACCAGCCGAGCCTCCCTCAACCGCTTGCTGGATGAAAACGATACGAGTTTGACTCTGACCACTTTGGCTGGTGCAGCGGCGGCTCTTGGGCGTCGCATCAGGCTTGAATTGACCCCTGCTTGATTTTCACAAGGTGATCGTGGCGCCCCTCTGCTGATCGCAGGCGCTTCTGTCAGATCGCCCCTTGCTTGCGCAAGCCTTCGCGCTGCTGGGGCGTGAGGCCGAGCCAGTCGCCGTAGACCTCGTCGTTGTCCTGGCCGATGTCGCCTCCGGTGCTGTAGACCGCCCCCGGATCGTGGTGAAAGCGCGGCACCACGTTCTGGATCGGCACTGTGCCGAAGTCGCGGTCAGGCACTTGGCACAGAAAGCCGCGCGCCTTCACTTGCGCGTCCTCGGCGATCTGGCGCGCCGAGTAGATGGGGGCCACAGTGCCCTCGTGGCGCGCGAAGCGCTCTAGCGCATCGTCCAAGTCGTGTTGGGCGAACCAGTTTCGAAACAGCGTGTTGAGCGTGTCCGTGTGGGCGCAGCGCTCGCGGTTGCTGGTGTAGAGCGGGTTGGCGATGAGGTCATCTCGGTCGATGGCCCGGCAGTTGGCTGCGAACAGCGCGTTGGTGCTGCCCGACAAAGAGATCCACTGCCCGTCACGCGTTTGGAAGACGCCGGTGGGTGCCGAGTATTGGCTGGCATTGCCCGAGCGTTCGTGTGACTCGCCGAGCAGCGCGTGTTTGATCGGCAAAAACTCCATGAGTTTGAGCATGGCTTCGGTCAGCGACAGATCGATCTCTTCGCCCAGGGCCTCGGGGTCGCGGGCGCGCTTCCACAGCGCCGCCATCACGCCCAAAGCACCAAACAGGCCGCCCACCGAATCGCCGATGGGATAGCCCGCGTGCATGGGTTCACCCTCGGCTTCGCCGGTGATGTAGGTGAGGCCGCCCATGGCCTCGAAGATCCGCGTGAAGCCTGGGCGGTCGCGGTACGGGCCGGTTTGGCCAAAGGCAGAGGTGCGCAGAATCACCAGGCGCGGCTGCAGCGCCCACAGCGTCTCGCGCGGCAGGCCCCAGCGCTCAAGCGTGCCGGGGCGAAAGTTTTCGATCAACACGTCAAAGCGCGGCAGCAGTTGCTTGAAAAGCGCCAGGCCTTCGGACTGGCGCAGGTCCAGCGAAATCAGCTTTTTGTTGCGGTTGGTGACCTTCCACCACAGCGGCTTGCCGTCTTTGAACGGTGGGAAACTGCGGCAGCCGTCGCCGCTGCCAGGCAACTCGACTTTGAGCACCTCGGCGCCATAGTCGGCCAGCAACGCAGCGGCCGAGGGCGCCGCAATGATAGTGGCGATGTCGAGCACGCGCAGGCCAGTCAGCGGGCCTTGCCCTTGAAAGGGTGGCCGATCGGCGGGCGTGGCATGGGGTTTTGAGGTGGTCATTGGGTGTTCCCGGTGGGGCGCCTGCGCGCCCTTGGCGATCAGTTCTTGAAGGACAGGTTCAAGTCGCGCGCCAGCCGTTCGATCTGTGCGCGCTGTTGCTCGAACTGGGCCAACGCCTGGGCACTGCTGCTGCTTTCTGCGTCGATGCCGGCCGCACGCAAGGTGTTGCGCACCTCCGGGTTTTTGAGCACGTCGACAAGGTGGCGGTTGAGCAAGGCGACCATGGGCGCGGGTGTGCCCGCTGGCGCCACCAGCATGAACCAGGGGGTGACGCCCTCGATCTCGCGGGTCAGGCCTTGCTCGCTGCTGGTGGGCACCTCGGGTGTCAGCGCAGATCGGCGCGGCTCGGTCACGGCCAGCAGGCGGATGTTGCCGCGCTCGACCAGGGGCCGCACCGACTGGTAGTCCAGTATCGCGAAGTCCACTTCGCCTGCCGCGACCGCCACCGCCGTCGGCGCGTTGCCTTTGTAGGCGACCGCGATGGCCTCGGCCCCGATGGAGCGCACCAGCATGAGCGCCGCCAGGTGCGGGTTGCTGCCGTTGCCGCCTTGGCCAAAGCTGAGCTTGCCGCTGTTGGCCTTGGCGTAGGCGACAAACTCCTGCGCATTCTTGGCCGGCAGGTTGGCGCGCACCGCCAGGAATGAGGGGGCACGGCCGAGCATGGTGACCGGCACAAAATCCTTGCCGGGCACGAAGCCGAAGTCAGCAAACATCAAAGGAAAGCTGGTGCTGACCGCGTTCGCGACACCCAGCGTGTAGCCATCGGGCGCGGCCTTGGCGACCATCTCCATGCCGATGCGCGTGGCCGCACCCGGTTTGTTGTCGACGATGAAGGTGCCCCCCATGCGTTCTTGCAGTTTCTGCGCGATGACGCGGGCCAGGGTGTCGGTGCTGGCGCCCGCTTGCAAGCCCACCACCAGGCGCACCGGGCGCTCTGGATACGTGGCCGGGGTTGGCGTCTGCGTCTGTGCTTGGGCAGACAGCGCGATGGTGCTGGCGGCGACACAGAATGCGGCACACAACGCCGTGTGGCGCGCAACGCGTGAGGTCAGACGCATCAGCGTCAGGGCAAAGGGGATGGTCATGGCGATGTCTCCAGGTCAGGCCTTGCTCGGCCAGCCGGCCTCGCAGCATGCGGGCCGGTCTTGGAAGCATCATCGCGACGCCTGCGGCGTGGTGCACCACCCGAAATGAGTGGCGCGGGAAAACCCGCCTGCCTTTTTGCCCCGGCTGGTTTACCCCCGGATCGGCCCCACGGCCACCAGGCGTTGGATGGCCCGGCGCAAAGGGGCTGAACGTGCGGTCTGGTCGATGGACTTCACGCTGTAGCGGTGACCGGCCGGCAACAGGTGCAACTGCACCCCCAGCATTTCGATTTGTTCCAGGGTGTCCAGCTCGTTCACATTCGACTGCATGTGTGAGGGATCGACCAAGGTCACGGTGCCTCGGCCGATGATTTCAATGGCCTGACCCCGCTCGATCACCAAAGCGGTGTCTTCGTCGATACCAACCCCCAGCAAATCCGGACGCAGCGCCAAAGTGGACAGCAAACGCGCCAGGCGCCTGCGCTCTGAAAAGTGCTGATCGACCACCGCCTGTGACAGCAACCCCAGACCGATGTCGGTGTCCACCGCTTCCTTGCTGGGCCGCAGCACGGCAGGCCCCTGGGCGATCATGTGGCGCGACATGACAGCCGCCCCGGCACTGGTGCCGCCAATACAGCAACCGTTCAGGTGGAAAGACTGGTGCAGCGATTGGTAAGCCGGGGTGTCCCACAAGGTGTCCATGAGTTTGGACTGGTCCCCACCGCTCATGAAGATGCCGTCGGCTTGCAGGATTTCAGCCTGCAATGCCGGTGCATGGGCGCTCTCGCGGTCATCCAGTTCCAGCCGCTGCACGTCTTCCACGCCCAAAGACTGGAAGACATTTTGGTAACTTTGCCAGACGCCCTTTGGGTCGCCACTGGCGGCGGTGATGACACGGATGCGGGCTCGGCTGCCGCCACAGTAATCGGCGTAGTTGCGCAAGATGATGCGATCCTGCAAGCGGTCTTCGGCGCCACCGACGATCACCAAGCGGGATGTTTTGCTGCTTTGGCCCCAGGCAGACGGCCCCGTCAGTGCGGCAGCGCCCGCTCCCATGCCCCAGCCTGCGGCTGCAGCCATTCGCCTCAAAACGTCTCTTCGGTCCATGGCGTGAACTCTAACCCACGAACCCGCCCTCGGTCTGTCTGTTGGGCCCGTTTCAAGCCTGCGCTGGTGCAAACGCCTCCCAGGCCGCCAGGGCCTCGGCGGTGTACATCAAGGCAGGGCCACCGCCCATGTACACACACACCGCGAGCATTTCCTCCAGCTCTTGGCGGGTACAGCCCAAACGGCGCAAGGCCTTGACATGGAAGCCGATGCACCCGGAGCAATGCTGGGTGATGCCGATGGCCAGGGCGATCAGCTCTTTGTTCTTTTCGCTGACCGCGCCCTCGGCCATGGCCGCCTTGGCCAGCTGGCCAAAGCCCTGCATGGCTTCGGGCTGGCCTTTGCGCAAACCGCCCAGGGACTGGTTGATGTTCTGGATCAACGTGGGGTGATCAAAGGTGCTCATGTGTTTTCTTTCTAAAAATCAAAACTTCAAAGACGGTCAATGGGCAAACCACACTGCATGGACACCGCGCCAGCCGAGCCGCCATTGCTGACCTGCTGGTAGCCCATTTGCTGCATGAAGTTGCAGGCCATGCCCGAGCGCCCGCCTGAAGCACAACACAGAACCACCGCCGTCGATTTGTCGGGCACCTGGTGGGCAATCTCCTCGGCAAATCGGTCCAAGGGCACATTGACCGAGCCACGCACATGGCCGGATGCGAACTCACCGGGAGAACGCACATCAATGATCAAAGGGGTGGTAGCGCTGGTTTGTGTCATGTTTCAAAGGCCCTGTGGTGAACGGTTTACTTTTCCAGGCGGAAGATGCCCAACGCCTTGAGCACGTATTTTTCATAGACGGGTTCTGAATTGCCGCTCTTCATCTTGTTGAGGAAGTACTTTTCAAAGGCGATCTTGGCCAGGTGGACCCATTTGCCCTTTTTGAACCAGTTGACGTTGCGCGGCGGAATTTGCGGCAATGCCACAAAGGCCGCCCCCGTGTCGCCCATGTCGGCCAGGCAAATCGCATTCCAGGTGCCTTTGGCCGTGGCGGGCTGACCGGACAGGTCTGCGGCAATGTTGTGTGCAATCGCGGTCACCATGGTCTCGATCATGTAACCGGTCTTGGGCGCGCCGGTGGGCACGGGGGTGACCTCCACGGGTGGGATCGCCACGCACACACCCGCGGCAAAAATCTGGCGGTATTTCTTGCTGCGCTGGAATTCATCGATCAGCACAAAACCACGCGGGTTGCACAAGTCAGGCACCGCCGCCACCGCATCGATGCCCTTGAATGCGGGCAGCATCATGGACAACTTGAAGGGCACTTCGTGCTCTTTGTAGACGTTGCCCAGATCGTCCACCTGGGTCACAAACAGCTTGCCCGCTTCCACCCGCGTGGTTTTGGCGTTGGTGATCCATTTGATGTCGTTGTTGCGGAACTCGCTCTCCAGCATCGATTTGCTGTCGCCCACCCCGCCCAAGCCCAGGTGGCCGATATAGGGCTCGCTGGTCACATAGGTCATGGGCACCTTGTGGCGCAACTTGCGGCGGCGCAAATCGGTGGCCAGGATGAAGGCGAATTCATACGCCGGGCCAAAGCAGCTGGCCCCTGGCATCGCGCCAACCACCACAGGACCCGGATTTTCCAAAAAGGCCTGGTAGTCTTTCCAGAACTGCTCGGCATGGTCCACGGTGCACACCGAATGCGTGTGACCACCGTGCGGGCCAGCACCGGGGACTTCATCAAAGCTCAGCTTCGGTCCGGTGGTGATGACCAAGTAATCGTAAGAAATGACACGCCCATCGGCCAAGGTGATCTGCTGGCCTTCGGCCTGGATGCTGGCCACCGGCTGGGCAATGAAGGCGATGCCCTTGCGCTCCAGCAAAGGCGCAATCTTGAGCGTGATGGCGTCGCGTTGTCGCCAGTTGACGGCGACCCACGGGTTGGACGGGGTGAACTGGAAATAATCCACCGCGCTGACGACGGTGATGGTGTGCTCTTTGGGCAGCAGCTCACGCATTTCATAGGCTGCGGGCATACCGCCCACGCCTGCACCAAGAATCACGATATGGGCCATGGTTTTGTCTCCTGTGTATGAACTTCTTTGTTTTGAAATCAATGCGCCAGCACCGCATTAACCGTTTGCAGCTGGGTCTCACCCAATTGCCCGGCCATGGCATGCAGGCGCAGTTGCGCCAGCATGGTGTCCATCTGCCCTTGCAGCCACGCCAACTCGGCTGCACTGGCATCGTTTTGCGCGTTCAGCAAATCCAGCGTGGTGCGGTCCCCCACCTGACGCCCCAGCTGAGTTGACGCCAGGCGCGCCTGACTGGCGGTGCGGGCCGCATCCAGCGCGACCAGACGTGCCTGACCGCTTTGCACCGCCAGCCAGGCGGCGCGCGTCATCTGGCCGACTTGCAGTCGGGTGCGCTCCAGTTCGGCGCGGGCTTTGGCATGCAAGTGCGTGGCCTCTTGCAGCTTGGCGCTGCGCCATCCACCAGTGTAGAGCGGCACCGTGAGCATCACGCCCACCATTTGCTGGCTCTGTGTGTTGCTGGCCGAACCAAAGTCGCCAGAACCACTGATACGCTCTCGCGAGGCTTGTGCCACCAGGTCGAGCGCAGGTGCCGCCACCGCGCGGTGTTTTTCAATCTCTTGCTGGGCAGCGTCGACTTGCGCTTGTTGCAACTTGCGCAACGGGTTGTTTTGCTCAGCCCGTTGCAACCAATCGGCCAAAGGCTCAGGGGTACTGACCACAGCCACACCCACAGGCGCTTGCAGCTTCAATGTCTGAATCGGCAAGCCTGTCACATCGGCCAGCACTTGGCGCGCCATGTCCAGCTCATGCCCCGCAGCAATGGCTTGAACGGCCAAAGCCCGGGATCTCGCCTGGGCTTCATGGATATCGGTCACCGGGGCATCGCCCAGGGCAAAGCGATCTTTCGCTTCGGTCAGGGCTTTGTCCACGGCTTGTTGCTGTTGCTGCACCAGTGCCTGACGACGTTCTGCCTGGACCACGTCAAAGTAACGTTGCGTGGTTTGGAGCATCCAGTCTTGCTGTGCCAGTTGCCATGCGTGTTCGCTGGCTTGAGCGGCACTGTCCAGTTGTGCACTTTGTGCACGGCGTTCGGGGTTGTACAGCGGTTGTTTGGCGTTCAAGGCCCAACGGGTGGCCGTGCCGCCGTTGACTGAAGTTCCGAAATTGGCTTGATCGGACAGGCCTGAATTCAGCGTCGAAAACTGTGCGCCGTTCATCTGGCTTTGTGCACTGGACCAACCTGCACTGGCACTCAAACCAACCATTGGCCGCCACAAGGCGGCAGCCTGTTCGTGCCGCGTGGCACCTGCAGTACGACTGGCCAGGTTGACTGCTCCTTGCGGGTCATGCTGACGGACCGCCTGCCAGACTTGCCACAGGTCTGTGGCGCTGGCGGCTGTCGCGCACAGCGCCAAAGCTGCGGCCACAATCAGCGTGCGTGGAGTCATCTTGATGCTCTCTGTTGGCTGGATCAGCAACCCGATTCCGCACCCAACTTGCGCAAGATGGATTCCATCAAGCACCACTTCGTCAGGGCGCTTTGCAGCAGGTTGACGCCGACAAAGGCGGTGAATGCCAGCCACCAGGGGCTCACAAAAATGGGGCTGCCTTGGATGCCCAGAGCCAAAGACAGCAAGATGAAGGTGCCCGCGACAAGGCGCACGATTTGCCAGGATTTCATGGTATTTCTCCGAGGGGTTGATGAAACTTAAAGATCGGTCTCGTACTGGCGCCGGTAAGCCGCGTAGTACAGCGTGGGGATCACGACCAGGGTCAGGATGGTCGAGACCAGGATGCCAAAAATCAGCGAAATGGCCAGGCCATTGAAGATCGGGTCGTCCAGGATGAAGAACGCCCCCAGCATGGCGGCACCGCCGGTCAGCATGATGGGCTGGGCACGGGTGATGGCCGATTGCACGATCGCTTGTTTAAAGGGCATGCCTTGCTTGACTTGCAGGTTGATGAAGTCCACCAGCAAGATGGAATTGCGCACGATGATGCCGGCCAGCGCGATCATGCCGATCATGCTGGTTGCGGTGTACTGCGCTTGCAGCAAGGCGTGGCCCGGCATGACCCCGATGATGGTCAAGGGGATGGGCGCCATGATGATCAGCGGCGTGAGGTAAGAGCCAAACTGCGCCACCACCAGCAAATAAATCAGCACCAAGCCCACCGCGTACGCGGCCCCCATGTCCCGGAAAGTCTCGTAGGTGATTTGCCACTCGCCGTCCCACTTGATGGCGTAACCGCGCCAGGCGTCGGCGGGCTGGCTGATGAAGTACTCACCCAAGGCCTGGCCATCGGGCGTCTGTATTTTCTGAATGGCGCTGCGCATCTGGAACATGCCGTACAGCGGGCTGTCCAGCTGACCCGCCATGTCGGCGGTGACAAAGTTCACGGGCAGCAGGTCCTTGTGGATCACGGGTTGCTCGCGCTCGCTGTCGGTCACCGTGACCAGCTCACGGATCGGCACCAGCTTGCCCGACGCGCCGCGCACCGTCAGTTGCAGCAAGGCCGACAGATCGCCATGCCGATCGGCAGGCAACTGAATCAGGGCCGCAGCCGGGTATTTGCTGCCGTCGTGCAAATAGGTGGCGGCTTCGCCGACCAGACCCGCACGCAACGTGGTGACGATGGCCTGCTGGGGAATGCCCAGAATCGCCGCCTTGCGGCGGTCCACCAGCAGCAGCTTGCGCGGTGCGACCGCCACACTGCTGTCGTCCACGTCCACCACGTTGTCGGTTTTTTCAAAGATGGCGCGCACGGCCTTGGCCACGCGGCGGCGACCTTCGGCGTCGGGGCCATAAATTTCAGCCACGATGGGCGCCATCACGGGCGGGCCGGGTGGCATTTCCACCACCTTGACGTTGGCTCCCCGGCGCAGGCCAATGGCTTGCAACTCGGGGCGCAAGCGGGTGGCGATGGCATGGCTTTGCGCATTGCGGTGGCTCTTGTCCACCAGCTTGACCTGCATGTCACCCACCTCGCCCCCTGCGCGCAGGTAGTACTGGCGCACCAGCCCGTTGAAGTTGATCGGCGACGACGTGCCGGCGTAGGCCTGGTAGTCGGTCACTTCGGGCTGGGCGGCCAAATAAGCCCCCAGTTCGCGCATGACGGCAGCGGTTTCTTCCACCGGCGTGCCCCCAGGCATGTCCACCACCACCTGAAATTCCGACTTGTTGTCAAAGGGCAGCATCTTGAGCAGCACCAATCCGGTCGCGGGCAGCACCAGCGACAGGGCAATCAAGCCGGCAATGCCCAGGCCCAGCAGACGGCGGTTGCGCGGGCCCTGCGCGCGGTCCAGCAAGGGGGTAAACACGCGCTCAAACAAGGGCCCCAGTTTGGCGGCCAGGCCCGTGGGTGCGGCATGCCCATCGGCGGCATGTGCAGCGTCCCCATGGCTGTGCGAAGCCTTCATCCAGATGCGCGCCAGCCAAGGCGTGACCACAAAGGCAATGGCCAGTGACAGCAGCATGCCCATGCTGGCATTGATCGGGATCGGGCTCATGTAAGGGCCCATCAAGCCGCTCACAAAGGCCATGGGCAACAGCGCGGCGATCACCGTGAACGTGGCCAAGATGGTGGGGCCACCCACTTCATCGACCGCGCCAGGAATGATCTCGGCCAGGGTCTTGCCGGGATACAGCTGTTGGTGGCGGTGGATGTTTTCCACCACCACGATCGCGTCGTCCACCAAAATGCCAATCGAGAAAATCAGCGCAAACAATGACACGCGGTTCAGCGTGAAACCCCAGGCCCACGAGGCGAACAGCGTCACCGTGAGCGTCAAAATCACCGCCGTGCCCACAATGGCCGCCTCGCGCTTGCCTAAAGCAATGAACACCAGCGCCACCACCGAGGCCGTGGCAAACAGCAGTTTCTGGATCAGCTTTTGCGCCTTGTCGTTGGCCGTCGCCCCGTAGTTGCGGGTCTCGACCACTTGCACATCATCAGGAATCACCGTCCCACGCAAGGCCGCCACGCGGTCCATCACGGCGTTGGCCACGTCGATGGCGTTTTCTCCGGGTTTTTTGGTGATGGCCAAGGTCACGGCGGGGTATTCACCCCCACCGGCGGCCTGGCCCAGGCCGTGCGTCACATAGCGCGTGGCGGGCAACGGGCCCTCTTCGACCTTGGCCACATCTTTCAGGAACACGGGCCGTCCGCCTTGCACGCCCACCACCAGATCGGCCACATCGCTGGCTTGCGACAGGAAAGGCCCGGCATCGATGCGGATGCTCTGGTTGCCTGCAATCAACTCGCCCACCGGCAAGCCCATGTTGGCCGATTGCAAGGCCGTGCGCAGGTCATTCACCGTCACGCCAAAACCGGCCATGCGTTCGGGATCGATCTGTACCAGCACCGCACGGTCCGGGCCGCCCAGTGTCTGCACATCCTGCGTCCCTTTGACACGCTTGATGTCGGCTTCCATGCTGTGCGCCACGCGCTCCAGATTGAATGCGCTGCTGTCTTCACGGGGGCTGAACAACGTCAGTGTGACGATGGGCACATCGTCCACGCCCTTGGGTTTGATCAGCGGCTCCAGCACGCCCAGGCCCTTGGACAACCAGTCGGTGTTGTCACGGATCGTGTCGTGCAGGCGCACCAACGCTTCAGAGCGCGGCACACCCACCTTGAACTGCACCGTCAGGATGGCCAGACCGGGGCGCGACACCGACATGACGTGCTCCACACCCACGATCCTGGACAGCACCTGCTCGGCCGGAATGGCCACCATTTGCTCCACATCGCGCACAGCCGCCCCCGGAAACGGCACCAGCACATTGGCCATGGTCACGTTGATCTGGGGCTCTTCCTCGCGTGGCGTCACCAGCACGGCAAAAATACCCAACAGCAAAGCCATCAGGGCCAGCAGCGGTGTGATCTGCGCGCTTTGAAACAGGGCCGCAATGCGGCCAGAAATGCTCAGGCTTTTTGACGTGTTCATGTCCTGGCCCCTTCAGCGGGCAGCGCCGGCCAATGCCGGCTCGGCGGCCACTTTGTCGTCCATGCGCAGGCCACTCAGAATTTCCACCCGCTCACCCACGGTCTGCCCCAGACGCACCTGCCGCAGGCTGGGTTGGCCCTGGTTGTTGATGACGACCACGCCCGTCATTTCGGCGCGGCGCACGATGGCCGTGCTGGGCAAAAACATGCGCTCGACACTGGCCTTGCCCGTGCTGGCACCCGGCAGCCACACCCGTGCAAACATGCCCGGGGCCAGCCCTTCCACGCCGGCGGGCAAACTCAAACGGATCTGCCCGGTGTGCGTGACCGGGTCCACCGCCGGCAACACCTGCACCTGCTGCGGCGCCTGCGGGGTGGTGTAACCCGCCACACCAGGCAGCTCGTAGCGAATTGCCTTGGGCTGTGCAGCCACCGCAGCCAGCAAAGCCTGCGGCACCGCTGCCGTCACGCGCAGAGCCGACGGGTCGTGCAAGGTGACCAGGGCGCGCCCGGGCATGGCCATGTCACCCACGGTGACGGGCACATCGCTCACCACACCGGCGTAAGGCGCGTTGACGACAAAAAATCCCGACTGGGTTTGCGCAGCCTGGGTCTGCGCCTGCAACGCTTTCACCTGCGCTTTGGCCGCATCCCACTGTGACTGGGCACGGTCAAAAGCCCCTTGGCTGATGTATTGCTTTTGCAGCAACTGTTGTTGGCGCTCCAGCTCTTTGGTGGCCACGGCCAGGTTGGCCTGCGCGGCCTCCACCTGCGCGCTGGAGCCTGCCGCATTGTGTTGCGCTGCCCGCGCGTCAATGCGCAGCAACTCCTGACCGGCCTTGACCCGATCGCCTGCTTTCACATGCAAAGCCACCACGGCACCCGCCACCTGCGAAGACAGCGTGGTCTGGCGTACCGCCTCGACCACCGCGTCCAGGCTGCTTTCGGCCTGCGCTGTGCCTGCCGCTTGCACGGTAATCACCTGCACTGGCGCAGCAGGGCCCGCCACCACCAGGGCGGGAGAAGCAAGCGATGTCAGGGCGGCCAGGGTCAGCAGGGAAATGCGGCTCATCTTTTTCCTTCTTGTTTCTTTATTGCTTATTTAACTGATTGATCAATTAGCGAATGATACAATGAAAAAAGCAACACTGCCGGAGCCCGTGTCATGCCACCCAAAATCGCCACCAAGGACAGCCCCCCCATGAAAGCTTTGCCTGAAGAAGCATTGGTCGAAATCGCGGCGTATTTCCAGGCGCTGGCCGAGCCCACGCGGCTACTCATCCTGAACATCCTGCGCTCTGGTGAACGCAATGTGGGCGATTTGGCCCAGCTGTGCGGCTTCACCGCCGCCAATGTGTCGCGCCATTTGACCCTGATGACGCAGCAAGGTCTGCTCGAACGCGAAAGCCGCGGCACCAGCGCGTACTACCGCATCGCCGATCCGTCCATCTTTGCGCTGTGCGATCTGGTCTGCGGCAACATCGCCCGCCAAATGGAAAAGTCCGCCGAACGGCGCGCAGCGTTCACCTCGCTGTCCTGACGGATGCAAGCCTAAGTGGGTTGAGTTGGCGCGTCGGTACGCTGCCCCACTGGCCAATGGCTCTCACGTGGACGTCAATAAGCATTCTCGCGCAGGTGCGCGCTCCCTCACGGCTCTGGTCATTGCAGGGTTAGGGAGTGGGTGTTTGGTGGGAGGCCACCCCTGCGGCCGAAGGCTGTTCTTTCGCGTTGAAAGACAGGATCAGTGGCCGGGCTGGCGCAAGGTCCGGCTCAGCAAGATCACCGGAATCAACCCCACCAGCACCAACGCCAGCGATGGCAAGGCGGCTTCGCCCAGGCGCTCGTCGCGGGCCAACTGGTAGGCCACCACGGCCAGCGTGTCGCTGTTGAAGGGGCGCAGCACCATGGTGGCGGGCAACTCCTTCATCACATCCACAAACACCAGCAACAGAGCGGCCAGGGTGGTTCGCTTGAGCAAGGGGGCATGCACGCGGCGCAGCAAACCCCAGCCGGTCACGCCCAGCATGCGGGCAGAATCGTCCAGACTGCCCGGAATGCGCGCATAGCCGCTTTGCACCGACTGCAAAGCCACCGCGCAAAAACGCACCAGATACGCCCACACCAAGCCCAACGAGGTGGCGGTGATCCACGCCCCCGCTGACGATGCAGGCCAGGTTTCTTGTATCCAGCCGACCGGCAGCAACAAGCCCACCACCACCACCGCGCCGGGAATGGCATAACCCAGCCCCACCAGCTGGATGGCGCCCTGGCTGATGCGGTCAGCCCGGGTGCGCACGCTGAACGCCAGTGCCAGCGCCACGCCCACGGCCAACACGGCGGTCACCGCACCCAGGCGCAAACTGGTCAACGCCCATTGCCCAAAACGCGCCCAAGGCAACTCGGTCGTCTCGCCCGCCAAAGCCCGCAACAAGATCAGCACCGGCAACACAAAACCCAACAGCACCGGCAAGCTGCACAAGCCCCAGGCCAACACACGGCGCGTGCCGTGCAGTACCACCGGCTGCGCCTCGGCCGAGCCTTGGCGCGCGCCACGCCCTTGGTTGAACCGCATGCGCTTTTGGGCGCGCTGCTCGAGCTGCAGCAACACCACCACCACGGCCAGCAGCACCGTGGCCAACTGCGCCGCTGCGATGCGGTTGTCCATGGACAGCCAGGCTTTGTAAATGCCTGCCGTGAAGGTTTGGATACCGAAATAGCTGGAGACGCCAAAGTCGGCCAAGGTTTCCATCAGCGCCAGTGCCACCCCGGCGGCCACCGCCGGACGCGCCAGGGGCAATGCGATCTCGCGGATGCGGCGGGACAATGGCGCACCCAGCAAACGGGCCGCTTCCATCAGGCCCGAAGCCCGCTCGACCAGGGCGGTGCGGGCCAGCAAATACACATAGGGGTAAAGCGCCAGCGTGAACACCAGCGCCGCGCCCCAGACACTGCGCACATCGGGCCACAAACGCCCTTGCAGCCCCAGCGTTTCGCGCAAAGCCACTTGCAGCGGACCGCTGAACTGCAAGAAGTCGGTGTAGGCATAGGCCACCACATACGCGGGCATGGCCAGCGGCAACAGCAGCAACCATTCAAAAGTGCCGCGCCCTGGAAAATCAAACAGCGTGACCAAGGCCGCTGTGGCCAAGCCCAGCACCGTCACACCCACGGCAACCATCAGGCACAAGCCCAGCGTGGTCCATGCGTAATCGGGCAACACGGTGCGGGCCATCCCCCACAAAATCTCGGCGCTTGCCCCACTCCACTGCAGCCAGGAGCCCAGCACGGCCAGCACCGGCAGGGCCAAAGCCAGTGCCAACAGGGCGTAAAGCAAGGAAGGAAGACCCGAGCACCCTCGGGCCAAAGTGCTCAGCATCAACTCACCGGGTTCAACAAGGTCATGGCCTATTGTAGAAGCCCGCCTGCTGGCGGTTCGTCCGCTGGGTTGGACATGGCCCCAGCGCAGACAGGCGCGCGCCACCCCATGCGGGCTTGCCAACCTGCCTACAATCGAGACCATGTTTCTAGAGCTTCGCCAACTGGACGTCCAATACCCCGGCAACCCCACGCCTGCTGTGCGCGGGGTGAATCTGGGGCTGCGGGCGGGCGACATTGGCGTGCTGATCGGGCCGTCCGGCTGCGGTAAAACCACGCTGCTGAGGGCCGTGGCAGGGCTGGAGCCGGTGTCGCGTGGCCAGATCTTGCTGTCCCAGCGCGTGGTCAGCGATGCGGGCCACACCGAACCCGCAGAAAGCCGCCGCATTGGCATGGTGTTCCAGGACTACGCGCTGTTTCCACACATGGATGTGGGCCGCAATGTGGGTTTTGGCTTGGCCCATTTGTCCAAAGCCGCAAGACAACAACGCGTGAGCGAGGTGCTGGAACTGGTGGGTCTGGCCGGCTCTGACAAACGCTTCCCACATGAACTCTCGGGCGGCCAGCAGCAACGTGTGGCCCTGGCGCGCGCACTGGCCCCCCAACCCGATTTGCTGCTCCTGGACGAGCCGTTTTCCAACCTCGACATCGACCTGCGCGAACGCCTGGCCCACGAGGTACGCAACATCCTCAAGGCCGCCAAGGCCACGGCCCTGTTGGTCACGCACGACCAGCTGGAAGCCTTTGCCATCGGCGATGTGATTGGCGTGATGAACGAAGGCCAGCTCCACCAGTGGGACGATGCCTACAGCCTGTACCACCGCCCGGCCACACGCTTTGTGGCCGACTTCATTGGCCACGGCGTGTTCACACCCGCCACGCTGCGCGAAGTGGATGGCCAGGTCATGGTGGACACCCCTGTGGGCACACTGAACGATGTGGCCGAATGCCCCCTGCCCTGCGCGTTCAAAGACGGCCAATGCGATGTGCTGCTGCGCGCCGACGACATCGTGCACGACGACGGTGCCCCGGTGAAAGCCGAGATCATCCGCAAAGCGTTTCGCGGATCGGAGTTTTTGTACACCCTGCGCCTGGCCAGCGGCGATATGCTGATGGCCCATGTGCCCAGCCACCACGACCACAAACTGGGTGAATGGATCGGCATTCGCGCCGAGGTGGACCATGTCGTCACCTTCAACCGTGCCTGCCCGGTGAACCATCGGGAACTGTGCCAAATGCCCTGCGCCAAAGCCGAGGCCTGCGAGCACACCAACCCGAAATACCAAACGGTCAAGTTCTCGTAACCCGCGCGGCCGGCACACCCGGTGCTGCTGCGCGTGATGACCGGATGGCTTGCGGCCGCATTTACAAACGAAGCAATGCGGCCCATGATGCGTTTTCAAAAGAAAACAAAATAATTCAGGAGGCGCCATGCTGGACAAGCTCGGCAACCGGTCCACGTTCGGCGCCATCGAGGATGCGCCCGTGGTCAACTTCGTGCAGCAACTGCTGGAACAAGCGGTCCGACTCAAAGCCTCTGACCTGCACTTTGAGCCCTATGAGCACCATTACCGGGTGCGCATGCGCATCGACGGCGAGTTGCGCGAAATGGCCACCCCGCCCATGGCGCTGAAAGACCGCCTGGCCTCGCGCATCAAAGTGCTTTCACGGCTGGACATTGCAGAAAAGCGCCTGCCGCAAGACGGCCGCATGAAGCTGCAATTGGACAGCGGGCGCGAACTGGACCTGCGTGTGAGCACCTTGCCCACCTTGTTTGGTGAAAAACTGGTGATCCGGGTGCTCGATTCTGCGCAGGCCCAACTCGACTTGACCCAACTGGGCTACGAGCCCGAAGACCTGGCTCGTTTGGTCGAGGCCATTCGCCGGCCGCACGGCCTGGTGCTGGTGACCGGGCCCACCGGCTCCGGCAAAACACAGTCCTTGTATGCCTGCCTGAACCTGCTCAACACGGCCGAGGTGAACATCGCCACTGTGGAAGACCCTTGCGAGATCCAGCTGCAAGGCATCAACCAGGTGAATGTGCAAGACAAGCCCGGACTGAGCTTCGCCATTGCTTTGCGCGCGTTTTTGCGGCAAGACCCGGACATCCTGATGGTGGGCGAAGTGCGCGACCTGGAGACCGCCAACATCGCCATCCAGGCCGCCCAGACAGGCCATTTGGTGTTGTCCACCTTGCACACCAACGATGCGCCCAGCACCTTGGTCCGTTTGCGCAACATGGGCACCGCCTCTTACAACATGGCGGCCAGCGTGACGCTGATCACCGCCCAGCGGCTGGTGCGTTGTCTGTGTCCCCTGTGCAAAGAAAGCGTGCACTGGCCAGCCGAGGTGTTGCTGAAAGCCGGTCTGCCGCCCGCATGGCTTCAGGCCGATACGGTCGAGGCGTTCAACCCGGTGGGCTGTGCCCATTGCCACAAGGGGTTTGCCGGACGCACCGGCATTTTCCAGGTCATGCCAGTCGGCGCAGACATGCAGGCCCTGATCCTGCGGGATGCGGACCACCAGACCTTGACGCGCCAAGCGCAGCGTGAAGGCGTAGGCAGCTTGCGCCAGGCCGGCCTGCGCAAAGTGTTGCAGGGCATCACGTCACTCGATGAAGTCTTGGCCACCACACGGCACGGCACATGAGCGCACCAAAAACACAGCGCCAGCACGTCAGCTTTGCATGGCAGGGGCGCGATGCCCAGGGCCGGACCGTGCACGGGCGCTGCAGCGCCCCCGATGCCGGCTTGGCCCGGGCTCAATTGCGCAGACAGGGCGTGCAGCAGGTGCAGCTGCAACGGGTGTGGTGGGACCGGCCCAGCCGTGTGCGCCCCGGCGACCTGTCCCTCATGACCCGGCAGCTGGCCGCACTGCTGCGGGCGGGCGTTCCCCTGTTGCAAGCGCTGAACATGTTGTCGCGCAGCCTGACGTCTGTGGCCTTGGTGGACGTCATGCAACAAGTGCAAAACGATGTGGCGGCGGGCACGGCTTTGCACGCGGCTTTGGCCAGGCACCCCAACCACTTCACAGGGCTGTACACCAGCATGGTTCGGGCCGGGGAATCGGCGGGCATTCTGGACACCATGATGGAGCGCCTGGCGCACACCCTGGAGAAAAACCAAGCCTTGCGTTCCCGTGTGCGCTCGGCGCTGATGTACCCGTGCGCGGTGATGGGGGTGGCCATCGCTGTGCTGGTGCTGATTCTGGTCTTTGTCGTGCCGGTCTTTGAGGAGGTGTTCCAGTCTTTCGGCGCCGATTTGCCCTGGCCGACACAAATGGTGGTGGCCCTGAGCGAGGGTTTGAGCGCATCGGGCCCCCTGCTTGCTTTGGGCTTGTTGCTGGGTCTGTGGTGGTGGCAACGGCCCCAGGCTGCCCAGGCCCGGCTCCAAACGGCGAAGGACCACGGGTTGCTCAAGTTGCCCCTGCTGGGCCCGCTCATCGGCACGGCAGTTGTGGCGCGCTGGGCGCAGACCTTGTCGGCCTTGCTGGCGGCAGGCGTGCCCTTGGCCGAGGCTTTGGAGCCCGTGGCCCAGGCCTGCGATCACGTGGTTTTTGCGCGCCTCACCCTGCAGTTGCAACGGCAGGTGGCTCAAGGCAGCCGCTTGAGCGAGGGCATGGCCCAAAGCGGCCGGTTTCCGCCCATGCTCGTGCAGCTGTGCGCCACCGGCGAAGAGACCGGTGCCATGGACACTTTGCTGGCGCGGGCCGGCAGTCTGATGGAGACCGAATTGAACGACCGGGTGAATGGTCTGTCGAGTTTGCTGGAGCCCTTGATCATCGTCGTGTTGGGCAGCTTGATTGGCGGTATTCTTGTGGCCATGTATTTACCGATTTTCCGTTTGGGTCAGGTGTTCTGAGATGGCAGCCGATGCATTCGTCTGGATCGGCGGGGCGCTGCTGGGTCTGGTGGTGGGCAGTTTCCTGAACGTGGTCATTCACCGCCTGCCCCGCATGCTGGAGGCGCAGTGGGCGCAAGCGCCCCACGAACAGGCCCCTGACGACAGCCCCTCAACCCTGCCGCCCCGACAGCCCTACAACATCGCCGTACCCGGCTCGCATTGTCCCCACTGCGGGCATGTTCTGCCCTGGGCAGAAAAGATCCCTGTGCTGAGCTATCTGGTGCTGCAAGGGCGTTGCCGCGCATGCCATGCGCCCATTGGCTGGCGCTATCCGGCCGTGGAACTGTTGACCGCTGGCTTGTTTGCCTGGAGTTTTTCACGCTATGGCCTGAGCGCCACGGCCTTGGCCTGGGCCGGCTTTGCGGCCGCCTTGGTCACGCTGGCCGCCATTGACGCCGACACCACCTTGCTGCCCGATGCCATCACCCAGCCTTTGGTCTGGTCGGGCTTGCTGGCCGCCAGTCTGGGGCTGAGCCAGGTCAGTTTGACCGTGGCCTTGTGGGGCGCGGTGGCGGGTTACCTGTTTTTATGGTCGGTCTATTGGCTGTTCAAGGGGGTCACCGGCAAAGAGGGCATGGGCCAGGGGGACTTCAAACTGCTGGCCGCACTGGGGGCCTGGCTGGGCTGGCCCGCCTTGCTGTCGCTGGTGCTGATCGCATCGCTCACGGGCGTTGCCTGTGGGCTGTGGCTGCGCCTGCGCCAGCGCATGCCGGAAGACGGCTATATTCCGTTTGGCCCTTTTTTGGCCTTGGCGGGTGCTTGGGTCATGGCCTTGGGCACCCTGCCCGGCCTGCCTGTTTAAACCATGAACACACAACGACTTTGGCGCATCGGCCTGACCGGTGGCATCGGCAGCGGCAAAAGCACCGTGGCCAACATGCTGGCCGCCTGTGGCGCCGCCGTGATCGATGCCGATGCGATTTCGCGCAGCGTGACCGCCCCGGGCGGGCGGGCGATCGCCCCCATCGCCCAAGCCTTTGGGCCGCAAATGATCGACGCCCAGGGCGCCTTGAACCGTCAGGCCATGCGTGCGCAGATTTTTCAAAACACAGAAGCCAAAAAACAGCTCGAAGCCATCATCCACCCCTTGGTGAACCAGATCACCCAGGAACAGGCGCGAGCAGCTTTGCAAAGTGGCCGGCAGCTGCTGGTGTTCGACGTGCCTTTGCTGGTGGAGTCGGGCGAACGCTGGCGCCGACAGGTGGACCGGGTGATCGTGGTGGACTGCGATGCCGCCACACAAAGGCAAAGGGTCGTGGCCCGAAGTGGCTTGGCGGTCGATGAAATTGACCGCATCCTGGCCCAGCAGGCCTCACGGGCACAACGCCTGGCCTGCGCCGATGCGGTGATCTTCAACCAAGGCCTGAGTCTGGCTGAATTAGAGGCCCAAGTGCGCCAGGTGGCTGCTGACTTCGGGCTATGATGGCGGCACTGGAAGACGCCGCGTGATACTGTACGAATACCCCTTCAACGAACGCATTCGCACTTACCTGCGGCTGCAACAATTATTCAACCGCCTGGGCCAATTGGTGGCCCGCGCGGAAGCGATAGACCACCACTTTGCACTGACCACGCTGTTCGAGATCATCGAAGTGGCATCGCGTTCAGAACTCAAATCGGATGTTCTGAAAGATCTGGAACGCCAAAGACAGCTCTACAACGGCTACCGTGGCAACCCGGCCATCTCTGAAAAAGCCCTCGACGGCCTGATCGCCCAACTGGACGAGCACTTTGAGGCGCTCAACCAGGTCAGCGGAAAAATCGGCCAAAGCCTGAACGACAACGATTTCCTGATGGCCTTGCGCAGTCGTGCCGTCATCCCTGGCGGCACCTGCGAGTTTGATTTGCCGGCCTACCACGCATGGCAACACCACGACGCCCCCAAACGCACCAGCGATTTGACGCAGTGGATCGCGCCGTTTGCCCCCTTGGCACAGGCCATCCAACTGCTGCTGCAAATGCTGCGCGAATCCGGCAGCAGCCAGAAAGTCATGGCCACGGCCGGGCAACTGCAGCAAAACCTGCCCCAGGGTCGCACATTCCAATTGTTGCGGCTCAAAATCGATCCGGCACTGGGCATCACCCCCGAAATCAGCTGCAACCGCTTGTTGGTCGTCATCCGCATGATGCGCCAGCAAAGCGATGGCAAATTGGTGGCCACCACCGATGACGTGCCTTTCGAAATGTCTTTGTGCGCATGAGCATGTCGAACACGCCGCCAGATTTTGCACCTCGCCAGGTGCGCTGCCCCGCTTGTGCGGGCATCAGCCTTTACAGCAGCAACAACCCATATCGCCCGTTTTGCAGCGCCCGTTGCAAGGGCGTCGATTTGGGCGCCTGGGCCAGCGAAGAATTCAAACTGCCCGAAGAAACGCCGCTGGACGAGCCCTTTGGCGATCCGCGTCTGCAGTGAGCGATTCAGGTGTGCGTGGCACCCGTGAACTGACGCTCTTGCGCCAACCAATCCAACACCGGCACCGTGCCGGGCAAAACGGGCGCGACCGTCACAGGCAGTGACTGCCAGGCGTGTGATTGCGCTTCCCGCATTTGCAACTCGCCCTGCCAATCCCAGACTTTGCAAAAATGCAGCCGCACCAAGGCGTGCGGGTAATCGACCATCTGGGTTTTCCAGATCTGCGCCTGGCCGATCGTGATGCCCAACTCTTCTTGCAGTTCGCGGCGCAAGGCTTGCTCGACCGACTCCCCCGCTTCCAGCTTGCCGCCCGGAAACTCCCAATAGCCGGCGTACACCTTGCCTTCGGGACGTGAGGTCAGCAAAAACCGGCCATCGGTCTGCAGCAGCACGCCCACGGCCACATCGACCACTGCGCGCTCTGCCTGGCCTGGGCTCAGGTCTTCGCGCTGGCGTTCGCCATCGGCCACCAACAGGCCTGCGCTCATGCCGAACCGGGTTGGCGGCCCATCATGTCCCGCGCAAATTGGTAAGCCACACGGCCACTGCGTGATCCACGCTCCAGCGCCCACAACAAGGCATCGGGTCGCGCCGCCTCGATTTGCGCAGGCGTGGCCCCCAGAGCATGCAGCCACTGGCCAGCAATCGCGAGGTATTCGTCTTGCGAGAACGGATAAAAACTGATCCACAAACCAAAACGCTCGGACAACGAAATCTTTTCTTCCACGCCCTCGCCGGGGTGCACTTCGCCGTCGTCGGTGTGTTTGTAGGTGAGGTTTTCGCTCATGTACTCGGGCAACAGGTGACGGCGGTTGCTGGTGGCATACACCAGCACATTGGGCGTCGATGCGGCCACAGTGCCGTCCAGAATCGACTTGAGCGCCTTGTAGCCCGGCTCGCCATCTTCAAAGCTCAGGTCATCGCAATACACCACAAACTTTTCATCGCGCGCCGCCACCACCTCGATGATGTCGGGCAAGTCGGTCAGGTCTTCCTTGTCCACCTCGATCAGGCGCAGGCCCTGGGGGGCATAGGTGTTCAGACACGCCTTGATGAGCGACGACTTGCCGGTGCCCCGTGCGCCTGTCAGCAACACGTTGTTGGCCGAGCGGCCCTGCACAAACTGCTCGGTGTTGCGCTGCAGCTTTTCTTTCTGGTCGTCAATTTCTTTCAGGTCGGCCAGCGTCATGGCCGCCACATGGCGCACCGGCTCCAGCACGCCATGACCAGACGCGCGCTTGCGGTAACGCCAGGCAATGGCCTGCGTCCAGTCGGGGGCAGACAAAGGCTGGGGCAAAACCGCCTCAATACGGTCCACCAGCTGGCTGACTTTGGCCAACAATTGGTCGAGTGCAGAAGGGGACGCGGAGGTCATGAACGGTAATCCGCGTTGATGGTGACGTATTCGTGGCTCAGATCGCAGGTCCACACGGTGTCGCTGGCGGTGCCACGGCCCAGACCCACACGCACGGTGATTTCGCTGCCTTTCATGACGCGCTGGCCGTCTTCTTCGCGGTATTCGGCACGGCGCCCCCCTTTGGACACGACATGCACATCGTCCAGGTGCAACTCGATCAGGCCTTGGTCCAGGTCGTCAATGCCGGCGTAACCCACCGCCGCCAGGATGCGCCCCAGGTTCGGGTCGCTGGCAAAGAAAGCGGTTTTGACCAGCGGCGAATGCGCGATCGCATAAGCCACCTGGCGGCACTCTTCGCCTGTGCGACCGCCTTCGACCTGCACGGTGATGAACTTGGTGGCGCCTTCGCCATCGCGCACGATGGCATGCGCCAACTGGCGTGCCACTTGCAGCAAGCCCTTGACCAAGGCTTGACCGTCGGCACTGTCCAGCGAGGTGATCTGTGCGTGGCCCGCCTGGTGCGTGGCGATCAGCATGAACGAATCGTTGGTCGAGGTGTCGCCATCGATGGTGATGCGGTTGAAAGACCCATCGGCCAGTTGTTTGGCCAAGGCGGACAACAAAGCGGGATCGATGCAAGCGTCTGTGGCCACAAAACCCAGCATGGTGGCCATGTTGGGGCGGATCATGCCGGCGCCTTTGCTGATGCCGGTGATGCTGACCGCCTGTCCACCGATCTGCACCTGCACACTGGCCGCCTTGGGCACGGTGTCGGTGGTCATGATGCCTTCAGCGGCCTTGGCCCAGTGCGCGGCCTGTGCATCGGCCAAGGCAGCAGGCAGCCCGGCCACGATGCGGTCTACCGGCAGCGGCTCCATGATCACACCCGTCGAAAACGGCAAAATCTGGAGTGGGGTGCATTGCAGCAAGCTGGCCAACGCGTCGCAGGTCTGGCGTGCATGGGCCAGGCCCGGCGCACCGGTGCCTGCGTTGGCGTTGCCGGTGTTGATGACTAAGGCCCGCACAGCAGAGCCTGCCGCCAGGTGTTCACGGCACACCTGCACAGGCGCGGCGCAAAAACGGTTGCTGGTGAACACACCCGCCACACTGGCCCCTGGGTCCAGCAAAAAAACGGTCAGGTCTTTGCGGTTGGCTTTGCGCACACCTGCCTCGGCGATGCCGATGCGAACGCCCGCAATCGGGCTCAATTGGGTGGGGTCCAGCGGGGGCAAATTCACAGGCATGTGGATCTTTCAGGAAAAAAATAAACATTTCGGGCGGTACACAAACAAAACGGGCCGAAGCCCGTTCCATCCGCGCGGCCAACTCAGCTGAGTTTGCCGTGGCATTGCTTGAATTTCTTGCCGCTTCCGCAGGGGCAAGGCTCGTTGCGGCCCACGGGGCCCCACTCTTGCTGCAGGCCAACCAAATCGGCCGCCACAATTTGGGGATCACCCGACTCGTCAGGGGCGCTGTAGGTCACATGGCTGATGTGCTCGGCGCGCTCTTCAATGTCGTGGGCGGCTTGTTCGATCTGTTCACCCGAATCAATGCGCACGGTCATCAGGGTGCGGGTCACTTCGTTTTTGACGGCGTCGAGCAACTGGCCAAACAACTCAAACGCTTCGCGCTTGTATTCCTGCTTGGGCTGCTTTTGCGCGTAACCGCGCAAGTGGATGCCCTGGCGCAGATAGTCCAGCGCGCTCAGGTGTTCGCGCCAGTGCGTATCGATGCTTTGCAGCAAGACCATGCGCTCAAACGAAGTGAAGTTCTCCACCCCCACGCTGTCGAGTTTGGCCTGGAACTGGGCATGGGCAGCCGCCACCACCGATTCCAAAATGTCTTCGTCGGTGATGGCGTTGGAGGCCTGCACCTTGTCTCGCAAATTCACCTGCAGCAACCACTCATCGGCCAATGCCTTTTCCAGGCTGGCCAGATCCCATTGTTCTTCCACCGATTCGGCAGGCACATACTGGCGCACCAGATCACTAAAGCAACCTTCACGCAATGAGGCAATCTGGCCGTTCAAATCCTGCGCGTCCAGAATGTCGTTGCGCTGCTGGTAAATCACCTTGCGCTGGTCGTTCGACACATCGTCGTATTCCAGCAATTGCTTGCGGATGTCAAAGTTGCGCGACTCCACCTTGCGCTGCGCGCTTTCGATGCTGCGCGTCACGATGCCGGCTTCGATGGCCTCGCCTTCGGGCATTTTCAAGCGGTCCATGATGGCGCGCACGCGGTCACCCGCAAAAATGCGCATGAGCGGATCGTCCAGGCTCAGGTAAAAGCGGGACGAACCTGGATCACCTTGGCGGCCCGAACGCCCTCGCAGCTGGTTGTCGATGCGGCGCGACTCGTGGCGTTCGGTGGCGATGATGCGCAAACCACCCAAAGCCTTGACCTGCTCGTGGATCACTTTCCATTCGTCGCGCAATTGCGCCACGCGGGCTTGCTTGGCTTCATCTGAAAGGCCTTCGTCGGCTTCCACCGCCAGGATGTCTTTTTCGATGTTGCCACCCAACACGATGTCGGTGCCGCGGCCAGCCATGTTGGTGGCGATCGTGATCATGCCTGGGCGTCCGGCCTGGGCCACGATGTCGGCTTCACGGGCGTGTTGCTTGGCGTTGAGCACCTGGTGCGGCAGCTTTTCTTGCGTCAGCAACTGCGCGATCAACTCTGAATTTTCAATCGAAGTGGTGCCCACCAGCACAGGTTGTCCACGCTCATGGCATTCACGGATGTCCGCGATCGCGGCCGTGTAACGCTCTTGCGAAGTTTTGTAGACGCGGTCGAGTTGGTCTTCGCGCTGGCTTTTGCGGTGCGGCGGAATGACCACCGTCTCCAAACCGTAGATTTCCTGAAACTCATACGCCTCGGTGTCGGCCGTACCCGTCATGCCACCCATCTTGCCGTACAGGCGGAAATAATTCTGGAACGTGATCGAGGCCAGCGTCTGGTTTTCGGCCTGGATCTGCACGTCCTCTTTGGCCTCGACGGCCTGGTGCAAACCATCGCTCCAGCGACGGCCAGTCATCAAGCGGCCAGTGAACTCGTCCACGATGACGATCTCGCCTTCTTGCACCACGTAATGCTGGTCACGGTGGTACAGGTGCTGTGCACGCAGGGCGGCATTCAGGTGGTGCATCAAGGTGATGTTGGCCGGGTCGTACAGGCTGGCACCTTCGGGAATCAAGCCCATCTGGGCCAGTACCGCTTCGGCTTTTTCGTGGCCTTGCTCGGTCAGGAAAATCTGGTGCGACTTTTCATCCAGCGTGAAATCACCTGGCGTGATGATGCCCTCGCCCGTGCGCGGATCGGCTTCGCCTTCCTGACGGGTGAGCAAAGGCACAACCTGCTTCATCGACAAATAAGTCGCCGTGTGGTCTTCGGCCTGGCCACTGATGATCAAAGGCGTGCGGGCCTCGTCGATCAGGATCGAATCCACCTCGTCGATGATGGCGTAGTTCAAGGGACGCTGCACACGGTCATGGGCTTCATAGACCATGTTGTCGCGCAGGTAATCAAAGCCGTATTCGTTGTTGGTGCCGTAGGTGATGTCCGAGTTGTAAGCCGCTTGCTTTTCCTCGCGGGACATCTGGGCCAGGTTGATACCGACCGACAAACCCAGGAAATTGAACAGCTTGCCCATCCAGCGCGCATCGCGGCTGGCCAGGTAATCGTTCACGGTGACGACGTGCACACCTTTGCCCGACAAGGCGTTCAAGTACGCAGGCAATGTGGAGGTCAGGGTCTTGCCTTCACCCGTGCGCATTTCGGCGATCTTGCCATTGTGCAAGGCGATACCACCGGCCAATTGCACGTCGAAATGGCGCATCTTCATGACACGCTTGGAGCCTTCGCGCACCACGGCGAAGGCTTCTGGCAGCAATGCGTCCAGCGCTTCGCCTGCGGCAAAGCGCTCCCGAAAACTCTGGGTCTTGGCGCGCAGTTCGCCGTCGCTCAAAGACTCCAGTCCGGCTTCCAGGGCATTGATGCGCTCCACCGTTTTGCGGTATTGCTTGAGCAGGCGGTCGTTGCGGCTGCCGAATATTTTGGTGAGGAATGGGATGGCCATGTCTACAAGATCCACCTTCAGCCCAAGGCTGAGAAACAGACCGTCTATCCTGTCAAGTTAAAGGGTTCAGAAAAACCGGGCCAGCGGGATACCCCCACGCCCCAGCGGGCCGCCACAGGCGCCCGCTTAACTTGATGATTTTAGCCTCTAGGCCGCCCGTTTCCGGGGATGCCGTCCAAGCCCTGTCCGCTGCCGGATAATGGGCGACCCCCTCGCACCATGCAAAGACGTCACCAAGCCATTCCCCTGCAACAAGCCGCGCAAGAGTCACCCACTTTTGCGCGCTTGGCGAGCCTGGTGCGCGAGTCGTCGGCGCGATTGCAGGCCATTCATCCTTTGCTGCCAGCCCCCCTGCGGGCCAGTGTGCAGGCCGGGCCCATTGAAGACGGTTGCTGGTGTCTGCTGGTCAGCTCCAATGCGGTGGCTGCCAAGCTGCGCCAATTGGTCCCCGCGCTTCAAGCCCATTTGACGCACAAGGGGCTCAGCGTGACGACGATCCGCATCAAGGTACAGAACCGGGTTTTTTAGCCTTCTTGGATTCGCCGGTGTCGCTGACGGATCAAAAAAAAGGCCCTGATCATGGATCAGGGCCTTTTCAGGTTTGTGGTGCTGGATCTGGGAGTACGTAAATTAATCCTTTTGAACGCATATCTTACTAGGGGGTGACAGTGTCCAGATTCACGTTTTTTGATGTTTGTTCAAATAAATCAAAAATCTTGATAAGGATAAATAAGTTCTAGTTGTGGATTTTTCCCCACAGTTGTGCTCCACAGGGCCTGTATTTCTAATTATCTACTCTGGATATAACAAGTAAGAGTTAATGCGCCTCACTGTCAGCCAACCTGTGCGGACTATTCATTAGGGTGAGAATTTCTGCACGAACAGAGTTTTGTCTTGCCTCCTTAACACCGTGAAGATCCCCGTACATCTCCACAAACTTCCATGCGTTTCCCTGCTCTTTTTGCAGATCAAAAAACTTTATTTCATAGGGATCTTCACTTGGTCGCCAAGGTAAATAAACCTCAAACCGAAGCTCGTTAAGAAGTCCAAACTCATGGCTACCGCGAATTGCATCGGATAGCTTGCTCAATTTGCGATTAGCCCAGAAACGATTCAACCCACCCTCAAAAAAACTAAGGTTCGCCGTTTTGCATAGGGCAGAGTACTCATTTTGATTCTCTTTAATAGCTTTACTTGCTTCCAGTATTTGGACACGCTTAACTTCGCGTAGCTCTTCAATTGCGACAAATTTTCCCAAGTGCCAACCACGCTCCCAATCAAAATGGGCAAGCTCATCTCTGTTAATTGAAGCGGCGCTTGGCAACAACAAAGGATGCGGATTGGTTTCTAAAGTCAATCCACCTTTAGCCGACAAAAAGCCATCAAAAAATATTTCATTTTTATTGGTCATTGCTTTTGAGTCTTCAGGATCAGATGCATTGCGCCACATAACGGTTGAGGTCATCGCGAACGTTTTCAATTGACATAAAAGCCCCCCATCTAAAGTCACTGCCGTTTTCTATCCAAGCACCTAAGGTTTGTGCTTTTTTTAATGCATTGACTTGCACCGCATCTAAAGGGCGAAAAATCCAAATTGTGCTTTCAGCAACTTGAGCATCAGCGCTACCTTGCGCCTGGAGAATTTCGTCTGAATCAATTTCCAAGTAGTTCTTTGTCGCTTTTTCAAGTACGGCAGCAGATAGCTCTGGCGTTGTGACAATACCAGCATTCCAGTACATGCGCCCCTCTATACAAGAAAAAAGAAATCTTGCAACAACCTCAGCGTGCTCTTGCTCCAGTCGTAGATAGGCAGGCCCACCGTCAACCGGTTTCAATAGAGCCGTTGTCGGTAATGAGCCATTCGCTGAATTGGTTCCAAGATTTGTGCGGTCTAAACCAATCGCTATGCTAGCAATCACTATCAATATAGCCAGTGCTAATCCTAGTCTTTTAGGTGTCACCATTTTTGCGAGCCTTCATGACAGTTTTTCTTGAAATTTAGTGACATCCACAAGTTTGTAAGCGGCGACCAGCTCATCCTGAATTGCGCGCATGATCGCCCGCACATCACTCCAATGTGAAATGAACTCTTTGATACGGGGATATGCCTTTTGTCGCTCAAAAGGTGGCAAGCTCTGATCAGCCTCATGCTCCCACCAATGCCTGTAATCTGCTTGCCACGTTTCGAGGAAAGGGCGTAGTACATCTCGCATAGCTCGATGAATCATCGCACCCAAATGATTCTCAACTTTCAGTTGACCAATAGTGCCAACTGGAAAGTTGCGCATGATTTTTCGAGCCTCGCCAAAGAAGGTGTACACAGAGCCAAGGCTCTCTGAAAAAACTTCACCAGAAAAATCTGTGCAATCTGGATCTTTCGTCTTTCCAGTAAGTGCAACACGAGTTGCGAGCTCGGTATAAAGCTCCCATGCGCATTGGCGATCAGCCGAATCTGCATTGATTTGCCCTAGGAAGTGTTCGGCGAGCAGACGCACATCTATACCCCTGTCGCGCAAGGGCGGCAATCGCAATATGCCTACTGCCAATCGATGAAACAAGTCCTCACGAAACCGACCAGCTCCCACATCCGAGATCAAGTCACGATGGGTAGCAGCAACCACTCGGACGTTGACCTTCACGGGGCTGGATTGCCCTAGGGGCGTGATTTCCTGTGCCTGCAAAGCTCGCAGTAAGCGCACTTGAGTATCCAGAGGCAGGTCTCCCACCTCATCCAAAAAGAGTGTGCCACCAGAGGCAGTTTGAAAGTGACCCTTTCTTTCTGTGGACGCCCCCGTAAAGGCTCCACGCTTATGACCAAAAAGCTCTGAATTGGCCAACTCGGGCGACAAGGCACCACAGTTAACTGCGATAAACGCGTGCTGTGACCTAGGACTAGCTGCATGGATGGCCTCTGCGAAAAGCTCTTTGCCCGTGCCCGTCTCGCCAAGGATCAACACCGGCACATCAAAGACTGCCACACGCCTTGCCAAATGGATTTGCTCGGCCACCTGAGGGCTGGCGTGGATGATTTTTCCAAACTCAGGAGGAGCGAGTTGCTTCACGTTGGTCAGGCGCTTGACACGCTCACCGCTGCGCTTGAGGTACTCAGGTAAGAAATCGCTGGCCAAGTCAAAAGGGAAGTCCACCGAATGGACGCCCCCATGCCTTGAGGTTTGAATCAACTTGGCCGGAAATCGCGTCTTGGCCAAGATAATCCAAATAGCCGCCATTGCTGGGGTGCCCGGACTCAGATGAAAAGTCAGCGATACATCATCCCTAGGCAAGCCCGCTTCAGACAAGTTGCGACTGACTTGGTTGTAAATATCGGTGTAGTCAATTGGACTAACCAAGTCAACACTGTAGAGGTCAACAGTAGATGAGGAATATGCAGTCAAGGATTCAAGCCATGTGCAGAAGTTTTTGCTGCGCTCGAAGTCATAGTTGGTCAAAAGATACACGCGGTCATACCGCACGGCCCCCATCAAAGACGAAACAATAGGCCCTAAATCATCACCCCGCAGACCTTCAGCGCACTCGTGGTCAGCGACTCCAATCCACGCCACTAGATATTTTTTTTGAATCATTTTCAGAAGTGCTAGCCTGCAACCTAATCATTTTGCTCCAAAAAGCAGGTAGGCACGTGCAAAAAAAAATTGAACGCCCTGTCTGCAATTTGTTTGAGCATTACTTATCGTTGCAGGTAGTTAGCCATGAGTATGGCTACGACCATGTACAAGTGAATCAGTGCGTACCCGGTGCGTACCGCGTACCCGGATTTCAGTCCTATCGGTAGACAAATCTGGCGCTTTTGCCCCCCGCATAGGTTCTTGGCAGGGAAGGACCCAGAAAATCTAGAACCCATCTGCTTTTTGCTTAAATCTTGAGCACATTCGCAAAGATTCGCACGGGTTCGCATTGCATCAAAATCAATGGCTACGCGATCTTTCGCGGGATTCGCACGTTTCGCAACGCAACAGCCAAATATTGAATGAGCACATCACCGTTTGAAGACAATTCAGCTGGTCACCTGGTGGGAGCATTCAACCCACTGAATGATGACCTCAATGACTTATGTGAGCGCCATGACCAGTGCTTGCTGTGGCCTGAAGTCTCGCCAGAGTTCTCACGGCTCGAAGAAATCATCTGGAAAGCCCAGACCCTTTTACGACCGCTGCAGACATTCGGCCCACCTCAATGGGCTATTGATGCAGGGCTTGGCATCTCAAGATCCAACTCGGCCATCCATCAATACATGGAACGGTATGAAACGTATCCCGCTGCAGCGAGGGCGCTATGGACTACTCGGATCCCTAAAACTGGCACCACGTTATCTGATTCAGAAATCTATGCGCTGCTGGCAATCGATGAAGCACGGATGGCCGCTGAGTATTACTGTGAGATCGTAGATGGCATTGAAGATGCCATTGACCCGCTGGAGCACGATGCCAAAGGCACTGCGCACATAACCGCTATCCGCATGGAGTCTGCCGCTTGGGAACGTGAGCTCTGGCACAGCGCCGCTCAGCAAACTGGCACCGCCGAAAAATTCTTGATCATGGCGTCGTTTGCGCAGGGCCAGTCAGCTGCGTCACCACAGACTCGCCAAGCGGAAGCAACCATCGCAACACTCGAGAGAAAAGCACGAGCCACCAAAGCCGCGCTTGAGCCATACCGTACCGGACGCAAGCCCCAAGCCTATGGCGTGTTCAAGAAAGCGTTGATCACCATCGCGCGTGAGGCTGACAGTTTTGATGTTGACGTAGTCATGGGGTACATCGACCAGATCTACGACGAGCCCATTGAGAACATCCGCATCACCGACGTCATCAATGACCAGGTGCATTACGTCGATTTACGCAAAAACCTCGAAAAGTCCATCGCCGTTAAGGACCTGAAAGCCGCACTGCATCAGCTCTCGCGAATTTAGCGCTATTTTCACCACCCCATTTTTTAACCTGCCGGACATCAACGCAGCCATGCGTACAACGATGAAAGGCAGTCAAGGCAAATGGGGATCGATAACGCAGAGCGCATCAGCGCTCTTCTCACGGAAATTCAAGCCGCAAGGCTCTTATGCATCCAGCCCGCAACACTCGCGAGCTGGCGTCTGCACGGTCGGGTAGACCTACCCTTTGTTCGGGTGGGACGTTGCATTCGTTACCGCCGCAGCGACATCACCAACTTCATTGAGCACAACACCAAGCAAGGTGGCGCGCCCCGCTTCGAACAGGAGCAGGTATGACATTAGGTGTACCCAGCGGTTCGACACTTCGCCCAGATTGGGCCAAGCAGAAATACCCAGACCCACTGCCACTCACACGCGAGTTGGCACCACCCTCACCTTTCCCAGCTCAAGCGCTCGGCAGTATTGGTTCATCTGTCGTGAACAAGATGCACCAAGTCATTCAGGCCCCAGTTGCACTGATTGGTCAATCCATTCTGGGGGCGATGAATCAAGTGGCGCAGCCTTACGGCAACGTGTGCATTGATGGTCGCGTGTCACCACTATCGGACTACTTCCTGACCTTAGGTGAATCAGGCGAACGTAAATCTGCAGCGGACAGTTGGGCGCTTGCGGGGGTTCGCGCGCGTCAACGTCACCTGACAGGTAAATACGAAACCGATCGCGAGGCATTCGAAAAAACGCTGCAGGTTTATGAGATCGCAATCAAACGTGTCCTAAACGACAAGAAGCTCAGCGCCGACACCAAAGAAGCCCAGCTAGCAGCATTAGAAAAACCAACCGCACCAGTCATGCCGCTCATGATCGTGTCGGAACCAAGCAGCGAAGCCATTCAACGCCAACTCATCATTGGCCTGCCATCCATTGGTCTGGTCAACGATGAAGGCGGACAGTTTCTGGGTGGCTACGCCATGAGCGCAGAAAAGCGCCTCGGCACCTTAACCACCCTCTCGCGTTTATGGGACCGAGGTGAGTTTGATCGAGTGCGCGTTGGTGACGGGTCCGGCAGCTATTTCGGTAAGCGCCTGAGCCTGCACTTGATGGTCCAACCTGCCGTGGCCACATCGCTACTTGCAGATCCACTGGCGCGTGAACAGGGTTTTCTGGCGCGATGCCTCATCAGCTATCCCGAGACCACGGCTGGGCAACGTTCGTATGTCGAGACAGATCTGAGCCACACCGATGAGTACCAAGCCTACTCACAGCGCATTGATGCACTGCTGGCGAATGAGTGGCCACTTGCTAACGAGCATGAACTCAACCCACCCAACTTGTTTTTGACGAGTTCAGCCAAACGCGCATGGGTTGCTATCTACAACGATTTGGAAGCAGACCTTGGACCTGGTGGCACCTACGTTTCTGTGCGTTCACTGGCCTCCAAAGCCTCAGAACACATTGCCCGATTGGCGGGGACATTGGCTGTCTTCGATGGTGACCGTGAAATTCACGAAGAGCAGGTAGACCGCGCTTTTCACCTCATGCTGCATTACCTCGATGAAGCCATGCGGCTTTGGGGTTCAGGACAGGTGAAGGCAGAGCTGCGTCTCGCACAAGAACTGCTGGAGTGGTTGCGCGACAAGCTTGGCCCGGGTCGTGCCATCTCCTTAGCTGAGGTTTATCGCAACGGCCCTTCGCCCCTGCGCAGCGCATCTGCTGCCCGACAAGTCATGCGTGTGCTCATAGAGCACGGCTGGGTTATGCCTGCCGCACATCCCAAAGCAACTGAAGCCTATGAGCTTGTGGGGGTCGCATGAAAAAACAAATTACCGCGCGGTCCCCTGCGAATTTTGCGAATCCCGCGAAAAGCCGCATGGCTATTGGCCTCACCCCAATGCGAAAGCTTGCGAATCTTTGCGAATCGCAAAGCCCCACCGTTTCCAACGCTCAGCCTCCCAGCGTTCCCTCTATCCAAGAGGAGGCACCTGCACAACTTGATTCAACACAACTCAACCAAAACCCGAAAGGACTCGCATGCAACTAAACCCGTTCAAAAAATCCGGCGCTTATTACAACGGCATCAAAAGCAAATACGAAGCGTTGACACGCCAGGTCGAAAGCACGACCACCGAGCTGGCCACGGCAAAGGCAAACCACCTGCAACGAAACACGGCTTATCAGGAAATGCTCGAAGCTTCAAAGCTGTCTCGCTCCAGTCCTGCCGATCGTCAGGTTCTGGCGCATCTCAACCATGCTGAATCACAAGTTCAAACGCTTGACATACATCTGCGTCATTTGAATTCGCAAGTGATGGATTTGTTACCAACGGTCAATGCGCCAGAGGACCTGAAAAAGGTCAAGGGCGAGATAGCGGCGCTTGCACGTCATGAGGCAGAACTGAATGCAACGTCTGAAAAAACGCAAACCCAAATCGAGAAATTTGACGAGCGCATCACCGTTCTTGAAGAACGCATCTTGCAAGAGACCCAAGTAGCTGCGCAATCGATGCTTGAGTCAGAAGGTGACTTCGTGACCCCTGAATCGCTTTCCAAGCTGGATGTCGAGTTGCGAATTGCACAGGTCACGCAAAAAGAGCTCAAAGCCAAACAGGAGCTGCTGCGCAAAGAGCTTGCATCACTTCCTGTCAAGCATCGCGAACTGCATCGCAGCCTTGTCGTCAACCGAGCGCTGGTGGCCGAGATTGATTCACGCGAGGCTTTGCTACCAGTGATGAAGTTGATCGCCCGAGCCGCCATCACCAAACATGAAGCTGGACACACCAATCAGTCGGATTCTTATGTGATCGACATACCGCCTGAATTGTCAGATGCAGTGGAGGCCGAACTGGCATCCGAGTCATCTACCTCATAAGAACTTGGATGACAGCGAGGCGAGGCATAGCTGTCATCCATTGGTGCATTTGGTTGCGCACTTGCACCACTCCTTAGAGCCATGCGACGTAAAGCCCGCCGGTGCTGACTGTGAAAGGCATTGCAGAAAACCGGCAACCCCTAATTTTTGAAAGACCAAACATGAAAGAAACAACAGACACCGTGGCGTCGCCGATGCCCAACGCACCCACTCCTAAGGAGATGGAAAACCTCGTCATCAACTGGTTCAAGGCGGGCCTGTCCATCGAATGGATTCCGCTTGATTACACAGAAATCGCGACACCGAGTTTTACAAGCTACTTCGAACACCTGTGCAATGAACACGCGCCATGGATTCTTCACACGCCCATGGACCTTCACAACTTACCCGAAGGCCTAACCGGATGGTTGATGCCCAGCGGGCATGGCGACACGTTCGTGGTCTGCGGTTATTGGGATGGTGAAGTCGCATTCATGTTGATGACACATCCCGATACAGGCGAGGTGGTGACCTACCGAACCAGCGGTCACGGCAAGGGGGTTGTTCACTAAGTCGCCCGGTATCGGCCACAGGCTGTCCGAATTGAGCAAATCGCCCGCTTCTTAATGGGCGAATAGCAATTTATGACTTTGCTTTTGGCTCAAACAGAGCGTTCATAGAGACCCATTCAAAAACTTTGATCAAACCATTGAAGGAGCACCTCATGACAACTACCCACCAGGTCCATGTGACCGACACCAACAACAGGTCTCGCGGCCTGATGTCCGTCGACATCGATTTCGATGACGTCGGCCCTTGCCTGCTGAGCCACGATGGTCAGCAATATGTCTTCACCCACAAATCTGGCGTGAGCTCAGAAACCGGAGTTGCCGTACGTGAGATGGCAACGCCCTCTGACGCACGGTTGTGGATCACGCTTGATGCCACTTGCATATGGGAGGACTGAGATGGAACAAACAACACCATCTGTCATCTCCCAAGTCGCAGCGTTGCGCACCATGCCCATCAAAGATCTCTGGTTGATGTGGGACAAGTTCTACGCCAAACGACCCACCACCACAACGCGTGACTATCTCAGCTCGCGGCTTGCCTACAGGATTCAGGAGCAAGCCTTTGGTGGCATGACCCCTGATATCAAACGCCGCCTCATGCGTTTGGGTGAAAGTCAATCCAAATTGGGCAACCGCATCTACCCCTTGCACGAAGTACTACCCGGCACGGTATTTGTGCGCGACTTTGGTCCCAACTCATATCGCGTGACCGTCACACCCGAAGGTCGCTTCGAACTCGATGGCAAAGAGTTCAAGAGTCTCAGTGCTGCAGCCCGACACATCACCGGCACCCAATGGTCGGGTCCTAAGTTTTTTGGTTTGGTCAAAGATTGAAAGGCAACAACATGAATGAAGTTCAAAAAATAAAACCCAAGCGCTGCGCTGTCTATTGCCGCGTCTCATCCGATGAAGGTCTGGACCAAGCGTTCAACTCCATTGATGCTCAAAAAGAATCTGGTCACGCTTTTATCAAGAGCCAAAGCCATGAGGGCTGGATCTCGGTCAAAGATGACTATGACGATCCAGCTTACTCAGGCGGCAACATGGAACGCCCTGCCCTGCAGCGTCTACTCAAAGATATCAAAGCAGGTCGCATCGACATGATCGTGGTCTACAAGATCGATCGCTTGTCACGCTCGTTGGCTGACTTTGCGAAGATGGTCGAAGTGTTTGATGAGCACAAGGTGAGCTTCAGTGCGGTCACCCAGCAAATCAACTCGGCCACATCGATGGGGCGCTTGATGCTCAACGTACTGTTGTCATTTGCACAGTTCGAGCGCGAGGTCACCAGCGAGCGCATCCGCGATAAGTTTGCAGCTAGCAAGGCCAAAGGCATCTTCATGGGTGGCGCGGTACCGCTGGGCTACCGTGTTGAAAACCGCAAGCTGTGGGTGATTCCAGAAGAGGCTGAAGTCATACGCTTCATCTATGAAGAGTACGCCCGCGTGCGCCGCACCGTTGATGTGTTGCAAGCCCTTGAACAAAAAGGCATCAAGACACGCAAGGGCAAAGCGTATTCACGACAGTCCATTTTTGCGATTTTGCGCAATCCCTTGTATCAGGGCTTGATGGCTCACAAGGGCAAGACCTATCCGGGTCTGCACGATGCCATCGTTACCCAAGAGATGGTGGATGCGGTGCGACCAATATTAGATTTGGAACCGTCCGATCTGCGCTCGTTGGCACAATCACGCCACCACCCACCAGCGCTGTTGCGTGGGTTGTTGTTTGCACCGAACGGTCACCGCATGACACCGGGCTTCACTGTTAAGAAAGCCAATGGGGGTCACCGTTACCAGTATTACCAAGACCTGCACACCGTGCGGTTTGGAAAAACCGCAGATGGGTTCGGTTTGATTACGGCATCACAGATTGAAGGAATCGTGATCAAGCATGTCGTTGCCGCATTGCAATCGCCTGAATCCATCCAAGCGGTCTGGGATGAGATTCGCAAACAGCACCCAGACATTGATGAAGGGCACGTGCTCTTGGCGATGCGCAACATGGGCGAAATGTGGCCTGAGATGTTCCCGCAAGAGCAAATTCGAATTGTTCGTTTGCTCATCGAACGTGTCCAAATCACAGACACAGCGATTGAGATTGATTGGCTGCACTCAGGCTGGTTGCAACTGGCGTGTGAGCTTGCGCCCAACAGCATCGGCGCTGAGTTGGCAGAAATGGAGCAAGCATGAACCGAGTCAAAACAATTCTGAGCCAGATGGGCAACGCTAAGACGATCCGTAGCGGGAAGAAGGAAGGGCTTCGACTCACCACAGTCATTCCAATGCGCATTGAGCGCCACCATGCAACCAAGGTCATCATCAGCCCCGAAGATGAAGACCCCAGAGCCAACGCCAAACCATGGCAGGCGACTATGGATGCCAAGCTCATCAAAGCGTTGGGTAGAGCTGTTTATTGGCAGCATCTCATCGATACGGGGCGTGTGGCCAATATGACTGAGCTTGCGCGTGCCGAAGGGATGGACAAGGTGCGTGTGCACAAGATCTTGAAACTGGCGCGTTTGTCGCCCTCTATCGCCGAGCGAGTTGCCTGCGCTAAGGGGCCTGTAGGCCTCTCCTTTGAGTTCTTTATGCGAAAGCAACTGCCAGACAGCTGGGAGGAACAAGAGGCCTTAATCGCGGGTTTATCAACGAAGTTCAAATCGCCTGAGCTCACCACCTCTGAGCCCAAACACGATGCTCGCAAAGCCGCATAGATAGGGCATCTCAAAGGGGGACGACCAACGCAAAACAGAGAACAGAGACGAGAAAGGGCTGCATGGCAGCCCTTTTTGCTTGGATGTGTGAGGGGTGTGAAAACGCATCCCCTGCTCGAACCCCGCACACACTGGGGCTTCGCACCAAAAGAAAAAGCCTCGAGGATATCGAGGCTTTTCAAATGGTGCCGCTTGTCGGATTCGAACTGACGACCTACCGCTTACAAGGCGGGTGCTCTACCAACTGAGCTAAAGCGGCACGGGCTAGATTCTAACTTGCTCCGACCCCATATCCAGGCAGGGGCGCTATTTTTTTCATTTGATCCGCTTCAACGCGGGTCGGGCGGGTGTTGTCGGCGATGGTGGCACGGGCTCGTCGTCCTCACCGATGGCATCGCCGTGCAACTTCACAGCAGACAAACTGGACGAGGCCGCGGCATCGTCGTCGCTCACGGGGAAAGCCATGCCTTGCCCGTTCTCACGAGCATAAATAGCCATGACCCGATGGATCGGCACCATGATGTCGCGCGGCTTGCCGCCAAAGCGGGCTTTGAATTCGATGAAATCATTGCCCAACTTCAGCGAACTGGTGGCGTCCATGCTGACGTTCAGCACGATCTCGCCACCTTGCACATATTCGCGCGGCACCTGTACCGAGCTGTCCACCTTGACGGCCACATAGGGCGTGAAACCGTTTTCGGAACACCATTCGTACAGAGCCCGAATCAAATACGGACGCGTGGAAGGCAGTTCGGTGTCGCTGATCATCATTGGTTCCACCCGAAGTTACTTGCGCATGACCTTTTCTGATGGCGTCAATGCCTCGATGTAGGCCGGACGCGAGAAGATGCGCTCAGCGTATTTGAGCAAAGGCGCAGCATTCTTGCTGAGCTCGATGCCGTAGTAGTCCAGGCGCCAGAGCAAGGGGGCAATCGCGACGTCGAGCATCGAGAAGTTGTCACCCAGCATGAACTTGTTCTTCAGGAACACCGGGGCCAATTGGGTCAAGCGGTCGCGAATGTGTGCACGTGCTTTTTCGAGGGCTTTGTCGTTGCCTTTGAGGGCACGATTTTCCAGCGTCAACACGTGGACAAACAATTCTTTCTCGAAGTTGAGCAAGAACAGGCGCACACGGGCGCGATCCACCGGGTCGCCGGGCATCAGTTGGGGATGTGGGAAGCGCTCGTCGATGTACTCGTTGATGATGTTCGACTCATACAAGATCAGATCACGTTCAACCAAAATCGGGACCTGGCCATACGGATTCATCACATTGATGTCTTCGGGCTTGTTGTAGAGGTCCACATCACGGATTTCAAAGTCCATGCCTTTTTCAAACAGCACAAAGCGGCAACGGTGGGAAAAAGGGCAAGTGGTTCCGGAATAAAGCACCATCATGGCGGAGGCTCCTCAAAAAATCAAAAAGAGTGGAAGGCCACAAAGGCCTGCCACTCCACAAGACCCGGCCATGCGGCCAGGTGGAAGATCAATTACTTGATGTCTTTCCAATACGCAGCGTTCAAGCGCCAGGCAATGAAGGTAAAGAACGACAAGAAAATCAGCACCCAAACGCCAATGCGAACCCGGGTGTTTTGGGCAGGCTCTGCCATCCACTGCATGTAACCCACCAAGTCACCAATGGCCTGATCATATTGCAGGGGTGTCATGGTCCCGGGCTTGGTTTGTTTCCAGCCTTTGAAGATTTGGACCGCGTGGCCGTGCTCTTCTTTTTCTTCAAAAATGGGCTCACGATCACCCTGCAATTCCCACAACGGATTGGGCATGCCCACGTTCGGGAAAGCCAAGTTGTTCCATCCGGTCAACTTGGTGGCGTCGCGGTGGTAGCTGCGCAGGTAGGTGTAGAGGTAATCGGCACCTGTGCCGCCATGACCCGAGCGCGAACGCGTCATCAAGGTCAGGTCAGGCGGGTTCTTGCCGAACCACTCTTTGGCTTGCAACGGGTCAATCGCGGCTTTCATGGTATCGCCCACTTTGGCAGTGGCAAACAACAAGTTGTCCTTGATCTGTTGCTCGGTCAACCCGATGTCTTTCAGGCGGTTGTAGCGCATGAAAGCAGCCGAGTGGCAATTCAAGCAGTAGTTGACAAACAGCTTGGCGCCATTTTGCAAAGCGGCCAGATCGTTGGTTTTATTGGGGGCCTTGTCCCAGGAAATGCCACTGCCAGAAGCGTGGGCACCCGAGATCAAACCCAGGGCCATCACAAATCCCAATGCGAGTTTCTTGATGTTTTTCATGTTCTTGAATCTCCGTGATCTCAGTGAGGCGTGAAGGTCACGCGGTCAGGAACCTGCTTGGGCGTACCCAGCTTGCTCCACCAAGGCATCAACAAGAAGAAGCCGAAATAGAACAGGGAACCGACTTGGGAAACACGCTCACCGATCGGCGATGGTGGCTGCACACCCAGGTAGCCCAAGATCAAGAAATTGATCACGAACACGGCGTACAGGTACTTGTGCCAGTCAGGACGGTAGCGAATCGACTTCACAGGGCTGTTGTCCAGCCATGGCAAGAAGAACAGGATGATCACGGCACCACCCATGACGACCACACCCCAGAACTTGGCGTCAATGGCCAGCATCAGGGCGGAGATCACCACAGCAGCACCCACCACAGCACCCTTGAGCACTTGGGGCAGCTTGCCTTTGGCCACAGCCAGCACGGCACCGATCACCACGCATGCGATCAAGGCATACATCATCTCGCTGGTGATGGCACGCAGCATCGAGTAGAACGGCGTGAAGTACCACACGGGTGCAATGTGCAAAGGTGTGGTCAACGGATCGGCCGGAATGAAGTTGTTGTATTCGAGGAAATAACCACCAAATTCAGGCGCAAAGAACACGATCGCCGTGAACGCCATCAGGAAGACGCTCACACCCAGGATGTCGTGCACCGAGTAGTAAGGGTGGAAAGGAATGCCGTCCAGCGGATGGCCTTGGGCGTCTTTGGGTGCGTTCGGACCCTTGATTTCAACGCCATCCGGGTTGTTGGAGCCGACTTCGTGTAGCGCAATGATGTGCGCGACCACCAGACCCAGCAAGACCAAAGGCACCGCAATCACGTGGAAGCTGAAGAAGCGGTTCAGGGTGGCATCACCCACCACGAAGTCACCACGGATCAGCAAAGCCAGATCAGGACCGATGAAAGGAATGGCCGAGAACAGGTTCACGATCACTTGAGCGCCCCAGTACGACATCTGGCCCCAGGGCAGCAAGTAGCCCATGAAAGCTTCGGCCATCAGGCACAGGAAGATGGCGCAACCAAAAATCCAGACCAGCTCGCGCGGCTTGCGGTAGCTGCCATAGATCAGGCCGCGGAACATGTGCAGGTACACCACGATGAAAAACGCCGAAGCGCCTGTGGAGTGCATGTAACGGATCAACCAACCCCAAGGTACATCGCGCATGATGTATTCCACCGAGGCAAACGCCACGGCTGCATCCGGCTTGTAGTGCATCACGAGGAAAATACCGGTCACGATCTGGATGACCAGAACCAGGAGCGACAAGGAGCCGAAGATGTACCAGAAGTTGAAGTTCTTCGGTGCGTAGTACTCGCTCATGTGCTCTTTGTAGAGCTTGGACAGGGGGAAGCGGTTGTCCACCCAGTTGAGGAGTTTTTCGCCAGCAGGGGCGTTGGGAGAGATTTCTTTGAATTCAGCCATATTGTTCTCCTTCAAGCCTTCTTGTCTTCACCAATGATCAACTTGGTGTCCGACAGGTACATGTGCGGAGGCACTTCGAGGTTGTCTGGTGCGGGCTTGTTCTTGAACACGCGGCCAGCCAGATCAAAAGTAGAGCCATGGCAAGCGCACAAGAATCCACCTGCCCAGTCATCCGGCAGCGAAGGCTGGGGACCTGCGGCGAACTTGTCGCCTGGCGAGCAGCCCAGGTGCGTGCAAATGCCCACTGCCACCATGATTTCAGGCTTGATGGATCGGTGGCCATTTTTGGCGTATTCAGGGGTCGGGTAAGCCGTGCGGTTAGAAGCAGGATCGGCCAATTGACCCTCAATTTTCTTGAGGGATTCGAGCTGCTCGGGCGAGCGCTTCATGATCCATACTGGCTTGCCGCGCCATTCAACGGTCAGCTTCTCGCCCGGAGCCAAAGCGGAAATATCCACTTCGACGGCCGCACCAGCCGCTTTGGCTCGTTCAGAAGGTTGGAAGCTGCTGACGAAGGGGGTGGCCACAAAGCCAGCGCCTACGGCACCTGCGCAACCGGAGGCAATCAGCCATGTCCGTTTGCTGCTGTCGACTGGGGTGTCACTCATGGGAATCCTCTAGCGGGTCGTTATCAGGGTCAACCGGGGATTGTAGCGGAGTGAAACAGACAACCGACTTACAACACTGGGCACTCGGTCCATCATGCTTCACAATAGAGGCCTCTTCACTATTTCCGAGGATTTTTAAATGTCATTCACACAGGAATTCAAAACTTTCGTGGTCAAGGGCAATGTCATGGACCTGGCTGTTGGTGTGATCATTGGCGGCGCGTTCGGCAAAATTGTCGATTCTGCTGTCGGCGACCTGATCATGCCCTTGGTCAGCAAAATCTTTGGCGGTTTGGATTTCTCGAATTACTACGTGGCTTTGGCAGGCCAAACCGCTGGCTTGTCGCTGCTTGAAGCCAAAAAGCTGGGGGCTGTGTTCGCTTACGGTAACTTCATCACGGTCGCACTGAACTTCATCATCCTGGCCTTCATCATCTTCATGATGATCCGCCAAGTGAACCGTTTGACCGCTGCCAAGGCCGCCCCAGAAGCCCCTGCTGCTGCACCCATCACGCCGGAAGACGTGTTGTTGTTGCGCGAGATCCGCGACAGCCTGCGCAACAAGGGCTAAAGCCTCACCCGGTCAGGGCGCACCCCTGACCATCTGGCGTGCCATGCGCAGGGCCTGGATCATGCTGCGGGCATCGGCCACGCCTTGGCCCGCCAGGTCCATGGCGGTGCCATGGTCCGGGCTGGTTCTGACCAGCGGCAGCCCCAGGGTCACGTTCACCCCTTGCTCCACACCCAGGTACTTGACCGGAATCAAGCCCTGGTCGTGGTACATCGCAATGACCACATCGAACTCGCGGCGGCCATCGGCCTGCCGACGCGCCCGCATGAACACCGTGTCGGGTGCGTAAGGACCATGCACGTCCAGCCCTTGCTGCCTTGCCACTGACAAACAAGGTTGCAAGATGTCGATTTCTTCACGCCCAAACAAGCCCCCCTCACCCGCATGCGGGTTGACGCCTGCCACGGCCATGCGAGGCCGGCGGCCCAGCACTTGGGTCAATGACGCATCGGTGATGCGCAGCGTGTCCAGCACCTGGTCATGGGTGATTGCCGCCAAGGCATCGCGTAGCGAAACATGGATGCTCACCAGCACCGTGCGCAATTCGTCGTTGGCCAGCATCATGCGCACGGGCATCTGCGCCATGGACACACCCGCGTGCCTGGCCGCCTCGGCTTGCAACAACTCGGTATGGCCCGGGTACTGGTTGTAAGGCGCACCCGCGGCATGCAAGGCTTCCTTGTGCAAGGGCGCCGTGACCAGCGCGGCCACTTGACCCTGCAAAGCTACACGCGCGGCCCACAGCACCGCCTCGCCCGCCAGTTGACCGGCGCGCGCATCGATTTGCCCCCATGGCAGCACGGGCGCCACAGGCACCACCTGCAACACAGGCAGGCAACGCGGTGGCACATGCATGGCCTCTGAGGGGGTCTGGATTTCACACACCGGAAATGTCGGCACCGCTTGCACCAAGGCCATGGCGCGGCGCATCAGGCCCACATCGCCCGCCACAAAACAGCCTTGGGTCGATTCAGGCGCAAGGCACCAGGCTTTGGCAATGATTTCAGGGCCAATGCCACACGGGTCACCCGGCGTGATGGCCATCGGTTGCTGGATTTTGGGGGTTAGCCCGTCGGATTCAGGAGTCATCACCATGCACCTCAAGCCGGGTTGGCAATATCGATGAAACGGTGTTGCAAATTCAGGTCTTGCGCCACCCGTGCGGCCAGCGCCGGCGCGCCATAGCGCTCGGTGGCGTGGTGGCCGCAAGCCAAAAATGCCACGCCGGTTTCTTGCGCCAAATGCGCCTGCGGCTCGGAAATTTCCCCTGTGATGAAGGCATCCACACCTTGCGCAATAGCCGCTTCAAAATAACTTTGCGCCCCCCCTGTGCACCAGGCGACGCGGCGTACGGGGCGATCGGTGCCCCCCACGCACGTCACCGATCGGCCGAGAACCGCCGCGACATGGTCGGCCAGGGCCTGAGGGTGGGACCAGGTTGAGGTGCCAGTCCCCACAAAACCCAGATCCTGCTCGCCAAATCGGCCATCGGCTTGCAAGCCCAGCACACGGGCCAGTTGGGCGTTGTTGCCCCATTCAGGATGCGCATCCAAGGGCAGGTGGTAAGCAAACAGGTGGATGCCGTGTGTCAACAGCAAACGCAGTCGCTCGCGCATCCAACCGGTCACACGCCCATCCTGGCCACGCCAAAACAGGCCATGGTGGACCAAAATGGCATCGGCATCGGCTTCAATGGCGGCTTCGATCAAGGCCCGGCTGGCGGTGACGCCGCTGACAAGCAATTTCACCTCACGGTCGCCTTCGACCTGCAAGCCATTGGGGCCGTAATCGCGAAACTTGTCGGGTTGAAGCAAGGCATCAAAGGCCTGGCCCAGGGTTTTGGCATTGGTCATGGCAAAAGGCTTTCTGTCTTGAATGGGTATTGTGGCGCAGCCGGTAAAAGACTGAAATTCGCCGATGAGTTTCACATGTCGGGCCAGCGCACCGGGGCATGCGGGCAGGGCTCATAGGCGCTTCGCTTTGCCAAATCGCCCTGCCCGCATACCCCGATGCGCCAGCTTGCAGTTGCGACTCGCCTCGCTTTTCGAAAACCACCACCCATGTTTTCGCTGCGAATCAAGGACAATCTGACCCCATGAAACGTTATTGGCTCCTCTTTTCCCAATGGGTGACCGTCTTGCTGGCGATCTGGTTTGTGGTGGCCACCCTCCAGCCCGAATGGCTGCGCGGTGCGCGGCGCTCGGCCGATGGCATGACTTTGCTGCAGGCCCCCTCAGACTCACCCCTGAGCCGCCCGGCAGGCAGCCTGAGCGCACCGGCCCGTCAAGCCTCACCAGCGGTGGTCAGCATCAACACCAGCAAAGCCAGCCACCAGACCCCTCAGAGCCAAGACCCCTGGTTCAAGTTTTTCTACGGTGAGCAAGAAGAACAAAATCCAGCAGGCCTGGGCAGTGGCGTCATCGTCAGCCCCGAAGGTCACATCCTGACCAACAACCATGTGATCGAAGACGCCGACGACATCGAAGTCGTGCTGGCCGATGGCCGACGCGCTGCGGCCAAAGTCATCGGCACCGACCCCGACACCGACCTGGCCTTGCTCAAAATCACGCTCAACAAACTGCCCGTGATTGTTCTGGGGCAAAACCAAAACCTGCAGGTCGGCGATGTGGTGCTGGCCATTGGCAACCCCTTTGGCGTGGGCCAGACCGTGACGTCGGGCATCGTCAGCGCCTTGGGCCGCAGCCAACTGGGCATCAACACCTTCGAAAACTTCATCCAGACCGATGCCGCCATCAACCCGGGGAACTCGGGCGGCGCGCTGGTGGATGTGAACGGCCACCTGATGGGCATCAACACCGCCATTTATTCGCGCTCGGGCGGCAGCATGGGCATTGGCTTTGCCATTCCGATCGCCACGGCGCAGCAAGTCATGCAAGATTTGCTTCGCAACGGCAAAGTCATTCGCGGCTGGATCGGGGTCGAACCGCAAGACATGTCGCCTGAACTGGCCGAGAGTTTTCAGCTGCCCAAATCGGGCACGGCCTTGCCGTCGGGCGTGGTGATCACAGGCGTGCTCAAAAATGGCCCTGCAGCCACGGCCGGCATTCGACCTGGCGACGTGATCGTCAAAGTAGCAGGGCAGCCCGTGGGCAATGTAGCCGAATTGTTGACCCAAGTCGCCAGCTTGAAACCCGGTGTACCAGCTGAAGTCAACGTCTGGCGCCGTCAAGGCGAGGTCAATCTGCGCTTAACCCCTGCCGAGCGGCCAGCGGCCAACAAGTCGCGAAAGTAAGCCCATCCGGGAGCACCACCCTTGCTTCATGAAAAAGAGGCCTCGCGGCCTCTTTTTCATGCTTGTTGCGGGCTGCTTCAAGCCGCGTCTTCAGATTCCTGCGGTGCCTGCGTGTGCTTGATGAACACTTGTGCCGCCCAGATGCCCAATTCATAGAGCAAGCACATCGGGACGGCCAGCGCCAACTGAGACACCACATCGGGTGGGGTCACCACAGCGGCGATCACAAAGGCCAGCACCACAAAGTAACCCCGGAACTCCTTGAGTTTTTCCACACTGACGACCCCCATGCGGGCCAGCACCACCACCGCCACGGGCACCTCGAACGCCAAACCAAAGGCCAGGAACATGGTCAGCACAAAGCTCAAATACGCTTCGATGTCGGGTGCCGCCGTGATGCTTTTGGGGGCAAAGCTCTGGATGAAACTGAACACTTGGCCAAAGACAAAGAAATAACAAAACGCCACACCGATGAAAAACAGCACCGTGCTGGACACCACCAGGGGCATGACCAGTTTCTTTTCATGGGCATACAGACCCGGTGCGATGAAGGCCCAGACCTGGTAAAGCACCACGGGCAAGGCGATCAAGAACGCCGCCATCATCAAGATCTTGAGCGGCACCATGAAAGGTGAGATCACCGAAGTAGCGATCAGGGTCGCACCTTTGGGCAAGTGGACAATCAAGGGCGCGGCGAGGATGTCGTACAGCTCTCCGGGGCCCGGGTAAAGAGCCAAGGCAACGGCTGCGATCGCCACCGCTGCCACCGCCCAGAGCAAGCGGTCACGCAATTCAATCAGGTGCGCCACGAACGGCTGCTCGGAACCGGCAAGTTCGTCTTCAGGCTTAGGATGGGAGTCGGACATGGCGAAGTGGTTTGGAAGGCACGCACCCAAGGTGCGAAGCCATCACAGGGAATGGAGGGACTTGGGGCGGTAACGTGCCACGCGCGCAGCGCCAGAAAGTGCCTTGGTGCGCACACCCGCACGGGCCTTGTACCACTGCGGCACAGCCCCACGCTTGAGGCGCCAATTCTTGTCCGGATTTTTGTAGCTGGGCGGTGGTGCTTCGAGTTCGGGCAAATCGTGGGTCAGGCCCGATGTGGTGTCTGACCAGTCTTTCTCAAAATCGGAGGCGGTGGTCTGAACCGTTTGTTCCACATCGCGCGCCGCCGACTCCATCGACTCTTTCATCTTTTTGAGCTCTTCCAGGTCCATGGACCGGTTGACCTCGGCCTTGACATCGGCCACATAGCGCTGCGCCTTGCCCAGCAAAGTACCCAGCGTGCGGGCGACCTTGGGCAGCTTTTCGGGGCCGATGACGATCAACGCCACGACGCCGATCAGCGCCATTTTGGAAATTCCTAAATCAAGCACAGTGAAGCGTTCGGTCGTTCAAACCATCAAGACTTGGTCTTGGCTTCCACATCGATGGTGGTTTTTTCAGCCTGCGCCGAGGAAGCCACTTGGCCTGCGACAGGCGCAGCCTCGTCAGACTTGGTGCCACCGTCTTTCATGCCGTCTTTGAAGCCTTTGACAGCGCCACCCAGATCGGAGCCCATGTTTTTGAGCTTTTTGGTGCCAAACACCATGACCACGATCAACAGAACGATCAGCCAGTGCCAAATGGAAAAGGAACCCATGAATATCTCCTAACGTAAGTGCTGGATTCTAAAGGGAGACATCCCCCGAAACCGATCTGCCTTGCTCCAGCAAGGAATTGAGGGCCTGCCCGCTTGTTTTCAAGCCGGGTTCAACCCTTGAGCCAAGGGCGTGGACCGCCCATGACATGCATGTGCAAGTGGTGCACTTCCTGCCCACCTTCTGCCCCGTTGTTGACCAGGATGCGGAAACCGCCCTCGGGGTAAGGTTTGCACCCCTCTTGCAAGGCCAGTTGGGGAGCCAGGGTCATCATGTGGCCCATCAGCCCGGCATGCTCGGGTGCCAGTTGCGCCATCGACGGGATGTGCAGTTTGGGAATGATCAGGAAATGGACCGGCGCCCAGGGGGCGATGTCATGGAAGACGAACACATGCTCGTCTTCATGTACCTTGCGCGAAGGGATTTGGCCCGCGATGATTTTGCAAAAAATACAGTTGGCGTCGGTCATTCAAAACTCGTCTTCAAAGTCAACAGGGGTCAGTCGGTCACGGGGCGCTGCCCGTTCAAGCGCACCATGCCCAGCACGATGCGGTACAAAAACCAGATGGAAATACCCACCCAGGCCAGCCAGCCCGGGAACACAAAGAAAAACCACAGAGGCAAAGTCACCAGGTAGAGCAGCGCCGCCCAGAGCACCGTTCGGATGCGGAAACTGAAATGCGTGGCCTCCCACCCGGTGGCATCGCCCTTTTTCACCAGATCGATGACCAGCGCCACCACCAGCAAAGCCGGGCCGATTTGCGCCCCCGGAACGATGGCACTGACCGCCACGATCAAATGCAGGATGTAGCTGACCCAGCTGACGGTGTGGGTGCTGTCGTCGATGGGCTGCTCGGTCATGGCTTATTCTCCCAGGCGTTCGCGCTCTTGCACTTTGCGCAAGGCTTTTTCTTCCAGCCCACTCAGGCCTTCACGGCGGGCCAGTTCGTTGACCACGTCGGCGGGCGTCAATCCGTAGTGCGCCAGCGCGATCATGCTGTGAAACCACAGATCGGCCACTTCATAAACCAGCTTGGCTGCATCGCCGCCGTGGTCCACGTCTTTGGCGGCCATCACGGTTTCGGTGGCTTCTTCACCGATCTTCTTCAAAAAGGCATCTGGGCCTTTGTGCAGCAAGCGCGCCACGTAGCTTTTTTCGGGGTCGCCGCCGTTGGCCACTTTGCGGCTTTCGATGACAGCGGCCAGTCGCGCCAAGGTGTCGTCTGAGGACATGGCCTGGGTATCGGGAGTGCGCATGGCGTTCACTTGTAAATGGTTTCAGGGTCCTTCAGGACCGGGTCGGTGGCTTGCCAGCCATCCTGTTGCAGGCTTTGGAAAAAGCAACTGTGGCGGCCCGTGTGGCAAGCAATGCCTGGCTCGTGCCCCAACTGGGTGATTTTGAGCAGCACCACATCGTTGTCGCAATCGGTGCGGATGTCGTGCACCGTCTGCACATGCCCGGACTCTTCGCCCTTGAACCACAGCTTGTTACGTGAACGGCTGAAATACACCGCACGCTTAAGCTCGGCCGTTTTTTGCAGCGCCTCGCGGTTCATCCAGGCGAACATCAACACATCGCCAGTGTCTTTTTCCTGGGCGATGACCGGCACCAAGCCTTTGTCGTCCCATTTGATTTGATCGAGCCAGTTCATAGGGGGTGATCTTAAAGCAAGCGTTCATCGTATGGCGGCACTTGCTGCCCTGCTTGGCGTGACGGACAAGGTGCAAGTCATATGCCTTGGCTGATGCAACTTGTTATTCCCCTATCAGGACGATGCTGTCGCTCTTTGTGATAACTGGAACATTGCCGAAGGACAACTTGCAGCCTCACATTCATGCTGAGCAGGCTACCAAAACTCCATGGTTCTCAGTGGCAAGCGCACCAGCGCTGGAAACCCCAGGTCTCTGTCATTGGCGTACTGCTGATTCAATACGGTGGGAAAGACCACCTTTCCGTGAAGTTCCGAGGGATGAAGCCAGGCAGCTTCCGTAATGTGCTCAGCAGCAGCTTCGGGGTGCGACGTACTGATTGAGCCACCAACGAGCTGCGCAGCGAACCAAAACTTCACGAACCTGCATTCAGGATTGATCAAATCCTCTACGTAGAGCAGCGAACCGACACTGACCGAGAGGCCTGTTTCCTCCCACACCTCGCGGGCTGCGGCTTCTTCGTAGCTTTCGCTGCCCTTGACCCCGCCACCGGGTGCGACCCAAAAGTCGTACTTTCCAGGCACCACGTGCCTGACCATGAGCAGGCGACCTTCGTGCTCGACGATGGCTCCCGCAGAAATGCGATGGCGTTGCAATTGATGGGCCCTGTCGTTCAGTTCAGTTGCAGTCAATGGATTGACATGTTTGGGTCAAAATAAAATGTAGGCCCAAACACCGCAAGCCTTGGGCTGCCTGCACTGGCAGCACCAGCCTGATCGGCCTGAGCCCCTTTGGCACCATCAAAGCCGCACCGGAATCCCCCGCTCCCGCATCCGTTCTTTGGCCTGCTGCACCGTGTATTCGCCGTAGTGAAAGATGCTGGCGGCCAGCACCGCGTCGGCACCGCCAAGGCTGACGCCGTCGGCCAGATGGTCGAGGTTGCCCACCCCGCCCGAGGCGATCACGGGCACGCTGACGGCGTCGCTCACGGCGCGGGTCAGTTGCAGGTCAAAACCGCTTTTGGTGCCGTCGCGGTCCATGCTGGTCAGCAGGATTTCGCCCGCGCCGTATTCGGCCATTTGCATGGCCCAGGCCACGGCGTCCAGGCCCACGTTTTTGCGGCCGCCGTGGCTGTACACGTCCCAGCCCGGGCCCATGGGCAAACCATGGGTGCCAATGCGCTGCTCGTCCTCTGCGGTGCGGCGCTTGGCGTCGATGGCGACCACGATGCACTGCGCGCCGTATTTGGCCGAGGCTTCGCGGATGACTTGCGGGTTGGCAATGGCTGCCGAGTTGAAGCTGGTTTTGTCAGCCCCGGCGTTGAGCAGGCGGCGCACGTCTTCGACGGTGCGCACACCGCCGCCCACGGTGAGCGGGATGAACACTTGGCTGGCCACCGCTTCGATGATGTGCAGGATCACATCGCGGCCGTCGCTGGTGGCGGTGATGTCAAGGAACGTCAACTCGTCCGCCCCCTGATCGTTGTAACGCGCGGCGATTTCCACCGGGTCACCGGCATCGCGCAGTTCGACAAAGTTGACGCCCTTGACCACGCGACCACCGGTCACGTCAAGGCAGGGAATGATGCGTTTGGCCAGCATGGGAGATTGGCTTTCGGTTGGGATCAATGTCGTCACTGCCTGCGCAGCGCAGATAAAACGGGCATGAACTTCACACCACGGACAGGCGCTGTGCACCCTGCCAAAAATCGCCCGGCTCGATGCAGACCGGTTCATAAACTTGCGCCGCCTCGACGCACAGCATGTGTTGCCAGCCATCAAGGGGCATGTCGGCAAGTGACGCGCATTTGGCTGCACCCGGGTTCCAGACCACGGTCTGTGCCCAGTCCATGTCTTGCGCAATCGACAAGGTGGATGGGCCGTCTTGCAGTTCGTAGCCCAGCGGGGCGGCAGAGTAAACACGGTCAAACTCGCCAACAAAGCGCAACTCAGGCGCCGCCGAACCATGCCGGTCCTTGACCGCGTCCCATTCGGCTTGGCCGCCCAGGCCCAACAAACGGGCTTGCGCCACATCGTTGACGGCGAAATATGTGTGCAGCGCGCCGGTGAAACTGAGCGGCTGGCTGTCGGTGTTGCGCACTGCCAATTCGACCTGCAATGCACCGGGCGTCAATTCAATCAACAGCAACGCTTCGAAGGCTTGGTCCCACCACTGGCGCGTGGCGGCACTGTCGCTCAAAGCCAGCACCAGATGGGCCTTGTCGCTCTCCAGGCGTGCAGGTTTCACGGTCCACGAGAGATTGCGCGCAAAACCGTGCTTAGGCAAATCGCCACGCTGATTGAATTGGGGAAAACACACCGGGATGCCCCCGCGGATGGCGGCATGACCGTCGTTCAGGCTTTGCGGACTCAGGTAAAGACGTTCACGGCCAGCGGCCACCCAAGACAACACATGGGCACCATGGTGTGCGACCACCACACGGTCACCACCGGACAACTGCAACTCGGTTGCAGGCCAACCTGCAAATACAAGCTCGCGGCAGGTGGCCTCGTTGCGCATGTTCAGCCGTTCAGCTCGTCGGCGCGTTGTTGGGCCCGCGCGAAATCCAGGTCGCCGGAATAGACGGCACGCCCACAGATCACACCTTCCACGCCTTCAGCTTCGACAGCACACAACTGCTCGATGTCGGCCATGTTGGACAGGCCGCCCGAGGCGATCACAGGAATCGTCAGGGCTTGGGCCAGCTTGACGGTGGCATCCACGTTGATGCCACTCAACATGCCGTCACGGCCAATGTCGGTGTAAATGATGGACTCGACACCCCAGTCTTCGAATTTCTTAGCCAGATCGACCACTTCGTGACCCGTGAGCTTGCTCCAGCCGTCCGTGGCCACCTTGCCGTCTTTGGCATCCAGCCCCACGATGATGTGGCCACCAAATGCGGTGCAGGCGTCTTTCAAAAAGCCGGGGTTCTTGACGGCTGCGGTGCCAATGATGACGTAGCGCAAGCCGCTGTCGATGTATTTTTCAATGGTGTCCAGATCGCGGATCCCCCCGCCCAGCTGCACCGGTATGTCGTCGCCCACGGCTTTCAGAATCGACTTGATGGCACCAAAGTTTTGCGGCTTGCCTGCGAATGCACCGTTCAGATCCACCAGGTGCAGACGACGTGCGCCTTTTTCGAGCCAGGCGCGGGCCATGGCTGCGGGGTCTTCCCCGAAGGTCGTGGCTTGGTCCATATCGCCCTGTTTGAGGCGAACGCAGTGGCCGTCTTTGAGGTCAATGGCAGGAATCAGAATCATGGCGAGTTAAATGCAGGTGGAAGAAAAAACGGCAGTGAAAACCACTCAAGGCTGCCAGTGGAGGAAATTGCGGAACAAAGCCAGCCCCTGGGCCGCGCTTTTTTCGGGGTGAAACTGGGTGGCAAAAATGTTGTCACGGGCGATGGCGCAGGCAAAGCGGCCACCGTAATCGGTTTCGGCCGCACTGTGCGCCGGGTGGGTGACCTGCGCATAAAAGCTGTGCACAAAATAATACCAGCTGCCATCGGCAATGCCGTTCCACAGCGGGTGCGCGGGCGGGCCCTGCCAAACCTGGTTCCAGCCCATTTGCGGCACTTTGTAGCGGGTGCCATCGGGCTGGATTTGCCCTGCCAGTTCAAACTTGACGACGCGCCCGGGAATCAGGCCCAGGCCCGGCGTATCGCCTTCATCGCTGTGGTCCAGCAGCATCTGCATGCCCACGCACACGCCAAACAGGGGTTTGCTGGCCGCGGCTTCAAGCACAGCGTCCAGCAAACCCGACTCACGCAACTCGCGCATGCAATCGGGCATGGCGCCCTGACCTGGCAACACCACGCGGTGCGCATCGCGCACCACTTGCGGGTCAGACGTGACCGTCACTTCTGCATGGTCCACCGCAGAGGCGGCATGCATCACCGCCTGCGCCACAGAGCGCAGGTTGCCCATGCCGTAATCGACGACAGCAACGCGGTTGACGCTCATGTCAGAGTGACCCCTTCGTAGAGGGAATCACACCCACCGAGCGCGGATCGATCTCAAGCGCGGCACGCACGGCACGGGCAAAGGCCTTGAAAATGGTCTCGCACTGGTGGTGCGCATTGACGCCCTTCAGGTTATCGATGTGCAGCGTGACCAGCGCGTGGTTCACGAAGCCCTGGAAAAACTCGAACACCAATTGGGTATCGAGCGTGCCCAAAGAACCCGAGGTGAAGGCCACATCCATGTGCAAACCAGGGCGGCCTGAAAAGTCCACCACCACGCGGCTCAAGGCTTCGTCCAGCGGCACATAGGCGTGACCGTAACGGCGAATGCCTTTTTTGTCCCCGATGGCTTGTGCAAACGCCTGGCCCAAAGTGATGCCAATGTCTTCCACCGTGTGGTGACCGTCGATGTGCAGATCCCCCTCGCAGTGGATGTCCAGATCCATCAGCCCATGGCGCGCAATCTGGTCCAGCATGTGGTCCAGAAAACCAATGCCCGAGGCCAGCTTGGACTGGCCTGACCCGTCCAGGTTGATGGCCACGCGAATGTGCGTCTCAGCCGTCTTGCGGGTGACTACAGCAGTGCGGTTCATAAAGAGGCTTTCAAAGCAGCGAGGAGTTGGTCGTTTTCTGTGGCCGTGCCAACGGTCAGGCGCAGACAGTTGGACAGCAATGGGTGCATTTTAGAAACGTTCTTGACGAGCACACCACGCGCTTTCAGACCATCGAAGGTTTTGGCGGCATCGGGCACCCGCGCCAGGATCATGTTGGCTTCGCTGGGAAACGGCGTCACACCGGGCAAAGCGGCCAGTTCATGCTGCAGTTGGGTGCGCTGTTCGCGCAGGTCTTTGGCCTGTGCGGCAAACACCTCAGCGTGTTCCAGGGCAAACAACGCGCACTCGTAATTGAGCACGCTGATGTTGTAGGGCGGGCGCACCTTGTCGATTTCGGCCACCAGGGCTTGGGGCCCCACCATGTAACCCAGCCGCACCCCAGCCAGGCCAAACTTGCTGAGCGTGCGCATCAACAGCACATGCGCGTGGCGCGCGATGCGGTCGATGTAGCTGCGGCTGGCAAAGGGCTGGTAGGCCTCATCCATGACCACCAGGCCGCCTTGAGCGCCCTGGGCTTCAATGATGTGCTCGATCACCGTGTCATTCCACAAGTTGCCCGTGGGGTTGTTCGGGTAAGCCAGGTACACGATGGACGGCCGGTGTTCGGCAATGGCGGCCAACATGGCCGCTTCATCCAGTTCGAAATCGGCCGTGAGCGGCACGCCGTGAAAGGCCAGACCTTGCAGCTGGGCGCTCATGGCGTACATCACGAAGCCCGGCAAAGGGGCCAGGATGGAAGCGCCAGGCACATCGCACGCCATGGCCAGGAGCGAAATCAACTCGTCCGAGCCATTGCCCAACATGATGTCAAAGCCTTCGGGCATGCCAGCGTATTGAGCCAGGGCAGCGCGCAGGTCATTCACACGGCCATCGGGGTAGCGGTTGAGCGCCAAAGCGCCCAAGCGTTCGCCCAAGGCTTTTTGCAAATCAGCCGACAGACGGTGCGGGTTTTCCATCGCGTCAAGTTTGACCATGCCGGCCGACTCTTGAATGGCGTAAGCGTGCATGGACTGCACGTCTTGGCGGATGCGTTGCTTGAGTTGGGGGCTGACTTGGCTCATTTCGTGTCTCGCATCGGGGGCACAGGGTTCAAACGCAATTCGGCGGCGCGGGCGTGGGCTTGCAGGCCTTCGCCATAGGCCAGCTCGGCGGCGATGCGGCCCAGTGACTGGGCACCGGCCTCGCTGACTTCAATCAGGCTCGAGCGCTTTTGAAAGTCATAGACCCCCAAAGGCGACGAAAAACGCGCTGTACCACTGGTGGGCAACACATGGTTGGGGCCTGCACAGTAGTCACCCAGGCTTTCGCTGGTGAAAGCCCCCAGGAAAATGGCACCGGCGTGGCGCAGCAAGGGCTCCCAGCGGTGCGGGTCGCGGCTGGAGACTTCCAGGTGCTCGGGCGCGATGCGGTTGCTGATGGCACAGGCTTCTTCCATATCGCGCGTCAAGATCAGGGCCCCCCGGTCGTTCAGGCTTTTGGCGATGATCTCGCGCCGTGGCATCTCGGGCAGCAGCCGGTCGATCGCGGCCTGCACCTGGGCGATGTAAGCCGCATCAGGACACAGCAAAATGCTTTGCGCCAGTTCATCGTGCTCGGCCTGGCTGAACAAATCCATCGCCACCCATTCGGCGGGGGTGCTGCCATCGGCCAACACCAAAATTTCACTGGGACCGGCGATCATGTCGATGCCCACGGTGCCAAACACGCGCTTCTTGGCGCTGGCCACATAGGCGTTGCCTGGGCCGGTGATCTTGTCCACCTTGGGGATGGTGGCCGTGCCATAGGCCAGCGCAGCCACAGCCTGCGCACCGCCCACAGTGAAAGCACGGCTCACGCCCGCCACACAAGCGGCGGCCAGCACCAGCGGGTTGCGCACGCCATTCGGCGTGGGCACGACCATGATGATGTCTTGCACCCCCGCCACATGGGCAGGCAATGCATTCATCAAAACAGACGAGGGGTAAGCGGCTTTGCCACCCGGCACGTAAATGCCCACGCGGTCGAGCGGCGTGACTTTTTGTCCCAGCAAGGTGCCGTCTTCGTCGCGGTACGACCAGCTCTCACCCGAGGCTCTCTTTTGCGCTTCGTGGTACTTGCGCACACGGCTGGCTGCCGCTTGCAAGGCATCACGCTGGGCTGCGGGCAGGCTGTCCAAAGCGGCTTGCAACTCGGCCTGGGTGATCTCCAGCGCGGTCATATCCGCCGCTTGCACGCCATCAAAGCGCTGGGTGTACTCCAGCACCGCCGCATCGCCGCGTGTTTGCACATCGGCCAGGATGTCGGCCACACGCTGCTCGATGGCGGCGTCGGTGTCGGCAGACCAATGCAGGCGGGCCGCGAAGGCCGCTTCAAAACCGGCATCGGCCGTGTTCAGTTGCAATGGTTTGGCTTGCAGGCCCATAGATTCCATGTCTTTCAGTCTTTTTTCACAGCACCGGCAAAGGCGTCGATGATGGCGCGAATGGGTGCTTGCTTCAATTTGAGCGCGGCCTGGTTCACGACCAAACGCGAGCTGATGTCCATGATGCGCTCGACCTCGACCAGGTGGTTGGCCTTGAGCGTGCTGCCCGTGGACACCAAGTCCACGATGGCATCGGCCAAGCCGGTCAGCGGCGCCAACTCCATGCTGCCGTAGAGCTTGATCAGGTCCACATGCACACCCTTGGTAGCGAAAAAGTCGCGCGCGATGGATGTGTATTTGGTCGCCACCTTCAGACGGGCACCGGTGCGCACCTGTGCTGCGTAGTCGTAGTCGGCACGCACCGCCACGCTCATGCGGCATTTGGCGATGTTCAGATCCAGTGGCTGGTACAGGCCCTGGCCACCGTGCTCGATCAGGGTGTCCAGCCCTGTCACGCCCAGATCGGCACCCCCATATTCCACATAAGTGGGGACATCCGTGGCACGCACCAGCACCACACGCACACCCGACTGGTTGGTCGGCAGGATCAGCTTGCGGGATTTTTCGGGGTCTTCCAGCACCTCGATGCCTGCGGCCAGGAGCAGCGGCAGGGTTTCGTCAAAGATGCGTCCTTTGGACAGGGCCAACGTGATCATTTCACTCTTTCGATGTCAGCGCCCACGGCGCGGAGTTTGGCTTCCATGCGGTCGTAGCCGCGATCCAGGTGGTAGATGCGATCGACCATGGTTTCGCCTTCGGCCACGAGCCCGGCAATCACCAGGCTGGCCGATGCACGCAGGTCGGTGGCCATGACGATGGCACCCGAGAGCTTGTCCACGCCCTCGATCACCGCCACCTTGCCATCGATCTGGATGTGCGCACCCAGGCGCACCAGTTCGTTGACGTGCATGAAGCGGTTTTCAAAAATGGTTTCGGTCACCTTGCTGGCCCCCTGCGAGATGCAGTTGAGCGCCATGAACTGGGCCTGCATGTCGGTTGGGAACCCGGGGTATTCAGTGGTGCGAAAGCTCTGCGCCTTCAGGCGCCCATCGGATTTGACGCGGATGAACCCCTCGCCCGCTTCGATGATGGCACCGGCATCGCGCAACTTTTCAATCACGACTTCCAGATGGTCGGCTCGGCCATGGCGCAAAACTACGTCACCCCCTGTCGCGGCCACCGCGCACAGGAAAGTGCCCGCCTCGATGCGGTCGGCCACCACCTGGTGCTGGCAACCGTGCAGGCGTTCCACCCCTTGGATGCGGATGCGGCGTGTGCCGTGGCCTTCGATCTGGGCACCCATGCGGATGAGCATTTCGGCCAGATCCGGAATTTCGGGTTCTTGCGCCGCGTTCTCCAGCACTGTTTCGCCTTCGGCCAGTGTGGCCGCCATCAGAAAGTTTTCGGTGCCCGTCACGGTCACCATGTCGGTGGTGATGTGCGCGCCCTTCAGGCGCGTGCGGCCTGCGGGCAGGCTGGCCAGCATGTAGCCGTGCTCCACCGAGATCTCGGCCCCCATGGCTTGCAAGCCCTTGATGTGCTGATCCACCGGGCGCGAACCGATGGCACAACCACCCGGCAGCGACACTTTGGCGTGGCCAAACCGCGCCAACAAAGGCCCCAGAGCCAGCACCGAGGCACGCATGGTCTTCACCAATTCGTAGGGCGCTTCAGGGTTGTTCAGCCCCCCCGCATCCAGCGTGACACGCCCGTCTTCGTGGTGCTCTGCCGTCACGCCCATGTTGCGAATCAGCTTGAGCATAGTCGAGACGTCTTGCAGACGCGGCACATTGGCCAGCGTGACGGGCTCGGCGCTCAACAACGCTGCGCACAACTCGGGCAGGGCCGCATTTTTGGCGCCCGACACGTCGAGCGTGCCTTGCAGGCGCTTGCCGCCGCGAATTTTCAGTTTGTCCATGGTCAGATCGGTGTGCTTGAGAGCGGGGTGACGTTCAATTCGATTGCGCTGCCCATTCGGCAGGCGTGTAGGTCTTCATTGACAAGGCGTGCACCTCGTCGGTATGCATTTTTTGGCCCAGCGTGGCGTACACGCGCTGGTGCCGGGCAATGGGGCGCATGCCGGCAAAGGCTTCGGACACGACCACCGCGCTCCAGTGGCGGCCATCGCCGTCCACTTCGAGGTGGGTGCATGCCAGCCCTGCCTCGATGATGGCGTGAAGTTGTTCTGCGTTCATGGGGTTCAGCTCCGGATTTTGTAGCCGGTGCGCAAAAGGTGAAGGGTCAGACTGCTGATGAGCAGCAAAGCGGTGCCCACCACCGCCAGACTGATCCAGGGGGACACATCGCTTTGGCCAAAAAAGCCGTAACGGAACCCATCAATCATGTAGAAAAACGGGTTCAAGTGACTGAGCTTTTGCCAAAAGACGGGCAACGAATGGATGGAATAAAACACGCCCGACAAAAATGTCATGGGCATGATGATGAAGTTCTGGAAGGCAGCCATCTGGTCGAATTTTTCGGCCCACAAACCGGCAATCACACCCAAGGCGCCCATCATGGCCGCGCCCATGAGGGCAAAAGCCAGAATCCAGAAGGGGTACACAAAATGGATGTTCACCATCCAGCCGGTGATGACAAACACCCCCAGACCCACCGCCAGGCCCCGCACCACCGAAGACCCCACGTAAGCCACAAACCAGCTGCGGTGCGACAAGGGCGTGAGCAACAAAAAGACCAGGCTGCCCATGATCTTGCTTTGCACCAAACTTGACGAACTGTTGGCAAAAGCGTTTTGCAACACCCCCATCATGATCAGGCCCGGCAGCAAAAACGAGGTGTAAGGCACTTGGTCGTACACCTTGACATGGTCTTCGAGCACATGGCCGAAGATCAGCATGTACAACACCGACGTGAGCACGGGCGCAGCCACGGTCTGGAATGCCACTTTCCAAAAGCGCAGCACTTCTTTGTACAGCAGGGTTTGCCAACCCAGCATGAACCCACTACTTACCACCACGGCGACGGGCGCGCGGTTTCCAGTCGACGCAGGGCTGTCGGGGGAGTGTTCCGTGGCGCTCATGCGGCAACCCCTTTGCGGTTCATGACTTCCAGAAACACGTCTTCCAGGTCGGCCTGGCGAATTTCCACATCTTCAACCACCAAACCGGCCGTGCGCAAGGTGGCCAGGTGGTTTTCGATTTCCACCGCGTTGTGCACCGGCAATTGCACAATGCGCCCCGTCACGCGGGCGATGGCCGCCACAGCCGGGGGCAAGTCACCATCGAGCTTGAAACGCAACACCTGGCTGGTGGCCGAGCGCAGCAAGTCCGATGTGCGCTCCAGGGCCAGCAGCTTGCCGCGCTTGAGCATGGCGATTCGCCCGCACAGGGCTTCGGCTTCTTCGAGGTAATGGGTCGTCAGCAAGACGGTGTGCCCTTGCTTGTTGAGTTTGGCGATGAACTGCCACAGGGTCTGACGCAGTTCGACATCCACGCCCGCAGTGGGTTCGTCCAGCACGATCACACGGGGCTTGTGCACCAGGGCTTGTGCCACCAGCACGCGGCGCTTCATGCCACCCGACAACTGGCGCATGTTGGCGTTGGCCTTGTCGGTCAGGCCCAGACTGTTCAGCAATTCGTCGATCCAGTCGTCGTTTTTCTTGACGCCGAAATAGCCCGATTGGATGCGCAAAGATTCACGCACCGTGAAGAACGGGTCAAACACCAGCTCTTGTGGCACCACGCCCAGCAAACGGCGTGCGATGGCGTCCTCGGTCTGCACATCATGGCCATGCACCAGCACGCGGCCCTGGCTGGGGCGGCTCAAGCCCGCAAGGGTGCTGATCAAGGTGGTTTTGCCTGCACCATTGGGGCCCAACAAGCCAAAGAACTCACCCTCCTCCACGTCAAAACTGACTTGGTCAAGCGCGGTGAACGCGGCTGCGCCAGCCTGTTTGGCAGGATAGATCTTGGAGACGGATTGAAATGAGAGCGCGGGCATGGGAAGGCCGTATTTTAAGTGCAGGCCTGCTGACCCCAATGCAATACACAGCGATCAGAAAAAAAAGACCCCGAAAAACCAGCGCCTCAGGCTGGCGGGAGCAAGTCCAGCACGCCGTAAAGGCTGGCCAATTCGCGCAAACGTGCCGTCATGTGCGCAACGTGCAAGGTGCCACCTTGCGCCAAAACCACGCGGCGAAAACCCAGCAAAACCGCCAAGGCCGAGGAGTCAAACTCCACCAGCGCCGAAGCATCGACGGTCACGGCAGACTGTGGGTGTGCGCGCAGGTGCGCCTGCCACTGCGCCAGACAGGTGTCGGCCTGGTCATGCAGCAAGGTGTCGGGCATCTTCAGGGCGCTCATGTCAGAGGCTTCAGGAAGCTTTGGCGTTGGTTTTGTTGCGCGTCGCCAAACTGGCGATCAGCGCATCAATGCCACCGATATTGATTTCTTTGGAGAACTGGGTGCGGTAGTTTTCAACCAGCCAAACACCGAGGACGTTCAGGTCGAAGATCATCCACCCGGCACCTTCTCCGGGCGTTTTTTCAAGGCGGTAATCAAGCTGGATCGGGTCGCCCTTGCCGCGCACCTCGGTGTTGACCACCAGGTTTTTGTCTTCCTGTCCGGCACGCAAAGGCTTGACCACCACCACCTGATCGCTGACCTGGCTGAGCGCACCGGAATAGGTGCGCACCAACAAAATTTTGAACTCGTCCTGCAAGCGTTTTTGTTGCTCGGGCGTAGCTTTGCGCCAGGCGGGTCCCGTTGCCAAGGCGGTCATGCGGCGGAAATTGACATGCGGCATCAGCTTGGAATCGACCAGCTGCATGATTTTGGTCACATCACCATTGCGCAGCGATTTGTCGGCTTTGATGGTGTCCAGGGTCTCGCTGGTGATGCGCTTGATGAAGACCTCGGGGATTTCGTCGGCGGCCCACGCCGAGCCAACGGTGCAGCACAGGCCCATGGCGCTGGCCGTGGCCAAAAGCTGACGGCGGTTCAAATGCAATTCGGATATGGACTTCATGGATCAACTATACGGTCAACGGGCACAGTATTTGTTAATTATAGTTACAAGAACAGGCCCAAGGGTCATGGGATGGGATCAGGGCGTCTCTGACTCAGAGTAATCAAACGTCGTGGGCGGGTTGCCATCATGGATATCATTCTGGCGTTTTTGCAAATAACCATCCCGCACAAAGGTGTAAGGATCCAGGGCCGCAGCCTTCACGACATCGACCGTCTGCAGCAAGCTCGAACGGGTATCCAGCACACCGATGAAAGACAACACGTTCCGGGTCGCGGTATCGGTGACCTGCTGCACTGCATTGCCCTGGATATCGAGCGGCGTGGCCAAGGTGTCGCGCAAGGTGGACGGGCCCAACACAGGCAACACCACGTAAGGGCCAGGCTTGACGCCCCAGTAGCCCAGGGTTTGACCAAAGTCCTCTTTGCGCTTTTCAAGTCGCATTTCGGTGGCCACGTCCAGCACCCCGCCCAAACCGAACACGGTGTTGACGGTGATGCGCATGAGTGTTTCTGCGGTGGCCTGGCCTTTCAGCTGCATGGCGCTGTTGGCCATGGTCCACACATCGCCCAGGTTGCCCAGAAAATTATGGATGCCTGTTCGAACCGGGCTGGGCAACACCGCCACATAGGCCTTGGCGGCTGGCTTGATGGCCACGTTGTCCAGCACTTCATTGAAGTTGTAAACGCGCCGGTTCATGGACTCCCAGGGGTCACGCGCATCGGGTTGAGGCACGCTCGCGCAGCCTTGCAGCGCCAGCGCCACGCAGCACGCCCACAACAGGCCCATGCGTCGGGAGAAAAGGCTCATGGTTTGTGACTTTCTGCCGCGGGTTTTTCTGCCTGGCTGAACAAAAACTGGCTGATCAGGTTTTCCAGAATCACCGCCGACTGGGTCGATCCGATCTTGTCACCGGCCACCAGATTTTTCTCGTCAGCACCCGGTGACACATCCAGGTACTGCTCTCCCAGCAAGCCGCTGGTCAGAATTTTCAGAGAACTGTCTTGCGGAAAAGCATGCTCGGACTGCAAGGCCAAGGTCACTTTGGCCTGAAACGATTCACCATCGAACTCGATTTTCTTGACGCGCCCGACCACCACACCTGCGCTCTTGACGGCAGCGCCGGGCTTGAGCCCGCCGATGTTGTCGAACTTGGCGCTGACTTCGTAGTCAGAACGGAAATTCAAGGTCAGCAGGTTGGCGGCCTTGAGTGCCAGAAACAGCACGGCCACAGCCCCCAGCAAGACAAACAAACCCACCCACACATCATTTTTTGAACGTTGCATGCCGTCCTCCTCAAATGCTGAACATCATCGCGGTCAGGATGAAATCCAGCCCCAACACTGACAAAGAAGAAACCACCACACTGCGCGTGGTGGCACTGGCCACACCTTCGGGTGTGGGCTTGGCCACGTAGCCTTGCAGCAAAGCGATGAACGTCACGGCCACACCGAACACCACGCTTTTGACAATGCCATTGCCCACGTCCTTGAAGACATCGACACCGCCTTGCATCTGGCTCCAGAAAGAACCGGCATCCACCCCGATGAGCAACACCCCCACCACATAGCCGCCCAAAATACCCACCGCACTGAACACGGCTGCCAGCAAAGGCAAAGCGATGATGCCGCCCCAAAACCGGGGTGCCAGAATGCGCTGCACCGGGTCCACAGCCATCATTTCCAATGCCGTGAGCTGCTCGCCGGCGCGCATCAGGCCAATCTCGGCAGTCAGCGATGCACCGGCACGTCCTGCGTACAGCAAAGCCGCCACCACCGGGCCCAGTTCACGCACCAGGCTGAGGGCCACCAACAGGCCCAAGGCCTCGGACGAACCATAGCGTTGCAGCGTGTAATAGCCCTGCAAGCCCAAAACGAATCCCACAAACAAGCCCGACACCGTGATGATGGCCAGCGAATAATTGCCCAAAAAATGCACTTGATCACGCACCAGGCCAAAGCGCTTGAGCGCAGCGCCTGACATGGCCACCAGGCGCAAAAACAAGCGCGCGCCAAAACCCCAATCGGCCAGCAGCTGACGGGTGGTCGCCCCCAAGGCGGCCAGGCCATTGACCAAATTCATACCGGCCTCCGGTCGTAATCCTGCGCCGCCGACGGCGCGGGGTAATGGAAGGGCACAGGGCCATCGCTCAAGGCATGCACAAACTGGTGGATCAGCGGATCGGTGCTGGCACGCAACTCGGCCGGTGCGCCCTGCGCGGCCACACCGCCATTGGCCAGAATGACCACATGGTCGGCAATCTCGAAGGTCTCGGTCACATCGTGCGACACCACCACGCTGGTGATGCCCAGGCTGTCGTTCAAACGGCGAATCAAGCGCGCCGCCGTGCCCAGAGAAATCGGGTCGAGTCCGGCAAAGGGCTCGTCGTACATGATCAGGTCAGGGTCCAGCGCAATGGCGCGGGCCAGTGCCACACGGCGACTCATGCCACCAGAAATTTCAGAGGGCCGCAAATCGCGTGCGCCACGCAAGCCCACCGCATCGAGTTTCATCAACACGATGTCGCGGATCAGGCCTTCCGACAAGGCCGTGTGCTCGCGCAATGGAAACGCCACGTTGTCGAACACGCTCATGTCGGTGAACAAAGCCCCGAACTGAAACAGCATGCCCATGCGGCGACGGGCGGCATACAGCTCGGCCTGGCGCATGCGGGTGATGTCTTCGCCGTCAAACAGCATTTGTCCCTGGCTGGCGCGAATTTGCCCGCCAATCAGGCGCAACACCGTGGTCTTGCCACCGCCCGAAACCCCCATCAGGGCCGTGACTTGACCACGCGGCACACTGAAGCTCAGATTCTTCAAGATGACGCGGTCGCCGTACCCGAAGGTCAGATCGCGCAACTCAACAAGGGGCGGGGTAGAGGTGTTGTTCATGAAAAACAAGAGCCGGACAGTCCGGCTCTTGTGGTGTTATGGCGTCAGGGTTAACGCCTGTTAACCTTGGATTGACAGGGATTTTACCTATAAGCGAAAGCCTTTGAAGCCTGGCCCATTTGCACCCCCTGAAATCCATGCAAAACAGCGGGCACAGCCCGCCCCGCATCAGCGTGGCAGGTCGCTCGAACCCATCAGGAATTCATCGACCGAGCGTGCGGCCTGACGGCCTTCACGGATAGCCCAAACCACCAAGGATTGGCCACGGCGCATGTCACCAGCGGCAAACACCTTGTTCACATTCGTCGCATAGCCATCGGTGAAGTCGGTCGTGGCCTTGGCGTTGCCGCGGGCGTCCTTGTCCACACCGAAGGCTTCGAGCACGGTGGCCACCGGGTTCACAAATCCCATGGCCAGCAAGACCATGTCGGCTTTGTATTCCTTTTCGGTGCCGGGCACCTCGACCAACTTGCCGTCCTTGAACTCCACGTGCACGGTCTTCAAGCCGGTGAGCTTGCCTTTTTCGCCCATGAATTCCTTGGTGGAAATGGCGAATTCGCGCTTGAGCAGGCCTTTTTCAGCGCTCTCTTCGTGGCTGGAACTGGTCCGCAGCTTCATCGGCCAGTAAGGCCAGACCATCAGCTTGTTTTCTTTTTCGGGCGGCTCGGGCATCACCTCGAACTGTGTCACGCTGACCGCACCGTGGCGGGTGCTGGTGCCCACGCAGTCACTGCCGGTGTCACCGCCACCGATCACGATGACGTGCTTGCCGTCGGCGCGCAACTGGCCTTTGAGCTTGTCGCCTGCGTTGACCTTGTTTTGCTGGGGCAGGAACTCCATCGCGAAATGGACACCGTCCAGATCGCGACCTGGCACGGGCAGGTCACGCGACTGCTCGGAACCACCGGTCAGCAGCACCGCGTCAAAATCTTTCTGGATCTGGTCTGCGCTGATGGTTTCCTTGGCCCAGTTGATGACCTTGGAATCCTTGGGCCAGCTGCCCACCAGCACACTGGTGCGGATGGTGACGCCTTCGGCTTCGAGCTGCTGGACACGGCGGTCGATGTGCGACTTTTCCATCTTGAAGTCAGGAATACCGTAACGCAGCAAGCCCCCGACGCGGTCGTTCTTCTCGAACAGGGTCACGTCATGGCCCACGCGTGCCAGCTGCTGTGCCGCGGCCAGGCCGGCAGGGCCAGCACCGATCACAGCCACTTTTTTGCCGGTCTTGACCTTGGCCGGGCGAGGTGTGACCCAGCCTTCGGCCCAGGCGCGGTCGATGATGGCGTGCTCAATCGACTTGATGCCGATGGCCTCGCCATTGAAATTCACCACGCAGGCGGCTTCGCAAGGTGCGGGGCAGATGCGGCCGGTGAACTCGGGGAAGTTGTTGGTGCTGTGCAGCACCTCGATCGCGTTCTTCCAGTCGGCGTGGTACACCAGATCGTTGAAGTCCGGGATGATGTTGTTGACCGGGCAGCCGTTGTTGCAAAACGGCGTGCCGCAGTCCATGCAACGCGCGGCCTGTGTTTTGGCTTGCTCCTCGGTCAGACCGATCACGAACTCACCGTAATTCTTCAAGCGCTCGGCAACGGGTTTGTAGCCTTCTTCGATGCGCTCATATTCCATGAAGCCTGTGACTTTTCCCATGATGTTCTTCCTTCAATCTTGACGTTCGGCTCAGGCAGCGACGGGCTTGGCAACCTTGGCCGCTTTGCGGGCGTTGATTTCACCCAGGGCACGCTTGTATTCGTTCGGGAAGACCTTGACGAACTTCGCACGCGTGGTGGCCCAGTTGTCCAGCAACTCGCGCGCACGCTGGCTACCGGTCCACTTGAAGTGGTCTTCCAGCAGTTTCTTCAGCTGCACTTCGTCGGCCTGGTCGCGGTGCCACACCTTGCGGTCCACTTGCGCTTCCTGCTCGGCTGCGCTCAGCACTTTTTCCATACTGACCATGGCGGTGTTGCAGCGTGTGGCGAATTCACCGTCTTCGTCGTACACGTAGGCGATGCCACCGCTCATGCCCGCACCGAAGTTGCGGCCCGTCTTGCCCAGCACGGCCACGGTGCCGCCGGTCATGTATTCACAACCGTGGTCGCCCGTGCCTTCCACCACCGCAGTGGCGCCAGACAAACGCACCGCAAAACGCTCGCCGGCCACGCCAGCAAAGAACGCTTCACCGGTGGTTGCACCGTACATGACGGTGTTGCCGACGATGATGTTTTGCGCCGCCACGCCACGGAACTCGAGGCTCGGACGCACCACCACACGGCCCCCTGAGAGGCCTTTGCCGGTGTAGTCGTTGGCTTCACCGATCAGGTACAGCGTGATGCCCTTGGCCAGGAAAGCGCCAAACGACTGGCCGCCCGTGCCTTCGAGTTGGATGCGCAAGGTGTCGTCAGGCAAACCTTCGGGGTGCACCTTGGTCACCGCACCCGACAACATGGCACCGACGGAGCGGTTCACGTTGCGGGCCACTTCCATGAATTGCACCTTTTCGCCCTTGTCGATGGCCGCACGGCTCTTGGCGATCAAGACGTTGTCCAGGGCCTTTTCCAGACCGTGGTTCTGTGTGTCCACATGGCGCACGGCCATGCTGGACGACACCTGGGGCACGGCCAGCAAGCGGCCAAAATCCAGACCACGGGCTTTCCAGTGCTGCACACCGGCACGCATGTCCAGCAGGTCGGCACGGCCCACAAGGTCGTCGAACTTGGCAATCCCCAACTGGGCCATGATCTGGCGCACTTCTTCGGCGATGAAGAAGAAGTAATTCACGACATGCTCGGGCTTGCCGGTGAACTTCTTGCGCAGTGCAGGGTCTTGCGTGGCCACGCCCACCGGGCAGGTGTTGAGGTGGCACTTGCGCATCATGATGCAGCCCTCGACCACCAGCGGTGCGGTGGCAAAGCCGAACTCGTCCGCGCCCAACAGTGCGCCGATGGCGACGTCACGGCCGGTCTTCATCTGGCCATCGGCCTGCACCCGAATGCGTCCACGCAGGCCGTTGAGCACCAGCGTCTGCTGGGTTTCGGCCAGACCGATTTCCCATGGCGAGCCCGCGTGCTTGACCGAAGACCAAGGCGATGCGCCCGTGCCGCCGTCATGACCGGCGATCACCACATGGTCGGCCTTGCACTTGGCCACACCGGCGGCAATGGTGCCGACGCCGATTTCAGACACCAGCTTGACGCTGATGTCACTGTGCGGGGCCACGTTCTTCAGGTCATGGATCAGCTGAGCCAAGTCCTCGATCGAGTAAATGTCGTGGTGCGGTGGTGGCGAAATCAGGCCGACACCGGGCACCGAGTGGCGCAGCTTGCCGATGTATTCGGACACCTTGCCGCCGGGCAACTGGCCGCCTTCACCGGGCTTGGCACCTTGGGCCATCTTGATCTGGATCTGGTCGGCACTGGACAGGTATTCGGCGGTGACACCGAAACGGCCCGAAGCCACTTGCTTGATGCGCGAACGCAGCGAATCACCCGCCAGCAAAGGCAGGTCAACCTCGACGTTGGCTTCACCGATCACGCTCTTCAAGGAATCACCCAATTTGATCGGGATACCCTTGAGTTCGTTGCGGTAACGCGCCGAGTCTTCGCCGCCTTCGCCCGTATTGCTCTTGCCGCCGATGCGGTTCATGGCCACGGCCAGGGTCGCGTGCGCTTCCGTGGAAATGGAGCCCAGCGACATCGCGCCGGTGGCGAAACGCTTGACGATTTCGGCCGCAGGCTCGACCTGCTCCAGCGGAATGGCTTTGGACGGGTCGATCTTGAACTCGAACAAACCGCGCAGCGTCATGTGGCGCTTGCTCTGGTCGTTGATGATCTGCGCGTATTCCTTGTAGGTGCTGAAGTTGTTGGCACGTGCCGAGTGCTGCAACTTGGCAATCGCGTCCGGCGTCCACATGTGCTCTTCGCCACGGGCGCGCCAGGCGTATTCGCCGCCTGCATCCAGCATGGTGGCCAGCACCGGGTCAGCACCAAAGGCAGTGGTGTGCATGCGGAAGGCTTCTTCGGCGATCTCAAACACGCCGATGCCGCCCACACGGCTGGCCGTGCCGGTGAAATACTTGTTGATGGTTTCCGTATTGATGCCGATGGCTTCAAACAACTGCGCACCGCAGTACGACATGTAGGTGCTCACGCCCATCTTGGACATGATCTTGGACAGGCCCTTGCCGATCGCCTTGACGTAGTTGTAGATGGCTTTCTCGGCCGACAGGTCGCCCGGCAGCTCTTTGTGCAAGGCCGCCAGGGTTTCCATCGCCAGGTAGGGGTGCACGGCTTCGGCACCGTAACCGGCCAGCACGGCAAAGTGGTGCACCTCGCGGGCAGTACCGGTTTCAACCACCAGGCCAGCGGTGGTGCGCAGGCCTTCGGTCACCAGATGCTGGTGGATGGCCGACAACGCCAGCAGCGCGGGCACAGCCACCTGGGTGGCGCTCACACCGCGGTCGCTGATGATCAGGATGTTGTGGCCGCCCTTGATGGCGTCCACGGCTTCTGCGCACAGCGAGGCCAGCTTGGCTTCCACGCCTTCGCGGCCCCACATGGCGGGGTAAGTGATGTCCAAGGTGGCGCTCTTGAACTTGCCCTTGGTGGCTTGTTCGATGTTGCGCAGCTTGGCCATGTCGGCGAAGTCCAGGATCGGCTGGCTGACTTCCAAACGCATGGGTGGGTTGACCTGGTTGATGTCCAGCAGGTTCGGCTTGGGGCCGATGAAGGACACCAGCGACATCACGATCGCTTCGCGGATCGGGTCGATCGGGGGGTTGGTCACTTGCGCGAACAACTGCTTGAAGTAGTTGTACAGCGGCTTGTTCTTGTCAGACAGAACAGCCAGCGGGCTGTCGTTGCCCATGGAGCCAATGGCTTCTTCACCGGCAGAGGCCATCGGGGCCAACAGGAACTTGATGTCTTCCTGGGTGGTGCCAAAGGCTTGCTGCAAATCGAGCAGCTCTGGCGATGTCACGCTGTTGCCCACCGATTGGGGCTCGGTCTGGCTGATCGGCAACTCCTGGGCGCCCTCACCGGCCACGGGGTGCTCCACATCGTCCAGACGGATGCGCAGGTTTTCGATCCACTGCTTGTAAGGCTTGGCGCTGGCCAGGCCCGCTTTCAACTCTTCGTCGTTGATCATGCGGCCTTGTTCCAGATCGATCAGGAACATCTTGCCAGGCTGCAGACGCCACTTGCGCACGATCTTGCTTTCGGGGATCGGCAGCACGCCGGTTTCCGAACCCATGATGACCATGTCGTCGTCGGTGATGATGTAACGCGATGGGCGCAGGCCGTTGCGGTCCAGTGTGGCGCCGATCTGGCGACCGTCGGTGAACACAATGGATGCGGGGCCGTCCCAAGGCTCCAACATCGCGGCGTGGTATTCATAGAAGGCCTTGCGGCGCTCGTCCATGGTGGTGTGCTGCTCCCAGGGTTCGGGGATCATCATCATCACGGCCTGGCTGATGGGGTAGCCCGCCATCGTCAGCAGTTCCAGGCAGTTGTCAAAAGTGGCGGTGTCGGACTGACCGGCGAAGCTGATGGGGTAGAGCTTTTGCAGGTCGGCGGCCAGCACGGGCGAAGACATCACGCCTTCACGGGCCTTCATCCAGTTGTAGTTGCCCTTGACGGTGTTGATCTCGCCGTTGTGCGCCACATAGCGGTACGGGTGCGCCAATGGCCACTCAGGGAAGGTGTTGGTCGAGAAGCGCTGGTGCACCAGCCCCAGGGCCGACACGCAACGCTCGTCTTGCAGATCCAGGTAATAGGTGCCCACCTGATCGGCCAGCAGCAAGCCCTTGTACACCGCAGTGCGGCTGGACATGCTGGGGATGTAGTACTCGATGCTGTGCTTGAGCTGCAGGTTCTGGATCGCGGCACTGGCGGTCTTGCGGATCACGTACAGCTTGCGCTCGAGCGCGTCCTGCACGATCACATCGGCGCCACGGCCAATGAAGATCTGGCGCATGACCGGTTCTTTTTCGCGCACGCGAGGCGACATGGGCATGTCGCGGTTGACCGGCACATCGCGCCAGCCGAGCACCACTTGGCCTTCGGCCTTGACGGCACGTTCCAGCTCTTGCTGGCAGGCCATGCGGGAAGCGTGCTCTTTGGGTAAAAACACCATGCCCACGCCGTACTCGCCAAACGGCGGCAAGTTGACGCCCTGCTTGGCCATTTCGTCTCGGTACAAGGCGTCCGGCAGCTGGATCAAGATGCCCGCACCGTCGCCCATGAGCGCGTCGGCACCCACAGCACCCCGGTGGTCCAGGTTTTCAAGAATCTTGAGCGCCTGCGTCACGATGGCGTGAGTCTTGCGACCCTTGATGTGGGCCACAAAGCCGACACCGCAAGCATCGTGCTCATTGGCCGGGTCATACAGACCGGTGGATTGGAAATGTTCTTTATCGGCTGCCGTGGTCATGGCGCACTCCTAAGGGTTTTTACGCAGATCGAGGAGTGTAGTGCACAGCAGCATCCATGCCAAGAAATTTAATCGGGGTCAGATCCCAATTAATTAAGGCTTTTGTTAAACCATAAATTAATAGGGGACAGATTCAATCAAGTGGTTTCTTGAAAGGCCGTCCAGCTTTGCCGGGCACCAGCCTGCGCGTCGTGGCTTGCTGCAATTCGCCTACAAAATCAACCGATCCCAGGGCCCACCCCGACAAAGCGCTTTGGGTCAGTCGCGCCTTGGTTGCAGCATCCAAACCGGTTTGAACCAATTCGGCATAAGCCGCCTCACGGGCGAACGGCGTGTTGCCCAGTCCCCAAAACAGGGCATGCGGCGTGACCCATTTGTCGCTGGCCTGTCCAATACAGTGCCGATGGCTGGACCACTTGAAATCGGCAGGTTGCTGCACCATGCCCGCCCGCACAGGATTCAGGTCCATGTAGACCATGCACGCCAAAAGATAGCGCTCACTCTCAATCAGGTTGCTGCGGTAGCGCCCTTCCCACAACGTGCCGGTGCGTCCGTGCCGCAAATTGAAATAACGCACATAAGCCCGACCCACCGCCTGCATCATCTGCGGCAATCCCCCATCGGTTTCGGGCGTGACCAGCAAATGGAAATGGTTGTCCATGATCACGTAAGCATGGATCGCCACCTGGAAGGTCTGCGCATGCGCTTGCCACAGCGCCAACAAACGCTCGCGGTCCGCATCGTCTCGCACGATGGCCTGGCGGTCATTGCCGCGCTGGATGACGTGATGCGGGTAACCGGCAACGGTGAGGCGGGGTAAGCGGGCCATGGCGTAAGAAGCAAAGTTTGCCCCAGTTTAATCGGGATCCGACCCCAATTACGAGCCCAATTAACCACGCACGTGACACGCCCTGAGCGCGCTTCTCTTCATAATGTCACCCTGCAACCGCCCCGACCCACAGATCCACCCAAGGAGCATCATGACCATTCGCCGCACCCTGCTCGCCAGCACTGTCCTCAGCACCCTGCTCAGCCTCACCGGCACAGCCCACGCTCAGGCCTACCCCAGCAAACCCATCAAGGCCATCGTGCCTTTTGCTGCCGGCAGCGCCACCGACCAGATTGGCCGTGCCTTCGCGCAAAAAATGTCAGAACAGCTGGGCCAGCCCATCGTCATCGAAAACAAGGCCGGTGTGAGCGGCATGCTCGGCGCCGACGCGCTGGCCAAGTCAGCGCCTGACGGCTACACCATCATGGTGGGCACCAACAGCACCAACGCGGCCCTCAAGAGCCTGATGAAAAAACTGCCCTACGACCAGGACACGGCATTCGCACCGATTGGCTACATCGGCTCGGTGCCGCTGATCGTGGCCGTCAACAACGAAGTGCCGGCCAAGAACCTCAAAGAGCTGGTGGCCCTGGCCAAAAGCAAACCGACGCAACTGACCTTTGCCAGCGCCAGCACCTCGCAACGCCTGTCCACCGAAATGCTGCAAAGCATGGTCGGCGTCACGATGACCCATGTGCCCTACAAGAGTGGCCCGGCCGCCATGACCGACCTGATCGGCGGACAGGTGAATCTGTTCACCGCCGATTTCGCAGTAATGCTGCCGCAGATCAAAGCCGGCAAGATCCGTGGCCTGGCCGTCACAGCCGCGCAACGCTCCAAAGCCATCCCCGAGCTGCCCACCGTCAACGAGGCCCTGGGTCTCAAGGACTACGAGCTGATCGCTTACTTCGCTCTGTTTGCGCCCGCAGGCACCCCGGCCGATGTGATCGCCAAACTCAACAAGGCTCTGAACGCTGCCGCCACCGACAAGGACATCCAGGACAGGTTTTCGGCCATTGGCTTTGAAACCGCCCCCGGCACACCCGAGGCCCTGGCCCAGCGCAACAAGGCCGAAACCGCCAAATGGGCCAAAGCCATCCGCGACGCCAAGATCGAGGCGGAGTGACGCCTGAAGCTGGCTGCCGGTCGCCGTGCTGTACTGACAGCGCCTGCAGCTTCAGGGCAGCCCGGCTGCCGGCGCCAGGGCGTTGCTCAGTTGCAGGTGGGTCCAGAGGTTGCCCGAGACAGGCTGGCGCCCCACATGCACGGTGTCGGTCATCACTTCGGCCCAGATTTCACCGCCCATGTCGGTCCAGCGCTGGCAAAAGCCCACGTCCTCGCCCGCGTTACGGCCATCCAGGTGTTTGACCAGGGGGTTGAAGAAGCCCCAGTTGTGCGCGGCGCGCGGCAGATTCTCGTCCTCGTCCGGGAAGCCCGTGCCGTGCAACTCAGGGTAATGCGTGCACAGGCGCTCGATCACCTCGCGCCGAATCAGCATGGCGCCGCCACCGATGCTGCGCGCCCGTGCGAAGCCATGGATGACCGTCAGCTGCCCTTGCGCATCGAGCAACACCTCCCCCACAAAACGCTGGGCCTGGCGTCGCAGCACATCGGCTTGCGCCTGGGCCTCGGCTTGGGGCACCTGGGCCAGATCGATCTGCGCCCAGCTGAAATTGCGGCGCGGGTAGAGCGCCCCCACCAGCGGGTGACCGCAGTCGAGCATGCGCAGTACCAACTCGGGCGGCAGGCCCTGGTCGGCATCGAGCATGAACAGGTGGGTCGCGTCGCTGGCCAGAAAGTCGGCCACGATGGTGTTGCGCAAATGGCTGATCATCGAGGCGCTGTGGAACACCGTCTGCACCGCCATGCCGCGCTGGGGCAGCACCCGCGTGAGTTCGAGCAAGGTGATCGCGGTTTCCACCGTCACCGTGTGGCTGTGGGTGGGCACGGCCAAGTAGAGTTTCATGTCGCCTCCTGGGCCCTTTGCACCTGCGGGTAGCGCTGCGCCAACAAGGACGTCAGGCCAAATTCGGCCAGCAAAGCCTGCAGTCGCTCGGCGGCGCTGCGTTTTTTCTGCCCGCTGTATTTGGCCAAAATCAATTCGTTCTTCATCGAATGTTCCCAACCCACCAGCTCGGTCACAGTGACCGTGTAGCCCTGCGACTCGAGGTAAAGGCAACGCAGCACATTGGTCAACTGGCTGCCGATTTCGCGCGTGTGCAGCGGGTGGCGCCACATTTCTGCCAGCGGCGTGCGCTGCAAATTCAGCGCCTTGTTCTGGTTCAGTGCCCGGGCCAATTCGGCCTGGCAGCAGGGCACCAGCACCATGTATTTGGCTTTCTTTTGCAGACCAAAGGCGATGGCGTCGTCGGTGGCGGTGTCGCAGGCGTGCAACGCGGTGACCACATCGATCTGCGCGGGCAACTCGTCGCTTTGGGTGGATTCGGCCACGCTCACATTCAGAAAACGCATGCGCTCAAAGCCCAGGCGCTGCGCCAACTGGCGTGAGGACTCAACCAGTTCGCTGCGGGTTTCAATGCCGTAGATCGTGCCTTGGCCCAGCGCCTTGAAAAACAGGTCGTAAATGATGAAGCCCAGATAGGACTTGCCCGCACCGTGGTCGGCCAGCGTGGGGCCGGTGTCGCTGGCGGGCAATTCCAACAACAGTTTCTCGATGAATTGGAACAGGTGGTAAACCTGCTTGAGCTTGCGACGGGAGTCCTGGTTCAGCTTGCCATCGCGCGTGAGGATGTGCAGTTGCTGGAGCAGTTCGATCGACTGGCCGGGCCGCACCTCGGGGGGCAGCGCAGGGGCCGCAGGCGATGGGCGTTTTTTCATGGCGTCGCCCCCACGTCCAGCGCTTTCCAGCCCTCATGCCCGAGCTTTTCCATGGTCACCATATTGGCTTCGTAAATCATCTCAGCCTCGGGAAAGGCCTGCACCGCGCGGTCGATGCTGGCCTCGCGGATCAGGTGCAGCGTCGGGTAGGGCGAGCGGTTGGTGTGGTTGGTGATGTCGTCCGGCTCGGTGCCTGCGAACTGAAAATCGGGGTGAAAGCTCGCCACCTGGAATTCACCTTCGAGGTCCAATTCCTGCAGCACGCCATCGGCTTCGTCCAGAAAGTCGTTGAATTCCAGAAAATCGCGCAACATGTGCGGCACGATCAAGAGCGTGGTCTCACGCTCTTCGGCTGTGCACTGCACCAGGGCTTGCAGCTCTTGGATGAGTTCGTCGCGCAGACCTTCCAGGCCTTTGGCTTCGCTCACGACGTGATGGATTTGGCCCTTGATGTGCGGTGCTTTGGCAAAAGGGCACAGGTTCAGCCCAATCACGGCGCGTTCGAGCCAGCGCACGGTGTCGGCGATGGCCAAGTCTTGAGATGGTTCAGTCATGCCTCGATTGTGCCGTGAGCTGGCGCTGTGCCAACACCGCCAGCAGCACGCCACCCAGACAACAGCCCACGGTGAACAGCGGCGTGAGCTGCCAGCCGCCGGCACGCGCAGCCAGGGCCGCGGCCACGGGCGGTCCGATGAACTGGCCCAAGGCCGAAAGCTGCTGCACCCAACCCACGCTGGAGGCCACTTGCTGCTCGCCGGGTGCCAGCCGCACCGCCAGAAAAATCAGCGTACCGGGCACCAGACCGCCCACACCCGAGAACAGCAGCATGCCGGCAAAACGCCACCAAGGCCAGCCTTCGGTGAAGGCCGCAAAAGCGACTGTGCTGCCCAGCGCCATCGCGCCAAAGCCCAGCCACAAAGTCGAACGCGGACGCCAAGCGCGCTGCAGCAAGCGGCCCGAGGCCATGTTGCCGCCCATGTTCACGGCAGCGACCAGCGCCGTCAGCATGCCCAGCTGCGCGCCCGACAAACCCGCTTGCGCGTAAATCGAGGGCAAAAAGCCCATCACCGCCAGCCACTGGCCCGAATACATGGAAAAACTCAAAGCCACCAGCCAGGGGCCACGCGCGCCCAGTGTGCGTCGCAGGCGCTGCCGCATGCCGCTGCCGCTCTGTCCTGGCGCCTGCGCAGGTGGGTCGACCGGGATCACACGTGCCAAACACAAGGCCATGACCAGCGAGACCAAGGCGAACAGCCACCACCAGGCCGCCCAGCCCCAGACCGGGATGAAGAGCGGCCCCAGCAGCAGGGTCAGCGCTGTGCCCGTGGGGATGTAAGCGCCCCACACACCCAGCATGCCGGCGAGCTGTTGCGCCGGCACCAGGCGACGAATCAGTGCAGGGGCCGGCAAAACCACCAGCATCAGTCCCAAGCCCTCGAACGCACGGGAGGCGAGCAACATGGGCACCGATGTCGCGAAACCCCCGACCGCGCTGGCCAGCGCCAGCAAGAGCAAGCCGCGCACCATGCTGCGCTTGAGGCCCATGCCATCGGACCACACCCCCATGAACACCGCCAGCCCCAAGCTCGCGAGCTGCACCATGGACAGCAAAAAACCCGAGGCCAGCAGGCTCAAGCCCAGCTCGGCCTGCAGCGCGGGCAGGGCTGGCGGCAACTTGCCCACCTGCAAGGCCGCCACGCCGCCTGCGGCGACCACCAGCCAGGCGCGCTTCACAGCAACCTCGTGCCCGTCAGGCGCTCGTGCTCGCGCAGGGCAAAGCGGTCGGTCATGCCCGCAATGTAGTCAGCCACCGTGCGCTGCAGGTCGGTGGCGGCCGCAAAGTCCGCCGACATTTCGGCGGGCGTGTCCACATAGGCCGCAAACAACTCACGCACCACCTGCTGGGCCTGACCGGTGGTGTGCATGACCTGAGGATGGCGGTACAGGCTGGCAAAAAGGAACTTTTTCAATGCACTGCTGCGCGCTTTCATGTCGGCACCGAAAGCCACCAGTGGTCCGGCTTGCCGGACATCCTCGAGCGTGCGCACCCCCGCCCGCGCCACGGCTTGCCGGGTTGTGTCAATCACGTCATACACCTGATCGCTCAGCATGCGGCGAATGGTTTCATACAACAAACGGCGCGGCTTGTGCTCCAGCGCAGGGTGGTCGTCCAGTGCTTGCTGGTGGTAATGCGCAAACAAGCCCACCTCCATCAACTGCCCCATGCTGATCAGACCCGAGCGCACGCCATCGTCGATGTCGTGCGCGTTGTAGGCAATCGCGTCCGCCAGGTTGCACAGCTGTGCTTCCAGACTGGGCTGGGTGCGGTCGATGAAACGCCGCCCCACCCCGCCCGGCTCGGTCAGCTCCAGGTGCTCGGCATGGGCCCGCGAGCAGTGTTTGAGGACACCTTCACGGGTTTCAAAAGTCAGATTCAGTCCGTCAAATGCAGGGTAACGCTCTTCGAGCCGGTCCACCACACGCAGGCTTTGCAGGTTGTGCTCAAAGCCCCCTTGCCCGGCCATGCATTCGTTCAGCGCATCTTGACCGGCGTGGCCAAAAGGCGTGTGGCCCAGATCGTGTGCCAGCGCCACCGCCTCCACCAGGTCTTCGTTCAGCCCCAGGGCGCGGGCGATGGAGCGGCCCAGCTGCGCCACCTCCAGCGAATGTGTCAACCGCGTGCGAAACAAATCGCCTTCGTGGTTCAAGAACACCTGGGTTTTGTACACCAGCCGCCGAAACGCGGTGGAGTGCACGATGCGGTCACGGTCACGTTGGTAGGCATTGCGCGTGGGTGCGGGCGGCTCGGCAAACAGGCGGCCCCGGCTGCGTGCAGGGTCACAGGCCAGGGCAGACAAGCTGCCTGCAGAGACATCCGCCCAGCCTGCCGCGGCGGACGCCACCCCGCGCAACAAATCCCCAGCTTCGGCGTGCATGGGACTCAAGCGCAGCAGGTGTTGATCACGTCGCGCACCATCGCGTCTGGCGCGCCGCGCACCGTGGCTTTGCCGGGGCCGTCGAGCACAACGAACTGGATATCGCCGCCCACGGATTTTTTGTCCAGGCGCATGTGATCGATGTAATGGCCGGCGTTGTCCGCCGCGTCAATGACCGGGCCGCGCACCGGCAACCCGGCACGCACGATCAGCGCTTTGAGACGGGCCACCAACGCGGCATCGACCAGACCCAGACGGTGCGACAACTCGGCGGCCATGACCATGCCGCAGCCCACCGCCTCGCCATGCAGCCACACGCCAAAGCCCAGCCCCGCTTCGATGGCGTGGCCAAAGGTGTGGCCAAAATTGAGGATGGCGCGCAAGCCCGCCTCGCGTTCGTCTTGCCCGACCACCCAGGCCTTGATCTCGCAGCTGCGTTGAACGGCGTGCGCCAGCACTGCCGGGTCTTGCGCCATCAGCGCATCGGTGTTCGACTCGATCCAGTCCAGGAAAGCCATGTCGGCAATCGGGCCGTATTTGATGACTTCGGCCAAACCGGCGCTCAGTTCACGCCCGGGCAAAGTGCGCAAGGTGGACAGGTCGCAAACCACCCGCACGGGCTGGTAAAACGCCCCGATCATGTTCTTGCCCAGCGGGTGGTTGATGGCGGTCTTGCCGCCCACCGACGAATCCACCTGCGACAGCAAAGTGGTGGGCACCTGAACGAAGGGCACGCCACGCATGTAGCTGGCGGCGGCAAAGCCGGTCATGTCACCGACCACGCCGCCGCCCAAGGCAAACAGCACAGTCTTGCGGTCACAGCCTTTGGACAGCAGCGCGTCAAAAATCAGGTTCAGGGTCTGCCAGTTCTTGTGGGCCTCGCCATCGGGCAGCACCACGGTGTGGACCTGCTTGTAGTGCGGACAGATGGCGCGGCGCAACGCGTCCTCGTACAAAGGGGCGATGGTCTCGTTGGTCACGATCATGGCCGTCTGCGCCTTGGGCAAATGGTCCCAAGTGTCGGAACGGCTCAGCAGGTCTTGGCCAATGTGGATGTCGTAACTGCGGTCATCCAGCGAAATGGCGACTTTGGCAAGGGGAAATGTGGTCTCGGACATAGGCTCCAAGTGTAGAGGCTGGCTGCACGGATGCGGGCGGGACCGCGTGGCCGACACCAATGGCGTCAGGATTTGACGGCAGGCGCAGCGGCTTCGCGCAGGGGCAAGTGCCCGGCCAGCTCAAGCTGCATGACGATCATGTTGACCAGCGTCGCCACCGAGGGGCGCCCGGTTTCGATGACGAAATGCGCGGTTTCTCGGTAAAGCGGGTCGCGTGCCTCATACAGGGCGCGCAGGCGACCCAGCGGATCGTCCACCTGCAACAGGGGCCGCGCCGTGTCATGGCGCACGCGGCGAAACACGTCCTCGGGGGTGGAACGCAGGTAAATCACATGGCCACGTGCATGCAAATGGCGGCGATTGGCTTCGCGCAAGACCGACCCGCCGCCTGTGGCGATCACGCCTTCGTGGGTTTGGGTCAGGTCGTCCAGCACCTGCTGCTCCACGTCGCGAAAGCTGTCCTCGCCTTCGCGCGCAAAGAACTCCCGGATCGAGCAGCCCAGGCGGTGCTCGATCACATGGTCTGAATCGACAAACGGCACCCCCAATCGGCGCGCCAATTGCCTGCCAATGGTGGTTTTGCCCGAGCCCGGTAGGCCCACGAAGATGATGCTCAAAGAATTCTCACAGGGGAAATAACGGCTTGGCCCCGCACAAAAAGGGCCAGCAGCTCAGAGCCTGCAAGTGTATTCGACCCGCCCAGGCGCTTTTGGCCCACACGGCTGGGGTTCATGCGCCCACCCGGCCTCCGCCTCAGGGTGGCTGCGTACCCTGGCCATCGGCCATCACCCGTGGCGTCAAGAAAATCAGCAACTCGCTTTTGCGCTTGGTCTGGTCGCGGTTTTTGAACAGCCAACCCAAGCCGGGCACATCCCCCAAACCGGGCACTTTGGCCTCGTCGTTGCGGTCGGTTTCTTCGTAAATGCCCCCCAGCACCACCGTGCCGCCGTCTTCCACCCTGACCTGGGTTTTCACATGCTTGGTGTTGATGGCGTAACCGGCTGGGGTCAATGGCCCCACGCTGTCGCGGTTCACGTCCACATCCAGCACCACCGAACCATCGGGGGTGATTTGAGGCGTCACCTCCAGCTTGAGGTTGGCTTTGCGAAACGAGATCACGGTCACGCCGTTGCCGGCTGCGGTTTGGTAGGGCAACTCGGTGCCCTGCTCAATCAGCGCCTTGGTCTGGTCGGCGGTCACCACACGGGGCCGCGAGACCACTTTGCCCAAACCCGCCGCCTCCAAAGCGGAAATTTCCACATTGATGAAACGGTCGGCCGCGGCATTGAACAGCGACACCGCGAACGTGGCTGGGGCATTGAGCGTTTGCCCGGCCAAACTTGCGGGCAAGTTGACCTGATTGCCCGCCACCGTGCCCGCCGCTGCCGGCTGATTGGCGGCGCCAACGGCCAGCGTGTTGGATCGGCCCTGCACTTTCAGCGGCACGGCAAGCCCCGCCCCCAAGCGCACCCCGAGCGATTGGCCAAACTGATCGTCGGCCTCCACGATCCGGGCCTCGATCAGGATCTGCCGCACCGGCACATCCAGTTGTGTCAGCATTTTTTCCAGGTCCTGCAAGCGGGCGGGCAGGTCGGAGATGAAAAGCTGGTTGGTCCGGGGCTCGGCCAGCACGCTGCCTCGGGCGCTCAACCAGCGCCCGCCGCTGCTGCCCACCGCACCGCCCTGCAAACGCTGGGCGACTTCTGTGGCCCGGGCATATTGCAAACGCCAAGACAGCAGTTGCAAAGGGCTGACCGCTTCCAGCGCGGCTTGGGCGTCGCGCTGCTTTTTTTCACGCAGCACCCATTCGCCTTGTGGCGCCACCCACAGCACACGCCCCTCCTGGCGTGACACCAACCCCTTCGATTGCAAAACGATGTTCAAGGCCTGTTGCCATGGCACGTCGTTCAGGCGCACGCTCACAAAGCCCGTCACGCTGTCGGTCGGCACGATGTTTTGACCTGAAAAATCGGCAAAAACCTGCAGCAAAGCTTTCATGTCGATGTTCTGGAAATTCAGGCTGATCGGCCTGTCGTCGATGGCCTGAACCGGGCCAACCGCCGTCACGGCAGGCCCGCCCGCAGGCGCGGTGGTCTCGGGCAGACTTTCCGTGGTTTGGGCCCATGCGGCCCCGACGACGCACCAGCCCGCCAGCCACAACCCGCCCTGAACGCTGTATTTTTTATAGCCAGTCATCGCGATGCACCCTTCCTTGGTTGGCGCGCCTTTTGGGGATCTTCTTTTTGAAGGTCGTCTTTTTGAAGATCGCTTCTTGGGCGCTCGCCCCCGCGCTCAGCCAACCAATCGAGCTTGAACAGCGGCTCTTGTGCCAGACGCAGGCTCACACCGTCTGCGGTGATCGCCGCCACCCGGTGCCCCTCCAGCGTGACGCGTTGCCCCAGGCTGACCTGCGCCCAACGCGTTCCCGCCGTCAAAATCGCCAGCCGATCCGCCCCTTGTTGCCAAAGCCCTGCCAAACGCACCTGGGCCAAAGGCCAGTGGCGGGGATCTTCAGGCCAAACCGCCTGGGGCGCCGCATCCAAGGCCCCCAAAGTACCCACAGCGCCCGCCACACCGTCCGCAGCAGCAGCGGCCAAAGACACCGCCCTCTCGTTGCCCAAAGCAAACGGGGCCACCCCCGCACGGCCTGAAGACCGGGGTGCCATCTCGGCCACATCGCGCACAAGCATCTGCCCAGGCCAGCCGCTTGCACTTGCACTTGCACTTGCACTTGCACTTGCACTGGCACGGTCTTCACCCCCCTCGCCGGGACGCATCCAGACACGCAGCACCGCATCGATCTGGACTTCGCCGGGCTTGTCCGTGGCCGCCACGCTGATTCGGTCGAGCGAACACACCGGCCCCGTCATGGCACATGCGGCCCAAAGCCTGGACCAATCCTCAAAGCGCCCCAGCACGCGCAAGGCAGCTGCCTGGCTGGGCACTGCGGCGCTGCGCCCTGCGGCGGCCTCACCGGGCGATGCAGACGATGTCGGCGACAGGGTCGGTAGGGACGGTAGGGGGCGCAAAGACTGCAGGCGCAAACCATGCGCGGCCCACACCTGCTGCCAATCCGTCCAGATGCGCCCGTGCGGTGACAGGGCAGGCAAGCGGGCCAACAGGCTTGGCACTTCGGACACCGACGGCGGTTCTGGCTTGGCCGCAGACCCCGTCAAGGTCTTGGGCCCCTCCGCCAATTGCTGCTGCAAGCGCGCCACCGCCTGCTCGGCGTGGGCATGGTCCGCATGCACTTCGGGCTGCGCCCACCACACCCCCCACAGGCCCAGCGCCAAGCCCGCCAGTGCAAACCCCCACCGGCGCAGCCAGCGTTCGGCCAGCCGTTGCAGGGCGGGCCAGCGCAAGACGCCCCCATGCACCGCAAACGCAGGGCTCGGGGGGTTGGCATCCTGCGTCATGGCTTGGCTGTCCTGGGGCGTACGGGTGATGTCCACAAACCGCCTTGCGCTGCAGGCCAGGTGGCTTGCCAGACGAAATTCACTTCGTCCGAGGCGCCGACTGCCATGCTCGTCAACGCAAAAACTTGCGCCAGTTGGTCTGACAAACCTTGCCTGGCGTCGTCCATGGCATCGAAACGGGCCATCGCGCCGTGCAACTCGAGGCTGCCGGCCTCCGCTTGCAAGCGCACCAGCCGAAGGTCTTGTGTCTCGGCCTCTTGTTGCAAAGCCTTGTGCAAAGCCATCCAGGCCTTCTGGTGCGCCACGATCTGCTGCAAATGCCCCGCTTGTTCGGCTTGCCAGCGCATTTGAGTTTGGTGGCGACCGGCTTCCTGGTCACGCTGCGTGCGCCTGGCCCAAGCCTCCTCCAAATGGCTTTGGACCTGCTGCAACCGAGCCGTCTCCAGCACCAACCATTGCTGCCACGCCCAAGCCAGTGCGCCGCCTAAAAGCAAGCCGACCAACCCACTCCACCAGCGGTGAAACGCTCTGCGCTGCCGGTCCAGGCTCGGGTAATTCAGCAAATTGAGTGGGCGCATCACTGCCAAGCCCTCAGCGCCAAACCCGAGGCCACCAAACGGGGGCCTGCTGGCGTGGTCATGACTTGCCTCAGGGCCTCTTCGATGGTCTCTTCCGAATCCGCAGGCGCGTTGACCTGTTCCGGCGGGGGGACCGAACGGCCCAGGTCATTGAAGCGAAACTGCCAGTCTTGCGGCGGTTGGGTCAGCAAGCTGGCCACACCACCCTGCAAAGCACGCAGCCCACGTTGCGCCGCCTGGGTTTCGGACTCGACGGCGGCCAAGCGCCACCCCGCAGCGCGGGTGCAGCTTTTGAACTCGGTCAACAGGGCCTGCGCGCAACCCATCCAATGCACACGCTGCACCAAGCCACCGGTCGATGGCGTAGGCTCAAAATCGAAATTCACCTCATCGGTGGACAACTGCAGCGCCTGTGACACCTCCAGTTGCACCTCGTACTGCCAGTCCTCTTGGGGGAAGTCCGCAGGGAAATCGATGTAGCCCTCCTGCAATTGCGCACCCGGCAAGGCCATGTTCAGCCGGTAAGACTGGCCACTTGCACGCCCGTTCTGGCGCAAATGCAGGCTCAACCAACTCGGATCAGAAGCGTCCTGACCCACCGGAGCCTGCAAAGAGGCCAAGGTGTGCACCTGGGCCAGGTGGGCGTTTTGCCGTGCCAACCCGACCAAAGCCCAGGCCCCTGCTTGTGGCGCCAAGCCCCATGCATGCCGCACCGAACCCCGAGTCCACCGTCGCCACCACTGCGCCAATGCTTGCATGCCGAGCCTCTTTGATCGCGGCCTGAATGGCCTGCATGGGAAGGTTTTGTAACATGGATCAGCGTCTTCGACAATTTTTTAAAACCAAATAATTCAATAAAACACACAAAATATCCACTCGACCAAGCCAGGATTTTTATAATGGCCCGCGGCCCGCACCTTGTTGGCTGCCCCACCAGCTGACTTATGCCCACCAAAGACACCGCATCTCCAGAAAAGCAACACCCAAAAAATCGGGCACCTGCATCCAGCGCCCTGTCATGGGTCACGACATTGGCCGTGTGGGCCGTGGGCCTCGCCGCTGCCGGGCTGGTGTCCATCCTGATGGTGGTGGGGGTCGCCATGGTGATCGCCTATCCCAACCTGCCTGACATTTCCGACTTGGCCGACTACAAGCCCAAGTTGCCCCTGCGGGTGTTCACCGAAGATGGCCAGTTGATGGGTGAATTCGGCGAAGAGCGCCGCAACCTCACGCCCATCAAGGACATTCCACAGGTGATGAAAGATGCGGTTTTGTCGATCGAAGACAACCGTTTTTACCAACACGGTGGCGTGGACTATCTGGGCATTTTGCGGGCGGGCATCGCCAACGTGGGCCGCATGAAAAGCCAGGGCGCATCGACCATCACCATGCAGGTGGCGCGCAACGTGTACCTGTCTTCCGAGAAAACCTACACCCGCAAAATCTATGAAATTTTGCTGACCTACAAGCTCGAACACATGCTGACCAAGGACCAGATCCTTGAGATCTACATGAACCAGATTTTTCTGGGCAACCGGGCCTATGGTTTTGCCTCTGCCGCAGAAACCTATTTTGGCAAACCGCTCAAGGACATCACCATCGCCGAAGCCGCGATGCTGGCCGGTCTGCCCAAAGCGCCCTCGGCCTACAACCCGATCAGCAACCCAAAGCGCGCCCGGTCACGCCAGCTCTACATCATCGAGCGGATGGAGGACAACAACTACATCACCGCCGTCCAGGCCAAAGCGGCCAAAGCCGAACCACTCAAGCTGCGCTCGGCGGCCGACAAGAAAATCCTGCATGCCGAATATGTGGCCGAAACGGTGCGGCAAATGGTCTTTGCCCAATATGGCCAGGACACCTACACCCGCGGCCTGAACGTGTACACCACCGTGCAATCCACCGAACAGATGGCGGCCTACAAAGCCCTGCGTCAGGGCATCATGGACTTTGAACGCCGCCAGATTTACCGGGGCCCCGAGAAGTTCATCGACCTGCCCGCCGATCCGAAAAAGATGGAAGACGCGATCGACGACGCGCTGGAAGAACATCCGGACAACGGCGATGTGTTGTCGGCCGTGGTCCTGGAAGCGTCCCCCCGCAAAGTGGTGGTGATTCGCCAAAACGGGGAGCAAATCAGCATCACAGGCGACGGCCTCAAGCCCGCGCAATCGGGCTTGTCGGACAAAACACCGCCCGCCAAGCAAGTGCGCAAAGGCGCCCTGATCCGCATCACACAAACCCCCAAAGGGGCTTGGGAAATCACCCAGCTGCCCGAAGTGGAAGGCGCGCTGGTCGCGCTCACCCCCCAAACGGGCGCGATCCGGGCTTTGGTCGGTGGCTTTGACTTTGCCAAAAACAAGTTCAACCATGTGACGCAAGCCTGGCGCCAGCCAGGTTCGAGTTTCAAACCCTTCATCTACTCGGCTGCGCTGGAAAAAGGCTTCACACCCGCCACCGTGGTCAACGATGCGCCTTTGTTTTTTGACAGCGGCGTCACTGGCGGCCAGCCTTGGGAACCCAAAAACTACGACGGAAAATTTGACGGCCCCATGAGCTTGCGCACCGGTCTGGCCAAGTCCAAGAACATGGTGTCGATCCGGGTGTTGCAGGCGGTGGGCGCGCGTCCGGCCCAGGAGTGGATCACCCGTTTTGGCTTTGACGAAGACAAGCACCCCGCCTACCTGACGATGGCGCTGGGTGCGGGTTCGGTCACGCCCATGCAAATGGCCACGGGCTATTCGGTGTTTGCCAACGGCGGTTACCGGGTGCAACCGCACCTGATCAACCGCATCACCGACTTCAAGGACCGGGTCCTGGTGGACAGCCCGGCGGTGACACAACTGGGCGAGACACCCGCCATCCCGGCACGCAATGCCTATGTCATGACCAGTTTGCTGCAAGAGGTCACGCGTTCAGGCACGGCCGCACGCGCCCAGGCCACGCTCAAACGCCCGGACATTTACGGCAAAACCGGCACCACCAACGATGCCATGGACGCCTGGTTTGCGGGTTATCAGCAAAACTTGGCCGCCGTGGTCTGGATCGGTTACGACACCCCGCGCAAGCTGGGCGACCGTGAAACCGGCGGCGGCCTGAGCTTGCCGGTCTGGATCAGTTTCATGGAAACGGCTTTGCGCGGCATCCCCGTATCAGAGCCCGCCGTCGCCGAAGGCTTGGTCCATGTCGGTGGAGACTGGCTGTACGAGGAATACGCCAGGGGCGGCGGCATCGGCACATTGGGCACGGGGGGCGATGGCTCGGACAAAAACCCCAGCGCCTTGCCCCCTGCTGAAGAACGCAACCGCATTCTGGATTTGTTCCGGAACTGAGCTTGTAAGAACCACCGCCTTGTGGGAGCGCGCCCCTGCGCGCGAATGCATTCGGCCGCAGGGGCGGCCTCCCACAAAGACCGTCGAACCCTAGTGGGAGCGCGAATGCCGCCAGCCCTTTCCGGGTGGGTCAGGGCGTGAACAACAGGCTTTGGCCAGCCTGCTCTGACGCGTAGCGCGACAAGCTGTCCCAGAACTCGCCCTGGCCTTTGGTGTCCATCCACTGCACACCGTCAAACTTGTAGTGAAAACCACCGCAGCGCGCGGCCAGCCACACCTCGTGCAGGGGCTTTTGCAAGTTGATCACGATCTGGCTGCGGTTGGGAAAGGTGAGCGTGACCATGCCCCCCACGCGCTGGTTGTCGATATCGGCGTCGGTGTTGTCGTTCAGGCGATCGCTGCTGATCTCCACGCCCGACAGCAGGCGTTCAGCTTGGTCCAGAAATTCAAGGTCGGTCATTACAATCGCTGCATGTTGAAGGTATTGAAGATTCTAGTCACGGCGCATGCCCTTGTCGGCAGTGCGGCGATGTTGAGCGCTTGTGGCCAAAAAGGCCCCCTGTTTTTGCCCAACACCCCCGAATCGGCCGGACGGGCCACCTTGCCTGAAACGCTCAAGCCCTGGCCCGCCCGGCCGGCGTCCAGCGCCCCCGCAACGCCCACCCGCACCCCCGACACCACCACCGAAACATCGGCCCCCCAGACTGCACCTGCGGCAACCACAGCCCCATCTCCATGAACGCACCTGCCACCCCCCAAGGCCTGCCTGGCCAGCCCCACATCGCCTATGCAGGCGACCAACTCATGGTTGAGGGCGTGCGCCTGTCCGACTTGGCCCATGCACACGGCACACCCTTGTTCGTCTACTCCAAGGCGGCCATGTTGTCGGCGCTGGCCGCCTACCAGCGGGGTTTTGCCGGGCGCAAGGCGCAGATTTGCTACGCCATGAAAGCCAACTCCACCCTGGCCGTGCTGCAAGTTTTTGCCGAGGCCGGTTGTGGTTTTGACACCGTCTCGGGCGGTGAACTGGCCCGCGTACTGGCTGCGGGTGCCGACCCTTCCAAGGTGATTTTTTCGGGTGTGGGCAAAACCCGCGCCGAAATGAAACAAGCCCTGCAAGTGGGCATTGGTTGCTTCAACGTGGAAAGCGAAGCCGAGCTGGACGTGCTGAGCGAAGTGGCTACCGGTTTGGGCACGCAAGCGCCCATCAGCTTGCGCGTCAACCCCAACGTGGATGCCAAGACCCACCCCTACATCTCGACCGGGCTCAAAGGCAACAAATTCGGCATCGCGCACGAAGACGCCCTGCGCGCTTACCGCCATGCAGCCAGCCTGCCGGGCCTGAAGGTGGTGGGCATCGATTGCCACATCGGCTCGCAAATCACCGAAGTCACGCCTTATCTGGACGCCATGGACCGCGTGCTCGATCTGGTGGCCGACATCGAAGCCGCCGGCATCGCCATCCACCACATCGACTTTGGTGGCGGTCTGGGCATCAACTACAACGGCGATACACCGCCCGAAGCCGATGTACTGTGGACACAACTGTTGGCCAAGCTGGATGCACGCGGCTACGGCCAGCGCCAGCTCATGATCGAGCCCGGCCGTTCGTTGGTGGGCAACGCAGGCGTGTGCCTGACCGAAGTGCTGTACCTGAAACCGGGTGAACAAAAGAACTTCTGCATTGTCGATGCCGCCATGAACGACCTGCCGCGCCCGGCGATGTACCAAGCCTTCCACCAGATCGTGCCTGTGACGCCACGCACAGGCGATGCAACAGGACAGGGCACGCTGTACGACATCGTCGGCCCGGTGTGCGAAAGCGGCGACTGGATCGGCCGCGACCGCCAGTTATTGGTGCAGGCGGGCGACACCCTGGCCGTGTTGTCGGCCGGCGCATATTGCATGAGCATGGCCAGCAACTACAACACCCGAGGCCGCGCGGCCGAGATCTTGGTTGACGGTGCCAAAGCCCATTTGATCCGCCAGCGCGAATCGGCGTTTGACACCTTTGCGCTGGAACAACTGGTCTGAATGACGCGCTGAAGGCCCGGCAGCCCGGGCCATGGACTTTGCCCCCCGGATCAGCGCCGCTCTGAAATTTGGCGCAGCGCTTCATTCATGGCCTGAAAACCAGCGCGGGTTCCTGTCTCCAGCGATGACCTGAAGAACGGCACCAGCAGGCCTGAAAATTTTTCGCCATGAACCCATAAAACGCCCCCAGCACCATCGGGTCGAAGCAAGAAATAATGCTCGCCATCAAACAATCCGGGCATGATGAACTGGCCTTTCCAACGGAACTCTTCCAGGGGCTGCGCCACCAGCACAGTCGGCGAAAAAGCCATCTCACGGCCACCGACGGGTTGAATTTGGATGTTCAGTTTTCCACCGACCTCGGCCCGCCCCCCGATGTGACGGATGAACGGATTCCACTGGGCATGTCCGGGAAAATCAAGCAACACCGACCACACGCGTTCAGCAGGCGCATGGATCAGCACCTGCGTTTCAATCTGGTGTGACATCCCATGGATATAGGGAACAAAAACCCAAGTGGCCAGCAGCCCACCCAGGCACAAGGCCACGGTCACCCACAGTGACGTCAGCCTCCTTTTCACGGTCATCTTCATGGTCATCTTTCCTCATCAACACACCACGAAGATGGTGACAGAGAAGATGGAAATCAACGCCAAATAGCCCACCCCAAAAAGGCCATGTGCGGTCTCACCGCCTTTGCAGCTTTCTCACCACCCGCCAGCCCAGCAAGATCGCCAGCAGCCCGGCATAGACCCACACCTCGGCGAAGTCTTGCTTGCCCGCACGCATCCACCAAAAATGCAGGATGGCCAGCACCGCCACCGCGTAGACGCTTTTGTGCAGCCATTGCCAGCGCTTGCCGCCCAGCCACCGCACAGCACGGTTGGAGGAGGTGGCGGCCAGTGCCACCAAGATGACAAAGGCGGTGAACCCCACCAAGATGAAAGGGCGTTTGACGATGTCTCGAACCATCTCAGCCCCTTCAAAGCCCAAGTCAAACCAGGCGTAGCCAAGCAAGTGCAAACACGCGTAGCCAAAGCACAACAAGCCCAGCATGCGCCGAAAACGCAGCAGTTCGGGCCAGCCCAGCCAGGTGCGCAAAGGCGTCACCGCCAACACCACGCACAGGCTGCGCAGCGTCCAGTCCCCCAAGGCGCGGATCAGTGCTTCTGCAGGATTGGCCCCCAATTGGTCTTGCAAAGCTTGTGCGAGCAGCCAAACCAGCGGCAGCAGACCCACCGCCAGCAAAAGCCACCAAGAGGCCGGATGACGCAGCGCAGCCCTCATGTGATCGCCTCCCAGCCCAGCCAGGGCATCAGAAGAATTTTTTCAGGTCCATGCCCGCATACAGCTGACCCACTTGCGCTTCATAGCCGTTGAACATCAGCGTCTTGCGCTTTTTGGCCAGCAAGCCGTCTTCGCCAATGCGCCGCTCGGTGGCCTGGCTCCAGCGGGGGTGGTCCACCAAGGGGTTCACATTGGAATAAAAGCCGTACTCTTGCGGCGCAGCTTTTTCCCAGGAAGACACGGGTTGTTTGTCGGTGAAGCGGATCTTGACCAGGCTTTTGCCGCTTTTGAAGCCGTATTTCCACGGCACCACCAGGCGCAAGGGTGCGCCATTTTGCTTGGGCATGACTTCGCCATACATGCCAAAAGCCAGCAGGGTCAGCGGGTGCATGGCTTCGTCCATGCGCAAAGCCTCGACATACGGCCAATCCAGGGCTCCGCCCCGCAAGCCGGGCATGGTCTTGGGGTCGGCCTGGGTCACAAACTCCACAAACTTGGCCCCGGGTTGGGGTTCCACGCGCTTGATCAGGTTGGCCAGCGAATACCCGATCCAGGGGATCACCATCGACCAGCCTTCCACACAACGCAGGCGGTAAATGCGCTCTTCCATGGCACCCCATTTCATGAGGTCTTCCAAATTCACGCGGCCTGGCTTTTTAACCAAGCCTTCGATCTCCACCGTCCAGGGCTGGGTGACCAGGGTGTGGGCGCGCTTGGCGGGGTCGCCCTTGTCGGTGCCGAATTCGTAAAAGTTGTTGTAGCCAGTGGCGTCTTTGTAGGCCGTCAGCCTGTCCATGTTGAGCGCACCCGGCACCGCAGAAGGCACCGCAGCCAGCGGCGCCAACTGGCCCGCACGCGGCGTTTGCGCATGGGCCTCGCGCAGGCCCCAGGCCGTCAAGGCCATGCCGGCCGAACCTGCGGCCAGGCTGCGAATGACATGCCGGCGCGTTTGGTAAATCGCCTCGGGCGTGATCTCACTGGGAACGGGGTGGATGAAGCCTGATCGGCCGGTGTCATTGCGCATGTGAGCCCCTTGGTACAAAAATCGAACGAGATGAAGACCTTGAACAATTCGCCAGACCCGGCCAACAAGTTACACCTCCGCGGTCTTTACAAGGTGCCGTAGCTGTGCAAGCCGCTCAGGAACATGTTCACGCCCAGGAAAGCAAAGGTGGTGACGGCCAGCCCCATCAAGGCCCACCAGGCGGCCACCGTGCCACGCAGGCCTTTCATCAGGCGCATGTGCAGCCAGGCGGCGTAGTTGAGCCACACGATCAGGGCCCAAGTTTCTTTCGGGTCCCAGCTCCAGTAGCCCCCCCAGGCCTCGGCAGCCCACAAGGCCCCCAAGACCGTGGCGATGGTGAAAAAAGCAAACCCCACCGCGATGGATTTGTACATCACATCGTCCAGCACCTCGAGCGACGGGAGTCGCTCTGCGATGCGGCGGCGGCCCAGCAAAATGCCCGCCACGATCAGGGCAGACAGGCCAAAATAAACCATCCAGTAGGCATTGCCGCCTGCGGTGGGTGACTTGCGAAAGACCACGGGTTCAAAACACAAGACAATGCCCAACAGCCACAGGGGCGCGAGCTTGTACCAACGGGTTTCACCCGCCGTTTGCTTGATCAAGAAGGCAAACGCCACCATCGCGGCCAGCGCAAAGGTGCCGTAACCGATGAAGTTGGCAGGCACATGCAGCTTCATCCACCAGCTTTTGAGGGCGGGCACCAGGGGTTGAATGGCATGCGCCTCGCGCACCAGGGTGTACCAAAGCAAAAAGCCCACCGCTGCGCTCACCACCAGCATGACAAAAGACCCCAGGGCGCGGGTGCGGTAATGGTCTTCGTAGTACAGGTAAAAACCCGCCGTCATCCAGCAAAACATGACGAACACTTCGTACAGGTTGCTGACCGGAATGTGCCCGACATCGGCCCCGATCAGATAACTCTCGTACCAGCGCACCATGGTGCCAATGAGGGCCAACGCCACACCCACCCAGGCCATGCGGCTGCCCAGGGTTTCCAGCGTGTCACCCTGCCCGCGAATGAACATGCCTGCCCAATAAAACACGGTGCTGATGAAAAAGACCATGCTCATCCACAAAATGGCGGATTGGCTGGACAGGAAATACTTGAGCCAGAACACCTGTTCGGCACGGGCCAGATCCCCTTGGTAGGCATTGATGGCAAACAAGGACAAACCGGCGACCACCAGCATCAGTGTGCGCAGAGGGCGCCAGAACCAGGCCAAGGCCACGGCCGCAGGCACGCTGGCCACCAAGATGCCTTGCTCGTACACGTCCATCGCCTGGCTGTAACGGCTGAAGGCCAACACCATGCCCATCAGTGCCAGCACGGCAAAGCCCCAATCGAGCACACTGCGGCGAGAAAAATAACCGGGGTTCAAAGTCACAGTAGTCATCATTGGTTTTTCTCGGAAGAAGCCAGCAATCGGGCCTTCAATTGCTCAAATTCACGGTCCACATCCATGGTTTTGCGGTTGGACGACAGGGCCAAGGTCGCCTGCGACCCGCCAGCCTGTGGTGCCAGCCACACCCACAAACGGCGCTCACGCACATACAGCATCGCAAAAACACCCACGATCAGGAAAAAGCAGCCCAGATAAACCACGTTCTTGCCCGGGGCTCTGGCCACTTGGAACACGCTGGCCTGCACCTGCTTGAAGTCTTTCAGCAAGAAGGCCATGGGCGCGGGATAGAACGGCGCATCGGACAGCGCCAACACCGCTTGCGACATGAAGCCGGCCACCTTGTCTGCGGGCAAGGGCTTGACCCTGGCTTGCTCACGCGCGACCGCGTCCAGCTCCAGCAAGGTGCCGTTCAAAATGCGCACAAACATCTCGCCGGCACGCGCACGCTCGGCCTCGGGAACATGGACCTCCAGAAAGTCGGCCAGCGCCTGCAAGCCCGCCACCTTCTTGCCTTTGACCTCTTCCTGCCCCGCGAACAGGCCCAAAGCACGGGCGGCCGAATCGGCCAGCTGCTGGGTCAACTCGGGGCGCTTCGGGTCCACCGCTTTGCGGGCATAACGTTGCACCGCACGCTCGCGCAGACCCGCATCACCCAAGGCGGTGCGCAAACGCAAAAAACCGTCCAGTTGGCCCTGTTCATCGGCGGGCGGGCGCAGGTAGCGGTAAGGCTCGCCCGGGTTCTCGCGCATGCCCAGCAAAAACACTGGCACGCCATCGCCCGCGTCCACGGGCAGCATGTAGTTGTTGTATTCACGGGCCTGGCCGGCCGCATCGCGCAGCTTGTAACTCACGCTCGGGCCGACGTTGCGCAACTCTTTGGTCTCGGTGGTTTTGTGGCCCGCGCCCATGCGCTGGTCGATGGCGCTGCGCAAGTCCACCTTGCGCACATCCACGCCCTGCCCCTGTGCGCCATTGCCGGCCATGTTTTCCACGTTGATCACGCGCAGGCCGGTGAATTCGAGGCTCATTTTTTCAGGGCCATTGCTCAGCTCGGTGCTGCCGCCGATCGTGCCGTCCACCTCAAAGGGGCGTGTGGCTGCCGCCATGGGCACGGCTTGCAGCTTGACGCTGGAGCCACCGTCATCAAAGCTGGATTGGTAAATTTCGATGCCCCGGTGGCTGACCGGGTGGTTGACCTCGACACGGGCTTCTTTTTTCTCGCCCGTGGCTTTGTCGTGGATCACGATGTCGCTGGCGAACAACTTGGGCATGCCGGTCGAGTAGTACTCGACAATGAACTTCTTGAGCTCGATGGCAAAGGGCAACTCTTGCAGCAAGATGCCGCTGGACTGGCTCAAAATCGCCGTGCTGGAGGCGGTGTCTTCGGCCACCATCAGATTGCCCCTGAAAGCCGGGTTGCGTTCCGACAGACGGTGCTGCGCAGGCACATCCACAATCAGCCCGCCACCGCTGTAAACGGCCTTGCCGCCAAACCACATCTGGGCGCGCACCATCAGGTCGCCATCGAGCAAGCCCCCCACACACACCAGCACAATGGCCGAATGCGCCGCGATGTAGCCGATCTTGTTGGCTGCACCCGTTTTGGCCGCCACCATCCAGCCCGTGCCTTGTGGCGTGTCGCGTGACTGCAGGCGCACCTTCCAGCCGCCGGTTGCCAGCAACTGCCCCAAACGTTGGGCCGCCGCTTCGGGCGCGTCGTCCAAACGGCCTTCCGCCTTGTGGTGAAAGGCTTTCAGGCTGTGTTCGCGGATGTTTTCCTTGTACGTCTTGAGATCGGCCAGGATCTTGGGCGTGTTGCGCGCAATGCACAAGCTGGTGCTGAGCACCAGGAACGCCAAAATCAATAAAAACCACCATGCGCTGTACACCGCATGGAGTTTCAGCGTGGCAAAGACTTCGGCCCAAAACGGCCCGAACTGGTTGACGTAATTGGTGGCTGGTTCGTTTTGCTTGAGCACCGTGCCAATGACCGAAGCAATGCAAATGAGGGTCAGCAGCGAGATCGCAAACCGCATCGACGACAGCAACTCCAGCACAGCATCCCTGCGGGGCGAGCCATGTTCAGATTCAGGGCTGAAGGCAACAGGCGTCATGGTGAAAAGGTGTTCACAGGCAAACAAAAGCGGGCCAAGGGCCCGCCACCAATAAAAAAGGCCGGAAATCCGACCTTGATTTTCGCTTCACAGCCGGGGAGCCCGATTGTGGCGCAGCCAGCTGAAGGCTGGCTGAAGGCTGGCTGAAGACCCCTGGCACCCAAGGGATTGCCTTGCGGGTGCCGGGGCCAGGGGCCACTCAACGCAGGCCAGCCATGTAGTCGGACACGGCCTTGATTTCGCGGTCGTTCATCTTGGCGGCGACCTGGGCCATCTGGGCGCTGTTCTTGCGAACGCCATCACGGAACTGCACCAACTGGGCCGCGGTGTAGTCGGCATGCTGACCCGACATGCGGGGGTACTGGGCAGGCATGCCCGCACCGTTGGGTGAATGGCAGCTGGCGCAAGCGGCGATCTGACGGTCTGGGATGCCGCCACGGTAAATGCGCTCACCCAAAGCCACCGTGTCTTTGTCTTTGGCAAAACCAGGCTTGGCGGGCTTGGAGGCGAGCCAATAAGCGATGTTGCGCATGTCGGCATCGCTCAAGCCGGCCACCATGCCGCTCATCACGGCGTTGGCACGCTTGCCCGATTTGAATTCTTGCAATTGCTTGACCAGGTATTCAGGGTGTTGCTGCGACAGCTTGGGGTTGACCGGGGTGGTCGAGTTACCGTCTGCGGCGTGGCAGGCCACACACATGGCAAACGCGGCCTCGCCTTTGGCCAGATCGGGTTTGGCCGCTGCCGGTGCAGGGCCAGCAGCCAATGCAGAACCCGCCACGAAAGCAGACAAAGTGGCGGACATCAGGAGAGAAACAATTGACTTCATGGTCGTCGTCCAAAAGTTGGAAGAATGGGCGCAAAACCCAAGGATTCTACAATGAGGTCTGCGTCAGTTTCCTGACGACCCAAGGCCCCCCGATTTATGAGCTCCAGCCCCCGCGTTTCCCCTCCCTCGTCCCAAGCTGGGCCGCCCCCCCCCCCGTGGTCACACCCATGGGCTGGATGCACACCGCCCGTTTTTTGACCACCGCCGCGCAACTGCACCATTTGCCCGCGATGGACACGCCTGAAATTGCCTTTGTGGGCCGCTCCAACGCAGGCAAATCCACCTGCATCAACACCCTAACGCAAAAAAAGCAGCTGGCATTTGCCTCCAAAAAGCCGGGGCGCACCCAGCACATCAACCTGTTTGCCCTGGGCAAACAGGGCATCACCGACGCCGTGCTGGCCGATTTGCCTGGCTACGGTTACGCCGCGGTGGCCAAGATGGACAAACTGCGCTGGCAACAAGTCATGGCCAATTACCTGGTCAGCCGCGAGAACCTGACGGGGATCGTCATGATGTGCGACCCGCGCCACGGCCTGACTGAGCTGGACGACATCCTGCTCGAAGTCATCCGCCCCCGGGTGGAACAGGGCCTGAAGTTTTTGATCATCCTCACCAAGGCCGACAAGCTGACCCGTGCCGAGCAGGCCAAAGCCCTGTCGATCGCACGGCTGCAAGCCGGCGGCGGCGAGGTGAAGTTGTTTTCGGCCTTGAAAAAACAAGGCGTGGACGAAGTGGCCCAACTGCTGTGGGACTGGACGCACCCGGCCAAAGACACGGCAGCCACCGCTGCCGCCCCGGCCGAGCCCCCCGAAGAAGAACCCGAAGCACTCGACGAGTGAGCCGAATCGGCCACACCGGGTGACAAAGCCCCAGCCTCAATAAAAACCGGCCTCGCCTTCAGGCCGGGTCTTGAAGCGTTTGTGCACCCAGTAATACTGCTCGGGCATGGTCTGCACCCAATCGGCCAGCAGACGGTTCATGCGGGCGGTGTCTTGGGCCAGATCGGCGCTGGGGAAATCGGCCAGCGGCGCATGCACCTCGATGTCGTAGCCCGCCGGCGTCATGCGCGTGACCACAGGCACCACCCGGGCGCCCACCACCTTGGACAAGCGCGACAGCGAAGGCACGGTGGCCGCCTTCTCGACCCCCATGAAAGGCACAAAAATCGACTCGGTGCGGCCAAAATCCATGTCGGGCGACAGGTGCAAAGGCTCGCCCTTCTTGATGCCAGCCAAGATCTGGCGCATGCCCTGGTGCCGAAAATAAGGGCGCACATTGCCTGAACGCTCGCGGCCCTGGCGCACCCAGGCCTCCACGGCTGGACGCGACTGCCCGACAAAAATGAACGCCACCGGACCAGGCACATCAAGCGACACGGCCATACCCCCTGCATCCAGGCCGACAAAATGGGGCGCAAACATCACCAAGGGACCCGGCTCGCGCAAGGCCTGCACATCACCCACCCAGCGCAGGCGCTGACGCACCAGCGCCTCGGGGGCGTGCCAAAGCCAGGAACGGTCCATCACCGACTGGCCAAAGGCGATGAAATGCCGGTACGCCAAAGCCTCGCGTTCGGCAGCGGGCCACTCGGGCAGACACTTATGCAAATTGACCAGCACAATCCGGCGACGCTTGCCCGCCACATGCCACAGCAACCAACCCAGCCCATGCCCTGCCGCCCTCACCCAAGACAGCGGCAGGCCTGCAAACAGGCGCAAAAAAGCGATCAGCAAATTCACCATGCGTTTTCAGGTCCGGTCAGGCCTGCCGGGGATGTTTGTAGCGGGCATAGCCCCAGATGTATTGCGATGGGCACTGCAAAATCAGCGACTCCATGGCCTGGTTGATCTGCACCACCGCGGTGTCCAGATCGTCCGACAAGTCATGCCCCAGAGGCTGCGAGTGCAAACGGTAACCGCGACCCCAGGACAAGCGCTCCCCCCAGATCAACACCACCTGGGCGCCGGTTTGCAAAGCCAGCCGCGCGGCCAAGGTCATGGTGTAGGCGGGTTGGCCAAAAAACGGGGCCCACTGCCCCATGCCCTCGGGTGGCACCTGATCGGGCAACAAACCCACGGCCCGACCCGAACGCAGCGCCTTGATCATCTGGCGAACACCGGCCAGAGTGGTCGGCACCGCCTCCAGTCCCGGACGTTGCCGCGCCAAGCGCATGACCTCGCCCAAACCCGCGTGGCGGGCAGGACGGTACAACACCGTCAATGGCCCGTGTTGCGCCGAAAAACGCGCAGCCAGCGCCTGGGCCGTGATCTCGAAACAGCCCATGTGCGGGGTCAAAAACAACACCCCTTGGCCGCTGGCATAAGCCGCCACGGCGGCGCGGTCATCGGCCCAACTCAGGCTCGGCGTGCGCCCCAGCCACAAGCGCGGCAATTCGGCCGACATGCGCCCTGCCTGCCCTACAGCGCGCCAAACAGCCCACCAACCCAGGCCCGCCTGACGCGCGTTGTGCAAAAACCGCTGTCTGTACGGACCTGAAAAGCACCAAGCCAGCCAGCCCCCCACGCTCCCCAGAGCGTGCAGGGCCCACAAAGGCCATCGAGAAAAGAAACGGAACCAACTGAGCATGGGGGGTGATTTTGCCCTGAACTCACCCGCGCACCGACAACACGGTGCCTGGCCCACTTTGGCACCCCTTTGGGCACCCCTTTTGGCGCACCTTTTGGGCATACCTTTTTGGCACGCCATGCCGACCAGGCGCCGCACCGACCAACCGACCGTATGTGCTACCTGTTTTTGCCCACCGCACTACCGGTTCACGCCCGACCGTAATGACAAAACAGCTCATAACATCCCAATAGCCCCAAACTTCCAACCTGCGTTGGTCTGGCTTTCTTGAGGAATTTTTGATGAAAAGCAGCAACATCCACCCAGCTTATTTCAGCACCAGCCAAGCGGCCAAAATGCTGGGTCTGTCGGTGGGCACCATCCAGCGCATGGTGGAAAACGGGGTCTTCAAAGCCTTTGTCACCCAAGGGGGGCACCGCCGGATCTTGTCCTCCTCCATCACCCAGTATTGCAAGCAACAAGGTTTTCAGACCTTGCCCGTGGTCTCCGAGTCCCTGCTGATTTGTGTTTTGCACGACAGCCAGCACGTGCCGCCCACACTCGACAAGATGGCCCATTGGGAGCAGGTCAAGCTCATCACGCACCCCCTGGACTTGATGGGCATTCACCAGACCGTCGGGGCTTTTTTCATCGACGCCCGGATTCCATGGCTGCACACGGCCCCGATGCATCTGCAAGACAACCTGATGCAAAACGCCCACATCGTGGTCTACAACAGCGCCCACCTGCCATCCAACAGCCCCTTGTATCTGGCCAAGAAAATCGACCTGTTTGAGGGGGACGTCAGCACCGACCTGGTCTATGGCTACCTGCTGGGCAGCACACATGCGCACCACGCCGACACGCACCGCCCGACCCACCAGTGAAATTCTCCCCACGACCTGCAGGGCTTGAAATCGATCCAAATGCCCTTATCATTAGCACTCGAAGGAGTTGAGTGCTAACAGGCGCCCTCCTCAGATCCCAGTGCCACCCCTTTGTGGTGCGCTTTGTTTTTCAACCCTTGTTTCAAATCCAGGAGATTCCATGAAACTGCGTCCTTTGGGCGATCGCGTGATCGTCAAACGTGTCGAAAGCGAAACCAAAACTGCCTCGGGCATCGTGATCCCCGATTCCGCTGCAGAAAAGCCTGATCAAGGTGAAGTCCTGGCCGTCGGCCCCGGCAAAACCAACGACAAAGGCGAGACCAAAGCCCTGAGCGTCAAGGTCGGTGACCGCGTCTTGTTCGGCAAGTACAGCGGCCAGACCGTCAAGGTCGACGGCGACGAGCTGTTGGTCATGAAAGAAGAAGACCTGTTCGCGGTCGTCGAGTGATTTGCGGGACAGACCGACTGACGCGCGCAGCGCCAAGTCGCTCTGTCCTCAACTGATTAATTGAATTTAGGAGCTAAAAAATGGCAGCAAAAGACGTAATTTTCGGCGGCGAAGCCCGCGCACGCATGGTTGAAGGCGTGAACATTTTGGCCAACGCGGTCAAAGTGACTTTGGGCCCTAAAGGTCGCAACGTGGTGCTGGAGCGCTCGTTCGGCGCCCCCACCGTGACCAAGGACGGTGTGTCCGTGGCCAAGGAAATCGAACTCAAAGACAAGTTGCAAAACATGGGCGCCCAGATGGTCAAGGAAGTTGCTTCCAAGACTTCTGACAACGCCGGTGACGGCACCACCACCGCCACCGTGTTGGCACAAGCCATCGTGCGCGAAGGCATGAAGTACGTGGCCGCCGGCATGAACCCAATGGACCTGAAGCGCGGCATTGACAAGGCGGTCGCCGCCCTGATCGACGAGCTGAAGAAGGCCACCAAGGCCACCACCACCAGCAAAGAAATCGCCCAAGTGGGCTCGATCTCTGCCAACAGCGACACCAGCATTGGCGAAATCATCGCCAACGCCATGGACAAAGTGGGCAAAGAAGGCGTGATCACTGTGGAAGACGGCAAGTCTTTGAACAACGAACTCGACGTCGTTGAAGGCATGCAATTCGACCGCGGCTACCTGTCGCCTTACTTCATCAACAACCCCGAAAAGCAAGCCGCTTTGCTGGACAACCCCTTCGTGTTGTTGTTCGACAAGAAGATCAGCAACATCCGCGATCTGCTGCCCACACTGGAAGCCGTTGCCAAAGCTGGCCGTCCTTTGTTGATCATTGCCGAAGAAGTCGAAGGCGAAGCCTTGGCCACTTTGGTGGTCAACACCATCCGTGGCATCTTGAAGGTTGTCGCCGTGAAAGCCCCTGGCTTCGGTGACCGTCGCAAAGCCATGTTGGAAGACATCGCCATCCTGACCGGCGGCAAAGTGATCGCTGAAGAAGTGGGCCTGACCCTCGAAAAAGTGACTTTGGCCGATCTGGGCCAAGCCAAGCGGATCGAAGTGGGCAAGGAAAACACCATCATCATCGACGGCGCTGGTGCCGCTGGCGACATCGAAGCCCGCGTCAAGCAAGTGCGCGTGCAAATCGAAGAAGCCACTTCTGACTACGACCGCGAAAAGCTGCAAGAGCGCGTGGCCAAGTTGGCTGGCGGTGTGGCCGTGATCAAGGTCGGCGCTGCCACCGAAGTCGAAATGAAAGAGAAGAAAGCCCGCGTGGAAGACGCCCTGCACGCCACCCGCGCTGCGGTGGAAGAAGGCATCGTGGCTGGCGGCGGCGTGGCATTGCTGCGCGCTCGTCAAACCGCTGGTGCGATCAAAGGCGACAACGCTGACCAGGACGCCGGCATCAAGCTGGTGTTGAAAGCCATCGAAGCCCCTCTGCGCGAAATCGTGTACAACGCCGGCGGCGAGCCATCGGTGGTGGTGAACGCGGTGTTGGCCGGTACCGGCAACTACGGCTTCAACGCCGCCAACGACACCTACGGCGACATGATCGAAATGGGCATCTTGGACCCCACCAAAGTGACACGCACGGCCTTGCAAAATGCAGCGTCTGTGGCCTCTTTGATGTTGACCACCGAGTGCATGGTTTCGGAAGCCCCGAAAGACGACGCCCCCATGGGCGGCGGCATGCCTGACATGGGCGGCATGGGTGGCATGGGCGGCATGGGCATGTAATCGCCCTGTCGGTCAACAGACCCTGTCTGTCACCCCGGGCCTGGCCCGGGGTCTGACCCGAAAGCCCCACAAGGCCCGCGCCTTGTGGGGCTTTTTTGCGTCCAGTGCACGGGTGCGGTCAAAGCCGACTTCCAATTTCCACATCCGATAGACTGCAACTTGGCGCTTGTCCGCTGACCAACGGGCAAGCTTTACCAAACCCTGTGTGGACCCCCATGACCCCACTTCACCGCAACAACGCGCAGCGCTTGATCCTGGCCCTGGACCAAGGCACCAGCTCCAGCAGGGCCGTGGCCTTCAACCACCGCGGTGAAGTTTTGGCCATGGCCCAGCGCCCGACAACACAGCACTTCCCCCAACCCGGCTGGGTGGAACATGACGCGCTGGAAATTTGGCAAACCCAACTCAGCGTCGCCCAAGACGTGATGGACCAGCTGGGCACGTCGCACACGGTCGTCGCACTGGGCATCACCAACCAGCGCGAAACCACCGTCCTCTGGCACCGCAAAACGGGTCAACCCATCCACCCTGCCTTGGTCTGGCAAGACCGGCGCACGGCAGCCGAATGCGACCGCCTGCGCTCCGAAGGCTACGCAGACATGATTCAGGCGAAGACCGGCTTGGTTTTAGATGCCTACTTCAGTGCCAGCAAGATCGCGTGGTTGCTCGACCACATCCCGAATGCGCGCGCCATGGCAGAAGCTGGCGAGCTGGCGTTTGGCACGGTCGACAGCTGGTTGCTGTGGAACCTCACACAAAGTGCATCCGACTCGCAGCCCCACCTTGCCGTGCACGCGACCGATGTCTCCAACGCCTCACGCACCATGCTGTGGAATATCCACACCGGGGACTGGGATGAGGCATTGCTCGCGCTCTTTCGAATCCCACGCGCCCTGCTGCCCGAAGTCCGTCCCAGCAGTGGGGCGTTTGGTCACGCCCTGCCTTTGGGGGGCATCCCCATCATGGGCATGGCGGGTGACCAGCAAGCCGCGGCGTTTGGTCAAGCTTGTTGGCAACCGGGCATGGTCAAAAACACCTACGGCACGGGCTGTTTTTTGCTGTGCAACACCGGGCAGCAAGCGATCGCATCCCAGCACCAGTTGCTCAGCAGCACCGCGTGGCAACTCAGCCAACCCGAACTCAGCCCCAGGCAGTACTGCCTGGAAGGCAGCGTCTTCATGGGTGGTGCCATCATTCAGTGGCTGCGCGATGGACTGGGCATCATTGAACAAGCACAGGAAGTCGAAGCCTTGGCCACGGGGGTGGCAGACAACGGCGGCGTCATGCTGGTGCCCGCCTTCACCGGACTGGGGGCACCTTATTGGGACGCCTCGGCGCGCGGCACTTTGCTGGGTTTGACACGGGGCAGTCACAAAGGCCACATTGCCCGCGCCGCGCTGGAAGGCATTGCCCACCAAGTCTGCGATGTGTTGAGCGCCATGAATGCAGACTTGTCAGCGCAATCGGGCACAGAAATTTTGGAGCTGCGCGTCGATGGCGGCGCGAGCCAAAACAACCTGCTGCTCCAAACACAGGCGAATTTGCTGCAAATTCCGGTGGTGCGACCCCAAATCACCGAAACAACGGCCTTGGGCGTGGCCTACCTTGCCGGGCTGGCCGTGGGCTTTTGGGCAAGCCAAAGCGAGTTGGCACAGTTTTGGCAAGTCGAGCGGCGCTTCGAGCCAGAGCCGGGCAGCGGTGCGTGGCGGCGCCAAGAGCGCGAACGCTGGGCCATCGCCATCGAAAAGTCGCGGGGCTGGGCCTGAATGCCACGCGAGCAGACTTGGCAAGCGGTGCAAGGGCAAGCCACGTGGGATGTTTGCGTGGTCGGTGGCGGCGCCACCGGTTTGGGTACCGCATTGGACGCGGCCACACGTGGCTACAGCGTGGTTCTGGCAGAAGCCGAGGACTTTGCAAGCGGTGCCAGCTCACGGTCTTCCAAAATGCTGCACGGCGGTGTGCGCTACTTGCAACAGCTTGATTTCGCCCTCGTCAAAGAGGCGCTGCACGAGCGTGCCAACGTGCTGGCCAACGCACCGCATGTGGCGCAGGTTCTGCCCTTTGTCATTCCCTGCGCATCGCTGGCCCACGCCGCGTTTTACGGCAGCGGGCTCAAACTGTACGACCTGCTGGCGGGGCGGCGCAACGTGGGCTGTTCGCATCTCCTCTCCTCCAAGCAAGTCATGGCCCAAGCCCGCGCCTTGCGCCCCAGCGCCCATGGCATTCAGTACTACGATGGGCTTTTTGACGATGCCCGCCTGGCACAGTCGATTGCGCGCAGCGCCAGGCAGCGCGGCGCCGTGTTGATGAACTACTGCCGCGCCGACATCCGTGGCCAAGCCGATGACGGCGCTGCGCTGATCACCCTCAGCCGCAAAGACACGGCCGAACAGCACAGCTTGCGGGCCCGATGCACCATTTTTGCCACAGGCGCTTGGAGCGGCGAACGCGTGGCTGTGGCGCGGGGCAGCCACATCGTTTTGCCAGACATCGGCTTGTCCAGTGGGGTCTTGTTGCCCAAAACCCCCGATGGCCGCGTGCTCTTCCTGCTGCCGTGGCAGGGCCACACCCTGATTGGCACGACCGATATTGCCGTCTCCCAACCCGACTATCTGGACACCGCACCGCCAGAGGACATTGACTGGCTGCTGCGAACCGCCAGCCAAGCCCTGCAGCAGCCACTCACACCGAGCCAAGTGAGCGCCAGTTTTGTGGGGTACCGCCCCTTGGTTCGCCCCCCCGGTGCGCACAAAAACTCCTCGCAATTTTCGCGCGCCCACCTGGTGGAACGCACCGCTGAGCGCAGCTTGCGCGTGGTCGGCGGCAAATGGACCACCTACCGGCGCATGGCGCAGGACGTCTTGGACGCGGCCATTGCGCACGGCATCTTGTCGCCAGCAGCGCCATGCAGCACGGCCGATCTCGCCCTGAGTCCCAACCCCTTGCTCGACCATGCCTGGCAGACCCAGGGGCAGTGGAGCGACGCACAACTGCAACAATTCGTGGCCAGCGCCGTGCAAGACGAAGCTGCCTGCACGGCGGACGATGTGCTCTACCGCCGCTTGCGCACCGGTTTTACAGACCAGGCGCTGGCGCAAACCCTGCGCCCTCAAGTCGAGCGGTGGCTGAAAACCAGGCTGAGCGCGGGCTGAATCGCACGGGCCGAATCAACCAGGTCTGGTCCAACCCGCATGCGGTCAACCCTGCGCCAAGCACCCTGTTTTACAAGGCGGCCGCTTCGATCTGCACCACCCAGTAAGCGCCTTTGTCCTGCACCGCCTGAAAGCGCACCTTCTGGCCCACCTGCAATGCGTCCAGCTGCTCGGGCTGTTTGACCTGGAACACCATGCTCATGGGCGGCATGTCCAGGTTCGGAATCTCGCCATGCTGGAGTGCAATTTTGCGCGCCGCCTTGTCGATGCGGCGCACTTCGGCGTTGACCCAGGGCAAGGCGCTGGCCCCCTCGCTGACCCGTTGAATGCCCGAGCGCTGGGCCATGCGGCCTTGGCCCGGATAACGCTGAAAGCTTTGGCTGCTGCCGTCTTTCTTCACCAGCAGCACGTCGTAGGCGTCTTTGCGGCCCTTGTATTCAGGACCGTCCATGCCGGGGCTGCCCACCGGCATCCCGGGCACGGACAAGCCCAACGCAGTGGGCCGCTCTTTGAGCAAGCGGTGGATGTCGGCGGCAGGCACATGGCCTTCCACCACGTAGCCGCCCACCGTGGCGGTGTGGCATGAGCCGAGTTTGTCCGGCATGCCCAGCCGCTTGCGGGCGGCGGTGTTGCCCACATCGTGCACCTCGACCTTGAAGCCATTGGCTTGCAGGTGATCGATCCACAGGTGACAGCAGCCGCAATTGGGGTCTTTCCAGACCTGCACGGTGGTGGCCTGGGCCAGCGCCGTGCGGTGAAATCCTGCGGCGGTCGTGATGCCCAACAGGGCTGCGGCATGAAGCCATTGGCGTCTTTGCATGGTGTTCTCCTTCACTTGACGGTGATGCGGCCAATCATGCCCGCTTCAAAATGGCCCGGAATCAGGCAGGCAAATTCAAACGTGCCAGCACGGTTGAAGGTCCAGACGATGGCGCCTTTTTGACCGGCATTCACATGCGCCATATAGGGTTCATCGTGTTCCATGCCGGGGTGTTTTTTCATCATCTCGGCATGCGCTTTGAGTTCTTGTGGCGTGCCGAGCACGATCTCGTGCAGCACCTGCCCCGCGTTCACCGCCACCAGGCGCACGGTCTCGCCCAAGCGGATGTTCAGTTGCCGGGGGGTAAAGCGCATGTTGTCGGTCATGCGGATCTCGATGGTGCGTTGCACTTTTTTCGGGTCACCGGCCATGCCCCAATCTTTTTGTTCAGCGGCGACCTGTTCGGTCGCCTCCGCTTGGGCGTGGTGCGCCTGGTGGGCAGAAGGTGCGTGGGCATGCGCTGCGGGCAAGGCCAACAGGCCCGCGCTGAGCAGCAAAAAAGTCCATGTGCGGTTCATACAAATTCCTTGTCAATCGATGAAAAAGTCAAAGCCCTCGAAGGGGCCAAAGGTTCAGTGGCCAGCGCCATGGTGCGAACGGCCCTGGGGCTTGCGCGCGCTGCCTGCCGCAGACGGCGCAGGGGCAGCGCCTGGTGCGCGCGCCGCATTGGATGCGTTAGGCGCCTGGGGCGCAGGCGCCACCGGGCCGGTGTACTCATACGCCCGCGTGCCCGCCGGTTGCACGTAATCGCCGGGGTCGCTGTAATCGCCGCGCTTTTGCTCGGCCCGCACCTTGAGCGTGGTGAACATGCCGCCCATCTCAACAGGGCCATAAGGGCCGGTGCCCGTCATCATCGGGAAGGTGTTGGCAGGCAGTGACATCTCCATCTCGCCCATGTCGGCCATGCCGCGTTCACCCATGAGCATGTAGTCGGGGATGAGTTTCTGGATTTTTTGCACCAGACCCCGGTGGTCCACGCCGATCATGGTGGGCACGCCATGGCCCATGGCGCCCATGGTGTGGTGGCTCTTGTGGCAATGCATGGCCCAGTCACCGGGCTCGTTGGCCACAAATTCCAGCTGGCGCATCTGGCCCACCGCCACATCGGTGGTCACTTCGGGCCAGCGCGCGGTGGTGGGCACAGGTCCGCCGTCGGTGCCCGTGACCTCGAACTCGATGCCGTGGATGTGCACCGGGTGGTTGGTCATCGTCAGGTTGCCCACGCGCACCCGCACCCGCTCATTCAGGCGTGCAACCAAGGGGCTGATGCCAGGAAACACCCGGCTGTTCCAGCTCCAGATGTTCTGGTCCAGCATGGTGTTCACGTTGGGGGTTTTGGCACCGGGCGTCACATCGAACGCGTTGAGCAGGAATGCGTAATCACGGTCCACCTCGGCAATCAGCGGATGCGGGGCTTTGGGATGGGTGATCCACAAGCCCATCATTCCCATGGCCATTTGCGTCATCTCGTCGGCGTGCGGGTGGTACATGAAGGTGCCCGGCCGGCGCACCACGAATTCGTACACGAACGTCTTGCCCACCGGAATCTGCTTTTGGTTCAGACCGCCCACACCGTCCATGCCGTTGGGCACACGCTGGCCATGCCAGTGCACGGTGGTGTGCTCAGGCAAGTGGTTGGTCACAAAAATGCGCACCCGGTCCCCCTCGACCACCTCGATGGTGGGTCCGGGGCTTTGCCCGTTGTAGCCCCACATGTTGACCACAAAGCCCGGCGCCATTTCGCGCACCACCGGTTCGGCCACCAGATGGAATTCCTTGACCCCGTCTTTCATGCGAAACGGCAAGGTCCAGCCGTTCAGGGTCACCACCGGGTTGTAAGGACGGCCGGCGCCCGTGACCCCCGGCGGCGTCCACGGCGGGGCCGTGTCGGGACGGGTCTGCATGACGGGCTCGGGCAAGCCCGCCAGCGCGCTGCGGCTGACGGACGTGGTGGCGACAGCGACACCGGCTGCTGCCATGGCTTGGTGAAAAAAATCTCGGCGTTGCATGGTCAGTGTCCTGTGCTGTTGGTGTTGGAGGGACTGGGCGTGCCAGCCGCATCGGTGCTGGCCGAATAAGGCAAACCAGCCAGCACGGCCATCAGGTCGGCCTGCGCCAGCCATGCCTGGCGTTGCGCTTGCAAGGCCGCATCCACGCGTTCGGTCCGAGTGCGGGCACTGGCCAGCAGATCCCAGGTGCTTTGGAGCATGCCGTTGTAACGCAGCGCCGTTTCTTGCGTGAGTTCATTGTGCAAACGCAGCACTTCGGCCCGGCTGGTGTGCGCGTTCTGGCGCGCCAGCTTGTAAGCGGCCACCGCCACCTGCACATCGGCACGCACCTGGCGCGCCAGACGATCGGCCTGGGTGCGGGCCTGCCAGGCGTTTTCAAAGTCATGCCCCCAGCGCATGGTGCGGGGGTCCCACACCGGCACATCCTGTCCGGCCTGCGCGTTCAGTGCATTTTGAGCCGCCTGCAAGTCGGTGGCACTCAAGCCCAAACCGGCCATCAAGCGCCGCGCCTGCACGTCTTGCAACCCCCACTGCACATGCGCCTGCAAGGCCTGCGCCTGCAAGGCGGCCACATCGTCCAGCTTCAGACTGAGCTGGTCGCCAGCCCCGTCCCCGGTTGACCCCACCAGCCCAGCAGCGGGCAAATCAAGCGGCAAATAGGCCGGCAATTGCTGCGCCAGCGCCTGCAGCGTCATGCCGGCACCGATGCGCTGCCACAACGCGTTCAGCGCGCGCTCGGCTTGCCATTCGGCGTTGGCCAAACGGCTGTGGGCATCCCACAGCGGCAGCTCTTCCTGGATTTGCCGCACGCGGCTCCAGTTGCCCACCTGCGCCATGCGCTGCGCCAGCTCGGCGCCCGCTTGCGCCACCGCCAGAATGTCACGGCTGTGCGCCACCGACTGGCGCGCAGCCACCGCATCGACCCATTGTTTTTGCACCGCCCAGCGCAGCGCCGCGGCCTGCTGGCGTGTTTCGGCGATGTCCTGCGCACCCATGCCCGGCTTGATCCAGGGCGTCTGGTCTTGCATGGCCAGACGGGTGGCGCGCGCCAAGGTGAGTTGGCCTGCATCTGGATGCACGGGCGCAGTGGAGGACTGCGGCGTGTTTTTTTGCTCCCAACGCAGCACATCGGCATGGCCTCGCGGGAACTGGGCCACCGCGCGGTTGGCGTCTTGCCAACCAAGCGCTGCGCCACGCGTGGGGGCAGACGCATCCGGCGGCACGGGCACAGGAACGGTCGGCTGCGCGCCATGGACATGCGCGGAAGCAGGGGCCGACGGGGTGGACACCTGGGCCTGCGCCGAGGCCGTAGACCACACGCACGCCAGCAGCGCAGCGCCTGAGGCCCAAAGGCCCAAGGCGCGTTTGAAAAAGTGGGACATGCCAATTTCCTTGAACGAACAAACACCGCATCGGCCAGCCCCAACGGCCAGCAGACGCACCTGGGGTGTGAAGTTCAGGAAATGGGGGGTTTGATCAACGGCGACAACACCATGGCCGCCTGTGGCTGCGGCACGGTCTCAGGCACTGGCTGGGCTTGAACCACCGCCAGTCCCCATGGCCAAACCATGAGGTTGGCACTTTGGTGGCAAACGCCACACAACTGGCAACCGCCATCGTGGCAATCGGCCTTTGACGCAGCCGCATCGACCGCCGTGTTGGGCACTTCATGCAACTCATGCAATGCATGCGCTTCATGCATCTTGTGCGCCGATCCCGCCACCGCCATGTCCATGAACTCGTGGCCAGCGTGCCCCGCATCCGCGTGTGACGCCAGACTGGCACTGACAGGAGCTTCAAGGGGGTACGCAAGGCCTTGTGCCATGGGCATCCACACGCCCGCCAACAGCCGCAAAGGCATGAGGCACAGCAAGAAGCAAAGGAACAATCGGCGCATGGTCAAATCATAAGCGAATACTTGGCACGGGCATTCGCGCGCGGGGGCGCTCCCACAAGGTTCAGGGGGCCATCAAACCGTCTGAAACCGGTCCACTTCAATCCGGGTGGATTCGGCAATGCGTGACAACTCCATCACCGAAGCGGTGATTTCTTCGGTGGCCGACGCATTGCCTCGGGCGATCATGTCCACACTGGTGAGGTTGGCATTGATCTCATCCACCGCCCTGCTTTGCTGCTCCAAAGCCGCCGAAATGCGGCGCAGCATTTCATCGGTTTCCTGAGAGCCAATCTCGATCAGGTTCATGTCTGCGCTGACCGCGTCCACAGCAGCGACCGCGCGCGCGGTTTCCAAAACAGCTTGCTGCACCAATTGCGCAATTTCCTTGGAGCTTTCCGCACTGTTGACCGCCAGTTTGCCCACTTCATCCGCCACCACCGCAAAACCCTTGCCATGCTCGCCGGCACGCGCCGCCTCGATGGCGGCATTGAGCGACAACAGATTGGTTTTGTTGGCGATCTTTTCAATCACCTCGGTAATCTTGTTGATCTTTTCGGAGTTGACCGCGATGTTGTTGACCACTTCCACCATCTTCTCGATCTTCATCAGACCGTCACGCATCACGACCACCGAATGACGTGACTTCTGACTGGCTTGTTCTGTGTTGCGCGACACGTCCAACACCGAGGCCGCCGTCTGACGCACAGCCACCGCCACTTGGCTGATGGCATGCGTCTGGTTTTGCACGCCGTCCGCAATCTGCCCCACGGCGTGACTGGACTCCGACGCGGCGACAGACACCTGGCGGGCATTGCTGCGAATGGCTTGCATCGCATCGCCCAAAGACTTGAGCGATTGGTTCAGGTTGTTCTTGAGTTCGTTCAAATCACCCTGACCTTGTGCGGTCACGCGCACCGCCAGATTCCCCTGCGCCACGGCGGCCAAGGTGCGCCCCACATCGCCCAGCATGCCGTCGAGTGCCAGCATGGTTTGCTGGGCTTGCTTGACGGTATGGGCATAGGCGCCTTGTGCGCTCACTTCCAGGCGCATGGAAAAATGACCCGAGCTCAATGCCCCCATCATCTTGTCCAAGCCGGTCATGGTGCTTTCGATCCGATCGATGGCGTCGTTCACCGACGTCTTCATCTCGGCCAGATCGCCACGCAAATCTGCGCTGATTTTTTGGCTGAAATCGCCTGCAGCCACCGCCGTCACCGCCCGGTTGACTTCACTCACCCCATCGTTGATCGATTGCAACAAGACGTTGACCGAGTCGGCCGTGCGCCCGACCTCATCGCCGGTTTCGCGCTTCAGGCGCATCGACAAATCACCCGTGCGCGCGATATCCGACAAACGGGTTTGCATGTTCTGCAAAGGCCGCGCTATGCGCCGCCCAGCAAGCAAGGCAATGAGCAAGCCCAACACCACCGCCACCAGCAAGACAATCGCTTGGCTGCTTTGCATGAAGCTCAGCGTCTCGTAGAGTTCGCGCTGCGTTTTTTGCTCGGTCATGCGACTGAGCGCGCTGCCGCCTTGCAAAGTCACCACCAAATCTTCATACGCCTTGTCAGCGCCCTGCAGCATCATGGCCCCCAAATTCGGGTCCGACGTGGCGGCGTCATACGCGTCACGGACCTTGGCCTCGTAGGCGTCCAGCAAAGCCAACAGTTCTTGGGTTTTAGGGCGCTTGTCGGACTCGTAGGTCCGCTCCATCTCGTCCATGAGGGTCAACTGCTCGGCCACCACCTGCTCGGCCTTGGCATCATTTTTGATGCTGATCAGGGCCAGACTGCGGTAAACCGCCGCATGCATGGCATGCACGCCGGCCTCGGCCTCTTGGGCCATTTTCCCATCCGAAGAGGCCGCGTTGAAGGCCTGGACCAGTCTTTCCAGCTCCGATGTATTGCGGCTGCTGAACAAGCCAAAAAACACCAGCAACAAAGCAATGACCGCCGGAGCGACCATGATTTTCGCGGCAATACCCCAAGACTTGGAAGAAGACATGCAGTAACCCTAACGCAAGAAAAAGACCTGCCAAGGCAGGCCCAATTGCCCCCTGAGGGGCTTATTTGTAAACACCACCACACACGGCGGTTTCACCCAATTTTTCGCAATACATCTGCTTGGGCAGCACTTTTTTGGTCAGTGGATCGGTGAATTTGTAGTCTTGCCAGAATTTGCCTTTGGACTTGGCCAACTCCACACGTTCACGCACGAACTCTTTGCCATCGGGATCTTTCAAACCCATGAGGTCTTTGCCCACTTGTTTGGGGTTTTGGCCGTGCGCCAGGGGAAAGCCTTTCATGTCGTACACCACCAAATACAGATCTTTGCTCACAAAGGTCTTGTTGGGTGCGGTCATTTCCACATAAGCCGCATCACCTTTGGCCTTGATGGCCGCAATGCCCTTGGCCACCATGGCCACGGCCTCGTCTTTGGTTGCGCGATCTTGCGCGTGCACCAGGGTGGGGGCAGCTGCCAGCACGCAGGCACCGAAAGCAGACATCAGGGAGACAGACAGTTTCATGGGAGGCCTCTTTTCAATCAAAGGGTTCAATGGGAAAGCAAACAGCCCATTTTTCAATGGGCGCATGGGTGTCGTTGACTCATGAAGACAACGCATCACCGCGCAGGTGATTTCTTCAAATACAGCCGCGTGATCCTGTGCCATGCGGTGGCGACAAGCCCACAAGGTTCGTCAGCACGACGATGGCACCAGCATCGAATTTGTAAAAAAAATCGACATTAATCACAAGATTGACATTATCACGATTTTAAGAAAATTTGATCATTTTATTGATAATTGATGCAGGGATTAACCCCATCCAAACGCAGCAATCTGAGTCCCTCCGACCTCCGTTTCACCGCAGGGACGCTTCGTTCAATCCCGCAACCGCTGCAGCAAGGCCCCCGTGGAGGCGTCCAGACCCGCCACATCGCCCGACAGCATGCGCGCATGGATGTCTTTGGCCAGCACCTTGCCCAGCTCCACACCCCATTGGTCAAAACTGTTGAGGCCCCACACCGAACCGCTGACAAACACACGGTGCTCCTGCAAGGCGATCAGTGCGCCCAGACTGGCGGGCGTGAGTTCTTCCAGCAGCAAGAACGTGCTGGGCCGGTTGCCGGTGAAGTGCTTGTGGCCCCCCGCATCCGACTGGCCCAGCATCAGCGCCTGCGCCTGCGCGATCGCGTTGGCCAGCAGCAGTTCGTGGTGGTCTTTCAACTGGTGCGTGGGCTTTTTCACGGCGATGAACTCCAGCGGCACGGTGTCGGTGCCCTGGTGCAGCATCTGGAAGTAAGCGTGTTGGCCGTTGGTGCCCGGCTCGCCCCACAACACGGGGGATGTGCCGTAGGGCAGCGCATGGCCGTTGCGGTCCACGCGCTTGCCGTTGCTTTCCATCTCCAGCTGCTGCAAATAGGCCGGCACCCGGCGCAAGGCGCTGTGATAAGGCGCAATGGAGCGGCTGGTGTAGCCCAGAAAATTGCGGTACCAGACATCCAGCAGGCCCAGACGGACCGGCAAATTGGCCTTCAGCGGTGCGTTCTGAAAATGCTGGTCCATAGCGTGCGCCCCGGCCAGCAAGTCTTGGAAGCCCTGCGCGCCAATGGCCATTGCCACCGGCAAGCCGATGGCCGACCACAGCGAATAGCGCCCCCCCACCCAGTCCCAAAAACCGAACGTGGTGGTGATGCCGAACGCGGCCGCAGCGCCCACGTTGGTGGTCAGGGCCGCAAAGTGGTGGGCCACATCGGTGCCGCCTTGCGCCTTGAACCAGCCCAGCGCAGAGCGGGCGTTGGTCATGGTCTCGATGGTGGTGAAGGTTTTGGAGGCGATCAAAAACAAGGTGTTTTCGGCCTTCAGACCCCGCAGCAGCGCCGCCAACTCATGCCCATCCACATTCGACACAAAGTGAAAGCGTTTGCCCGGAATCACCCTGTCCTGCATGGCCAGCACCGCCATTTGCGGCCCCAGGTCCGAGCCCCCAATGCCAATGTTCACCACATCGGTGATTTGCGCATCGGCGCGGACCCGCTCGGCATAGGCCAGCATGGGTTTCAGCGTGCCGTGCACCAGCGCCAGTGGCTCAGCCAGGCTACCTCCCAAAGTGCCTTCGGGCTGGCGCAGCAGCCAATGCATCACGGCGCGGTCTTCGGTGTGGTTGATGTGCTCACCGCGGAACATCGCATCGCGGTGCGCCGCCAGCCCGGTCTGGCGGGCCAACTCTTGCAGCAGCGCTTCGGTGGCGGCGTCCACATGGTTTTTGGACAAATCGGCAAACACATGGGGGGCCGCTTGACTCAGGCTGGACGCACGCGCGGCATCCGCCGCAAACGCAGCGCGCAAATCAAAGCCCGCAAAGCCCTGCGCATGCAGTTGCAGGTTTTTCCAGGCGGGGGTCAAGTCACAACGCATAAAGGTCTTTCAGGGAGTGGGCGTTTGCAGGGGCTGCAAATTTTTGCAGGTCGGCGGCGCGATCCCACAAGGGTTCGGTTTTTTTGTAGGAGGTCGCCCCTGCGGCCGAAGGCTGTTCTTTCAAAGGGTCTTTACCTGGCCCACATGTCGGGGCTGAAGCCACCGACCTACGGGGGAGACATGTCGCCAAGCTGGCTTCAAGCTTTCTTCATCAAGTCTTCGAGCTTGACGGCATCGGCGCAGAAGGCACGAATGCCTTCGGCCAGCTTCTCGGTGGCCATCGCATCATTATTCAGCGCCAGGCGGAAAGCCGCTTCGTCGTAGTGCACGGCGGGCAAGTCCATGCCGTGGGCAGCCTGGGCGTCCAGCGCCAGGGCCAAAGGCGCGTCGGTGGCGGCCAATTGCGCCAGCAATTCGGGGCTGATGGTCAGCAAGTCGCAACCTGCCAGCGCGGTGATCTGGCCGATGTTGCGGAACGATGCCCCCATGACCTCGGTGGCGATGCCGTGCTTTTTGTAATGGTTGAAGATGGCCCGCACCGACTGCACGCCGGGGTCGTTGGCACCCGCTTGGGCAGCTTCGTCCCAGGCGGCACCGGCGGTCTTTTTGTACCAGTCGTAAATGCGGCCCACAAAAGGCGAGATCAGCTGCACTTTGGCCTGACCACAAGCGACGGCCTGACAAAACGCGAACAGCAAGGTCAGGTTGCAGCGGATGCCTTCGCGCTCCAGTTCAGCGGCAGCCTGAATGCCCTCCCAGGTCGAGGCCACCTTGATCAGCACACGCGCACGGGCGATGCCCTGCGCCTCATACAAACCCATGATGCGGCGCGCGCGCGCCACGGTGGCGGCGGTGTCAAAGCTCAAGCGGGCATCCACTTCGGTGGAGACACGACCTGGAATGGTTTTCAGGATCTCGCTGCCAAAGCGGACCAGCAAGTGGTCCATCACCACATCCAGCGGCTGGCCGCGGTGGGCCGCCACGGTTTCGGCCAGCAGGGGGGCGTATTCGGGCTTTTGCACCGCCTTGAGGATCAACGACGGGTTGGTCGTCGCGTCTTGTGGCTGGAACTGGGCCAACTGCTTGAAGTCGCCGGTATCGGCCACCACCGTGGTGAATTGTTTGAGGGCTTCGAGTTGGTTCATGGCGTTCCGTCCAAGGGGTGAAAAATGGTGAAAGTGGTGCAAATACCGGCGCTACCACAGCGTGACCACTGAAATAAAGCACCGGACTTTGAAAGTCGGCTTGAATTATCTGTGAAACAAAGTTACATTACAAATCAATTTTTCATGTAACTCGAAAACATCATGGCTTTTGATTTGGTTTTCTTCGGCGGCACAGGCGATCTGGTCTGGCGCAAACTCATGCCCGCCCTGTTTCAGGCCTACCGCCACGACACCTTGCCCGAAGGTGGTCGCATCATCGGCGTGGGCCGCGATGACCTGACCGACGCGCAATACCGCCAGCAAATCCAGTCGCGCTTTGAGCAGGTCGAAGGGGACAAGCGCCCCAACCCCGAAGAATTCGCCCGTTTTGCCAGCCTGCTGTGCTACGTGCGCATGGACCTGTCCAAGCCCGAGGCCTACGCGAGCCTGGCGGCGCGCCTGGCCGAACGCGAAACCGACACCGTGGTGATGTATTTGTCCACCGCGCCCAGTTTGTTCACCACCGTGTGTGAGCAATTGGCCGCCAGTGGGCTGAACACGCCCAAGACCCGCATCGTGCTGGAAAAACCGCTGGGCCACGACCTGGCGTCCAATCGCGCCATCAACCTGGCGGTGGGCCAAGTCTTCAAAGAACAACAGATCTTCCGCATCGACCACTACCTGGGCAAGCCAGCGGTGCAAAACCTGTTTGCCATGCGCTTTGGCAACGCCCTGTTTGAGCCCCTGTGGCGGCGCGAACACATCGCCAACATCCAGATCACCATGTCCGAAGAGCTGGGTGTGGAAAAACGCGGCGGCTTTTACGAAACCACGGGCGCACTGCGCGACATGGTGCAAAACCACGCCTTGCAACTGCTGTGCGCCATCGCCATGGAGCCGCCCATCAACGCCCACGCCGATGCGATCCGCGACGAAAAACTCAAGGTGCTGCGCGCCTTGAAACGCTGGACGCCCGAAACCCTCAGCCAGCACGTCATCCGTGGCCAATACAGCGCGGGCAGCATCTTCGGCCACGCCGTGCCCGGCTACCGCGATGAGCAAGGTGTCAGCCCCAGCAGCAGCACCGAAACCTTTGTGGCCTTGCGCACCGAGATCGCCAATTGGCGCTGGGCGGGCGTGCCGTTTTACATCCGCACCGGCAAACGCATGGCCTCGCGTGAGGCACACATCGAAATCAATTTCCGCCCGACGCCGCACGAAATTTTCAAAAGCCCCGTCGGTCACGCCAACAAACTGGTCATCCACCTGCAACCCAAGGACGGGCTGGAACTGCACCTGTTTGCCCAGGGCCAGAGCAAGCGCGGCGAAGGCAGCGGCGGCGCCACCCTGAGCCCGGTGCACCTGGACCTGGACTTTGACAAACGCTTTGGCAGCCAGCGCGTGGGCGCTTACGAACGCCTGTTGCTGGACGTGCTCGATGGCCGCCTGAACCTGTTTGTGCGCAGCGACGAACAAGAAGAAGCCTGGCGCTGGGTCGAACCCATCCTGCAACATTGGAAAAACGACAGCATCGGCCCGCGCCCTTACGCCGCAGGCACCTGGGGCCCCAGCGCCTCCAGCGCCATGATCGCGCGCGACGGCTTTTGCTGGTCCGAAGAAATTTAAACCGGAGACACCCCCATGCTCGAACGAATCAAGGCGTCATTGCCCTCCTTGGCCCCGGCCGAGCAACGTGTGGGCAAGCTGGTGCTGGCCGACCCCCGGGCCTTTGCCAATTTGCCGGTCACGGAACTGGCCGACCGCTCGCATGTGAGCAAACCCACCGTGGTGCGCTTTTGCCGCAGCATGGGTTACGACGGCCTGTCCGACTTCAAACTCAAGCTCGCGGGCAGCGTGAGCGAGGGGGTGCCGTTCATCCACCGCAGCGTGGACGCGGACGACAAAACCAGCGACATCGCGGTCAAGGTGATTGACAACACCGTGGCGGCCTTCCTGAAGTACCGCAACGACGCCAGCTCTTTCGCGCTGGAACACGCGGCGCAAGCCTTGGCGGCCACCCAAAAAACCAACCGCCGCATCGAGTTTTATGGCGTGGGCAACTCCGGCATCGTGGCGCAAGACGCGCAGCACAAATTCTTCCGCCTGGGGGTCAATGCCATCGCCTACAGCGACGGCCACATGCAGGTCATGAGCGCCTCCATGCTCAGGCCGGGCGACTGTGCCGTGATCATCTCCAACTCGGGCCGCACCCGCGATTTGATGGACGCCTGCGACATCGCCAAAAAGCAAGGGGCCACCACCATCGTCATCACCGCCAGCGGCTCACCCCTGGCCAGCGCCGGGCACATCCACCTGACGGCCGACCACCCCGAGGGCTACGACAAATACAGCCCCATGGTCTCGCGCCTGTTGCACTTGCTCATCATTGACATTCTCGCCACCACCGTGGCCCTGCGCATTGGCGAAGAACTGCAACCCACGCTGCGCGACATGAAAAACAACCTGCGCAGCAAGCGCTACACCTGAACGCCACTGAACACCACCAAGCGCCACAAGACGCCGTTGGCGGAAGTTGCCGCCACTCAGGCCAGCGCCCAAGTGATCCGCAAGGCCGTGCCCCGCCCTGCTTTTACCGGGCTGCGCACCTCCAGCAGGGCGCCATGCTGGCTGGCGATTTCTTTCACGATGGCCAGACCCAGGCCACTGCCCGACACACCCGAAGGCGCGGCCCGGTAAAACCGTTCGAACACATGGGCCTGGTGTTGCGGCGCAATGCCCGGGCCATCGTCTTCCACCTCCAACCAGCCCTCGCCCACGCGCACCGTGATGTGCGTGCCCTTGGGTCCGTGGTGGATGGCGTTGTCAATCAGGTTGCTCAAGGCCTCGTGCAACAACAGGTCCACCCCCTGCACCTCGCACTGCGCCACTTGCACCTCCAACCCCAGGTCATCACCGCATTGGTGGGCGCGCATCAAATGCTCTTGCGTGACTTGCCGGGCCAGCGCCACCAGGTTCACGGTGTGTGGGCTGTGCATTTCGCGCGCGTGCTCGACGCGTGTCATGGCCAGCAGTTGCTCGGTCAACCGCACCGCGTCGTCGGTGGTTTGGCGCGCGGCCGCCATCAAGGCCTGCGCCTGTTGTGGCTCGGCATTGCGCTGCGCCAGCGCCAGTTGCGTCTTCAATGCGGTGAGCGGGGTGCGCAGCTGGTGCGCCGCGTTGTCCAGAAAGCGTTTGCGGATGTCGATCAACCGACCCAGGCGGTCCAGGTAGCTGTTCAGGGTCTCGATCAGGGGCCGCAATTCACGCGGCAAATCGGGCAATTGAATGGGCGAAAAATCGTCATCGGCCTTTTGCGCCAATTGCTGCCGAAAGGCCTCCAGTGGCCGAATACCGCGCTGCACCCCCCAGACCACCAACAGCGCCGCCGCCAGCAACAACAAGCCCTGGCTGCCCAGCGTGTCCCACAAAATGTGCTGAATGAGTTGCTGGCGCGCCTCCATGGTTTCGGCCACCGTGATCTTGATGAGCGGGTCACCCAAGGCCGTGTCCTCCATGACGTGCGTGAGCTGCGCCAGGCGCACAGGCAGGTTCTGGTACACCCCATCGTCAAACTGCACCAAAGCAAAATACTTCACCGCCGACTGGGTGCGCACAGGCACATCGGGCAAGGCTGCGACACCCGCCAACCACTGCCCGCCCGGCGTGGTGACTTTGTAAAACAAGCGCGAACCGGTGTGGTTTTCAAACAGATAGCCTGCGGCCTTCATCACGTCCAGCTGCACCCGGCCATCGCGCCACTCCAGCTCTTCGGCCAAGGTGCGTGCGGCCAGGTACAAGGAACGGTCATACGCCTCGTTGGCCGCCTGCACCGCGTTGCCATAGCCCACCCAGGCGTTGATGCCGATCAAGCCGGCCAGCGGCAGCAAGATCCAGCTGAGCAAGCGCCTGCGCAAAGACGCCGCCGCGTGGCCCGGGTGCGATCGGGTCTGCGCCACGTCAGGCCTGCCCCGAAGGCGAGGTCAGCATGTAACCCATGCCGCGAAAGGTGGTGATCATCACCTCGCACGGCTGGCCCAACTGCAATGCCCCCGCTTCGAGTTTTTTGCGCAGCCGGTAAATCAGCACCTCCACCGCGTCCAGCCCGGTGGCCTCGTCGGCAAACACCTCGGCGTGCAACTGCTCTTTGCTGACCGTGCGCTGGGGCGACTCCAACAACACCCGCAGCGCGGCGGCTTCGCGTTTGGTCAGCGCCAACACCTGGCCGTGCAACTGCACCGCGCCGTTTTCCGGCTGCATCTCCAGCGGCCCCCAACGCAGCGCCGTGGTTTTCACCCGGCCATGGCGGCGCAGCAAGACCTGCAAACGCGCCTCGAGTTCACTCAGGTCAAATGGCTTGGGCAAGTAATCGTCGGCCCCCATGTTCAGGCCCAGCACCCGGTCGGGCACGCTGGCCCGCGCGGTCAGGATCAACACCGGCACCGCATCGCCCCGGGCGCGCAAGGCCTGCAACACACTCAAACCGTCCTGCCCCGGCAATTGCAGATCAAGCAACACCGCATCGAAACCGTGGCCGGCTTGCAGGCAACGGTCGGCCTGCAAGCCATCGGTCGCAAAGTCGACCGCCATGCCGCCCTGGCGCAAGGCCGTGCCCAGCCACAGGGCAATGTCGGGTGTGTCTTCTACCAACAGGATGCGGGGCTTTAGGGTATTCACTGAACTGGTTTGACAGGTGATTGACAGCTTGGCGCCGGTTCATGCACCAAAATTGAGACGTCTGCCCAAGGCACGCGCCCGGCAGTTGTGTTTTTATTTTCACACAGGAGACCTGCATGTCCATTTCCAAACGCGACTTCCTGGCCCTCGGCGCTGCCGCTGGTGCCTCGTTCACCCTGCCCGCCTGGGCCCAGGCCAAACCGCTGATCGCCAGCATCAGCATGTTTGTCCCCGCAGCCCCCGGTGGCGGCTGGGACGGCACCGCCCGCGCCATCGAACGCGCCGCCAAGGCCGCAGGCCTGGTGGGCAACATGCAATTTGAAAACGTCGGCGGCGCAGGCGGCATGGTCGGTCTGCCCCGTTTTGTGAACCAGCGCAAAGGCCAGGGCAACGCGCTCATGGTGGGCGGCTCGGTCATGATCGGTGCGGGCATTGCCAACAAGAGCCCCGTCACCATCAAGGACGTGACCCCGATTGCCCGTCTGACCGAAGAAGCCGGTGTGATCGTGGTGCCCGCCAACGGCAAGATCAAGTCTTGGAAAGACCTGGAAGCCGCCATCAAAGCCAACCCCAAGGCCGTGTCTGTGGCGGGCGGCAGCGCAGGCGGCACCGACCACCTGATTTTGGGCATGTTGATCAAAGCCCTGGGCAAGAACCCCCGCGAAGCAGCTTACGTGGCCTTTGCCGGCGGCGGCCCCGCCAACGCGGCCATTTTGGGTGGCCAAGTGACCGCCGGTATTTCGGGTTACTCCGAGTTCGAAGAACAAATCAAGGCCGGTCGCATGATCCCCTTGGCCGTCTCCGGCAAACGCCGCATCCCCGGTGTCAGCGTGCCCACGCTGAGCGAGTTGGGTGTCAACGTCACCGAATCCAACTGGCGCGGCGTGTTTGCCCCTCCCGGCATCTCGGCGGCTCAGCGCGAAGCCATGATCGACTTCATCACCAAGCTCAACGCCTCCAGCCAGTGGCGTCAGGAACTCGAAACCCGCAAATGGACCGATGCCTTCATGACCGAGCGTCCGTTTGAACGCGACCTGCTCAAAGACATCGAAGACAAAGTCGTGCTGATGAAAGAGCTGGGCCTGGCATGACGCCCTTCCGCGTTGCCCTTTTGTTGGTCACCCTGTGCGGGGTGGCCGCTTGGCAGGTCACGGTCATTCCTGAATCCTTGATGCAGATGACCGTGGGCCCTGTGCTGGCTCCGGGCGTGATCGTGGGCGTGCTCAGCGTGTTCGCCCTGCTCTACGGCATCAGCGCCTGGCGCGGTCGCCAGGCCGATGAAAGCCTGGCCCCGGACCAATCGCCCCTGCCCGGCGCCAATGCCCGTGTCCTGAGCTTGCTGGGTGGCGGGGCGGCCTTCATCGCCCTGGTCATCCCGTTGGGCTTCGTCATTCCCGGCACTTTGTGCGGCATGGGCGTGGCCCGTGCGTTTGACGCACCGCTGAGCCCCAAGTCAGCGCTGATGTGTGGCGCCATCGCCAGCACATTCTGGTTTGTCTTTGCCCAACTTCTGGGCGTGGGCCTGGGCCCGGCACTGCCCTGGTGGTTCTGAGCCTGGTCGCGCCAGTACTGCGGACCGAAGTTTTCACGTTTTTCGATCGGATACCCCATGGAAGCCTTTGACGCCCTGATGGGCGGCTTTGCCATTGCCTTGCAGCCCACCACGTTGATGTGGGGTTTCGTGGGCTGCTTTGTCGGCACGCTGGTCGGCGTGCTGCCTGGCATTGGCCCGGCCTTGACCATCGCCTTGCTCTTGCCCCTGACCTACCACGTGCCTGCCACCAGCATGTTCGTGATGTTCGCGGGCATCTATTACGGCGCAGCTTATGGCGGCTCCACCACTTCCATCTTGCTCAATACCCCGGGCGAGTCGGCGGCGGTGGTCACGGCCCTGGAAGGCAACAAAATGGCCCGCAGAGGCCGCGCAGGGCAAGCCCTGGCCACTGCGGCCATTGGCAGCTTTGTGGCCGGCACCATCGGCACGCTGGCCCTGACTTTTGTGGCCCCTTGGGTGGTCGAAGCCGCACTCGCCTTTGGGCCTGCCGAATACTTCAGCCTCATGGTGCTGTCGGTGGTGGCGGTGTCCGCTGTGCTGGGCAACTCCATGCTGCGCGGCTTGGTGGCGCTGGGCCTGGGCTTGCTCTTGGGCATGGTGGGCGTGGACCTGCAAACCGGACAACCGCGCTTCACCTTTGGCCGCCCCGAATTGCTGGACGGCATCGAGGTGACCGTGGCCGCAGTGGGCCTGTTTGCGGTGGGCGAAGCCCTGTACCTGGCCTGGCAAGGGCGTGAGTCCAAGACCGGCGAAGTCATGAAGCTGTCGGGCAGCCTGTGGATGAGCAAACAAGATTGGGCACGTTCCTGGAAACCCTGGTTCCGCGGGGCGTTCTTTGGCTTCCCGATTGGTGCCATGCCTGCAGGCGGCGCCGAGTTGCCCACACTGCTGTCGTACTACACCGAGAAAAAACTCTCCAAGCACCCCGAAGAATTCGGCCACGGCGCCATCGAAGGTGTGGCCGGCCCCGAAGCCGCCAACAACGCCGCCGCGGCAGGCGTGTTGATGCCACTGCTGACGCTGGGCATCCCTACCTCGGCCACGGCGGCCATCATGCTGTCGGCCTTTGAAGGCTACGGCATCCAGACCGGCCCCCAACTGTTCAGTCAGCAAGGCAGCCTGGTGTGGACGCTGATCGCCAGCCTCTACATCGGCAACGTGATCTTGCTGGTGCTGAACCTGCCGCTGGTCAGCCTGTGGGTCAAGCTGCTGAAGATCCCGCCACCCTGGCTGTACGCCGGCATCATCGTGATCTCGACCGCAGGCGTGTATGGCGCGGGCAACTCGGTGTTCAATGTGGGCCTGCTGTTTGTCTTCGGCTTGCTGGGTTACATCATGCGGCGCTTTGACTTCCCGGCCGCGCCCCTGATCGTGGGCCTGATCCTGGCTCCACTGGGTGAACAATCCATGCGCCAGGCGCTGACCATCAGCCAGGGCGAATGGTCCACCTTCTTCACACGGCCTTTGTCGGGCAGCCTGATGGCCGTGGCCGCCATGCTGCTGATCGTGCCGCCACTTTGGAAACGCTACAACGCCAAGCGCTGACCACGCCAAAGCATTCGCGCGCAGGGGCGCACTCCCACAAGGCTCGGAGGATTTTTGTGGGAGGCCGCCCCTGCGGCCGAATGGCATTCGCATGTGCCATCGTCAAACCCCCTACTTTTGGGTTCGGCGGCTTTGCAGCATGGCCACGTTCATCTCACCGTCCAGCGCCGAGGCGTAAAAGCGCTCAATCATCTGCACCGACGTGCGGGCATTGCGGGCCAGGGTCAGCATGTCAATGCCCTGGCCATACAAAAGTCGGAACATGATCGAGGTGTGCCGCAAACAATAAAGCGTGCGCAAACGCCCCATGGCGTCTTCTGGCGCAACGCCCGCCTCGCGCATCACCCATTTGAACCAGAAGCCCAGCACCGCCAGCGCGTAATTGCGGTCTTTTTCTGCAGGCAAAAACACATAGTCGTCTGGCTGGCCGTAACCCGCTCGCTTGGCGTGGGCCAAGGCCGATTCGTACACCTGCACAGCAGGCCGCAAAGTGACCATGGGCGCGTCGTGGCGCTTGGTTTGCGGCAAGTTCATGCGCAAATACACACTGTTCCCCCGAACCACCTGCACATGCTTGTGCTGGAGCTGGCGCAAATCGCCGGGCCGCACAAAACTGTTCACCATGAAGCGGATCACCCACGCCATGTCGGACGGCAAGCACAAATGCCGGGGCTGCACCCAAAAGCGCTCGCGGTGGCTGGTGGATGCCTTGACCTCCGGGGCCCGAGACCCTTTGCTGGTCAAGCGGTGTGCGGTGCGCACCACGGCGGCATATTCTTTCAAACTCAGCATTGAACGGGGCCGATTGGCCACCTTGATCGAAGGCAGCTCCGGCACCTCACGCAATAAACCGTGCCGAATGGCCAGCTTGAGCAGCTTGCGCACCACCACCAGGTATTGCGATACCGTGGTGGAACTGAGCTGGCTGTCCGTCAAGCGCTTGACGAACGCGTCCATCATCATTGGCGTGACCTGGGACGGCGGGATGTATTTGAAATACGGCAACACATGCGCATCCAGCCGGTTCTTCAAAATGCCCACCGAAGCCGCACTCAACTCCCCCCGCTGGACCCGCTGGGTTTCCTGCTCCAGCAACTGATCGGCCAGGGCATCGAACCGGTTGAACCGCATGGCGCCTCGGGTCAGCACCGAGCCCGCCAGTGCATCTTCAGTCCGGGCGGGTTTGGCCGGTGGGGCCGAACGCCGAGAAAAGGCCTGTTCGATCTCCTCATCCACATCGAATTCAATGGATTTCGTCGCTTTTGCCGAATTGACGCGCTCTGGATGGGCAATTTTTTTCCAAAAATCCGGACTCACCACATAGAAGACCGGTTGGTTCGCATCCAGGATGGCCACGGCCGACGCCCCGGACACACCCACGATGTCCAGGGGTTTCGCCAGAAAATCATCCAAACTGGCGCACAAGGAGGCTAAAAGAGGCCGAATCGTCATAGTTAGAAAAGTATAGACCGACAAATTTAAAAATAATTCTTTATTCGCAAAAATAATCAACAATGTAGCTGCTCTGGCTACATTGGCCACCGTTTCTGGTGCCGTTTTCGCTCAATCTTCCGTGACTTTGTACGGTGTTGCTGACTTGGGCTACAACACTGACAAGAAAACTGTGGGCACTGTCGCTACTAAAACAACTGGTTTGAATTCCATTTTGAGCGGCAGCCGCTTTGGCTTGAAAGGCACCGAAGACCTGGGTGGTGGCTTGGCTGCGAACTTCCTGATGGAATACAGCGTGCAACCTGATGAAGCAACGACTTCCATGGCCAACCGTCAGTCCTACGTGGGCTTGACAGGCGGTTTCGGTTCTGTGAACCTGGGTCGTCAATACAGCCAGATCCATGGCGTGCAAGGCGCATTTGACGCTAACGGCAACGCCACTGCTGCTGGCTGGTTGGGCGGCGGTACATCGACCGTTCGCACATCCAATGCCGTCGTGTACACCACACCTTCTTTCAGCGGTTTCACCGCTGCCCTGGAGCTGGGTTTTGCTGAAGTCGCACAAGGCGGCAACCCCGTTGTGTCCGGCAATGCTGGCAACGCCACTGCTTTGGGTCTGAGCTACGCCAACGGTCCTTTGACTGTGAAAGCAGCGACTGAGACCATCAAACTGGCGAAACTGGCTTATGCCGCTCCTGGCATTGCTACTGCAGTTGATCTGAGCAACGCTTTGGCTGACCGCAAAGCCAACAGCATTGGCGCTTCTTACGATCTGGGCGTCGCTAAGCTGATGGCTGTCGCTACTTCGGCCAAAGCTGGTTCCGCAGCTGATGCTGGCAAAGTCACCACCACCAACTTCGGCGTATCCGCTCCTGTGGGCGCTGTGACTTTGAACGCAACTGTCAGCAGTGGCAAGTACATTGACAGCGGCGCCGCTTCTGTCAAAACCAACGGCGTCCAAGTTGGCGCCAACTACAGCCTGAGCAAGCGTACAACCGCTTACGCTTTGATGGGCCAAGGCAAAAACAAGGCTGCTACTGCAACCAAGCACGACACATTCGCTGTCGGCGTGCGTCACACTTTCTAATTCCCCGCTGGCGCAAGCCAGCTGAGCGTTAAAAGCTTAAAAACCCACCGTGGCAACACGGTGGGTTTTTTATTTATCCGCAGGCGCTGGACTCACACCACCGCGTGGCAGGCGATCTTGATGCCTTTGAAGTCGCGCAGCAGCGGGCGTTCGGCGCGGCAGATGTCGCTGGCCTGAGGGCAGCGCGGGTGGAAAGTGCAACCCGTGGGCGGGTTGAGCGGGTTGGGCACTTCGCCTTGCACCGGCGTGCGGGCGCGGCCGGTGTCGTGCATTTTGGGAATCGCGTCCAGCAGCATCTTGGTGTAAGGGTGCTGCGGGTTGCCAAACAGCGTGTGCTTGTCGGCCAACTCGACCAGTCGACCCAGATACATCACGCCCACCTGGTCGCTCACATGGCGCACCACGGCCAGGTTGTGGCTGATGAACAAGTACGTCAGGCCCCGTTCGCGTTGCAGGTCTTTCATGATGTTCAGCACCTGCGCCTGCACACTCACATCCAGCGCCGAGGTCGGTTCGTCACACACCAGAAACTCCGGGGCCGTGGCCAGGGCGCGTGCAATCGAGATGCGCTGGCGTTGCCCGCCCGAGAACTGGTGCGGGTACTTCACCATGTCGAGCGGCGACAAACCCACGGACGTGAGCAGCTCGGCCACACGCGCTTTCAGCTCGCCCGCGTCGTGGATCAATCCGTGCTCTTTGAGGGGCTCGCCAATGATGTTGTCCACCGTCCAGCGCGGGTTCAGGCTGGCATAAGGGTCCTGAAAAATCATCTGGATGCGTTGGCGCATCTTTTGGGATGCAGGTGACTTGAAGGCGGCGTGGGCGTCTTGCCCATCAAAGCTCAGGCCGCCGCGCGTGGGCTCGTACAAGCCCACCAGCAAGCGGGCCACGGTGCTCTTGCCGCAACCGGACTCTCCCACCAGGGCCAGGGTCTTGCCGCGTTCGATCTCGAAGCTCACGCCATCGACGGCGTTGAGCAGCTGACGCGGTTTGCGCTCGAGCACGCGGTTCAGCCACGGGGCCGACACGTCAAAGGTTTTGGCCAGATCGTGCGCAACGACCAGCGGCTGGGGTTTGCCGGCACTCATGCCGCGCTCCCATCGTGCAACCAGCAGGCCGCACGGTTGGCCCCGGCGTTCACCAGTTCGGGGCGCTCTAGGCTGCAGCGGGCAAATGCCTTGGGGCAGCGCGGATTGAATGCGCAACCGGTCGGAATGGCGTTCAGGCGCGGCATGGCGCCGTCAATCTGGTTCAGGCGTTCACGGTCACTGTCCATGTCGGGGATCGAGGCCATCAGGCCTGCGGTGTAAGGGTGGGCCGGGTGGTTGATGACCTGGTGCACCGGGCCGATTTCGGCCACACGCCCGGCGTACAACACGGCCACGCGGTCACAGGTTTCGGCGATCACACCCATGTCGTGCGTGATCAGCATCACGGCAGCGCCCCGTTCTTTGCAAACCTTCTTGAGCAAGCTGATGATCTGCGCCTGAATCGACACATCCAGCGCGGTGGTCGGCTCGTCGGCCACGATCAGCTGTGGCTCGGCCGCCAGGGCCAGGGCAATCACCACACGTTGACGCATGCCGCCCGAAAACTGGTGCGGGTAATGGTCAATGCGCTCTTCGGCGGCCGAGATGCCGGTGTCTTTCAACAAATCGATGGCGCGCTGTCGTGCCTCTTTGGGTGTCACTGGCAAGTGGGCCAAAATGGTTTCGGTCAGTTGCCTGCCGATGGTGTAGAGCGGGTTCAGCGAGGTCAGCGGGTCCTGAAAAATGGCCCCGATCTTGCGGCCCCGGATGTGGCGCATCTGGTCGGCGTTCAAGTGGTCGATGCGCTGGCCTTCCAGCACGATCTGACCACTGGCCACACGGCCTGGCGGCTCCAGCAGGCCGATGATGGCGGCCCCCGTGAGCGATTTGCCCGCACCGGATTCACCGACCACGCCCAAAATTTCGCCGGGGGCGATGTCAAAAGAAATACCGTCCAGCGCACGCAAAGTGCCGTGGCGGCTGGGGAACTCCACCACCAGCTTGTTGACTTGTAAGAGGCTCATCGCAATCTCGGATTCAGCGCATCGCGCAACCAGTCACCCAACAGGTTGACCGACAAGGCAATCAGCACCAGCATCAGCCCCGGAAAAATCGTGATCCACCATTCGCCCGAGAACAAATAGTCGTTGCCCACCCGGATCAGGGTGCCCAGCGAGGGCGAGGTGGGCGGTGCGCCCACGCCCAGAAACGACAGCGTGGCCTCGGTGATGATGGCCGTGGCCACCTGGATGGTGGCCAGCACCATGACCGGGCCCATCACATTGGGCAGCACATGCCGGGCCATGATGCGCAAGGGTGCGACCCCGGTCACGCGGGCAGCCTGCACATATTCCTTGTTACGCTCCACCAGGGTGGTGCCGCGCACGGTGCGCGCGTACTGTACCCAACCCGTCAGTGAGATCGAGATGATCAACACGCCAAAGGCCAGCGACTCGTGCGCATTGGGAAACAAGGCGCGCCCCACACCCGCAATCAAAAGCGCCACCAGAATGGCCGGAAAAGACAGCATCACATCACACAGTCGCATCAGCAACGCGTCAATCCAGCCGCCCAGAAAACCTGCCATCAAACCCAGCCCCACGCCCACAGCCACCGACAAGACCACCGAAGCCAGCCCCACCACCAGGGAGATGCGCGAGCCGTAGATCAGGGCCGACAAAATGTCACGCCCCTGGTCGTCGGTGCCCAGCAAGAACTTGGTGGTGCCGCCTTCCAGCCAAGCCGGTGGCAAGCGGGCATCGCTCAGCTCCAGCGTGGCCAGATCAAACGGGTTGGTGGGCGACACCCACCCGGCAAAGACCGAACAGAAAAGGCAGATCACGGCGATGCCAGCGGCCACCATCGCCGTGGGCGACTGGCGAAAGCTGTAACCGACATCGCTGTGCCACCATCGTTGCCAAGTGGATTGCATGCTCAGCCCTTAAGGTTTGACCGTGATGAATTTCCAGGCCATGCCGTTGTCTGGGAACTGCACGAGCTCAATGTTTTTCTTGGTGACCCAATTGAGCGCTTGCTGGTGCAAAGGCAGGTGCCCGACGTCATCCTGGTGAATCTTCATGGCCTCGCGGATCATCTCGTTGCGCTTTTTCTGGTCGGTCTCGGAAGCCACTTTGGTGGTCAGCTCGTCCACCGTGGGGTTGCTGTAGGCGCCCAGGTTGAACTGCCCACGGCCACCGTCACCGGGCGAAGACAAGATGGGGTACATCACGTTGTGCGCATCCACGGTGCTGGCGGTCCAGCCCAGCATGTAAAAGCTGGTGTTGCGGGTCAGGATCTTGGGGAAATAAGTGCCTTTGGTTTCGGCCTCCAGGTTGACCTTGACACCCACTTTGGCCAGGTTGGCGGCCACGGCCTGGCAAATTTCTGCATCGTTGACGTAGCGGTCGTTCGGGCAGTTCAGCTTGACTTCAAAGCCATTGGGGTAACCCGCTTCGGCCAACAATTTCTTGGCCGCCTCCACGTCGTAAGGCATGCGCTTGGCCAGATCGGCCGGGAATCCGTTGACTTGTGGGGGGTACATCAGCGCCAAGGGGGTGGCCGCACCGCGCATCACGCGGCTCCTGATGGTGTCGATGTCGATCGCCTGGTAGAACGCTTTGCGGACCCGCACATCCTTGAAGGGGTTTTTGCCTTTGACGTTGGAATACAGCAACTCGTCGCGCTTTTGGTCCATGCCCAGGAAAATGGCACGCAGCTCAGGGCCTTGCAGCACCTTGAGTTTGTCATTCGCCTTCAGCCGCTCCACGTCTTGCACCGGCACAGGCTCCATCACATCCAGCTCGCCCGACATCATGGCCGCCACGCGGGTGGCATCGTTGCCGATGACCGAAAAAATCACTTCATCGACGTTGCCCGGGACCTTGCCCCAGTAGTTGTTGTTGCGCACAAAACGTGTTTGCACGTTGGGCTGGCGGTCTTTGAGCATGAACGGACCTGTGCCGTTGGCGCGGAATGAGGCGGCGTTTTCAATGCCTTTGCGGCGGTCCACGGGCTTGACGGCCTGGTTCTCTTCGCACCACTTCTTGCTCATCATGGCCCAGTGCGTGATCAGCTCGGGCACGATCGGAAAGGGCGCGTTGGTGACGATGTCGAGCGTGTGGTCGTTGACCTTTTTGATTTCTTTGAACTGGCCCACATAACTCTTCATGTCGGAGCCATCGCCCTTGGCGCGCTCGTAGTTGAAGATCACGTCATCGGCGGTGAAGGGCGTGCCATCGTGGAATTTGACACCCTTGCGCAACTCAAAACGCCACACCGTGGGGGCGGTTTGCTTCCAGCTGGTGGCCAACGAAGGCGAGAGTTTGTAGTTGGCATCGCGTGTGACCAAGGTCTCATAGACGTTTTCGACCACGCTGATCTGCAAAGACTCATTGAGCGAATGCGGGTCCATGGACAAGGCATCGCCCTGGTTGCCAATGCGCACCGTGACGGCAGAAGCGGACACCGCCGTCAGGGCCAGCGCAGCAGTCAGGCTGGCCACGAGAGGGTTGAATTTGAAAGCCATGGTTGTCTCCTTGTTGAATGAATTCACTGAACCAAACTGAAAGCCCATCAATCCTGGTGCACCGGCAAAGCCTGCTCGACCAGACTGGCGTGCAAGGCCGCGCCCAGGGGCAGGATGTCGTCGTTGAAGTCGTAGCGGCTGTTGTGCAGCGGGTGCGGGCCGGGGCCATGCGGCAGGCCTTGGCCGATGCGGATGTAGGCACCGGGCACCGCTTGCAGCATGAAAGAAAAGTCTTCTCCCCCCATGCTGGGCTGCATGTTGCGCCAGACCTTGTCTTCACCCACCAGGCTGGCGGCCACTTCGCAGGCAAAGTGGGCTTCGGCCACGGTGTTCACGGTGGCCGGGTAAGTGCGCTCGTACTGCAGCTCGGCCGAGGCGCCAAAGCCCTGGGCAATGCCGGTGCACAAAGACCGCAGCCGCTCTTCGATCTGGTCTTGCACCGATGCACTGTAGGTGCGCACGGTGCCCACCAAGATCACTTCGCCCGGGATCACGCTCATCGCGCCTGGGTTGCCACCTTGCATCGAGCAGATGCTGAGCACCGCCTGGTCAAAGGCCGACAGGTTGCGCGCCACCACGCTTTGCGCGGCCGTGATGATGTGACCCGCCACCAGCACCGGGTCAATCGCCTGATGCGGACGTGCACCATGCCCGCCCTTGCCGCGAATGCGGATCTCGATCCGGTCCACCGCCGCCTGCATGGGGCCGGGGGTGATGCCGATCACGCCCAAAGGCGTTTCTGGCGAGTTGTGCTGGGCAAACACTTGTTCGCAAGGAAAGCGCTTGAACAAACCGTCTTCCATCATGGCGCGGGCACCCGCGTAGCCTTCTTCGCCAGGCTGAAAAATCAGCACCGCCGTGCCGTCAAAGCGCCGCGTTTCGGCCAGATAGCGGGCCGCGCCCATCAACATGGCGGTGTGCCCATCGTGGCCGCAGCCGTGCATCAGCCCGGGCTTGGACGATTTCCAGGTGCATTCATTGAACTCGGTCAAAGGCAGTGCATCCATGTCGGCGCGCAGGCCGATCATGCGGCCGGGGTTGGTGGCTGAGCGGCCCTGACCGTGTACCAAAGCCACAACGCCCGTTTGCCCGATGCCGGTGTGGATGCTGTCCACGCCACACACTTTGAGCTCCTGCACCACCCGGCCCGAGGTGTATACCTCTTCAAAGCCCAGCTCGGGGTGGGCATGCAGGTCGCGCCGAAACGCCGTGAGCTCGGGATGAAACCGGGCGATGTGCGCAAACGCAGACCCCCGTCCCAAAACGGATTGGAAAACGGTTTCCATGCTCAATGCCCCCCTGGCTTGCCCACGCGCAGGCGCGGGTCCACCACAAAATAAAGCAAGTCCACAACCAGGTTGATGACCACAAAGATCAAGGCAATCAGGCACAGATAAGCCGCCATGACCGGAATGTCGGCAAAGGTCACCGCCTGAATGAACAGCAGGCCCATGCCTGGCCACTGGAACACCGTCTCGGTGATGATGGCGAACGCGATCAGCCCCCCCAGCTGCAATCCAGTGATGGTGAGCACCGGCACCAGGGTGTTTTTGAGCGCATGGCCAAAGTGGATGGTGCGGTTGGACAAACCCCGTGCGCGGGCGAACTTGATGTAGTCGGTGCGCAGCACCTCCAGCATCTCGGCGCGCACCAGTCGCATGATGAGCGTGAGCTGAAAGATGGCCAGCGTCACGGCGGGCAGCACGATGTGGTGCCAGCCCTTGGCCGTGAGCAAACCACTGGACCACCAGCCCATTTGCACCACCTCGCCCCGGCCAAAGCTGGGAAACCAGCCCAGCACCACGGCGAACACCAGGATCAGCAAAATGCCGATCAGGAAAGTGGGCAGAGACACCCCCAGCAGCGACAAGGTCATGAACAGTTGGCTGACCCAGGTGCCTCGGCGCAGGGCCGCGTAAACCCCCATGGGGATGCCAATGAGCAGAGCCAGCGTGGCGGCCACCAGCGCCAATTCCAGCGTCGCAGGCAGGCGCTCGGCAATCAGGCGCGAGACCTTGGCGCCCTGGCGCAGGCTCAGGCCAAACTCGCCTTGCACCGCGTTCGACAGAAAGTGCCAGAACTGCACAAAAAACGGCTGGTCCAGGCCCAAGCCCTCGCGCAATTCCCTGATCTGATCGGGCGTTGCGTCTTGCCCCAGCAAAAACACCACCGGATCGCCGACATATTGAAAAAGCAAGAAGGCGATGAAGGCCACAGTGACCATCACCACCACGGCCTGAATCAGCCGCTGTAAGATAAAAGCCAGCATCAGTTGACCTTGATCAGAGACCAGTCCAGACGGTTATCGGCGCGGTGCACCAACTCCACGTTTTTCTTCATGGCCCAGGGAATGACCTGGTTGTGCAGCGGGATGTGCGCCACGGTGTCGTTTTGCAGTTGCAGGCCTTCGGTCAGCAAGCGGTTGCGCACCAGCAAGTCGGTCTCTGTTTTCACGCGGTCCACCACGTAGTCCATGCGGGGGTTGCTGTAACGGCCCACGTTGTAATTGCCATCACCGCCTGTGCCCACCGAGCGCACCAGCGACTGCAGGCTGTACAAACCATCAAAGGTTGGCACGCCCCAGCCCAGCATGTAGATGCTGGCTTCATTGCGCTGGATCATCGGAAAATAGGTCACCAAAGGCATGGTGCGCAATTTGGCTTTCACACCCACCTTGGCCCACATGGCCGTGATGGCCTGGCAAATTTCCTCGTCGTTGATGTAGCGGTTGTTGGGGCAGGCAAAGTCCACCTCAAAGCCGCTGGCATACCCTGCCTCGGCCAGCAGTTTTTTCGACGCATCCGGCGCGTAAGGGAAACGGGTGTCCACGTCTTTGGTCCAGCCATTGACCTGGGGTGCCACCAGGGCGCCGGTGTTTTGCGACAAGCCACGCATGGTCACGCGGTGGATGGTCTCCATGTCGATGGCCTGGTACAAGGCCTTGCGCACTTTCACGTCCTTGAGTGGGTTTTTGCCTTTGATGCTGGAGCCGGGCAACTCGTTGCGGTGCTGGTCCATGCCTAAAAAGATGGTGCGGTTTTCAATGCCATCCACCACCTTCAGGTTGGCGTTGCTGCGCATGCGGCCCAGGTCTTGTGGGCTGGGGTCGAGCACAAAATCAATCTCACCCGACAGCAAGGCGGCCGCGCGGGTGGCTTCGTTCTTGATGGGGGTGTAGATGATTTCGGTCACATTGGTGGGCACGTCAGACCAACCCCACCAAGCGGGGTTTTTCACCAGCACCAACTTTTGGTCTGGCTGCCATTCCTTGACCATGTAGGGCCCGCTGCCCATGGCGTTGCGGTGGGCAAAGTTTTCTTCCTTGGACTTGGAATCCTTGGGTTCGACCGATTTGTTCTTTTCGGCCCAGGCCTTGCTCATGATGCGCAGCTCGGTCAGCTGGTTCAGCAGCACCGGGTTGGGCCCGCTCAAAATGATGTCCACCGTGTTGGCATCCACCTTGACGACGCGGCTGAAACCCTGGGTGTACACGTTGAAGTTGGATGTTTTGGCGCGGGCGCGGTCCAGAGAAAACACCACATCGTCGGCGGTCAGGGCCGAACCATCGCTGAACTTGACGCCTTTGCGCAGATTGAATCGGTACTGGGTGGCCGACATTTCTTTCCAGGACGTGGCCAGCTTGGGTTCGACCTTGAACGTCTTGCTGTTGTAGTACACCAGCGAGTCAAAAATGGCCGCGTGCACCCCATTGCCCAGGGCGTTGTTTTGCGAATGGATGTCGAGCGTCGGGATGTCACTGGCGCTGGACCATTTGAAAGGCTTGGCCTGCACGGCAAAGGCACCCAGCAAACCAGCACACCCCAAAGACAGCACCAGTGCGGTGGTGCGGGCAGACCGTTTTGAAGAATTTTTCATCCAAGTCACCTTCATTTTTTAAAGCGGTATTCAGGGTGACCACTATGCAACAGCCAGACCCGCTTCTGACACAGGGAATTCCCCCGCATCGGGTGTCGCGCACAAGACCGCTGCAGACTCAATCGAGGTGGATGTCGCCGTACCAGGCCCGCACATTGCTGCGCGTGTTGTCGGCATCGGTCATGATCGCGATGCCCACCAGAGGGCCGGGCGCTTCGCCAAAAGCCTTTTCAAAATCGGCCCGCACATCGCGCTGGTACAGCAGCCACTGCTTGAGCCGTGCGGCCCCCGATTCCACCACCCATTTGCGCACGCGGTCGGTGCGCGCATTGACGATGACCGAATCCACAGGGCGCTGGTTGGACCAGACATACATCAAGGTCGCGTACGGCAAGGGCTCGCCCGTCAAGGCTTCGGTCAGGTCGCTGAGCATGGCGTTTTTGGCAGAAAACCGGCTGCGGTCCCCATCGAAGGCCAGGATCAAACGCACAGGGGAATCGCTGCGGTCACGGTCCCCCAGGTCGGCACCGGCGATCAAATTGTCCACCTGCCATTCAAACTGCAAACGCCCCAGTTTTTCGGGTGGCACATTCACCCGTTGGCGCAGCAAACTGGCCGATGATTGCGCATGGGCCTGCACCGCGTGGCGGTGGTCGTGGTGGTCCAGTTTGAACGACGTACGCAACTTGCCGGGCAAGGACACGGCCTCCCACTTGGCTTTGTCCTGTGGACTGAAATGCAAGCCCCCTGGCCGCGGCACCGGGGTGTGCAACGCAGCCGCCTTGTCCAGCACACCCTGGCTGGCGCAGCCCCCCAAAGCCGCCAGACACACCAGCCATCCTGCGACCCGTCCGCTAGACTCAAAGAAAACCATGAATGCCCTTTCAGCCCCAATGCAAGACAATGCTGCTTGCACCGATTTGTGAATTTTCATTCATTTCCCGATTTATTCATTTTGGAACCATCCCCATGTTGAACCGCCGTCATGTACTGCAATCCCTGGCCATGAGCGCCTTGCCCGCGGGCTGGGCCCACGCACAAGCAGTTTTTCCTGCCAAACCCCTGAAAATCGTGGTGCCCTTTGGCGCTGGCGGTGTGGCCGATTTGACGGCACGCGCCGTGGGCCAAAAGCTGTCCGAAAACCTGGGCCAACCGGTGGTCATTGACAACCGGCCCGGTGCAGGCGGCATCGTGGCGGGCGAGATGGTGGCCAAGGCCGCACCCGACGGGCACACCCTGCTGTTGATGTCCAACGGCACGGCGGTGAGTGCGGGCTTGTTCAAGGCACTGCCCTTCAATCCGCGCACCGACTTTGCACCGATCTCCTTGCTGGGCCTGTTCGACATCGCCATCGTGGTGCCCGAATCGTCACCGCACAAAACCCTGGCCGATTTGGTCAGCTTCGGGCGCACCAACCCGGGCAAGCTGAACATCGGCACCATCAACATTGGCAGCACCCAGCATTTGGCCGCAGAGCTGTTCAGAAGCCAGGCCAACCTGATCAGCCAGATCGTGCCTTACAACGGCACGCCAGCGGTGATCAATGCCTTGCGTGGGGGACAGGTCGATGTGGTGGTGGAAATTTTGGGTCCGCTCAAGCCGCAGATCAACGCCAAGGCCGTTCGCCTGCTCGGCGTGATGGGCGCCGTGCGCCCCAAAGACCAGCCGCAAGTGCCGGTGGTGCGTGAGATTGCCGGGCTGAGCGGCTTCAATGTGTCGTCCTGGAATGCCCTGGCCGCGCCGGCCAAAACTCCCAAAGCCGTGGTCGATCGCCTGAGTGCCGAAGTGGCCAAAATCCTGGCCGAGCCCGAGATGGTGAAACGCCTGGCCGGATTCAACGTCGAAGCCAAGGCCAGCACACCTGCCCAGTTGGCGCAGTTGCTGGACAGCGACATCAAACGCTGGGGCGAGGTGATCCAGAAGGCAGGCATTGCACCGACCTGACCATCGCGCGCAGGGGCGCGCTTATATGGATGCCTCCCGGTTGACAAGCTGCTTTGCAACATTTTTGCGAAGAAGTCGGCTGCATCCTTATAAAGGGTCGCCAAGGGGTTAATCGTCTGCGCCCGTGACGACACCAACAAACGCGCCATTCAGCTGAAAATCAACGCGCAAGGTCAACTGCGACTGACCGCTGCGCGGGTGCCATCCACGCGGGAGAAAACACCGCCATGGCCCAACTGAGCCCGGCTGAGCAAACCCTGCTCAAAGCGTTGCTGGCCAAATTTGCGCTGTGAACAGTGACTGCAGGTTTGCGGGAGTGCCCGCTTCCATCAATCAAAAACCCCGCCGAAGCGGGGTTTTGAACTTGAGCGATTTGGAAAGAATCAACGAACCACAGCAATGGCGTCGCGTTTTCCGGATTTGTAAGTGTACAAAGTCAACGCGCCGTTCTTGATGTCGCCTTTTTCATCAAAGCCGATGGTGCCTGTCACACCATTGAAGTTGCTGGTTTTAGCCAAAGCGGCCAGGTACTTGGCAGGATCCGGTGAACCCGCCCGGACCATCGCGTCGACCATCACGTTGACGGCGTCATACACATAAGGTGCATACACCTGCACATCCGCATTGAAGCGTTTTTTGAACTTGGCATTGAAGTCTTCCAAGCCTTTCTTTTGTGTGCCTTCGACACCACCCGCTTCCGCGCACACCACTTGTCCATCGGACATGGCATCGCCAGCCAATTTAGCCAACTCGGATGAGCAAATACCATCACCCCCCATGAACTTGGCATTGATGCCCAATGACTTCATCTGACGCAACATGGGGCCTGCCACTGCATCCATACCGCCAAAAAATACAACGTCAGGTTTTTTGGCTCGCAAGGTGGTCAAGATGGCCATGAAATCAGAAGCCTTGTCCGTGGTGAATTCGTGCCCCACGATTTTGCCGCCAGCAACAGTCACGGCCTTCTTGAACTCTTCGGCAACACCTTGACCGTAGGCGGTGCGGTCGTCAATCACTGCGATGGATTGCCCCTTCAAGGATTTCACAGCGTAACGACCCAGTGTTCCGCCCAAGTGCACGTCATCGGCCACCACGCGGAAAGTGGTTTTGTAGCCATTGCGTGTGAATTTGGGATTGGTCGCTGAAGGAGAGATCTGAGGAATGCCCGCTTCACTGTAAATTTTAGAGGCGGGGATGGAGGTGCCAGAGTTCAGGTGCCCCACAACGCCATTCACTTTGGAGTCCACCAATTTCTGGGCCGCAGCTGTGCCCTGCTTTGGATCTGCACCATCGTCTTCGGTGACCAACTCGAACTTGATCGTTTGACCACCAATTTTCACGCCCTTGGCGTTCAGCTCTTCAACAGCCAAGCGTGCACCGTTTTCGTTGTCTTTGCCAAGGTGGGCAATGGCACCACTGACAGGGCCGACGTGGCCGATTTTGACCACTTGTTGCGCCAGGGTCGCAGCGGACAAAAACGCCAGAGCAGCGGCAACAGTTGATTTCAAAATGAGTTTCATAGATTGACACACAAGTATGTTGAACAAGCTGCCAAGGCTACCGACGCGCAACTCTTTGGGGAATTCTCGTTTACACCAAGCACAGTGAAAATCTTGGCCACAGCTCAAAATTGCAGGTGCTGAGCAAATATATTATTTGGTAAATTTTTACTGACTGCGCATGCAATCGACATAGGGGGCTTCCATGATCGCAGCCGCCCCTGCCACACCACCCGGCACGCGGGTCCGCATCGGGCGGTTGCAATGGTTGAGGTCATCAGGCTCGTAGTGACCCGGCCCAATGCCCAGACTTTCCTTGTCCCAGTTCGGCGGGATTGATTCCTCGCTGCCACGACCGTTCCGCCTGGTCACAAGAGCTTTGCGGTTTCGCGCCCGCTCGTCCTGCTTGGCATCGCTTTCTATGCGGTTCTCGTTCATCGGCTCGCTTGTTTGCGCTCCACGCTTCCTTCCCACGCTTGGTCGCCCTCACGCAGTTGCGCTTCACTTTGCGCACTGTGACCAGTTCGCAGCGAGACTTGCACCCGCAGGTGTGCGCCCATGCTGGGCGCACACGTAAAAAAACCCACCGCGTTGCCACGGTGGGTTTTGGGGTCTTTTAACTCTCAACTGGCTTGCGCCAGCGGGGAATTAGAAAGTGTGGCGAACGCCCACAGCGAATGTGTCGTGCTTGGTTGCAGTAGCAGCCTTGTTTTTGCCTTGACCCATCAAAGCGTAAGCGGTTGTACGCTTGCTCAGGCTGTAGTTGGCGCCAACTTGGTAGCCGCTGGTCTTCACAGAAGCAGCGCCGCTGTCAACGTAGCTGCCGTTGCTGACGGTTGCGTTCAAAGCCACAGCACCAACAGGGATGCTCACGCCGAAGTTGTTGGTTTTGACTTCGCCTGCGTCTGCAGCAGTACCAGCCTTAGCCGAAGTGGTCACAGCCATCAGCTTGGCAACACCCAGGTCATAAGAAGCGCCAATGCTGTTGGCTTTACGGTCAGCCAAAGCGTTGCTCAGATCAACAGCAGCAGCAATGCCAGGAGCGGCATAAGCCAGTTTCGCCAGCTTGATGGACTCTGTCGCTGCTTTCACAGTCAAAGGACCGTTGGCGTAGCTCAGACCCAAGGCGGTCAAGTTGTTAGCATTGCCGGTCACAGCACCGCTGCCGCCTTGTGCGACTTCACCAGCACCCAGCTCCAGGGCTGCACTGAAACCACCAAAAGAAGGTGTGGTGTACACGACAGCATTGGAAGTGCGAACGGTGGATGTACCGCCGCCCAACCAGCCAGCAGCAGTGGCGTTGCCGTTAGCGTCGAATGTGCCTTGCACAGCGTGGATCTGGCTGTATTGACGACCCAGGTTCACAGAACCGAAAGCGCCGGCCAAGCCCACGAAGGACTGACGGTTAGCCATCGAAGTGGTGGCATCGTCGGTAGCGACAGCGTATTCCATCACGAAGTTAGCCTTCAAGCCACCGCCGAGGTCTTCAGTACCCTTGAAACCAAAGCGGCTACCGCTCAGGATAGAAGCCAAACCAGTTGTTTTGGTAGCGACAGTGCCCACAGTTTTCTTGTCTGTGTTGTAGCCCTGGTCAGCAACACCGTACAAAGTCACGGTGGATTGAGCGAAAGAAGCTGCAGAAACTGTCAGAACAGCCAGAGCAAACAATGTTTGATTTTTCCATCAAGTTGCTTGAAGGTGCCTGCAGGGTGCCAACAATGCGCCGACAACAAAGTGAGCAGAGTTGTACAGCAGCAGATGTACAACAAATCACGCTGCAGCGTGCCAGAATTTCTGCACGGCACGCAACGGCAACTGACGGTACAGATGCGGCAAGACTGCACCCTTAAATCGTGCCCAGCGTTTCTGTGCGCGGTTGCTTTTGCGATGTACAACAGTACGCTTGCAGCATGCATACCGTTTTTACCGCAGCAGCAGCTAATGACACGCACATGCGCAGCAGCCAACGCGAGCGCACCGTGCCAATACCCGCAACCATCACACCAGTGCCAGGTTATCCCAGCAAACTATCCGTATTCAAAATCGCAGCCAGTAAGTTCTGGCAAGTGCGCTGCTGGATTGCAGGACGCACGCACAGACGCAGCACACGCACACAGAGCCTGCGCATGGCTCAAAGCTTTGCACGAACATTTTATGAACATCTGCTAGCGCAGTCTTCCAGTTTGCGCATTAAGCCAACACCAATATCCAGTGTCGTTTTACACGACACCGTCACAGTCAAACCACAACACACCTTTGCAGCCATGGCTGCACAGATGATGGCAAACGAACAAGCTCGTGTTGAGCGCGGTGAGTTTAGTGCGGGCAGCTTTAAAGTTCTGCGCAACAGACTGGATGCACACATACTGCCGCGCTGGGGCAAGCTGCAACCATCAGCTGTAGATCACGCAGAACTGCTGTCATTCACGCAGTACCTGAGCAAGAGTTTCAGCACCATCACCGTCAGCCAATACCTGATAGCAGTACGCAAAGTTTTGACCATGGCTGTGTCAGTGGCTGCACTGGACAAGCTGCCAGAATTTCCCAAGATCAAAGTACAAACCAACAGTCGCGGCGCATTTACGCCCACGGAATACTGGCAGATCATGCGCACTGCTCGCAAGCTGCAACACACCAGACACCCTGACAGCGACAGCACATTGCGCAAGAACTACAGACTACGATCAGCTGAATACACCATGCCACCAGATATTGCATGGTGCATTGGGTTCATGGTCAACAGCTTCATCAGACCAAGCGACTTAAAGACACTGAAACATAGGCATGTGGAAGTGGTGCGCAACGGCAATACATATCTACGCTTGAACTTACCCAAAACTAAAAGCCACACTCGTCCTATTGTCACGCTGCAGCCTGCAGTGCGCATCTACCAACAAATCACGCAGCACTACAGTGAACGGAACCTTGCAGCACCAGACGACTACCTGTTCCTGCCGCACCTGCGTGACCGTGCCTATGCGCACTGGGTGTTGGCGTTTTATTTCAACTGGGTATTGGCACGCACTGGGCTGAAGCTGGGCGCACATGGACAAGAGCGTAGCTTGTACAGCCTACGACACAGCAGTATCACCTTTCGCTTGCTGTACGGACAAGGCATTGACCTGCTGACACTGGCACGCAATGCACGTACCAGTGTGGACATGATCAACCAGCACTACGCCAGCACCGTAACGGGCGAGCAGAACATTGGCATGCTGCAAAGTCGTCGTACTCGTCAGCACAGCCAGTTATCACACACAGTTATTTCTTGAATCCGTCACGCAGTTTCACACTGGCACTTTCAATCTGCGTGTCCAGTTCACCATTGCGCACAGCATCAATCACCGTGTCCAAGACGGTGCAAAGATTCTCAACTGCACCAACGTCAATCGCAGTCTTACCTTTTTGCAGTTCAATTTGCTTGCTGCCATAGTTGATAGCCAACAAACATTCGCCCTTTTCTCCTGCCCAAAACCACGGCTTGATACGCACGGGCACTTGTTTGACGACTCGTGCGCCAGTGTCTGCATCTGCAAATGAACGAAAGCGTGTGGGTGTGTAGTGCTGCCCTTGCGCTTGTGCAGCTGCCAACATGCGCTGCTCGCCCAGTTTGATCAGCAGCTTGTTGCGGCGTTTGACAACGTCAGGCAGTGCACGTGTCTTGCGGGCTGCAGTCAACTTCAATGTGTTCAGAATGGCTGTCATGTGCTTTTCCTTTCGAATGTTTGTAAAGCACAGACTATTTTGTGCCCAACCACCACGGTTGAGCAACCGAATTCCGTTCAGTATTGCGGGTCATTAAAGTGTCGCTTTAAATGACACCAACAACTGCACCAACATTTGCACCAACAACTGCACCAACATTTGCAGCAAAAACGCAGATGGTATTTTTACAGCATGTTGACACTTGCGTGCAGCACCGTTGGATTCTTTGCAATGTACTTTTCGGTGACCACAATCGATCTGTGTCCTGCCAACTCTTTCAACACATGAATCGCCACGC
>CAKKRJ010000013.1 GCA_919902775.1 Burkholderiaceae bacterium
ACCATGATGAAGGTGTCGCACCCCATCGTGTTCGGCCACTGCGTCAAGATCTTCTACAAGGACGCGTTTGCCAAGCACGACGCCTTGTTCAAGGAGTTGGGCGTCAACGTCAACAACGGCATGGCCGATCTGTACAACAAGATCACGGCACTGCCCCAGTCCAAGCAAGACGAGATCAAGCGCGACCTGCACGCCTGCCACGAAGGCCGCCCCGAGCTGGCCATGGTGGATTCGGCCAAGGGCATCACCAATTTCCACTCGCCCAACGACGTGATCGTGGACGCCTCCATGCCCGCCATGATCCGCAACGGCGGCAAGATGTGGGGCGCTGATGGCCGCCTGAAAGACGTCAAGGCCGTGATGCCCGAGTCGACTTTCGCCCGCATTTACCAGGAGATGATCAACTTCTGCAAATGGCATGGCGCTTTCGATCCCAAGACCATGGGCACCGTGCCCAACGTGGGTTTGATGGCCCAGCAAGCCGAAGAATATGGCTCGCACGACAAGACCTTCGAGATCTCCGAAGACGGCGTGGCCAACATCACCGACTTGAACACCGGTGAGGTGCTGCTGTCCGAAAACGTCGAAGCCGGTGACATCTGGCGCATGTGCCAGTGCAAGGACGCCGCGATCCGTGACTGGGTCAAGCTGGCCGTGACACGTGCCCGCAACTCGGGCATGCCCGTGGTGTTCTGGCTGGACCAGTACCGTCCGCACGAAGCCCAGCTGATCACAAAGGTCAAGATGTACCTGCACGAGCACAACACCTCGGGTCTGGAAATCCAGATCATGAGCCAGGTGCGTGCCATGCGTTACACCCTGGAGCGCGTCGTGCGCGGTCTGGACACCATCAGTGCTACTGGCAACATCCTGCGCGACTACCTGACCGACCTGTTCCCGATCATGGAGTTGGGCACCTCGGCCAAGATGCTGTCGGTTGTGCCTTTGATGGCCGGTGGCGGCATGTACGAAACCGGTGCCGGCGGCTCCGCGCCCAAGCATGTGCAGCAATTGGTGGAAGAAAACCACCTGCGCTGGGATTCGCTGGGTGAATTCCTGGCGCTGGCCGTGTCGCTGGAAGACCTCGGCTTGAAGACAGGCAACGCCAAGGCCACCGTGTTGTCGAAAACGCTGGATGCCGCCACAGGGCAACTGCTCGACAACAACAAGAACCCCTCGCCCAAGACCGGTCAGCTGGACAACCGAGGCAGCCAGTTCTACCTCGCCATGTACTGGGCACAGGCCTTGGCTGCACAAACCGAAGACGCCGCGTTGGCCGCCCAGTTCGCGCCTTTGGCCAAGCAACTGAGCGACAACGAGCAAAAGATCGTGGAAGAATTCAACGCCGTGCAGGGCAAGCCTGTGGACATCGGTGGTTATTACATGCCTGACCAGGCCAAGCTGGCCGCCATCATGCGCCCCAGCGCCACCTTCAATGCGGCACTGGCCGCCGCCGTGAAGAGCTGATCAGCCGACTCGGTCCCAAAAGCCACTCCGGCCGCCACGGCCCGAGTGGCTTTTTCACGTCCATTCGCGCGCAGGATCAACGGTTCATTGTGGGAGGCCGCCCCTGCGGCCGAAGGTTGTGGTGTCAGCGGCTGTACGCCAGACCCAGGGCCACGCCGCCAAACAAATCGCCTTCGACCAGTTTCACGCCGGGAAACGCGGCCTGCAAAGTTTGCTGGAACGTGCGCAAAGCCGATGAGCCGCCTGTAAGGTATATCGCATCCAGCGACGCGTCGGTCAAGCCTGCGCGTTGCACACACTCACGCGCGCAAGCCACTGTGCGGGCCAGCAATTCGTGCAGATGGGCTTGCATGTCGGGCACGTCCAGGGGGGCTTGCAGGCCGTGTTCGACCACCGACAGGTCCATGTGGGTGCCTGCGTCGTGCACCGAGCAACGGATCTTGGCCTGCTCGACTTCGTGCGCAATGTGGTGGCCGTGGCGTTCGGTCAGCACCCGCATCAGGCGTTCGTGCAAGCGCGGGTCGCTGTAGTTGCTGCGCAGCGTCTTGGCGTGGCTGATGGCCTTGGGTTGGTATTGCCAGTGAATCAGGTGCCAGGTGGCCAGGTCAAAAAAGACCCGGCTGGGCACCTCGCGTTGTTCCGGACCCATGTGTTTGTAGCCCAGCAGCGGCATGACCTGGGACAGGTTGAGCTGCCGGTCGTAGTCGGTGCCACCGATGTGCACGCCGCTGGTGGCCAGGATGTCGGCGCTGCGGTCGGCGTTCTTCATGCGGTCTGGGCCCAGCCGCACCACGGTGAAGTCCGAGGTGCCGCCGCCCAGGTCTACCACCAGCACGGTGCTTTCCTGGGTCAGGCGTTGTTCGTAATCCAGCGCAGCAGCGATGGGCTCCAGCTGGAAAGACACCTCGTCAAAGCCGACCGACTGAGCCACCTGGCGCAGCGAGGCCTCGGCTTGCGCGTCGCGCAGAGGGTCGTCGTCCACAAAATGCACGGGGCGGCCCATCACCACGCGGCGTGGCGCTTGGCCCAGGTTGTGGGTGGCGCGTTCGCGCAGGGTGGCCAGAAAGGTGCCGATGATGTCTTGAAAGCTGATCTGCTGGTGCCCGATCTGCGTGGTCTCCATCAGCAAAGGGCTGCCCAGCAGGCTTTTGAGCGAACGCATCAAGCGGCCATCGGTGCCTTCCAGGTAGTGCCGAATGGCGTCGCGTCCGAAGTGCGTGCTGTTGTCTTCGGCGTTGTAAAACACGGCGGTGGGCATGGCCAGCGCGTCGCCTTCCAGCGGAATCAGGCGTGCGCTGCCCTGCGAGCCGAGCCAGGCCATGGCGGAGTTGGAGGTGCCGAAATCGATGCCGAGCGTGTCGGCGGGGAAGGTCATCATGGGAAGAAGTGAAGCGGACTGTCTTGACAGCAGGGAGAGGAGGGCTTGACAGGCGGGCGTTGCCTGATTTTTCCGGAACCGGCGATTGTGCCACCTGTCAGCGCTCAAAAATGGGCGCTGGACGGACTGTTTTTGAGGGGCCGCAGGCTGTTCAGTCGGTCAATGCGCGGGGGAAGCGGGGCAAGGCCCAGCGTTTTTTGTGAGAGGCCGCCCCTGCGGCCGAAGCATTCACGCGCAGGGGGATGGGCTTGCTCAACGGCGATTGAAATACTTTCGCATTTCAGCCAGGGTTTTGGCCTCTTTGGATTGGATGGGGATCACCTTGGCCTGGGCATTTGGAAAAAGGTCTTCCTGACTCAGGTTGTACTTTTCCATCAAGGCTTTGATCTGGGTGGTGCCGGTATCGATTTCTTTTTGCCGGATTTGGGCTTGCGCCAGTTCGAGCGCAATTTTTTTGGAAATCTCCAGTGACTGGGCAATTTTCAAATCCAGATCGGCCTTTTGTTGTTGCAGTTGCTGGAGTGAAGACATGGCGGTTTTTCTCAAAGAAAGTGCTGACAAGATGGGCGAAATCTAACAGCGCCTCTGGTGGGTTTTCACATCAAACTTCATGGAAACACACAGATCCTCATAAGCCTGACCGCGACCGTTGTTCAGATGCGGCAAATGCTCACAATGGCTCTCACTTTCAGCCTCAATTTGGGGGCCAATGGCGATGCGGTCGGTTTTTGGGAGCTTGAACTTCTATGATTTGACGAAATCATGAAGCGCCTTTTGTTTTTACTGTTGCTGTTGTTTTTTCAGGTGTCCGGACACGCTGGTGAGGCGCGCTATCGGATCGAGACCGCTTACCACCACGACGACGCCTCCGCGCGCACAGTCCAGACCGCAGCAGCGTTGGCGTTCACGCCTTATGAGGGAATTTTGCGTCAGGGCTTCACCCAGGGGGACACCTGGATTCGACTCCAGATCCACGCGCTGGAGACCGGTGTGGATGCCGGTCGGGCGGAGCCGGGGCGTTCACCGGTGCTCAGAGTGGGGCCTTACTTTCTGGACGATGTGGCGTTTTATGAACAGCAGGGTGGACGCTGGCTGGCGCAGCAAGGCGGGGATCTGCATGTCAAACAGACAAAAAATTGTCCAGATGATTTGTATTGTTTTGCGCTGGCGGCATTCGATGGGGGGTCGTCCACGGTTTATCTGAAAGTGAAGACCGCCGGCGTCAGGATGGTGCAGACGACCGTCATCGCCGCCGACGAGGTGACGCCCGCTGCGATTGTTCGCATTGGGAGCATGACCGTGTCGCTGACCCTGGCTGTGGCCGTGCTGGTGTTGTCGTTGGCCTTCTTTTTTATTGAGCGTTCCAGCGTGCTGCATGTTTTTTGCTGGGTTCAGGGTATCGTGGTTTTGTCGATAGCAGCGAACACCGGTCTCCTGGCGAAGTGGCTGGATTTTTTCTCGCCTGAAACGCTCAATGACTTGGGCAATCTGATGATGGTGATGCGGGGCGCTTCGATTGTGCTGTTGGGTTGGGTGGTCATGAAGCCCTACCGTCCGGCGCCAGCCTATCGAATCGCTGTCGTGGTCATGCTGGTCATGTGTGGCGTCAACCTGTTGGGTGTGTTGACGGCGCATGCGGTGTGGGCTTTGAAGGCCAATGCGTTCTTGCTGTGGCTGAATTTGCTGGTGTTGGTGCTGGCGATTTTGTCGGCACAACACATCACCACTCAACTGCGGAAGATTTTGTTGATCAGTTTTTTCATCTTCTTTTGTTTTGTCAGCTTGGGCTTGTATGCCAGTCTGGGCCTGGTCTGGTGGCATGACTACACGGGCTTGTTGCAATCCATTGCCGACTGGCGGCTCAATGGCGTGCCCATTGGGATAGCGGTGTTCTGGCTGGTGGCAACGGAAACATCCCATCGGAAAATGCAGAAGTTGCAAGAGCTGCAAAGTTTGCAGATGGAAGCGGCCCAGTCCAAAGCCCATCAGGAAAAACTGAGTGAGCGCAGGGAGCTGATCGACATGTTGACCCATGAGCTGAAGACACCATTGGGCACCATCAAGTTTGCGTTGGCCTCCCTCAAAAGAGCGGCCCAATCACAAGGCGTGTCTCTTGAGAGGGTTCAGCACATTGACGCTTCGGTGAACCGCATGGACGCGCTGATCGAGCATGTGGCGCTGTCCAACAAAATTGAGCGCCACGATGCTCGTGGTTCAGCCGAAACGATTTCGGCGCAGGAATTGATGAATGTCGTGATGCAGGAATACCGGGATGCAGACCGGTTTGAATTGGACATTCAGGAGGGTGCATTTTTTTACGCAGACCCGTATTTCCTGGCGTTGATCGTCGAGAACCTGGTCAGCAACGCCGTCAAATACGCGGCCGATGGAAAAATCAGGATCAGCATCACGCTAAAGGCAGGGCCCATGACCTGCTTTCAGATCCGAAACCGTGTCGCCACGGAAAGCTTGCCCGACGAAAACCGTTTGTTTGAACGGTATTACCGGCATTCCAATTTTCAGAACCACCCCGGCATGGGCATTGGTTTGAGCCTGGTGCATTCGGCAGCCGAAAAAATGGGGGCCACGGTGCACTACCACCAAGAGGACCAGGACGTTATTTTTGAAGTGAGGATACCTTGTTGAGCCCTGCCCAGCCTTTTGCACCCAGCGATGCGCACTGGCCACTGGTGGTGGCGCTGGTGGAGGACGATCGCCTGTTGCGTGAGGAAATTGAGGTGCACCTGACGGCCCATGGTTTCCAGGTGCACGCCGCCAACAGCGCATCGGGATTGGACGATCTGAATGCCCGCATTGCCTTCGATCTTTACCTCATTGACCTGAACTTGCCCGGAGAAAATGGCTTGAGCCTGTGCCGCCGTGTGCGGCAGGCGAGGCCCGATGCCGGCATCGTGATCATGACGGCCCGCGTGGCATTGAACGACCGGATTGCCGGGTACAAGCAAGGTGGCGCAGACATTTACCTCACCAAACCGGTGTCGCCGGATGAGTTGGTGTTGGTGATGCTGAGTCTGGGGCGACGTCTCAAGCAGGCCCAGACGACCAAAGAGTGGTCCCTGAGTTTGCGTGACCGCACCTTGCTGGGGCCAGACCAGACCCAAAAGCTGCGCTTGACCAGCAAGGAAAAAATGGTTTTGCTGGCCTTGGTGCAGGCCAAGGACAACACCCTGGAATCGGGTGCGCTGTGCGACTTGTTTGCAGACGAGGACGACGATACCTTGATGAGCAAACACGCCCTGGAAGAGATGATTGCCCGCTTGCGCAAAAAATTCAAAAGCGTGCAGGTCGAGGGGGATGAACCGGCCATCAAGTCGGTGTGGGGTGTGGGTTACCAGCTGTGCGTCAGGATCAACTTTGTGCATTGAAGCGGGGCGGCGGACTGCCGGCGGCGCAAATCCGTCTTGGGTCCTTGTTTTGGGTTAGATTCAGTGGGTTTTAAAATTCAAACCCATGACCGATACCACCACTGCTGCTGCCCGCCCCGAACTGCCCGATCACTTGTCCATCGATCCGCGCAGCCCGTTCCACATCCGCGCTGTGTTTGAGCACGACATCGGCATCCGCTTCAATGGCAAAGAGCGCAACGATGTCGAGGAATATTGCGTCAGCGAAGGCTGGGTACGGGTGCCCGCAGGCAAGACGCTGGACCGCAAAGGCCAGCCCCTGTTGATCAAGCTCAAGGGCCAGGTCGAAGCGTTTTACCGCTGAGTTTTCAGGCCGCGCTCACCCGCCGCTGCAACGCTTCAAACGAGATCAATTCCCCCGCCAGCGCGCTGGCCATCACCGTGGGTGGGCTGGCCAGCCAAACCTGGCCGGGCCCTGAACGGCCCGGAAAATTCCGGTTGATGGCGCTCACCGTCACTTGCGCCGGATCGGTGGACGAACCCGGTCCGCAGTTGGCGCAGGCCCCGCACGAGGGCTGCAGGATGCGCACACCCAAGGCGGTGAAGGTTTTGTCATAGCCTTTGGCCTTGCAGTAGTCGCGCACAGCGGTGGTGCCGTATTGCAAGAAAACCTGCACGCCTTCAGGCACCTTCAGGCCGTGTGCCAGACCCCAGGCCAGGACCGCGTGGTAGTGCTCAAAGTCTTCCCGTTTGCCGGCGGTGCACGAGCCGCCATAGGCGATGTCGATGCGCACGCGCTCGTGCAAGTCAGACAGGGCCAGACCTTGGCCGGGGTCGCCGGGCCGGGCCACCATGGGGCAGAGCGTGTCCAGTTCGACCGTCATCTGGTGTGCGTAGCGCGCACCGTCGTCGCTGTGCATCCAGTCTTCGATCTGGAAGTCCACGCCACGGCGTTCTTTCAAAAAGCGCCGTGTCTCGGCATCTGGTGCCACGATGCCGGTCAGTCCGCCCAGCTCGGCGCACATGTTGGTGAGGGTGGCGCGCTCGTCGGTGTTCAGGCGTGCGATGCCGTCGCCGCAGAACTCGAACACTTTGCCCACGCCCTGTCCTTCACGAATGAAGGGCGTGGCCAGCAAGTGCAGCATCAGGTCTTTGGCGGTGACGCCCGCGTGCAGCTGGCCTTGCAGTTCGACGCGCACGCATTCGGGCAGCGTCACGCGCACCGCACCGGTGACAAAGGCGTTGGCCATGTCGGTGGTGCCCACGCCAAAGGCCACGCAGCCCAAAGCGCCGCTGTGAGGGGTGTGCGAATCGGTGCCCACCACCACCTGGCCAGGCAGGGCGTAGTGCTCGGCCACCATGGCGTGCGAGATGCCCGCCACGTTGCTGCCGTCGCCCAGCAGCACTTCGGCATCGGTCAGGGTGCGGTGCAGGGTCAGGCCGTGGCGTGCGGCAAAGTCGCGCTGCGCACGGCCCATGGCGTGCATGTTGGCGATCAGCCCGCCGCGCACATGGGCCGGGCTTTCCTCGACATAAGACGTGTGGTCTTCAAACACCACGATCTGTTCCGGACGTTGCAAACGCACATGCTCGCCCAGCGCGCCGCGCAGCAGCGTGTCGGCCATGCCGGTGTAGTACTCGTGGATGAAGCGCCAGTCGGCCCGCACGAACAGGCCCATGCCGGGCTGGGGTTGTGCGGGCGTGTGGGGGGCTGCCAGGCGGTGGCGTGAGAGGATTTTTTCAAACAGCGTTTGAGAGCCCGCATTCGCGAGCAGGGGCTCGCTCCCACAAGGGGCCGCAGCTTTGGGGGGGGGCGTGTCTGTGTGGGAGGCTGCCCCTGCGGCTGAATCCACGTGCTTCAAGAACCGCTGCCCCCAGCGCAACAAGCCGCCCGCGCTCAGAATCGACGCCGCCAAATCTTCACGACCTTGCACCAGATCGGCCAGCGTGATGGGCTCACCGCGCGCGATGCGCTCCAGCAGGCCGAAATCGGTGGAGGTGAACAAGCCGATGTTGTCGGCGTTTTGGCGGTAGATGCGTTCAAAGCTCTCGGCGATCACCAATTGCACACCCGCCAACTTTTCGGCGGTGGGGCTGTGCTCGCGCGACGAGCCTTTGCCATAGCGACGTCCGGCCACCAGCACGGCAAAGCCCGCTTGCCTGAGCGCCTGGCGTCCGATGGGGGTGTCGCCCTCGCAGCGCAGCCCGGTGTGGGCAAAGTCGCCCAGTGTGTCGTCGTAATGGCTGAGGATGTGCACCGGCGTGATCTCGTCGGTGGACACGTCGTCACGCAGCGGTCCGACCTGTTCGCGCGTGAGGGTCTCGCCGGCCAGCTGGCGGCGGATTTGTGCGGGGTCTTGGCTCAGGTACAGCACGCGCAGTGGCGTGTTCAATGCAAGGTTGTTCATGGCTCAGGCCTTCAGGTGTGCGGCCGACAAATAGTTCAGCAACAAGTGCGCCGCCGGGCTCAGCACGTCCTCGCCCCGGTGGCACAAAATAAAGCGCCGCTTGGACCAGCTTTCCTGGAGTGGCAAGATCTCCAGCCCATAGGCATCGGCGTACAAGGTGGTCACTTCACGCGGCACCAGCGCAATCGCCAGGCCCGCCCGCACCACGCGCAGTGCGGCTTCGAAGTTGGTGACGATCACGCGGTGTTGCAAGCGCTTGCTCAGCAAACTCGCTTCGCGTTGCAGCATGACCTCTACTGCCGAGGTGTTCGGCATGATCACGTGCTCAAAATCCAACGTGTCGGCGTAGCGCACGGCGGACCGGGCGCACAGCGGGTGGCCTCGGGGCACGGCCACGCACAGGTGGTCGTGGCGGTAGGTGCGGGTTTTTAAAAGGCCGGTTTCGGCGGCATCCCAGCAAATACCGATGGACGCCACGCCTTCGCGGATGCCGCGCACCACGTCGGGGCTGATGCGCTCTTCCAGGTCGATCTGGATGTTCTGGTGCTCGGGCATTTTCAAAAAGTGCGCAATCTCGTCGGCCAGCGATTCGGCCATGACCGAGGCCGTGGCCAGCACATTCACCCGGCCTTGGATGCCCGCCGCATGGCTGGCCATGTCGCGCTCGATGCGGCTGGCGCTCAGCAGCATGCTGCGGGCGTGCTCCAGCAGGGTTTCGCCCGCAGGGGTGGGCACCACCCCGTGTTTGCGCCGGGTCAGCAATTGGGCCCCCACCGTGGCCTCCAACTGGGCCAGCCGTTTGCTCACGGCCGAGGCCACCATGTTGGCCTTTTCGGCGGTGCGGCTCATGTTGCCGGTGTCGCAGACGGTGACAAACAGGCGCAGCGAAGTCAGGTCGAGGTCACGCATTGAGGTATTCCAATGTGGAACAAATAGGCTTCCAAAATTGAATTGTATGATCAACTGGAAAAACATAAACTCCAGGGCAACACAGAGACAAGGATTTTTGGCATGAACGCATTTCAGTGGCCCCAGCGCGTGACGGTCCGTGAGGTGGGCTTGCGCGACGGTTTGCAAAGCATCGCCCGCACGCTGCCCACGGCGCAGAAGCTGCAGTGGATTCAAGGCGCTTACGACGCGGGCATCCGCGAGATCGAAGTCGGCTCCTTCGTGCCCCCCAAATTGCTGCCCCAGTTGGTCGACACCGCCGAGCTGGTGGCCTTTGCCAAAACCTTGCCGGGCTTGTGTGTCTCGGTGCTGGTGCCCAACCTCAAGGGGGCCGAGCGGGCCATGGACAGCGGTGCCGACTGGATGCTGCTGCCCCTGTCGGCCAGCCATGCGCACAGCCTGGCCAACCTGCGCAAAGTGCCCGACGACGTGGTGGCCGAGATCGCCGCCATGGTGGAGGCCCGCCGTGCGCGGGGTTCGGCCATCCGCATCGAAGTGGGCATGAGCACCGCGCTGGGTTGCACCCTCCAGGGGTGGGTCGAGGTGGATGAAGTATTGCGCCTTTTGAAAGCGGTGTTGGCATTGGGGGTTGACCGCGTTGGTCTGGCCGACACCGTCGGTTACGCCGATCCGCGCCAGGTGGGCGAACTGTTTGCCCGGGCGCGTGAGGTGGCCGGTGACCGGTTGGCCTGTGGTCATTTCCACGACACGCGCGGTCTGGGCATGGCCAATGTGATGGCCGCGTTGCAAACCGGGGAAACCCGCTTTGACGCTTGCCTGGCCGGCATCGGTGGCTGCCCGCACGCGCCGGGGGCCAGCGGCAACGTGGCGACCGAAGACCTGGTGTATTTGTTTGCCAGCATGGGCCTGGAAACTGGCATCGATTTCGATAAGCTCATGGTCTTACGCGCCCAGGTGGCGCAATGGCTCGCAGGCGAATGCCTGCATGGATCGATCGCGCAGGCGGGTTTGCCCAAGACCCTGCGCACTCAAGAAATGACTGCATGAACACGTCCGTTAAAAAACTCCCGCTCGAAGGCCTGCGCGTCGTCGAGTTCACCCACATGGTCATGGGCCCCACCTGCGGCATGGTGCTGGCCGACATGGGGGCCGAGGTCATCAAGGTCGAGCCCATCGAGGGCGACCGCACGCGCCATTTGCTGGGTTCGGGGGCGGGCTTTTTCCCCATGTTCAACCGCAACAAAAAAAGCATCCAGTTGAACCTGCAAAGCCCGGACGGCGCCGAGATGGCACGCCGCCTGTGCGCCACGGCCGATGTGGTGGCCGAGAACTTCAAGCCCGGCTCCATGGCCAAGTACGGCCTGGATTACGCCAGCCTGTCGGCGCAAAACCCCAAGCTCATCTATGCCAGCCTCAAGGGCTTTTTGCCCGGCCCCTACGACCACCGCACGGCGCTCGATGAAGTGGTGCAGATGATGGGCGGCCTGGCCTACATGACGGGCCGTCCTGGCGATCCCTTGCGTGCAGGCACCAGCGTGAACGACATCATGGGGGGCATGTTCGGTGCCATTGGCGTGCTGGGTGCGCTCATCCAGCGCGGCATCACGGGGCGTGGGCAAGAGATCCAGTCGGCCCTGTTCGAGAACAACGTGTTCCTGGTCGGCCAGCACATGCTGCAGTACGCCATCACCGGCCAGGCGGCCGAACCCATGCCCAACCGCATCTCGGCCTGGGCGGTGTACGACGTGTTCACCGTCAAGCACAACGAACAGATTTTTCTGGCCGCCGTGAGCGATGCGCAGTGGGCCACCTTCTGCGACGTGCTGTGCTTTGACGACTTGAAGGCCGACCCGCGTTACTGCGACAACAACGCCCGTGTGTCGCTGCGCGCTGAATTGCTGCCTGAATTGCGTTGCCGTCTGGCGGCCTTCACCGCGGCGGAGTTGACCGCGATTTTTGAAAAAGCCGGCCTGCCGTTTGCGCCCATCGTCAAACCCGAAGAATTGTTCGATGACCCGCACCTGCAAGCCACCGGCGGTCTGGTCGATGTGCGCCTGACCGACGGCCCCAAGGCGGGCCAGACCGCCCCTGCGGCGCTGTTTCCGTTCACCATGGACGGACAACGCTTGGGCGTGCGCCACCAGCCGCCCAAGCAAGGCGAGAACACCGACGAACTGCTGCAGGGCCTGGGCCTGAGTGCCTCCGACATCGCGCGTTTGCGCGCGCTCAAGGCGGTGGCCTGAACGGCCCCGAAAATCGTTCTGCAAACCTGTTTTCGCCAGTTGTCAATTCCCATTCATTCAAACCAAAGAGAGAGAGACAAACCATGCAACACCACCCATCCCACATGACCCGCCGCAGCGTGTTGACCGTCTTGGCCAGCGCTTCGGCGATGGCTTGGCCAGGCCTGGCGCTCGCGCAAGCCGATCGTCCCATCAAATTCATCTTGCCCAACGCCACAGGCTCGGGCGTGGATGCCATCACGCGTGCGGCTGCACCGGCCTTGGGCAAGGCCCTGGGCACCAACGTTGTGGTGGAAAACCAGGCCGGTGCCAGTGGCGTGATCGGTCTGCAGGCCTTGGCCAAAAACCCGCCCGATGGCTTCACCTTGTCGGTGGTGTCCAACAACGTGGTCATCTTCCCCAGCGTGATCAAGAACCTGCCGTTCGACATGCCCGGCGACTTCACACCGATTGCCGTGGTGGGCAGCACGCCCATGGTGCTGGTGGTCAATCCACAAAAGGTGAACGCCGCCAACAGCCGTGAATTCGTTGCCGCACTCAAGGCCAAACCCGAGGGCTACAACTTCGGCTCCGGCGGCACCGGCACCATCTTGCACCTCGCCGGTGAAATGTTCATTGACGAGGCGGGTGTCAAAGCCCGCCACATCCCCTACAAAGGGGTGGGCCCGATGGTGACCGACTTGCTGGGCGGTCAGATTGATTTTGGTGTGGTGGCCTTGCCCAGCGTGGCGCAGCACATCAAGTCGGGTGCCTTGCGTGCCATCGGCATGTGCGCCGACAAGCGCACACAGGCGGCCCCCGACATTCCAACGTTTGTTGAGCAAGGCTTGACGGGCTACAACATGGAAGCCTGGTTTGCGGTGGTGGGCCCCAAGGGCATGACCGCGGCGCAAGTCAAGAAAGTGCACGATGCGGTGACCCTCGCCTTCAGCGACGCCACCGTGAAGGAAACCATGGCCAAGCAAGGCAACACCATCAACATCAGCAGCACCGAGCAAGCCCAAAAAGCTTTCCGCAGCGAGATGGCCCGTTATGCCGCCTTGGTCAAGAAGGTCGGCATCGAGCCGCAATAAGGCCTTCGGTCGTCGCTTGACATTTGGCGAACGGGCGGCGACCATCCCCCCATGTCCATCCAGGTTTTGATTTTCGGCATCCACCTCGCGCGCAGCACGCGGGGCAAGCCCTGCGCGCCGCCGCAGGCCTGTTGATTTGTGTAGGTCGGAGCTTCAGCTCCGACATGTCGGGTCTGCCAATCGCCTCATGTCGGGGCTAAAGCCACCGACCTACAGACTCCCCCCTCTTTCGTTTGACCGATTTCAATTCGGGCCGCGCCTGCACCGCAGCGCGGCCCTGTTCATCACTGGAGATTTTCATGGCCGATCTGTTTGACAACCCCATGGGTTTGTGTGGCTTCGAGTTCGTCGAGTTCGCTTCCCCCATCGCCCACACCCTGGAGCCCCTGTTTGAAAAAATGGGCTTTTCTTTGGTCGCAAAACACCGTTCCAAAGACGTGGTTCTCTACCGCCAGGGCGACATCAACTTCATCGTCAACCGCGAGCCCAAAAGCCTGGCCGGTTACTTTGCCGCCGAGCATGGCCCTTGCGCCTGCGCACTGGCGTTTCGTGTGAAGGACTCGCACAAGGCCTATGAGCGTGCGCTGGAAATGGGCGCGCAGCCGGTGGATGTGCCCACCGGCCCGATGGAGCTGCGCCTGCCCGCCATCAAGGGCATTGGCGGCGCACCTTTGTATTTGATCGACCGTTACGAAGACGGCAAGAGCATCTACGACATCGACTTTGAATTCATCGAAGGCGTCGACCGCCACCCACCCGGCCACGGCTTCAAGATCATCGACCACCTGACGCACAACGTCTACAAAGGGCGCATGGCGTTTTGGGGCAGCTTTTACGAAAAGATCTTCAACTTCCGTGAGATCCGTTATTTCGACATCAAGGGCGAATACACCGGCCTGACCAGCCGTGCCATGACCGCCCCCGATGGCCTGATCCGCATCCCGCTCAACGAAGAGTCGGGCAAGACCGGGGGCCAGATCGAAGAGTTCCTGATGCAGTTCAACGGCGAAGGCATTCAGCACATCGCGCTGTTGACCGACGACATCCTCAAAAGCGTGGACGCCTTGCAGATGGCGGGCATTCCGCTGATGACCGCGCCGAACGACATCTATTACGAGATGCTGAAAGAGCGCTTGCCAGGCCATGACGAGCCGGTGCCCGAATTGCAAGCGCGTGGCATTTTGCTGGACGGTTCCACGGCCAATGGAGAAAAGCGGCTCTTGCTGCAAATCTTCAGCCAGACCCTGCTGGGCCCGGTGTTCTTCGAATTCATTCAGCGCAAAGCCGACGAAGGCTTTGGCGAAGGCAACTTCAAGGCGCTGTTTGAAAGCCTGGAGCGCGACCAGATTCGGCGTGGGGCGATTCAGGTGGATGCCGACTGAGCGGTTGTTCTGCTGTGAATGTGTGGGAGGCCGCCCCTGCGGCCGAAGGGTGGTTGCCCATCACCGTTCGTTCGCGAGCGGGGGCGCGCTCCCATCAGGCAAGCGGTCAACTCCCGTTGCACACCCTCAGCACTTGTTCGCCATAGGCTTCGAGCTTTTTCACCCCCAGCCCGCTGATGCCTTGCAGGTCGGCCAGGCTTTGCGGCGCATGTTCGGCAATGGCCGCCAGCGTGGCGTCGTGGAAGATCACATACGCGGGCAGGTTGTGTTCTTTGGCCACTTCGGCACGCCAGGCCTTGAGGTTGATGAAGCGCACCATCGCGTCTTGCCCCAGGTTGGCGGCTGCGGGTGCCGGGGCGCTGCGGCTTCGGCTGCGTTTGTCGCTGCGTTGGCTGGTGCTTTCGCGCAGTTGCACCGGCACATCGCCTTTGAGCACGGCGCGTGAGCCCTCGGTCAAGTGCAGGGTGCTGAAGCCGTCTTCGGTGTGCACATGCAGCGCGCCAATGGCGATCAGTTGGCGCATCACGGCGCGCAGTTGTTGCTCGCTGTATTCCGCCCCCAGGCCAAAGGTGCTGATGCCTTCGTGGCCGCGTTGCACCACTTTCTCGGTTTTCTTGCCGCGCACGATGTCCATGGTGTGGCCCGCACCAAAGCTGTGGCCGCTGCTTTGCTGGCAGCGGTACACGGTGGACAGCAGTTTGCGGGCCGCGTCGGTGCCATCCCACACCTCGGGCGGGTACAGGCAGTTGTCGCAGTTGCCGCAAAAGGGCATGTACACGCCTTGCCCGGCCTCCGTTTGCCCAGAGTAGTTTTCGCCAAAATAATTCAGCAGCCGCACACGGCGGCAGTCGGTGGCTTCGGCCAGGGCCAGCAGCGCGTCGAGCTTGCCGCGCATGACCTGTTTGAACTCTTCACCCGCCGGGCTTTCGTCGATCATGCGGCGCTGGTTCACCACGTCTTGCAGGCCATACGCCATCCAGGCATCCGAGGCCAGCCCGTCGCGCCCGGCGCGGCCTGTTTCTTGGTAATAGCCTTCGATGTTTTTCGGCATGTCCAGGTGCGCCACAAAGCGCACATCGGGCTTGTCGATGCCCATGCCAAAGGCCACGGTGGCCACCATCACCACGCCTTCTTCGCGCAGAAATTCGTTTTGGTGGCGCTGGCGCATGGCCGCGTCCAGACCCGCGTGGTAGGGCAGCGCATGGATGCCGGATTCGACCAGCATGGCCGCGATTTCTTCGACCCGCTTGCGCGACTGGCAATACACCACGCCCGCTTCTTCGGGGTGCTCGCGTTCGATAAAGCGCAGCAACTGGGTGCTGGCGTCTTTTTTCTCGACGATGGTGTAACGGATGTTGGGCCGGTCAAAGCTGCTGATGAACAGCTCGGCATTTTCCAGTTGCAGGCGCTCGACGATGTCGGCGCGGGTCAGTGCATCGGCTGTGGCCGTGAGAGCGACCCGTGGCACGCTGGGATAGCGTTCATGCAAGACCGCCAGGCCCCGGTACTCGGGCCGAAAGTCGTGGCCCCACTGGCTCACGCAATGCGCTTCGTCGATCGCAAACAGGCTCAGCAGGCCGCGCTCGAGCAGCGAATCCATCTGTGCCAGAAAGCGCCCATTCGTCACACGCTCGGGCGCGGCGTACAGCAGGGTGATCTCGCCACGCAGCAGACGGCGCTCGATGTCGCTGGCTTCTTCGCTGGTCAGGGTCGAGTTCAAAAATGCGGCATTCACGCCCGCTTCGTGCAGCGCGCCCACCTGGTCGTGCATCAGCGCGATCAGCGGCGAGACCACCACCGTGATGCCGTGGCCCGCCCGCTGGCGCGCAATGGCCGGGATCTGGTAACACAGCGACTTGCCGCCGCCCGTGGGCATCAGCACCAGCGCATCGCCCCCGGCGGCCACGTGGTCGATGATGGCTTGCTGTGGGCCGCGAAAGGCGTCGTAGCCAAAAACTTCGCGCAGGATGGGGAGGTGGGGGGACACGGTAGAGGGTGACAGCTTTGTAGTGGTGGTGATTGTCCGCTATTGAGCATGCGTTTTTGGCGGGTCTTGTGTGGGTGAGTGGGGGCGGGCACAGGGTTCCTCATACGGCGGGGGTACGCCCAAATCGTCACCCTCTGCCCACCCCCACTCACCCACACAAGACCATGGGCTGCGCGTTTTTTTATCCCTTAATGCTGGCCATCCCACGCTGTCTGAGTCGGGGCGCGGCGGGTGACGATTTCTGTGTACCCGCAGCATGAGGAGCCCGCCGCGCCCCGACTCAGACAGCTCCCCATACATGGACAGCGTTTAACATCCCAGCCCATGCACACCTCCGCCCTCGTTCTCTTTTCTGGTGGTCAGGACTCCACCACCTGCCTGGCCCATGCTTTGACCCGCTATGAGCGGGTCGAAACCCTGGCGTTTGACTATGGTCAGCGTCACAGGGTGGAGCTGGACGCCCGTTTGAATGTGCTGGCGGCCATCAAAGCGCGGTTCCCGAACTGGGCCTCCAAGCTGGGCGAAGACCATTTGCTGGATGCCGGCATCCTGGGCCAGATCAGCGAAACGTCTTTGACCCGCGACACGGCCATCACCATGGAAAGCTCGGGCCTGCCCAACACCTTTGTGCCTGGGCGCAACCTGCTGTTCCTCACGCTGGCGGCCGCTTTGGCTTACCGCCGAGGCTTGCAAGTCATTGTCACGGGCGTGTGTGAGACCGATTTTTCGGGCTACCCCGACTGCCGCGACGACACCATGAAGGCCATGCAGGTGGCCCTGTCGCTGGGCATGGACCGCAAACTGCTGATCGAGACACCGTTGATGTGGATCGACAAGGCGCAAACCTGGCAGCTGGCGCACGACCTGGGCCAAAAGGCCGACCCGGCGCAAGGCGGCCAGGCGCTGGTCGATTTGATCGTGGAGCACACCCACACCTGCTACCTGGGCGACCGCACGCAGCGCCACGACTGGGGCTATGGTTGTGGCCAGTGCCCGGCTTGCCAGCTCAGAGCATCCGGGTTTGCGCGTTACTGTGCCTCGTAGGTCACCGAAGGTCGGAGGCTTCAGCCCCGACATGGGCCTGCGCCGAAGCCCCCGTGTCGGAGCTGAAGCTCCGACCTACAAAATACAGTGTTTGCCGCTTCCTTTTTACAATACAACCCATGAAGACCCCTGTTTACACCCGCGCCCAAGCGCTGCCCGAGATCCTGAAAAGCCGCATTGTCATCCTGGACGGCGCCATGGGCACCATGATCCAGCGCTTCAAACTGACCGAGGCCGACTACCGGGGCGAGCGTTTCAAGGACTTCCCCAAAGACGTCAAGGGCAACAACGAGCTGTTGAGCCTGACCCGCCCCGATGTGATCCGTGACATCCACGAAGGCTATCTGGCCGCCGGGGCCGACATGATCGAGACCAACACCTTTGGCGCGACGACTGTGGCTCAGGCCGACTACGACATGCAGCACCTGGCCCGCGAGATGAACCTGCAGTCCGCCCAATTGGCGCGTGCCGCATGCGACAAGTTTTCCACCCCCGACAAGCCGCGCTTTGTGGTGGGCGCCCTGGGCCCCACGCCCAAGACCGCCAGCATCAGCCCCGACGTGAACGACGCCGGTGCCCGCAACGTGACCTTTGAAGAGCTGCGCGCCGCCTATTACGAACAGGTCGAAGCCCTGGTGGAAGGCGGCGCTGACGTGCTGCTGGTCGAAACGATTTTTGATACGCTCAACGCCAAGGCCGCGCTGTTCGCCATTGAAGAATTCTTTGAAGCCAGCGGCCAGCGCCTGCCGCTCATCATCAGCGGCACCGTGACCGACGCCTCGGGCCGCATCCTAAGCGGCCAGACCGTGACCGCCTTCTGGCACAGCGTGCGTCACGCCCAGCCCTTGGCGATTGGCCTGAACTGCGCCTTGGGCGCCACGCTGATGCGCCCTTACATTCAGGAACTGAACAAAGTCGCGGGCGACACCTTCATCAGCTGCTACCCCAATGCCGGCCTGCCCAACCCCATGAGCGACACTGGCTTTGACGAAACCCCCGAAGTCACCAGCCGCCTGCTGCACGAATTTGCCACCGAAGGCCTGGTCAACATCGTGGGCGGCTGCTGCGGCACCACGCCCGACCACATTGGTGCGATCAGCCGCGCCGTGGCACCGCTGGCCCCGCGCAATGTGCACGGCGGGTTCTTCTACAAAGAAGCGGCCTGAGCATCAGGCGGTCTCTGTGGGAGGCCGCCCCTGCGGCCGAATGCATGCTGTAGTGTGGCGACCATTCGCGAGCAGGGGGCTCGTTCTCACAAAAGTTTTGCAGGTCGGCGGCTTCAGTCCCGACATGCAATTTCAATTTTCCAGCAGCATCCGCCGCAACTCAGCCACCTCTTGCGGGCTCAGCCCAATCGCCCCGTGCAAATAGTCGGTCATGCCGCCATGCTGCGCGTCCACCGCCTCAAAAGCCGCATGCAAAAACTCGGGCTGCACCTGCCACAGCACTTGCATCACATGCGGGTGGCCCTTGCCTTCCAAGCTCGGGTCGCGCCGGTACAGCTGGTTGGTCAGCAAATAGTCGTGCTCGATCGTGTCTCGGTCCACGCCCAGCGCTGACAGCAGCAGTGCCGCAGCAAAACCGGTGCGGTCCTTGCCAGCCGTGCAGTGGAACACCTGGGGTGTGGGCTGCTCCAGCAAATGCTTCAAAAACCGCCCGTAGGTGCCCGCGTTGTAGTTCACAAAGTCGCGGTAGGTCTCGCGCATCAGCTCGACCGTCTCTTCGGTGCTGGGCACCACGCCTTGCGCCACCAGCGCCTGCATGCGGGCGATCACCGTGGGCTCGATCGTCAGGGCCACGCGCTCAACGCCCGGAATGTCATAGGGCGTGGCGGTGTATTCGGCCACACCGCGAAAGTCCAGGCTGTGCCCCACATTCAGTGCCTGCAAACGCGTCACATCGGCATCGGTCAAGCCCGCCAGATGGTCGGAGCGAAACACCTGACCACGTCGCACGCGTCGCCCATCTGCGGTCAGGTACCCCCCTAAATCGCGGAAGTTGGAAGCGCCTTGCAGGGTGAACGGTGTAGGGAGTGATGTGGGCATGACGTGCTTGAACAAAAAAACAGCTTTGATTGTGCCCAGATGGCGCAAAAGGTCTGTCACCTCCAGGAAAAGGCCATAAAGTGATTAAAAATAGAAGTTCTTCCCCGCCCTTTAACCAAGAGCCCCTGCGAGCCCAGCTTGGATAAGAAAAAACTCTCCGAAAGCGACATCTGCGACAAGTTCATCCGCCCCGCCATGGAGCAGGCCGGATGGCACGGGCTCGATCAGATTTACCGCGAATTTCCGCTGAGGGCCGGGCGCGTCAGCGTGCGCGGCAACAAGGCCCACCGCGACCAAAGCACCGTGCTGCGGGCCGACTACGCCTTGTTCTACAAGGCCAACATCCCCATCGCGGTGGTCGAGGCCAAAGACAACAACAAGCCCATGGGCTCGGGCATGGCACAGGCCATCAACTATGCCGAGCTGCTGGGCGTGCCCTTTTGCTTTGCCAGCAATGGCGACGGCTTTGTGTTCCGCGACGCCACGCTGGCCGATGGCGTACTGGAGAAAAACCTCAGTCTGGAAGAATTCCCCTCGCCGCAAGACCTGTGGGAGCGCTACTGCGCCTGGAAGGGCTGGACGCCCGCTGTGCGGCAAGTCACCGAGTTCGACTACGCGCCCAGCAAAACCCCGCGCTACTACCAAATCAACGCCATCAACCGTACCGTTGAGGCCATTGCCCAAGGTCAAAACCGCGCCATGCTCGTCATGGCCACAGGCACCGGCAAGACCTACACCGCATTCCAGATCATTTGGCGCTTGTGGAAGAGCGGTGCCAAAAAACGCATCCTGTTTTTGGCCGATCGCAACATCCTGATCGACCAGACCATGGTCAACGACTTCCGGCCTTTTAAGGGCGCGATGGCCAAGCTCAGCCCCAACGCCAAGGGCGTGGAGCGGGTCGATGCGCAAGGCCTGATCACCGTCGAAGACGTGGATCTCGCCGTCAACAAAACCACCAAGCTGGTCGACAAAAGCTACGAGATTTACCTCTCGCTCTACCAGGCCGTCACCGGCACCGAAGAAGAGCGCAACATCTACAAGCAGTTCAGCCCCGACTTTTTTGACCTGATCGTGGTGGACGAGTGCCACCGTGGCAGCGCCAACGAAGACTCGGCCTGGCGCGAGATCCTGAACTACTTCAGCAGCGCCGCACAGGTGGGCCTGACGGCCACGCCCAAAGAAACGCAAGACACCTCCAACAGCGACTACTTCGGCGAACCCATCTACACCTACAGCCTCAAACAAGGCATTGAAGACGGCTTCTTGTCGCCCTACAAAGTGGTGCGGGTGGACTTGGACAAAGACACCTTTGGCTGGCGGCCCACGCAAGGCATGACCGACAAGCACGGCCACCTGATTGAAGACCGCATCTACAACGCCACCGACATGAACCGCAAACTGGTTCTGGAGCAGCGCGACGAGGTGGTGGCCGCTAAGATCACCGAATACCTCAAGGCCACCGACCGCTACGCCAAGACCATCGTGTTTTGCGAAGACATCGACCACGCCGCCCGCATGCGCCAGGCGCTGGCCAACGCCAATGCCGACATCTGCAAAGACAACCCCAAGTACGTGGTGCAGATCACAGGTGACAACGCTGAAGGCAAAGGTCAGCTCGACAACTTCATCGACCCCGAAAAAATCTACCCAGTCATTGCCACCACCTCCAAACTCATGAGCACCGGGGTGGATGCGCAAACCTGCAAGCTCATCGTGCTGGATCAAAACATCAAGTCCATGACGCTGTTCAAGCAAATCATTGGCCGGGGCACCCGCCTGCGCGAAGACCTGGGCAAAACCTGGTTCACCATCCTCGACTTCAAACGCGCCACCGAGCTGTTTGCCGACCCGAAGTTCGACGGCGAGCCGGTGCAGATTTACCAGCCCAAAGGCGATGAACCCGTCAACCCGCCTGAAGAAGCAAGTGCACCGGGTGTCACTGATCCATTGGCCCCAGGTCAGCCCGACCCGTTGGGCGAGCAGCCCGGCGGCCACACCGCACCCGGTAGCGGCGGTGACAACGGCGAGCCCAAGAAATACGTGCTCGGCGGTATGGTCACCGTGGCGGTGGCCCGCGAGCGCGTGCAATACCTCAGCGCCGACGGCAAACTCATCACCGAAAGCCTGCGCGACTACACCCGCATCAACCTGGCCAAGCAATACGACTCGCTCGACAAGTTTTTGCAAGCCTGGAACGACGCCGACCGCAAAGCCACATTGGTCGAAGAGCTTGAAAAGCAAGGCGTCTTGATCGAAGCACTGGCCGAAGAAATTGGCAAAGACCTCGACCCCTTTGACCTGCTGCTGCATGTGGCCTACAACCAGCCGCCCCTGACCCGCCGCGAACGCGCCAACCGCGTCAAAAAACGCAATACCTTCACCCAATACGGCCCGGTGGCCCGCAAAGTAATCGGGGTGGGACGCAACCCTCTAAATCATCCCATAAAGTTGATTAAAGTTGATTTATCACGTCCGTGATGCATAATACCCCGCCTATGCAAAAAGTTATCCACAGCGAAAACATCAAGCAAACGTTGCAAGCGCGTGGGTGGAAGCAAAAAGACCTGGCCGAAGCGCTGGGTGTCACGGCGCAGTCTGTCACCAACTGGCTTAAGGGATCAGACTTTCCCCGGCCCGACAAATTGCTCAAACTGGCCACCACCTTGCAGCTGGGTTTTGACAAGCTGGTTAAAACCGAAACTGTCGGCCAGCCCGTGGTGGCTTTCCGTAAAAAAGCGGGAGCCAAGACCACGGACGTCCACATTGACAAAGCCATGGTGATGGGTGCCTTGCTCAAGGCACTGGTGCCGTTCTTGCCACCCATGCCGGCCTTGCGTCTGCAATTGTCTGCACCCAGCACCGATTACGAGCCTTTGCAGGCTGTGGTGAGTCAAGCTCGTGCGCGTTTGGGGCTGGGTGAAGAGGCTGCAGTGGCCTACCAAGACCTGATTGGCGAGTTTGGGGCCAATGGTGCGGTGGTGGCGCCCGTGCTCTGGGGCCAAAAACAAAACCACAAAAATGCACTGCATATCTTGCTGCCACAAGAGAACGTCACGTTCATCTTTCTGAATCTGGACACCTATCAGGAAGACTTCAAGTTCTGGATGGCGCACGAGTTGGCGCATGTGTACACGCCGGATTTGGCAGGCAAAGATGCAGGAGAAGACTTCGCCGATGCCTTCGCCGGAGCTTTGCTGTTCCCTCGGGCGGTGTCACGCAAGACTTATGAGCACGCCAGGACTGGCAACAAGACGGCCGAAGCCAAGGTCTTGACGGAGCAAGCCAAGGCATACGGTATTTCTCTTTTCAGCGTGTTTTCTGAGGTGAACCGGTATGCCCATTCGCAGGGTTTGCCGCCACTGCGCCACACGGATGAGCAAATCCATCAGATGCGCCAAATCCAGCGTGGAAAAACAATGAGTGAAGAGTTGTTTGCACCCGTGCCGACAGAGCCCGGGGCATACATCGCTGCAACGAAGAACACCTTCAAGAGTGCGTTTTTCGAGTCGTTGCAACGGATGATAAAAATCAAAGAAACAGGGACGGGCTATATCCAACAGGTGATGGACATACCCATGCAAGACGCTATGGCACTGCATGGGGAGTTGAGCCATTGACAACGCTTGTTCTGCTTGACACCAATACTTACCTTCGGTTGGCCAAGCGGGTAAGGCCATTTGTTGGGTTGGAGTTCGGGCAGGTGCCGTATGTGCTGACCATCCTCAAAGTCACCGAAGACGAGGTGCACCGTAATCCGCATCTACAGTTTCGCAATCCCTGGTTTGATCTGACTGAACATGCGCAGGAGCGCATGGCCAAACAGGTCAGGTTGACGACTTCTGAAAAGGCGCAAATTGCAGCGGCGCAAAGCGTTTTACTGGGCTGGGTGCGCATGGATGTGGACAGGTTCACATCTTATGGACGGTCACCACCCGGAGAGGCTGATTGCTGGCTGCTGGCGTTTGGGCAAGTCAGGCCTGCTGTTGTTGTGACCGATGACTTGGGCATGCACGAGTTGGTCAAGGATTTTCCGGGCATCAAGGTTTGGCATGGATACGAGTTGCTGGCCAAGCTGCGGACCGCCAAGGTTGTAGATGATGTGTTGGTACGTGACATCTACCAAGCATTAGAAGCAAATGGGGATCTGACCAGAACCTGGCGCGAGGCCAAGCACAAAGTATTCATGAAAATCTTTGGCTCAGGTCCAAGGGACTGAGCAGTTAAAATCTCCCCTTCCCCAAGGAGCGTTGCAGCCCGCCGCCGCCCAGGCGCAGCAGGTCAGGCTTGGGGTTTGTCCATTGCCCAACGACGCTCACCTGTAAGCCCAAGGTGAGCCTGTGTCTGTTGTTGCGTCCAAATCCGTTTCCGTGCCCCCGATGAAGTTGTCCGGTCTGGAGCCTGTCTCCATCGGTGAGGCGGCGCTGTTTGTCAACGTCGGCGAGCGTACCAACGTGACCGGCTCCAAGGCCTTTGCCCGCATGATCTTGAACGGCGAGTACGAGCAGGCCCTGGCCGTGGCGCGTCAGCAGGTCGAGAACGGTGCGCAGGTGATCGACGTGAACATGGACGAAGCCATGCTCGACAGCCAGGCGGCCATGGTGCGGTTTTTGAACCTGATGGCCGGTGAGCCCGACATCGCCCGCGTGCCGGTCATGGTGGATTCGTCCAAGTGGACGGTGATCGAAGCCGGCCTGCGCTGCATCCAGGGCAAGGGCATCGTGAACTCGATCAGCATGAAAGAGGGCTTGGAGGAATTCAAGCGCCAGGCCAAGCTGGTCAAGCGCTATGGCGCGGCGGCGGTGGTGATGGCGTTCGATGAAAAAGGCCAGGCCGACACCTACGAGCGCAAGGTCGAAATTTGTGAACGCGCTTACCGCGTGCTGGTCGATGAGGTGGATTTTCCGCCCGAAGACATCATTTTTGACCCGAACATTTTTGCGATTGCCACCGGCATCGAAGAGCACAACAACTACGCGGTGGACTTCATCAACGCGACCCGCTGGATCAAACAAAATTTGCCGGGTGCCAAGGTGTCGGGCGGCGTGTCCAACGTGTCTTTCAGCTTCCGCGGCAACGATCCGGTGCGCGAAGCCATCCACACCGTGTTCCTGTACCACGCCATCCAGGCGGGCATGGACATGGGCATCGTCAACGCGGGCATGGTCGGCGTCTATGACGACCTGGAGCCTACGCTGCGCGAACGCGTGGAAGACGTGGTGTTGAACCGTCGTCCGGACGCCGGTGAGCGTTTGGTGGAAGTGGCCGACAGTGCCAAAGGCGCCGCCAAAGACGAGAGCACCAAGCTGGCCTGGCGCGGCACGCCTGAAGCGCCCGTGAGCGTGGCGCAGCGTCTCTCGCATTCGCTGGTGCATGGCATCACCGACTTCATCAGCGACGACACCGAAGAGGCCTACCGTGCCATTCTGGCCCAAGGCGGGCGCCCGCTGCATGTGATCGAAGGCCCGCTGATGGACGGCATGAACGTGGTCGGCGACCTCTTCGGCCAGGGCAAGATGTTCTTGCCACAAGTGGTCAAGAGCGCGCGCGTGATGAAGCAGGCCGTGGCGCATTTGCTGCCTTACATCGAGGCCGAAAAACTGGCGCAAGCCGCCGCCGGTGAAGACGTCAAAGCCAAGGGCAAGATGGTGATTGCCACTGTCAAAGGCGATGTGCACGACATTGGCAAAAACATCGTGACCGTGGTTTTGCAATGCAACAACTACGAAGTGGTCAACATGGGCGTCATGGTGCCTTGCCACGAAATTTTGGCCAAGGCCAAAGCAGAAAACGCCGACATCATTGGCTTGTCGGGCCTGATCACGCCGAGCCTCGAAGAGATGCAGTACGTGGCCAGCGAGATGGAAAAAGACCCGTACTTCCGCGAGCGCCAGATGCCGCTCTTGATTGGCGGTGCCACCTGCAGCCGCGTGCACACCGCTGTCAAGATCGCGCCCAACTACAGCGGCCCGGTGGTCTATGTGCCCGATGCTTCGCGCAGCGTGAGCGTGGCGCAAGGCCTCTTGTCCGCGCAAGCGAGCAGCTACATTGCCGAGCTGAACCTGGATTACACCAAGGTGCGTGAACAACACGCCAACAAAAAACAAACCCCCATGTGGACGCTGGCGCAGGCCCGCGCCAACAAGACGCCGATCGACTGGGCCAAGGGTGTGCCCGCCGCGCCCAAGTTCGTTGGCCGGCGCGTGTTCAAGAACTACGACTTGGCCGAGATCGCCCAATACATCGACTGGGGCCCGTTCTTCCAGACCTGGGATCTGGCCGGACCTTTCCCCGCCATCCTGGATGACGAGGTGGTGGGTGAGCAGGCGCGCAAGGTGTATGCCGACGGTCAGGCCATGCTGCAAAAGATCATCGACGGCCGTTGGGTCACGGCCAACGCCGTGCTGGGCCTGTACCCGGCCAACAGCGTTCATGATGACGACATCGCGCTGTACACCGACGAGTCTCGCAAGCAGGTCGCCATGACCTGGCGCGGCCTGCGTCAGCAGACCGAAAAACATGTGATCGATGGGGTCATGCGCCCCAGCCGCTGCCTGGCCGACTTCGTCGCGCCGCAAGGCACAGCGCCAGACCATGTGGGTGTGTTCGCTGTCACCGCCGGCATTGGTGCCGACAAACGCGCCGCCGCTTTTGAGGCCGCGCACGACGACTACAGCGCCATCATGCTCAAGTCATTGGCCGACCGCCTGGCCGAAGCGCTGGCCGAATGCCTGCACAAAAAGGTGCGTACCGATTTGTGGGGCTACGCCACAGGCGAGGCGCTGAGCAACGCAGACCTGATCGCCGAAAAGTACCAGGGCATCCGCCCCGCACCCGGCTATCCGGCCTGCCCCGACCACAGCGCCAAAAAGGCGATGTTCGAGTTGCTGCAATGCGAAGACATCGGCATGGGCCTGACCGAGAGCCTGGCCATGACGCCGGCGGCCAGCGTGAGCGGCTTTTACATTGCCCACCCCGAAGCGCAGTATTTCAACGTCGGTAAAGTCGGCGACGACCAGGTGCAAGACTTGGCAGAGCGCAGCGGTGTCGAGGTGAAAGACTTGCAGCGTTTGCTGGCGCCGAATCTCTGACGCAGCGATGACACAGCGATGACACAGCGATTTGCCGGTGACAGACCGGCACTTTTTCTTGTGCTTTTCGGATAAAGTGCCCACGCACAACCAGGGAGGTGTCACATGAAAACCATTGGCCTGATCGGCGGGATGAGCTGGGAATCGACGGTGCCGTATTACCGCCAGATCAACGAAACCATCAAGTCGCAACTGGGTGGTTTGCACTCGGCCAAGCTGGTGCTGGTGAGTGTGGATTTTCATGAGATCGAAGCCCTGCAACGCGCGGGTGATTGGGATGCGGCCGGTGCCGCAATGGCCCAGGCGGCGCAGGCGCTGGCTGCCGCAGGCGCTGACTTGGTGGTGCTGTGTACCAACACCATGCACAAGGTGGCGCACCACATCGAAGCAGCGGTCAACATTCCGCTGTTGCACATTGCCGACCCGACGGCTGCCGCATTGAAGCAAGCCGGGGTGCAACGCGTGGGCCTGCTGGGCACACGTTTCACCATGGAGCAAGCCTTTTACCGCGACCGCCTGACCGAGCAACACGGCTTGCAGGTCATCATCCCCAGCGCCGATCAACGCGAGTCGGTGCACCGCATCATTTACGAAGAGCTGTGCCTGGGCACCATCCGCGCTGAGTCTCGCGAGGTGTATCGCCAGGTCATGGCCTCGCTGGTGGCGCAAGGCGCGCAGGCCATCATTTTGGGTTGCACCGAGATTTCATTGTTGGTCAGCGAGCAAGATAGCACGGTGCCGCTGTTTGACACCACCGGCTTGCACGCACGCGCCGCCGCCATGCAGGCTTTGGGTCTTCTTGGGTAACTGGCGCTGGTTACCAACGCAAGCAGCGCGCGCCCAGCGCCGCGCCCAGCAGGCTGACCAACAGCATGCCGCCGCCATACCAGGCGGTGAAGAAGGTGAAGGTGGTTTCGGTGCAATGCAGCGAATACAGGCTGGCAGCCACGCTGGCGGCCATCCAGCCCGCAGCGGCACCGGCCAGTGCCGGGCGGGTGGGGGCGAGTTGGCGCAAGGCCCACAGCAAGGCCCCCAGCACAGGCAAAGACAAACCCAGAATGCTCAGTGAGCAAGCCTGCCACGAGGCACCCAGCCACAGGTCCGCGCGGGTACCGGGCGTGGCCTGAAGCGACTGGACCAGGCCCAGGCTGGTCATGGCCAGCATCGACAGGCTCAGACCCCAAAAAGTGTGGCCTGCATTCAAGCCTGGGCGAGCCAGTCGCAGCAGACCCAGCGCGCTGAAAATCATCAACGAGGCCAGCCACAGCATTTTGGTGATGAAGGCCGGGTGGCGTGCCATGTCGCTCAGGGCCGGGTTGATGCCAAAAACCAGCACCACCAGCAGGCCGCACACGGCGGCAGCCCATGCCAAGGGTTGTGCCAGTTGTTGGCGCACGGGTTTGTGGGTGGGCAAGGGGTCGCTGGCCAACAGGCCGATCAGGTCTTGCGTTTTCATGTTCGGACTCCCCATTTGGCGATCAAGGTTTTCAAGCCCCGGTGAATGTTCACTTTGACGGCTGACTCGCTTTGGCCGGTTCGCTCGGCGGTCTCACTGATCGACAGGCCGTGCAGCCGGGTGTGCTCAATCGCCTCACGTTGGCGTGCAGGCAAACCGGCCAGCAGGGTGTCCAGATCTTTATGGGCATCGCTGGCGTCTTCTTCGCTTTCCACCGCCAAGGTGTTGGCCCAGTCGTCGATGTCGTCGTGCAGGTGGCCGCGCCGCCCATGGGCGCGCAGGTGGTCCACCCATTTGTAGCGCGCAATCGCGTACATCCAGGCGGTCAAGGGCTGGTCGCTTTGGTAGGTGTGGCGTTTTTGATGGATGGCCATCAGGGTTTCTTGCACAAGGTCCTCAACGTCGCTGGGGTGGGATAACAGTCGTTTCTTGAAAAAGCTGCGCAGGTAACCGCTGATCAGGTGCAGCACCCGTTCATAGCTGGGCGTGTCGCCGTCAAGCGACGCCGTCCACAGCGCATGCAGTCTGGCTTCGATGGTGTGCAGGCTTTCGCTCAAGTCAGTTCGTCCAGCAGGTTGAAAAAGTTACTGACAAAAAAGAAATTTTTAGACTTCATTTTTTGTAACTTTTGAATCGGTCTGAGCGGATTACACCATGACTGCAACGAGCCCGTAACCCCGTGGTGTCGGGCCAAGCGGTTGATTCAACCCCTTATCCATTCAGGAGAATTTCATGAACAAGCAACAACTTTTTTCTCTCGCCCTGGGCTCTGCTTTCGCCGCTGTGGCGGTCATGCCCGCGCAAGCTGCTGGCAACCCGTTTGCTGCCAAAACACTGGATGCCGGTTACCAAGTCGCTCAGGCCGACACCAAAACCAAAGAGGGCAAATGCGGTGAAGCCAAGTGCGGCGCGGACAAAAAAGCCACCAAGGCCAAAGACGGCAAGTGTGGCGAGGCCAAGTGCGGTGCCGACATGAAAGACGGCAAGAAAAAAGACGGCAAGTGCGGTGAAGCCAAGTGCGGCGCTGACAAAAAATAAGTCCACCGGCCACGCGATGCCCCGGCGCCTGGCGCTGCGGGCATGGCGTTCAACGCATTCAACAGAGACTTGCCATGACCAAAATCGACACATCGATGCGTCCTGTCCAAGGGGCGGGGCTGGGGTTCCGGCGTGAACTGATCGGCGCACTGCAACAAGGCGTGCCCGACGACATCTGTTTTTTTGAAATCGCGCCCGAAAACTGGGCCGGCATGGGGGGCCGATCTGCGCGGGATTTGCGCGCTTTCACCGAGCGTTTTCCCTTTGTCTGCCATGGCCTGTCGCTGTCGTTGGGGGGCTCTGGCCCGCTCAACGAAGAGCTGGTGCGCCGTACCCGCGACTTCATGCGTGAACACGGCATCGGCCTGTTCACCGAACACCTGTCCTGGTGTGCCGACGACCGCCACCTGTATGACCTGCTGCCCCTCCCCATGACCGAAGAAGCCGTGCGCTGGACGGCAGAGCGCATCGCCCGGGTGCAAGACATGCTGGGCATGCGCATTGGCGTCGAAAACGCCTCGACCTACATCGCGCCACCGGGCGCCGAAATGACCGAGCCCGAATTCATCCGCGCCGTGGTCGAGCAAGCCGATTGCCTGCTGCACCTGGATGTGAACAACCTGTACGTCAACAGCCAGAATTTTGGCTATAACCCGCACGCCACCTTGCAACAGCTGCCGCTGGAGCGCACCTGCTATGTGCATGTGGCGGGCCATTATGTCGAGCCTGATGGCCTGGTGATCGACACCCACGGCAGCGCCGTGATCGACCCGGTGTGGCAACTGCTGCAAGCGGCTTACCGCTACATCGGCAGGGAGGTGCCCACCTGTTTGGAGCGCGACTTCAACATCCCCGATTTGCAGACCCTCACACACGAGGTGGCGCACATTGGCCACCTGCAGCGTGAAGCCACTGGCATGGACCACCGGAGGACCGCGTGATGCAAGCGTTTCAACAATTCCAGCACGACATGGCGCAGCACCTGCGTGACCCGCACCACACGCGCCGCCCGGTGGGTGTGCCGCAGCGGCGCATGGCGGTTTACAACGAACTGCTGTTCAACAACATTTGCGGCTTTGTCGACAGTTGCTTTCCGGTCAGCCGCCAACAGCTGGGCGAGGCCCGCTGGCGCAGGCTGTGCCGCACCTTCTACCGAGACTGGCCCTTGCACACACCTTGGTTTCGCGAGATTCCCCGTGAGTTTGTGCGCTACCTGAGCGAGGGCCGCATCGCACAACCGCTGCCGCGTTGGCTGCCGGACCTGGCCCGGTACGAATGGGCAGAACTCGCCGTCGATGTGATGGCCGTCACCGTGCCGGCGCACGATGCGCAAGGCGACATGATGCAGCGGCCCGTGCTGCTCAACCCCGCCCGCATGGACGTGGTCAGTCTGTGGCCCGTGCACCGCATCGGCGCGCAGTGGCAGCCGCGCCAGCCGCAGCCCACGTTTTTGGTGGTGTTTCGAGATGCCCAACTTGGTGTGCAGTTCAGCGAAATCAACGCCGTCACCGCCCGCTTGTTGGCCTTGCTGGAGACGGGCTTGACCGGTCAGCAGGCCCTGGCCCAACTCGCGCACGACATGGCGCATCCCGACCCGCCAGCGCTGCAAAGCTTTGGTGAACAACTGTTGGTCAGCCTGCGTGCGCAAGGCGTATTACTGGGGACATTGAAATGAATCAAATTTGCAATCTCGCCCTGCAGGGCCTCAAGGTCCTGGACACTTTGGGCCTGTGGCTGGGGCTGCTCAGCTTGCGGCTGCTGTTGGCCTGGGAATTTGGTGAGGCCGGGTTTGAAAAACTCCACGGCAAGAACTGGTTTGCCGACATCCAGGACCAGTTCCCCTGGCCCTTCAACCTCATTCCCGCCGACCTGAACTGGGTGCTTGCCACAGGCTTTGAAGTGGTGGGGGCCATCGCCCTGGTCGTGGGCTTGGGCACGCGGTTCATGTCGGCATCGCTCATCGTGCTCACCGTCGTGGCCATCTTCAGCGTGCATTGGCCTGAGTCCTGGTCCACCTGGGGCGAGTTGCTCAAGGGCTATGCGCTCAGCAACGATGGCCATGGCAACTTCAAACTGCCCGTGATCTACATCGCCATGTTGCTGCCCTTGGTGTTCATGGGGCCGGGGCGTTTGTCGCTCGATGGCTTGATTTTCCGGATGGCCTCGTCGCGCCATCGGAATGCTCTACAGTTTGCTCCTTAAAACGCCATGGGCCGTGAGTCTGCCCATGCTTTCACCGAGCAGGGAATCATGCATTTCAACCCAACCGCCATCGCAGCATCCGACATATCCACCCCGTCTTCAACGTCCCCCGTCCGGTGGAACAGGCGGCAGTCGCTGGGTGTGTTGGCGGCAGCGGCCATGCCCGCCTGGGCGCAAATCGCCAAACCTTCCTGGGCTGACACCGAACGCGTCGCACGCGGCCAAACCGTGTACTTCAACGCCTGGGCAGGCAGCGAGCGCATCAACGCCTATCTGCAATGGGCGGCGGCTCAGTTGCAGCGCGACTTTGGCGTGCAGTTGCAGCACGTCAAGATCAGCGACGCGGCCGATGTGGTCAAGCGCGTGCGCGCCGAAAAGCAGGCCGGTCGCCAAGACACCGAAGGCACGGTGGACCTCATCTGGATCAACGGTGAAAACTTTGCCGCGATGAAGCAGGACGGCTTGCTGGCCGCGCCGTTCGCCGCCAGCCTGCCCAACTTTCAATGGGTCGACACGGTGGGCAAGCCCACCACGCTGGTGGATTTTTCGGTGCCCACCGATGGCCTGGAGTCGCCTTGGGGCATGGCCCAGCTGACATTTTTTGCCGACAGCAAGCGCCTGCCCAAGCCCCCGCAAAGCATGGATGAATTGCTGGCGCTGGCGCGCACGCAACCGGGGCGCATCACCTACCCGCGGCCGCCCAACTTCCATGGCACCACCTTCATCAAGCAGGCGCTGATCGCGCAGGCCCCGGATGTGAAAGCGCTGGCCCAGCCGGTGACGCCCGCTGCGCTGCAGGCGCAAGCCGCACCGTTGTGGCGTTTCCTCGACGCATTGCACCCGCAGCTGTGGCGGGGCGGCAAACAGTTTCCGCAAAACGCGGCGGCTGTGCGTCAGATGGTGGCCGATGGCGAGTTGCTGATGGGCCTGACTTTCAACCCCAACGAAGCGGCCAACGAGATCGCCGCCAAGCGTTTGCCCGCGACGGTGGTCAGCTGGCAGTTCGCCAAGGGCACCATCGGCAACACGCACTTTGTCGCCGTCCCGTACAACGCGCCCAGCAAGGCGGGCGCACAGGTGGTGGCCAACTTTTTGTTGTCGCCCGCCGCGCAAGCGCGCAAGGCAGACATCGACGTGTGGGGCGATCCCACGGTGCTCGATGTGGCGCGCCTGCCCGCCGCAGAGCGCGCACGCTTTCAGTCGACCCCGCGTGCCGGGCAACTGGCCCACAGCGTCCCCGCCCTGCCCGAGCCCCACGCCTCGTGGGTCGACGCGCTCGAAAAAGAATGGACCCGCCGTTACGGCGTGTGACATGCAGCGCAAGTGTCTTTGCAGCTCGGGGCTCACTGTCATGAATCCAGCGCGACGTCCGGGATGATGAAAGTCAAGGGGCATTCGCACGCAGGGGCGCGCTCCCACAGCGCCCGGGTTTTTGTGGGAGGCCGCCCCTGCGGCCGAAGGCTGTTCTTTCACCTTAAAGCCACCGACCACCCGTCCGTGAAGGTGCTCTTGCCTTTGCTGTTGGCGCTGGCCGCAGCCGTGCCCATGTTGTGGGCGCTGTCGGCCGCGCTGGTGCAATGGCTGGATGCATCCGCTTGGCAAGCCCTCTGGGGCGACCCGCAAACCCTGCGGGCTTGGGGCCTCTCGCTGTGGACGGGGCTGGCTTCTACGGCTTTGGTCTGGTTCACGGTGGCGCGTTGGCTGGCCAGTGGCTTCATGCGCCAGCAGCTGGGGCGCTGGCTGGCGCATGTGCCGGCCTTGCTGGCCACGCCGCACGTGGCCATGGCCATTGGCCTGGTGTTGTGGCTGGCGCCCAGCGGTTGGGCTTTGCGCCTGGTTTCACCCGGCCTGACGGGTTTTGATGCACCGCCGCCCTGGTTCACCACGCAAGACCCTTGGGGCCTCGGTTTGATCCTGGCGCTGTGGCTGAAAGAAGTGCCATTTTTGCTGTGGGTGGCGGCCACCCAAATGCAGCGCGAGGACCTGCGCCGCCGCTGGCAAGCCGAATACGCCCTGGCCCAAACCCTGGGGCGCACGCCTGCGCAGGCTTTTGCGCAAATCGTTTGGCCGCAATTGGCCCTGCGTTTGCGCTGGCCCTTGTTGGCGGTGCTGGCCTATGGCCTCACGGTGGTGGACATGGCGCTCATCATCGGCCCGGCCACACCGCCCACCTTGGCGGTGCTGGCTTGGCAATGGTTGGGTGACGCAGACCGGGCCATGCAAGCGCAAGGTGCGGCGGCGGCGGGGCTGCTGACTTTCACGGTGTTGGTGATGGGCGTGGCCATGGCGGTGGTGCGGCAAGCTGTTGCGGCCATGCGTTCATTCGGCCGCAGGGGCGGCCTCCCACAAAGACATCCACCAGCGCGGCCTGCGGTCGTTTGTGGGAGCGAGCCCCTGCGGCCGAATGGCCTGTGGACCGCCATCGTTGTCATCTACATCGCCGTCTGGTTTGCGTTGGCGGTGGGCAGCGTGTCGGGCGTGTGGCCTTTCCCCCAGCTGTGGCCCTCGCTCTGGACAGGCGATGCCTGGCAGCAAGTGGCGGGCAGCGCCGCCACGGTGGGCACCACGCTGGGCTTGGCGGTGGCGTCGGCCAGTCTGTGTTTGCTGTGGTCGGTGGCCTGGTTTGAGACGGCAAGTCGGCGCTGGCAACAGGTGCTGCGGCCCGTTTGGTTATTGCCGCTGGTCTTGCCTGCGGTGCTGTGGGTGGTGGGCTTGTACAGCGTGGCCTTGCAGTGGCGGCTGGAGGGGCAATGGATCGGGTTGGTGCTGGCGCACGCGGTCATGGTGCTGCCCTACGTGCTGTTGGCGCTGGAGCCCGCTTACCTGGCGTTAGACCCGCGCCAGGCTGCCGTGGTGGCCAGCCTCGGGCATGGGCGTTGGGTGTATCTGCTGCGCGTGCAATGGCCCTTGCTCAAGCGGGCCATCGCCTCGGCCTGGGCGGTGGGTTTTGCCGTCAGCGTGGCGCAGTATTTGCCCACGCTCTATGTGGGCGCGGGCCGCTTTGCCACCGTGACCACCGAAGCCGTCACCTTGGCTGCCGGTGCGCAGCGCTCGCTCATGAGCGCCTATGCCGCCTTGCAAATGTTGTTGCCCGTGTTGGCCTTTGCTTTGGCCGGTTGGCTGGGCAGGCCGCGCCAATTTGAGAAAATCGCGCCCATGAAAGACACCCCATGATCGCTGGACTGTTGGTCGAGATCGACCGCCTGGGCAGCGCCACCCACACGCTGGTGCAAGGCTTGCGGCTGCAGGTGCCTGCGGGCGAAATCCTCACGCTCATGGGGCCCAGCGGTTGTGGCAAAAGCGCGGTGCTGGCGGCCATCGCGGGCACGCTGGCCAGCGTGTCCGAGGGCTTGCAGCCTTTGCAGTTGACAGGCCGCGTGCAGTTGCATGGCCGCGACCTGACCGGTCTGCCAACCCACCAGCGTGGCGTGGGCCTGCTGTTTCAGGATGCGCTGCTGTTCCCGCACATGACGGTGGTCGAAAACCTGCTCTTTGCCGTGCTCGGCCACTGGCCGCAGGCCGAGCGCCGCCAGCGTGTGGAACAAGCCCTGCAAGAGGCCGACCTGGCCGGTTTGGGCGAGCGCGATCCGTCCACCCTGTCGGGCGGGCAACGCGCCCGTGTGGCCCTGATGCGGGCCTTGCTGGCCGAGCCGCAAGCGCTGCTGCTGGACGAGCCGTTTTCCAAACTCGACGCCCCTTTGCGCGCGCAATTGCGCCCGTGGGTTTTTGCGCATGTGCGCGAGCGCGGCATCCCCGTGGTGCTGGTCACGCACGACCGTGAAGACGTGGCCGACCCGCAGCGCGTGGTGCAACTGAACGACAGCCAACCAAGCGCTGCCCGCTTGCCCATGCCCGAAGGCCCACATGTTTGACCGTCAGGCCCAAGCGCTGTTGCGCCCCGTGTTGAATGCCGCGGCGGGTTGGCTGGTGCGCGCCGGTGTGGGTGCTGATGCCCTGAGCTGGTTGGGTTTTGCATGGGGCCTGGCCGCCGCCGTGGCCATCGCATGGCAAGCCTGGTGGTTGGGTCTGGCCCTGCTGCTGGTGTCGCGCCTGCTTGATGGGCTGGACGGCAGCGTGGCCCGGCTGACCCGGCTCACCGATGCCGGCGGCTTTCTCGACATCACGCTGGACTTTTTGTTTTATGCCGCCATCCCCCTGGCCTTTGCCGTGGCCAACCCCACAGCCAACGCGTTGCCAGCGGCCGTGTTGTTGGCCAGCTTCATCGGCACCGGCAGCAGTTTTTTGGCGTTTGCCGCGCTGGCCGAAAAGCGCGGCCTGGCCGACACCGCCTTGCCGGGCAAAAGCTTTTACTTTTTGGGAGGCCTGACCGAAGCCACGGAAACCATCGCCGTCTTTGCCGCCATGTGCGTGTGGCCCGCGTACTTTGCGGTGCTGGCTTATGGGTTTGCGCTCTTGTGTGCCATCACCACCGCCATGCGGATTGTGTGGGGCCATGGGCGGTTGAAAGACCGAGGGCCCATCTAGTGCAAGAGTCTTGTGCAAGAAGTCTGCATCACCCCCTGGCGACGGATTGTGCGTAGGCCGTGAAGCGTTGTGACAGCCATTCAACGGATGGCAGTGTGCGGCCACCCGCCAAAGTCATGAACACCAAGCGCGTTGTGGGAAAGCCGCCCTCGGTCTTGAGCACAGTCACCTGAGACTGGTACTGCCGGAATGCGCTTTCCGGGACGACGGTCAGCATATCGCTGCCCGCAACCAGCGACAGCGCGATGTGAAACGAATCCGTTTCAATGCATGGGGGCGGTGGCAACAGCCCGGCATTGAAAAACAAGCTTTCCAAGGCGTGGCGAGTGGCACTGCCTTTGGACATCAGGACCCAATCGCAAGCGCCAGTGACTTTCAGGGACACTTTCTTGTTTTGGGCCAGGGCATGCGTTTTGGCTGCGACCAGCACCAGTCTTTCTTCCCACAGCGGGACGACTTTCAGCTTGCTGGCGGTGTCGGATGTGTTCGTTTCGTCCAGAAATCCGACCACACCATCGACATCGCCATCCTTCAATCCCTTGATCAGAGCGTCGACCGTGCCCAGTTTGATCTGAATGTGGAGCTTCTGGTTTTCCGCGCGCATGGCAGCGATCACTTGGGTCAGCGCATGGATGCCAACCAATGGAATCATGCCCAGGCGCACCAATGGCAGGGCCTGACTTGAATGGGTGGCGGCGCGGGCGGTGCCAATCGCATGGAGTGCAACCCGCAGGCGGTCCAGCACATGCGTGCCGGTGACTGTCAGCACGCCGCCTTTGACGGAGCGCTCAATCAGCTGGCAGCCGAAGGCTTCTTCGAGTTCTTGCAGCATCTTGGTCGCGCCTGGCTGACTCATGCCAATCTGTTGGGCGGCCGCACTCAGGGAGCCATGGCACGCGACCTGGTCCAGCAGCCGAAGGTGACGCATGCGCAACTTGTCCATGCGCAGGGGGAAGACTTGGTCAAGCGGTGGTTCAGACGCGTTGGGGGGCACGGATGGCATGGGGTGCTCCATATCAATTCATGATGGAATCATTGTAATTTGATAATTTCCAGATATGTTTGGCTGTTATACAGTGATTTCTGCTCGTGGCCGCTTGATTTCAGGCGCTCGACAGATGCCTTTCAAGCACATCCAACCAAGGACACCGACACCATGAAACACACTTCACACGTGAGCCGCCGTCAAATTCTGGGATCCATTGGCGCCATCGGGATGGGGGCCGCACTGCCCGCCCTGGCGCAAGCCGAATTCCCCAACCGTCCTGTCCGTATCGTGTTGGGTTTGCCCGCTGGCGGAGCCGCGGACATTGTGATTCGCGCGCTCGCCCAAGAGATGGAGAAAACCCTGAAGCAACCGGTGATTGTCGACAACAAGCCGGGCGGCTTGTACCAAATCGCCGTTCAGGCCGCTGCCTCGGCACCTGCCGATGGGCACACCTTGCTGTACGTCAATGCGAGTTTCGTGACCGTGCAGGCGGTGCAAAAGAAATTTGATCTGACACGCCAATTCCAACCTTTGACCTTGACTGGCGAAACCCCCAGTGTGTTGGTGGTGAATGCGAACTCCAACTTCAAGACCATGAAAGACCTGGTTGATTTTGGCCGTGCGCGTCCCAATGAGTTGTCTTATGGCACCTTGGGTGTCGGCACGCTGGAACACCTCAAAACCGTTCAGCTGACTGATGCCGCTGGCTTTGAAGCCAAGGCCATTCCCTACAAAGGCGGCCCCGACATGCTCAACGCGGTCATCGCAGGCGACATCCATTTCACGGGCGTCAACGTGTTCAGCGCTTTGCCATTCATTCGGTCTGGCAAGTTGCGCGCTTTGGCGGCCATGGACAGCGCGCGCATCAAGGCATTGCCGGACACGCCCACCATCATTGAGGCAGGCGTCAACATGTCCACCACACGCATCTGGAGCGGGTTTATGGTGCATCCGGCCACCCCGGCCCCCATCGCTCAGCGGCTGTTCAATGAACTGGTGGCGGCCATGACCTCGCCGGAAATCGTCAAGAAATATGCGCCCTTGGGCATCATCACCACCACCAGCAAGTCACCCGAAGAGTTTCGCAACTTCATCACGTCAGAAGCGGCGTGGATGGGTGCGGCCAGCAAGAAGATCGATTTGATCAGCAACTGATCCAAGGCCCCATGAACCACCACCCCTTTGCCACCGCGCACCCTGAGACAGCTGCCTTGAAGGGCGTTGTGGTGCTTGACTTTTCCCATGTCATCGCCGGCCCGTTTGCCACCTATTACCTTGCGGCATTGGGCGCGCGGGTGATCAAGGTTGAAAACCCGCTGCGCGGGGATTCGATGCGCGGCAAAGCCCACATCTTCGAAGCCTTCAACCATGGCAAGGAGATCGTCTCGATTGATCTGGCCACGCAAGAAGGGCAAGCGAAAGCTTGGGAACTTTTCGAGCAAGCCAATGTGGTGGTGGACAACATGCGGCCTGGCGTTCTGGACAAATTCGGCTTCGGTGTGGCCGCGCTTCGCCAGAAGAAGCCCGACCTCATTCACTGCGCCATCAGTGGCTATGGCCGCCGTGGTGACTGGGCCGAACGCCCCACGTATGACCATGTGGTCCAGGCCGCCTCCGGGATGACGCTTTTGTCAGGGGGGCCGGAAGATGGACCGGTCAAGGTCGGCTTTCCGGCCGTGGACAGCGTGACAGGCATGCTCGCTGCGATGGCCACGATCGCGGCCGTTCGCCGGCGTGACCTGACCGGATTGGGCGAGTCGATTGATGTGTCCATGCTGGGCGCGGCCATGCAGCTGATGTACCCCATGACCGTCGACGCGATGGTGACGGGCACAGCCCCTGTGCGTGTGGGGAATGTGGGCTACTCTGGCAGTCCCGGTGCCGAGACGTTCACTTGCCGTGATGGCCTGTTGGCGCTGGGGGCCAACACGCCCCAGCAAATGTTGGCACTGGCAGGGGTGCTGAAAATTCGGGACCAGGTCGAGCCCTTGCTCCAAGGCCAAGTGAAAGGCTTTTTGAAAGCAGAACACGGCGAGCAATTGCGGCTACTGATTGGCGCAGCCCTGGCGCAGGCCTCTGCGCTGGAGATGGAGCAAGCCTTGAATGAGGTGAATGTGCCTGCGGCTTGGGTCAGGGATCTGGCGCAATCGGTGCAAACGGCGCAAGACCACCATTTGATGGAACCCTGGACGCTCACAGGTGAAGCCACGGTGCGTGTGCCCGGTCTGGGCTTTCATGCGGACACCTTGTTTGCAGGGCGCAGCGCACCTTATGGCCTTTCGGCAGAACCGGTGACCCAACCATGAAAAATCTCATTGCACCCAGTCAAGAGGGTTGGATGGTCGGGTTTCCGCCGCCTCCCGATCGGCGCATCAACGCATCCAACAGCCATTTGCCCGAGCACCTGGGCTGGCGCATTCTGAATTCCGACAGGCTGTTTCCCATGGCCCGCATCTCGCGTGGCGAAGGCCCCATCCTTCCATTGCCCAGCGGTGAAACCCTCGACGTTGAAAAACTCACGGTGCCCGATGGGTTGGGCGCTGTGCTGCCCATGACCGAAGTCTGGAACCGCACGGGTGCAGATGCCACCTTGGTGATGCACCGGGGGCGGGTCGTCTTTGAAAACTACCGCGGCGACATGTCAGCCACCCGCCAGCACCCCCTGTTTTCTTGCACCAAGAGCGTGGTGGGCTTGCTGGTCGAGGCGATGATCCACGAGGGGGCCATTGACCCCTTGGCACCCGCCAGCGCGTACTTGCCAGAACTGAGTGCTTCGCCAGCGGGCAGCGCGACGATCCGCCAACTGCTGGACATGCGCGCGAACTTCATGTTCTCAGACAAACCGAAGGCCGCTGGACAGGTGCAAGTGGACTACATCATGGGCTTGGGTTTTCTGCCACGCCCACCCGGCTACAGCGGTGCCCATGGCGCTTATGAGCTGCTCGAAACTGCGCGGCCCATGGGGGCGCATGGCGGTCCTTTCCGTTATGACAACGGCAGCACCGACACCCTCGGTTGGATTTTGCGACGCCTCACCAACCAGAGCCTCGATGAACTGATCAGCGAAAAAATCTGGTCTAAGCTGGGTGCAGAGCAAGATGCCAGCATGCTGGTCGATGCGGCGGACATTGAATGGGCCGGTGGCGGCATGGCCGCTTGCCTGCGCGACTTTGCCCGGCTGGGTGACATGCTGTTCCATCGCGGCAGTTGCCATGGCCAGCAGTTGTTTCCTGAAAGTGTCTTCAACAGCATCCTGCAAGGCGGAGACCCTGCCGCTTTCGCCGCCGGTGCAGGGGTGCCGGTGGGCGGCTCTTACCGGAGTCAATGGTGGTTCAACCACGACAAGCAGGCCTCCTTTGGCTGCAGAGGCCAATACGGCCAGCGCATCTGGATCGCGCCCAAGGCCGAAACCATGATCGCCCAGTTTGCAGTCGACCCCAGCTTGGCCGCGCTGGAGCCCCTGCGCTTGTCCGGATTTGGAGCGATCGCGGACGCCTTGAGTTAATTCATGTCGCTTGGCGACGCTCTGGATGATGAAAGTCCATGGGCATTCGCGCACGGGGGTGCGCTCCCACTGGGTTCGGGTTTTTTGTGGGAGGTCGCCCCTGCGGCCGAAGGCTGTTCTTTCACAGTCAGCCCACCGCATCCAGCGGATAAACCGGACGGCGCAGCTGCTTGAACGGGAAGTGGCTGTAGTCCGAGCTGGTCACGCCCGGGCTGTCGCATTCGACCAGGCCTGACGAGATCGGCACGAACACCGGGCGGCAGTACATGCGTGACTTGAGCAGCAGGTAGCGGTAATCCGTCGGCTCCAGGCCCACGCAGTGGAACACGCCCAGGTCCCAGGGTTCATGCGGTTGCTCGCACACCACCAGTTGCGCCGCGCCGATGTCCAGCCAAACCGTGCGGCCCATGTGGCAACGCTGGCCGGTGTAGATGGGGCCGGTGACGGTGTATTGGCCATCGCTGATGGCGCGCACATGGCCGGTCACGTTCAGCGGCTGTTTGTGCAGGCCGATGCCAGCCAGCGAGACCTTGTTGCCCAGCGCCAGGCTCACTTGCGCGCCAAGGCCGGCGCGCACCATTTCGTCTACTGCTTGCGGATCGCACAGCGGGCCGGCAAGGATGCCCTGCATGCCTGCGGCCAGGCAGGCTTGCAGCACGTCCATGCTGTCGCAGGTGCCGCCGGACATGCAGTTGTCGCTGTGGTCGAGCAGCAGCACGGGTTGGGACGCGTCTGCGCTGAGTTGGCGCGCCCGCGCCAGTGACTCGGCCAGCGGTTCGCTGTTGTAGACGAAGCCGCTGCGTGCGTCCCAGATTTGCTGCGCCAGGCCTTCGAGCGCGGCGTCGGCCAAGGCGCAGTCTGCGGGGTTGTCGAGGCAGGTCGCGACAACGCTCACGCACGGCGCCTCGATGTCGGCCAGCGAGAAGCCGGCAAACACCGACAGCGCGGGCAGCCCCGCCACCTCGGCTGCGCGCGCCGCCTCGACCGCATCGCGCATCGCGCCTTGCAAGGTGGTGCTGCGCAGCGTGTGGCTCATCAGCGGCAGTTGGCGCCAGCGCACGGTGTAGCGCGCCTGCCCCTGCAGCATGGCCAGCAACAGGCGTGCGGCGTGTGCGCCGGTTTCGTACATGTCGATGTGCGGATAGGTTTTGAAGCCCACCACCACGTCAGCATGGCGCACCATTTTTTCGGTGATGTTGCCGTGCAGGTCCAGCGCCACGCCGATCGGCACGCCGGGCGCTGCGGCGCGCAGCCGGGCCAACAGATCGCCTTCGCCATCGGGCGTGGATTCGGCCACCATCGCGCCGTGCAAGTCGAGCAAGATGGCGTCACAGCCGGGCGCTGCACGCACGATGCGCTCGGTCAGTTCGGCATAGGCCGCAGCGTGCACCGGGCCGCTGGGGTTGGCGGTGGCCGAGACCGGCGTTACCAGCTCGGCGCCCAGGGCCTGGGCCGCGTCGATGAAAGCCGCCATCGCGGTGCGCATGCCGCGTTGGCTGCGCAAGGCCTGCCCGTCGTGCTCGGGGCCGAAGGCTTGCAAGGGCGTGGGCACGGGCGAGAAGGTGTTGGTCTCGTGGTTGAAGCGGGCGATCAGGATTTTCATGGGCGGTTCATCATGATGCTCAGGCCGTGGCCTGCAGGGTGTCTCCCAAGGCGCTGACCAGGCTGTCGATTTCGGCGGGTGTGCTGATGAAGGGTGGTGCCAGCTGGATGGTGTCGCCACCATAGCGCACGTAATAGCCTTTTTGGAACATCGCCATGGCGATCTCATAAGGGCGCTTGGCGGGTTCACCTGGGGCTGACGCAATGGTCAAACCAGCGGCCAGGCCATAGTTGCGAATGTCCAGAACATGCGCGGCGTTGCGCAGACCGTGCACGGCGCGCTCGAAATGCGGCACCAGTTCGCGCACCTGCTGCACGCTGTTCTCGCGCTCCAGCAGGTCCAGCGTGGCCAGGCCCGCAGCGCAGGCCACGGGGTGCGCCGAATAGGTGTAGCCATGCGGGAATTCAAGCATGTAGTCGGGCCCGCCCTGCGCCATGAAGGTGTCGTAGATGTCCTGGCGCACCACCACGCCGCCCAGGGGTTGCACGCCGTTGGTGATTTGCTTGGCGAAGTTGAGGATGTCGGGCGTGACGCCAAAGGCCTCGGCACCGGTCCAGGCGCCGCAGCGGCCAAAGCCGGTGATGACCTCGTCAAAAATCAACAGGATGTTGTGCGCCGTGCAGATTTCGCGCAGGCGCTGCAGATAGCCCTGCGGCGGAATCACCACCCCGGCCGAGCCCGAAAAAGGCTCGACGATCACAGCGGCAATGTTGGAGGCATCGTGCAGCGTGATCAGGTCCAGCAACTCATCGGCCAGGGCCGCGCCCGCGTACTTGCCCACGCCTTCGGCCGGTGGCATGCCATGGAAGAACGAGCCGTTGGGCGGCTGGGTGTGCGATAGGTGGTCGGCCTCCACGCCTTGGCCGTACAGCTTGCGGTTGGCGGCGATGCCCCCCACCGAAATGCCGCCGTAGTTCACACCGTGGTAGCCCTTGAGCCGCCCGATCAGGCGCGTCTTGGACGCTTGTCCCTTGGTGCGCCAGTAAGCGCGTGCCATTTTCAAAGAGGTGTCGGCGGCCTCGGAGCCCGAGCCAGTGAAAAACACCCGGTTCAGGCCAGCGGGCATGTGGCCGGTGATGCGGTGGGCCAGCTCGAAGGACAGAGGATGGCCAAACTGGAAGGCCGGCGCGTAATCGAGTTGCGCGACTTGCCTGGACACCGCCTGGACGATCTCGCTGCGGGCATGCCCCAGGCCTGTGCACCACAAGCCCGACAGGCCATCAAAGATCTTGCGCCCATCGGGCGTGCCGTAGTAAGCGCCTTTGGCCTCGGTGATCCAGCGCGGCGCGCTCTTGAAATCGCGGTTGCCCGTGAAGGGCATCCAATGGGCATTGAGCCAGTCGGCGTCAGAGCGGGGGGCGATCAAGCCCAGTGGGGATGTGGACATGTCCATGCGTGTGCTCCAGGTAGAGAGAAAAAGAGGCCAACTTTCATGCGGCTTGGCGACGCCCCGGACGATGAAAGTCCATGGGCATTCGCGCGCAGGGGCGCGCTCCCACAAGGGTTTTGGTTTTTGTGGGAGGCCGCCCCTGCGGCCGAAGGCGGTTGCTTCACAGGAAAGAAAACACGCCATTGTGGGCAGGCTTGAAACTCGCATAAAGTAATATATATCTCACTTTGGTTGAAGATTTATGCAAGTAAAAAATGTGGCGGTTCTGGGCCAACTGGGCGATGCCGACCTGCGTTTGTTGCGCGTCTTCAAAAGCGTCGTCGAATGTGGGGGCATGGCGGCCGCCGAGCTGGAGCTGAACATCGCGGTCTCGACCATCAGCCGCCACATCAAGGACCTGGAGATTCGCTTGGGCTTGGTGTTGTGCCGGCGCGGGCGCAGCGGTTTTGCGCTCACGCCCGAGGGCGCGCAGGTCTACGAAGCGGCGCTGGATTTGCTGGCGGCGACCGACACGTTTCGCAACCGGCTGCACGACATCCACCAAAGGCTGGGCGGGGATTTGCATGTGGCGGTGTTCGAGAAAACCGCCTCCAACCCGCGTGCGCAGATTGCACAAGCCTTGGCGCGTTTTCGCACGCAGGTGCCGCGGGCTCGGCTGCATGTGCATGTGGGGCCCATCAGTGCCATTGAGCGGGGCGTCATCGACGGCCACTACCACCTGGGCATCATCCCGGAACACCGCCACTCTGAAACGCTGCGCTACCAAGCCTTGTTTGATGAAACCATGCTGCTCTATGCCGGCCAGGGGCATGCGTGGTTTGAGCAGCCGGCAGCGGCCTTGGACTGGGCCGATTTGCGCGGGCAGGCGCTGGCCGCTTTAGGCTACCACTCGCCCAATATGGCGCTGGCGCACCAGCACCGGCTGGAGCGCAGCGCGACGGCCTCAGACCAGGAAGCGGTGGCGACCTTGGTGCTGTCGGGGCAATTCGTCGGCTTCTTGCCAGACCACTACGCCGAGGCCTTTGTCCGCCAAGACAAAATGCGCGCCATCTCCAGCGCCACATTGCGTTACGACTGCCAGTTTTCAGCCATCCTGCGCCAGTCCCCCAAACCCACGCGCCTGACCGAGGCCTTCTTTCAGGTGCTTTGCGAGGCGCATGGGGTGGCGCTGGGGTGACTGACAGCGCCAGCGTTACGGTGAAAGAACAGCCTTCGGCCGCAGGGGCGGCCTCCCACAAAAATCAAAACCCTTGTGGGAGCGCGCCCCTGCGCGCGAATGCCCACGAACTTTCATCGTCCGGGGCGTTGCCTAGCCACATGACCGTCAAGCAGGCCAGCGGCGCCGGCTGCCGCCCTGGCTGCGCGGCACTGGCGTGGCTGGGCCGAAGGCTTGTTCGGTTTGCAGCGCGTTGTGCTTGATGCGGAACAGGTCTTGCGCCAGCCGCTGGCGCTCGCTTTGGCTGAAGCCGTCGAGCAGGCTGTGGTGCACTTGCACGACGCGCGGCATCAGGGTTTGGTACAGCTCCAGGCCTTTGCTGCTGATTTTCAGGTGCACGCGCCGCGCATCGCCTGGCACACGTTGGCGCACGACGAGCCGCTTGGCGCCCAAGCCGGCCAGGGTCTTGGACACTTGCGAGCGGTCAATCGCTGTGCGTGCGGCCATGTCCGATGGCGACATCGGTCCGAGCGCGGTCAGCAGGGCCATGAGTTGCCATTCCTCGCGGGTGATGCCGTAGTCGCTTTCGCAGATGCGCGTGACCAGGGAACCACTGAGGCCGATGATTTCGTACAGCACCAGATTCAGCAGGTCCAGGATCGAGTCGGGCGCATGGAAATCTGGCACATGTTCGTGCGCGGTCATGGGCTGGGGCTTGGAGGGCATGTGGCGCATGGTATGCGGGAAAGACCTGAGGATAATGGATTTTTTCCATTACCTGTTTGTTGCCTATTCTTCGAGGCATGCAAGACACCATTGATATCCGCAGCGCCAACGCGCAACACATGTACCACCCGATGATCGACCCCAAGGTGGTGCAAGCCTACCCGCCCCTGATCATCGAACGCGCCGACGGCGTGTATGTGCAAGACATTGACGGCAACACCTACCTCGACACGGTCGCTTCGTTGTGGAACGTGAATGTGGGCCACAACCGCCGCGAAGTGATTGAGGCCATCAAGGCGCAGCTGGACAAGCTGGCGTATTACTCGACCTTCCAGAACACCTCGAATCCCCCGGCTATCGAGTTGTCGGCGCGGCTCATGCGTTTGTTTGCACCCGAGAACATGCGCAAGGTGTTTTTCTCGTCGGGCGGTTCGGACGCTGTAGAGACGGCACTCAAACTGTCACGCCAGTATTGGAAGCTCAACGGCCAGCCCGAGCGTACGCAGTTCATCTCTTTGCGCTGGGGTTACCACGGCGTGCATTTTGGTGGCGCGTCGATCAACGGCAACCCCATGTTCCGCCAGGCTTACGAGCCTTTGCTGCCAGGCTGCCATCTGGTCGAGAGCCCCTACACCTACCGCAACCCCTGGAACGAAAGCGATCCGGCGCGACTGGCGCAGCTGTGCCTTGAGCAGCTTGCTCAGCTGATCGAGCAGGTGGGTGCAGGACAAATCGCTGCCTTGGTGGCCGAGCCGGTGCAGGGTGCCGGTGGCGTGATCGTGCCGCACGAGAGTTACTGGCCGGGCTTGCGCGCCTTGCTCGACCAACACGGTATCTTGCTCATCAGCGATGAAATCGTCACCGGCTTTGGCCGCATCGGCGCCATGTGCGGTGCACGTGCCTGGGGCGTGGCACCCGACATCATGGCCATGGCCAAGGGCATCAATTCGGGCTATGTGCCACTGGGCGCGACCTTGGTCAATGAGCGCGTGGCCAGTGCCTGGGACCAACCCAATGTGCCTGCGGCGATGATGCACGGCTACACCTATTCCGGCCATGCCCTGGCCTGCGCGGCGGCGAATGCCAACCTGGACATTGTCGAAGCCGAAAATCTGCCGGCCCGTGCCGCCGAAGTCGGTGCCTACCTGCAACAAGCCCTGCAGTCGCTGAACGCGTATGCGCATGTGGGGGAAGTGCGTGGCATGGGCATGATGGCGGCGGTCGAGCTGGTCAAAGACAAGGCCAGCCGCGAGATGCTCTTGCCGCCCAGCCCTTACATCCAGACCCTGGTGGGTGCGGCCCGCAGCGAAGGCGCCATCATCCGCGTCCAGGGCAACCGATTGATCCTCTCGCCGCCGCTGGTGTTCACCACGGCGCATGTGGACGAAACGCTGCGCATACTGCACAAAGCTTTTGAGCGCGCAGAAAACACCTGATCACCCACTGAAAACAACCGAGGAGACTCCCATGAACCCACGTATCCGCCTGCTGACGCTGGCCGCTCTTGCCCTGGCCGCATTGACACCTGCCATGGCGCAGGACAAATGGCCCAGCAAACCCATCGAGATCATCTATCCCTACCCACCCGGCAACGACATGGACGTGGTCACCCGCCTGCTGGCCGAAGGCATGAGCAAGCGCCTGGGGGTGCCGGTGCAGGTCATCAACAAGCCCGGCGGCGGCGGGGTTGTTGGTTTCGCCGAGATGGTCAAGGCCAAGCCCGATGGCTACACCATCGGCACCTGGACGCCGGGTCCTGGTATTTCGCAAATCGTGGCCGGCAACACGCCCTACAAGATGGGCGATTACCAGTCGGTGGGTGGCATGCTGATCAACGATTTCGTGTTGGCCACACGCGGCGACATCCCGGCCAAGAACCTCAAGGAATTTGGCGAGTGGGCCAAAAAGCAGGGCAAGCCGGTGATCATTGCCAGCTACGCGCCGGCGGCTGTGCCGGCCCTGCTCACGGCGCGTGTGGCGCGCAAAGACGGCTGGCCCTACAAAGTGGTGGCTTTCCCCAACCCGACGGCCAAGGAGCTGGTCGCTGGCGACGCCGACATGTCCACTGCGGGCGCCGAGTCGACGCTGTCTTATGCCAAAGCCGGGCAAGTCAAGGTGGTGTCTTCGTGGGGACCCAAGCGCAACCCGCTCTACCCGAACGTGGCCACGCTGGGTGAAGACGGCTATGGCGACCTCTATGTCTGGGGTGGCATGGCCGCACCGGCTGGGGTGCCCAAAGAAATCATCCAGCGCTTGTCGACCGTGATGATGGAAGCACTCAACGACAAGCCCGTGCAGGACCAGTTCCGCAAGGCCGGCATTCCGGCGCTGCCCATGAGCGCTGAACAGATGAGCCGCCGCGTGGCCGATGACACCAAGTGGATCAGCGAGATGATGACCGAGTTGGGCATGGCCAAGAAATGAAAAGGGTGCTGTCCGGACAAATGGGTTGGCAGCGCTGGTTCTTGTTGCTGCTGGCGCTGGTGGCGGCCGGGCTGCTGTGGGGCACGCCCCAGCTGATCGAGCCCTACACCGGGCAGCAGCCTTGGTACGAATCGCCAGCCCTGTTTCCGCGCCTGGCGCTGGCGCTGGCCTTGCTCGGGGGCTTGGGCGAATGCCTGCTGCGGCGCGAGGCGGTGGACCCGTCGGACTCGGAAGAGCTCGACTCCAGCGCCGCCCGCATGCCGCTGGCGCTGGCCATGCTGGCGCTGTTCGGTGTGTACATGCTGGCAGTGCCCACGCTGGGCTACCTCAGCAGCTCGTTTTTGTTTCTGTTGGCGGCCAGCCGCCTGCTGGCCATGGGCTGGCGCACGGCCCTCTTGCTGGCACTGCCGGTGTCGCTGGGCCTGTGGGCGGTGTTTGTGCTGGCGCTCAAGGTGTCGTTCGGACACGGCTGGTTGATTTGAGCTGAACGGAGCACAAGCATGGAATTTTTCGACAGTCTGGCCCAGGGCATGAGCGCGCTGATGGGCTGGCAGACGGGGCTGGCCTTGTTGGTGGGCGCGGCCCTGGGCGTGGTGGTGGGTGTGCTGCCGGGCGTGGGGCCGGGTGTGACGATTGCGGTGCTGCTGCCCTTCACCTACGGCATGCCGCCCTTGGCGGGCATTTCTTTGTTGTTGGGGGTGTACTGCGGCGCTTTTTATGGCGGTGCGGTGACGTCCATTTTGATCCGCACGCCGGGTGAGGCCTCGTCGATCATGACCATGTTCGACGGCTACCCGATGGCACGCGCCGGGCAGGCGCAGCGCGCGCTGTCGTTGGCCTTCATGTCGGCTTTTGTGGGCGGCATGGTTAGCGCCTTGCTGTTGGGCATCGCGGCGCGGCCCATGGCGCAATTTGCTGCGCATTTTGGCGCCGCAGAAAACGCCATGGCGATCTTGTTGGCAGCGGTCTGCGTGGGCAAGGCTTACCGCCGCCAGTTTCCCGCCGCCATGATGATGATGGGGCTGGGCTTCTTTCTGGCCACGGTGGGCATCGATCCGAATTCCAACGAGCAACGCTACACCTTTGGGCTGGCCGGCGTGCTCAGCGGCATCCCGCTGGTGCCGGTGGCGGTGGGCCTGTTCGGCTTGGCGCAGGCGCTGGTGATGGTGAGTTCGCCCGTGCCCCATTTCGACGCCGCCTTGATCGGGCGCGCGGGGGTGTCCTGGCGCGGTTTTCTGGAGCCTTTCCGTTACCCGCGCAGCATGGGCAAGGGCCTGTTCCTGGGCGCGGCCATCGGGGTGCTGCCGGCGGTGGGGGCGGCACTGTCGACCTCGCTGGCCTACTTCTGGGCGCAGCGCGGTGCACGCGACAAGACCCCGTTTGGCCAAGGCAACCCGGAGGGCATTGTGGCGGCCGAATGTGCCAACAACTCCAACTCGGGCGGCGCCATGATCACGGTGCTGACGCTGGGCATTCCGGGCGACGCGATCACGGCCATCATCATGGGCGTGTTCGTGGTGCACGGCATCGTGCCAGGGCCCTCGCTGTTCATGGACCGGCCCGAGATCATCAACGGTGTGCTGGCCGCTTTGCTGGTGATCAATGTGCTCATCCTGGGGTTGCTGGTGATCAGTGTGAAACCGCTGGCGCGGCTGGCGTATGTGAACCCGCGCGTGCTGGGGCTGGTCATTTTGGCGCTCTGCTTTGTGGGGGCTTATTCGGCTGCCAACTCCATGTATTACGTGCTGGTTTCGGCCGCCTTCGGGCTGTTTGGTCTGGTCTGCGCACGGGCCAACATCCCGACCATTCCCCTGATTCTTGGCATGGTCATGGGCGACACGCTGGAGTCGGCTCTGCGCCAGGTGTTGGGTCGCTCGGAAGGGGACTTGGCGCCATTTTTTACCCGCCCCATGTCGCTGACGATGGGGGTTCTGATGGTTTTGATGGTGGCCTGGCCCTGGTTGCGCCAAGGCTGGCAGCGGGTGTGGCCCGACAGGAAGGCGTGACATGCACACATCTCTCAAGGCCGACGCGGTCTGGTTCAACGGCGATGTGCTGACCATGGACCCGGCGCGGCCACGGGCGCAAGCCCTGGCGGTGGCGCAAGGCCGCATTCTGGCAACGGGCAGCGACCACGAAGTGCTGGCCCTGGCCGGCGCCGACACGGTGCGCCACGACCTGCAAGGCCAGGCGCTGATGCCTGGCCTGATCGACACCCATGCGCACGGCGTCTGGGGTGCGCTGCGCGATTTGTTTGAGGTCTACGTTGGCCTCTCGTCTTCGATGCCCGAGCTGCTGGATGCGCTGGCGCAGCGCGCGCGCAGCCTGCCGGCTGGCCAATGGATCAGCGGTGGGCCCTGGCATGCGTCCTGGTTGCAAGAACAGACCGAGCGCCCAAGCCATGTGCTGGACCGCGTGTGCCCGGGCCACCTGGTGGCCTTGCGCGATGTGACTTACCACACGGCCTGGCTCAACACAGCGGCCTTGCAGGCCTGTGGCATCACCCGCGACACGCCCGACCCGGAAGGCGGGCGCATCGGCCGCGACCCCGTCAGCGGCGAGCCGGACGGCATTCTCTATGAAACCGCGCAGAACCTGGTGCGCCGCCACATCCAGCCCACGCCGGTGCAATGCCGGCAAGCGGTGGCGCACATGGTGGGCTATTTCCACAGCCTGGGCCTGACCGGTTTCAAAGAAGCCATGGCCAGCGAGGCGGAACTGGCGGCCTACCAGGACGCCGACCGCGAAGGCCGTTTGCAACTGCATGTGGCCGCGCACCTGACGCTCAATTCGCTCAATGCCGACGCGCATACACCGCTGGCCACTTTGCTGGACTGGCGCGAACGCTTTGTCAGCGCGCATGTGCACACGGGCTTCATCAAAATGTTCCTCGACGGCGTGGCGCCCACGCTGACAGCGTCGTTCCTCGAGCCGTATCTGCCGCAACCCGGTTGCCAGCCAGCCGCGCACGACCCCGATGCGCTGCTGGCCATCGCGCCGGATGCCTTGGCGGCGTTGGTGACCGAGCTGGATCGCCAAGGCTTTGTGGTCAAGATGCACGCGGTGGGCGACCGCGCAGCGCGTGTCGGTCTGGACGCCGTTGCCGCCGCCCGCGCTGCCAACGGCGAGAGCGGCCTGCGCCATGAAATCGGCCACACCGCTTTTGTCGCCGCCGCGGACCATCCGCGCTTTGCGGCCTTGGGCATGGTGGCCGACATGTCGCCCAGGCTGTGGTTCCCGAATCCAGTGACGGCCGGGCAGGACCGGGTGCTGGGCCCGGTGCGCCGCAACCGTTGCCACCAGATCCGCTCATTGATGGACGCGGGTGCCGAGCTGACTTATGGCTCGGACTGGCCGGCCGCCGCGGCCGACGCCAACCCCTGGATCGGCCTGGCCGGCATGCTGACCCGGCGCAACCCTTTTGGCCTGTTCCCCGGCCATGTGGGGGAGGAACAAGCCATCACGCTGATGCAGGCCTTACCGCTGTTCACCACGCAAGCGGCGCGCGCCATGGGCTTGGCGCAAGTGACCGGTGCCCTGCGCCCGGGCTTATCGGCCGACTTCATCCGCCTGCGCACGCCGCTGGCGCAACTGGCCCCTGAGCAGCTGGCCCGCATGCAGGTGCTGGAGACCTGGTTTGAAGGGCAATGCGTTTACCAAAAATCGGGAGACTGAAAAGCATGGAACTGGAACAACTGGCCCTCAACAACGTGGACGGGCAATGGCGTGATGGTGGCTCAACCATCCTGGTGGATCTGATCAACCCCGCCACGGCCCAGCCCTTTGCGCAATACCGGGCGGCCGATGAGCAAGACATCGACCTGGCCTTGCAAGCCACCCAGCGCGGCTTTGCGTTGTGGCGTGCGCGCACGGCACTGGAGCGCAGTGACACCTTGCGCAAAGCGGCCGCCTTGCTGCGCGCTCAGAGCCAAGACATCGCGGCGTTGTTGACGCGCGAACAAGGCAAACCGGGGGTGGAGGCGCAGCGTGAAATCGAGCAGGCCGCGCAGATGATCGAATGGAATGCCGAGGAAGGGCGCCGTGTGGCCGGTGAGAACCTGCCGACCCGCATGCCCAATGCGCGCTTTTCAACGATCAAGGAGCCGATCGGGCCGGTGGCGGCATTCACGCCCTGGAACTTCCCCATCATGCTGTCGGCCATGAAGGTGTCCGCGGCACTCGCGGCCGGTTGCAGTGTGGTCCTGAAACCGGCTGACGAAACACCCATGGCCGCAGCCCGTATGCTGCGCTGTTTCCACGAGGCCGGTGTGCCAGAGGTGGCTTTGCAGATGCTGGTGGGCGCACCGGCCCTGATCTCGGCCCGACTCATCGCCTCCGACGCCATCCGCAAAATCAGCTTCACCGGCTCGACCGCGGTGGGGCGCTTGCTGGCCGAACAGGCTGGCCGGGCGCTCAAACCGATCACGCTCGAGCTGGGCGGCCATGCGCCCGTGGTGATTTGTGAGGATGCCGATCTGAAAACGGCCGTTGCCGCGCTGGCGCAAATCAAGTTGCGCAATGCCGGCCAAATTTGCGCCAACCCCTCGCGCTTCTTTGTGCACCAACGCCACTGCGAGGCCTTTGTCCAGGCCTTTGCCGACGTGGCGCGCAACACGGTGGTGGGGGCAGGCGACCAAGCCGCGACCACCATGGGGCCACTGGCCAATGCACGGCGGCAGAGGTCCATCGCCGCCCTGGTCGAAGATGCCCAACAACAAGGCGCGCGTGTGGTGTGCGGCGGGCAGGCCTGCGACTCAGCGGGCCAGACCCAAGGCTATTTCTACCTGCCCACGGTGCTGGCCGATGTGCCCACCCATGCGCGCGTGATGCAGGAAGAGCCCTTTGGTCCGCTGGTGCCCGTGCAGTCGTTTGAGACGCTGGAGCAGGCGCTGAGCCTGGCCAATGCCTTGCCCGTCGGTCTGGCGGCTTTTGCGTTCACGCAGAGCCTGAGCCATGCGCGCTATTTGAGCGAAAACCTCAAGGCCGGCGCGGTGGGCATCAACAGCGTCATGCTGATGCAGCCAGAAACGCCTTTTGGTGGCGTGCAAGACAGCGGCTTTGGCCGAGAAAACGGTCGCCAGAGCCTGGACGCCTTCCTGGTGACGCGCAGTGTGGTGACCGCTTGTTGACGGGCTCTCCTGCGACTTGGTGATGCCGGGGCGGACTCCGGGCGGGCCGGAGGTGTTCTGGCAAAGCACGGCGCTGATCGACCTGCGTCGTGATCAGCTGCATTGCACGACACTATTGCTTGCAAGCACGACACATTGAGCCCCATAATGACGCACAATGTGGGCATTGTGTCGTGCTTGACTCGCTGAGCGCGACAAATCAAGCGCGACACATTGCCCTCGAAAAAGGCCACCCCATGCCCCGCACCACCCCCGCCGACGAACTGCAACGCATCGCGTCCATCGTGGCTGCGCACCCCGGTGGCATCGGCATTGCGGCCATCGAGGCGGCCATGGCGCAGCAGCAGGGGGGGGGGGTGCACCGCCGTGCCTTGCAACGCCGTTTGCTCAGACTCGTCAAGACACAGCGGCTGACGTCAGCGGGGCAAAGCATTGCCCTGGTGTACAAGCCGGTGGCGGCCGCTTGGGTGCCGCTTGTGGTGGAAAGCGCGGCCGCCCGCGTGGGCGTGGCCGAGGCTGAACCCGAACCGGAACCCGAACTGCCGGTCTCGCCTGCGGGCGCCAGCATCCGCGACCGGGTCAGGCCGGCGCTGATGCACCGCCGCCCGGTGGGTTATCGGCGTGAATTTCTGGAGGCGTACCAGCCAGGCGTGACTTTTTATTTGCCGGCCTCGCTGCGCCGTCAGCTGCACGAGATGGGCCGCACGCCGGCCAACGAACGGCCTGCGGGCACTTACGCGCGCGACATCCTGAACCGCTTGCTGGTGGATTTGTCGTGGGCTTCGTCTCGACTGGAAGGCAACACCTACAGCCGTCTGGACACGCAAAACCTGATCGAGCACGGTCAGATCGCGCAGGGCAAAGAGGCCATCGAAACGCAGATGATCCTGAACCACAAAGCCGCCATCGAGATGCTGATTGAGGGGGTTGATGAAGTGGACTTTGATCCCTTCACCTTCAAAAACTTGCATGCCGTGTTGTCGCAAGACTTGATGCGTGACCCGCAGGCCAGTGGCCGGCTGCGTCGGCGTTCGGTGGAGATTTCGGGCACGGTGTTTCATCCGGTGGCCATGCCTCAGGTCATTGACGATTGTTTTGAGTTGCTGCTGAGCAAAGCCGCCGCCATTCCCGATCCGTTTGAACAGGCCTTTTTCCTCATGGTGCAGTTGCCGTATTTGCAGCCGTTTGAAGATGTGAACAAACGCGTGTCGCGCATCGGCGCCAACCTGCCGCTGATCCAGCACAACCTGTGTCCCTTGTCGTTCATCGACGTGCCTGAACGTGCTTACATCGAAGGCACTTTGGGGGTGTACGAACTCAACGAGGTGGACTTGCTGCGCGATGTGTTTGTGTGGGCGTATGAACGCTCGTGCCAGCGCTACCTGGCCATCACGCAAACCATGGTCGAGCCCGACCCCCTCAAAATCAAGTACCGCGAAGCGCTGATTCAGGCTGTGCAGGCGGTGGTCAAGGGCCTGCAGGTGCCCAACCCGGACGCGCTGGCCCAGGTGGTGGCGCGCATGAATGTGCCCGCAGCCGACCACGACGCGCTCACCCGTATGCTGGCAGAGGCGCTGCAGCAGTTGCACGAAGGCAGCGTGGCCCGTTACCGCTTGCGTCGCTCAGAATATCTGTCCTGGCAGTTGGCGTGTACAGCTGGCGGCGGTTGAGTGCGCGCCAGTTCTTGCATCACTTCACAAAATGACCGATCCATCAGCGTTGCTTATTCACTGCCCTTGCCGCGCCCAGCCCACACCCTTGGCCACTTAGGAGTTTTCCCCCTCATGCGCGTTCGTCAAATCCTGTTGGTGCTTTTGCTGGTCTTGGCCATTGGCGCGTTCGCCGCACTCGATGGGGGGCGCGTCCTCAACTTTGAACAACTCAAGGCCAGCCAGGCCAGCTTTGCGCAGTGGCACGCGCAGCAACCGCTCGTGGTGGCAGCGCTGTACTTTTTGGCTTACGTGGTGGTCACGGCCTTGTCGTTTCCGGGGGCGCTCATCATCACGCTGGCCGGGGGGGCGATTTTTGGTTTTTGGCCCGGCTTGCTGATCGTGTCATTTGCGTCCACCCTGGGCGCCACGCTGGCGTTTTTGGCGTCGCGCTTTGTGTTGCGTGACTGGGTGGAGGCGCGCTTTGGTCAGCGCCTGGCCGACATCCACGCGGGGCTAGACAAAGACGGGGCGTATTATTTGTTCAGCTTGCGGCTGATGCCGGTGGTGCCGTTTTTCCTGATCAATCTGCTGATGGGCCTGACCCGCATGAAGACCTGGACCTATTACTGGGTGAGCCAGCTGGGCATGCTGGCCGGAACGGCTGCGTATGTGAACGCGGGCACGCAGCTGGGCCAGCTCGATTCGGTGCAGGGCATTTTGAGCCCGGCGCTCGTGGGCAGCTTGGTGTTGTTGGGTCTTTTCCCGCTGATGGCGCGCCGTGTGTTGGCCGCCGTCCAAAAGCGGCAGGTCTATGCGCGTTGGACCAGCGTGCGGCCCCGCTCGTTTGACCGCAACCTGATCGTCATTGGTGGCGGGGCGGCGGGGCTGGTGTCGGCCTACATCGCGGCGGCCGTCAAGGCCAAGGTCACCCTGATTGAAGCGCACAAGATGGGGGGCGACTGCCTCAACTACGGCTGCGTGCCCAGCAAAGCGCTGATCAAGAGCGCCAAAGTGGCCCACCAGATGCGGCACGCGTCCCGATACGGCCTGAACGATGGGCTGCCCACGTTCAGCTTCAAGGCCGTGATGCAGCGCGTGCGCGAGGTCATCCAGGCGATTGAGCCGCACGACAGCATCGCACGCTACACCGGCCTGGGCGTGGAGGTGTTGCAGGGCCACGGCAAGTTGCTCAATCCGTGGACGGTGGAGGTGGCGTTGAACGATGGCCGTGTGCAACGCCTGACCGCCCGCAGCATTGTGATCGCCGCAGGCGCGCGCCCCGTGGTGCCGGATTTGCCGGGTCTGGAAGACGTGGGTTACCTGACCAGTGACACGCTGTGGGACGCCTTTGCGCAGCTGGACGAGATGCCCCGGCGCATCGTGGTGCTGGGCGGTGGTCCCATTGGTTGCGAGTTGTCGCAAAGTTTGGCGCGCCTGGGCGCGCAGGTCACGCAAGTCGAAATGGGCACGCGTCTGTTGGTGCGCGAAGACGAGAATGTCTCGCAATGCGTGCGCGAGGCTTTGGTGGCCGATGGCGTGCAGGTGCTCACGGGCCACAAGGCGCTGCGCTGCGAACGGCGAGGCGCTGAAAAGACCCTGCTGCTTGAACGCGCCGGCCAAACCGTTGCGGTCCCCTTTGACGCACTGATTTGCGCCGTGGGCCGCCAGGCCCGTCTGCAAGGCTATGGCCTGGAAGACATTGGCGTGCCGGTGCACGGCACGGTGGACACCAACGCCTATTTGCAAACGCTGTACCCCAACATCTACGCCGCAGGCGATGTGGCGGGGCCCTGGCAGTTCACACACACTGCGGCACACCAGGCCTGGTATGCGGCGGTGAATGCCTTGTTTGGCGATTTCAAATCGTTCAAGGTGGACCACCGCGTGATCCCCAGCGCCACTTTTGTCGACCCCGAGGTGGCGCGGGTGGGCCTGAACGTGCAAGAGGCCCAGGCGCAAGGCATCGCGTTTGAAGTGACGCGCTATGGCATCGACGACCTGGACCGGGCGCTGGCCGACAGCGAAGCACGGGGCTGGGTCCAGGTGCTCACGGTGCCGGGCAAAGACCGCATTCTGGGCGTGACCATCGTGGGCACGCACGCGGCTGACTTGCTGGCGGAATACGTGTTGGCCATGAAGCACGGGCTGGGCCTGAACAAAATCCTGGGCACCCTCCACACCTATCCCACGCTGGCCGAGGCCAACAAATATGCGGCAGGCGAATGGAAACGCGCCCATGCGCCGCAGCAGTTGTTGCGCTGGGTGAAAAGGTTCCACGACTGGCGGCGTGGCTGAACGTTTTCATGGGCACACGACGGGCCCAAGACCTTGCCGGGTGCCGTGTTCAATCGGGCTGTGATGGCAGCGCTTTGATTGCCTTCCAATGCGCCGCTTCGGCGGGTGCCAGTCGGAGTTGGCCGTCTTGCGCCGACCGGACCAGGCGCTGCAACAGGTCCATGCGCGGCTCAATGGTTCCGGCAAAACACAATTGGCCGCCACCGTCCAGGATCACGATCGTCGGGAAGTTCTGGATGTCCAGGTCCGACAAAACCGCATCGTGGTCTTCGATGTCGATCCAGCGCCAATGGCATTGGGGCTGCGCGGCCCGCAGGTCTTGAAACTGGGATTCAAACGCACGGCAAATGACACACCACTGGGCGCACAAGCACAGGATGGTCAAGGGGGCGCTGTCTTCAGCCATGGGGTCGCTGCCGTGTGCTGGCGGCGTTCAGGTTTTCAACACCACCGGCTCCAGGGCTTCGCCCTGGGCGGTGATGCGGCCAATGATGGCGGTGTGCACATAGCCTGCGGTTTGCAGGGCCTGCACGCAGGCCGGCGCTTGCGCTGCAGGCACGCTGGCCAGCAGACCGCCTGCGGTTTGGGGGTCAAACAGCAGCGGGTAACGCGGGTCATGGACAAATTCATCGGCGTTGCGCAGTGCGCGGCGCAGGCGCACATTGGCCGGTTGCAACGAGCTGACAATGCCCGCCTTCACACACTCCACCGCACCATCCAGCAGCGGCAGGGTGCTCATGTGCAGTTCCGCGTCCACGCCGGAGGGGCGTGTCATCTCCACCAGGTGGCCCAACAGGCCAAAGCCGGTCAGGTCGGTGCAGGCGGTGACGCCGTGGCTGCGCAAGATGTGTGCGCCAGCCTGGTTCGATTGCACCATCGATTGCAGCGCGGCTTCGATCCAGCGGCCTTTGGCGGCATGCCGCGCATGTGCGGCAAACAGCGTGCCGGTGCCCATGGGCTTGGTCAGCAGCAGCACATCGCCCGGCTGCATGCCGCCTTTGCGCATCACGCCGTGCATGTGCTCGTCGATCAGGCCATTGATGGCAAAGCCCAGGGCCAGTTCCTGGCCCTCGCCCGTGTGCCCTCCGACCAGGGCGCAGCCTGCCGCGTTCAGCACTTCGAGTGCGCCGCCCATCATTTGCATCAACAGGTCTTCGACCTTGCTTTCCAGACCAGGCGGAACGGTGACCACCGCCGTGGCGGTCTGTGCTTGGGCCCCCATGGCAAAAATATCGCCCAAGGCGTGGTTGGCCGCCACCTTGCCAAACAGGTAAGGGTCGTCGATGAAGGCCCGGAAGAAATCCACCGTGTGCACCATGGCCATGCCCGGGGGCACACGCACGACGGCCGCGTCGTCGGGCGAGTGCAGGCCAATCAGCACATCGGGTCGCTCCACTGGCTGCAAGCTGCCCAAAGCGCGCGTCAAGATGTTGGCCCCCACCTTGGCCCCGCAGCCGCCGCAGCGCATGGCGATGGCCGAGATGGCTTGCAGCGACTCTTCCGAGGTCAGCGTCAAGCGGGTGGTGGGCGCTTTGCCCTGGGCCTGGATGTCCTTGAGCATTTGGCCCATGGCCCGCATCGCCGCACGCAGGCTGGTGCCTGGCTGATGCGGCGTGTGGGCATCTGCCATGGCGGGCAATTCGGTGAAGCGCCGCATGAACTGGCGGTCAATCCGGTCTTTCCAGCGCCACACCCAATCGCCACCAAAGCCCCACGGGCCGCGTGAGCCCACGGCGTAGCGGTTGCCCGTTGAGATCAGGGCCAACCAATGGCGCTGTGGCTGATAAGCCAGCAATGTCTGACCACGCAAACTGCGGCGCAAATTCTCGGCCAACGGCTTGCCCATGCGCACGGCAAACACGCCGGCTTTTTCCAGCGGTCGTTCGGTGAACGAGGCGATGTCGCCTGCGGCAAACACCCGTGGGTCGTTCAGACTTTGCAGTTGCGGCAGGACCTGGATGAAGCCACGGGCATCCAGCGCCAAACCGGTGCTTTGCAGCCAGGCCGGTCCACCGGCTTGCGTGACCCACATGGTTTCGTTGGCATCAAAGGTGCGGCCATCGCGGGTGTGCAGGCAGCCAGGGGAGACCTGGACCACCTCGGCATGCGTGTGCACCTCGACATTGCGTTCTTGCAGCACCTTGGCAAAGCGCGCGCGCACGCCCGGGTTGTGCGTGGGCAAGACTGTGTCGCCCGAAGTCAGCAGCACAAATTTCAGGTCTTCGGGGTTGCGCCCCAGTGCCTTGAGTTCGTTGCGCAAGCGGTACTGCATCGACAGCAACAGCTCCACGCCGCCTGCGCCACCGCCCACCACGGCAATGGTCATGCGGCCCCGGTGCGCAGGCCATTGGCGGGCTTTGTCCAGCAGGGCCAGCCAGCGCTGGTTGAACTGCGCAATGGGCTTGACCGGCACGGCCAGGGCTTGTGCGCCTTCCTCCTGTGGCACCTGTGGGGTCGAGCCGATGTTGATGGACAACAGGTCGTACGCCACGGGGGGGCGGTTGTTGCAAATGACTTTTTGGTTTTCGCGGTCAATGCCGACCACCGCACTGCGGTAAAGGCGCGCACCGGCAAAGGCGCACAGCCGGCCCAGGTCGATGTGCACCTCGTCAAAGCTGTAGTGGCCCGAGATGTAGCCGGGCAACATGCCGGAATACGGGGTGTCGATGTCGGTGCAGATGACGGTGATGCGCACACCGGGTTCGGGCCGCATGGCGAACATGCGCAGCACGCCCACATGGCTGTGGCCGCCGCCGACCA
>CAKKRJ010000014.1 GCA_919902775.1 Burkholderiaceae bacterium
GGCACCGTGTCGTCTTGCTCGCCATGCAGCACCAACGTCCGGTCATGCAACTCGGGCGCGACCGGGGCGACCATGAAACGCGAGGCGGCCGTACCGACCAGCACCAGTTTGTCCAGGGGGCGCACGGGCGCCAAAGTCTGCGCCACATGGCTGGTCACAAATGCGCCGAACGAAAAACCTGCCAAGGCCAACGGGCCTTCCGGGGCCACTTGCTGAATCACAGCGAGCATGTCCGCCGTTTCACCACGGCCTTCATCGTGAGTGCCCGCGCTGGCCCCAACGCCGCGAAAATTGAAACGCACCGCCTGCCAGCCGCACTGCACAAACGCCCTGGCCATGGTTTGCACCACCTTGTTTTGCATGGTTCCACCAAACAAGGGGTGTGGGTGCGCGATGAATGCCGTGCCTTGAATGGCCCCGCCCGAAGGGATGTCGCGCAAGGCCTCAATGACCCCGGCCTGCCCTTGCAAGGTCAAAGATTGGGTGGCGGCGTTCATCAGCGCCCCAAGTGCGCTGGCGTGACCAGCCGCTCAACGACCTGGCCGTTCTTCAAATGCGATTCGACAATCTCATCAATGTCACTTTGGTCCACATAGGTGTACCAAACGCCTTCGGGGTACACGACGGCCACTGGGCCACCGGCACAGCGGTCCATGCAACCGGCCTTGTTGACGCGCACCTGCCCAGGCCCAGCCAAATCCAGTTCCTTGATGCGTTTTTTGCAGTGGTCAAACGCGGCTTGTGCCCCTTGCTGGGCGCAGCAGGCCTCGTTGTTTTTGCGCTCATTCAAGCAAAAAAAGATGTGGTGCTTGAAGTAAAGGCTGGAGTTTTCAGTGGTCATTCTTGGATTTTAGGCCGGGTCCAGATCACGCATCGACCGCAAGGCTGGACGACGACAAGCGGCTCACCAAATACAGCAGCAAGGCATATGGCCACAACCACCCCAGCCACTGGATGAGGCCATGAAAGCGGATGAACTGGCCCTGCTCCCAGGTTTGCAGGGTCAAGGCAAAGTAGGCGTCGGCCGAGGCGTTGTTGAGCAGACTCAGCTGCCACACCAAGGCGGCCAGCGCCAGCACCCAGCACACCCGCGGGGCGCAAAACGACATCCCCCCCACGCCCACCAGCGCCACCACCAAGCCAGAGACCACCTCGCTGCTGACCCAGTCCCAGGCATGGGCAGGTCCATACGTGAGCGCAGCCGACAACGCACTGGCCAGGAACCCCACCCACACCAGCACCTGCGCCATGAGCATGCGCTGACGCCACTGACGCATCACCCCAAAGGCCAGCAGACACGGCAGCGACAAACCAATGGCCACGCACAGAATTTCACTCAGGGGCAAGATGGGCTGCAACTCCACCTCACGCAAAGGCAACCACTCCAGCAAAGTGGAGTCTTCCAGCACATGGTCCAACGCGGCCTCCACCCGCTCCAGCACCTGCCCCAAACCAAAGGTGACCGGCGTCGGAAACAACAGCGCCAAAGGCCACACGGCCAGCAGCGCCAAGGCACCGCTGGCATCGGAGACAAACCAGCGGTCACGAAAACGGCCCCAGCGGTCCACCACCCCCCACCATGCCAAAGCGCACGCGGTGGCCGCGCCTGCGAAAGCTCCCAAAATATTCAGCGCGGCGTCCACATTGGAAGGCACCCGCACGGGCAAGAACATTTGCATGCACTCCATCGTCAACGACAACCACCCTGCGACCAGGGTGGTCCATGCGATGGCAGGCCAGCGACGCACGGTTCGGTTCAGCGCCAACGCCAGCAAAAACCCGAAAGGCGCATAGCCCGCCACGTTGGACAAGACATCAAACCCCGTCCAGTAGCGCGGCAAAGGCGCGGTCAAAAAAGCCCAAGGCGCGATGCCTTGAACGCGCCAGTTGTCAAAGGGGTACAGGCTGGCGTAAACGATCAGGACCGCATAGATCCAAACCAAAGGCCAGGCCGTCGTTGTGCGCAAGTGGGTCGTGCGCATGCCCTGCCCTTAAAACGGCTTGACCACCACCAAAACCACCGCCGCCAACATCATCAGGACCGGGGCCTCGTTGAACCAGCGGAACCAGACGTGGCTGCGCTGCATCTGACCCTGGGTGAATTTGCGCAAAATCACACCGCAACCGTGGTGGTAACCGAGCAACGCCACCACAATGGCCAACTTGGCGTGCATCCAGCCCTGCCCGGGGCCTCGGCCAATGCCGTAATACAGCCACAGCCACAAACCCAGCGCCAACGCCGGAATCGCCAAAATCGTCATGAACCGGTACAGCTTGCGCGCCATCAGCAGCAGCCGCTCTCGCTCTGCCACCGACCCCGGCTCCACCATGGCCAGATTGACAAAGATGCGGGGCAAATAAAACAGCCCGGCAAACCAGCTGGCAATGAAAACGATGTGAAGGGCTTTGATCCAGAGCATGGCGCAAGTGTAGCCAGAGCGCGCCGGGGCCAGCACAGACCGGGGGCACAGACAAAAAAAACCCCCAGCCAGAGGCCGAGGGTGGGAAGCCCTTTTGCGTTGCCGCATTCAGGCCCCGCTCAGGGAGGAAAAGCGGGAGGCAGCAAGCTACCTGGGATTGAATTTATCAAATAACAAAACCATTAACAAGAATAATTTCGGGTTTTATGTTGTTTTTGGTGGTTTTTGCCTGCACACCATGACCCTGCGGCTTGCCGTTCGGCCTTTTGGGGAGCTTGGCGTGACTTGAGGCACAATTTTCCACATGAACCCCGTTGCCCCTTTTCCTTTTAGCCGCCCACGCCGCCTGCGCCGTGACGAATTCACCCGCAATCTGGTGCGCGAACACCAGGTCACACCGCACGACCTGATCTACCCCGTCTTTGTACTGGATGGCCAGAACCAGCGCCAAGCCGTGGGCTCCATGCCTGGCGTCGAGCGCCTGAGTCTGGACCTGCTGCTGCCCGTGGCCGAGGACTGCGTACAACTCGGCATCCCGGTCATGGCCTTGTTCCCGGTGATCGATGCGTCGCTGAAAGACCCCACAGGCCAGGCAGCCATGAACCCCGAGGGCCTGGTGCCGCGTGTGGTGCGTGAGCTCAAAAAGCGCTTTCCCGAACTGGGCGTGATGACCGATGTGGCGCTCGACCCCTTCACCAGCCACGGCCAAGACGGCCTGCTGGACGAGACGGGCTACATCCTCAACGACGAAACCACGGCCGTGCTGGTGCAACAAGCCCTCACACAAGCCGAAGCCGGTGTGGACATGGTGGCGCCCAGCGACATGATGGACGGTCGCATTGGCGCGATCCGTCAGGCACTGGAAGCCCGTGGCCTGGTCCACACCCGCATCATGGCCTACAGCGCCAAGTACGCCAGTGCGTTTTACGGCCCCTTCCGCGACGCGGTCGGCTCGGCCGCCAACCTGGGCAAGAGCAACAAAAAGGTCTACCAGATGGACCCCGGCAACAGCGACGAAGCCCTGCGCGAAGTGGCGCTGGACCTGGCCGAAGGCGCCGACATGGTCATGGTCAAACCCGGCATGCCCTACCTGGACATCGTGCGCCGGGTCAAAGACGAATTCAAAGTGCCCACCTTTGCCTACCAGGTGTCGGGCGAATACGCCATGCTGAAAGCCGCGGCACAAAACGGCTGGCTCGACCACGATCTGGTGATGATGGAAAGCCTGCTGGCCTTCAAACGCGCTGGCGCCGACGGGGTGCTGACTTACTTCGCCCGCGACGCGGCACGCCTGATCCGCCAAGGCTGATGTCGGCATGCGGGTCTTCACCGTCACCGGCACCCAGGTTCAGGCTGGCCAGGATCTGCCACAGGCCTTGCCTGAAAGTGGCTATGTCTGGATCGCCTGCACACGCGAACGGTTTCAGGCCGATCTGACCGCCATTCAAAACACGCTCGAACACCTCACGGGCCAGAATTTGGTGGACCTCCACGTGTCGGATCTGCTGAACGCCCAGTTGCCCTCACGCTTTGACTACAGCTCGCACTACGACCTGATGGTGTTCAGGCGACTGGCCCAACGCCACAACGGCGCGGCCGCCCTCGCCACCCATGGGCTGACACTGCACGGCAAACGCTCCGGTCCACCCGTGCTGCACCGCATTGACACCAGCCCGGTTGGATTCGCGGTGTTCGACCGGATCCTGTTGAGCATTCACCCCACAGACTGCGCTGTGCGCGAAGCCTACGCCAGTCGGCTGATGGCCAACACGCCATCCGCTGTGCAAAGCACCGAAACGGCCGATTCGCGCTCCACCGGTGCACGGGGTGTACCCGACAGCCCTGCCGACATGATGCTGCGCATCGTCAGCCAGATGGTGGACGGTTACCTGGATTTGCGGCGGGAACTGAGCCGCCAGCTCGACCACTGGCAAGCCGAATTGCTCAACCCGCGCGCACGCTTTAACCGCTGGGATGCCCTGCTGCAGGCGCGCCTGGGACTGCACCAACTCGAAGCACTGTGCGACGACCAACGCACCGCCGTGCAAACCTGGACCGAGTCACTGAACTCCTGGGGCATTGGCCACGACAGCGCCGCCGAGCGCGCGCACGAACTGCTCAAGATCCGCAGCCGCGACGTGCTGGAGCACATCGAACGGGTCATGCAACATGTGCGCCGGCTGGAACACAACACCGAAACCGCCGTGCAAATGCACTTCAATATGCAGGGCAACCGCACCAACGACATCATGCGCACCCTGACGGCGCTGACCGCCATCTTCTTGCCATTGAACCTGATCGCCGCTGTATTTGGCATGAACTTCGAGTTCATGCCCTGGCTGCACCAGGCCCGTGGTTTTTGGTGGACGCTGGGCGGCATGGGTCTGATCGCCATTTCCATGGGCCTGATCTTCTGGCGCAAACGCTACCTGGCCAGAACAGGCGAGTAAGCACGCGCCCCTGCGCGCGAACAGCCTTCGGCCGCAGGGGCGGCCTCCCACAAAAACCCCGAAGCGCGGTGGGAGCGAACCCGCGCGCGCGAATGGCGAATGGCTTTCGGTCGCAGAGGCGGCCTACCGGAAAACCTCAGCCCAGGTGCTGGGCAAAGAACGCCAGCGTGCGTTCACGTGCCAGTCGGGCCGAAGGTGCATGCCAGGCCCCGCGCTGGTCGCAGTTGAAACCATGGTGTGCCGCGTAGGTGTGCACCTCAATTTGTGGATGCGCCTTCTTGAATGCCGCCACCGAGTCCAGTGGAATCCACTTGTCTTCTTCGGCAAAGTGCGCCAACACCGGCACACGGGGCTGCCGGGCGATTTCGGCTTCGGTGGTCACACCACCGCCGTAATAAGGCACCGCCGCGCTCAGGCCCGTCAGCGTGCAGGCCGCGCGCCAAGTCAGCAAGCCACCCCAGCAATAACCCACCACGCCCACCTTGCTGCCCGCAGCGTTGGCGGCATGGTCGATCGCCGCCTGAATGTCCTGCATTACACCGGGCGCAGGCAATGCCTCCACCGCGGTCTTGTAGCCCATGCCCTCGCCCATGTCGGCTTCGGCATAGCCCAACTCCACCCCGGGTTGGACGCGGTGAAAAGTGGCCGGCGCCACGGCCAGATAGCCCTCTTGGGCATAACCATCGGCCACATGGCGGATGTGGCTGTTCACACCAAAAATCTCCTGGATGACCACCACCGCGCCTTTGGGCTGGCCAACGGGTCGGGCTTCATACGCAGGCACCACCGTGCCATCAGCAGCTTTGAGTTCAATCATCGTTCCCATTTCAATCCCCAAGTTGGTCAAGTCACATCAACGGGTCAGCGCACGCTCGACAAAGTCGAGTCGGTCCTGGCCCCAAAAAATCTCGCCATCCACCACATAACTGGGCGCACCGAACACCCCCGCTTCAATGGCGGCCTGGGTATACGTTTCGTAGCGCACCTGCACGGCCTGGCTGTGCGATTGCGCCAACAAACTGGCCGCCAGATGGTGCTCTTGCAACAACTCGGCCAGCACTTTCTCGTCGGCCATGTTGCGCTCTTGTGCCCAGCAAGCCGTCAAAATCGCGCCGGTGATGGCCATGGCGTCCGCTGCGCCATGCGCCAGATCGGCGGCAATGATCAAGCGAGCCGCGTCATCGCCCGCCACCGGGAAATAGCGGGGCTTCAGGTTCAGTGGCACATTCAAGTGCTGGCCAAAGCGCTGCAGCTCCACCAACCGATACGCCTGACGCTGCGGCGCACGCTGGCCCAAAGGCAAGCCCCCCGAAATTGGAAACACCTTGCCGCCCAGGTCTATGGGCCGCACGCGCACCGTGGCACCGGTTCGCCGGACGATGTCAGCCAAGCGCTGGTGGCCCAAATAAGCCCAAGGACTTTGCGGGGCGAAGTAATAGTCCACTGTGTGACCCATGGCATCTCCTGGTGTGTTGTGTAATTGATTCACAAAACAGCGGTTGTAACCGCAACACCCCATTTTTGCAGGAGACAGGCGATGAACAAGGTCTTGCTGGTGACCGGCGCAAGCCGCGGCATCGGTGCCGCGACAGCCCTTTTGGCGGCCCGAAATGGCTGGTCTGTGGCCGTGAACTACACCGCCAACTCTTTGGCGGCCGATGAGGTGGTGCGCCAGATCCGCGCCTCGGGCGGTCAGGCCATGGCCGTCCAGGCCGATGTGGCCGACGAAGCCCAGGTGCTGCGCATGTTCGAGCACATCGACGCCAAGATGGGTCGGTTGCACGGCCTGGTCAACAACGCAGGCGTGGTCGATGTGACCGCCCGTGTGGACCAAATGAGCGTGGCGCGCTGGAAACGCATGTTCGACATCAACGTCATCGGCAGCCTGATCTGCGCCCGCGAAGCCGTGCGTCGCATGAGCACACAACACGGTGGCGAAGGCGGCAGCATCGTCAACGTGTCCAGTGCTGCGGCCCGGCTGGGTGCACCCGGCCAGTACGTGGACTACGCTGCGGCCAAAGGCGCGATTGACGCGTTCACCATTGGCCTGGCCAAAGAAGTGGCGGGCGAAGGCATCCGCGTCAACGCGGTGCGTCCGGGCCTGATCGAGACCGACATCCACGCCTCGGGCGGCCTGCCCAACCGTGTGAAAGACCTGCAGCACTTGGTGCCCGCGCAGCGCGGCGGCAGCGCAGAAGAAGTGGCCGAAGGCATTGTGTGGCTGCTGTCCGACAGCGCCAGCTACACCACCATGAGTTTTCTAGACATTTCAGGAGGCCGTTGATGGCACAAATCAAATACTACTGGGAAGACTTTGCCGCCGGTCAGGTGCGCGATCTGGGCACCATCACGCCCACCCGCGAAGAGATCATCGCCTTTGCCAGTCAATTTGACCCTCAGCCCTTTCACTTGGACGACGAAGCAGCCAAGGCTTCGGTGTTTGGCGCCCTTTCGGCCAGCGGTTGGCACACCTGCGCGATGGCGATGCGGCTGATGGTGACAAACTTTTTGCACGAGACCTCCAGCCTGGGCTCACCCGGTCTGGAAGGCATCAAATGGCTCAAGCCCGTCTTTCCCGGCGATACCCTGCGCCTACAAAGCACGATGCTGGACACCAAGCCCATGGGCAAACGGCCCGACGTGGGCTTGACACGCAGCCTGTGGGAAATGTTCAACCAGCACGGCGACAAGGTGTTGCAGATGGAAGGCTGGGGCATGTTCAGAAGGCGCACCCCGGCGGAATCCTCGGCCGCATGAGTGGCCAAAGCAGCGGCACAATGCGGGCATGGACTTCAAACCACTCATCACCCTGCTGGCCATCGTCAACCCCTTGGCCATCGTTCCGTTTTTCATCCACTACACCCAAGGCTTCAGCCGCGCCCAGCGCCAGCGCACCATCCTGGTGTCGTCCACCGCCGCCTTCATCGTGATCTCGGCCAGCGCCTTGCTGGGCCTGCAAATTCTGGAATTCTTCGGCATCTCGCTGGCCAGCTTTCAGGTGGGCGGTGGCATGCTGCTGCTCACATCGGCCCTGTCGATGCTGAATGCGCAACCGGCCGAAGCGCGCGCCAATGCCGAAGAAGTGCACGATGCCGAAGCCAAAGCGGCCGTGGGTGCCAGCATTGCCGTGGTGCCGCTGACCATTCCTCTGCTCACCGGCCCGGCCACCATGTCCACCGTGGTGATCTACGCCGAAAAAGCCAAGAACTTCACCCAACTCGGCACCCTGATCGGCTACGGCGTGGTCATTGCCTTGGCCACCGCCCTGTGCTTTTCGCTGGCCACCCCCATTGCCCGCATTCTGGGTAAAACCGGCATCAACGTCATGACCCGGTTGATGGGCCTGATCCTCGCCGCCCTGGCGGTGGAAGTGATGACCGACGGGCTGCACAAGCTGTTTCCGGTGCTGGCACGGGGGGTGTGATCGCAGCCTACGCTCACGAGCTTGAGCTTGGAGTGACCCGCCATATGGAACGCATGGAGATGCTCAGAAACAGTCCGTACTGATCACAAAACACTCCAATTGCCCATCATGATCAATACTATCCAATCACATCTGGACGAGTTTTTGGCTTACGCGCGTCAGATGCTGCTGAAAGACAGATCCTGACAACGCGGCATCAGGACAACGTCCCTTCATACAGACACAAACCAGCGCCACAGCCACCAAGCCACGGCGCTCCACACCAGCAACACCAGAACCAAGCCCGCACGGCTGACCGGCTTGGCTTGGCGTGCTTGCATCCAGGCTTCGGCCTGCAGGCGGCAATCACGAACAACATCATCCGACAGCCAACGCACGATGAGCCAGATCAACACAGGCAACAAAATCACATCGTCCAGATAGCCCAGCACCGGAATGAAATCCGGCACCAGATCGATGGGACTGAGCGCGTAAGCCACGACAAAGAACGCCATGGCCTTGAGCCACCCCGGCGTGCGCGGATCACGGCAAGCAAACCACAGCATCACGCCATCACGCTTGATGCGGCGTGCCCACGCGCGAATGTCGGTCAACATGCCAATTTTTTTACTCATCGGGTCAAACCCCTTCCTTGAAACCCAGTGCCAGCCCCTTGCGCAAATGATCCACCAAGGCCGCCACCGCCCGCGGCACATGCGGTGCATAGGGGCGGATGGCGTAGATGGTTTCGGCGAATGCGCCCACGGGCTTCCAGTCGGGCAGCACGCGCACCAGTTTGCCTTGGCGCAGCGCCGACTGGGCGCTGAAGTCTGGCATGAGGGCGATGCCCGCGCCCATCAAAGCGGCTTCACGCAAGGCTTCGCTGTTGTTGGCCGCAAAGTTGCCGGTCACGGGCACCGTCACACGGTCATGGCCTGCAGGTCCCTGGCGGGCCTCAAAGGTCCAGGCCGGGGTGTCTTGCGAGCGCGGGTAGTGCAGGCAGTTGTGGGCTTGCAGGTCGGCGGGGGTTTGCGGCTCACCGCGTCGGCGCAAATAGGCACGGGTGGCCACCAGCACCGATTCGGTGGCGCACAGCGCCCAGGCCACATGGGTGTCGGGCGGGCGCGCGGTGTGGCGAATGGCCAAGTCAAAGCCTTCGGTGGCCAAGGCACTCAGGCGGTCCGACAAGTCCAGCTCCAGCCGCACGTCCGGAAAGTCCTTGAGAAACTCGGCCAACAAGGGCACCAACTGCTGGCGCGCCAGCGCCACCGGCGCGGTCATGCGCACCAGGCCGCTGGGTTGTTCGGCCAGATCACGCACCTGCGCAAAGCTTTGTTCGATTTGCTCAAACGCCGCGCGTGTGTCGTCCACCAACTTTTGCCCGGCTTCGGTCAGGCGCAGACTGCGGGTGGTGCGCTGCACCAGGGTGACCTTGGCGGCGCGTTCCAACTCGGCAATGCGTTGGCTCATGGCCGCCTTGCTCACGCCCAGGCGGGCGGCCGCCGCCGTGTAGCTGCCTTGCTGCGCCAGCACGCTCAGCCAGTGCAGATGCGTCCAAAGCGCGTTGATTTTTTGCTCTTGCATGCGCACATTGTTCACTATTTTGAACAATCAATTCAGATTTTCAGGCTTGTGAGGGGTGGTTGTGCCGCCTACACTGCCCCTTGAACCCGCATACCGCACGCCAAGGCGCACGCTTGCACAACCCCATCGGTGCACACCACACACCGCCAACCCACCGACAACCACCCCACGGAGTCAACATGAGCATCACGAACATTGGCCATTTCATCGCAGGCCAAGTGGCCGCAGGCACTTCGGGCCGCAGCCAAAGCGTCACCAACCCCGCCACCGGCGCCGTGACTGGCCAAGTGGCTTTGGCCAACAGCGCCGAAGTGGCGAAAGCCGTGGCCGCTGCACAAGCCGCTTTCCCGGCCTGGTCCGACACGCCGCCGCTGCGCCGCGCCCGCGTGATGTTCAAGTTCCTCGAACTGCTGAACACCCACAAGGACGAACTCGCCCACATGATCACCGCCGAGCACGGCAAGGTGTTCACCGACGCGCAAGGCGAAGTCTCGCGCGGCATCGACATCGTGGAATTTGCCACCGGCATTCCGCAGTTGCTCAAGGGCGACTTCACCGACCAAGTCTCCACCGGCATCGACAACTGGACTCTGCGCCAGCCCTTGGGCGTGGTGGCGGGCATCACGCCCTTCAACTTCCCGGTCATGGTGCCCATGTGGATGTTCCCGGTGGCGATTGCCGCGGGCAACACCTTCATTTTGAAGCCCAGCCCGACCGACCCAACACCGGCGCTGTTCATGGCCGAGCTGCTGAAAAAAGCCGGTTTGCCTGACGGCGTGTTCAACGTGGTGCAGGGCGACAAGGAAGCCGTGGACGCGCTGCTGGAGCACCCCGATGTGAAGGCCATCAGCTTCGTCGGCTCGACACCGATCGCCAACTACATTTATGAAACCGGCGCGCACCACGGCAAGCGCGTGCAAGCCTTGGGCGGCGCCAAAAACCACTTGGTGGTCATGCCTGACGCCGATATTGACCAGACCGTGGACGCCTTGATTGGCGCAGGCTACGGCTCAGCGGGTGAGCGCTGCATGGCGATTTCCGTGGCGGTGCTGGTCGGCGATGTGGCCGACAAAATTTTGCCCAAGCTGATCGAGCGCACCAAAGCACTGCAAGTGCTCAACGGTGAAAACCTGGCCGCCGAAATGGGCCCCATCGTGACCGACACGGCGCGCCAGCGCATCAAGGGCTACATCGACGCGGGCGTGGCCGAAGGGGCCCAGTTGTTGGTCGATGGCCGTGTGTTTGACGGTGCGAAAGCCGGCGCGGGTTGTGACAACGGTTTCTGGCTCGGCGGCACGCTGTTCGACCACGTGACCACCGACATGAAAATCTACAAGGAAGAGATTTTTGGCCCCGTGTTGTCGTGCGTGCGCGTGCCCGACTTTGCCACTGCGGTGCAAATCATCAACGACCACGAGTTCGGCAACGGCGTGAGCTGCTTCACCCGTGACGGCAACGTGGCGCGCGAGTTTGCGCGCCGCATTCAGGTGGGCATGGTGGGCATCAACGTGCCGATCCCCGTGCCCATGGCCTGGCACGGTTTTGGCGGCTGGAAGCGCAGCCTGTTTGGCGACATGCACGCCTATGGCGAAGAGGGTGTGCGCTTTTACACCAAGCAAAAATCCATCATGCAGCGCTGGCCAGAGAGCATCAGCAAAGGTGCTGAGTTTGTGATGCCGACGGCGAAGTAAGTTTGATTTGGCTTTGAAAATACCGTTGAGTTTTTCCGCGAGGGCGACTGGCCGGGGCCGCTGGACCTCATCAGTCGCTTCGCGCCAGCAAATCGGCCCAACGGCCCCGGCCAGTCGCCCTCGCTGCGCTGGCTGAATCAAATCAGCCAAGCCAGATCGCAGTCACTCCGCCTGTAGGTTGGCGGCTTCAGCCCCAACATGGGGCCTGCGCTGAAACCGTCTACTGGAATCCACAGGCACAATCGCCTGCTCAGGAGACCGGTTAAAACATGAACGACAACACCTTTGACTACATCATCGTCGGCGGCGGCACGGCGGGTTGCCTGCTGGCCAACCGATTGTCGGCCGACGCCAGCAAGCGCGTGTTGCTGATCGAGGCGGGTAAAAAAGACGATTACCACTGGGTGCACATTCCGGTCGGCTACCTGTATTGCATTGGCAACCCGCGCACCGACTGGCTTTATCAGACCGAGCCGGCCGACGGGCTCAATGGCCGCAGCCTGCGTTACCCGCGCGGCAAAGTGTTGGGGGGGTGTTCCAGCATCAACGGCATGATTTACATGCGCGGTCAGTCGCATGATTACGACCAGTGGGCACAGATCACCGGCCATGACGCTTGGCGCTGGGACCAAACCTTGCCCTACTTCAAGCTGCACGAAGACCACTGCAACGGTGCCAACGCCTGGCATGGGGCCAAAGGGGCCAAGTCCGAATTGCTGGCCCCGACCGACTTGCCCAAAGGCGGCTACTTGCACACTTTGCGTGGGCGCAACACCGGGGGTGAATGGCGCATCGAAAAGCAGCGCCTGCGCTGGGACGTGCTCGACGCGTTTTCGCAAGCCGCACAGCAAGCGGGCATTCCGGCCACCGACGATTTCAACCGGGGTGACAACGAAGGGGTGAGCTATTTCGAGGTCAACCAGAAAAACGGCTGGCGCTGGAACACGGCCAAGGCCTTTTTGCGCCCCACTTGCTATTCACGCCCCAACTTCGAACTGTGGAACAAGGCCCAGGTGGCCAAATTGACCCTGGAAACCCAGGCCAACGGCGAAAAACGCTGCACCGGCGCACACGTCTGGACGGGCGTGGAAATGGTCGAAGTCAAAGCCACGCAAGAGGTGATTTTGAGTGCGGGCAGCATTGGTTCGGCGCAAATCCTGCAGCTTTCGGGCATTGGGCCGGCGGCCTTGCTGCAAGACAAAGGCATCGACGTCCTGCACGATCTGCCCGGCGTGGGGGCCAACTTGCAAGACCATTTGCAGATCCGCTCGGTTTACAAGGTCAAGGGGGCCAAAACACTCAATACCCTGGCCAACAACTGGTGGGGCAAGGCCATGATTGGCCTGGAATACGCGCTCAAACGCTCCGGCCCCATGAGCATGGCCCCCAGCCAATTGGGGGCGTTCACCAAGAGCGATCCATCGCGGCCACACGCCAATCTGCAATACCATGTCCAGCCGCTGAGCCTGGACGCATTTGGTGAGCCTTTGCACCGCTTTCCCGCCATCACCGCCAGCGTGTGCAACCTGAACCCGACCAGCCGAGGCACGGTGCACATCACCAGCCCGCGCTTTGAAGACGCCCCGGCCATCGCCCCCAACTACCTGGCCACCGCCGAAGACCGCCAGGTGGCAGCCGACAGCCTGCGCGTGACGCGCCGCATCATGGCGCAACCGGCCATGGCCCCCTTTGCACCCGAAGAGTTCAAGCCCGGCGTGCAATACCAGACCGATGAAGAACTGGCCAAACTGGCCGGGGACATCGCCAGCACCATCTTCCACCCGGTGGGCACCACCCGCATGGGGCGCGAGGACGACCCCATGGCGGTGGTCAACCCACGCTTGCAGGTGCGCGGTGTGACGGGCTTGCGCGTGGTGGATGCGGGCGTGATGCCCACCATCACCAGCGGCAACACCAACAGCCCAACCCTGATGATTGCGGAGAAGGCAGCGCAGTGGATTGCCGAAGACACCGCCCGTCGCCTGGCCGCCTGAGCGGGCCAGACATGTCAAAACATTCGTTTTTGTCAGTTCAAGGTCCGTCCAGGGCAGGGATTTCCCCAAAATGGGGAAATCCCTGAGAAGAAGTGGTGGCCAGTTCACTTACATTTCTCCCACTCGATGCAAAGCAGTACCTGCATCCCGAGGGCCGAGGAGACAAACAAGCCTAACAACTCGAACATGAACCAACATCCGAACGAGGTGTAATTTTCCAAGCGTCGCGCAAGCGGCGCTTTTTTTTGCCTGTCCGTTTTGGGTGCGTGCCACCCACGTTGGGCCGAGCCGGGTCGCACCTCGATGCCACAATCCCCCCATGGAATTACTGATTGTTTCGCTGGCCTCCCTGCTGGCCGGCTTGGTGGACGCGATCGTGGGCGGTGGCGGCCTGATCTTGTTGCCCGCGCTGTTTGCCACGTTCCCTGGGGCCGCCCCCGCCACCTTGTTTGGCACCAACAAAAGCGCCTCCATCTGGGGCACCGCCTTTGCGACCGCGCAATACAGCCGCCAGGTGGTGATGCCCTGGCGTTCTTTGTTGCCGGCCGCCGGTGCCGGTCTGCTGGGCTCTCTGGCCGGGGCCTGGGTGGTCACGCAAGTGGACCCCAGCCTGTTTCGCAAACTCCTGCCCGTGCTGTTGGCGGCACTCTTGCTGTACACCCTGGTCAAAAAAGACCTGGGCCGCAGCCATGCGCCGCGCTTTGCCGGGGCACAAGAGGCCTGGATTGCCGCAGGCATTGGGCTGGTGATTGGCTTTTACGACGGATTTTTTGGGCCGGGTACGGGCAGTTTTCTGGTGTTTGCCTATGTTCGGGTGCTGGGTTATGACTTTTTGAACGCCTCGGCCGCGGCCAAGATGATCAATGTGGCGACCAATCTGTCCGCGCTCACGCTGTTCACCCTCAAAGGGCATGTGTGGTGGCACCTGGCGCTGGCCATGGGGGCGGCCAACATCGTCGGCA
>CAKKRJ010000015.1 GCA_919902775.1 Burkholderiaceae bacterium
TCTCTTCAAGTTGCTGTTGCGGATCATTAGTCGCTGTCATTTGTGTCTCCAATGTGTTGTTGTCACATTTATCAATTTATCAGCAACATCACCAACACTGCACCAGTGTTTTCCCTTGAGTGCAGTTGTTTGCTGACTGCAACGCACAGCGTGCAGGCAAGAAAAAACCCACCGTGTTGCCACGGTGGGTTTTTTACTCTTTTAAACCTCAGCTGGCTTGCGCCAGCGGGGGATTAGAAGTTGTGGCGAACGCCAGCGCCCAGGGCAGCTTTTGCGTTTTCAGTTTTGGCTGTGTAAGCAGTGAAGCTGGTGCGCTTGCTCAAAGCGTACTGTGCGGACAACACGTAAGTGTCAGCAGTTGCGTCTTTCTTTGTGCGCATGTCGGCTTGCAGAGTCCAGGCGCCGAAAGGTGCGGACACGCCGTAGTTGGTGTACTTGGCAGCGGCTGTTGCAGCAACGGCCTTTGTACCAGCGCTACCAGAAGTTGCAATGACTTCTGCGACAGCGGCTGTGCCAGCAACTTCAACGGAGTTCACGAACAGCTTGGCCATACCCAAATCGTAAGCAGCACCAACGAAGTTGCCCTTGTCGTAACCGCTGTCAGAGTAAGAAGCAGCCAAAGTCAGGGGACCGTTTGCATACACAGCAGAAATGTCGTTAGCACCTTTGCTTGCGCTGTTTGCAGTGTTGTCATTTTTCTGCACCATCGAGGCACGCAGTGTCAAGCCGCTCCAAGTTGGGCTGGTGTAGTTGATGCTGTTGTCCAAACGGGCAGCGCCAGCGTAGGTAGCCAAGCTGTAGTTGTTGGTTGTGGATGCATCGGTATTAGCACGAGCCCAGAAGGAAGGGCTCAGAACGCTGGAACCCATGGTCACTGTACCGAAAGAGCCAGCGATGCCGACAAATGCGCCACGGTCACCGATGTAGGTGGCAGTTTCTTTGCCGCTGTTCAGGCCTGTTTCCACTGTGAAGATAGCTTTCAAGCCGCCACCCAGGTCTTCTTCGCCTTTGAAACCCAGACGGGATGTGCCGTTCACGCCAGTACCAGCGTACTTGGTGTCGGTACCGTCGTTAATGAAGCCAGCATCAACAACACCGTACAAAGTCACGGTGGATTGAGCGAAAGAAGCTGCGGAAACTGTCAGAACAGCCAGAGCAATCAGAGTTTTTTTCATTGCAAATTTCTCCAAAGTTTTAAAAAGAGCTTCAGGTTCTTGCGGTGGTGACCACCTGCTTGAACTTTTAGCCAACCTCCAAATTTGGAAGGTTGTGTGTATTGCACCAGAGCCGCCCGCCTTTTCCAAGAATTTCAAAGAATAAAGGGCTTTTCCGTTGCATCGTTACAACAAACAATCACCAATGAGTATTTTCAACTACCCATACTTTGAATTTTCATCAACAAATTCAATAACTTCGAAGAATTCTCGAATGCATCAGATGAAATAGGAAAAACGGCACACCAACCGGATTGGCGGCCCGGTTTGGGGCCTGGCCGCTATAGTTGAGCACTCATTTCAAGAGTTTGACCCATGCCACTCCATGCTTTGATCCTGGCCGCCGACAGTGCTTTGCGCACGCTGTGGGCTGAGCCTCGCGCCAGCCGCCCCACCCCCGTGGCCGACACCCCAAGCCAGAATTTGAACGAAACCCAGCGCCGCGAGGCCGCGGCACTGATGCGCGTGAACCATGTGGGCGAGGTGTGCGCCCAAGCGCTGTATACCGGCCAGGCGCTGGCCTGCAAAAACGCGGGCTTGCGTGCCCAACTGGCCGAAGCCAGCCGCGAAGAAACCGACCACCTGGCCTGGACCAAGCAACGCCTGAATGAACTCAAAGACCGCCCCTCGCTGTTGAATCCGCTTTGGTATGCCGGGGCCTTTGCCATTGGCTATGCCGCGGGCAAACTGGGCGGCGACAAAGTGAGCCTGGGTTTTGTGGTCGAGACAGAACGCCAGGTCGAGGCCCACTTGCAAAGCCACATGGATCGGCTGCCGGCTGGCGACAGCGCATCGCGCGCCATCGTGGCCCAAATGAAGACCGATGAGATCGCACACGCCCAAATGGCCCAAAAAGCAGGCGCTGTGGAGTTGCCCACCCCGGTCAAAGCCCTGATGCAGGCCGCCGCCAAGGTGATGACCACCGTGGCACACCGGGTTTGAGCCTGGTGCTGATACAACTAGACTGACAAAACCACCCAGCCCATCAAGGCATCACGCCACGTCCACCAGATCAAAACTGGTGGTGATCTCGGCGGTTTTGCCCAGCATGATGCTGGCCGAGCAGTATTTTTCGTGGCTCATGGTGATGGCGCGCTCCACCGCGCTCGCGGGTATGCCTTTGCCCGTCACGGTGAAGTGCATGTTGATGTGGGTGAAGACCTTGGGATCGACCTCGGCGCGTTCGCTGGTGAGTTTGACGCTGCATCCACGCACGTCGTGGCGTCCCCGCTTGAGGATAAGCACCACGTCATAGGCCGTGCACCCGCCTGTCCCCGCCAGCAGGGTTTCCATGGGGCGTGGGGCCAGGTTTTGGCCGCCGTTTTCAGGCTTGGCGGTGTCGGGTGCGCCGTCCATGGCGATCATGTGGCCAGAGCCGGTTTCGGCCAAAAACCCCATGCCGGAGCGGGTGCCAGCAGCGCCGGTCCAAGTAACGGTGCATTCCATTTTGATTTCCTTTGTGAATGGCGTGGCCTCAGGGCAAGGCCCATTTCTGTGTGCGTATGGTACCCAACGAGGTTTTTTGCGGGACTTTTTGACCATTTTTTGCGTTTTGAAACACCCATCTTGCTGCAATGCAACAAAAACACCTCTACAATTGCGAACAAGCGTGCTTTTTTGCATGCACCGTTTGTCTCCTCCACCCTCTGAAAAGGTGGATTTGCCCCAAGCCGCAAGGTTTGGGGCATTTTTTTTGACCGTTATCATCAGGGCCACACTTTTTAGGCGACGCGGCATGCCCGTGATCACTCTGGACATGACGACCCAACACCTCAAACCCGCCGATTACCTGATCAAGATCCTGAACGCCAAGGTCTATGACGTGGCCACCGAATCGGCCCTGGAAACGGCCAAAAACCTGTCGCAGCGCTTGGGCAACCAGGTGTTGTTGAAGCGGGAAGACCAGCAACCCGTGCACAGTTTCAAGTTGCGCGGGGCCTACAACAAGATGGCGCACCTGACGCCCCAACAGTTGAAGAAAGGCGTGATCTGCGCCTCGGCGGGCAACCATGCGCAAGGCGTGGCACTGAGCGCCAGCAAGCTGGGCACGCGCGCCGTGATTGTCATGCCCACCACCACGCCGCAGGTCAAGATCGACGCGGTCAAGGGCTTTGGGGGCGAGGTGGTGTTGTTTGGCGACAGCTACTCCGACGCCTACAACCAAGCGCTGACTTTGCAGAAAAAGCAGGGCCTGACCTTTGTGCACCCGTTTGACGACCCAGAGGTGATCGCGGGCCAAGGCACGATTGCCATGGAAATGCTGCGCCAGCACCAGGGCCCGCTGGATGCGGTGTTTGTGGCCATTGGCGGCGGCGGGCTCATCAGCGGTGTCGCCAATTACATCAAGGCGGTGCGCCCGGATGTGAAGGTGATCGGCGTACAGATGAACGACTCGAACGCCATGATCCAGTCTGTCGCGGCCAAAAAACGCGTGACTTTGCCTGATGTGGGCCTGTTTTCAGACGGCACCGCCGTCAAACTGGTGGGCGAAGAAACGTTCCGTGTGTCGCGCAATTTGGTGGACGAGTACATGACGGTCGACACCGATGCGGTGTGCGCGGCCATCAAGGACATTTTTGTGGACACGCGCTCGATTGTGGAGCCTGCAGGCGCGCTGGCGGTGGCGGCCATCAAGCAATACGTAGCCACACACAAGGCCAAGGGCCAGACCTTTGCCGCCATTTTGTGCGGCGCCAACATGAACTTTGACCGCCTGCGTTTTGTGGCCGAGCGGGCCGACGTGGGCGAAGAAAAGGAAGCCCTGTTTGCGGTGACGATCCCCGAAGAGCGCGGCAGTTTCAAGCGTTTTCTGGAGCTGATCGGCAGCTTGCCCGGTGGCCCGCGCAACGTGACCGAGTTCAACTACCGCATGAGCGACTCGGACAAAGCCCATGTGTTTTTAGGGCTGAGCACGCATGGCAAGGGCGAGAGCAGCAAGATCGCAGCCAACTTCACCCGTCACAAGTTCAAGGCCATCGACCTCACGCACGACGAGTTGGCCAAAGAGCACATCCGGCACATGGTCGGCGGGCATTCGGCCTTGTCACAAGACGAACGCCTGCTGCGCTTCGAATTCCCCGAACGCCCCGGCGCCCTGCTCAAGTTTTTGAGTCTGATGCGCCCCGGCTGGAACATCTCTTTGTTCCACTACCGCAACCAGGGTGCCGACTATGGCCGCATCCTGGTGGGCCTGCAGGTGCCGCCCAAAGACGACAAGACGTTCGACCAATTTTTGCAAGCGCTCGGGTATCCGTATGCGGAAGAAACGGACAACCCGGTGTACCGCTTGTTTTTGCGGGGCTGAGTTTTTGCAGCCGTCAACCCAGGCCCTGTCGGAGGCCAGGGTTGGCGACTTTCAGCGCAAAAACTTCCAGTCAAAGTGTTAGCTGAACCGATGCTGGTGGTGGACCACCCTACATTGGCGCCATGGTGTTGGTCGGCGATCTCTGCGAGCGCATGACCGGTCAAACCATCCGGTCGACCCCGCCGACGGTACTCGGGGGGCCGCCGATCTTCACTTTCGATGCTCTCAGTCTGTCCGTGATTTCAGGGCTTATTTACGCAAGCGTGGCAGCTTGTCGCGCGTTGACGAACCGCCTGATGCCGGCGCATTGATGACCACCGAATTCACCGCGTTGGCGCTGGCGTTGTAGCTCATGCCCGTGCCACTGACCGCGTCGACGGCGTAAGTTGCACTGTTGGTGGTGAGGGCCAGGGGGTTGGAAGCGACGACACAGGCCCCGTTGCTGCTGGTGGTGCAGCTCACCGTGGTGTCCACGCTGTTGACGCTGAAGTGACCCGTGACCAAGGCATTAGGCATCGCCGTGCCATTGGCGTCGGTGACCACCACCGTGGCGCCGGCCCGCCAGTATTTGCCCTGCTTGCTCGACTGGCCGACGATGTCGGCAATGCTGACCGCGGTGTTGGTGACGGGCGGGGTGCTGGTCACAGGGGCTGGAATGCTGGCGGCCACGCGCAGCATTTGATTGGGCGAGCCCGTGCCAGTTTCAGTCAAGACGTTGGCTGCGCTGGTGCTGAGTACCCATGTGGACACATTGGCGGGCGTGATGGCGCTTTGCCAGTTGGCGTCTGCTGCCGCCATGTCGAGCAATTGCGCGACCCAGCCCGTGACATGGGGTGTGGCCATCGATGTGCCGGAAAGCGAGGCATATTGGTTGGTCAGGCTGGCATCGTATTTGGCCGAGTAAATTGCGCTGCCCGGTGCAAACACATCGACGCAGGGGCCAAAGTTGGAATAGTAGGCGCGTGCATAGGTGCTGCCGGAGAGCGCCACCGCACCGACCGTGATGGCCGACGGTTCGCGTGCGGGTGAGAAATTACAGGCGTTGGCGTTGCTGTTGCCGGCGGCGACCACCACCGGAATGCCTTGCGATGTCAACTTGGCCACGGCCAGATCCAGTGTGGACGAGGCGCTGCCGCCCAAAGACATGTTGACGGCGACATGGCGTTGCAAGCTGGGGGTGACGGTGTTGACTTGGTTGGACACCCAGTCCAATCCACTCAGCACCGAACTCAAGGTGCCTGAACCCGTGTCGTCCAGTACTTTGACAGGGACCAAAGTCACACCGTTGGACACCCCCACGGTGGCGCCGCCAATGGTGCCAGCCACATGGGTGCCATGGCCTTGGCCGTCTGCCGATGAAATGCCCACGGTGTAGGTGCCTGCGCTGACGCGCGAGCCGAATTCGGTGTGGTTGGATTGGATGCCGGTGTCGACCACGAATATGGTGCTGCCTGCGCCATTGTGTGCGCCATTGCCGCCGCTGGTGTATTGGCTGTTCGCGCTGCCGTCCAGGCTGTCCAGGCCCCATTGGGTCGCTGCATCAACGCTGCGGGTGTCGTGGCGGCGAAACTGCGTCTCGCCCTCCACCAAACGCACGTTGGGGTTACTGGCGGTGGCATTCAGAAAGCCATCGACGGCGGCCGCTGGAATGGTGGCGGTAAAGCCTTTGAAGACATGGCTGTAGGTGCCTAGGGTGGTGGCGCTTCTGCCGCTGAGCAAGGTCGCTTGCTCTGTGGCTGCATCACTGACGCTGTCTTTGAAAACCACTGTGAAGGTTTGTGGCGCGGTGTCCATGGGGCGGCCACGGCCGTTTCGGCGACGTGCAACGGCATCGGCCAGGTTTTCGGGGAGGGTGTTCGCTGTGGTCGGCGCGGCATCCAGCGTTTGTTTGAGTGCGGTAGGGAGCAAGGGTGTGGCGCTGTTCAGGATGGCTGCGCGGGTAGCGCTGTGGGCCATGGCTTTGGTCAACTGGTCGCGCACCGCGCCGGTCACAGTGGCCAGGGTTTCCGAGTCGCTCATGGTTTGGTTCTGCCCCGCGAGCGTGGTTTGGAGCAAGGCTTTGGCTTGCCCCATGGCGTCGGCTGCGGCGCGGGCGGTGCGTGCGGTGTCGCGGTTGGCGGTGTTCACGTAATGCGCCATCGGGTCGGTGTTGAGCGTGAGATCGGTTCTGACGCGGGCCGTGGCAGCGTCCAAACTCAAACCATCGTTTTGTATGGCGTCGTTGACCAGGGTCGTCAAGGGACTGACCACGGTGTTGCTGGTGGTTTGGCTGTTGGCATTGACGTAGGCGGCCATCGGGCTGGTCAGGGTGAAGCCTGTGCGCCCAGCAGCGGCCAAGTTCAATCCACCATCGTCGGCGTCTTTGGCGCTGTCGGGAACGATGGCGACCAAGGAGGCACCGGCCATTTCGGCTGCGCTCAAACCGCTCACATCGATGCTGTAGGCACCGCTGCTGCTGGTGGTGCCTGAGACGGGTTCACCTGCATCCCGTGTGTGGTTGTTGTTCAGATCCAGGAACACGGTTGCGCCTTGGATGGGGCCGTCGATCAGGCTGCCGGTCAGTGTGCTGCTGGTGCTCGAGCCGCTGCCGCCTCCACAGGCGACCAAAGCCAGGGTCAGCGCGCACATGGGCAGACAGCGTGACCAAGTGCGTGGGTGGGGTTTGTTTCTCATCAGGGACTCCTTGGGGTGTTAGCGGGGGGTGATGCGCTGGGCGGTCTTGGATGAACCGTTGGTGCGCCATTCGATGAATACGGATTGGCCCACCCAATCGCTGGGGTTTGCGGGCTTTTGGTTGTTGCGGGGCAGGGCCATGGTTTGTCGCTGCCCATTGCTCTCGACCGTAAGCTCTTGGGTTTGGGCGTTGAAGCCCACGACTTGTGCGGTGGTTGTTTCGATGGCGCTTTCCACCGCGCCATCGCACGTGATCTGGGTGGCGTTCAGTGGCTCGGTGCCCAACGCTGCGTCGACCTTGATGTGCACATCGCCACTGCTGAAGCTGGCGCAATTGCTGGCGTTCACGACTGCGGCACTGATGACGACTGGCGTGTTGCGCAGGTTCAGGCTCAGCGGTGTGGCTTGCCAGTTGGGCGCGCTCAGCGTAGCCGAGAGGTGGGTCGTGCTTGCCCGCGTGGTGGCGGTAGGCAGGTCAACCCAGGCCCAGGCGCCGTTGACGCGTTTGATTTTGAGCTGAGCGCGCTGACCATCGCTGAGGTTTTCAGGCAAGGGCGGCAGAGCGATGCCCATGGCTTGGGCTTGACCATGGCTGTCACGGCGCAAGGTCACATTGACGTTGAGCTCCTGGTTGTCGCTGAAGGCCGGCGGGTGGGCATCTGTGGCCAAGGCGGTGACGGGGTTGCTTGACCAGGTGTTGGCATCGATCCAGAACGAGACCAGGGCGCCTGCGCTGAGGTTCAAAGCCGCTGTGCTGTCGACAGTGACCGTCCAGCCGCTTTGCAGTTGCACCGAGGTGGCAGCAAAGCTTTGCACCAGGCCGCTGATCAACACCGCGGTGGTGGGCGTGGCCCGTTCGATGCGGGTGGCCGACAGCGCCGTGCCATCGCTGTTCCACTGGCCAAACACGCGCACCGTGTCGTTGCGGCTCAAGGTGGATGCGGCAAGGCCGCTGGTGCTGTCATCCCAACCGACGTTGACGCCCATCACGCTCAGGGCCTGGCCGCTCGGCGCCACCGTGACGGGGCCCAGCAATTGCGGCAACACTCGAATGTGTTGTGCCTGGCCCGTGCCATCGCTGGTCACTTGAACCTGTTGGCCCAAGGCCAGCAGGGTGTCGACGGCCTGGCCAGCCGAGGTGCCCTGTTGAATGGGGCTGTTGCTGTCCTCGTATTCCACGCCGTCGATGAACACGCTGCCAAAGCCGGTCACCGTGCCCCAGGTGATGCCGGTGCCGCCCGTGCCGACACCTTCTGCGACGGTGTTGCCACCGCCACAAGCGCTCAAAGCGGCCAGCATGGCCAGGATGGTGAAGGTGCGGTGTAGCTTCATGCTGCCCCCTTTTGTTGAGGCTCTGAGGCCGAGTAGCTGAACATGCCGCAGCGAAAGCGGTGTGCATCGGGGGTGTGCTGGTCTTGTTCACACAGTTCGGTGGCTTGGTTCACCAAAGACGGCAGCACGTGTTGGCGCCACAACTCGCGCGCCAAGGCGTGGAGCTTTTCGATGGAGTCGGCGCTGAGCCCGTCGGCAAAAACGCTTTGCTCCAAAAACGGGGCGCTGTCTTGCGACTGCAGGTTGCAGACCCCCGCTTGCAAATGGTCGGCCACCGAGCCCGCCAGCAGCTGGCGCGACTCTTGAGTTTGAGGCGACGCGCGCATGCCTTGCTCAATCAGTTCGACATCTGCATCCACCTGCTGCACCTGGCCCAAGCGCTGCAACTCTTGCAGGATCGCCCGGTGGTGAAAGTCGTTGGAGACTGCGGCCACCAGGCTTTGAAAGCTCGGTGCTGCGCCGTTCAATGGCATGCGTGCGGGCCAGTGCTGCGCGCGCCACATCGCCAAAACCCTGCTGGCCGGACTGGGCTTGCCCATGGCTTGCGTGGCCTCATGGATGGCCTGGACATCGTGTTGATGGGCTTGGCGCAGGGCGCGAACGTCTTTGCGGTGCAGACCCGAGCGCAGGCTCAGGGCCGAGTCACTGGCACTGGTTTGGGCGTCTTCAATGGCGGCGGCCAAAAACAGTGGTTTGATCATGTGGGCGAATGTGTTGTAACCCACGCCTTGCGCCACCAGCCACTGCACCAAGGGGTAGGCCACGGTGATGGCCTCTGGCAGCGGGGTTGGCGAAGTCGGGGTATTCATGGTGCGTGATTTTAAACAAATATGGGAAAAAATCCCATATCAATCAAAAATCTAAATAAACCCGTTTATTGGTTTGAAAATGAACTCCAAAGTTTGCGCATTTGTTTGTGACGCACGATGGGGAGGGCACATCTGGCAAACGTTCCCCGCGTTGGGGCTGGCTTTCGCGGTCGGCGGGCCATGTCCGCAGGGCCTTGAAACTTGGAGGAAGAAGCCCACCACGGCACTGCCGCACCGCAGCACGGTGCCACCCCACCTGCTGCGGGTCCTTCAGCGGTGGCTATTTTTGGCTGACAACGTCTGTCAGATTTGCAAGCGGCTGGCGCTCGCTCAGTGCGCGGGCGTGGCCGCCCGCCGCATCAGGCCAGCGGTGATGTCCAGCGAACGCAGCCGTTGATCAAGGTCAAACACGTCGCAGACCATGATGAATTCATCGGCTTGGGTGAGGTCGGCCAGTTGTTGCAGGCCGCTGCGCACCGTGTCTGGACCGCCGATCACGGCGGCGGCCAAAAAGTCATCCACAGCGGCGCGCTCTTGCGGGTGAATGCTGTCGAGGTAGTGGTCAATCGGGCGCGGGAGTTTGCCGCGCTGGCCGGTGACGATGCCGTGTACGCGCTGGTAAAGACTGGAGGCCAGGTATTCGGCCTGGGTGTCGGTGTCTGCGGCAATGGTTTGCACACCCACAGCGGCATAGGGTTTGGCCAATTGCGCCGAAGGCTTGAAGCTTTGGCGGTAGACGGCCAAGGCCTGCAGCAGCAAGCGCGGTGCAAAGTGCGCGGCAAAGGCATAGGGCAAGCCCAGTTCACCGGCAAGCTGCGCAGAAAACAGGCTGGAGCCCAGCAACCAAATCGGCACGTGGCTGTCGGCGCCGGGTGTGGCCACCAGACGTTGGCCGGGCTGGGTCGGGCCCAAGAGGCGTTGTAATTCCAAGACGTCGCGAGGAAAGTCTTGTTCGGTCTCCACGCGGTCGCGGCGCAAGGCGCGCATGGTGGGCCCGTCGGTTCCGGGCGCGCGACCCAGGCCCAAGTCGATGCGATTGGGATAAAGGGCCGCGAGGGTGCCCATGGCTTCGGCCACCACCAAGGGCGCGTGGTTGGGCAGCATGATGCCGCCTGAGCCTATGCGTATGCGCGAGGTGCCGCCGGCGAGGTAGCCCATGATGACAGCAGTGGAAGAGCTGGCGATGCCCACCATGTTGTGGTGTTCGGCGACCCAATAGCGGGTCAAGCCCAGGCGCTCGGCATGTTGGGCTGTGCGCAGGGCAATGTGTAACGCGTGGTCTACGCCTGAGTCTTCGCGCACGGCGACCAAGTCAAGCATGGACAGGGCAATCTGAGAGAGGTCTTTCATAGGCGCGGTTATAGCGCGTGTTGGGGCACCACGCTGTCGTGCGGGTTTGCGTCGTTGCGTCGTTGCGTCGTTGCGTCGTTGCGTCGTTGCGTCGTTGCGTGAAGTCTTGGTACCTGGCGCCTTGTGTGAAAACCTTCGCGCTGCCAAAAACATCCGCTATGGCTTGTCCACGGCAGGCAACTCCAATTGCCATTGGGCGTTCGCGGATTTCAGCACGGCCTGCCGGGCCGTCAAAGACTCCAGGGTCACGCCGTCTTGCACCATTTGTCCTACACGGTAGGCCTTGGGCGGCTGTCCGTCCGTGGCGATCAGGGCACTGCCCTGGCCGGATGCGCTGGCGATGACTCCGATCAATTTGAATGGGCTGCTGGTTGGCGCTGCGGCGCTGGCTGGCCGATCGCTGGGCTGGCCCAATGCGCGCGCGATGGGGTTGCCCGTGGCGAGAGAAGAGGCGCCTGCCACAACCGGCACCGTCACGGCATGGCTGGCCTGCGGCATGGGCATCTGCAAGAACCAAAAAACCAAGCTGGCCGCTGCCGCCGCCCAGAGGCATGCCGACACCACGGGCGCCACAAGGGCCTGAGAAGGTTGGGGCCAAGAAAATCGCAACATGCGCGGATTATGATGGACAGCATGAAAACACTTTCTAGCCACAAGCGCAGCCGCCAACGCGGTTTCACCCTGATTGAGCTGATGGTCGTGCTGGCCATCATTGGTGTGCTGGCCGCACTCATCGTGCCCAATGTGCTGGGCCGTGCCGACGATGCCCGCGTGACCGCCGCCCGTACCGACGTGGGCAATTTGATGCAGGCGCTCAAACTCTACAAACTGGACAACCAGCGCTTTCCCAGCGCCGAACAAGGCCTGAACGCCTTGGTCGCCAAGCCCACCACCGAGCCGGTGCCCGGCAACTGGAAGCCGTACCTGGACAAACTGCCCAACGACCCCTGGAGCCGCCCCTACCAATACATGAACCCCGGCATCAAGGGCGAGGTGGATGTGTTGTCCTTTGGTGCCGACGGTCAGCCGGGCGGCGAGGGCAACCATGCAGACATCGGCAGCTGGCAGTAAAGCCCCACCTGCCTCGGCTCGCGGTTTCACCTTGCTGGAATTGCTGGTGGTGGTCGCGCTGATCGCCATCGCCACCGCCGGTGTGAGCCTGTCTTTGCGAGACAACGCACACAGCGCACTGGCACGCGATGCCCAGCGCCTGGCCAGTTTGCTGGAGACCGCCCGCGCCCAGGCGCGCGCCAGTGGCGTGGCGGTGCAGTGGCGCGCCACCCCGTCGGGGTTTGCCTTTGAAGGCCTGCCACACAACGATTTGCCCACGCAATGGCTGGCCAGCACCACCCGCGCCAGCATGACCGCCCCGATCGTGCTGGGGCCAGAACCCTTGATCGGACCACAAGCGGTGGCTTTGAGCCACACGGCCGACGCCAGCCACAGCGCAGGCCCCACGCTGTGGGTGGTCACCGACGGGCTGCGGCCCTTCAAGGTCCAAAGCACACCGGCGCAGGTGGCACCATGAACCAGCGCGGCTTCACGCTGATCGAGGTGTTGGTGGCCTTGGGCATCACGGCGGTGGCGCTGATGGCCGGGCTGAAAGCCACCGGCTCACTCAGCCGCAATGCCGAACGGCAAACCGTGAGCATGCTGGGGCAAATTTGTGCCGAAAACGAACTCATCGCTTTGCGTTTGCGCAGGCAATTGCCCGACACCGGCGACCGCAGCGTCGCGTGCACGCAAGCCGGCCAAGCATTGCAGGTCGATGTGTCGGTGCGGCCCACCCCCAACCCCACCTTCAGGCGCGTGGATGCGCGGGTGCTGAACCAGGGCGAACAGGTGCTCCAGTTGTCCACCGTGATGGGGCGCAACTGATGGCTGCAAGCGCCCATCGCCGCGTACAAAACCACGGCTTCACCCTCATCGAGGTGCTGGTGGCCATCAGCGTGATGGCGTTGATGAGCTTGATGGCCTGGCGCGGCATCGACGGCATGCTGCGCACGCAAAACGGCTTGCAAGCGCGCAGTGACAACATCCGCACCTTGCAAGCCGGTCTGGCCCAATGGCAGACCGATCTGGACCAATTGGCCGAATTGCCCGGCACCCCCAGCTGGGACTGGGATGGCCAGGTGCTGCGCCTGACGCGCCGTGCGGCGGTTGGCACCGATGTGCAGGTGGTCGCTTGGACCTGGCGCGGCAACCCGGCACGCCCCAGTGGGGGCGACTGGCAACGCTGGCAATCCACACCCTTGCAACTGCGCAATGACTGGCAATCGGCCTGGGATCTGGCCCGCCAATGGGGGCAAACCCCGGACGACCGCACACGCAGCGGGCAGATCGACATCCACCCACTGGCCCACTGGCAGCTTTTTGTGCACCGGGGCGGCAGCTGGGCCCATCCCTTGTCCAGTGATGCGGTGACGCCCGACGGCGCCACAACCCCTACCCCCTCCACGCCCCCACGCGGCCACACCCCGCCCGATGCGGTGCGCCTGGTGCTGAATCTGCAAGGCGGCCCGGTGGGCACAGGCTTGCTCACCCTGGACTGGATACGCCCGGCATTCACGGCGGTGCAGCCATGAAGCACACCCAGCGTGGCGCTGCACTGTTGACAGCGATGCTGACCGTGACCTTGGTGGCCACCATCGCCTCGGCGGCGCTGTGGCAGCAGTGGCGGCAGGTGGAAATTGAAACCGCTGAACGCGGCCGCAGCCAGACCGCCTGGATGATGACCGGCGCGCTGGACTGGACGCGCTTGATCTTGCGCGAAGACGCGGTCTCGGCCCAGGGCAACGGCCCAGACCATTTGGGTGAGCCTTGGGCGCTGCCCGTTCAGGAATCCAAGCTGTCCAGTTTTTTGTCACAAGACCAGGCCTGGCGCGAGGGCGATACCGAAGTCTTTTTGTCGGGCCAGATCACCGATGCCCAGTCGCGCATGAATGTGATGAACCTGCTGGAAAACGGGCAAGTGTCTGTCCCCGCGCTGCAGCGCTTTGGCCGCCTGTTTGAACGGCTGAACCTGCCTGTGCAAGAACTGCACACCCTGGCCCGCCAGTTGCAGGCCGCCGCGCAAGCCGCCAAAACACCCGGGCCAGCCGGGGCAGGGACCCCCTTGATGCCGCAACAAACCCAGCAGTTGGTCTGGCTGGGTCTGAGTCCCGGCACCTTGGCGGCGCTGGAGAACTTCATCACCCTGCTGCCCGAGCCCACCCCGGTGAACCTGAACACGGCCCCAGCAGAAGTCTTGATGGCCAGTGTGCCCGGACTCGACCTGGCCGCGGCCCGGCAACTGGTGCAACTGCGCGAACGCGGACACTGGGCCACGCTGGAAGCCGCACGCCAGGCCATGGGCCCTGCGGGGGCTTCTTTGCAAGCGCCACAGCACAGCGTGCAAAGCCGGTATTTCCAGGTGCTGGGCCGAATGCGCATCGACCACGTGGTGCAAGAAGACCAGGTACTGGTCCAGCGCGAGGGCCAGCAAGTGCGCATGCTCTGGCGGGTGCGCCGGCCAATCCGTGTCACCCGCGCACCCTAGAATGAAAGCCCCATGCGTACATTGATCGTTCAGCTGCCCTTGGGCGCCCCGTCCACCCACACGGCGTACCCCCATGCCCTGGTGCAAACCGGCGCAGCCACGCCCGGGGTGTCGGTGCAATGGGCGGCGGCCGGTTTGCTGCCCGCCGCGGACCGCCAAACCGACGTGGTGGCCTTGCTGCCTGCGCGGGCCCTGTCCTGGCACCGGGTGACTTTGCCCACCGGTTTGCACAAGCAGCCTGCCAAACTGAAGGCCGCCCTGCAAGGCCTGCTCGAAGAACGTCTGCTGGACGAACCTGCCGCCCTGCACCTGGCCTTGGCGCCCGGCTGGAAAACATCGGCACAGCCCTGGGTGGCCGCCTGCGACCGCCAGTGGTTGAGCGCCCACTTGCAAGCGCTGGAATCGGCAGGCCTTTCGGTGCACCGCATCGTGCCCGAGCTGGCCCCCAGCGCCGGACCTGGGCAACTGCTCGCCTTGGGCGAGGCCGATCACGGCTGGCTGTGGTGCAGCCAACAAGACCACGGTGTCTGGGGTCTGCCCTTGCAAGCCGTGCCCCTGCACGGCGAAGGCCTGTGGCCTTCTGACACAGAACAGACACCCCCCGATGTGCAGGCCGAACCTGCGGTGGTGGCCGAGGTTTCGCAGCGTCTGGGCGTGCAAGCTGGCCTGATGGCCCCAGGCCAGCATTGGCTGGCGGCGCTGGCCAACGGCTGGGACTTGGCCCAGTTTGAATTTCAGGCCAACGCCAACAGCCGACTGCGCAAGCGCTGGCAACGCACGGTCAGCCAGTTAAGCCAGCACAGCGCCTGGCGACCCGCCCGCTGGGGCTTGGGCCTGCTCATGGCCAGTCAACTGCTGGGCCTGAACGTCTGGGCCTGGAAAACACGCGCGGACTGGCAAGCCCAGCAACAGGCCTGGACGCACACCTTGCAACAGACGTTCCCACAGATCCGGGTGGTGGTGGACGCATCTCTGCAAATGGCCAGAGAAGTCAACCGCCTGCGCCAAAGTTCAGGCCAACTGGCCGCGCACGACCTGGAAGCCATGCTGGGCGCACTGGGCCAGGCCCTGCCCGCCCACCTGGCCGCCCCCCGCCAATGGCGCTACCAGACCGGGCAGCTGGAGTTGCAGGATTTCCAACTCAGCGCCAGCGAACAAAACGCGCTCAGCCAGGCACTCCAAGCCCTAGGCTATCGGTGGCGTGCCGAGGGCCCGTCCTGGCGCATGACGGTGCAAGAGGGCCAACCATGAGCCGCGCCCTGAAACCGATGGCCTGGGTTCAAACCTGGACACAGGCACTGCACACCGCCTGGGCAGAGCGCAGCCCCAGAGAACGCTTGCTGCTGGGCACGGCTGCCTGGGTGCTGCTGCTGGCACTGACCTGGCAAGTGGCCATGGCCCCAGCGCTGCACACCTGGCGCGAAGCGCCCGCGCGTCAAGTGGCGCTGGACGCACAAACCCACCAAATGCAGCAACTGAAGGCACAAGCCCTGGCCCTGCAAAAAACACCGGCCACCACCCGCGCAGAGGCCCTGCGCTGGCTCGAGGCGAACATTCCAACGGGCCTGGGCAGCGATGCCCAATGGCGCGTGCAAGGCGACCGCCTGAGCGTGACCTTGTTGAGCACCCCCGCCAACCAGCTCACGGTCTGGCTCAGGCAGGCCCGCGAACAGGCGCAAGCCCTGCCCGTGCAAGCGCAATTGCAACAAGTGCCCACGCCACCCACCGCGGCAAAGGCACCCGCCAGCGGCGACAGCGCCGTGCGCTGGAGTGGCACCTTGGTGCTGAGCCTGCCTGGAGCACCGTGACCATGCGCCCACAACACCCCCAACCCGCAGCCGCAGCAACCGCTTGGCGCTGGGCCTGGCTGGGTGCCGGTCTGGGCCTGGTGCTCGCCCTGTGGATGGGTGCCCCTGCACGCTGGCTGAGCTGGGGCGTGGCACAGGCCAGCCAGCAACGGGTGCTGCTGCCATTGGCCCGGGGCAGCGTGTGGGAGGGATCGGCACAACTGGTGCTCAGCGGCGGCGAAGGCAGCCGCGATGCGCAGGCGCTGCCTGGGCGCATCCACTGGCAAATCCAGCCCGGCTGGCTGTCGCTGCGCCTGCGACTGCAGGCCGACTGCTGCATGAACACCCCCACCCACATGGTGCTGCGTGCCAGCTTGTCGGGGGTATCTCTGACGGTGGGTGCGCACCACTCCCAATGGCCTGCGGCCTTGCTCAGCGGCCTGGGCGCGCCCTGGAACACACTGCAACCCGAAGGCCAATTGCAGCTGCGCACAGACACACTGGGCCTGCAATGGGCCGAAGGCCGACTGCAAGTGCAAGGCCAGGTTGAACTGCAAGCACAAGGCATGTCCTCTCGCCTGAGCACCCTCAAGCCCATGGGCAGTTACCACCTTCAACTGCGCGGCACCGACGAAGGCAGCCCCACACCCGAACTGAAGCTGAGCACCCTGCAGGGCCCCTTGCAGCTCACCGGGCAGGGCCAATGGGTGGGGGCCCGCTTGCGCTTCACGGGCGAAGCCCGTGCCGACGAAGGCAGCGAAAGCGCCTTGTCCAATTTGCTCAACATCATCGGCCGCCGCCAGGGCGCGCGCAGCCTGCTTTCACTGGGATAAACCATGCAATCTCCACGCTTGTTCAAACGCGCCCGCCTGCCATCGCTGGCCTTGGCCTTGGCCATCGCCTGCGGGGTGTCCACGGGCTGGGCGCAAAACCCGGGCCACAAGCCGCCCTCGGCCAAAGAACCGGTCACGCTCAACTTTGTGAACGCCGAAATCGACGCCGTGGCCCGCACCATGGCCACCCTGTCCGGACACAACGTGGTGGTCGACCCTCGCGTCAAAGGCACCATGACACTGGCCAGCACCGTGCCCGTTGCGCCAGCACAAGCGCTGCGCCTGTTCGCATCGCAGCTGCGCACCCAGGGCTTTGCGCTGGTCGAATCGGCGGGCCTGTACACCGTGCTGCCCGAGGCCGAAGCCAAGTTGCAAAGCGGCAGCGTTTCGGCTGGCGCTGTACCGGCCAGCAGCGGCCAGATCGTCACGCAAATTTTCCGGCTCAACCACGAAAACGCCAACAACCTGGTGCCTGTGCTGCGCCCCCTCATCAGCCCCAACAACACCATCAACGTGAACCCCGGCACCAACGCGCTGGTGATCACCGACTACGGCGACAACCTGCAGCGCCTGGGCCGCATCATTGCCGCACTGGATGTCGCCAACGCCACGGGCGTGGAAGTGATCCGGCTGAAGCACGGCATTGCCGGTGACCTGGCCCCCATGGTGCAGCGGCTGATCGACTCGGGTGCCGCAGCCGGCACCCCCGCCGCGCAAGGCCAGTCCGACACCTTGTTCAAAACCACGGTGCTGGCCGAGACACGCACCAACTCACTGATCGTGCGTGCCGCCAACCCGGCCCGCCTGGCGCTCACACGCGCCCTGGCCGAACAGCTGGACCAGCCCAACGCCACGGGCGCGGGGGCGGCCAGCGGCAACATCCATGTGGTGTACCTGAAAAACGCCGACGCCACCAAACTGGCCACCACCTTGCGCGCCGCGATCACGGCGCAAGGTGGCAGTGCCGCCGGATTGACCAGCCCCGGCAGCCAAGGGGCAGGCACAGCGCCCACCGGCACCACGCCCGGGGCCAGCAGCGCCAGCGCCGCTCCCTCGACAGGCGGGCAGATCCAGGCCGACCCGGCCACCAACGCGCTCATCATCACCGCGCCCGAGCCGCAATACCGGCAACTGCGCTCGGTGATCGACATGCTGGACCAGCGCCGCGCGCAGGTGTTTGTGGAAAGCCTGATCGCCGAAGTCAGTGCCGACAAAGCGGCCGAATTCGGCGTGCAATGGATGGGCAGCGCCGGCTCCAACGGCAGCACCGTGGGCCTGCTGGGCACCAACTTTGCCGTGGGCGGCACCAATTTGCTGACGCTGGCCGCCGGCGCAGCGGCAGGCAACCCCGTGCCCTCCACAGGCCTCAACCTCGCGCTGGGACAGCGCCGCAATGGCGCACTGGCACTCGGTGCGCTGGCCCGGTTTCTGCAATCCAATGGCGATGCCAACGTGCTCTCCACACCCAACTTGCTGACCTTGGACAACGAAGAAGCCAAGATCGTGATCGGTCAGAACGTGCCCTTTGTCACAGGCCAGTACACAGCCAACAACAGCAGCAGCGGCGCGGTCAACCCTTTTCAGACGATCGAGCGCAAAGACGTGGGCCTGACGCTGCGGGTCAAACCCCAAATCAGCGAGAACGGCACCGTGAAGCTGCAAATTTTTCAGGAAGTCAGCAGCATCGACAGCAAAAGTTCGTCCACGGCGGGCCTGATCACCAACAAACGCTCCATCGAATCGAGTGTGCTGGTCGAAGACGGCTCCATCGTCGTGCTGGGCGGCTTGCTGCAAGACGACACCAGCAGCAGCCAGGAAAAAGTGCCGGGCCTGGGCGACCTGCCGATCTTCGGCAACCTGTTCAAGGCCGAAACACGCAGCCGCAAAAAAACCAACCTGATGGTGTTCTTGCGCCCGGTGGTGGTGCGCGACGGTGCGGCCACCGAAGCCCTGTCGCTTGGCCGCTACGAGCAAATGCGCCTGAACCAGCAAGGCTTCCAGCCTGCCGCCACAGGCACCTTGCCCGTTCCCGGCTCGGCCGTGTTGCCACCAATTGGCGCAGGGGCGGCCCCAGCCCCTGAGGCCACCCAGCCGCGCCAGCCCTGATCGGCCCCGTCCATGCGCCACCCCCTGCCCTACACCTTTGCCCGCACCAGCCACCTGCTGCTGGAAGACGACGGCCAACGCCTGAACCTGAGCTGGTGCGCACAAAGTGACCGGTCTGCCCTGTCCGAGGTGACGCGCCAGTGGGCCAGCCAGGATCTGCACCTGCAGCTCAGCACCATCGCCGAGCTGACGCAGCGCATCCACCTGGCCTATTCCGGCGGGCAAGCCCACAGTTCCTCCAGCGCCGCCGCCGTGGTCAATGAGGTCGAATCCGAAGCCGACCTCTCGCGCATGATGCAAGAGCTGCCTGCCGTGGAAGACCTGCTGGCGGCCAGCGACGACGCGCCCATCATCCGCATGCTCAATGCCTTGCTCACGCAGGCCGCACGCGATGGGGCCAGCGACATCCACATCGAACCCTATGAGCGCCATTCGAGTGTGCGTTTTCGCATCGACGGCACGCTGCGCGAAGTGGTCCAGCCCAACCGGGCGCTGCATGCCGCACTGATTTCGCGCCTGAAAATCATGGCCGAACTCGACATTGCCGAAAAGCGCCTGCCGCAAGACGGGCGCATCAGCCTGCGCCTGGGCAGCCGCGCGGTCGATGTGCGCGTGTCCACCCTGCCCAGCGCGCACGGTGAACGTGCGGTGCTGCGCCTGCTCGACAAAAGCGAAGCGCGCCTGACCCTGGAGGCCGTGGGCATGCAAGGCCGCGTGTTGCAGCAGGTGGACCAGTTGATCACCCAACCGCACGGCATCTTGCTGGTGACCGGCCCCACGGGCTCGGGCAAGACCACCACGCTCTACGCGGCACTGCAGCGGTTGGACGCTACCCGCAACAACATCATGACGGTGGAAGACCCGATCGAGTACGAATTGCCCGGCGTGGGTCAGACGCAGGTGAACGCCAAAATCGACCTGACGTTTGCCAAGGCGCTGCGCGCCATCCTGCGACAAGACCCCGACGTCATCATGATCGGCGAGATCCGTGATTTCGAAACCGCGCAGATCGCCATCCAGGCCTCGCTCACAGGCCACCTGGTGCTGGCCACGCTGCACACCAACGACGCCGCCAGCGCCGTCACGCGCCTGACCGACATGGGGGTGGAGCCGTTCTTGCTGAGCTCGTCTTTGCTGGGCGTGCTGGCCCAGCGCCTGGTGCGCAAAAGCTGCCATGCCTGCCACGGCGCGGGCTGCGAGGCCTGCGGCCACACCGGCTACGCAGGGCGCACGGGCGTCTTTGAATTGCTGGTGGCCAGCGACGAGATCCGCAGCCAAATCCACAACCGCGCCGCCGAATCCGAGTTGCGCGCCACCGCCCTGCAACAAGGCATGGTGCTGATGCAGCACGACGGGCAACGCCTGGTCGATGCGGGCATCACCCGCGCCGAAGAACTTTTGCGCGTCACACGCGACTGAACGGCAGCGCATGAACCCACCCACACCCATCGCCTGCCACAGCCCCACACCGGTGTGGTGCCCCGGTCTGCCTGCCAGGCACGGGCATCCACCGCCTCTTTCGCTGTGCCTCTCGTGGCACATGTCGCGGTACATCGCGCGGTGCCTCGTGTGGGGCAGCTTCAGCTGGGGCGCGGGCCTGGCCTGGTCGCAAGCAAGCCCGGTGGCGGAAAACAACACGCCGCCCCCCGCCCCCTCCGGCTGGATGTACAGCCTGGGAGCCAAACTGGAAATCGGTGACCTGCGCCGCCTGGAAGGCCTGAAACTGCGCCCCACGCTGGGTTTGCGTTATGGCCGCTGGCGCATGGGCACTGTGGACAGCCAAACCTGGCCCAGCTTTGGCCAGGCACTGCAAGACAGCAACCTGACCTACGACTGGCTGAAAAACAGCCAATGGCAAACCGCCTTGTCTGCCAGTGTGGTCAACTTGGACCAAGACCGGACCTTCGACGCCCTGCGCTCAGGACGCAAAACCCTGCGTGCCAAAGCGGCCTTGAATTACACCGTGAACAAGCACTGGATGCTGGGCTTGAACGTGTCGCATGACCTGCTCAAGCGCGGCGATGGCAGCACACTCTCGCCCACGCTGACTTACCTGCAAACCCTGGACCAGGACAGCGCCTGGCTGTTGAGCGCCTTCACCACCTGGGGCACAGCCGCCCATTGGCAAAGCGAGGCCGCCCGCACGCCAGGTTCTGCGCTGCGCCAGGATGCCGGTCTGGGCAGCTGGGGCACGCAAATCACTTACCGTCAGCGCTGGTCACCCCAGTGGGCCTTTTTCACCCAAATCGGCACGGGCCGACTGATCGCCCCCACCGCAGCCGCCAACCAAACCCTGGGCTGGAGCGGCCAGTTGGGCGTCCTCTATTTCAGCCACTGAACACCCGCCATGCCCGCCTACCGTTTTGAAGCCCTGCAAGCCGACGGCACCACGCGCAAGGGGGTGGTCGAGGCCGACAGCCAAAAAGCCGCACGGGCACAACTGCGCGCACAAGCGCTGGTGCCCTTGCAGGTCGACGCCATCGCTTCCGGCGCGGCCCACACCGCCGCCCAAACGCTGCCCTGGTGGCAACGGCCCATGGGCCACAGCCGCGCTTTCAGCGCCAGCCAACGCGCAGTCTGGACGCGCCAATTGGCCGGACTGGTGGGCAGCGGCCTGCCGATCGAGCGCGCCCTGTCCGCCCTGGCCGAAGAATCTGAACACGAGGCACAGCGCCACCTCATGGCCGCCATTCGGGCCGAAGTGAACGCCGGCAGCAGCCTCGGTCGCGCCTTGGGGCTGCACCCGGCCGAGTTTCCCGCGATCGACCGCGCCGTGATCGCCGCAGGCGAAGAAAGCGGCCACCTGGGCGACGTCCTGACCCAATTGGCCAACGACCTGGAAGACCAACAGGTGTTGCGCGCCAAGCTCCTGTCGGCCGCGCTCTACCCGGCCATAGTGAGTCTGGTGGCGCTGGCGATCGTGATTTTTCTGGTGACGTCGGTGGTGCCCCAGGTCGCAGGTGTGTTTGCAGGCACAAAGCGCCAACTGCCCATGCTGACCCAGGTCATGCTGGCCATCAGCGACTTTGTGCGCCACTGGGGTGGGTGGGTGCTCTTGCTGGGTGCGGGCGGCGTCATCGGCTTCCGACTGGCCTTGCGGCAAGACGCCCTGCGCCTGCGCTTTGACGCCGCCTGGCTGCGCCTGCCCATGATTGGCCGCTTGGCACGTGGCTACAACAGTGCCCGCTTTGCCTCCACCCTGGCCATGCTCACGGCGGCAGGTGTGCCCATTCTCAAAGCCTTGCAGGCCGCGGCAGACACCTTGTCCAACCAGGCTTTGCGTGCCGATGCCCTGGAAGCCTTGGTGCGGGTGCGCGAGGGCGCACCGCTGGGCACGGCGCTGGCCCAAAACGCGCGCTTTCCGGGGCTGCTGTCCATGTTTGCCCGCCTGGGCGAACAAACAGGCCAGCTGCCGGTCATGCTGCAACGCGCGGCCACACAACTGTCGTCCGAGGTGCAGCGCCGCGCCATGGCCCTGGCCACCGTGCTGGAGCCCTTGCTGATCGTGGCCATGGGCGCTATGGTCATGCTCATCGTGCTGGCCGTGCTGATGCCGATCATGGAACTCAACCAGTGGGTCAAATGACCCGCCAGACCCGCCCGCCCACATCGTTTTCAAACCAACAGGTCGCACACATGCCCGTCACACTCGAAGGTCAGTTGGTCGTTGCCATTTCATCGCGGGCCTTGTTCGACTTTGAAGAAGAAAACCGCCTGTTTGAACAAGGGGACGACCGGGCCTACATGAAGCTGCAGCTGGACCGGCTGGAAGCCCCCGCCAAGCCTGGTGTGGCCTTTTCTTTGGTGCGCAAGCTGCTGGCCTTCAACGATGCCAACGCACAGCGGGTGGAGGTGGTCATCCTCTCGCGCAACGACCCGGTCTCGGGCATGCGGGTGTTCCGCTCGGCGCAGCATTACGGTCTGCCCATCCAGCGTGGCAGCTTCACCCGGGGCCAGCCGCCCTGGCGTTACCTCAAGCCCTTGAATGCCAACCTGTTTTTGTCGGCCCATTTGTCGGACGTGCGGGCCGCGCTCGATGCGGGGGTGCCCGCTGCGCAGGTGTACCCGCATTCGGCGCTGGCCTCCGAGGCGCACCCCCATGAAGTGCGCATTGCCTTTGACGGCGATGCCGTGCTGTTTTCGGACGAAGCCGAACGCGTGTTCCAAGCGCAAGGCTTGTCCGCCTTTCAGGCACACGAACGCGACAAGGCCGGACAGCCCTTGCTGGCCGGCCCGTTCAAACCCTTGTTGGCGGCCTTGCACCGGCTGCAGCAGGAAGGCACGCCCGCCATGCGGATTCGCACGGCACTGGTCACCGCCCGCAGCGCCCCCGCACACGAGCGCGCCATCCGGACCTTGATGGACTGGAACATCGAGGTGGACGAAGCCATGTTTCTGGGCGGTTTGCCCAAAGGGGAGTTCTTGCGCGAATTCGAGCCTGATTTTTTCTTCGACGACCAGACCGGGCACATCGAAGCGGCCGCCCTGCATGTGCCTTCCGGGCATGTGGCGTCAGGGGTGTCCAATCCGGGGTGAACGACCCGGCTGCCGTCAATCAGGCACGGGGATATTTCGGCGCCCTTCGCGACGTGCAATCCACACCGTGGCGCACAAAATCACAAACGCCCCCAGCCAGGTCGATTGGCTGGGCACATCGCCAAACACCAACCAGCCCAGCACCGAGGCCCAGACCAGATCCAGAAAGCGCAGCGACTGGGTGGCCGAAATGTCGGCCAAAGCAAACGCCCGCGTCAGGCAATAGTGGCCCAGCGTGCCCAGCACGCCTGTGGCCGCAAAGCCCAGCCATTGCAAAGCCGTGGGCATCTGCCAGTGGGGCAAGGCCATGGGCAGGCTGAGCACGGAGACCGTCAGGGCTTGCCACAACACGATGACGCCGGGTTTTTCATAGCGGGTCAGGGCTTTGGTGATCAAAAACGAGGCGGCAAACACCGGCGACGAAGCCAGCATGACCAGGCTGTACCAGCCGCCAACGCCCGACATCTTGGGCAAAACCACCACCAACACACCCACAAAACCGATGCTGGCGGCCACCCAGCGGTCTGGGCGCATGGGCTCACCCAAAAACCAGGCGGCGCCGATCATGATGAAAATCGGCCCGGTGAAACCGATGGCCGTCATGTCGGCCAGCGGAATTTGGGGCAAGGCCGTGAACCACAAAATCAGCCCCAGGGTGTGCACCCCGCCGCGCCAAAACTGCCCCGCCATGTTGACGGGCATGTAGCTCCGCCACCCGCCCCGCACAACCCAAGGCAGGATCACCAGCAGACCCATCAGGTAACGCAAAAACTGCGACTGGTACACATCCAGATGCAGGGTCAGTGAACGGGCGAGGGTGTTGAGCAACGAAAACAGCAGCCCGCCTGCGACCATCCAGGCCATGCCACGCACGGCGGCAGGCCAGGCGGCAAAAGAGCGCCGCGTGCGGTGCTGCGCCAGCGACCACTGGCGCAGAGGGGCAAAAGAAACTTTGCGCGGCTTCATGCGCCCGCACCGAAATGGAAATGCATCACCCAGCCATCTTAGAACGGACCGCCGCCAACGCGGGTCGCTTGGGTTACCGCGCGGGGTGCTGGCCAAAAAAAGGCCCCGTCTTGCGGGGCCTTTTTTCCGGGGTCCGGTGGGTTGCGCTTACTGCGCGCTGTTTTGCAACGCAGCAATGCGCTCTTCAATCGGCGGATGGGTGCTGAACAGCTGACCGATGCCACCGGCGATGCCCATGGCGGCCATGCTTTTGGGCAGTTCGGCGGTGTGCACGCCACCCAGACGGGCCAGCGCATTGATCATGGGTTGCTTGCGGCCCATGAGTTGGGCTGCGCCCGCATCGGCACGGAACTCGCGCTGGCGGCTGAACCAAGCCACGATCATGGCGGCCACAAAGCCCAACAAAATGTCCATGACGATGGTGGTCACAAAGTAGCCGATGCCGGGGCCACTGCTTTCTTCGTCGTTGCGGCGCAAGAAGCTGTCCACGCCGTAGCCCACCACGCGGGAGATGAACACCACAAAGGTGTTCATCACACCCTGGATCAGCGTCATCGTGACCATGTCGCCATTGGCGACGTGCGCGATTTCGTGGCCAATGACGGCTTCGATTTCTTCGTGGGTCATGTTCTGCAACAAGCCGGTGGACACGGCGACCAGGGCCGAGTCACGAAAAGCGCCTGTGGCAAAAGCATTCGGGTCGCCTTCAAAAATACCGACTTCGGGCATGCCGATGCCGGACTTGTCGGCGAATTTGCGCACGGTCTCGACAATCCAGGCTTCGTCGGCATTGGCGGGCTGGTTGATGACCTTCACACCCGATGTCCACTTGGCCATGGGCTTGCTGATCAGCAAGGAAATGATGGCGCCACCAAAACCCATGATCAACGCAAAGCCGAGCAAGGCGCCCAGGTTGAGGCCATTGGCGGTCAGAAAGCGGTTGACGCCCAGCAAATTGGCAACGATGCCCAACACGACCACCACGGCCAAGTTGGTCAAGACAAACAAGAAAATACGTTTCATGGCAGGTTTTACTTTCACCCGAAGACGCGGGCACGAGGTCTGAATGGTAGGGGCTTGCAGGTCAAAATCAAGCGGGGGGAACGATTTCCTGAACGGCGTACGGGTTTTCAGCCCGCCCTTTGGCGCGACGCGGCCGGAAGACACTGGCGTCGGCGTAAAAGTCTGGATCGGCGTTGGCGGGCCACCAGCCGGGCACCCCCAACAGGGGCAAGGGGCTGAAGGGTTTGCGGGCGAGTTTGTCTGCCGCCAGGTCTTGCGCCAGCCAGGCGTCGATGTCGGCTGGCACCACCGATGCGGGCACGCGCCACAGGTGCACCGTGATCGACTTGTAGGGTTGCACGGCTTTTTCCAGCGCGGCATGGCCAAAGGCCCACAAACGGGTGGACGCCCATTCGGCGCGCAAAGCGACCAAGGCCTCCGCCCACCGGTGCGCTGTCAGCGCGGCCCACAGCGCATCGGACGGCTGGATCAGCCAGGCGTTTTCATCGAACACGGTGGCGGCATCGCGCACCGGGCCCCGCACCTGACCCACCCCGGCGCGGGCAATTTCATGGGCCTGCAGTTGGTTCAGCCGTTTTTTGGCCAGCGGAAAATGCATCCAGCACAGCGCGTTGAAGAAGTCATGCAGGCCTTCGCGCGTGGGCACCTGGCCGGTGGCAAAAATGAAGTCTTCGTAAGCCTGGCCTTCTGGCAAATCGCTTTGCGGCACAAAATGCACCGGCGCCCGGCCCGCCGCGTTCAGGGCCTGCGGCTGCGGGCAACCCGCCACGATCTGGCGGGCCAGGGGCTCCCCCACATCGCGCCAATCGCGCAACCACGGGGCAGACCAGTCGATGTCACCCAGCCCCTGCAACGAGGCCGGTGCACAGCGCCCAAAGGACACGGTGGTGCTGGGCACACCGCCTGCTGGCGCCATCGGAGTGGCGCCCGGACTCAGCCCGTCACCAAGCGCCACGGCAGGCTTTCTCCCGAACGCAGGGGCTTGAGTTCGGCCTCGCCAAAGGCAAAGCTTTCGGGCGGGGTCCAGCTTTCACGCCGCAGCGTGATGCTGCCGCGGTTGCGGGGCAAGCCATAAAAATCGGCGCCAAAGAAACTGGCAAAGCCTTCCAGTTTGTCGAGTGCACCGGCTTGGTCGAACGCCTCGGCATACATCTCGATGGCGGCGTGGGCGGTGTAGCAGCCGGCACAACCGGTGGCGTGTTCCTTTAAATGCGCAGGGTGCGGCGCGCTGTCGGTGCCCAAAAAGAACCGCGCGTGCCCCGAAGTGGCCGCTTTGACCAGCGCCAGCCGGTGCGTCTCGCGTTTGAGCACGGGCAGGCAGTAGTAATGCGGGCGGATGCCCCCGGTGAAGATGGCGTTGCGGTTGTAGAGCAAATGGTGGGCGGTGATGGTGGCCCCCAGATGCGCGTCGCCTTCGGCCACGTACTGTGCGGCTTCGGCGGTGGTGATGTGCTCCATCACGATCTTGAGTGCAGGGAAATCGCGGCGCAGTGGCTGGAGCTGCTGTTCGATGAACACCGCTTCGCGGTCAAACAGGTCAATGTCTGGCGAGGTGACTTCGCCGTGCACCAGCAGCAGCAAGCCTTCACGCTGCATGGCTTCGAGCACGGGGTAAATCTTGCGCAGATCGGTCACGCCCGCATCGCTGTTGGTGGTGGCACCGGCCGGATACAACTTGCAGGCCACCACGCCTGCGGCCTTGGCGCGGGCGATTTCTGCCGGGGCCAGGTTGTCGGTCAGGTACAGGGTCATCAAGGGCTCAAAGGCCATGCCGGGTGGCACGGCTGCCTGGATGCGTGCCTTGTAGGCCAATGCCTGCTCGGCGGTGGTCACCGGCGGCTTGAGGTTGGGCATGATGATGGCCCGACCAAATTGCGCGGCGGTATGCGGCACCACCACATTCAGGGCAGCGCCATCGCGCACATGCAGGTGCCAGTCATCCGGACGGGTGAAGGTGATTTCTTGGGTCATGGTGGGTATTGTCTCAAACCTGCAGGACGTTTTGCCCGACGGCTTGGGCCCCCGAGATGAGGTCACGGGCCGGGGCTCATACTCGCTTCGCTCGCCAAATCGCCCCAACCCGTGACCCCACCTCGGGTGATGCTTCGGCCGGAGGGGAACAGATTGGCTCACCGATGCGGGGCCAGAGGCGAGGTTGCGGGCCGGGGCTCATAACTCGCTTCGCTCGCCAAATCGCCCCAACCCGCAACCCCGCCTCTGGCGCATGCAGTGGTGGTGAGAAGGGCAAAACAGAAAGGGCGAGAGAACCCAAGCCATGCTCCAAGAATGGACGCATTGAAACAAGCAAGGGGCGAGCGAAGCCATGCCCCGTATGGGTTTTTCACGCCGTTATGAGTCGGCGAGTAGCGCAGGGCTGAACGGATCAGGGGGGCCGCTTGTTTGAGCGAAGCGAGTTTGCGGCGCACCCCGTTCAGGCCGAGCAACGCAGCGTGCCCGGAGCGCCAGCGGAGGGACGGCGAATCCGGCTCGCCTTTCTTTGCTTACTTTCTTTGGCGAAGCAAAGAAAGTGAGTGCGCTGCCGGGCGCAACTCCCGGCCAACGCACCTTCAAAGAATCAAAATCAATTGGGATCTGACCCCAATAAAACAAGCAAGCGTTCATCGGGATCGGTGACCCCGAATGAAAGATCAGTGCTGCAGGATCTTGTTCAAGAAGTCCTTGGTGCGCGGCTGGCGATTTTCGGGGTGGTTGAAGAACTCGTCTTTCGAGCAATCTTCCAGAATGCGCCCACCCACATCGATGAAAATCACGCGGTTGGCCACTTTGCGGGCAAAGCCCATTTCGTGGGTCACCACCATCATGGTCATGCCTTCGTTGGCCAGTTGCACCATCACGTCCAGCACTTCGCCGACCATTTCAGGGTCCAGCGCCGAGGTGGGCTCGTCAAACAACATGACGATCGGGTCCATCGACAAAGCGCGGGCAATCGCCACACGCTGTTGTTGACCGCCCGACAGCTGACCAGGAAATTTGTCTTTGTGGGCCAGCAGGCCCACGCGGTCCAGCATCTTCAAGCCGCGCTCTTTGGCTTCCTCTTCGGAGCGGCCCAGTACTTTGACCTGTGCAATCGTCAGGTTTTCGGTCACCGACAGGTGCGGAAAGAGTTCAAAGCTCTGAAACACCATGCCCACGCGAGATCGCAACTTGGGCAGGTCGGTGCCCGCATCCATCAGCGACACGCCGTCCACATGGATGCTGCCTTGCTGCACAGGCTCCAGGCCGTTCACGGTTTTGATGAGGGTGGACTTGCCCGAACCCGAGGGACCGCAGACCACAACCACATCGCCCTTGTTGATGCTGACCGAGCAATCGTTGAGCACCTGTACCGGGCCGTACCACTTGGAAACATTTTTGATTTCAATCATTTTCAATCCCCGAATTCAACGCACGATGGCAATCTTGGCCTGCAAGCGCTTGACGCTCCAGGACAGTGCAAAACAAATCACAAAATAAACGACCGCCGCAAAGATGTAGGCTTCTTCCGAACGGCCATAAATCTTGCCCGCATTGGTGAAGCCCTTGAGCAGGTCGTAGGCGCCAATGGCATAGACCAGCGAAGTGTCCTGAAACAAGATGATGGTCTGCGTGAGCAGCACCGGCAGCATGTTGCGAAACGCCTGCGGCAAGATCACCAGGCGCATGTTCTGGCCATACGTCATGCCCAAAGCCTGCCCGGCAAACACCTGCCCACGCGGAATCGACTGGATACCGGCGCGCATGATTTCACTGAAATAAGCCGCTTCAAACGCCACAAAAGTGATGATGGCCGACCACTCAGCTCCGATCGGGCGGCCGATGACAAACGGCATGAGCAGATAAAACCACAAGATCACCATGACCAGCGGCACCGAACGCATGCCATTGACATAGAACGTGGCAGGCACCACCAGCAACTGGCGGCCCGACAAACGCATCAGGGCCAGCAAGGTGCCAAAGATCACACCGCCAATGGTGGACGTGATGGTCAGTTGCACACTGAAGAGCAGCCCGCCCAGCACAAACTTGCGCAGAACCTCGAGGTCGAAATAGGAAAAATCGAGTCCCAACATGTCAATGCCCTCCCGTTCCGGCTGAAACGATGAAGCCTGGCACACGCATCTTCCGTTCAATCACGGCAAACACGCGGTTCACCACAAAGGCCGACAAGGCATACAAGCCGGTCACCGCCAGATACACCTCGATGCCGCGCGAAGTCTCTTCCTGCACTTGCATGGCGAACATGGTCAACTCGGCGATCGATACAGCGAAAGCCACGGACGAGTTTTTCAAGAGGTTCATGGACTCACTCGTCAGCGGCGGCAAGATGATGCGAAAAGCCATGGGCAAAATCACATAGCGGTACGACTGCGCCGTGGTGAATCCCATGGCCATGGCCGCATAACGCTGGCCCTTTGGCAAGGCTTGGATGCCCGCCCGAAACTGCTCGGCGATCCGGGCCGAAGTGAAAAAGCCCAGGCCAAACACCACCAGCACAAAGCCCGGGACCTGCTGAAATGGTGGAAATATTTTGGGCACCACGAAGTACCACAGAAAAATCTGCACCAGCAACGGAATGTTGCGAAACAACTCCACCCAGGCATTGGCCAAAGCCGACACCACCGGGCGTGCGGGCAAGGTGCGCAAGGTGCCCACCACGGCCCCCACCACCATCGCCACCAACCACGAACTGCCTGCGACGGCCAGCGTCCAGCGCCAAGCGTCCATCATCCATTCAAGATATGTGCGGCCACTGCCGTCATCGGTCAAAAAGACCTGCCAATCCCATGTCATCTTGTTACCTCCACCCATCGGCGAAACGATCGCCCAAAAAGAAACCCCGCCCAAGTCATCCCCGGCGGGGTTTGCTCAGCGCCTTGAAGAATTACTTCTTGGCGTAATCTTCGGCAGGCTTGTCATTCAAGTTAGCCCAGGCTGCTTTGGTCGCGTCACCGAGTGCCAGACCCACCTTGATGTTTTTAGGAGGAATGGGCTGCAGGAACCACTTGTCCCACAGCTTGGTCATTTCACCGGCTTTGACCATGTCACGCACGGTGTCGTCGGCCAGTTTCTTGAAAGCCGGATCGTCCTTGCGGATCATGATGGCGATCGGCTCGACGGCCAGCACTTCGCCCACGATCCGGTAGTCGGACGGGTTTTTGGCGTTGGCAATGTTGGCGGCCAGAATGGATGCATCCATCACGAACGCATCGGCACGACCCGAGTCCAGCAACAAGAAACTGTCGGCATGGTCTTTGCCGAAGACTTCCTTGAAGTCAACGCCATTGGCACGCTCATGCTTGCGCAGCAATTGCACCGATGTGGTTCCGGTGGTGGTGGCCACATTCTTGTCCTTGAGCTGGCCAATCGAGGTGATGCCCGAAGCCACTTTGGCTGCAATGCGGACTTCTTCGACATACGTCGTCACCACAAAAGCCACGTCTTTCTGGCGTGCCATGTTGTTGGTAGTCGAGCCACACTCCAGATCCACAGTGCCGTTTTGCACCAGCGGAATGCGGTTTTGCGACGTCACGGACTGGTATTTGACTTCCAGCTTTTTACCGACTGTCTTTTCCAGATTGGCCACAATGCGCTGGCAGACGTCCACATGGAAACCTGCGTATTTGCCATCCCCCAATGTGAAAGACAGACCCGAAGAGTCGCGCACGCCCATGGTGACCACGCCCGAGCTCTTGACTTTGGCAATGGTGTCCGCTTGAGCAGCCACACAGGCCAAAGCAGCAATGGCAACAGCCAGCAATTGTTTTTTCATTGATTTCTCCAAAAAAGTCGCATGAATCGAAAAACTCAACCGCTGCCAGTTTGCAGCAGTTGCGCACCAGAATGTTAAGGCCTGCACCCGTGCTTTCCGATGGCAGCACAAAATACACCTGATTTTCAACCAGCCGCCACTATAGTCAGTTTAATGTCAGCCCTTCATCAGGGTGTTCCCGAGGCCTCATGCATAAAACGCATGACGTTATGAGTCCCCATCCACCAGTGGCTGCTTTTGTGGCGCCCCCAGATAGGTCCACAAATCCTGAGCACTGCGCTTGGGTGTTTGGCGGTTGCCCGGTTTTTCACGGTAAGCACGCACTTCCATCGTCAAAGACAAGGGCGCTTCACCCGGCAAACAGACTTCCACCAAAGCGCCACCCTGCACTTCTTTTCTGACCGCGCTTTGCGGCAAAAAAGCGATGCCATGCCCTTCCAAAGCCATGACTTTCAGGCTTTCGGCCATGTCGGTTTCATAAACACGCGCCAAATGGATCGGCGTGCTGGACTGCTTCAGAATCCAATCGGTGATGCCCCCCAGGTACGCCCCCGGGGCATAGCCCAGGTAGGGCAGTGGCCAGGCGGCCACGCCAGGCAAACTGAAAACAGCGCGGCCATCGGGCCCCGCTTTGGCATAGGGTGCAATGACCTCCTGCCCCAACACCACCATCTCATAACGCTCGGCATCGAGTTGCAAGGGCTGAGACGGGTGGTGGTAAGTGATCAGCACATCGCAGCCGCCCTCCACCAAGCGCATGGCCGCATCGTGCACGTTCAAGGCGATCAGGCGGCTTTTGATCGGACCGAACCCATCCCGCAAGCCGGAAATCCAGGACGGAAAGAACGTGAACGCCAGGGTGTGGGGCACCGCAAACTCGATGAAATCCTGGCCTGCCGAGTTGTGTCCGCGCAGCATGGCCCGGGTGTTCTGCAACGACTGGAGCAAATCCAGCGCCTGTGCGTACAGGGTCTCGCCTGCGGGCGTGAGTTTGGTGGGATAAGAGCTGCGGTCCACCAGATCGGCACCGGCCCAGGCTTCGAGCGATTGGATGCGCCGTGAAAACGCCGGTTGCGTCACATGACGCAACTGCGCCGAGCGACTGAAACTGCGGGTTTCAGCCAAGCTGACAAAGTCTTCAAGCCATTTGGTTTCCATGGCGCGATTATCGCGGCATAGAAACCCCTGTAGGTCGAAGCTTCAGCTCCGACGTGGATGGACCCCGACAACGATCTACACGCCATCGGCAGATTGCTGCAATGACCACATGCTGGCGTAACGCCCATGCAGCGCCAGCAAGGTGGCATGGTTGCCGCGCTCGACAATGTGCCCGGCATCCATCACCAGAATTTCATGCGCATCGACCACCGTGGACAAACGGTGCGCAATCACCAAGGTGGTCTTGTTCTGCGCCACGCTGGACAACTCGGCCTGGATGGCGCGTTCATTGGCCGAATCCAGCGCCGAGGTGGCTTCGTCAAACACCAAGATCGGCGGGTCTTTCAACAAGGTGCGGGCAATGGCCACGCGCTGCTTTTCACCGCCCGAGAGCTTCAGGCCGCGCTCGCCCACCGAAGTCTGGTAACCCTGGGGGGTCGAGGCGATGAAATCATGGATGCGGGCAGCCCGCGCCGCGCCTTCGATCTCGGCCTGACCGGCACCGGGTCGGCCATAGGCGATGTTGTAGGCCACGGTGTCGTTGAACAGCACCGTGTCTTGCGGCACGATGCCCAGAGCCCGACGCACGCTGGCTTGCGTCACCTGCCGAACGTCTTGCCCCGCGATGCGGATGAAGCCTTGCTGCACATCGTAAAAACGAAACATCAAGCGCGCCAGCGTGGACTTGCCCGAACCCGAGGGACCCACCACGGCCACGGTCTTTCCTGCCGGGATGGTGAAACTGATGTCCTTCAGGATCGGACGGTCGCTCTCATAGGCAAAGGACACCCGGTCAAACACCACATCGGGTGCGCCCTGCAAAACCAGCGCCTGCGCGCCCGGGGCATCGGCCACTTCGCGTTCGCGGTCCATCAGCACAAACATCTTGTCCAGGTCGGTCAGGCTTTGCTTGATCTCGCGGTACAGCACACCCAGAAAGTTGAGAGGGATGTAGAGCTGGATCATGAAGGCGTTGATCATCACCAGATCGCCCAGCGTCATGCGCCCCGCGACCACGCCTTCGGTTGCGCGCCACAGCATGGCCACCAAGGCGGCCGCGATGATGAGCTGCTGCCCGGTGTTGAGCAGCGACAAGGTGGTTTGCGCCTTGAGCCGCGCCACGCGCAAGCGCTCCAGGCTTTCGTCGTAACGCCCAGCCTCAAACACCTCGTTGCCAAAGTACTTGACGGTTTCGTAGTTCAGCAAGGAATCAATGGCCCGGGTGTGCGCGGCCGAGTCGAATTCGTTGGCCTGCTTGCGGAACTGGGTGCGCCATTCGGTGATGCGCACCGTGAAAACGATGTACAGCGCCAGCGCCAGCAGCGTGATGCCCGCAAACCAGGCATCGAACTTGACTGCCAAAATGGTCAGCACCAGACCCACCTCGATCAGCGTGGGGATGATGCTGTACAGCGAATACGAGATCAGCGATTCAATGCCGCGCACCCCACGCTCAATGTCCCGCGTCATCCCACCGGTCTGGCGCGCCAGGTGAAAGCGCAGACTCAGGGCGTGCAAATGTTCAAAGGTCTGCAAGGCGATGCTGCGCGATGCCCCTTGTGTGGCTTTGGCAAACACCAGTTCGCGCAGTTCAGTGAAGGCCGAGGTCAGCAAACGCAAAGCGCCATAACCGACCAGCAAGGCCACCGGCACCACCAACACCGCTTGCGGGTCACCGGGCTTGGGGCTCATGGCATCCACCAGCTCTTTGAGCAGCAAGGGCACGCTCACATTGGCCAGCTTGGCGCCCACCATGAGGCCCAGGGCCATGACCACGCGCCATTTGTACTGCCACAAATAGGGCAAAAGTCGGGACAGAGTTTTCCAGTCGCCACCGGCAGCGGGTGGTGGCGCTGTGCCTGCAGGCGAGCCTGGCAAAGGCACAGCAGAGGCAGCAGCGGAAGCGGTTTCGCCGTGTTGGCGCATAAGGGACAATCCAGTTTTTCGTTAACCACCGATTGTGCCCATGTCTGAATCCCAACGCACCCACATGGTGGCTTTGCCCACCGATCAGGAACTGGTACTCAAAGTCATTCCCATGCCCGCCGACTGCAATGCCAGCGGCGACATCTTCGGTGGCTGGGTCATGGCCCAGGTTGACTTGGCAGGCGCAGTCTTGCCTGCACGCCGCGTCAGGGGACGCATGGTGACCGTGGCCGTGAACGAATTCATTTTCAAACAGCCGGTCAAAGTCGGCGACATCCTGTCGTTCTTTTCCCGCATCGTGCGGGTAGGACGCACCTCGGTAACGGTCAAGGTCGAGGTGTTTGCCGAACGCTTTGAGCTGCAAGGCCAGTACATCAAGGTGACCGAAGCGCACCTGACCTATGTGGCCGTCGACCCACAGGGTCAGCCCAGACTGGTACCGGCAGAATAAAACGCGCTCAGGACACGATGTAGGCGGCAGCACCCGTGGACATCAAGGTGCCGTCAGGGCCGCAAAACTCCATGCGCGACGAGCCCACCCTGGAGCCCACGCGCAGCGCCTGGGCGGTGATGCGAAAGTGATCCCCAATGCCCGGGCGCAAATAGTCCACGCGCAAATCGATGGTGCCCAGTTTGGCAAAACGCTCCAAGCGTTTGCTCGGCGTTTCGTCCATGTGTTTGGCCGCCAGCGCCGCCATCACGGCCGCGCTGCCGATCGCATCGAGCACCGCGCTGATGACCCCGCCATGGATGCGGTTGTAGGCAAAATGCCCCACCAGTTCAGGCCGCATGTCGATGCGGGCCTCCACCCCTTCGGGCGTGACGCGCACCAGCTTCAGGCCCAGGGTTTGGTTGAAGACGATTTTTTCTTCGTAAATCTGACGAAAGCCCTCAAGGTATTCGGGCTCCAGGACGATGGGGTTGTGGGCGCGGGTGGGCATCACAATTTGGAAAAATCCGGTTTGCGCTTCTCCATGAACGCACCAAAAGCTTCTTTGGCCGCTGGCTCGCGCAGCATGCGGCCAAAGCTTTGTGCCTCTTCGTCCATTTTTTGCAACACTTCTTGCTGGTAGCCGCCCTTCATCAAGCGTTTGGTTTCCACCAGCGAGGACAGCGGTTTGCCCGCCAGCTTGCGGGCCTGGGCCTGCGCGTAGCCATTCACCTCGGTGGGTGGCAACACGCGGTTGACCAGCCCAACTTCTTGCGCGGCTTCGGCAAAAAACGGCTCGCCCATGAGCAAGGCTTCGGCCGCGCGGTGGTAGCCGAACATGCGCGAGGCCAACAGACTGGACGCCGCTTCGGGGCACAGGCCGAGATTGACAAAGGGCATGGAAAACGCGGCGTTGTCACCGGCATACACCAGGTCGCAATGGAACAACAAGGTGGTGCCAATGCCCACGGCTGGGCCCGCCACAGCGGCCAGCAAGGGTTTCTCAAACTTGGCAATGCCATGCAGAAAACGGAACACGGGCGCGTCTGGCGTGCTGGACGGCTGGTTCAGGAAGTCGCCGATGTCGTTGCCCGCGCTGAAAATGCTTTCGTGCCCCTGAATCAGCACCACACGCACGCTGGCATCCTGGGCGGCCTGGGCCACCGCATCGGCCATGGCGGCGTACATGGCCGTCGTGATGGAGTTCTTTTTGTCCAGGCGGTTGAAGGTGATGGTCATCACCCCCGCGTCGGTGTGGGTCAGGATGTCAGACATGGTGTTCCTAGTGGTGCGAGGTGGCTTACTGGACACGAATCCAGGTTTGGCTACGGCCCAACAGGGGCGTGCCAAAGTAACCGCGGACTTCGAGTTTTTTGCCGCCCTCAATGGGCGTCAATTGCAAGCTGTAATTCTTGCCGTTTTCGGGATCGAGAATTTTCCCACCATCCCACACCGCTTTGCCGTTGCTTTGTTGACCGCCCCGAATAATTTCCATGCCGATTTTCGGCTTGTCCTTGCGGTCATCGGTGCACAAATTGCAATGTGGCTCAGTGCTGGGCGTGGTCAGCAAGGATTTTTCGACCACCCCCGACAAACCGCCAGCAGCGTTCTGGCTGATGCGGATCTCGGCCTTCGGCTGCTGGGTCTCGTCGTCGATGCTGCGCCACAAGCCCAAGGGGCTCATCTGGGCCTGTGCGGCCAGGCCCAGTCCAGCCAGGCTCCAAGTCAGTACCGTTTTGATCATGGTGTGGTTCCTTTTGACATGGCGGCTCAGGCCAAGGCGGCGTCGGTGTCCATCAGCACCTCGCTGCCCGAGCGGATGCGGCGCATCAGGCTGGCGGTTTCGGGCATCAGGCGGGTGAAGTAAAAACGCGCCGTCTGCAACTTGGCCTGGTAGAACGGGTCGGGGCGTTGCGCCTGTTCTTCGGCCTCGGCCAGCTTGGCCAGAGCCACCTGTGCCGAACGGGCCCAAAAATAGCCCAGCACCAGGTGCCCCACCACGCGCAGGTAATCCACCGCAGCGGCCCCCACTTCGTCGGCATTGCTCATGGCTTTCATGCCCACTTCGCCGGTCAGTTGCGTGAGTTTCTGGCCCAAATCGGCCAGCGGCTTGATGAACTCGGCCATGGCCTCATTGGCCATTTCTTGCTTCACCAATTGCTCGATCTGCTTGCCGAATTTTTGCAAGGTGGCCCCCTGGTTGCCCAGCACCTTGCGGCCCAGCAGGTCCAGCGACTGGATGGCGTTGGTGCCTTCATAGATCATGTTGATGCGGGCATCGCGCACAAATTGCTCCATGCCCCACTCCTTGATGTAACCATGCCCGCCAAACACTTGCTGGCATTCGGTGGTGGCTTGCCAGGCGTTTTCGGTGGTGAAGGCTTTCACGATGGGCGTGAGCAAGGCCACCAGCTCGGCAGATTCAGCACGCACCGCCTCGTCGGGGTGGTGGACTTCGTTGTCGAGCAGCAAGGCGCAGTAGCAAGCCAGCGCACGGCCCCCTTCGGCATAGGCCTTGGCCGTCATCAGCATGCGGCGCACATCGGGGTGCACGATGATCGGGTCGGCGGGTTTGCCTGGCGCCTTCACCCCGGTGAGGGAGCGCATCTGCACACGGTCTTTGGCGTAGGCCAGGGCATTTTGGTAGGCCACTTCGGTCAGGCCCAGCGACTGGTTGCCCACCCCCAGGCGGGCCGCGTTCATCATCACAAACATCGCTTGCAGGCCCTTGTTGGGCTGCCCCACCAACGTGCCCACCGCCTCGTCAAGCACCATCTGGCAGGTGGCGTTGCCGTGGATGCCCATCTTGTGTTCGATGCCGCCACAGTGAATGCCATTGCGCTCACCCATGCTGCCGTCTGCGGCCACCTTGAATTTGGGCACAACGAACAAGCTGATGCCTTTGCTGCCGGGCGGCGCATCGGGCAAACGGGCCAGCACCAGGTGCACGATGTTGGGCGCCAGGTCGTGTTCGCCCGCGCTGATGAAAATCTTTTGTCCCGTGATGCGGTAAGTCCCGTCGGCCTGCGGTTCGGCCTTGGTGCGCAGCAGGCCCAGGTCGGTGCCGCAATGCGGCTCGGTCAGGCACATGGTGCCGGTCCATTCGCCGCTGGTCAGCTTCGGCAGGTACAGGGCTTTTTGCTCGGGTGTGCCATGCGCATGCAGCGCCTCGTAGGCACCGTGTGACAGGCCGGGGTACATGGTCCAGGCCTGGTTGGACGAATTGAGCATTTCGTAAAAGCACTGGTTCACCACAAACGGCAAACCCTGACCACCGTACTCGGGGTCGCAACTGAGCGAAGGCCAGCCACCGGCAACGTATTGCGCATAAGCGGCCTTGAAACCATCGGGGGCCTTGACATCGTGCGTCTCGCGGTTGAGCTGACAGCCCTGGGTGTCGCCCGAGATGTTGATCGGGAACACCACTTCGGCCGCGAACTTGCCACCTTCTTCAAGCACCGCGTTGATGGTGTCGGCGTCGGTCTCGGCATGGGGGGGCAAGGCCTTGAGCGCATCGCCCACATGGAGCAACTCGTGCAAGACAAACTGCATGTCACGAAGGGGCGGGTTGTAGACGGGCATGGCAGCTCCTTGAATCAATGGGGGTGAAAAGTGGATGAGAACAGAAATCAGTGGGCGGCGTTGGTGCGCCGGGAGACGGTCGGCTTGGGCGCCGACACCCGCTTGGCGGGGGCACGCAAGGCACGATCCCCCGACGCTGCGTTGCCCGAAGGCACCGCGTAGCGGGCCAGAATGTGCGCAAACCCCTGGCGCGCGCGCTCGGTGGCTTGGCTGTTGCGCAAGAAGCGCGCTTCGTAGTGCAAGGCCAGGATCAGGCCATGGATTTCAAACGCGATCTGGTGCGCGTCGGATGCGCGGCTGAGCTGCCCCTCTTCCTGGGCCAGCTCGACGGCACGGCGCAAGGCGCTTTGCCAAGTGCCCACGGATGAAGCCAGCGCATCGCGCACGGGGCCGGTGCGGTCATCGAACTCCACCGCACCGCTGATGTAGATGCAGCCGGAATCGATTTCTGCGGAGGTCCGCACCATCCAGTTGTCAAACAGCGCCTGCAGGCGCGGCACGCCACGGGGCTGTTGCATGGCCGCGTAAAACACCTCGGCTTCAAAGCGGTCGTGGTATTCGCGGATGACGGAAATCTGAAGTTCTTCGCGCGAGCCAAAGTGGGCAAAAACACCCGACTTGCTCATGCCCGTGACCTCGGCCAGGGCGCCAATGGACAAACCTTCCAGGCCAATTTGCGAAGCCAGGCCCAAGGCGGCATCAATGATCACGGCCTTGGTTTGCTGGCCCTTAATCAAGACGCGCCGCCCCACCTCGGCGGCGGGCGCGTGTTCGGCTTTGGAGGATGTTTTGCGGTCGGTCATGGGGTACAAAAAAGAACGGTCGTTCTATTTTGCACCAAAAACCTGACAATTCAAGACGACCCTGCATACATCAGGGTAAATCAGGGTGCCCCGACATGGCTTCATTCAAAGCCTGGCAATCAAGCCTTGAAAGCCACCACTTTCTGGCTTTGCTCGCCCAAACCATCAATGCCCAAGCGCATGACATCGCCGCGCTTGAGGAACACCGGGGCGGGCTGGCCATCCTTTTTGATGCCCATGCCCACGCCGGGCGGCGTGCCGGTGGTGATGATGTCACCGGGCTCCAGCGTCATGAACTGGCTCACATAGCTGACCAATTTGGCCACACCAAAAATCATGGTCTTGGTGCTACCGGTTTGCATGCGCACACCGTTCACGTCCAGCCACATGCCCAAAGCCTGCGGGTTGGGCACCTCGTCTCGGGTCACCAACCAAGGGCCGACGGGGCCGAAGGTGTCGCAACCCTTGCCCTTGTCCCAGCTGCCGCCCAGCTCCAGCTGGTATTCGCGCTCGCTCACGTCGTTGACCACGCAGTAACCAGCCACATGACTGATCGCGTCTTTTTGCGACACATAACGTGCGCGGGTGCCAATGACGATGCCCAATTCGACTTCCCAGTCGGACTTCTTGGAGCCTTTGGGCAGCATGACATCGTCGTCCGCGCCCTGGATGCACGAGATGGCCTTGGTGAACACGATGGGCTCTTTGGGAATCGGCATGCCCGACTCGGCCGCATGGTCAGCGTAGTTCAGGCCAATGGCGATGAACTTGCTGGTGCTTGAGATGGGTGTGCCAAAACGCTTTTTGCCGCGCACCAAAGGCAGCTTGTCGGTCTTGACTTTGGCCAGCTTGGCCAGCGCCTTGTCACCCAGCAGCTCGGGAGAGATGTCCTTGACCACGCCACTCAAGTCGCGCAAGCGGCCATCGGCATCGATCAGACCGGGTTTTTCCTTGCCGGGTTGGCCATAGCGAACGAGTTTCATAACTGCCTTTCAGTGAAAAAATAATCAATAGGTGGAACGCCCACCAGAGAGGTCAAAAACCGCGCCAGTGGAAAACGAACATTCTTCGGTGCTCAGCCAGGTCACCATGGCGGCAACTTCTTCGGGCTCGCCAAAGCGGGCCATCGGGATCTTGGACAACATGAACTGGATGTGCTCGGGCGTCATTTGATCAAAAATCGCCGTCTTCACCGCCGCCGGGGTGACACAGTTGACGCGCACCCCCGTGTCGGCCAGCTCTTTGCCCAGCGATTTGGTCAAGCCAATGACCGCCGCCTTGCTGGCACTGTAAGCGCTGGCGTTCGGATTGCCATCCTTGCCCGCCACCGAAGCGATGTTGACGATGCGGCCGTAGTTGCGCGCCTTCATGTGAGCGCTGAGTTCTCGGCAGCAATGGAACAAGCCGTGCACGTTCACATCGAACACCTGCTTCCAGGCATCCACAGGATAGTCCCAGACCTTGGTGTTGGGGCCGGTGATGCCGGCGCTGTTGACCAGCACGTCCACGGGCGCCAGGGCGGTGGTTTGCGCGGTGGCCAGCAGCACCGAGTCGTGGCTGGCCACATCGACCTGCACCGTGTTGACCACGGCACCCATCGGCCCCTGACGCAATGACTCGGCCGCCTTGACCATGCCAGCCACATCGCGGTCCCAAATGGTCACGCGTGCACCCGACGCGAGCATGCGCTGTGCAATGGCATAACCCAAACCCGTGGCAGCACCGGTGATGACCGCGTGGCGGCCTTTCATGTCCAATAAATTCATGCTGTCTTTCTGGCCATCAAATGGTCATGCCGCCATCGACCATGTAGGCGTTGCCCGTGGCGAAGATGGACTCGTCCGATGCGAGGAAGGTGACGATGGGCGCGATCTCGTGCGCCTGCGCCAGACGGCCCATGGGCTGGCGGTTGATGAAGTCCTTGCGGGCCTGCACCGGATCAGCGTAGCTGTTGATGCGGTCTTGCAGCGAAGGCGTGTCCACCGTGCCGGGGCAGATGCAATTGCAGCGGACGCCCTGGCGCACATAGTCGGCGGCCACGCTCTTGGTCAGGCCAATGACGGCCGCCTTGCTGGTGCCGTAAATGAACCGGTTGGGCAAGCCCTTCACGCTTGAACACACGCTGGCCATGTTGATGATGCTGCCGCCGTGTCCGTCTTTCTCGAACTGCGCCACCATTTTGGGAATCGCGGCCTGGATCATCCAGAACTGCGAACGCACATTCAGGTTGAAAGCAAATTCCCACTCTTCGTCACGGGCCTGCTCGATGTTGCCGTTGTGCACAAAGCCCGCGCAGTTGAAGACCACATCGATGCGGTCCATGCTGGCCACCTGGCGCGCAATGGCGTCTTTGTCGAGCACGTTCAGCACCGCGGTGTGCACGTTCGCCATACCTTGGTAGGACTTGAGCAATTCGGCGTTCACATCGGTCGCATAAACAGTGGCACCTTCAGCGGCCATGGCCAATGCCGCCGCTTGACCAATGCCTTGTCCGGCCGCGGTCACCAGTGCGGTTTTTCCTTTGAGTCTCATGGTGCTTGCATCTCCAGTTGTGTCGTTTGTCGTTGGTGGATGGCGGCCCAGTCCCAGGCGATGCCCAGGCCCGGGGTTTCGGGTGGATGCGCAAAGCCTTGCGCCACCTGCATGCGCGACGTGGTGATGTCGTCCAGCTGCGGAATGTATTCCACCCAGCTGGCGTTGGGCACCGCCGCGCACAGGCTGACATGCAGCTCCATCAGGAAGTGCGGGCACACCGCCACGTCAAAGGTTTCTGCCAAATGCGCGGTTTTGATCCAGGGGGTGATGCCCCCGATGCGCGCCACATCGGGCTGCACGATCGAGCAAGCACCTTGCTCCAGGTATTCACGGAACTGCATCGGGTGGTACATCGACTCGCCCACCGCCACAGGAATCGTGGTGTGTTCACGCAACTGGCGGTGCCCCGACACATCTTCGGCAGGCAGGGGCTCCTCGATCCAGGCCAGCCCCAAACCATCGAACGCCCGCGCACGGCGCACCGCCTCGGCCCGGTTGAAGCCCTGGTTGGCATCGGTCATCAATTCAAACCCCGGCCCCACCGCGTCGCGCACCGCCGCCAGTCGGGCCACGTCTTCGCTCACATGGGGCCGTCCGATCTTGATCTTGGCCCCCTTGAAGCCCTGGGCTTGCGCCTCCAGGGTTTGGTCCACCAGGGCCTGGGGCGACAAATGCAGCCAGCCGCCTTCCGTGGTGTACAGCGGCACACGGGACTGCGCACCACCGAGCAAACGCCACAGCGGCAAACCTTGACTTTGTCCGCGCCAGTCCCACAAGGCCGTGTCCACGCAGGCCAGCGCCAAACTGGTCATGGCCCCCACCGCCGTGGCGTGGGTATGAAAAAACAAATCCTTCCAGATCGCCTCAACCATCACCGGATCGCGCCCGATCAGGCGCGGCACCAGATGGTCTTTCAGCAAGGCCAGCACCGAAGAGCCGCCGGTGCCAATCGTGTAGGCGTAACCGGTGGCATCGATGCCGTCACTGCAGTGCAGCGTGAGCAAGAGGGTTTCTTGCGTCACAAAAGACTGAATGGCATCGGTGCGCAAAACCTTGGGCGGCAAGTTGACTTGCCGCAGACTCACACGGTCAATGGTGGTGTTGTGCATGGGAAAAATGAGGCGATGAACATGCGGGTTTGTGCGGAGCTGAAATGGCTTGACCGGACAAATCTGAACATGTGATGATTGTGCAACTGGTCTGACCACTTGTCCAATTCGCGTTATCCCTGATCTGCCACATGCCCATCCAAACCGTTGAACCCCAGCGCCTGTACCGCCAGATTGCCGAACAGCTGCGGCAGCTGATGCGTTCAGGCGAATTCGCGGTGGGATCACGCATGCCCGCAGAGCGTGACCTGGCCACCCAACTGGGTGTGAGCCGCCCATCGGTGCGCGAGGCGCTGATTGCGCTCGAGGTGGAAGGCATGATCGAAGTGCGCACCGGTTCAGGCATTTACGTGCAAAGCACCACCCCGGCCAAAAACAAGGCGAACGCCAGCCCAAGCGATGCCCCCGCCGAATGGGGCCCCCTCGAAGTCATGAGTGCGCGCATTCTGGTCGAGGCCGAAGTGGCCGCCCTGGCCGCTCAACACGCCCAAAAGAAAGACTTGCAAGCCATCCGCAACGGTTTGCAAAAAATGAAGCTGGAAGCCGCCCGCGACGAAATCCCGCGCCGGGGCGACGAAGCCTTTCACGAAGGCATCGCACAGGCCTGCGGCAACAGCGTGTTGCTCGACACCGTGCAGCGCTATTGGCAAGCCCGCAACGGCCCTTTGTTTGAGCGGCTGGGCGACTACTTCGAGCACCCCGCCGCTTGGCAAGCCGCCATTGCCGAACACCAGGTGGTGCTGGACGCCATCGAGGCACGCGACAGCGCAGGCGCGCGCAAAGCCATGCAAAAACACCTGAAACAAGCCCACAAGAGATACAGCGCGAGCTGGCGCCGCGCTCCCGCCCGATAGGGGTATGCAGTTTTCGCGTCAGCAATTTTTTTCAAAACCATGAGGAGACAACGATGAGCAAAAGATTGACCCTGAAAACCCTGGCCGCCCTGGGCACCGTCGCGATCGGCAGCCTGCTGGTCAGCACCGGCGCGCAGGCCCAGCAAAAGCTGAAATGGGCGCACGTCTACGAGACCTCCGAGCCCTACCACGTCGACTCGGTCTGGGCGGCTGAAGAAATCAAAAAACGCAGCAACGGCAAGTTCGACATCCAGGTCTTCCCCGCCTCCACGCTGGGCAAGGAAACCGACATCAACCAGGGCCTGACCCTGGGCACGGTCGACATGATCATCAGCGGCACCTCGTTCGCCGCCCGCACCTACCCGCGCTTTGGCATTGCCTACTACCCCTTCATCTTCCGCGATGCCGACCACCTGATCGCCTACTCCAAGAGCCCCGTCTTCCAGGACATGGTGAACGAGTACCGCGCAAAAACCGGCATCCAGATGACGGCCTACACCTACTATGGTGCACGCCACACCACCGCGCAAAAACCCTTCACCAACTGCGCCGGCATGAAGGGGCTGAAGATCCGCGTGCCGGATGTGCCCGCCTACACAGCCACCCCCAAGTCTTGCGGCGCCAACCCCACGCCGATCGCTTTTGCCGAGGTCTACCTGGCTTTGCAAAACGGCACCGTAGAGGCCCAGGAAAATCCGCTGACCACCATCGAAGCCAAGAAGTTCTTCGAAGTGCAAAAAGCCATCATGCTGACGGGCCACATCGTGGACGGCCTGACCACCCAGATCGCGCCCCATCTGTGGAACAAGCTCAGCGATGCCGAAAAGACGATGTTCACCGAAGTGACGCGTGAAGCGGCCAGCCGGTCTACCGCCAAGATCAAAAAACGTGAAGCCGAATTGGTCGATGAGTTCAAGAAAAAAGGCCTGCAAATCGTTCCGGTGGACCGCAAGTCCTTCCAGGACGCGGTGCTGAAGAACGCCACCCTCGAATCGATGGGCTTCACCCGCTCTGACTTCGACAAAATCCAGGCCGCCAAATAAGGCCGGACACACCGCAGGTCGGCGCCGCGCGTCAGCGCCCGACCTGCGGCCTTTCTTGAATTCAAGGACTCCCCATGAGCGACCTTCCCGATCTGGATGCCATGCCCAAAGTCATGGGCGACGATGGCCAGTTTCACGCCACCGACGCTGACGTGGATCTGTCCGGCACGCCCATCGAAGCCTGGGTGGCCTTGGCTTTTTTCTGGGCGCTGGGCGCCACCGTTTTTTACCAGTTCATCACGCGCTACGTGATGAACGACTCGGCCTCGTGGACCGAAGAAATTGCACGCTACTTGCTGATCGCCACCGTGTTCACCGGCGCGACCATCGGCGTCGCCAAAAACAACCACATCCAGGTGGACTTTTTTTACCGCTTCATGCCCGAATGGCTGGCACGCACCATGGGCACCGTGGTCGATGTGATGCGGGTGGCTTTCTTTGCAGCAGCCACCGCCCTCACCGGTCAAATGATGAGCAAGCTGGGCAGCTACAAGATGACCATCATTGACTTGCCCATGAACCTGATTTATGGCGTGGTCATGGTCGGTTTTGCCGCCATGTGCGTTCGCGCCATCTGGGTTGCGCGCGTGCACTGGCAACGGGGTTACACCGTTTTACAACGCCCCGATTCCGAAATGACCGACCGCTGAAACAGCCCCTCCTGAAAGATTTCCCATGTTGAAAATCCTTTTCCTCATTCTCATGAGCGGCGGCATTCCAGTGGCCATCGCCATGGCGGGCGCGTCCTTGCTGTATTTGTTTTTCGTCGAAAGTTCACCGTCGTTTGTGGTCATCCACCGCATGGTCTCGGGCATCGACAGCTTTCCCTTGCTGGCCGTTCCCTTCTTTATCCTGGCCGGCAACCTGATGAACAACGCGGGCATCACCAACCGCATCTACAACTACGCGCTGGCCCTGGTCGGCTGGCTCAAAGGCGGCCTGGGCCACGTCAACGTGGTCGGCTCGGTCGTGTTTGCCGGCATGAGCGGCACGGCCATCGCCGACGCCGCAGGCCTGGGCACTATCGAGATCAAGGCCATGAAAGACCATGGCTACAGCACCGAGTTTGCCGTCGGCGTCACGGCCGCTTCGGCCACGCTCGGCCCCATCATTCCGCCCAGCCTGCCTTTTGTGATCTACGGCATGATGGCCAACGTTTCCGTCGGTGCCTTGTTCCTGGCGGGCATCTTGCCAGGCATCCTGATGGCCATTTTGATGATGCTCACCGTGGCTTACTTCGCGCACAAAAACGGCTGGGGCGCCGATGTGAAATTCGAGTGGCCCAAAGTCATCAAGGCCCTGATTGAAACCGCCGTGGTCATCGGCTGGCCCTTGGCCATCTGGTGGTCGGTCACGGCCATGGGCACCCCCCCGCAACTCACCGTCTTTGTGGCCTTGGTCGTTTTGTTCGCAGCCGACAAACTTTTCGACTTCCAGGCCGTCTTGCCCATCATGACCCCCGTGCTGCTGATTGGCGGCATGACCACCGGTGTGTTCACCCCCACCGAGGGCGCGATTGCCGCCTGCTTCTGGGCCATTGCGCTGGGCTTCTTCTGGTACCGCACGCTCAACTTCAAGATGTTCGTGAAGATCTGCCTGGACACGGTCGAGACGACCGCCACCGTGCTGTTCATCGTCGCTGCCGCCAGCATCTTTGGCTGGATGCTCACCGCCACCGGCGTGACCACTGCCATCAGCGAATGGGTGCTGGGTTTCACACAAGAGCCCTGGATGTTCCTGCTGCTGGCCAACTTGCTGATGCTGTTTGTCGGTTGCTTCCTGGAGCCCACTGCGGCCATCACCATCCTGGTGCCCATCCTGGTGCCCATTTGCCAGAAACTGGGCATTGACCTGGTGCACTTCGGCCTGGTCATGGTGCTCAACCTGATGATCGGCCTGCTGCACCCACCCATGGGCATGGTGCTGTTTGTGCTGGCCCGGGTGGCGCGCCTGAGCGTGGAAGCCACCACCCGCGCCATCTTGCCCTGGCTGTTTCCCTTGCTGGGCAGCCTGGCCGTCATCACCTACTTCCCCAGCCTGGTGCTGTGGTTGCCCAAGCAGTTTTATTGAGGTTTTGCCATGACGGGCTTCATTCGCTTGCATCCGGCCGATGACGTGGTCATCGCCCGCACCCAACTCATGAGCGGCACCACCGTGGACGGTGTGGCCGTGCGCGGCCTGGTGCCACCGGGCCACAAAATCGCCACCCGCGCCATCGCCGTGGGTGAGCCGGTGCGCCGCTACAACCAGATCATCGGCTTTGCATCGCAGGCCATTGCACCCGGTGAGCATGTGCACACGTACAACCTGAACATGGGCCCCGAGAAAGGCCAGTTCGAGCGCGACTACGCCATCGGCCAGGACGTGAAACCCGAGCCGGTGCGCCAACACGCCACCTTCATGGGTTACCCGCGCGCCGATGGCCGCGTGGCCACACGCAACTACATCGGTGTGCTGTCCAGTGTCAACTGCTCGGCGACCGCCGCACGGGCCATTGCCGACCACTTTTCCAAACGCAACAACCCGCAAGCACTGGCCGGCTTTCCGAATGTGGATGGTGTGGTGGCGCTGACCCACGGCACCGGCTGCGGCATGGACACCGAAGGTCTGGGCATCCAGTTGCTCGAGCGCACATTGGCCGGTTACGCCACGCACGCCAACTTCTGGGGCGTGGTGGTGGTGGGCTTGGGCTGTGAGGCAAACCAACTCAACACCTGGCTGGCGCACAGCCGTTTGCGCGAGGGCGACACGCTCAAAGTGTTCAACATACAAGACACCGGCGGCACACGCCTGACGGTAGAAAAAGGCATTGCCCTGATCGAAGACATGCTGCCCCGCGCCAACGCCATCACACGCGTGCCTTGCAGCGCCGAACACCTCACCGTCGGCTTGCAATGCGGTGGCTCGGATGGTTATTCCGGCATCAGCGCCAACCCGGCACTGGGCGCGGCGGTGGACTTGCTGGTGCAACACGGCGGCACCGCCATCCTGAGCGAAACCCCCGAAATCTACGGGGCCGAGCATTTGCTGACACGCCGCGCCGTGCAACCCGAAGTGGCGCACAAACTCATTGAGCGCATCCGCTGGTGGGAAAACTACACCGCACTCAACGGCGGTGAAATGAACAACAACCCCTCCCCCGGCAACAAGGCGGGCGGGCTGACCACCATCCTCGAAAAATCACTGGGTGCCGTCGCCAAAGGGGGCACCAGCAACCTGCAAGCGGTTTACGAATACGCCGAACCCGTCACCGCCAAAGGCTTTGTTTACATGGACACCCCCGGCTACGACCCGGTCAGCGCCACAGGCCAGGTGGCGGGCGGTGCCAACCTGATTTGCTTTACCACCGGGCGTGGCAGTGCTTACGGCTGCGCGCCGTCGCCCAGCCTGAAACTCGCCACCAACACGGCCCTGTGGCAAAAACAGGAAGAGGACATGGACCTCAACTGCGGCGAGATCGTGGACGGCGACGTGGGCATTGCCGAAATGGGGCAACGCATTTTCGAGATGATGCTGGCTGCCGCATCGGGCGAGCCCACCAAGAGCGAACGCCATGGCTATGGGCAAAACGAATTCGTGCCCTGGCAAGTCGGCGCGGTGATGTGAACCATGGGGCAGATTTTGACTGTGCAAGAACAGCTTTCGGCCGCAGGGGCGGCCTCCCACAAAAACCCCGAACCCCTGTGGGAGCGCGCCCCTGCGCGCGAATGCCTCGGCCGCAGGCTGGCGCACCCAGCGCCCATGTCGGGGCTAAAGCCACCGACCTGCCAAGACCATCGGTGCAAACCGTTCTGATGAATTTTTTACAGACGACAAGACCCCTATGAGCCACACCATTTCAGCGCAAGACCTGCGCACCAAAGTCGCCCGCATCATTGAACAAGCGGGTAGCACACCGGAAGAAGCCGCCCAAGTGGCCGACAACCTGGTCATGGCCAACCTGAGCGGGCACGACTCGCACGGCGTGGGCATGGTGCCGCGCTATGTGGACGCGGTGCTTGAAGGCGGGCTCTCGCCCAACACCGGGGTCAAGGTGGTGCTTGACACCGGCCCCCTGTTGACCCTGGACGGTCAGCGCGGCTACGGCCAGATCACGGGGGTGCAGACCATGCAAATGGGCATCGAGCGCGCCAAGCAGCATGGGGTGTGCACCGTGGCCCTGCGCCGTTCGCACCACCTGGGCCGCATCGGCCACTTTGCCGAAATGGCCGCGGCCCAAGGCCTGGTATCGATGCATTTTGTGAACGTGCTCTCGCGTCCGGTGGTGGCCCCCTTTGGCGGCGGCGATGGCCGCTTTGGCACCAACCCCTGCTGCATTGGCGTGCCCATGGGCAACCGCGCGCCCTTCGTGCTGGACTTTGCCACCAGCCGCGTGGCGCAAGGCAAGATGCGCGTGGCGCACAACAAGGGCGAGCAAGTGCCCCTCGGCCACCTGATCGACGAACACGGCCACCCCACCACCGACCCCGGCGTGGTGGTGGTGCCGCAATCCAACGGTTTGTTTGGTGCACTCATGACCTTTGGCGACCACAAGGGTTTTGGCATGGCCGTTGCCTGCGAACTGTTGGGCGGTGCGTTGACCGGTGGCGGCACCTGGCACCAAGAGGCGGACAACCAACGCGCCGTGATCAACAGCATGCTGACGATGCTGATCGATCCGGTGCGTCTGGGCACCCAACCCCAGTTCGAGCAAGAAGCGCAAGCCTTTGCAGACTGGTTGCGCCAAAGCCCGAATGCCCCCGACAGCACCGGCGTGAAGCTGGCAGGCGAGCCCGAGCGGGCGGCCCGCATCGAACGCGAACGCCAGGGCATCTGGATCGATGAGGCCACCTGGGCCGAGATTGAAGCGGCCGAGCAAAAACTGAAACAACGCTGAACACGACACCACCGCCATGCAGTTGTCCACCGCCACACGCCACCGCGTACCCAGCACCATCCACGTCCCGACCTATGACCGCACGGGCCACGCGCCCGGTGTGGTGCACCTGGGGCTGGGCGCCTTCCACCGCGCGCACCAAGCCATGGTGTTTGACCAACTGCTGGCGGGTGGCGACATGCGCTGGGGCATTCACGGCGTGGGCATGACACGGCCGGATTTGGTCAATCAACTGCGCGCACAGGACGGCTTGTATGCCGTGCGGATTGCCTCGGCGCAAGGCGTGCAATGGCGCGTGCCCGGCGCCCTGTGGCGCATGGACGTGGCCACCACCGCACGCGATGCGGTGGTGCAAGCCATCGCCGCGCCCAGCACACGCTGGGTCACGATCACGGTCACCGAAAAAGGCTACACGCCCACATTGGCCCGCTTGCTGCTGGATGGCTTGCGCTTGCGCCAACAAGGCGGTTTGCCCGGCTTGACCATCGCGTCATGCGACAACCTGCAAAGCAATGGCCACCAACTGCAAGCGCTGGTGTCCGCCGCGGCCACGGCCAACGACGCCGATGTGGTGCACTGGGTGCAAGCCCATTGCGCATTTCCTTGCAGCATGGTGGACCGCATCGTGCCTGCAGCCACACCAGAAGTCACCGCTGCGGCCCACGCAGCGCTGGGCCTGCAGGACACCTGCGCCCTGAGCACCGAAGCCTTTTGGGAATGGGTGATCGAAGACCGTTTTGCCGACCCGGCCGATGCGGCCCTGCTGCAAAGCGCCGGCGTGCGCGTGACAGGCGATGTGCACAGCTACGAAGAAGCCAAGCTGCGCATGCTCAACGGCAGCCACTCGGCCATGGCCTTGATGGGCGCGGTCACGGCGCGCGCCTGCATCGCCGACTGCATTGGCACACCCCACATCGGCACGTTCGTGGAACGCCTGATGAGCCGCGAAGTGGCCCCGCACCTCGCCCGCCACGACTGGGCCGATTACCGCGACGCGCTGATCACGCGCTTTGGCAACCCGTACCTCAAGCACAGCGTGCACCAAATCGCCACCGACAGTTCACAAAAGATCCCGCAACGCTGGCCGCCTTCGGTGCTGGGGCAAATGGCACAAGGCGCTTCGTTTGAACACCATGCGTTGGCTGCGGCCGTGTTCTTGCGCTACACGCTGGGCGTGGACGAACAAGGCGAGGCCTACGCCTTGAACGACCCGCAAGCCGAAAGCCTGATGGCCATCGGTGTTGCACAACGCACCGAACCCGAAGCCTGCGTGCGCGCCCTGCTGGCCCGCCAAGACCTGTGGGGCAACGCCCTGCCCGGCCACGCCGCGTGGACCGCCCGCGTGACGCACTGGCACCAGCAAATCCTGCAGCACGGCGTGGACGCGGCCATCCAGCAACTGCTTGAACAGAACGCCTGAGCCATGAAAATCACCGCCGCCCGCGTCATCGTCTGCAGCCCTGGCCGCAACTTCGTCACGCTCAAGATCGAGACCGACCAGGGCGTCACAGGCATTGGCGACGCCACGCTCAACGGCCGCGAACTGGCCGTGGTCAGCTACCTCGAAGACCACCTCATCCCCTGCCTGATCGGGCGTGACCCGCAGCAGATCGAAGACATCTGGCAATACCTCTACAAAGGCGCCTACTGGCGGCGCGGCCCGGTGACCATGAGCGCCATCGCCGCAGTGGACACGGCGCTGTGGGACATCAAGGCCAAGATGGCGGGCATGCCGCTGTACCAGTTGCTGGGCGGGCGCAGCCGCACCGGCGTGATGGTCTATGGCCACGCCAATGGCCGCGACACCGCCGAGACGGTCGACGAAGTGTTGCGCCACAAGGAAGAAGGCTACCTGGCCATCCGCGCCCAAAGCGGCGTGCCGGGCCTGAACAAGGTGTACGGCGTGAGCGGCACCCAGCGCATGTACGAACCCGCCGACGGCAATTTGCCCAGCGAGCACGACTGGAGCACCGAAAAATATTTGCGCCACACGCCCGGCCTGTTTGAAGCCGTGCGCGAAGCCGTGGGGCCCGACATCCATCTGTTGCACGACGTGCACCACCGCCTGACGCCCATCGAGGCGGGGCAGTTGGGCAAAGCGCTGGAGCCCGTGCGGATGTTCTGGATGGAAGACCCGACCCCGGCCGAGAACCAGGACGCCTTCCAGTGGATACGTCACCACACCACCACGCCGATTGCGGTGGGCGAGATTTTCAACAGCATCTGGGACTGCAAAACCCTGATCGAAAAACAACTGATCGACTACATCCGCACCACCGTGGTCCACGCAGGCGGCATCACCCACCTGCGGCGAATCGCCGACCTGGCCAGCCTGTACCAGGTGCGCACCGGCTGCCACGGCGCCACCGACCTGTCGCCCGTGTGCATGGGCGCAGCCCTGCACTTTGACACCTGGGTGCCCAACTTTGGCGTGCAGGAATACATGCCGCACAGCGAAGAAATGCTGTCGGTCTTCCCGCACGACTGGCGCTTTGAGCGCGGCATGATGTATTGCGGCGAGTCACCCGGCCACGGCGTGGACATCGACGAGAAACTGGCCGCGAAATACCCGTACCAACGGGCTTATCTGCCGGTGAACCGGCTGCAGCACGATGGAACGTTGTGGAGTTGGTGAGGTGGGGGACTGGGGATGGACTGGTTTGCAGCGATTACGGCCCGTCGGCCACAGCCATCCGACTAATGCTATGCCGCGCCTTCTGGTCATTGAATCAGGATCCAAGCCGCCCTTTGCTAAGCGTCCAAGAGCGGTGTGACAGTCAACTGCTAGGCGTTGACCTGGAGTAGATTGCGATCGCTGCGATGTGAATTTCGTCTTTTCTCGATCGCGGCGGTTCGGTAGAACCTACTTGGGCGCCGGAGTGAGGAAGTGACAATCGGTTTCGAGATCAAGCATATCGATGAAAACATCTCGAGTGGCTGCCGTCGAAAGTCCTACTTTGTAAGTGGCCTCACTCGAATAGCAGACATCAAAATGATGCTCGGGATGCATATTTCCGTCTTTCCGATCGACATCCCAGTCATACCGAATATACCCATCCTCCGCAAGCATCAGTTCACGCAGCAAGCCCCAGGCATTCTCGTCGTCTGCGGTGATTTCCTCAACGGCTTCCACAAACGTATAGAAGTCCGGCCTATCGAGTGCATTGTTATCCGCGATAAGTGCCAGAATTTCACTGGTGGTCTTGCTATTCAATAGATAGTTTCCACGCGACAGGAATATGCGCTCGCCGTCCTCGTCCTTTAATTTGAATGGGAATCCGACTGAGTACGATTTCTTACCCTGCTCGGTTTCACAGAACAGCCTGCTCATCGCCGAAATAGAGATGGTCAAACTGCCGACTCGATCTTGCTCTTCGACGAAATTTTCGCCGATGAGAAATGCCTTCAGGGCGTGCATCCAGATCGCAATTACGTCTCGCTTTGTACGTATCGCACGCTTGAAGGGCGTGACTTGAAAGCGATCGAGGCTGATGGTCTCGAGCTTAGGCACCTTACCTCCTAGGTTTTCGCAACGCAGCGTAGACTGTTTCGATGGTTTCCCGCATTGATTCAAGATCAAGTTGCTCTTGGCCGCTGTCCGACATCGCGTCCAGAGTATTTTTGATTTTCTGGCGATATCGCTGCTCGACATCTAGCTCATCGCAAAGCATCTCTACCTGATCAAAGTAGGAAATAGCGTTGGTCACAGCCTTAAACCTGGTCTTGATCTTCTCCTGTTCCATTGCAGTCGGGGGGGCCACTTCGAGCACACCGACTCTATTGATCTGGTCGAGACCGTCACGGATGTACTCGAGGAATTGGACATTCTGCTCTGCCGAAATGATCACCCGCGTCTGGATAAACGACCGCGTCATAGTCATGTAGAGTGCATTGCGATAAATTGGACTTTTGCTAACTCGTTCAGCAACGCAGATGACAAACGGGAATTCAAGTCCCTTGACGTTGTTTCTATTGCTGATGAATAGTTGGCCGCGCTCGCGCCGCTTACTTTCGTAAGCCTTGTTTACCTCCCATCCAAGCTCTCGTGGCGCGAGCAACTGCAGTTGATCTGCGGCCCGATAACTGGAAGTTTGCGCATCGAGCAAAATGATGCCTACATCATCGGGGGTCAGCGAAGGATTTTCGGCCTGAAGCTTCTTGATCGCAGAGATGATGGCCGGAGCTACCCCTGTCCAGAAGTGGGGTTGCAGCTCTTCGATTACGACGCTGGGAACAGTGTTATCAATATCTTCAAAACGACGAAGTGGCTCACGCTTGAGTCTGTAGGGAGAGCCACCGGCACCTTTTTCGACGATGTATCCACACGCCTCCCACTCTGGATCATCAAGCCATCTCAACTTTTCAGGCTCGAGAAGTCCCATGCCAATTGCATGGGAAATCATCAATGTCCGCGGGTCCGTTCTGTAGCACTTACTGAGAAGTAAGTCCGGCTGAATCTCTGGTGTGATGCGTTCATCAAAGATGCCTTGAAAAATGTCACCTGCCACATAGATCGTATGGCGAGTCACTTTCTCGCAAAGTGATATGAACGTATCGGTGAAGTCTTGGCTTTCATCTATCAGCATGTAGTCGAAAGCAGGCTCGATTACACCCTTGGCGTTGATCGCATCAAGAGCCATCCTGCATGCATCATCAAAGGACATGGAATGTGAGAAGCGATAGAAAGGAATGTCGTACTTTGCGCAGATCAGTCGGTACGCCCCCGAATTCGGATCGCGTTGTGAGCCCCACCCATGAACACACCAAAGTCGTTCTTTCCAGGAAATTTGCTCCTCGACTTTCATGAAGTTAAAGAAGTCGGGGATTCGCTTACTGAGCGAATCAGAAAGAATTTTGTTGTGGCATGTGAATAGGATCTTTGAGTCGGCGTTGTTTACATAAAGATCCTTCAGCTTATGCAACAGAAGTTCAGTTTTCCCAGTCCCAGACAAGCCCTGAATCCGAACAATCTTCTTCTCTAGTTGGTCGTATACAAACCTCGTCTGATCAGCATCGAGAAGTAGAATCTTGCGCTTGACCTTCTCCAGGAGGCTGACTGGAACGTCCGCACGGACCCTATCAATATCGTTGATACTGCCGGTGAGAAGCGATACCAAGAGCTCCGTCGTGCGTTGCTTCGCTGGGTCATCGATTCTGCTGAGATCACGCCATTCCTCAATGGAAAAATTCGCCCCATTTTGCGCGCGGAACGTGAGATCGGTTGACCAACTCCTGGGCCGTCCGATTACCTCCTTGTATCGATACTTGTCAGACAGATATGCAAGGTCTTCGATAAAGTCTTCGGCAAATTCCTCAAAAGAGCCAGGACTATCTGAGAAGTCTACGAACGCAATTTTTCGCTTGGGCGTCAGGACTATCAGCGCATCTTTGTGATCGTATTGATACTTGATATCGCTTAACGGCCGCGAAATGACGTAGACCTGCTCCTTCTCGCGGTTCGCATAGTGCTCCAGACTTTCAATGAAGTCTTGATTTTGGAAGTTCTTGTCAGCTTGTAGGAAGAAAAAACTACTCATAGAGGGATGAACGTGATTGGTTAATCAACTTTAGTCAACAGAGACGGCAACATTCCCACCGACTGAATTCCAAATCCTTCGAGTTCGCACGTCCAGTCGGCGTCAAATTGCTTGCCGACATCAGAACGTAACGCATCCAGATATACTAACCGACGATGCACTGCCAGACGACGTGGACACCCTTACCGTCCTGTTTGCTCGTTGATTTGCTAGAGTCCGTTGCAGACACCGGAGGCTGAAGACTCGTTATCAAATCCCAGCTACGTTCAATGTCTACCTTGCTCGGAAACCGCCATTCATGCTTCAAATCGGAATGTCGCCGACCAGCCTATAAATGACTTCACGCACTTTGCCAGCTCTTTCAGTCAGCGCAGACTTGCTCAAGCACAGCGCTTCGCGGCGCGTTCACAGTTCGCGCCCTAATTCATCTGGAAGTCGAATATTGCCAGTCATGGCTTGCACATTTGCCATGAAAGTCAATTTTTGCAAGCCATGGCTTGCATTTTTGACAGGCATCAACGGGCAGCTGGCCGCCCAATACCCGACCAATGCGCCTGCCTGCCGGTGAACAGGTTGCAGCACGATGGGGCGTTGTGGTGCCCAAGCGTTGCCTGCGCGGCGAAATGCCTTGGGCTTCGGGTGACCGCCCGTAGCCGTTCATCGGACATTCCCTTTAACGGCTTGCGCTGTCGTCTGCACCATCTTGCGGACACACCAGTCTGCGTACATGCCTCCAAAGAGCCTGCCCAGCCAACGCTGCCACCTTGACGAAGGCAGGTTGTAGTCGATCCAGACACGCAGCCGAGTTCCTTGACCGCGCTGGGCCAAGTCGAAGCCCATGCGGTAGCGGCCGATCACCAACAGCTGTGGTTCGCCGAGGGTCTCCCACGTCTTGCGTTGCGGGGATACACGCTCGACAACCGCTTCTTCCAGCCAAATGGACATGCCAAGGATGCGGCCAGACATGCGGATCACCGACCCCACCTCTTGGCCGAGGCGTTCGTCCGTTTCCGTGCGCATCTTGCCGCCGGCAAGCATGGCAGAGCGCTGTCCCATGTGCGCCGCCAGACGAACAGGATCGTCCAGCAGCGGGAACACCGCCTCCGGGGACGCCGCCAGACTGGCGCTCAGCTCTCGATGGAATGGGTATGCGTCCATTGGCCCGTGCGTCAAGGCGTGATGCTGATGCCGTTGGGGGACTTGCCAACGGGGACGGTTTTCGTGACCCGTCGCTCTGTCAAGTCAAGCACGGAGACCGAATTGGCGTAGAGGTTTGTCACATAAGCAAACCGCCCATCGCGGTCCACAACCACGCCATGCGCGCCAGCGCCGGTCTCAACGGTCTTGGCGACTTTGAACGTCTGAAGGTCGATCAGGCTGACCGTGTTGCCAGGCTTTTTGCGCGTGCCCTGGTTGGCCACCAAAAGTGTGCGCGAGTCCGGTGTGGCGTACAGCTGGATGGGCGTTGCGCCGACACCGATCTTGCGAACCACCTGGCGCGTAGCTGGGTCGATCACGGCGATGGCGTTTTCTTGTGACAGCGAGACAAAGGCAAAACGACCGTCTGGTGTGAATCCGGTCTGTGCCGGACCCTTGCCTACCTGCACCTGTGCCACTTCCTTTTGCTTGGCGGTATCGACGACCGACACCGTGCCACTCTTGAGATTGGCCACGTACAGCTCTTTGCCGTCCGGGCTGATCCGAAGACCGTGGGGGAACTGACCGACCGCAATGGTCGCCACAAGGCTGCGCGCAGAGGTGTCAATCACACTGACGGTGTTGTCGCCACCGTTGGTGACGTAGCCAAGACGGCCATCGGGCGACACCACCACATGGGCCGGGTGCGTGCCCACCGGCACCTTGGCGACGACGGCGTTGGACCGGGTGTCGATGACCCAGACCGCACCGGGCTGTGCCATCGCCTCGTGGGCGCCCTGGGCCATGCCTTTGTGCACGGCAGCGTCTGTCGTCTGGCCAGGTTCGCCGTTGTTGGTCACCCATGCGAACTGGCCATCGGGAGACACCTGAACGTTGTGTGGCATCTTGCCCATGCGCACGGTCGACAACGCCTTGAACGAGCCCACATCGAGCACGCTGACCGTGTCTGCGCCCTCATTGGCGACATACACCTTGTCGGCGGCCAAGGTGACGCCAGTCCACGCCAGAAGGGCCACCAGCACGCCCATTGAAGGCCAGTTGTTTTTCGTTGTCATCGCGAGCCATCCTGTAAAGAAAGTGAGTGGAAATCCGCCCAAGCTGCTTGTCATGTCTTGCCGCTGCGCAAGCGCAGCGCATTGCCGATCACAGACACCGAACTCAGGCTCATGGCCAGCGCAGCAATCATCGGCGACAGCAGCCAGCCAGTCATGGGATACAGCACGCCAGCCGCGATCGGGATGCCCAGTGCGTTGTACAAAAATGCGAACGCCAGGTTTTGCTTCATGTTGCCCACCGTCGCCTCGGACAGCGCGCGCGCAATGGCAATGCCGCGCAGATCGCCTTTGACCAGCGTGATCTGCGCACTGTTCATGGCCACGTCGGTTCCGGTTCCCATGGCCACCCCGACATCGGCCTTGGCCAGTGCCGGGGCATCGTTGATGCCGTCACCGGCCATGGCCACCACGCGGCCTTCCTTTTGAAGCCTTGCCACCAGCAGTAACTTGTCGGCTGGCTTGACCTCGCCGTGCACTTCGTCGATGCCCAAGCGCGCGGCCACCGCCTTGGCCGTGGTCAGGCCGTCACCCGTCGCCATCACGATGCGAAGTCCCGATGCCTTGAGCATGGCCAAGGCTTCGGGCGTGCTGGCCTTGACCGGATCGGATACCGCCAACAGCCCCATCAGCTGCCCATCAACGGCCAGGTGCATCACGCTGGCACCTTCGGCGCGCAGGGCCTCGGCCTGCGGCATCAGAGCGGTCACGGAGACACCGATCTGCGCCATCAGCGTGGTGTTGCCCAGTGCCAACGGGTGCCCTGCTACTTGCCCACGCACGCCGATGCCCGAGCCGGATTCAAAGTTCTCGGGTTTGTCCAGCGACATCCCGCGCTCGCGTGCGGCACGCACGATGGTTTCGGCCAAGGGGTGCTCGCTGCCCTGGTCCAGGCTGGCCGCCAGGCGCAGCACCTCGTCGGCGTCAAAACCGGGCGCTGGAACGGCACGCTCAAACGTCGGGCGGCCTTCGGTGAGCGTGCCGGTTTTGTCAATGATGAGGGTGTCGATCTTGCGCATGTTCTCGATGGCCGCCGCGTCCCGGAACAACACGCCGCGTGTGGCTGCGCGACCGGTGGCCACCATGATGGACATGGGCGTGGCCAGGCCCAGCGCGCACGGGCAGGCAATGATCAGCACAGCCACGGCATTGATCAGGCCAAACACCCAACTCGGCTCGGGACCGAACAGACCCCAACCCAAAAAGGTCAACAAGGCGACCCCGACCACAGCGAGAACGAAATAGCCCGCCACCACATCGGCCATGCGTTGCATCGGTGCCCGGGAGCGTTGTGCCTGGGCAACCATTTGCACAATCTGCGACAACACGGTAGAGGCACCCACGCGTTCACTTCGCATCACCAGCGCGCCGCTGGTGTTGAGCGTGGCGCCGATCACCTTGTCACCCACACGTTTGGCGACCGGCATGGGCTCACCGGTGAGCATGGATTCATCGATCGAACTGCCGCCCTCTGTCACCTCGCCATCCACCGGCACTTTTTCGCCAGGGCGCACGCGCAGCAGGTCGCCCACATGCACATGGGTCAGTGGCACATCCTCTTCGGTGCCATCAGTGCGGATACGGCGCGCGGTTTTGGGCGCCAGGCCCAGCAACGATTGGATGGCCGCCGAGGTCTGCGACCGGGCCTTGAGTTCAAGCACCTGGCCCAGCAGCGTGAGCGAGATGATCACAACGGCGGCCTCAAAGTACACGGCGACGCGGCCCATGGAGATGAACGAATCCGGGAACACCTGGGGCGTGAGCGTCGCGACCACGCTGTAGACAAACGCGGCACCCGTGCCCAGACCAATCAAGGTCCACATGTTGGGACTGCGGTTCACCACGGACTGCCAACCGCGCGAGAAAAATGGCCTGCCTGCCCAAAGAACAATCGGCATGGACAGCACCAATTCGATCCAGGTCTGGGTCGTGGTTTCAAACCAATGCAGCTGATGGCCGAACATCGCCAAGACCGTGACCACCACGGTCAGCGGCAGTGTCCACCAAAAGCGGCGCTGGAAATCGCGCAATTCGGGGTTATCGTCCTCGTCGAGTTCCGGCAGCAGCGGCTCCAGTGTCATGCCGCATTTGGGGCAGTTGCCGGGATGGTCCTGACGAATCTCAGGGTGCATCGGGCAGGTGTAGAGGGTGCCCGCAACCGTTGGCGCAGTGTCTGCTGGCACTGCGGATGCCAGATACTGCCGTGGGTTCACCGCGAACTTGCTCTGGCACTTTGCGCTGCAGAAATAGTAGTGCCGACCTTCGTGCTGCAACGTGTGTTCAGACTGCGCAGTGACCGGCATGCCACATACGGGGTCTTTGAGATCGGTGGGCGAGGCGGGCTTGGCCGATGGGTGGTTGCCGTGGTGCGGTGGTGCGGGCATGTCCATGGCCTATTCCTTGTTCTCGTTGCTGTGCCGTCGCGACTGCACATGGTCGCCGTGCCGACCATGACCGCCGTGACCGTGCATCAGGTGCATCAGCGGACAGGCAAGCAGCAACAGGTAAGGCCAAAACCCAAGGATGTGACCCCAATGCTCGCGCAGCAGGTAAAAACCCGCAATCAATGCGAGCGTTGCCAGCGCCATACCAGCCGGGCGGCGCCAGAACGAAGGTGCAGGGGTTTCGTTGTCAGGCTGATGCATGGAATGACTCCTTCAAAGTTGCCAGCAAAAGGACCGCGGCAAAGCCTCGCAACCTCACTTGGTCGATGGGGTGGCGGGCATGCGCTGCATCATCATGTCCATCATGTTCTGCATCATGTCCATGCGCATCTCCATCGACTGCATTCGCTGCGCGGGGTCCGTGGGTGCGGCCTCTGCGGGGGCCTTCTTACCCATGCCACCCATGTTTTTCATCATGTCCATGCCTTCTTGCATGGCCTTCATGTGATCGGCCATCAAGACATCGCGCTCGGCAGGGGTCTTGGCTGCAGCGAGCTTGTTGCGCAGCGTCTGCATGGCCTTCATGTGCTCCTGCATGTGCTGCTTCATGTGCTCTGGCATCTGCGGCATGGCCTGCGCTGTGGAAGGTGCTGACCCGGGTGCCGTTGCATTGGCCGGCGCGGGGCTGTGCTGGGAGTGATCAGTTGCCGTTTGCGCGGCGGTGCTGAACGCGAGGCCGAGGGCGGCCACACCGATGGAGAGGGGAATCCATTTGGACATGTCGATTTCCTTTCAAGACATCAAGCCGGCACAAGCGCCGGTCTCTGGCATGACGGTCCTCGGTCCAGTATCGGGTCGTGACACCATCAAGCCATGGAGCCACTATAGGCCGTGCACCGGGTCATGAAGATGACGCGAACATGACAAAAATGTCAGTATCAGGCTTGCGCTTCCTGTGCTCGACGGTGGATGCCGTCGTGGTCAGCAAGGCGCACCGGCGGCCACGACCAGCCAGAGCGCCCTGGACTTCCCGATCATTTGGCGGGCTGGATGTCGGTCACGGTCATCTGGCCGTTCTCGTTCGCGGCCATGAACCGGATCTTGGCGCCGACAGTGGCTTTGTCCAGCAGCGCCTTGTCCTTTGCCACGAAAACCATGGTCATGCCCGGCATGTCCATGTGCTTGATCTCACCATGCTTGATCGTGATCTTGCCGGACTCCTTGTCGATCTTGCGGACCTCGCCATCGGTCATCTCGGGTGTGGCCGACAAGGTCATCTTGCCGTGGTCCACGTTTGTCTGGGCCCATGCCGGGCCAGCAGCCCACAGGATGAGCGCCAATGTCTTGGCGTGCAGGATGGTGTGCATCTTGTTCATGTGAAATCGCCTGTTCAACGGGCCGCCACCTTGACCTGGCCCTTCATGCCGGCGTCAAAGTGACCCACGTGCAGGCAGGCGAAGTCCACAGAGCCGGCCTTAGTGAATTGCCAAATCACCTCACCTTGCTTGCCGGGTGCCAGCGAAATTTTGTTGGGTTCGTCGTGTTCCATGTCGGGGAACTTCTTCATCAGTTCGTAATGCTCCAACAGCTCCTGTTTGGTGCCCAGGCTGAACTCGTGCTTGACGCTGTCTGTGTTCTTGAGCACGAAGCGGATCGTTTCACCTTGTTTGACCTGGATGTCCGCAGGCTTGAACCGCATGCCATTGATCATGTCCACCTGGATCGTTCGGCTGACTTTCGTTGCCACACCTGGCATTCCGACCGGTGAATCGTGGTGCCCATCGGCATGGTTGCCGCCGGCTGTTGCCGCCGTAGCGGCCAACGCGAGGCTGTAGAAAAACAATGCAGCGCGAGGAAAGCAGATGAACGGTGCGTATTTCATGCGGGCTCTTTCAATGAAGGGACTGACAAGGGAAAGTGGAGATGCTGTGGGGCGCGGTTGAGGTGTTTCAATGGGACATGGTTTTGGCCGTGGGTTTGATTGCCTTGGCCGATGCGAGGACGGTATCGGTGCTGCCGACGGGACGAGCCGCTTGTGGCAGCGTGCCACTCCATTCGTAAGCGACCGTTCCCTCGGGGAATTTGTAGGGCCCCGGGTCCTTGTAGTCGCCGGGCTTCTGGTCCTTGCGCACCTTGAACACGCTGAACATGCCGCCCATCTCCAATGGGCCGAACTGACCGGTGCCGGTCATCATGGGTGCGGTGTTGTCGGGAATGGGCATCTGCATCTCACCCATGTCGGCCATGCCTCGCTCGCCCATCAGCATGTAGTCAGGCGCAACCTTCTGGATTTTCTTGACCAGACCACGGTGGTCGGCACCGATCATGGTGGGCACGTCGTGCCCCATGGCGTTCATGGTGTGGTGGCTCTTGTGGCAGTGCATGGCCCAATCACCTTCTTCGTCGGCGATCAGTTCGATCTGGCGCATCTGTCCCACGGACACGTCCGTGGTGACTTCGTACCAGCGTGTGTTGGGCGGCGTCGGACCGCCGTCGGTACCTGTGATCAAAAACTCGTGTCCATGCAAGTGGATCGGGTGGTTGGTCATGGTGAGGTTGCCAATGCGGATGCGCACGCGGTCGTTCAGGCGCACATTGAGGCTGTCGATGGCCGGGAATGCGCGGCTGTTCCAGCACCAGATGTTGAAGTCGGTCATGGTGTTGACCTTGGGCGTCTTGCTGCCGGGCTCGACGTCGAAGGCGTTGAGCAGGAAGCAGAAGTCGCGGTCTACCTCGCTGATGTGCGGATGTTGGGTCTTGGGATGGGTGATCCACATGCCCATCATGCCCATGGCCATCTGCACCATCTCGTCGGCATGCGGGTGGTACATGAAGGTGCCTGGGCGGCGCGCCTCGAACTCGTAGACGAAGGTCTTGCCCACCGGTATGGCCGACTGGGTGAGGCCGCCGACGCCATCCATGCCACTGGGCAGGCGCTGGCCATGCCAGTGGACGGTGGTGTGTTCGGGCAATTTATTGGTCACGAAGATGCGCACACGGTCGCCCTCGACCACCTCGATGGTCGGCCCGGGGCTTTGGCCGTTGTAACCCCACATGTTGACCTTGAAGCCGGGCGACACTTCGCGCACCACCGGCTCGGCGACCAGGTGAAACTCTTTGACGCCGGCGTTCATGCGCCAGGGCAGCGTCCAGCCGTTGAGCGTGACCACGGGGTTGTAGGGGCGACCGGTGTTCGGCAGCAGCGGCGGTGCGGTGTCCACCGAGGTCTGGATCACCGGTTCGGGCAGCCCCGCCAGTGCAGAGCGCGCCACGACCAAGCCTGCCACCGAAGCGGCGGCACCAGCAAAAAATTGTCGTCGAGAAGATGTTTTCATTTCAGTATGTTCCTGTCATTGCGGTCAATGCGCTGCGGACGTGGGTGTTTCGGCGCCACCGCCCAAGGTGACGAAGCTGTCGGGTGCGCCACCCTGCATGACCCACTGAAGATCGGTTTCTGCAATCCAGAAGTCGCGTTGTGCACCGATGGCGTCCGCCGTGGCCAGCGCCTGGTTGCGGGTTTTTTCCAGCAAATCCCACACGCTTTTGAGCATGCCGTTGTAGTGCAGCACCGTTTCTTCGGTGATGTACTCACGCTCCTTAAGCACCCAGTTACGGCTGTCCAGCGCCTGGGCGTGTGCGGCCTGGTAGACCTCCATGGCAGACCGGGCAAGTGCTTTGTTGCGCAACTGCTCCGCTTTGGGCAGTTGCTCCTGGATGGCTTGCGCGCCTTTTTGCAGATCGGCTTGCGACAGGGTCGTTATCTGCACATCGGGCAGTCGATCGGGCAAGACCAGCGAGATTTCGAGACCTGTCAATCCCAGCAGCTTGATCAAGCTGGACTGTGATTGGGCAGCGACCAGCTTGGCTCGGCGCAAGTCCATGCGCGCCGAAGCTTCGGTCAATTGCACGGGCGACTGTTGCAGCCGACTCCAATTGCCCACGGTGACCATCCGCTTGCCCAGCTCATTCGCCGCCAAGGCAGCCTCCAGACTAGCTTGCAGGTGGCGCACCATCTGGCGCGCCGCAACGGCTTCTACCCAGGCCTTGCGCGCCTGCACGGCAACTTTCAGCAGCTCGTCCGCGTCCTCCACCCGGCGCTGCAAGCTTGGGTCCAGTTCCAGCCAGCGCCCGGCCGCGATCAACTGCACGTTTTGTGGCCCAAAGCGCGACTGGACCTCGGCCAGTTCTCGGTGAACCAACCAGGCTCGGCGAACGGCATCCTCCATCGTCGGCACAGCTGTGCCCAACGGCAGTGCATCGTTGGCCTGCTCCGGGCTTGGGTTGGCCTGCTCCCACTTGAGGATGTCAACATGGCCGCGTTTGTACACGCCAACGGCCTCATTGGCCCGGCGCCAGTCGGAATCCTGTGCGGGTGGCACGGTCTGCGCCGAAAGGGCCAGAGGAACCAAGAACACCCCGACGGTCAGCAAGGTGCCAGAGACTCGGACGAAATTGGGTCGTTTCACTGCATTCGCTCCTTTTGATGTGAATCAAGTGGGGCGGATTCTGCGGGTGCCACTCCGTCAACTTCATGTCGAGTGGATTACAAATATGTCAACTTTGTCCAATCAGTGGTCTGCACGTGCACACTATCGCCCAGGAGAAATGCTGTGAAGATTCTGATTGTTGAAGACGAACCCAAAGCCGGGGACTATCTTCGCCAGGGCCTGCGCGAGGCGGGCTATGTGGTGGATCTGGTGGACAACGGCACAGATGGCTTGCACCAGGGCTTGGAGGGTGACCACGACCTGCTGATCCTCGACGTGATGTTGCCGGGCCTGAACGGATGGGAAATCCTCAAGCGCCTGCGCAGCAAGGGCCGCGAGATGCCCGTGCTGTTCCTCACGGCGCGCGACCAGGTAGAAGACCGTGTGAAAGGGCTGGAGTTGGGCGCCGACGATTACCTGGTCAAGCCGTTTTCGTTCGCCGAGCTGTTGGCTCGGGTGCGCATCATCCTGCGCCGCGGCCGTTCTGGTCCAGAAGCGACTTCGATACAGGTCGCCGATTTGGAGCTTGATCTGCTGCGCCGACGGGTCACGCGCTCGGGCAAGCGCATCGACCTGACTGCCAAAGAATTTGGTTTGCTGGAGCTGCTGATGCGACGCCAGGGGGAGGTCTTGCCGCGTTCCTTGATCGCCTCGCAGGTCTGGGACGTGAACTTCGACAGCGACACCAACGTGATCGAGGTGGCCATGAGACGGCTCAGGGCCAAAATTGACGAGGGCTTCGAACCGCGCCTGATTCAGACCGTGCGGGGCATGGGCTATGTACTTGAAGTCCCCGAGGCGCTGCGCTGATGTTGGGGCGAATTTCTCTCACCGCGCGCTTGACCGCTTTCTACGCCTTGGTGTCGACGCTCGTCTTGGTTGGGCTTGGCTCGCTGGTGGTCATGGCCACAGAGCGCCATTTCGTCGAGCTGGACCGGGACTACCTGAAAGACAAGGTCGCGCTGATTCAGAAAATCATTCAGGAATCAGGCCCAGGGGATTCCCTGGTGGGTCAGCTCAGCGGGGTGCTGGCCAACCACCACGGACTCTTCATTGAACTGCGTCAAGGTGAACAGGTGGTCTTCGCTACACGTGAAAGCGTATTTCCGCCATCCGTTCAGTCATCCGACGCCAGCGCCGTTCCGTCCGACTGGCGACTTGGGGAACAAACGCTTCGTGGCATGAATGCGCATTTTGAAGCACCCCTCTCATCGACCCCCACTACGCCCCCTGGGCCGCCCATGCAGGTCTTGGTTGCGCTGGACACGGCACACCACCAGCACTTCATGCACGGTCTGATCCACACGCTGGCCTTGTACCTTTTGACGGCCATTTTGTTCAGCGGGGTATTGGGCTGGTGGGCTGCGCGCCGAGGGCTGCACCCACTGCACATCATGAAGGAGCGCGCCCAACACGTGACCGGCCAACGGTTGGACCAACGCATGCCGGTCGAAGCCGTTCCAGTGGAGTTCGCCGACCTGGCCGAAAGCCTGAACACGATGCTCGCCCGGCTGCAGTCAGACTTTGCACGCCTGCAAGAGTTCTCCAGCGATCTGGCACACGAACTGCGCACGCCCATCAACAATTTGTTGACCCAAACCCAAGTGTCACTGACACAGAAGCGGGATGTGGCGACATACCAGGACATCCTGGCCTCCAATGCCGAAGAGTTTCAGCGCCTGGCCCGGATGGTGTCCGACATGCTGTTGCTGGCCAAGACCGAGCACGGGATCGAGCTGATCAACCGTGAACCTGTCTCGTTGGATCAAGAGGTTCTGGACTTGATGGATTTCTACGATGCCGTTGTAGAGGAAAAACACATCCGCATGACACTGCATGGCCAAGCAACGGTCGACGGGGACCGGTTGATGTTGCGCCGCGCCATCAGCAACCTGATGTCCAATGCGATCAGGTATTCGCCCCATGGTTCGGAAGTCTTGATCACCCTTCGAGACGAGCCGGGCCCCACATCGATGTGCATTGCAAATGAGGGCACCACCATTGCAGCAGAACATTTGCCTCGCCTGTTTGACCGTTTTTACCGGGTAGACAAGTCACGCAGCCACCCAGAGAGCGATGGAACGGGTCTGGGACTTTCCATCATCCGAGCCATCATGGTGGCGCACGGCGGGTCTGTTTCGGTGACTTCGGACCAAGGGATCACGACCTTCTGTCTTGCGTTTCAGGACAACCCCCAGGTTGACGGAGATTTGTATTGACAGTTATAGTGCCATTATTAAAAATGGCACAGGAGACTCTCTTGCATACGCTCCAGCACCCCCGCGTGACACGCATGAATGGGCTGCACCTGTGACGCGCTGGCATCTGCTGGGGCTCACCGCTGTGCTGCTGGTCACGGCCACGGCCCTGGCGCTGCCCCCCCTCTTGCGCGCCGCAGGGCTTCACCCGGACAACACGGGCAGTCTGGTCAAAGTGCCTGGCAAACGTGCCTTGATCATCACCACCAGCCATGGCGTCTTGAATGCACCGGGTCAAACCACGGGGCGGGCAACCGGCGTTTTTGCCTCAGAAATGACTGTTCCCTACTATGACTTCGTGGCCGCCGGTCTCGCGGTGGACCTTGCCAGCATTCAGGGCGGCGAGATCCCCATCGACCCTCAATCCTTTTACTACATGATCCGCACCCCTGAAGACCAGCGTTTTTTGAACGACAGCGACTTCAAGGCCAAGGTGCAGAACTCTTTGAAGATCGACGATGTCGACTTCAGCCAATACGATTTGATTTTCATGGCCGGTGGTTGGGGGGCAGCCTACGATTTGGGCACCTCCCAGGTGTTGGGCCAAAAGTTGAGCCAAGCCTACGCCAGCCCGCGCAAGCCCATCATCGGTTCGGTGTGCCATGGCGCGCTCGGTCTGATCCAAGCCAAGAACGCAGAAGGCCAGTTGCTGATTGCGGGGCGTCGCATGACGGCGGTGACCAACAAACAGCTGCACGAACTGGGCATTGACGCAACACCCCAGCACCCCGAAACCGAACTGCGCAAGGCACGGGCGCTCTACCAAAGCAACACCGCCTTCCGCGACATATTTGCCAACGGCGTGGTGACCGACGACGAGCAGAGATTCGTCACCGGTCAAAACCAAAACAGCGGCCACCTGACGGCACACACCATGTTGGGCCTGCTGGCCAATGCCCCAAAATGAGCCCCCATGGCATGGGGCGCAAGACCTCCTTCAAATCATTTGACCTGTCTTGGTCATTGCTTTAACACCCAGGCACCCATGTCCATCCAAAGTCTGTTGATGCCGATGATCTCCGAGCGCTGGTTGTCCAACACGCGCTTGCTCAAGGCAAGGGCCAAGGCCGAACGCAGCCGCATCGCCCAAGGCGAACCGCACCGCGTCTACTACTTTCATCAGGTTGACGACCCCTACAGCGCGCTCCTGGCTTCGCGCCTGCCGGCCTTGCTGGCGCGCTATGACATCGCCCTGTCCGTGCACGTGGTGGGGCCACCCGCCGAATCGGCCGCGCCCGACCGCGCGCGTTTGGTGGCATACAGCCGCACCGATGCGCAGCGCCTGGCGCAACACCACGGCCTGGCCTTCGCCGACCCTGGCGCGCAGCCCTCGGTTTTGGCGCAAGCGCGTGCCACCCGCGTGCTGGTGGCCGCCGCTGAGCAAGGCCAGTTTGTCCAGGTCGCCGACGCCGTCTGCGCCGCCTTGTGGGCCAGCACCGGTGCAGATCAGCCCTTGCAGCCCACGCCGACGCCCTGGCCCGAAGCGAGCCCCGATCAAGTTCAAGCCCATTTGGCCGCGGCCAACGCCCTGCGCCAAAAGCTGGGCCACTACCTCGGCGCGACGCTTTACTACGCGGGCGAGTGGACCTGGGGCATCGACCGCCTGCACCATCTGGAGCGGCGTTTGCAAGACCTGGGGGCGCAGCGGCCGGGCGTCACAGGCGTCCTCTTTCCACCCGCGCCCGACTTGAGCGAACCCGTGGCCCTGACCAATCCGCCGCCGATTGATTTCTTTTTTTCATTGCGCAGCCCCTACTCGGCCATCGTGGCCCAGAGGATCTTTGACTTGGGGCGCTTGACTGGCGCCGAGGTGCGCCTGCGCTATGTCTTGCCCATGGTGATGCGGGGCTTGCCGGTGCCACGCGAGAAACGCCGCTACATCAGCCTCGATGCGGCGCGCGAGGCGCGTTGGCGCGGTGTGCCTTTTGGCCGCGTCAACGACCCCGTGGGCCGCCCTGTCGAGCGCGGCCTGTCGCTCATGCCTTTGGCCGAGCGCATGGGCCTGGGCCAAGCCTATGTGTCGTCTTTCATGCACGGCGTGTGGGCCGAAGGCTTGGACGCGGGCAGTGACCGGGGCCTCAAGCGCATGGCCGAACGCGCGGGTCTGGCATGGCACGAAGCCCAACAGGCGATGCAAGACGACGCTTGGCGCCAAACCGCAGAAGCCAACCGCGCCGAGATGCTGGCGCTGGGCTTGTGGGGTGTGCCTTCGTTTCGTGTGGGCGACACTGCGGTCTGGGGGCAAGACCGCCTGTGGGCGATTCAAGACGCCCTGCTCCACCCTGAAAAACACTGATCCGCAGGACAAGGAACACCATGACACTGGCGATCAACTATTGTCTTCGCGCCCTGTGCTTGCTGGTCTATGCCATGGCATTGGGCCAGCTGGTCGGCCTTGTGCCCGCCGGCACCTTCGATCGCGCGCCCACGCTGGCCCTGGTGCTGTTGGCGCTGCATGCGGGTGAACTGCTGCTGTTTTTCAAAAATGTGCGTTTGTACCCAGGGCCCTTGGCCATGAGCGTGGTGCTGACCTTGCTCTTTGGCTTGCTGCATTGGAAGCCCCTGGCTGCGCAGCACGCTGAAAAAGGGCAAACCGGAGAACACGAATGAGGCACACCATGCTCAAAGCGGTTTGGGTTTTCGGCCTGCTGTGGAGCGGACTGGCGTTTGCGGCTCCCTCTGCACCACCTGCAAAACCAGCGCGGCCCAACATCGTGGTGCTGGTGGCCGATGACTGGGGCTTCAGCGATGTGGGCGCTTTCGGCGGCGAAATCTCCACACCCCACCTGGACAGTTTGGCCCAGCGGGGTGTGCGCTTTTCCAACTTCCACGTGGCCGCCTCGTGCTCACCGACCCGGGCCATGCTGCTCACCGGCGTGGACAACCACCGCAACGGCCACGGCAATCTGCGCGAGACCATGCCCGGTGCACATTTGGGCCAGCCCGGTTACGAGGCCACGCTCAGACCGAACGTGGTGACCGTCGCCAGCTTGCTCCAGGCCAGTGGTTACCGCACCGCCATTGCGGGCAAGTGGAACGTCGGAAACGAAGCGGCCAATCTGCCCAACCAACGCGGCTTTGACCGCTCTTTCATCATGGGCGACACCGGCTCGGACAACTGGGAGCCCGAAAAGCGCTACCTGCCGCACAGCGCCCAGGTGCATTGGTTCGAAAACGGCGCCGCCCCTGCCCTGCCCAAGCCGTTTTACAGCTCCACCTTTTTTGTCGACAAAACCATCGAATACCTGCGTGCCGGGCAAGGCAGCGGTCAGCCCTTTTTTGCCTATGTGGGTTTCCAAGCCAACCACGTGCCCGTGCAGGCGCCTCAGGCTTTCATCGACAAATACAAAGGCCGCTACGACGGCGGCTGGACAGCGCTGCGCCAGGCGCGTCGCGCCAAGGCGATCGCGCTCGGCCTGGTCCCCAAAGATGCCCCCATGGCGGACATGCAGACCACGCTGGACTGGGCCGCATTAAGCACGCAGGACAAGCGTTACCAGGCGCGCCTGATGGAGGTCTACGCCGCCATGGCCGACGCCATGGACCACGAAGTGGGGCGTTTGATTGCCCATCTGAAATCCACAGGGGAATTTGACAACACCGTGTTCGTGTTCCTCTCGGACAACGGCCCCGAGGGCTCCGACTACAGGCAAGCCGACCTGTGGTTGCGCGTGAACTACAACCGCGAACTGGAGCGACTGGGCGGCCCAGGCGCCTATGTGGTACCCGGGCCCTCGTGGTCCAGCGCATCGGCTGCGCCGCTCAGGGGCTTCAAGTTCTACGCCAGCGAAGGGGGCATCCGCACGCCCCTGATCATCAGCGGCGCGGCCGCCACCAGCGTGGCACAAAACCAGGTGCACACGGGCCTGACCCATGTCACCGACATCGCTCCCACCCTGCTGGACCTGGCCGGGGTTGAGCGCCCAGGCCACACCTTTCAAGGTCGCCCCATCGAAGCCCTGACGGGCCGCAGCCTGCTGCCCGTGCTGAGCAACCCTGCGGCACGCGTGCGCGCTGCCGATGAATCTGTGGGCTATGAATTGGCGGGCAACAAGGCCTTGTTCAAAGGCGACTTGAAGCTGGTCTGGGACAACCCGCCCGTGGGCGACTCGCAATGGCGTTTGTACGACTTGCGCACCGACCCCGGCGAAACCAAAGACCTGCAAAAGGAGCGGCCACAGCAGTTCGCCGCCATGCAGGCCGAGTACGAAGCCTGGGCCAAAGCCAATGGCGTGCTGCCCGTGCCCGAGGGCTACGACCCCGTGCGGCAAGTGATGATCAACACCTTCGTCAATTACTGGATACCCGTCTATTGGCCGCACGGCGTGGCGGCACTGTTGGTCTTGCTGGGGTTGGTCATTGCGCTGCGTCGGCGTGCCCAACGCCGCCGAGCAACGGCATGACAGGGCGGGGTTATTTCCACAGCCCGTGGCCCTGCGAAGACGGTGGGCCGCAACGCTTGCAGCGGGCCGAACGCGGTGTCGGCCTGGGCTTGGCCGCTGGCGAGGTGTTGCAAGCCACCCGGCGCCGCACGCTGATGTCCACCATGACGGTGCTGGGTGCGCCGGGCGAGGTCTATCTGATGACGCACACGGCCTTGCGCGCCCACATCGGGCTGGCCACCACCGCGCGCGTCGAGATGATCGACCCGGTGAGCCTGCGCACGCTGCACCGGTCGCCGCGCCTCCAAGGCGGCCCCATGTGGCCTGGCGGCATGGCCATCCACCGCAATGGCGACATCTACCTGGTCTATGGACGCCACTGCCACCGCCTGAGTCGCCATTGCCAACCCAAAGCCTGTTTGCAGCTGCCCGAGCACCAGCCCTACAACTCGTTTGTTGTGCTCGACAACGGCCTGTTGGTGACCAAGAACCTGTCCGACAGCACGACCGCGCGCCTGACGGTGATCGACCCGGATTCGCTCACCCCTGTGGCAGCCGACCTGGTCTGCCCCGAGCCATCGATTGCCCGCTTGAGTGCCCAGGGTGATAGCGTTTATGTCGTGGGTGTGCGCAGCATTTTTCGTTACCACTGGAACGCTGCCTTGCAGTCCCTGCAACGCGACACCGATTGGCAGTTCGACTACATCGGCCACAGCGGCAACAGCCACGGATGGGATGTGGTGATTGATGGCGCGCACGCCTGGTTCATGGACAACGGGGCGCATCGCTACCGTTTCCGCATGATCGGCGCAGGCGTTCGCCACACGGCCAACCGGCTGATCAGGGTGTCCCTGTCGAACGCCGCCGACCACCAGTCTTTGGATGTGTCGGGTCTGGCCGCCGGCAGCGTCACCAACCCGCCGCTGATCGACGTAGACCGCAGCATTGTGGTCGGCTACGACTCCGCCAACGCCGTGCTGCGGGCCTGGCGATTCGACGACCGTCTGCGCCACTTGACGCCCTTGTGGCACAAGGCCCCGTTTGGCAGTGCCAGCCACATGCTGCTCTACCCGGACTCGGCCGAACTGGTGGTCAACGACTACCGGCGCTACGGCGAAGAAGTGGTGGTGCTGGACATCGAAAGTGGCCAGGAAAAAGGCCGCATCCGCACGTGTGGCCTGATGCAGGGTGTGGTGTTTCCCAGCCCTGGCTGGGCGCGTGATTTTTATTGGTCTTCCATGGGTCAACTGGCCAGGGTATTTGTCGCATGAAAAAAACCATTCTCATCACCGGGGCCGGCAGCGGCATTGGCCTGGACAGCGCCTGGGCACTGGCCGCGCGCGGGCACCGCGTCATCGCCACCACTTTTGACGATGTGCAAGCCCAGGCATTGCAGGCCATGGCCAGCGCACGCGGCGTGCCGTTGGAGGTCTTCAAGCTGGACATCACCTCCCAAGACGACCGGCAAAAAGTCTTGTCATTTGAATTGGACGTTTTGATCAACAACGCGGGGGTGGGCGAGTCGGGTTCATTGGCCGAGGTGGATGTGGACCGCATCCGTCAGGTCTTCGAAGTCAACCTCTTTGCCACCCTCGAACTCACACAGCTCGCGCTGCACGGCATGATCGCGCGCCGTCGCGGCACGGTGCTGTTCGTCAGCTCCATCGCCGGCCGTGTGCCCATGCCTTTTTTGATGCCCTATTCGATGAGCAAGTTCGCCCTCTCTGCGGCCGGTGCGGGCTTGCGCGCCGAGCTCAAGCAACTGCGCTGCCATGTCCATGTGGCGCTGATCGAGCCCGGCGCCATCCACACCGGTTTCAACCAGGCCATGACCGAGCGCAAGTACACCTGGATGGACCCGCAGTCCTACTTCAGCGCCCACGTCGAACGCCTGAAGGCGCAAGAAAAGCGCACCTTCGGCCTGCTCGAAGCCAAGAGCACACGTTCCATCGTGGCCCAAATCGTCAAGGCCGCCGAGGCCAACCGCCCCAAGCTGCGCTATGTGGCGCCCTGGATCCAGGGTGTGGGCGTGCGCTTGGCGCGTATTTTTGGAGTGTGATCACGATGTCTGCTTTGCCCAAAGTCACCGCGTTTTTGCGCACCGAAGAATCTGCCTTTGCGCAGCTTCCAGACTTTCCCTACACGCCGCACTACACCGAAATTGCGGGCATGCGCATCGCCTGCATCGACGAGGGCCCACGCGAGGCGCCTGCGGTGTTGCTGATGCACGGCGAGCCCACCTGGTCGTTTCTGTACCGCAAGATGATTCCGGTGCTGCTGCAAGCCGGGCTGCGCGTGATCGCGCCCGACCTGGTCGGCTTTGGCCGCTCCGACAAGCCCACGCTGGCCAGCGACTGCTCTTACCTCAACCAAGTGCTGTGGATGAATGCCTGGCTGGAGGCCAAGGACTTGCAGCACCTGACGCTGTTCTGCCAAGACTGGGGCTCGCTGATCGGCTTGCGCATGGCCGCCGAGGCACCCCAGCGCTTTGACCGCATCGTGTTGGCCAATGGCGGCTTGCCCACAGGCACATCGCCCGTGCCCAAGGCGTTCAAAATCTGGCGGGCGTTTGCCAGGTGGAGTCCCTGGTTTCCGATTGGCCGCATCGTCAAGTCGGGCTGTGTGGCGGGCTTGACGCCGCCAGAAATGGCCGCCTACGACGCACCCTTTCCAAGCCATCGCCACCAACTGAGCGCCCGGCTTTTTCCCAGCTTGGTCCCCACCACACCGAACGACCCTGAACGCGCACGCAATGAGGCGGCATGGGAGGTGTTCAAGCGCTGGGACAAGCCCTTCCTCACCTTGTTCAGCAACCGCGACCCCATCACGCGCGGCGGCCACCGCATCTGGCACGCGCAGGTGCCGGGGGCGCAAGGCCAGCCGCACGCCGTCACGCGCGGCGCTGGCCATTTTTTACAAGAAGACAAAGGCGGCGAAGTGGCGCAAGCCATCGCCGACTTCATTCACGCCACCCCCGTCAATCGGCCGCAGCAACCGTCGCCAGCAGGGCTTGCGCCGTCAGCCGCATGACCGCGCAGGCCTGGCTGGCCGGTAAGCCTTGTTCACGGCGCAAACGGATCCAGGATTCAAAGCTCAGGGCCAAATCCAGGGCATCGAGCCAAGGCGTGTTCTGGGCCACGGCGGCAGGCAACAGGCGCTGCAACAGCTCGCGTTGCAGACGTGCCGTGTCCATCAGGTTTTGACTGAGGTAGGCCGAGCCGTAGCGGTGCGCTTGCGCGGCCACATGCAGGGCGGCCGTGCGGTCGTAAATCTCGCTGCGAAAATCAATGCTTTGCAGAACACGCTCTTGCCAGGTCGCCGCATCCAGGCGGGCTTGCAACACCGGCTGGATTTGCGCATCGACGTCGGTGCTGATCTCGCGGTAAAGCGCATCCAGGTTGTCGAAATGGCGAAACACCGTGCGCAAGCCCACTTTGGCCCGCTGCGCCACCTGTTCGGCCGTGGGTGAAATGTGCCCCTCGCAAATCAAGATGCTCAGGGTTTCGACAATTTTTTTGCGGGTCACGACGCTGCGGTTGAAGCGCCCGTCCAGCTTGGACGCATCACCCATCGGTGTCGGTGTGGGGGCTGGCGTCTTGGCTGGCTGTCGTTTCATCTCATGGGGGCGGGTGTCCTGGCCCGGCTTGGCGTTGTTCTGCATGTTTGTCATTATCCCTTTGGGTCTGCGGCGCAAGGCCGTGTCGCGGCTTCAAGATCCAGCGCCACACACACGCCATGCATCTTCAATCGCGGAATGTCCAGCGCCAACAGCCGCTCGCCGCCCATGCGGCGCAGCCAGTCTCTGACCTGCGCTTGTTCCTGCGCATCCATGCCGTGAAACACATCGAGCGTGCGTTGCGCCATCCACAGCGTGTAAGGCAGCGCGGCGCGGCGAAACTGGCCTTGCCCCATGGGCACTTGCACATCGGCCAGGCGCCGGGGCAAGGGCTTGCCCGCAGGCCAGTCTTGCAGTTTGGCCTTCACTTGCGCGTTGATGCCTTCCAGCAAAGGCAAAAATTCGCGGGCCATGGCCTGGAACACCGGCGTCAAGGTGGGGGCGATCGCATCGTTCGCCAGCAGCACGCTTTGGCCAGACGCCGTGCGATCTGACGTTGGCTCGGGCTGGCTCATGCGATCGATCCAGGCGCGCAGATGGGGGCGTGGCGCCACCAGCTCGCGCGCCGGCCAAGGGTCACGCCCCAGGTGGCCATACATGCTGCCGACCAAACCAAAATCGCCCAACTGCGGCCGGTCCCCAAACAAAAAACGCTGCTGCGCAAAGTGGGCGTCCAAGAGGTCGAGCATCTCGTCCATCCAGGCGTCCATCACAGGCATCTGCGGTGGGCGCACCCCGACAAAGTGCAGCATGCGCCGCAATGTGGTGGCCACAAATTTGACGGCGCGCCGTTTCACAAAACGGGGCATCCACGGCAGCAAAGCATCGCCCGCTTCGCGCTCAAACAGGGCGTAGTTTTCAGGGTAGGTCCAGCGCGTGTGCATGGCCATGGGCACCCACCACTCATCGCCCCAGGCTTCCATCCAATAAGACGCAAAGCGCTGCACCGGCGTGGCGGGATGGACCGAGGGCTCAGGCCAGCGCGCCTCCAGGTGGTCAATGATGCAACTCGTGTCGTGGATCCACTGCCCGTCTGGCGTGACGACGACCGGCATCACCGCAGCGCCAACCTTGCGCTTGATCCGCCACATCAGGGTGACCATGTCCACCGGCTTTTGCGTGAACGGGATCTGCTTGTAGCGCAAATAGCACATGGCCTTGCCGGTGAAATACGACAAGTGCCAGCCGTAAAGCGTGTAGCGGTCACTCACAACAAGTCTCCAGTGCTGTTCGCGCGCAGGGGCGCGCTCCCACATGGGTCCGGTGGTCTTCGTGGGAGGCCGCCCCTGCGGCCGAATGCATTCGCGCGCAGGAGCGCGCTCCCACACAAGGTTCGAGGTTCTTTGTGGGAGGCACGCGTTTCAATTGGAATAGTAGATGTACTCGTCGCCGGCTTTTGTCGGCTGCTTGAGCGAGTGGTCGATGGCGATCGGACCGGCCCCCAGCGATGGCCACAGCGGCTTGCGCTGGGTGCTGTTCCACGCGGTAAGCTGGGCCTTCATCGCCGCCAGGCGCTCGGGCTCTTTGCCTGCGAGGTTGAGCTTTTCGGTGGGGTCGGTGGCCAGGTTGAACAACCATTCCTTCTTGGGCAACTCGGACACTTGCAGCTTCCAGTCGCCCGCGCGCACGGTGAGGTATTGGTCCGTGCGCCAGAACAAGACATCGTGCGGACGACCGGGCGCCTTGCCCTGGATGAAGGGCAGCAGGTTGACGCCATCGATGGGGCGGTCAGCGGGTGGCTTTTGGCCGCCCACCGCAGCGGCGGTGGCAAAGATGTCAAAGTGGCTCACCGGCGCGGTGTAGTGGGTGCCCGCAGGAATTTGGCCCGGCCAGCGCATGAAGAACGGCACATGGATGCCGCCTTCGAAGAAAGTGGCTTTCCACCCCCGGTAAGGCGAGTTCAAGCCATCCAAACCGATGTAATGGGCGCCCCCGTTGTCGCTGGTGAAGATCACCAAAGTGTTGTCGTCCAGGCCTTGGTCTTTGAGTGACTGCAGCACGCGACCGATGTTGCGGTCCAGCGAACGGATCATGGCGGCGTACACCCGCAGCGTGTGGTCAGGAATGAAGCTCAAGGCGTCGTAGTCTTCGCGCGTGGCCTGCAGCGGTGTGTGCGGTGCGTTGTAGGCCAGGTACATGAAGAAGGGGCGGTTTTTATTCGCCTCGACCACTTTGACCGCTTCATCGGTGAGGTAGTCGGTCATGTATTTGGGCGGCTGGAAGGGTTCGCCATCCATGAAGCGCACGCCCCAAGGTTCGGCGGCCCACAGAAATTGATCGATGGGGTCAAAGGCCTGCATGGCATTAACCACCTTCGGGTCTTTGGTGGGCAAGAACATGGACGCCCCGTGCAAGTGCGACAAGGACTCGTTGAAGCCATGGTTGTAGGAACGAAACTGCGGGCTGTCGCCCAAATGCCATTTGCCCAAATGCACGGTGTGGTAGTTGGCACCTTGCAAGAGCTTGGCCAGCGTGATCTCGCTGGTCGGCAGGCCCATGTCCTCGTAGGGGATCAGCTGCGCCTCGCGCTCCGGGTGGTAAATGGGTTTGATCAATTGCTCGGCCGGCGCCATGCTGGTGACCACCTTCATGAACTGCTTGGGTGTGGGCGTGAACTCAAAGCCAAAACGCGTGGCGTAGCGCCCGGTCATCATCGCCGCGCGCGACGGCGCGCAGGTGGCATTGCCCGAATAGCCATTGCGAAAATCAACGCCTCCTTTGGCGATGCTGTCGATGTGCGGGGTCGGCACCTTGCCCCCGGCAATGCCGCCGCCGAAGTGGGTGATGTCATTGATGCCCAGATCGTCAGCCACGATCAGCACCACGTTGGGCGCGCGGCGCGGTGCGCTTGGCGCAGTGGCCGGCCCGGCTTGCCATGCGACCTCACGGGTTGGCGCGTAGTCTTGGTGCATGATGTATTTCACCGACAGCAGCGCCACGCCCGTGCGGCCACCCACGGCATAAAAGGCGACCGTACCCACCAGCAACAAGGCCAGCAAGCCCCAAGCGATTCGTTTCAACATCGTGCAGTCTCCGAGTGGTCAGTGTCGTGTCGTGTCGTGTCGGGTAAAGGGTTCAAGGCCTCAAGGCCTTTTGCCCATTTCTATGGTTTGGCTTCCCGCAGGCAAGCTGAACCAGTCTCCGTCAGCGCCTACGCGCAGGGGGCCCCGGTAAATCTGACTGGCACCTTGGGCAAAGGCTTGCTCCAAGCCGGCCAAGGGCAGGGGCGGCACGATGTGGTTGAACACCAAGGCCTTCACGCCAGCAGCCTGGGCAATTTCAGCCGCCTGCTCGGGGGTGGTGTGGTAGTTCAGCACGTCGTGCATGATCTGCGCCAAGGGGGCACGGCCAGCCGCCGCAAAACCATGCTCGACCATGCCCAGCAACTGGGGCGACAGGGCTTCGTGCAGCAACAGGTCGACGCCTTTGGACTCGCGCGCCACGGCCGCGCTGGCGATGGTGTCACCGCTGAGCACCAGCGTGCGGTCTTTGTAGCGGATGCGGTAGCCCACGGAAGGGTGCACCGGGCCATGGTCCACCGCGAATGCGACGATCTCCAGATCGCCCTCCGAGAGCAGGACTTTGCGCTGGGCTTCGCCGGAAAATTCAAACGGCAGCGCCCTGCCACCAAAGCCGGCAGGGGGCACGACCTTGTCCCCGTGGTGGCCCGTGCGGTAGCCCTTGTCCAAGGTGTAGGCGGCTTGAAAGCCCTGCAAAACCTGCTCAAGACCCACAGGGCCATGAATGGGCATGGGCTGTTGGGCGGTGCGCTGTATCCATCGCTGCACCATCAATTCCCCCAGGCCATCGATGTGGTCGGAGTGGTAGTGGGTGAAAAACAGCGCTTCGATCTGCCCGGCGTTCAGACGCATCAGCGCCAGGTTGCGGGCCGCGCCCGCGCCCGCATCAAACACAAACATGCGCTTGCCCGCCACCACCACGGTGCAAGGCCCGCTGCGCTTGGCATCGGGAAAGGGCGAGCCGGCGCCACACAAGCCCACGTGCAGCCCATCTGGCAAACCCGCCAGTGAATCGGCATTGGCGGTCAACGCCATGACTTGGCGCTGCATCAAGGCCACGGTGATCGGCCCCCGTTGCCACCAGCCCAAGGCGGCCATCACCAGCAAAATGGCAATGGTCCACCCGAACATTTTCGCGCGACGCTTCATGGGATGACCTTTGGGAAAACGGGAGTGACAGACTGACGGTATTTTGAAGCTTGGCTGGGGCACAAACAATGGGCAGTATCCCTCTTGTGCGGCCCCATAAGTTATGGCACGATGAATGCAAATACATTGATGCACCGCCCTCACCGGGACCCGATTCATGCCTGCGGTTTGACTGTGAAAGAACAAGCTTCGGCCACCGCGGTGGCCCCCACCAAAGAACCGCAAACCCTGTGGGAGCGCACCCCTGTGCGCGAATGTTTCGGCCGCAGGGGCGACCTCCTACAAAACACCCCCGTACTTTGTGGGAGCGCACCCCCGCGCGCGAATGAATTCGGCCGCAGGGGCGACCACCTACAAAAAACCCAAACCCTGTGGGAGCGCGCCCCTGCGCGCGAATGCCGCCATTTGTGTTTCGGGCAGAGGCGCTCATGATGGCCACAACCCAGCACCTGTTGCGTCGGCCATGGGCTTGGCTCGTGGGCTTGGCGATTTTGGCGTCGGCAGCACTGTGGTGGTGGTCGAGCGCACGCCAGGCCTCGCAGGCCCGCGCAGAGCCCCAAGTGTGTGCCCTGGCCGCGCCCGAGGCGAACAGCCCACACCCCGGCATGGTGTGGGTGCCCGCAGGCAGCTTCGAGATGGGCGACGACGTCTACCCCGAAGAAAGTCCCAGGCAGCGCGTTCGCGTGGCGGGCTTCTGGATGGACCGCACCGAAGTGACGAACGACGCATTTGCGGCCTTCGTGCAAGCCACGGGCCATATCACCCAAGCCGAGCGGCCTGTAGACACTCTCCAGCATCCGGGCCTGCCCGCGCAGTTTCAACAAGCCGGTGCGGTCGTCTTCGTGATGCCCAACGATGTGCACGGCCGTGGCCATGTGACGCAATGGTGGCGCTACACACCGGGCGCCAATTGGCGCCATCCGGGCGGACCCGACACCAGCATAGAGGGCAAAGGCGCGTTTCCGGTGGTGGCCATCACCACCGAAGACGCCTTGGCCTATGCGCGCTGGAAGGGCCACAGCTTGCCCAGCGAAGCCCAGTGGGAATGGGCCGCGCGCGCCGCGCGCCCTGAGCCGCCCCCAGCGCACGAACAACCCCGCAAGGCCAACACCTGGCAAGGCCTGTTCCCTGTCGTCAATTTGGCCGAAGACGGCTTCGCAGGCTTGGCCCCGGTGGGCTGCTACGAGCCCAATGCGCTCGGGCTGTTCGACATGATCGGCAATGTGTGGGAACTGACGGCCGACGCCTGGACGGCGCACCCCAAAGCGACCGATCTAGTCGGATTGCCGGACGCCATGCCCACGGGCATGCGCACAGGCCAAGCGCCACAGCAAGTCATCAAAGGCGGCTCATTTCTCTGCGCCCCCAACTACTGCATGCGTTACCGCGCCGGCGCCCGCCAAGCGCAAGAGCGTGACCTGGCCACCAGCCATCTGGGCTTTCGCACCGTCGTGAACGGTACTTTGAGATGACACGCAAGAACATTCACCCACACACACCTGCAGCCCAAAGCAGACTCGGCTGGAGGGCCTGGAGGGGCGGGCTGTTGGCCTTGTTGGCCTTGATCGCCGGCTCTGGGGCCGTGCTTTACACGCAAGCCGAATACATCGTTTTGGGCGCAGAAGGCTATCTCTACGGCTACCCCTTGGTGATCACAGACCTCACCCGCGCGCATGCCAGTCAGGCCCTGGGACCTGAAAACCAGCTCTATCGCTTGCGCCGGTTTCCAGATGCGCAATTTCGCGGTGTGGTCAGGCCCAACGTCGACACGCTCTACACCAGCGCCTTCGTTGACATGGCCCAGGGCCCTTGGGTGTTTGAGATGCCGTCCAACGCGCAGCGTTATGAGCTGATGCCTTTCATGGACGCCTGGACCAACGTCATCGCCTCGCCGGGCACGCGCACCACGGGCACAGGCGGCGGCCAGTTTCTGCTGGTGGGCCCCGAGTGGCCAGGCGCAGCGCCAAGCGGCCTGACACTGCTGCGCTCACCCACCCGCTGGGTGTGGTTGATTGGGCGCACGCAGACCAACGGCGCCTCCGATTACCCCACCGTTCACGCCCTGCAAGACGGCTTGAGTTTGCGCCGCTTGAACGCCATAGCGCCCAACAACGAACCACCGCCCAAGCGCACCGAGCCGACCACGCCAGCGTCGCCGCCACTGGCCACGATGAAAGCCATGGCCACTTTGGATTTTTTCAAACGCCTGAGCGCCTTGATGGTAGACAACCCGCCTGCCGCAGCCGATGGCCCCATGCTGTTGAAGCTCGCGCGCATCGGCGTCGCGCCAGGTCAGCCCCCTCAATGGAACCCTCTCCAACGCGCAGCCGCGAGCCTGGGCCGCTGGATCGCTGACTTCAAAGTCAAACAGGAATTGAACAAGCTCAGCGACCCCCACGGGGCTTGGGTCACACCGCCAGCCGTCCTCGGGCAATACGGCACGCACTACAACATCCGTGCCGCTGTGGCCATGGTGGGGCTGGGTGCCAATTGGCCGGCCGACGCCAGCTACCCCAACACGCGCAGCGATGACCAAGGCCGGGCCTTGAACGGCCAGCACCGCTACCGCCTGCACTTCGCAGCCGACAACTTGCCGCCCGTGCGCGCTTTTTGGTCGGTGACGGCTTACGGCCCCGACGACTACCTGATTGACAACCCGCTGCAGCGCTACGCGCTGGGCGACCGCGATCCCTTGGTCTACAACGCCGACGGCTCTTTGGACCTGTGGATACAGGCCAGCGCACCCGCAGGCGCCCCTGCGAACAACTGGTTGCCCGTCAAAGCGGGCGAGGATTTCAGCCTCACCGCGCGCCTTTACTGGCCGCAGGCCGCCGCCCTGGATGCGCGCTGGCACATGCCGGCTGTGCAGCGCATCGATTGATGCCATGAAGTGAAGGACTGCCATGCAGAACACCCAAACCGTTCAAATCGTCGCCGTGGTCAGCGTCATGTTGGCTTTTGCCTTGGCCGAGTGGCTCCAGGGGCGATTTTTCCCCAGCGAAGCCTCGCGCGAGGACAACCGACTCGACATCGCGGTCACCCTGCTTTTCCCCCTGATCAGCGGCGCCGTGCTGGCCACCTCCGGGGCGCTGTGTGAGGCCTTGATGCCAGCGCAGCGCAATGCCTGGGCCGGTTGGTCGGTGTGGGCCATGCTGGGCGTGCTGCTGGTGGCCGACGATTTCACGCAATACCTGTGGCACCGCCTGAGCCACACCTCGGCGCTGTGGCCGCTGCACCGGGCCCACCATTCGGCGGCCTACATGAGCGTGCGGGTGGTCTACCGCAACAACGCTTTTTATTACGCCTTCATGCCCGGCTTGTGGTTGTCGGGCGTGCTGGTCTACCTGGGCTTTGGCTGGGTCTACGTGGCCTATGCCATCGTCAAAGTCAGCGTGATCATCGCTGCCCATTCGTCGGTGCGCTGGGACCAGTGGCTCTACCGTCACGCCGCCCTGCGGCCGCTGGCCTGGCTGGTGCAACGCACCATTTCCACACCCGCCACCCACTTCGCCCACCACGCTCTGGTGCAGAACGACGGCATTGGCCACTACACCGGCAACTACGGCAATTTGCTGTTCGTGTGGGATGTGCTGCTGGGCACGGCCCGCATCACCCAGCGCTACCCCCCCGCCTATGGCTTGCCCGACGATCGGGTGCACGGCCCCGAGCCCTGGCTGGTGCAGTTCATCTACCCCTTGCTGCGTTCACGCCGGGCGGAATCGGTATTAGGCAAAGCAAGCCACCGCCCGCCAGCGGATTGAACCCGGCCCAGCTGTTGCACAGGGCGCTATTGACGCTGCCCCCATCGCTCCATGACCCGCTGGTCACGGGCCATCTCTGCTTCGATGGAATCCAAGGGAAGCTGACGCAAACACGCTTCCAATGCTTGTGGATCGAATTGGGCATTCTGCGCAGTTTCGGGCCGAACCTGTAGAGATTGGCCATCCCAAGCGAATGGGTTACGGAATACAGGGGTGTCCGGCAAGCAGTCATCCTGGTAGCTCGGTGGGCCATCGACTGCGTAAGGCGTGAAAGAGATGGTTTTCTCAAAAATCAGCGGTTTTCCCGTTGGGGTGGGCGGCAGCGGCGACATGTTTTCGATCGCTTGACGAGCCAACTGCTCTGCCACTGCTGATGTGGTCCAAAGCGTGTCCAGCTTGGCCAGGGTGCCATTCGGCGCAATCTCTACCCTGAACCGCACCACACCCTGATCTGGCCCTTCGACGGCCGTCCCCATCATGCTGCGCACTTGCTGACCCCAACCGTAGCGGTAGCCCTTGCTGTTCTTGTTGGTGTACTTGGCGGCAAAAGCCCATTCTTCGGCGGTGGGCGGTGACGGCGCTGCCATGGAGGCAGGCTGCTTTGCGGTAACGGCTGAAGACACCGGTATGACAGGCACCTGGGCTAGCGTGTTGTCCGGCTTTGTTGGCGAACCCGATGGTGCTGCTGGTTTTTGATCGATGGTCGTTTCAGCTTCTGGCGGTGCAGGCAACACCGCCAAATAGATGATTTGCGCCTTGCGCTTTTCTGTGGGCTGACTTCGAAAACCGAACGGGTCATGGCTGGCGAGTGCGAACACCGCTGCATGCAAGGCAAGCGAGAAAAAAACGGCGAAGAGGTTGGTGTCTCTGGTGTGCTGCATGTGGTGCCTGAATCACGACGCAGGCTCAGACTTTTTGTGGGACGAGGGCGAGTGAATCCATTTTCAACTGCACGCCACACTCCAATTGTCGTTAGAATATTATCATGAACAAACGACACATCAAAGACTTGCTCTATGAACAGGTGGCCCGCATTGGCAAGGCCGTCTCCAGCCCCAAACGGCTGGAAATTCTTGAATTGCTTGCCCAAGGTGAAAAGTCGGTGGACATGTTGGCGGTTGAATTGTCCATCGACATCAAGCTGGCCAGCGCCCACCTGCGGGCCTTGCGTGAAGCGCGGCTGGTCACGTCCCGCAAGGAGGGCAAATTTGTCGTGTACCGACTCACGGGTGAAGATGTGGCGGGCCTGTGGGTCACCCTGCGCGAGGTGGCCGAGGAGCATCTGGTGGAGTTGCGCGTGGCCCTCGACCAGATGGTGGCCGAGCCCTCGAAACTGCTCACGGTCGACCGCGAGACCTTGCTCAAACGCGCCAAGCGCGGCGATGTGCTGGTCATTGATGTGCGCCCGCAACCGGAATACGACCAGGCCCACCTGCCGTTTGCGCGCTCCATGCCAGTGGACGAGATCGCCAACCGTCTGGCTGAACTGCCCAAAGACAAAGAAATCGTGGCCTATTGCCGCGGTCCGTTTTGCTTGTTCTCGGAAGAGGCTTACCAACTGTTGAGCAGCAAAGGCTACCGCGTCCAAAAACTGCTCGATGGCGTGAGTGAGTGGAAGGCCGCTGGCTTGCCGCTGGCGACAGACTGATTTTTGACCAGGCGACGAACATGACATCCAGATTCATCCCCATGTTGCTGGCAAGCGCATGGCTTTTGTCTGCTGCAAGTTCTTGGGCGCCGGTGCCGCCTGAAAAATTCAATCAAAAGTGGAGGTAAGTGATGTCTTCAGTTCTCTTCATTCTGAATGATGCCCCCTACGGCAACGAGAGGGCCTACAACGCTTTGCGACTGGCAGGGGCCATGGCGGGCAAAGACGGCGTGCAGCTGCGTCTTTTTCTCATGGCCGATGCGGTGGCTTGCGCCAAGGCGGGCCAGAAGGTGCCTGAGGGCTACTACAACATCCAGCTGATGTTGGGAAAAGTGGTGCGCAATGGCGATGTGGCTTTGTGTGGCACGTGCATGGACGCACGCGGCTTGAAAGATGAAGAGTTGATCGAAGGTGCACGCCGATCCACGCTGGCCCAATTGGCTGACTGGACCGCTGAAGCCGACAAGGTCTTGGTGTACTAAAAGGAGCGCAAGATGTTTTTCAAACAATTGGCAACACGCGAGGCCTCACTCTCTTATTTCTTTGGTTGCGCCGGTTTGGGTAAGGCGGTGGCGGTGGACGTGGTGGCAGGTGATGAGGACTGGTTCGTGGCGCAAGCCAAGGATGCTGGTGTGCAAATCACCCATGTCATCGACACGCATGTGCATGCCGACCACTACTCAGGTGGGCGTGAATTGGCGAGCCGTGTGGGCGCGCCTTACTGTCTGCACGAAGCTGCGCAAAATCTGGTGGCGTTTGATTTTGAGGCGCTCAATGACGGACAGCTGCTGGACATCGGCAATGTCAAAGTGGAGGTCCTACATACGCCAGGACACACCATCGACAGCATGTGCCTGTTGGTCAGAGATGCCCGCCGCAGTGATGCGCCGTGGTTTGTGGTTACCGGTGACACCTTGTTTGTGGGTGCCGTGGGCCGACCCGATTTGGCCGGACGCGAAGAAGAAATGGCTGCAACGCTTTGGGATAGCTTGCAGCGCAAACTGCTGACCCTGCCCAACGAACTGGAAATCTACCCCGGTCATCAAGCTGGCAGCGCCTGTGGCGTGGGCCTGTCGGGCAAGCCGTCTTCCACCATCGGTTTTGAAAAACGTTTCAATCCTTCCCTCAGTTTGGATAAAGCCTCTTTCGTGCGTGAATTGACCACCGACATTCCGCCTCGACCTGCTGACATGGACCGCATCGTTGCGGCCAACACCGCCGCATGATGTCGGCCCAAACCATGGCCTATGCGCACGGCATCCGGCTCAACCTGAGTCAGTTTTTGCACCAGTTGCTGCAGGTGTTTCTGGTGGGACTGACCATCGGCATGATGCGCACCGTGGTGCCTGCGCTGGCCGAGTCTGAGTTCGGTGTGCCCAAGACATCGTTCCTGTTGCTCACGGCGTTTGTGGTCGCCTTCGGTGTAGTGAAGGGGGTGATGAATTTTGTGGCGGGCCGTCTTTCTGAACGCCTGGGTCGCAAGCGGGTTCTGCTGATCGGCTGGTGGGTGGCGCTGCCGATTCCACTCATGGTCTGGTATGCCCCTTCGTGGGGCTGGGTGGTGACTGCGACGGTGTTGCTGGGTGTGAACCAGGGCCTGACCTGGTCGATGACGCAAACGGCCAAGCTGGACATCACCCGCATGCAAGAGCGCGGCCTCACCCTTGGCTTGAATGAATTCGCCGGTTATGTGGGCGTGGCATTGGCGGGGATCATCACCGCATGGCTGGCAACGCTGTTGGGTGCCCGTCTTGGTTTGTTGATTTTCGGGATGGTGGTCATCGTCAGCGCCATGATCCTCACCCAGTTTTGGATTCGCGAAACCCTGCCATGGGCCAAGGCCGAGGCGGCCCGTCATGCCGCAGGCACTCAGGCAAGCGCTGTTCGCCCCCGCTACCCACGCAACATCAGCAGCCACCCCAGCACGCGAGAGGTGTTCACCTTGATGAGCTGGCGCGACCGCCGACTCTTGGCACTGAGTCAAGCAGGCCTGGTCGAAAAATTCGTCGATGCCTTGGTCTGGGTTTTCTACCCCCTCTACCTCTACCAACAAAACCTCAGCCTGACGCAGGTGGCGTCGATCATCAGCGTCTACGGTTTGACCTGGGGCGGCTCGCAGTTGTTCACCGGCCGCCTATCGGACCGCATCGGCAGGCACCGCCCGAATGTGGCAGGCATGTGGCTGTGTGGTGCCGGCGTGGCCCTGATGGTCAGTGGCCAGGGTGTGCTGTGGTGGTCGCTGTCTGCCGCACTTTCGGGGTTTGGCATGGCGCTGCTGTATCCCAATCTTTCAGCGGCAGTGGCCGACATTGCGCATCCGAATTGGCGGGGCTCTGCCATCGGCATCTACCGCTTTTGGCGCGACCTGGGCTACGGCATCGGCGCCCTGGGATTGGGCCTGGCGGCGCATTTCTCAGGTCAGGTGGAAGCGGCGTTCTGGTTTGTGGCCCTGTCTATGTTTGCCTCTGGCGGGGTCTTGTGGTGGCTGGGTGAAGAAACCCACCCTCGTCTGAATCCGGCTGCATGAATTTCGCTTCAAGACCCTATTTCACGGGGGCACAGATTGCCTCAAGTCGTTTTGACACTTCAGTCGATGTCTTTAGCAGAAGCCCTTACTTTTCCAAACTGATTTCTGTCTCGCTTCGCGTCATCCTGCCGGTCTTCTCAAGCTGCGCCAAGGCCCGATACAGCGCCTCATGCGTCACCGCCAATTGCTTGGCCAGTTGCTTGACCGAGCATCCGAGTGTGTAGCGTCCTTCGCGGCCTTCGGTTTCGATCAGGTGCAGGATTCGGCTTTGAACCTTGGGCAAGGAAAGACGCTCGTTTTGAAGCCTGAGCCGTCGCACTTCGCTGCTCAGCATGTGTATCCAGCGCTCTGCAAACTGATGGTCCTGATTCAGTGCTTGCCGCAATCCGCGAATGGGAATGCGCACGATGTCCGACGTCACGATCGTGCGTGCATCGCAGTGGTAGACGGCAGAGGTGAGGCTGGCTTCACCCACGAAACCCAACTGGCAGCGTTGGAGATTGACCACTTCCCCATTTTGGCCATGCCGCTCCAAGACCACTTCACCATCACAGACAAAGTACATCCACTGGGGTCGAAAACCAGTGAGAAACAGGGTGGTTTCTTGCGCGCAGGACAAGGGCTCGCACTGTGCCAACAGCTGCGGCGGCAGCAACTGCTCAAGGGCTGAAGGTAAAGACATGGCAAATCAACCGAGGCATATGATTATTATCATATGCCCAGCAGGCAGGAATAACGACACTCTGGCGAAAGAGGTCTATCCATGTCATCAAAAATCTTTGCGTTTGGCCAAGTTCGGCACGAATACGCGGTGCCCGTTCTGAACGAGCGCGCAGTCCGAGCCGCTGCGGGCATTCTGTTCTTCCTGGCCGTGATCAGTTTCATGAACGCCTGGCTTACGGGGAACTTCCAGCCAACCCGTGTGTTCGTGGTCTGCTTTTTGATCGAGTTCACGATCCGGATTTTCATCAACCCACGTTTCGCCCCAATGATGATTCTGGGCGAATGGATGGTTCGCAAACAATTGCCCGAATGGACCGGTGCACCGCAAAAGCGCTTTGCCTGGAGCATCGGATTTGTCTTGGCAGCCAGCATGCTGTATCTGGTGGTGCTCAACAACGTCATTGGCCCCATCAACATGATGGTGTGCTCTCTGTGCCTGCTTTTGCTGTTCTTCGAGACAGCGTTTGGCATATGCATCGGCTGCCAGATTTACAACCTGTTCAACAAGGAAAAAGCTCAGCTGTGCCCCGGCGGCGTTTGCGAAATCCCATCTGCTCAAATTCCCAAGATGTCCATGGCACAGGCAGTGATCCTGCTGGCATTTGCCGCAGCGGTGTTTGCCATCGCGCAATGGGTCTACAGCACAGCCCCCAAGCGAGCGCGTGACTTGCCCCCTGCGGCAGTTTCACAACCGGCTGAACCTGTTGATCCGGCAGAGGCAGCGCGCTGCAAGGTGCCCGACTTCGCCATCGCGATGGGGCACGAAGAAAAGTGGAAGCTGCACAACAATTGCAAGTAAGCACCGGAACCAGGGTCCTTGTGTTTGACGTGCAGCACGTATTGGCACAGGCGCGCCCATCAGGATGCGGGCACAGCGATTCCGATCCCTGGCTGAAAACAGAGCGACCACTCTATGGGCAAATCAGCGGCCAAGCCCCGTTACAGCATCCGCCCCAGCGCCGCCTGCAAATGCTCTGACGGCAGGCGTTTGAAGCCTGATCGGGCAAAGCGTTGCAAACGGCCTTGCATGAAGGCCACCAACAACGAGGCGGTCACCTGCGCATCGGCGGTGGGGGTGGCCGAGTGGCTGGTTTTGAGAGACTGCCGAAACTGTGCCTCGATCTTGTCAAACAGCAAGTTGATGCGTTCTTGCAAGCGCTCGTGCTCCAGCACCAGCGCATCGCCCACCATGACGCGGCTCATGCCCGGATTTTTTTCTGCAAACTGCAGCAGCAATGCCACCATGCGACTCACCTGCACAGGGCCCGCGGGCTCGCGGTCGGTGACCTGGCGAATCAGGCCCGTCACCGATTGGTCGACAAAGTCAATCAGCCCTTCAAACATCTGGGCTTTGCTGGCGAAGTGCCGGTACAAGGCAGCTTCACTGACGCCAATTTTGGCGGCCAGCCCAGCAGTGGTGACACGCTCGGCACCGGGCTGCTCCAGCATGGCGGCCAGGGTTTGCAAGATCTGCAAACGCCGCTCGCCCGGACGTGGCCGTTTGCGTGCAGGCGTGGCCTCATCGTCAGAAAAACGCTCGCGCGCCTGTTCTTGGTCTGGCATGTCTCCCCCCCCCCTCTTATTTTTGGCTTGCGCTGGGCATGTCGGTGCACGCCCGCTGGCGCCTTCAGCGGCTCTTGATCATGGTGCCAAAGGCTTGCTCGGACAGCACCTCCAGCAGCATGGCGTGGGGCACGCGGCCATCGATGATGTGCACCGCGTTCACGCCACTCTTGGCGGCATCCAGCGCGCCCGCAATCTTGGGAATCATGCCGCCGCTGATGGTGCCATCGGCACACAATTCATCGATGCGGCTGGGCGTCAATTCGGTCAGCAACTGGCCTTCTTTGTCCAGCACGCCACGGATGTTGGTGAGCATCAGCAACTTCTCCGCCTGCAACACGGTGGCCAGTTTGGCCGCCACCACATCGGCGTTGATGTTGTAGCTTTCATTGTGCTCACCAAAGCCAATGGGGCTGACCACGGGAATAAAGGCGTCGTCTTGCAAGCATTGGAGGATCGCGGGGTCGATGCTTTCGATCTCGCCGACCTGGCCCAGATCGACTTCCTTGCTCGGGTCCTGGCCATCCACCATCCGCAGTTTTTTGGCGCGGATGAGGCCGCCATCGCGCCCCGTCAAGCCCACGGCCTTGCCGCCCGCGCGGTTGATCATGCCCACGATGTCTTGCTGCACTTCACCGCCCAGCACCCACTCGACCACTTCCATGGTCTCGGCATCGGTCACGCGCATGCCCTGGATGAACTCGCCCTTTTTGCCCAGGCGCTTCAAGGCCGTTTCAATCTGCGGGCCGCCACCATGCACCACCACCGGGTTCATGCCGACCAGCTTGAGCAGCACCACATCTTCGGCAAACGCCTGTTGCAAAGTCGGGTCGGTCATGGCGTTTCCACCGTACTTGATGACCAGCGTTTTGCCGTGGAACTTGCGGATGTAAGGCATGGCCTGCGCCAGGATCTGGGCCTGGTCTTGCGGCGCAACGGAGGAGGCAGCGGTGGGTTCGGTCATGGTGAAGTGGCTGGAAGAAAAGTCAAAGTTCAAAAGGATTGTGCCGCAAGCCTGCGCGCCTTCAGAGGATCTCGGCCAGCATGCGGTTCACGCCTTGCTGCCACGGCGGCAGCACCAAACCAAAGGCTTGCTGCAACTTGTGTGTGCTCAGCCGTGAATTCAGCGGACGCTTGGCCGGCGTGGGAAAAGCGGTGGTGGGCACGGGTGCGATGTCGGTCACTTTCAAGCCCCCTGTTGGCTGGATCTGCCTGGCCTGCGCGACCACATGGCTGGCATAGCCATGCCAAGTGGTTTCACCCCCCGCCACCAGGTGGTAAATCCCGGCCAATTCCGGCTTCTGGAGGGCGCAGCGGATCGCATGCGCCGTCACATCGGCGATCAGGTCGGCCCCGGTGGGCGCGCCGTGCTGGTCGTCGATCACCGTCAGGCGCTCGCGCTCGGCGGCCAGCCGCAGCATGGTCTTGGCAAAGTTGCCCCCGCGTGCCGCATACACCCAGCTGGTGCGAAAAATCAAGGCGCGGCAACCACTGGCGGCAATGGCTTGCTCCCCTTCGCATTTGGTCTGGCCGTACACGCTGAGCGGCCCGGTGGCGTTGTCCTCTTGCCATGGTTGGTCGCCCTGGCCGTTGAACACATAGTCGGTCGAGTAATGCACCAGCCAGGCACCCACCTCGGCGGCGGCCCGGGCCAGCGCAGCGGGCGCGGTGGCGTTGAGGCGATGGGCCAGTTCGGGCTCGGATTCGGCCTTGTCCACCGCCGTGTGGGCGGCGGCATTGACGATCACGTCAGGCCGCCAGGCCAGCACCGTTTGCGCCAGGCGCTCGGGCTGGCTCAGGTCGCCACAGAAATCGGTGCTGTGCCGGTCCAGCGCCAGCACCTCACCCAGTGGGGCCAGGCTGCGTTGCAGCTCCCAGCCCACCTGGCCATTTTTTCCAAGCAACAAAATTTTCATGCGGCGCTGTATTGTTTTTGCACCCACTCGCGGTAGGCGCCGCTTTGCACATGGGCCACCCACTCGGGGTTGGCCAGATACCATTCCACCGTTTTGCGGATGCCGGTTTCAAAGGTCTCGGCGGGCTTCCAGCCCAGTTCGGCTTCGAGCTTGCGGGCGTCGATGGCGTAGCGCCGGTCATGGCCTGGGCGGTCGGTCACGTACGTGATCTGGCTGGCGTAGCGGCTGCCGTCGGCCTTGGGGCGCAACTCGTCGAGCAATGCGCACACGGTCTGCACGATCTCGATGTTGGGCTTTTCATTCCACCCGCCCACGTTGTAAGTCTCGCCCAGACGCCCGGCTTCGAGCACGCGGCGGATCGCGCTGCAATGGTCTTTCACGTACAGCCAGTCACGGATCTGCATGCCATCGCCGTACACCGGCAGTGGCTTGCCCGCCAAGGCGTTCACGATCATCAGCGGAATGAGTTTTTCGGGGAAATGGTAAGGGCCGTAGTTGTTGCTGCAGTTGGTGGTGAGCACCGGCAAGCCATAGGTGTGGTGCCAGGCGCGCACCAAATGGTCAGACGCGGCCTTGCTGGCGCTGTAAGGGCTGTTGGGCTCGTGACGGTGGGTTTCGGCAAAGGCCGCATCGCCCTTGGCCAAAGAGCCGTACACCTCGTCGGTCGAGACGTGCAAGAAGCGGAACGCCGCCTTGTCGGCCTCGGGCAGCTCAGCCCAATACCCACGCACCGACTCGAGCAAGCGGAAGGTGCCCACGATGTTGGTTTCAATGAACTCGCCCGGGCCGTGAATGGACCGGTCGACATGGCTTTCGGCGGCAAAGTTGACGACCGCACGGGGGCGGTGTTCGGCCAGCAGGCGGCTGACCAAGGCGGCATCGCCAATGTCGCCCTGCACCAGCTGGTGCCGCGCATCGCCTTGCAAACTGGCCAGGGTTTCGGGGTTGCCCGCGTAGGTGAGTTTATCGAGGTTGATGACGGCCTCACCACTGGCGGCCAGCCAGTCCAGAACAAAGTTGGCGCCAATGAAACCTGCGCCGCCGGTAACCAAAAGGGTCATGGGAATGATCAGTGGGTGGGCACCACGGAACGTGGCGCCTCAATTTTGGGATTTTAGAAGCATTGCCCCCGCACGCAGGTTAAAGTGGCAGCCTGTTCAGGAAGTTCACCATGGCCACATCCGACAAAGCCAATCAACCCAAAGCCCCCCCTGCCGCGTCGCAAGACCACAGCACGCCCCCCGCTCAGCACATCTGGTTGGCGGGATTGGGCGCCATGGCCAAAGCCCAGGAACAAGGCAGCAAAGCCATTGAAGCCCTGGTGAACGATGGCCTGGCCTTCCAACGCAAAAGCCAGGCCGAGGCGCAACAGCAGCTGCACGAAGCCACCGAACGGTTGAGCCACATGGCCAGCGGCTTTGGCCAATCGGCCTCGGTGCGGGTGGACAAACTCGAGCATTTGTTTGAAGACCGCGTTGCCAAGGCCTTGCACCGCCTGGGCATCCCCTCGGTGCAAGACATCCAGTTGCTGACCGCGCGCGTCACGCAGTTGGAAGCGCAAGTCAAAGCCCTCAGTCCCCAGGCCGCACCGGTTGCCGCTCAACCCCAGGCCAAAACCCAAGCCAAGGCCCCCGGCCCATCGGCCCAAGCCAAACCACCCAAGCCCGCCAAACCTGCCAAGCCCACCGTGGCCACCCCCGCAAAAACCCGCCGCAAGTCCAGCTGATTGATCCGCCCGGCGCTCTGATATGGCCAAGAAAGCACCCCGTCGCACCGCCCAACGCATTGCCGAGGTCACGCTGGATTTGTTCAACCGGTTTGGCGAACCCAACGTCTCGACCACCCTGATTTCGGCCGAACTCAACATCAGCCCGGGCAACCTCTACTACCACTTCGCATCCAAAGACGCCCTGGTCAACCAACTGTTTGACCAGTACGAAGTGGCCATGCTGGAGTTGCTGGATGCCGCGCCCGATGTCCACGATGTGGAGGACGCCTGGTTTTTCCTGCACTCTTTGTTCGAGCAGGTGTGGAACCACCGCTTTTTGTACCGCGACCTGAACAACCTGCTGTCGGGCAACCGGCATCTGGAAACCCATTTTCATGCGGTGCTGAAACGCAAAACCCAGGCCTTCAGGTGGATGCTGGCGTCGTTGGCCGCTGCGGGCCTGATGCGCATCGATCCGGACAGCGTCGAAACCCTGTCGGCCAGCATGTCGGTCATGGTGACGTACTGGCTCAGCTACGAATACGTGCGCAACCCACGCCAGGCACTGGAGCCCACCAGCGCCGGGGTGGCCTTGACCCGTGGGGCCCAGCACGTGCTGGCATTGTTGACGCCGTACATGGCCAGCCCCGACCTGCAAACCCACCTACAGGGTTTGACGGCGGCTTACAGCGCCCCTGAGGGTGCTGCCGCCCGAACGTGATGCGGACTGAAGCGCGCACCGTGCCCGCGCCAGTGTCACGCCGCAGTCAACCGAAGCGCTGCGCCGCCAGGGCCAGCAGCCCGTCAAAGATCAGGTTGTCCACCAGCTCAAACTGCACCGACATGCTGGGCGCCATCTTCCAGCCCGCACCACCGGTCATGACGCACATGGGCTCTTGCCCGGTGCGTTCGCGCAAGTGCTGCACCATGCGCTCACAGGCCCCGGCAATCGCGTAGGTGCCGCCGCTGGTCAGGGCATCGCTGGTGTTGGTGGGGAACGGGGTGACATCGCCGGTGGGCACATGCAAACCGGCCGTACCGGACTCCAGTGCACGCAACATGATGCCGTGGCCCGGCAAGATCAGGCCACCCAAAAACCGGCCCTCGGCATCGATCGCCTCGACCGTCACCGCCGTGCCCACCATGACCACCACCAAAGGACGTTTTTGCCCTTGCGCCAGCATGCGCTGGCGAGCGCCGATCATGGCCACCCACCGATCCGAACCCAAGCGCGCCGGGTGATCATATCCATTGACCAGCCCGGCCTCTGCGGCACTGGCCACCACCCACTGCGGCGTGAAGTCCCACAACTCCATCTGCTCTTGCACACGGCGCTTGACGGCATCACCGGCCACGATGCAGCCCAGCATTTTTTCGGGCGCAGGCAAATCAGCCCAAGGTCCTTCCGAGAGGGTCTCGATGTTTTCAAGGAACTCCGCGCCATGCGCCAGCAAAGTCGCATTCGGATGGGGGCGGTCATACAACGCCCATTTCAAACGGGTGTTGCCAACATCAATGGCCAAAACGTTCATGCTCGCATCATAATGAAATCCATGTTCCGATCTGTCCTCATCCCGCAAAATCTATCGGCTGCTGACCGTGGGCTGTTGTACGGCCAAGCCGTGCGGGAGCAAACCCTGCACAGCCGCAACACCTACGCCCGGCTTTTTGCCAGCTGCGGCATCTCCTGGGCCAGCGCATGCGACAAGGCCATGGCCTACCGTGATGTGATCCAACAACTGGACCTGTCTTTGCTGCTGGAGATGGAAGGCATCGCAGCAGGCAGCGGCCTCGGACTGCCCGACATCTTGGCCCTGAACTGCCGCACCGAAATCCTGCCTGCCAACTTTTTGAGCGATACCAAGCACGAGGCCGCAGCCGCCTTGCAGGCCAACCGCGCTGCGGGTCTGCCAGACTGGCTGGAAGACAAGCCCCTTGACCCGGCGGTTGCCGAAGGCGAATGCACCGCCATGGCGGTGTCCCCTCAAGCCAGCGCAGGCGGGCAAACCTGGCTCGCACAGAACTGGGACTGGCTGGGCCGCCAACGACAAGCCCTGGTGCTGCTGCACAGCAGCAACGAGGTCGGGCACCGTTTCACCACCTTGACCGAAGGCGGGATGCTGGCCAAGATGGGAATGAACCCACAGGGCTTTGCGCTGGGCCTGAACATCCTGCGCTCCTTGAGCGATGGCGTTCGCCCTGGCGTGCCAGTGCATGTGCTGCTGCGGCACCTGCTTGGTTGTTCATCGGTCAGTGCCGCCCGTGCAGAGCTGGCACGCATTGGGCAAACGCTGGGCTTTGGCGCAGCGTCAAACATCCCTTGTGCTGACGCGCAAGGCGAGGTTGCCTGTTTTGAAGTCGCGCCCGCGGGCTGGGGTGAAGTGCCATCCACACGCGGCGTGGTGGTGCACACCAACCACTTTGTCTGCGAATCGCTGCTGTCAGCGCAGGCACCTTTGGGTCTCGCCCTGTCGAGCCAGCCCCGATTGGCCACCGCGCAGCAGCATGCAGCGCAAGGCGCGATTGACCAATCGGCACTTGAAAAATTTTTGCGTGACGAGACAGACGGCTATTTGTCGATTTGCCGCTCACCCGACATGTCGCTGCCCGCAGAAGGCCGCGTCGAGAGCGTGGCCGGGGTGATCATGAACACCACCACGCGCCAAATGTGGGTCGCCCCCGATGTGCCCAAGCGCTGCGCTTTCGAGCCAATCGAGATGCCGTTCTGACCACACGCTCTCAGCCAATGTTCGGGCGCAACACGGGCTGCACCGACTCGTAGGCACGCGCTGCACGCAGCACCAAGGCATCCCCAAACATCGGCCCCACGATCTGCACGCCCATGGGCAAGCCCGCCTTCGTCAAACCGCAGGGCACAGTGATGGCGGGTTGCTGCGTCAGGTTGAAGGGGTAGCTGAATGGCGTCCAGCCGAGCATGCTGACTGGATCGATCGGCACCGTGCCTGCAGGCCGTGCCTCAAACGCAGGAATGGACACCGAGGGCGTGACCAACAGGTCGTAACGCTGCATGAACTGGCGCATGTGCGAGCCCAACACACCCCGGCGCTGGTTGAGTTGCTGAATTTGATGTGCACTGAACTGTGCGCCCAATTGCGCTTCGGTGCGGAAGTCCGGGTCGGCCAGCGCCTGCTGCTCAGCGGTGAGGCCAGACCAAACGGTGTGGGCACCAAGGAACCACAGGCCAGTGGTGATGTCGAGTGGATCGTCAAATCCCGGGTCCACCTGCGCCACATGGGCACCCAGGTCTTGCAGCTTCTGCACGGCCTGATCGACCGCCGCAGCAATTTCGGGGTGGACGTTTTGGGCGTAACCCAGCGTTGGCGAATACGCGATGCGCAGGCCCCGGATCCCGTCTTCGAGGCCCACGGTGTAGTCGCTCGCCTCGGGCGGCAGGGATGACCAGTCACGGGCATCGGGCTTTTTGAGCACGTTCATCATCAAGGCCGCATCGCGCACGCTCAAGGTGTGCGGGCCCAGGTGCGCCACCGAGCCAAACGGCGACAACGGGTAAGCGGGCACGCGGCCAAAGCTGGGCTTGAGGCCCACGTTGCCACAAAACGCAGCCGGAATGCGCACGCTGCCCGCGCCGTCGGTGCCCACCGCCAGCGGGCCCAGACCTGCCGCGACAGCTGCTGCCGCGCCGCCGGATGAGCCGCCGGGTGTGTGGTTCAAATTCCAGGGGTTGCGGGTGATGCCAGTGGCGGGTGAATTGGTTTCGCCCTTGCAACCAAACTCGGGCGTGGTGGTTTTGCCCAGCAGCACCGCACCCGCTTCGCGCAAGCGAGCGGTAGCGGGTGCATCCACTTCCCAAGGCTGCAGAGGGTCAACCGTGCGGCTGCCGCGCAACGTAGGCCAGCCTTGCGTGAGGATCAGATCCTTGATGCTGGCGGGCACGCCGTCGAGCTCACCCACAGAGGCGCCGGTGCGCCGGTGCGCTTGCCAGCGGGCTTCGCTGGCGCGGGCACTGGCCAAGGCGCTGTTGGCGTCCACCCAGCAAAAAGCGTTGATCTGCGGGTTGACGTGATCGATGCGCGAGAGCACCGCCTGCGTGACCTCTACCGGGCTGGCCTGTCCAGTTCGGTACAAGTGCAGCAGTTCATGCGCAGCGCATTGGGTCAGGTCTGTGGTACTCATGCAAGCCTCCAGTAGAGGATCGGGACGAGGACGCACCAAGCCCTTCAGGGCCTGACGCGGGTTTGGGGGCTGAGTTTTTTCCAGGGCAAATCGCCCGGGTCAGCGGCCATGGGTCCTGCAGCCTTGGCCACCAGGACACGGCTCGCAATGGGCGTGAAGTCGGCACGAAAATGGTTGGAGCTTTTGACCACCAGCAATTTCATTTGCTCAGGCTGGATGCCCACGGCGCGGAACAGTTCACGGTCGAGCATTTGTTTCTTGCCGCTGGCCACAGCGACCAGCACGCCATCAATCTCAAGGCAAGCGCACGGGCCAATTCGGACCTTCACGCCGGTCATCATCGGACCTTTGAGTTCGCAGTCGTCGGCGCCCAGAGCGCGCACCACAAAACGGCCTTGCACAGGCGGGTCGCTGTCTTGCCCGGTGAACGTGGGCACAGCTTTGCCCAGCGCCAAATCCAGGCTGGCACCCACCCCCACTGCGTGGGCCTTGCGGGCTATCACCGGGTCGTAAAGCAAGCCCAGCGCCACCTGACCCGGCCAGCGCTTGCCAGCACCTTGCTGGAGCAAGGCGTGCAGCATGCCCGTGGTGTTGCTGTCACCGCCTGCGCCGGGGTTGTCTTGCGTGTCGGCCAACACCACCGGGGCGCTGGCCGATTCGGCCACCGACAAGGCCTGAGCCACCGCTTCGCGCGCGGGCAGCACGTCGGCGCGCCATTGGCCGGGCTCGCTCACCTGTTCGTAGAGGCGCTGCACAGCCGACAGGGCCGCGCCGCCATGGCCCCACACCACTGGGCCGCATTCGGCAAAGTCAGATGCAGGAAAGCCCATGCAAAAACTCAGCATGCAATCGGTGTCACGCTCAATGCTTGCCAGGGTTTCATAAAGCGCCTGGGCCGGTTGCATCCAGGTGCTTTGCGCGTTGAGCGGAATCAAGAAAGGCAAGCGCTTGGCCTGCACTGGGCGCTTGGTGCCAGCACGCAGGTGTTCACGCATGAGCACCGCAGCGCGCTCACCGGTTTCAGCCATGTCGATGTGCGGATAGGTGCGGTAAGACACCAAGCCATCGGCCAGGCGCAGCATGCGCTCGGTCACGTTGGCGTGCAGATCCAGGCTTGCCACGATGGGCAACTGCGGGCCGACCACCGCGCGGATACGGGCGATCAGCTCGCCTTCGCTGTCGTCAGCCTGCTCGGCCACAGCCGCGCCGTGCAAGTCGAGGTACACGCCGTCAAGCCCCTGCACCATCGCTGCGCGCACGTCTTCAACGATGGCGGCGCTGATGCGCTCAAACGCGTCATGCGTCACATACGACGAAGGGGTGGCCCCGGCCCAAACCGATGGCACCAACTGCCAGCCTTCGCGCTGGGCGGCGTCAATGAAGCCGCCCACCGGAATATTGATGCCCGTGAGTTGCGCCTGCATGGCTTGCCCGCGTACAAAAGCTGGAAAGGTTTCGCCCGTGTTGAAGGCGGCCCAATCGGCCTGGCTCGGCGCAAAGGTGTTGGTTTCGTGCTGGTAACCAGCGATCAGGATTCGGGTCATGCTGCACGGATCATTCAAAGGGCGGCAAGGCAGCGGGTGCTGCGTCAAACAAGCGCCGTGTGTAGTCCTGCTGAGGGTTGCGGTACAGCTCGGCTGTGGGGCCTTCTTCAACGATGTGGCCTTGGTGCATCACGATCACACGGTCGCACAGTTGCGCGGCCACGCGCAGATCGTGCGTGATGAACAGCAGCCCCAAACCCAGACGCCCCTGGATCTCACGCAACAGGTTCAGGATCTGGGCCTGCACACTCACATCCAAAGCACTCACGGCCTCGTCAGCCACCAAGACCTTGGGGCGGCATGCCAGTGCGCGAGCAATGGCCAGGCGTTGCCGTTGGCCGCCACTGAACTGGCTGGGGTAGCGCTGCAGGGCCTCGACGGGCAGGCGCACTTGCGTCATCAAATCGGCGGCCAAAGCTTCGGCCTCGGCACGCGATTGGCCAAAATTCATGGCCCCTTCGACCATGGACTGGCCCACTGTACGGCGTGGGTTGAGCGAGCGGTTCGGGTCTTGAAAAACCACCTGCACCTGGCTGCGCAAAGGTCGCAAACGGCTTTCGGACAAAGCGGCCACTTCATGGTCAGCCCACAGGATGCTGCCTTCGGTCGGATCGATCAGGCGAATCAGGCAGCGTGCAAAAGTGGACTTGCCCGAGCCTGACTCTCCCACGATGCCCACCGTCTCACCTGCATGCACGGCCACATGGGCGTTGGCCAAAGCAGCGGTGGCACGGCTGCGCCCCATCCAGTCTCTGCTGGTGTAGGTTTTTCCCACGGCCACACCCGAGAGCAATGCAGGGCCGCTGAACGCGGGTTTGGCCGCAGGTGGCTTCATGCCGGGGACGGCTGCCAGCAACTGGCGCGTGTATTCAGCTTGGGGGTGGCGCAGGACCTGGTCGCAGGGGCCGCCTTCGACCACTTCGCCCTGGTTCATCACCAGCACCTCGTTGGCGATTTCGGCCACCACACCCATGTCGTGGGTGATGAACAGCACCGCACTGCCCTGCTCGCGCTGCAGATCAGCGATCAGGCGCAAGATTTCTTTTTGGGTGGTCACATCGAGCGCCGTCGTCGGCTCGTCGCAAATGATCAAGGCCGGCTTGAGCACCACCGCCATGGCGATCACGATGCGTTGACGTTGGCCACCGCTGAGCTGGTGCGGGTAGCTGCGCAACATGCGCTCGGGGTCTGGCAAGCGAACACGTTCGAAGATGCGCAAAATTTCTGCGCGCCGTTGGTCACGGGGCCAATCGGTGTGGGTCGACAGCAGTTCATCGACCTGATCACCACAGGTCATGACCGGGTTGAGCGCGGTCATGGGCTCCTGAAACACCATGCCCATGCGGCGTCCGCGCAAGGCCCGCAAACGCTGCGCCGAAGCGCCCAACAGGGACTCGCCTTGCAACAAAACCTCTCCGCCACTGGGCTGGAGTTCCTTGGCCAACAGCCCCATCACCGTGGTGGCCATGACCGATTTACCCGAGCCCGACTCCCCCACCACACACAAGGTCTGACCGGGGTGGATCGTCAGCGACGCTTGGTGCACTGCGTGCACACGGTCACCGCCAGCAGGCAGCGATACCGACAGTTGGCGAATGGACAAAACCGGCTGTGGGGATGAAGCAGTCATCACGCGCCCCTTTTCGCAAACTTGGGATCGAGCACGTCGCGCAAACCATCTCCCAACAAATTCACAGCCAGCACCGTGGGCACCAAAAACAAGGCGGGATACAGCACGTTGCCGGGGTATTGACTGAACTGCACGCGCCCCTCGGCCATGATGTTGCCCCAGGTCGGAATGTCAGGCGGCAAGCCCAAACCCAAAAAGCTGAGGATGGCCTCGGTCAACACCGCAGAGGCAGCCACAAAAGTGCCTTGAACGATCAAGGGCGCCAAGGCATTGGGCAGGATGTGCCGCCACAGGATCACAGGTGTGGGCGTGGCCAGCGCACGGGCTGCCTCAACAAAAGGCTCTTCGCGCAAACTCAGCACCAAAGAGCGCACCAAACGGGTGACACGCGGCACCTCGGGGATCGCAATGGCCACTACCACCGTGCCGACTTGTGCGCCCAGAGCAGCCACCAGCGCAATCGCCAACAAGATGGCGGGGATCGCCATCAGGCCATCCATGAAACGCATCAACACCGCATCGACTTGCCGGAAATATCCGGCCATCATGCCCAATAATCCGCCCAGTGCCAGAGCCAGCGCCGCCGTGAATCCACCCACCAGCAATGAAACACGCGCACCATAAACCACGCGGCTGTACAAATCACGGCCAAAGCTGTCGGTGCCCAACCAGAAGGTGTGGGCCACCGTGCTGCCGTCGACCAAGGTGAAGTCGCCCTTCATGCCTTGGGGCTTGTTGATGAAGTTGGAGTCCATGGCCGCCGGGTCCACCGTGCCCAACCAAGGTGCCAGCAAGGACACCATGACCATGAAGCCCAGCACCACGACGCCAAACCGGACGGAGCCATTGGCCCACAAACGCTGATAGACAGACATCAGTAACGGATCCTCGGATCAAGAAAGAGGTAGCTCAAATCGACCAACAGGTTGATGAACACGTAGGCACAGGAAAAGAGCAAGACCAGCCCCTGAATCACCGGAAAGTCGCGGTTGAGCACCGCATCCACCGTGAGCATGCCCAAACCAGGAATGGCGTACACCGTTTCGGTCACCACCACACCGCCAATCAACAAGGCCACACCAATGCCAATCACGGTCACGATGGGCACAGCCGCATTGCTCAGCGCATGCCGCAACAAGACCACACGCTCGGTCAGACCCTTGGCCCGCGCCGTGCGGATGTAGTCTTCGGTCAAGGCCTCTGATACGCTGGCACGGGTGACCCGCGCAATCAACGCAACGTAGATCATGGCCAAGGTCATCCAAGGCAGGATGAGTTGACGCATCCAGTCCCAAAGGCTTGCTGCCTTGGGGCCCATCAAGGCTTTGTAGCCCTGCACCGGGAGCCACTCCAGTCGAATGGCAAACAGGTAAATGAGCAAATAGCCAATCACGAACACCGGCACAGAAAATCCTGCCACCGAAAATCCCGAAAGGATTTTGTCCAGCCAGCCGCCCATCCGCCAAGCGGCAATCGTGCCCAATGGAATGGCCACCGCCATGGCCAGCAGGAGCGTGCCCACGGCCAGCGCCAAAGTGGGCTCGATGCGCTGACCAATCAACTCGGTCACGGGTTTGCTCAGGTAATAGGAGTACCCCAGATCACCCTGAAAGACCCGCCCGATCCAGATCAAATACTGGGAGAGGATCGAACGATCCAAGCCCAGTTGTTCTCGGATGCGGTTGATTTCATCGTTGGTCGCGCTGTTGCCTGCGATGACGGCAGCCGGATCACCGGGGGCCAACCTCAAGATGAGGAAGACCACCAGTGACACGACCAGCAGCACGGGAAGCACCGCCAGCAGACGGCGCAAGACAAATTGAAACATCGGTCAGAACCGGTGCATCAGTTTTTCTTCACGCTCCACATGACCGGAATGCCCGGTGTCTGAATCATGCCACTGACATTGCTGCGCACCGCCGTCGGTGAACGGTACTGACCCAAAGGCGCATGGGTGGCGGTTTCCATGGCCACAGCCTGGATCTGGCTGGCCAGTTTCTTTTTCTCTTCAGTGGTCGCAGCACGCGCGAAACTGGCCTTCAGCGTCTCGATACGCGGCTCGTTTTGCCAGCCAAACCACCCTGCTTCGCCCTTGGCGTTCAGCATGGCCATGGCCAGCGGGTTGGAAATGTCGCCCGCTGTCCACGCGGTCAAGAAGGCGTTCCACCCACCGGCGGCAGGTGCGTCCTTTTTAGCGCGGCGTGCCACCAGCGAAGCCCAGTCCATTTGCTGCATGTCCACCTTGAAACCAGCGGCCTCCAGCTGCTGCTTGGCGACCAGCGGAATCTTGGCGATCGAAGCCAGATCGGTGGGGCGCATCAAAAGCACGGGGGTGTTGTCGTAACCGGCTTCCTTGAGCATTTCGCGGGCTTTTGCCGGGTTGGCAATGCCGGTGAAATAACCGGTGTTTTCATCGGCATAAATCGTGCCGCAAGGGAAGATGCTGCGGCAAAGTTTGCCCAACTCGGGGACACCGATCTGGGTGTTGATGTAAGCCTGCTGACCCATCGCCACCATGGCCGCCTGACGAATCTTGGGGTTGTCAAACGGCTTGTGCAGGTGGTTAAACCGCATGATGAACTGCAGGCCCGCAGGCGCGAAGTCCTCAACTTTCACGCCTTCGGTTTTCTTCAGGGTTTCATACTGCTCGAAGCTCGGCTGCTCGACCATATCCACTTCACCCGCTTTCAGGGCGTTGAACTGTGTTTGTGGATCGCGAATGATGACCCATTCGACACGGTCAAAGTTGACTGGGCGACCGCCGGCCATGCCGTTAGGCGCTTCAGTGCGGGATTTGTATTTGGCGTTGCGCGTGTAAACCGCCAGCGCGCCGGGCTTGAATTCATCGGCTTTGAAGATGAAGGGGCCCGAGCCGATGTGCTCCTTGATCTGCTCGGCACCAGGCGTGGCTGCAATGCGCGCAGGCATGATGAAAGGCACATTGGAGGAAGCTTTTCCCAAAGCGTCGATCACGATGCCGCTGGGCTCCTTGAGGATGAGTCGGAAGGTGTTGGCATCCGGTGTTTCGTAGCGATCAATGAAGGTATTCAGGATGCCGCCCATGGCGTCGCGACTGGCCCAACGCTTGAGCGAGGCCACCACGTCTTCGCTGGTGACGGGTTTGCCGTCATGGAACTCCAGACCGTTGCGCAGCTTGAAGGTCCAGGTCTTGCGGTCGGGCGAATTGGTGTAGGTATCCACCATCTGGGGCTTGATGTTGCCCTGCGCGTCTTCAGAGAACAGCGTGTCGTAAATCATGTACGCATGGTTGCGCGTCACATACGCGGTGGTCCAGATCGGATCCAGCACAGCCAAATTGGCGTGCGGCACGAATCGGAACACTTTGTTGTCCTGAGCTTGCACCGCAACAGGGCCCATCAGGCTCATTCCCAGCAGGCCAGTAGCCGCCAACAAAACACGTCTTTTCATGATCAAGTCTCCAAGTTGGAACAGTTGAAATACCATGATGACAGCTTTCAAAAGCACAAACGTCACCTTTGCGCAAATCAAGGCCGGGGTTTTCACCAATGGCTGTTACCCCGCCGCCTAAATTCATAATAAAGTCCCTCACGAGCGATTTACTCATGGTCAACCCTGATGCGTCTGCACTGAATTTGTCCCAAGCCATCCATCTGAGGCAGGTGTCATGCCAAGAAGTGATGCAAACCACCCTCGAGCGCGTTGCGCGCTTGAACCCGCAGTCCAATGCCATCGTCAACCTGCAAGAACCCGAACTTTTGATGGCACAAGCCAAAGAGCGAGATGCTCAACTGGCACGTGGCGAGTCCATGGGATGGATGCATGGCATGCCCCAGGCCATCAAGGATTTGGCCAATGTGCAAGGCTTGCGCACCACTTTGGGCAGCCCGTTGATGAAGGACTTTGTGGCCAGTGAAGACGGCCTGATGGCCCAGCGCATGAAAGCCGCCGGGGCCATCGTCATCGGCAAAACAAACACGCCTGAATTCGGCTTGGGCTCTCACACGTTCAACGAGGTGTTTGGCCCGACCCGCAACGCCTGGGACCCCACCAAGTCAGCCGGCGGCAGCAGCGGCGGTGCCGCCGTGGCGCTGGCCCAGCGCATGCTGCCCGTGGCCGACGGCTCGGACTTCATGGGCAGCTTGCGCAACCCTGCTGGCTGGAACCATGTCTTTGGCATGCGGCCTTCGCAGGGCCGTGTGCCTATGTGGCCAGCGCAAGACACGTTCATCGCCCAGTTGGGCACCGAAGGCCCCATGGCCAGGCATGTGTGCGACCTGGCCATGCTGCTGTCAACACAAGCTGGCGCCCACGCGAACTGCCCCTTGAGCCTGACCGGAGACCCCACCGTGTTTGCAGGATCACTCGACAGTGACCCTCAAAACCAACGCATCGGTTGGCTGGGCAACCTGCAAGGCCACTTGCCCATGGAAGACGGCATTCTGGACCTGTGCCAATCGGCATTGAACAGCTTTGCGGGCATGGGCTGCCAAATTGACGAAGCCACTCTGGGCATGCCGCCCGAACAAATCTGGCAAGCCTGGCTGGTCTGGCGTCAGGCTTTGGTGGGACCACGCGTGGCGCCCTTTTTAATCAACCCGGCACACCGCGCCCAAATCAAACCCGAAGCGCTGTGGGAACACGACCAGTCCCTCACCCTGACAGGCGCGCAACTCATGTCGGCCAGCGCCACCCGCACGCGCTTTTACCAAAGCATGTTGGCGCTGTTTGACCAATTCGACGTGCTGGCCATTCCCGTGGCCCAGGTCTGGCCGTTTGACGTGAACATGCGTTGGCCGCACAGCGTGGCGGGCCACGCCATGGACACCTACCACCGCTGGATGGAAGTCGTGATTTACGCCACCTTTGCCGGCCTGCCGTCCATCAGCGTGCCTGCGGGCTTTGGCGTCCATGGTGAGGCCAAGGGCCTGCCCATGGGCCTGGCGCTGATCGGCAAACCGCAAGGCGACTGGGACTTGCTGAAACTGGCCCACGCCTACGAGATGGCCAACCAAACCCTGATCGGCCAAAAGCCCCCGGGAGTTTGACGTGAAAGAACAGCCTTCGGCCGCAGGGGCGGCCTCCCACAAAAACCACTCCTGAACCTTGTGGGAGCGCGCCCCTGCGCGCGAATGCCCATGCCTGAAGAGGCCAACCTTCAGGCCGCCACCCGGCGCGTCCAGCCCGTCAGATCCAGTGAGGCCAGGGCCATGATCTTGGCCGAATCCACCAGCTCCTGAATGCCCACGTATTCATCGGGCTGGTGCGCCAGATCCAGGATGCCAGGGCCATAGGCAATGCAGTCTTGCAAATGGCCTGAGCGCACGATGTGCTTTTGGTCGTAGGTGCCAGGGCTGGCAATGTAGCTGGGCTCACGCCCCAGCACCCGGGCAATGGCCCGGGCTGTGGCATCCACCACCGGTGCGTCTTTGGGTGTGGCGGTGGGCACAAAAGCCATGATGTCGCGGATGCCGTAGTCAAAGCCAGGCCGGGTGCGCTTGAGTTCATCCAGCATGTCGATGATTTCCTGCTTGACGGCCTCCAGGTTTTCTTCGGCAATGAAGCGGCGGTCCAGCACCGTGCGGCAACTGTGCGCCACCACCGGTGCAGGTGTTTGTGCGGTGGGCCAGCCACGTTCGTCGCTGGCATAGCGCTGCTCCACCTGCCCGCCGTGGATGCTGTTGATGTTGAGCGTGCTCACCCGTGCGCCCGGCGGCTCCACCGGCTCGGCGGTGCGGCGGCCCTGCAGACGCGGCTGCAACTGCGTCTCCAGCAAATGGATGAACGCGCTCATGTGGTTGATGGCGCTGTCGCCCAAAAACGGCATCGAGCCATGTGCAATGCGGCCCCGCGTTTCCACCTCGCCCCACCACACGCCCCGGTGGCCCAGACAAATGCGGTCCACCCCCAAAGGCTCGGGAATGATCACATGGTGCACACGCGGTTTGCTGAAGTACCCGCGCTCGGCCAAGTAACCCACGCCCGCAAAACCGCCCGACTCTTCGTCCACCGTGCCACTGATCTCCAGCGCACCGGGAATCGGCAGGCCCGACTCGACCATGGCCTCGCAAGCGATGATGCTGGCCGCCAGCCCCCCCTTCATGTCGCAGGTGCCACGGCCATACACACGCCCGTTGGCCACCTGCCCACCAAACGGCTCAAATGTCCAGCCCGGCCCGGCCTCGACCACATCGATGTGGCTGTTGAAGTGCACACACTCGCCCGGCGCCTGCCCTTGCCAGCGCGCCACCACGTTGGTGCGCGGGTGGCTGTCGCTGTCGCCCGGCGCACCGATGGCGCGCACGTATTCCACCGCAAAGCCTTTTTTAGCCAGTCGCTCACCGATGAAATGGGCACACGCCTCGTAGGCATCCCCAGGTGGGTTGATGGTGGGAATGCGCACCAGATCTTGCGTGAGGGCGGTGACCTCATCGCGTTTGGCTTCGATGCGGTCCAGCAGCTTTTGAACAGATGAATTCATCGCTGCAGTCTATCGCCTGGCGCAGCGGACAGGAAGTCGCTCAAGGCTCAGGCCGCACGGTGAGCGCCGTGATCGCGGCAGGTGGTCAGCTTTGCTGCCAGGGCAAGCCACGATAGCGCCAGCCCCCCGTGCAGCCCCGGTGCGCCTGCCCGTCCGGGTCGCCCTCGAAGCCTTCCAGCACGTTGTAGGCCTGCAGCCCCAAGGCGGTGGCGCGCTGCGCTGCGGCAATCGAACGCACACCGCTGCGGCACAGCAGCACCAGCTTTTTGCCGCCCAGGCCCAAGGCCTGCACGCCATCATCAAACCCCGGGTTCATGACCATGCCCGGCCACTGCTTCCAGGCCAGCGCATGGGCACCCGGCACAAAGCCCACCCAGGCCCGCTCGGCATCGGTGCGCACATCCACCAGCTCGGCCTCGCCCGACTGCACCCAGGCCCAGGCCAGTTGGGGCGACACATCGCCCGCATAGCCGCTGGCTGGGCGCACGGTCATCAAGGCATCGGGGCTGTCGGGGTGGGGCTGCGAGGGCAAGGTCATGGTCGTAGGCATTCAGGTTCAAGGTCAGAAACGGGAGGATAAAGCAACACGACCCCGTTTGCCTCCAGTGGGAGCGCGCCCGCGCGCGCGAATGCTTCGGCCGCAGGGGCAGCCTCCCACAAAAACCTCCCGGACCTTGTGCATGGACCTTGTACCTGGATCTTGTGCCAGGACCTTGTGGGAGCGCGCCCCCGCGCGCGAATGCATTCGGCCGCAGGGGCAGCCTCCCACAAAAACCTCCGAACCCTGTAGGCTCGCGCCCCAGCTGAGAAACCGCAAGACGGCGGTGAAGGACTGGGTGAAATGAGAACTTAAATTCCTCAAAAATACCCCATTGCGTTTCGGTTTTAACCCTTTTGCAATTTCGCCATGTCTCTGCTGATGGATGCATCCGGTGCTGCGGGCTATCGACAAAATCCTGGCAGCCGATATGATTGACGTTTACGTTAACGTCAACAGACCGCCCCCGGAGACAACCCATGACCGACCTGTCCGCCGAATTCAAAGCCCTGGCCGAATACCGCCCCACGCACAAGGTGCGTTTTGTCACCGCCGCCTCGCTGTTTGATGGCCACGATGCGGCCATCAACATCATGCGGCGCATCTTGCAAAGCATGGGCGCCGAAGTGATTCACCTGGGCCACAACCGCTCGGTGGACGAGGTGGTGACAGCGGCGTTGCAAGAAGACGCACAGGGCATCGCGATCAGCTCGTACCAGGGCGGGCACAACGAGTACTTCACCTACATGGTGGAGTTGCTCAAGGCCCGGGGGGGTGAGCACATTCAAGTGTTTGGCGGTGGCGGTGGGGTGATCGTGCCAGCAGAAATCCGCATGCTGGCCGAGCACGGCGTGCGCATTTTCAGCCCCGAAGACGGCCAGAAGATGGGCCTGGCCGGGATGATTGGCGAGATGGTGATGCGCTGCGACACGGATGTGAGCCCGCTGGCCCCCAAAACCGTGGACGCCATTCAGGGTCACAGCGAAATGAACTGGCGCGCCTTGGCGCAACTGATCACCGCGCTGGAGAACGACAAGGCCGATGCGCACGTGGTGGCCGCTGTGCGCGAACAAGCCGCGCAAAAACAAGTGCCCGTGCTGGGCATCACCGGCACGGGCGGGGCGGGCAAGTCGAGTCTGACCGACGAGTTGATCCGCCGCCTGCGTCTGGACCAGGACGACCGCCTGCGGGTGGCCGTGATCTCCATCGATCCGTCGCGCCGCAAGAGCGGTGGCGCCTTGCTCGGCGACCGCATCCGCATGAACGCCATCAGTCCCTGGTCGCAAGGCCCGCGTGTCTTCATGCGTTCATTGGCCACACGCGACTTTGGCAGCGAGATTTCAGCCGCGCTGCCCGATGTGGTGGCGGCGTGCAAGGTGGCCGGGTTTGATCTGATCGTGGTGGAAACGTCGGGCATTGGCCAGGGCGATGCCGCCATCGTGCCGCATGTGGATGTGCCCATGTACGTGATGACGCCCGAGTTTGGCGCGGCCAGCCAACTTGAAAAGATCGACATGCTGGACTTTGCCGAGTTCGTGGCCATCAACAAGTTCGACCGCAAAGGCGCCAGCGACGCCTTGCGTGATGTGGCCAAGCAGGTGCAGCGCAACAAGGAAGCCTGGACCGTGCCCACCGAGCAGATGCCGGTGTTTGGCACCATGGCCGCCCGCTTCAACGACGATGGCGTGACCGCGCTGTACCAAGCCTTGAAAAAGCGCTTGGCCGAGTTGGGCATGGGGGTTGGCGAGGGCCGCTTGCCGGTGGTGAGCGTGCGCCACAGCACGCACCAAAACCCGGTGGTGCCGTCTGCGCGCACCCGTTACCTGGCCGAGATCAGCGACACCGTGCGCGGCTACAAAAAGCGCGCCCTGGCCCAGGCCCGCCTGGCCCGCGAGATCCAGCAGTTGCGCGCCGCAGCCCGCATGCTGGAGATAAGCAAACCGGGCCGCGCCAAAGCCGCAGAAGCCGCCATCGATCTGGCGGTGGCCCGCGAAGAGACACAAGACCCCGCCGCCCGCAAGCTGCTGGCCCAGTGGCCCGACATGCAAAAGGCGTATGCGGGCGACGAGTACGTGGTCAAGATCCGCGACAAGGAAATCCGCACCGCGCTGACCACCAAGAGCCTGTCGGGCACCACCATCCGCAAAGTGGCCCTGCCGCAATACGAAGACGATGGCGAAGTGCTCAAGTGGCTGATGCTGGACAATGTGCCAGGCAGCTACCCCTACACCGCCGGCACCTTCGCCTTCAAACGAGAGGGCGAAGACCCGACCCGCATGTTTGCCGGTGAAGGCGATCCGTTCCGCACCAACCGCCGCTTCAAGCTGGTGAGCGAGGGCATGCCGGCCAAGCGCCTGTCGACCGCCTTTGACTCGGTCACGCTGTATGGCAACGACCCCGACCGGCGTCCCGACATCTACGGCAAGGTCGGCAACAGTGGCGTGAACGTGGCCACGCTGGACGACATGAAGGTGCTGTACTCGGGCTTTGACCTGTGCAGCCCGACCACCTCCGTATCGATGACCATCAACGGCCCAGCGCCGTCGATTCTGGCCATGTTCATGAACACGGCCATCGACCAGAACATCGACAAGTTCAAGGCCGAGAATGGCCGCGAGCCCACCGAGACCGAGACCGCCAAGATCAAGGAATGGGTGCTGGCCAATGTGCGCGGCACGGTGCAGGCCGACATCCTCAAGGAAGACCAAGGGCAGAACACCTGCATTTTCAGCACCGAGTTTTCATTGAAAGTGATGGGCGACATCGCCCAGTATTTCGTGCACCACGATGTGCGCAACTTCTACTCGGTGTCCATTTCGGGCTACCACATCGCCGAAGCCGGGGCCAATCCCATCAGCCAGCTGGCATTCACGCTGTCCAACGGCTTCACGTTTGTGGAGGCGTACCTGGCGCGCGGCATGCACATCGACGATTTCGCGCCCAACCTCTCCTTCTTCTTCAGCAACGGCATGGACCCGGAATACACCGTGCTGGGCCGCGTGGCACGCCGCATCTGGGCGGTGGCCATGAAGGAAAAATACGGCGCCAACGAGCGCTCGCAAAAGCTCAAGTACCACATCCAGACTTCGGGCCGCTCGCTGCACGCACAAGAGATCCAGTTCAACGACATCCGCACCACACTGCAGGCGCTAATCGCGATCTACGACAACTGCAACAGCCTGCACACCAACGCGTTTGACGAAGCCA
>CAKKRJ010000016.1 GCA_919902775.1 Burkholderiaceae bacterium
GAGGTGTCGTAGTCGGTCGACACGGTCTCGGGGTTGCAGTTGACCATGATGGTTTCGTAACCATCTTCGCGCATGGCCAGGGCGGCGTGCACGCAGCAATAGTCAAACTCGATGCCTTGGCCAATGCGGTTGGGACCACCGCCGAGTACCATGATTTTTTTGTTCTGGGTTGGTTCGGCTTCGCATTCACCGTCGCCATGGCCTTCGTAGCACGAGTACATGTAGGCGGTGTCGGTGGAGAACTCGGCAGCGCAGGTGTCCACGCGCTTGTAAACGGGGCGGATGTTCAGGGCATGGCGACGAGCCCGCACCACATGCTCGGTCGTTTTCAGCAACTTGGCCAGGCGGCGGTCCGAGAAGCCCTTCTTTTTGAGCGCGCGCAACTCTTCGGGCGTGATGGCCTCCAGCGTCGTGGTTTCCAGTTCCAGCTCGATCTTCACGATCTCTTCGATCTGCACCAGGAACCAGGGATCGATCTTGGTCAGAGCAAACACTTCGTCCACGCTCAAGCCCATGGCAAACGCGTCGCCCACATACCAAATGCGCTCGGGACCGGGCTCGCCCAGTTCTTTTTCGAGCACTTCACGGTCCTGGGTTTTTTCGTTCATGCCGTCCACGCCCACTTCCAGACCACGCAGGGCTTTCTGGAAGGACTCCTGGAAGGTGCGGCCCATGGCCATCACCTCGCCCACCGATTTCATCTGGGTGGTCAGGCGGCTGTCGGCTGTCGGGAATTTTTCGAACGCGAAACGCGGGATCTTGGTGACCACGTAGTCGATCGATGGCTCGAACGACGCAGGCGTTGCACCACCCGTGATTTCGTTGCGCAATTCGTCCAGCGTGTAACCCACCGCCAGCTTGGCGGCGACTTTGGCAATCGGGAAACCGGTGGCTTTGGATGCCAAGGCGGATGAACGCGACACACGGGGGTTCATCTCAATGACGACCATGCGGCCATCTTTGGGGTTGATCGAGAACTGGACGTTCGAGCCGCCCGTGTCCACACCAATTTCACGCAACACGGCCAAAGAGGCGTTGCGCAGAATCTGGTATTCCTTGTCCGTCAGGGTTTGGGCTGGCGCCACAGTGATCGAGTCACCGGTGTGCACGCCCATGGGGTCCAGGTTTTCGATCGAACAGATGATGATGCAGTTGTCCGCTTTATCGCGCACCACTTCCATCTCGTACTCTTTCCAGCCGAGCAGCGACTCTTCAATCAGCAACTCGGTGGTGGGCGAAGCTTCCAGGCCGCGCTTGCAAATGGTTTCGAATTCTTCGGGGTTGTAGGCAATGCCACCGCCCGTACCACCCAAGGTGAAGCTCGGGCGAATGACCGTGGGAAAACCCAAGGTCTTTTGCACGTCCCAAGCCTCTTCCATGCTGTGGGCGATGCCCGAGCGGGCCGATCCCAGACCGATTTTGGTCATGGCATCCTTGAACTTCAGGCGGTCTTCGGCCTTGTCGATGGCTTCTGGCGTCGCGCCGATCAGCTCGACCTTGTATTTTTCGAGCACGCCGTGGTGCCACAGATCCAAAGCACAGTTCAGCGCCGTCTGGCCGCCCATGGTGGGCAAGATCGCGTCAGGGCGCTCTTTGGCAATGATCTTCTCGACCGTTTGCCAGGTGATGGGCTCAATGTAGGTCACGTCGGCCGTGGCCGGGTCGGTCATGATCGTCGCTGGATTGCTGTTGATCAGGATGACCTTGTAGCCTTCTTCACGCAGCGCCTTGCAAGCCTGAACGCCGGAGTAGTCGAACTCGCAAGCCTGACCAATGATGATCGGGCCCGCGCCAATGATGAGGATGCTTTTTAAATCGGTACGCTTTGGCATTTTTGATGCTCTCTACTTTTCAATGAATTCAGAATGACTCAGTTCAGGCTCGCCGTTGCCAGCTTGGCCCCAAACCACATAAACAGGCCACCCACGGCGCTGGAAAGGCCAGCTGACAGGCGCTTGCGTCGGCTGAAGCCTTGGGCCAAACGGGCACCGGCAAAAATCAAGGCAGACAGGTACAGGGCACTCAGGCCCATGACGATGCCGCCCAGAATCAGGAACGGGACGGCGGGTGTGTCGTAAGTGGGGTCGATGAACTGCACAAAGAACGACAGCAGAAACAAAATCGCCTTGGGGTTCAGCAGGCTAATGAACAGTGCCCGTTTGAACGGCTGCTGCAGGTTGGCCACCATCTGCGATACGGCTGCATCGGCATCCACTTCTACCGGCGTACCCGAGCGCCACTTGACAATGGCCCCACGAATCAGGTTGATGCCAACCCAACTCAGGTAGGCGGCTCCTGCGTACTTCACAACCATGAACAGCGCAGGATGCGTACGCAACAGACTCGCCGCACCCAACGCCGTGAGACACAGCAAAATGGTGTCCCCCACAAAGACGCCGAAGGCGCCCTGGTAGCCAGCACGCACACCACGCGCGGTCGCTACCGACAGGACGTACAACGAGTTCGGTCCGGGCAGCAAAATAATGCCGACCGCACCGATCAGGTAGGTCCAGATGTCAGTCACGCCGTACAAGCTCATGCACGCTTTTCCATCAAACTGATGAAGCGGTCAAAGAGGTAGGCAATGTCGTGTGGGCCGGGCGAGGCTTCAGGGTGCCCCTGGAAGCAGAACGCGGGCTTGTCGGTGCGGGCCAGGCCCTGCAACGTGCCGTCAAACAAAGACACGTGCGTGGCACGCAAGTTGGCAGGCAAGGACTTTTCGTCCACCGCAAAACCGTGGTTTTGGCTGGTGATGGACACGCGACCGGAGTCGAGGTCTTTCACGGGGTGGTTCGCACCGTGGTGGCCAAACTTCATCTTGAAGGTCTTGGCACCGCTGGCCAAGGCCATGATCTGATGCCCCAGGCAAATGCCGAATGTTGGAATGCCGGTTTCGATCAGCTCGGCTGCAGCCGCAATGGCGTAGTCGCAAGGCTGTGGATCGCCGGGGCCGTTGGACAAGAAGATGCCGTCTGGTTTGTGCTTGAGCACGTCTGCCGCAGGGGTCTTGGCAGGCACCACGGTGACTTGGCAACCGCGCTCGGCCAGCATGCGCAAGATGTTTTTCTTCACGCCAAAGTCATACGCCACCACATGGAACCTGGGGGCGGTTTGCACACCATAGCCTGTGCCCAACGTCCACTCGGTTTGCGTCCACGCATAAGGCTGGGGCGCGGTCACTTTTTGCGCCAGATCCAGACCCGCCATGTGGGGCGCGGCCTGTGCGGCGGCGATCGCCTGGTCGATCAGGCCTTGCGTGACTTGCTGGCCTTTGTCCAGAGCCACAATGGCACCGTTTTGGGCCCCTTTGGTGCGCAAGAGGCGGGTCAACTGGCGGGTGTCGATGTTGGCAATCGCCACCGTACCCGCGTCGGCCAGATAGGACGACAGGGTTTGGCTGGATCGGAAATTGCTGGCGATCAAAGGCAGATCTTTGATGATCAGACCTGCAGCATGGACTTGATCGGCTTCGATGTCTTCCACGCTGACGCCGTAGTTACCGATGTGCGGGTACGTCAGGGTGACGATCTGCTGGCAGTAGCTGGGGTCGGTGAGGATTTCCTGGTAGCCGGTGAGTGAGGTGTTGAACACCACTTCGCCGACTGTGGAGCCTGTGGCTCCAATCGAGTTGCCGATAAAGACCGTGCCGTCTGCAAGCGCCAAAATGGCGGGCGGGAAGGTTCCCTGAAGAGACAAAAGCACTGGGTTCTCCGGAATAGTTCGGGTACGCCTCAGCACTCACCAGAGATGCGATCTCTTTTTGGCTGCTTGTTCGAGGAATGGGCCTGGGATGGACTGTGGCGTACAGGTTGATGCGGGAAAGCCTCTCATTATAGCTGAGGACCACTCGAAAACCCTGACAATGACCCGACAAAACCTCCGGGAACCAGGCCGCCCGTGACTCAATGTGCGGCCGTTGCGCTGGCGTGCAGGCAAATGGCCGCCGCTGTGGCCACGTTCAAGGACTCCTCGCCTCCGGGTTGGGCAATGCGTACTTTTTGACCCGAAAGGGCCATCAGCTGGCTGCTCACGCCCTGCCCTTCGTGGCCAAAAACCCAGGCGCATTGTTGCGGCAATGCACTGCATTGCAGTAATTCGTGCAAAAAAGGCCCCTCGTGGGAGCTGGTCGTCAACACGGGCACTTGCAAGGCCGCCACATCGGCCTCGCTGACCGACTCGATCAGGTGCAAACCAAAATGAGCCCCCATACCGGCTCGGAGCACCTTGGGAGACCACAAAGCGGCCGTGCCCTTGATGGCCAGCACCTGACGGTAACCAAAAGCCGAGGCACAGCGCAAAATGGCCCCCACGTTGCCGGCATCCTGCAAACGGTCCAGCACCACGGTCGTGGCATCCGGGACAAGCGGTTTGGCAACCGGCAGCGGCACCACAAAACCCATCCGTGCCGGCGACTCCAGGCCGCTCAAGCTCGCGAACAAGGCATCTGGCAAGACGAACAACTGGTCGGTCAACCCTGCCCAGCGCGGCCCTTGTTCTTCATAAAAAGACGCACACAAAACCACCTGCAAGGGGCGCACACCCCGCTCGACGGCGGCACGGCACAGGTGGTCGCCCTCCAGCCAGAACTGGCCTGCCTTGCGGTACGCCGTGGTGTCTTGGGCTAAACGCCGCCAGGCCTTGACCTGGGGGTTGTCACGCGAAGTGATCATGTTCATCGCAAGCTCCTGGCCACCGGGGCAAAAGTTATCCTGTGGCAATCTGCCGGACCGTGTGCCTGCAAAGCCGCCAAATGCTGGGCTGTGCCATAACCCTTGTGTTGGTCAAAGCCGTACACCGGGTAAAGCACATGCAACTCATCGCACAAGCGGTCACGGTGCACCTTGGCCAAGATGGACGCCGCAGAAATGGCGGGCACCAGTGCATCGCCTTTGACAATGGCTTCGGCCCGCATGGTCAATGTGGGCAAGCGGTTGCCATCCACCAGCACCAGTTTCGGGGGCAAGCGCAAACCTTCGACGGCACGTTTCATGGCCAGCAGCGTGGCTTGCAAGATGTTGAGTTGGTCAATTTCCTGCACGCTGGCTTCGGCAATTGAAAAGCACAAAGCCCGTGCACGGATCTCGTCAAACAAGACCTCTCGGCGCTTGGCTGTGAGTTTTTTGGAATCATTGAGCCCGGCAATGGGCTGCAAGTCGTCCAGAATCACAGCGGCAGCCACCACAGGGCCCGCCAGCGGACCACGCCCGGCCTCGTCCACGCCGGCCATGAGGCCAGCGGTCGCCCAGTTCAAGGTGGTTTGCTCAAGCAGCAAGGACTTTTTGGATCGCATGGGTGGCCAGCGTCGGCATGTCCTGACGCAATTGACAATGCAGGTCGGCAAAACGCTGCTGAATTCGGCTCACGGCGGCCGGGTCGTCCAGCCACCGCAAAACGGCTTGGGCCAGTGCCTCGGGCTGCGCCTGTTCTTGCAACAACTCGGGCACCAGACTTTCCTGACACAGGATATTGGGCAAACCGATCCAGGGCAGCAAGCGCTGGCGATTGGCGATTTGCCAGGAAAGCCATTGCATTTTGTAGGCGATGACCATCGGGCGCTTGTGCAAAGCGGTCTCCAGTGTGGCGGTGCCGCTGGCCACCAGGGCCACATCACAGGCCGCCTGCACTTCGTGCGAACGGCCCATCACCAAGTGCACATGGTCTTGCATTCCGGCTTGGGCCATGGCGGCTTCGACCATGGGCTTCAAGAGGCCATGCGTGGGCAAGACAAACTGCAAGCCAGGACGCAACTGCCGCATGCGGTGTGCGGCCTGAAGAAACGGCAGGGCCAGGTTTTTCACCTCGGCCGGCCTGCTGCCAGGCAACAAGGCCACCACAGTGGCATCGGCGGGCAACCCCAAGGCTTGGCGTGCTTGCAGGCGATCGGGTTCAAACGGAATCACATCGGCCACAGGATGCCCGACGAAGGTGCCCTCAATGCCGTGCTGTTCCAGCAAGGACGGCTCAAACGGGTAAATGCACAGGACAAGGTCCACGCTGTCGCGGATTTTTTTCACGCGCTCTGGACGCCAAGCCCAGATGGACGGGCACACCAGTTGCACCGTGGGGACGCCCTGCTGCCGCAACAAGCGCTCCACCGGCAAATTGAAGTCGGACGCATCCACACCCACGTACAGATCTGGAGGAGACGCCAACAAATCCTGGATCAAGCTCTGACGGATGCCATTGATGTGCCGGTAGCGCCAAAGCGCCTCGACCAAACCACGCACCGACAATTCGTCACAGGACCAGCGCGAAACAAAGCCGGTCGCATCCATCTGCGGCCCGCCAATGCCCGAGGCTTGCAGGCCGGGCCAGGTTTTTTGCAAGCCCTGCAGCAACAAGGCGGCAAGCATGTCGCCCGAACGCTCGGCAGCGACCATGCTCAAACGCAGGTCTTGCGTAGTGCTGCCCGATGTTGTCAGTGCGCCTTGCGGGGCCATCACGCCTTCAAAGCCTGACGAATGATGGCGCAAACTTCATCTACCGCTTCATTGCTCAGTTCGGGGTAAATGGGCAATGACAAGCAACGCTCGGCCACCGATTCGGTCACCGGGAAGCGGGATCCGGCAGCGATCGAAGCAAAGACTTTTTGCTGATGCAATGGCACGGGGTAATAAATGGCGCTGGCTATTTTCTGTTCGGTCAAAGCCTGCTGGATCGCCGCACGGTGGTCCGTCAGCAAGGTGTACTGGTGGTACACATGCAGGCCCACGCCATCTTCAAAAGGCGTTTGTACATTCAGCCCGGCCAAGCCCGCGTTGTAGCGGTGGGCCACGCGGCGGCGCTCTTGGTTGTAGTGATCGATCTGGGGCATCTTGGCCCGCAGCACCACCGCCTGCAGCTCGTCCAGGCGGCTGTTGTAGCCAATGATGTCGTGGTAGTAACGCACCTTGCTGCCGTGATTGCGCAGCATGCGCAGCTTGTCGGCCATGTCGTCCGACTGCGTGGTGACCATGCCACCATCGCCAAAGCAGCCCAGGTTCTTGCTGGGGAAGAAACTGAAGGCGGCCACATCGCCGATCGCACCGGTTTTGCGACCACCGATATCGGCACCAAACGATTGTGCGCAATCTTCCACCAACTGCAGCTGGTGCTCCTGGGCCAAGGCCACGAGTGGGGCCAGGTCAGCAGGCTGACCAAACAAGTGCACCGGCAGCAAAGCCTTTGTTTGGGGTGTGATGGCACGCCGGGCTTGTTCCACGTCGATATTGAACGTGCGTGGATCAATGTCCACAAACACCGCCTTGGCACCCACATAGGCAATGGCTTCTGCCGTGGCGATGAAGGTGAACGGGGTGGTGATGACTTCGTCGCCAGGCCCGATGTCTGCCGCCAACAAAGCCAGATGCAAAGCATCCGTGCCGTTGGCGCAGGTGATCGCATGCGCCACGCCCAGGTAGGCCGCAGCCTCTTTCTCGAAAGCCTGGACGTTCGGGCCCAGAATGAACTGCGCGGCGCTCAGGGCGCTGAGCAAAGCAGGTTCCAGCTTCGGCTGGAGATCGCGGTATTGCGCGACCAGATCGACCATAGGGATGCGCATGGCGTACCTTTCAAATATTCGGAAATTCGGAAATCAAGAAATCAGGCGCGTGGCGTCGGTGATGCGCTGCACGGCTTCCAGCGCACGGCGCCCAGCTTCGCCGCTCACCTTGGGTGGGCGCTGGTGACGGATGCTGTCCACAAAATCCACGATCTCGGCAAACAAAGGATCGGCCTCCCCGAACGATTGCGCATGCCGCTCGATCGCGTGCTCGGGATCGGCCATCGGATCGGTGGCACCTCGGTAAGTGGTCAACGTGCGGGCCTGAAAGTCCAGCGAATGGCAGGCCTGGTTTTGAAACACCCGCATCTTGCGCTCGCTCTTGGCGCTCACACGGCTGGCCGTCACATTGGCCACACAGCCGTTGGCAAACCGAATGCGCGCATTGGCAATGTCAATGTCGGAGGTCAGCACGCGCGCACCGGAGCAATCCACACTTTCCAGCTCGCTGTCGACCAGCGACAAGATCAGATCGACATCGTGGATCATCAAGTCCAGCAGCACACTCACATCGGTGGCACGTGGCTTGAAGGGTGCCAGGCGCGAGCTGTCAATGAAACGGGGTTCCGACAACAAAGGCTCCAAGGCCAGCGCAGCAGGATTGAAGCGCTCCAGGTGGCCCACCGCCAGCACGCAATGGTTTTCTTTGGCCAACCGGATCAATTCATCGGCCTGCGCCAATGTCGTGGTCATGGGCTTTTCAACCAGCACATGCACGCCCGCACGCAAGAACTCGGCGCACACCTCGTAATGGGCTTGCGTCGGCACCACGATGCTGACCGCATCAACCTGGCCGATCAACGACCGGTAATCCGTCAAGGCCGCGCAATGCAAAGGCGCAGCGACAGCGTCTGCCTGCTCCTGACGGCTGTCCACCACAGCCACCAGTTCGCACTCGGGAATCTTGGCGTACTTTTGAGCATGAAATTTGCCCAGATAACCAACGCCAATCACGGCGCAACGCAACAGGGCCACGGGGCCCTCCTTTCATGCTCGGGCCAGGCAGAACCGCCCAACCCTTGAATTGATCAATCCACCGAACGGCGACGTGACCGCGCAATGCCCACCTTGGGGGACACGCCCGCCAGAAAGTCCAGCATCATGTCCACATCCCCTTGTGCCTCGGGTTTGTCTTGGGCGATTTGCAAGATGCGTTCTTGCGCCGCCGCCAAGCTCAGGTTTTCACGGTACAGCGCTTTGTGCATGGCACGCACAGCAGCAATTCGGGTGGGCGAAAAACCACGGCGGCGCAAACCTTCAGCGTTCACGGTGCGGGCTACAGCAGGTTGCCCCTGGCACGTCACATACGGCGGCAGATCGGCAAACAGCAAGGTGCACATGGCCGTGAAGCTGTGTGCGCCCAACCGCAAGAACTGACGCACCACGGTGAAGCCCCCCAGGATGGCCCAGTCGCCCACGTGAACGTGACCGGCCAGTTGGGAGTTGTTGGCAAAAATCGTGTGGCTGCCGATGTGACAGTCGTGCGCCAGGTGCACATAAGCCATGAACAGGTTGTCGTCACCCACCTGGGTCACGCCGCCACCATTCACCGTTCCGGCATTGAAAGTGCAAAACTCACGGATGGTGTTGCCATGGCCAATCACCAGCCGAGTCGGTTCACCGGCGTATTTTTTGTCTTGCGGCGCAGCGCCCAGCGAGGTGTAGCTGTAGACGTGGTTGTTTTGACCGATGGTGGTGTGCCCCTCAATCGTGCAATGCGAGCCCACGGTCGAGCCCGCACCGATCGTCACATGTGGACCGATGATGGCGTAGGGACCAACGGTCACAGAGTCATCCAGTTGTGCGGCTGGATCAACCAAAGCGGTGGAATGGATATTCGCCATAGGTCCTCAGGCAATTTTGCGCATGGTGCACATCAATTCGGCCTCACAGGCCAGCTCGTCGCCCACTTTGGCCTGGGCTTTGAACTTGAAAATACCGGCCTTCATGCGGTCAAGTTGCACTTCCAGGGTCAGCTGATCGCCGGGCTCCACAGGGCGCTTGAACCGTGCACCATCGATGCCGGCAAAGTAGTAAACCGTGTTGTCGTCCGGTGCTGCGTCCAGCGTGTCAAAAGACAACAAGGCCGCGGCCTGGGCTAAGGCCTCCAGCATCAACACGCCCGGCATGACAGGGCGATGCGGGAAATGTCCGGTGAAAAAAGGCTCGTTGATGGTCACGTTCTTCAAGGCCTTTATGCGCACCCCTTTTTCGATCTCCAACACGCGATCCACCAGCAAAAACGGGTACCGATGCGGCAACTGCTTGAGAATTTTATGAATGTCCATCATGGTCATGTTTCCTTGTTATTTTGAATGTCGGCCTCAAGGGCTTTGATGCGTTCACGCAATCGGGACAATTGTTTGAGGCTGGCGGCGTTTTTTTCCCAATTGGCATTGCTGTCCAGAGGAAACATCCCGGTGTACTGCCCCGGCTGCAGCACGGAGCGGGTGACCACCGAGGCCGCCGAAATGTGCACATGGTCAGCCAGACTCAAATGCCCCAACACCACCGCGCCACCGCCCACGGTGCAATGCGCTCCAATGCGGGCGCTGCCGGCGACACCGACACAACCGGCCATGGCGGAATGGCGTCCAACATGCACGTTGTGTCCGATCTGGATCAGGTTGTCGAGCTTGACACCATCTTCAATCACTGTGTCGTCCAACGCACCCCGGTCAATGCAGGTGTTGGCACCAATTTCCACATCGTTGCCAATGCGCACAGCGCCCAACTGTTCGATTTTTTCCCACTGTCCCTGGTGCTGCGCAAAGCCAAAACCATCGGCACCGATCACAACGCCCGAATGCACCAGACAACGCGCACCGATCTTGCAGTCTTCGCCCAGTGTCACCCGCGATTTGAGAACCGTTGCGGAACCCACCTCAGCGCCCCGCTCAATCACGCACAAAGGCCCAATCACCGCATCATCGGCCACCCGGGCTTGCGGGTCGATGACCGCGCTGGGATGTATCCGGGGGCCTGTGGCCACATGGTGTTCCCGCTTCCACAAACGGGTCAGGCGGGCAAAGTACAAATAAGGATCGTCGGTGATGATGGCCGCCTTGCGTTGCGCCACCTGCACTTCCAATGCGGGACCGACAATGACACAACCAGCGAGGCTGGTTGGCAATTGGCTTTGGTACCGCGCCTGGCTGAGAAAGCTGATCTGGTTGGCTTGGGCCGTCTGCAAAGGCGCCAATCCTGACACCTGCATGTCAGAAGGCCCCAACAAACGGCCACCCAGTGCCTCAACGATAGCGCCAAGCGTCAGCGACACAGTCTCGAACAGGCTTGCGCCTGTTATTTGCCCACCGAGGCGTTGAGCGCCTTGATGACTTTTTCGGTGATGTCGTGCTTGGGATTGAAGTAGGCGGCATCCTGCAGAATCAGGTCGTACTTCTCGGATTCGGCCACTTGCTTGACCGCGCGCCCGGCTTTTTCGAACAACGTTTGGTTTTCTTCGTTCTTGCGTGCACCCAGATCTTCCTGGAACTCGCGCTGGCGACGCTTCAAGTCACGGTCTTGCTCAATCAATTGCTTTTGTTTGGACACCCGCTGCACTTCAGACAGTGTGGGCGCATCGCGCTCAAACTTCTCAGCCGACGTCTTGAATGCATTGATGGCATCATTGAGGTCTTTCTCACGCTTCAAGAACTCGGACTCGAGCTTGGCCTGAGCGGCTTTGGCCACGTTGGAGTCACGCAGGATGCGGTCTGTGTTGACGATGCCAATTTTGAAATCTTGGGCTTGCACCAAGCCGGTAAAAGCCGATGCACCTGCCAACAGGGCGATGAGAAGGTTCTTGCGAATCGTGGTCATTAGAAGGAAGTTCCGATTTGGAATTGAAGTCGTTGGATTTTATCGCCTGTCTGCTGACGAATGGGCGTCGCATACGAGAAGCGCAGTGGCCCCATGGGTGAAATCCAGCTTAAGCCAATACCCGCAGAGGCGCGCAGTTCACCCAATGACAATGTTTCACCGTCCCCGAATGCGCGGCCCGCATCGGTAAAGCCGAACAGGCGCAAAGTTTTGTCATTGCCTGCGCCAGGAAACGGCAGCATGAATTCCGCATTCAGCACCAATTTCTTGGCGCCACCCAAATAGACCGGCGTCAAGTTGGTGCTGCTGGTCTGCCTGGATGGACCCAGCGTGGATTGCTCAAACCCGCGAACGCTGCCCAAACCGCCGACATAGAAATTCTTGAACAAGGGAAATTCCTGACCATTCAAGCCCTTGCCCCAGCCCAAATCGGCATTCAAGGCCAAGGTGTATTTTTTGCTGAGCGGAAAGTATTGCTGGTATTGGTAGTTGCTGCGGAAATAACGCACATCACCAGCGACACTCAAGTCCGCATTCAGACGCTGGTAAGTCCCTTTGGTGGGCACCAACGCACTGTCACGCCCGTCACGCGCCCAACCCAGGGTGAGTGGCAACGCGGTGCTGGTGCTGCCAAATTTGTCCGCATACTCTTGGTAGGGGTCAGGCAAGCCTGTACCGGACTTGATTTGCGTCTGTTCGGCGTTCGCCCCCACAAAAACAGTGTCCGTCTCAGTCACCGGCACGCCAAAACGAAGACCCAAGCCGGAGTTCACCAGACTGTACGAGTTGAGATCTCCCAAATAGGGTCGGGTTGTGCGCTGGAACACATCCACCGTGCGAGAAATACCGTTTTGCGTGAAGTACGGATCCGTCGTGCTCAGCACCAAGTTTCGGTTGTACTTGCTGGTGTTGACCTCCACGGCCAGGTAGTTACCCGAACCGAACGCATTTTCCTGGCGAATACCGAAGCTCAGGGTGACTTTTTCGGCTGAAGAAAAACCCGCCCCCAGGGAGATGCTGCCGGTCGGTTTTTCAGCCACCGTGAACATCAAATCGACCTGATCGGGTGTGCCCGGAATCTCGATGGTTTCAACGTTGACGTCTGTGAAAAATCCCAAGCGGTCCACGCGGTCACGTGACAAACGGATTTTGTCACCGTCGTACCACGCGGCCTCGAACTGGCGAAACTCCCGGCGGATCACTTCATCGCGGGTGCGGTTGTTGCCTGCCACCAGAATGCGCCGAACATATGCGCGGCGAGAAGGCTCGGCCTGCAGGACAAATTGAACGCGGTTGTTTTGCCGATCAATTTCCGGTTTGGCTTCGACACGGGCAAAGGCAAAACCGAACTTGCCGAAATAATCGTTGAACGCTTTGGTGGTTTCAGCCACGGTCTCTGCGTTGTAGGGCTTGCCGACGGCGATCTTGACCAAGGCCTTGAATTCGTCGTCCTTGTCGAGGTAGTTGCCCTCCAGCTTGACGCCTGAGACCACGAAGCGTTCACCTTCGGTCACATTGATGGTGATGGCCATGTCTTGCTTGTCTGGCGACATGGCCACTTGGGTGGAGTCAATGCGGAACTCCAGAAAACCGCGAGACAGGTAAAACGAGCGCAATGCCTCCAGATCGGCATTGAGTTTGGTGCGGGCATAGCGGTCAGACTTGGTGTACCAACTCATCCAGCCCCCCGTGTCCAGGTTGAACTGGTCGCGCAAATCGGACTCGGTAAACGCCTTGTTGCCCACGATCTGGATTTGCTTGATCTTCGCCGGGCCACCTTCTGTGATGGTGAAGCTCAAATTCACACGGTTGCGGTCCACTGGCGTGGCGGTACTGACCACCTCTGCACCATACAAACTGCGATTGATGTACTGCCGCTTGAGTTCCTGCTCGGCTTTGTCGGCCAAGGCCTTGTCATAGGGTCGGCCTTCGGCCAAGCCCACTTCTTTCAACGCCTTGATCAGGACCTCTTTGTCAAATTCTTTGAGCCCGATGAACTCCACCATCGCCACCGATGGGCGCTCTTCCACCACAACGACCAGCACATCCCCTTGTGTTTCAAGGCGTACATCCTTGAACAAGCCCAAAGCAAACAAGGCCCGAATGGCCTCAGCCCCTTTTTCATCCGAATATTGTTCACCCACCCGCAATGGCAAAGAGGCAAAAACAGTGCCGGACTCGATCCGCTGCAAACCCTCCACACGGATATCGCGCACGGTGAATGGATCGACAGCCCACGCGGGCATGCTGGCCATCAAGGTGGTAGCCACAGCCCATGCAGCAGGTTGAATGCGTGAACGAATGTCAAAAAAATTCATGGAGCAACCATTGAAAGCTCAGGTCTGGCGTGTCCAAACAAACCACCCGAAACCCATTGAAAAAACCGACCGGCACGTCGCGCAGCAGGGGCAACGCGCCATTTTTGCCTGCCCCGCCATACCGGACGCAGCCCAGCAAAACAAGCCAGGATAATATACCTCAGGCCAAGGGCTTTACCGCCCGCCCACAGCCCTGGTGTTGACTGAAAAGAGCCATCATCCCCATCTGGCGACGACCTGGCGCGCGGCATCACGGCTTCGGCGATCCAGGCCCAACAAATCATCCAGACATTCAGGCCGGGCACTGACCACGGCATTCAGCACCGCTTCATTGACGTGGTGGATCTGGTCAAACCGGATCTGGCGACTCAAAAAGGCCTCCACCGCAATCTCGTTGGCGGCATTCAGCACGGCACAACTGCCCGGCACGCCCTTCAGGGTCTCCCACGCCAGCTTCAAACCCGGGAACCGCTCGGGATGCCCATGGTCATCCATGGATTCGAAGGTCATGGCGGCCAAGGCGTGAAAATCCAGCGCGCCAGCGCCCGATTCCATGCGTTCCGGCCAGCTCAAGCCGTAAGCAATCGGTACCCGCATGTCGGGCGTTCCCAACTGGGCCACGACCGAATGATCCCGGTACTGCACCATGGAGTGGATCACGCTTTGCGGGTGAATCACCACCTCCAGTTGGTCGGGGGTCAGGCCAAACAAATAACGCGCCTCGATCACTTCCAGCGCCTTGTTCATCATGGTGGCCGAATCCACCGAGATCTTGCGTCCCATCACCCAGTTGGGGTGGGCACATGCCTGCTCGGGCGTGACGTCTTTGAGGCTGCTCGGATCGCGGCCCCGAAATGGCCCACCCGAAGCCGTCAAGATGATTTTGTGCACCCGCCTTTGCCAAGTGGCCGGGTCTTCTGGCAGCGACTGAAAAATGGCCGAGTGTTCACTGTCGATCGGCAGCAGCACCGCCCCGCCCTCGCGCACAGCAGCAAGAAACACATCCCCACCCACCACCAAGGCCTCTTTGTTCGCCAACAAAAGCCGTTTGCCCGCACGGGCTGCTGCCAAACAGGGCGACAAGCCCGCAGCCCCCACAATGGCCGCCATGACGGCGTCCACCTCGGGTGCCGAAGCCACCGCGTCCAAAGCGTCCGCACCCCAGCGCACCTCGGTGTTCAAGCCTTCGGCCCAGAGCTTGTCCGCCAGCAAGCGCGCTGCATCCTCCTGCACCATGACCGCCACTTCGGGCTTGAACTGCGCGCATTGGGCCAGCATCAAATCCACCTGGCTGGAGGCAGTCAAGGCATGCACTGCAAACTGCTGCGGGTGCCGAGCCAAAACATCCAGCGTGCTTTGGCCGATGGAGCCCGTCGAACCCAGGATGGTGATGCGTTGTTGTTTTTGCATGAAATCAGGCCCTTCTCAAATCCAAAACACCAGCATCATGGCCAACGGCAAGGTGGGCAACAAAGCATCCACCCGGTCCAGCACACCGCCGTGCCCCGGCAAAAGACCCGAGCTGTCTTTCATGCCGGCACTGCGTTTGACCAATGACTCCACCAAATCACCCACCACACTCATGGCGGACATGAACAGCAACGCGGGCAAAGCCACGAACCACCCCTTGGCAAACAACAGGGAATAAAAACTCAGCCCAGGCAGCGCCCAGCGGCGGTCCACTTCGGCCCAGGTGACGGCCACCAGAAAGACCCCCAGCATGCCGCCCAGCACGCCTTCCCAGCTTTTGCCCGGACTGATGCTGGCCGCCAGCTTGGTCTTGATCCAACGCCCCCCCCAGGCCCGGCCAAAGAAATAAGCAAAGACATCGGCCGCCCAGACCAGCACAAGCACGGAGAGCAAAAAATTCACCCCGCGCTGGTGGGCTTGTGCCATGGCCACCCAAGCCAAGATCAGCAACAGCAGGCCTGCAAGCCAACGCGCCCCCCGTGGCCAAAGCCCCCAGCCAGGAACGCCGCGCTGGATCATCCAGGCGCCCAGCAACACCCACATCGCACCCGCCAGCAACCACACCAGAGGCGGCGTGTGCTGCACCCAACCCCACTGCTCAGCCACACCGCAGGCCAGCAAGCTCAGCGCCGCACCGGCCCAGGCGGCCCCAGCGGGCATGCCATTCAAACGCCCCCACTCCCAGGCACCCGCTGCGATCAACACCACCGTCAAGCCCATGAAAGGCCAAGGATTCGTTGCAAACAAGGCGGGCAACAGCAAGGCCAGCAAGGCCAGGGCGGTGATGACTCTTTGTTTGAGCATGGGTTTCTCCAGAAAAAAAGGCCGCCAATGGGCGGCCATTCAGACCGTGGGTCACCACGGCATGGACGACAGACTCAAACCGCCATGATCTCTTGTTCTTTGGCTGTCACCAACTGGTCGATCTCGGTCATGCGTTTGTCGGTCAATTTTTGAACATCGGCTTCTGCACGCTTTTGATCGTCTTCCGAGGCCTCTTTGTCTTTGACCAGCTTTTTCACCGATTCATTCGCGTCACGACGCAAGTTGCGGACAGCGATCTTGGCGTTTTCCCCTTCGGTGCGGGCCAACTTGGTCATTTCCTTGCGACGCTCTTCGCTCATGGCGGGCATGGGCACGCGGATCAACTCACCCAGGGAAGCGGGGTTCAGGCCCAGCTCACTCTCACGGATGGCTTTTTCGATCTTGGCAGCCATGCTTTTTTCCCAGGGCTGCACACTGATGGTGCGCGCATCCATCAAGGACACGTTGGCCACCTGAGACAGTGGCACCAGCGAGCCGTAGTAGTCGACATGGATGGTATCGAGCAACGCCGGGTTGGCGCGGCCCGTACGAATCCGCGTCAGGTTGTTCTTGAAAGCCGCAATGGACTGTTCCATTTTGGTTTCGGTTATTTTCTTGATGTCTGCAATCGTCATGGGGTTCTCCTCGTCAGAACAGGTTCAAGCATAAACCAGCGTGCCTTCGTCCTCACCCAAAACCACGCGTTTCAACGCGCCGTTCTTGATGATGGAAAACACCTTGATCGGCAGCTTCTGGTCGCGGCACAAGGCAAAAGCCGTTGCATCCATGATGCCCAAATTGCGGGAAATGGCCTCGTCGAAGCTGATCTCGCTGTAGCGTGTGGCCGACGGGTCTTTTTTCGGATCGGCCGAGTAAACGCCATCCACCTTGGTAGCCTTCAAAACCATTTCGGCACCGATTTCAGCACCCCGCAAAGCCGCTGCCGTGTCGGTCGTGAAAAAAGGATTGCCCGTGCCGGCCGCAAACACCACCACTTTGCCTTCTTCCAGGTACTGCAATGCTTTGGGGCGAACATAAGGTTCCACCACCTGGTCGATGCCAATGGCCGACATGACGCGCGCGGTCAAACCCGCCTTGTCCATCGCATCGGCCAGGGCCAGGGAGTTCATGACGGTGGCCAACATGCCCATGTAATCGGCCGTGGCCCGGTCCATGCCCACCGCACCGCCAGCAACACCCCGAAAGATGTTGCCACCACCAATGACCACAGCCACCTGCACACCCAGGCGTGTGACCTCGGCGATCTCTTCGGCCATGCGCACGATGGTGGCGCGGTTGATACCAAATGCATCGTCGCCCATCAGTGCTTCGCCTGACAGCTTGAGCAAAATGCGCTTAAAGGCTGGCTGGGCTGAAGACATGAGGGGCTCCTTGAATATCAATGTGAACGATGGAATGGCAAATCAACAAGGCAATGGGCTCAGGCTGCGCCTTGCGCCGCAGCCACTTGCGCAGCCACTTCGGCAGCGAAGTCGTCGACTTTCTTCTCAATGCCTTCGCCAACCACGTACAAGGTGAATGCATTGACCGTGGTAGCAGCAGCCTTGAGCATCTGCTCAACGGTTTGCTTGTCGTTCTTGACGAAAGACTGGTTGAACAAAGACACTTCTTTCAGGTACTTTTGCACCGAACCTTCGATCATTTTGGTCGCGATGTCTGCGGGCTTACCCGACTCGGCTGCCTTGGCAGCAGCGACCGAGCGCTCTTTTTCGATCAATTCGGCTGGCACTTCGGCGCTGGTCAACGACACAGGCTTCATGGCCGCGACGTGCATGGCGACATCTTTGGCTGCAGTTTCGTCACCTTCGTACTCCACCAGCACACCAATGCGAGTGCCATGCAGGTAATTGGCGATCTTGGCGGCACCCGCGGCGCGCTTGAAACGGCGAAAGCTCATGTTCTCACCGATCTTGCCGATCAGGCCCTTGCGCACTTCTTCCAACGTTGGGCCAAAACCGTCCTGGCTGTAAGGCAACTCGCCCAAAGCAGCGATGTCGGCTGGGTTGTGCTCAGCCACCAATTTGGCAGCGGCATTGGCCAAAGCCAGGAAGCTGTCGTTCTTGGTCACAAAGTCGGTTTCGCAGTTGACTTCGATCATGGCACCCGTAGTGCCGCTCACGAAACTGGTCACCACGCCTTCGGCGGTCACGCGCGAAGCGGCTTTGCCAGCCTTGGTGCCCAGCTTGACACGCAGCAACTCTTCGGCTTTGGCCATGTCGCCTTCGGCTTCGGTCAATGCTTTTTTGCACTCCATCATGGGGGCGTCGGTTTTTGCGCGCAGTTCAGCGACCATGCTTGCGGTAATTGCAGCCATTTGATTTCTCCGTATTCAGTCTAAAAGTCAGATTAAAAAAAAGGGGCCACAAAGCCCCTTTCATTGCGTCTTGGGAACTCAGGCAGAAGCGTTGGCTTCTTCGACGAATTCGTCTGCGCCTTCGGTGACGGCCTTGACCACGTCGTTGACCGCATTGGCGCGGCCTTCGATGATGGCGTCAGCGATGCCACGGGCGTACAAAGCCACGGCCTTGGCCGAGTCGTCGTTGCCAGGGATGATGTAGTCGATGCCTTCGGGCGAGTGGTTGGAGTCCACCACACCGATCAATGGAATGCCCAACTTCTTGGCTTCCGAGATGGCGATTTTGTGGTAACCCACGTCGATCACGAAGATCGCATCAGGCAAAGCAGCCATGTCCTGGATGCCACCGATGTCTTTTTCGAGCTTTTCCATCTCGCGCTTGAACATCAGTTGTTCTTTTTTGCTCAGGCTGTCAAGGCCAACTTCTTGCTGCGCCTTCATGTCCTTCAGACGCTTGATCGAGGTCTTGACGGTTTTGAAGTTGGTCAGCATGCCGCCCAACC
>CAKKRJ010000017.1 GCA_919902775.1 Burkholderiaceae bacterium
TTTTTGGTGGTCTTCTTGGTCAGGATGTGACGTTTGAAGGCTTGACCGCGTTTAACGGTTCCACCTGGACGAACACGGAAGCGCTTTTTAGCACTGCTTTTGGTCTTCATCTTGGGCATATCAATGCTCCTTTAATTGTGCTCGTGAGGCGTCTGCAAAATCTTTGCAGCCTTGTTGGCCCCGAGCCACTTTTAACAAAAGCCACCCGAGGGCAGCTTTTGATTTGACCTGCCCGAGAGCAGATCAAATTCTTGTCAAGCCGATTCAGTTGGCGCAGCAGCGTCTGCTGCTTTGCCTGCCGGCTTTTTACGACCTGGTGCAATCATCATGATCATCTGACGACCTTCGAGCTTTGGAAACTGCTCAACGATGATCAAATCTGCCAGTTCGTCGCGAATGCGGTTCAGCAAGGCCATGCCCAACTCTTGGTGGGTGATCTCGCGGCCACGGAAACGCAGGGTGATCTTGCACTTGTCGCCATCGGCCAAAAAGCGGCGGATGTTGCGCATCTTGATGTTGTAGTCGCCATCATCGGTACCGGGACGGAACTTGACTTCCTTGATGTCAATGACCGTTTGCTTGGCTTTGGCTTCTGCCGCACGCTTTTGCTCTTGGTACTTGAACTTGCCGTAGTCCATCAAGCGGCAAACCGGCGGGTTGGCTGTGGCGGCAATTTCAACCAGATCCACATCCATTTCACCCGCCATGCGCAGGGCCTCGGCCAAAGACAAAATGCCCAATGGCTCGTTTTCTGGGCCGGAAACACGGACCTCTGGGGCCATGATTTCACGGTTCAAACGGTGTTTACGTTCTTCGCGGTGGCGACGATCACGAAATTCGGTAGCGATGACTCAATCCTTTACGGAACAAAACTGCGACATGCAGCTCATCCATCTTTGTGCCCACGGGCCAAAGCTTGTGGCGAAATTCACCTTCAGGCTTTAGAAGCGATGTCGGCAGCAATGTGTTCAATGAACGCATCGATCGACATCACACCGAGGTCTTTGTTGCCTCGGGCGCGCACTGCGACGGTACCTGCTGCCTTTTCTTTGTCGCCGGCGACAAGGATGTAAGGCAGCTTTTGCAATGAATGCTCGCGTATTTTATACGTGATTTTCTCATTACGCAGGTCCAACTCGACCCTAAGACCTTGATTTGACACCGATTTTTGCAGTTTTGCAGCTATTTCACGACAGTAATCGGACTGCGCGTCGGTGATGTTGAGCACAGACACCTGGACGGGAGCCAGCCAAGTTGGCAGTGCCCCGGCATGCTGCTCGACCAAAATACCGATGAAACGCTCCATGCTGCCCACGATGGCGCGGTGCAAAATCACAGGCCGCTGGCGTGAGCCGTCTTCGGCCACATATTCAGCATCCAGTCGCTCCGACAAGTTGAAGTCCACCTGAATCGTGCCGCATTGCCATTCACGCCCAATCGCGTCTTTGAGGGTGTACTCGATTTTGGGGCCGTAAAAAGCGCCATCGCCTTCCGAAATCACGAACTCGCAGCCGGAAGCACGCAAACTGTCCATCAAGGCTTTTTCGGCTTTGTCCCACAGTTCATCAGAACCAATGCGGGCGGCAGGACGGGTGGACACCTTGTAGAGGATGTTGGTGAAGCCAAAGTCGGCATACACCTTCTTGAGCACCTTGGTGAAGGTGTCGCACTCGGGCAAGATCTGGTTTTCGGTGCAGAAAATGTGGCCGTCGTCTTGCGTGAAGCCCCGCACACGCATGATGCCGTGCAAGCCGCCCGAAGGTTCGTTGCGGTGGCACTGGCCAAATTCGCCGTAGCGCAGTGGCAGATCGCGGTAGCTCTTGATGCCCTGCTTGAAGATCAGGATGTGGCCGGGACAGTTCATCGGTTTGAGCGCGTAGTCGCGCTTTTCCGATTCGGTGGTGAACATGTTGTCACGGTACTTGTCCCAGTGCCCGGTTTTCTCCCACAGGGTTTTATCCAAAATCTGGGGACCCTTGACCTCTTGGTAACCACTGTCGCGGTAAACCTGGCGCATGTACTGCTCCACGGTCTGCCACACGGTCCAGCCCTTGGGGTGCCAAAACACCAAGCCTGGCGCGTGCTCGTCAATGTGGAACAAGTCCAGTTCGCGGCCCAACTTGCGGTGATCACGCTTTTCGGCCTCTTCCAGGCGGGTCAGGTACAGCTGCAAGTCTTCTTTGCTGGTCCAGGCCGTGCCGTAGATGCGCTGCAGCATCTCATTTTTGCTGTCCCCGCGCCAATAAGCCCCTGCGACCTTCATGAGTTTGAAGTGCTTGAGCTTGCCTGTGCTGGGCACGTGCGGGCCGCGGCACAAGTCTTCAAAATCACCTTCGCGGTACAGACTGACCTCTTGGTCTGCGGGAATGCTGCCGATGATTTCGGCCTTGTAGTTCTCACCAATGGCTTTGAAATGCGCCACAGCCTCGTCGCGTGGCAGCACGCGGCGCAGCACGGGTTCGTCTTTGGCGGCCAGCTCGGTCATGCGCTTTTCAATCGCCACCAAGTCTTCTGGCGTGAAAGGACGGCTGTATGAAAAGTCGTAGTAGAAGCCGTTGTCGATGACCGGACCGATGGTGACCTGCGCTTCAGGAAACAAGGTCTTCACGGCATATGCCAACAAATGGGCGGTCGAGTGACGGATCAACTCCAGGCCTTCGGGGTCCTTGGCGGTCACGATGGCCAATTGCGAATTGACCGCCATGCTGAAGCTGGCGTCCACCAATTGGCCATTGACCTTGCCACCCAAGGCCGCTTTGGCCAAGCCTGCGCCAATCGAAGCGGCGACCTCGGCCACGGTCACGGGGCCAGGAAATTCACGCAAGGAACCGTCGGGAAGAGTAATCTGAACCATGAGTTTGCAAGTAAAAAAGCGCGGCACAGGCCACGCTTGAATGAAGTATCTAAACGCCGAGTTCCGATTTTACGATGCTCAGGCTTCCCCAAGGCATTGTCCAGAATGGAAACATAAAGCCCAACAACAGAATAGAAGGCATAAAGAGAAAGAAAGTCATCTGCATGGCCTGCAACTGATTTTTGGCGACTTTTAAAAACGTGAAGCCCACCCAGCCAAAAAATAACCCAAAAGAATGGCGTCCATGCATCTTGCCTTGGCCTCTGATTTGGACCGGACCTATGTTTCTGCCATCGAAAGGTGCGTCTGGAATGTGTCCCTCGCCAACATTGAAAAGCCAGCTCAGGCATTAGAGGTGGAACCATGGACGCTGTTGGTTCCTGTTAAGCCCTGACCAACAAAAAAGCCACCCAACACTCTCGCATCAGATGGCTTTTCAGCCCACCAGGCACCCACCTATGGGCACCCAGGGTCAGTGGCAGGAGATCAGTGGAACTGCTCTTCTTCAGTAGAACCAGTCAAGGCCTTCACAGAAGACGAACCGCCTTGAATCACGGTGGTCACGTCGTCGAAGTAGCCTGCGCCCACTTCTTGCTGGTGTGACACAAAGGTGTAACCCTTGTCGCGTGCTGCGAATTCTGGCTCTTGCACCATCTCGGTGTAGTGCTTCATGCCTTCGCCGTTGGCGTAAGCGTGGGCGAACTGGAAGGTATTGAACCAGTTGATGTGGATACCGGCCAAAGTGATGAACTGGTATTTGTAACCCAGAGCCGACAGGTCGTCCTGGAAGGATGCGATCTGGCTGTCGTTGAGGTTTTTCTTCCAGTTGAACGATGGCGAGCAGTTATAGGACAGCAGCTTGCCGGGGCAAGCCGCGTGCACAGCTTGGGCAAATTCGCGGGCAAAGCCGATGTCGGGCACGCCGGTTTCACACCACACCAAGTCGGCGTAGGGAGCATAGGCCACGCCGCGGCTGATGGCTTGTTCCAGACCGTTTTTGACACGGTAGAAACCTTCTTGTGTGCGCTCGCCTGTCAGGAAGGGCTTGTCGTTGGCATCGTGATCAGACGTGATCAAGTTCGCAGCTTCGGCATCGGTACGGGCCAGCACGATGGTGGACACACCCATGACGTCGGCTGCGAAACGTGCAGAGATCAACTTCTCGCAAGCTTCCTGTGTCGGCACCAGCACTTTGCCGCCCATGTGACCGCATTTCTTGACCGCAGCCAATTGGTCTTCGAAGTGAACGCCTGCAGCGCCTGAAGCGATCATGTTCTTCATCAATTCGAAAGCGTTCAGCACGCCACCGAAACCAGCTTCTGCATCGGCCACGATCGGCAAGAAGTAGTCGATGAAGTCCTTGCTGCCTGGCTCGATACCACGGCCCCACTGGATTTCGTCAGCGCGCTTGAAGGTGTTGTTGATGCGACGGACCATGGTGGGCACCGAGTCATAGGCATAAAGCGACTGGTCGGGGTACATGGTTTCGGATGTGTTGCCGTCGGCAGCGACTTGCCAGCCCGACAGGTACACGGCTTCCAGGCCTGCTTTGGCTTGTTGCATGGCCTGGCCCGCGCTGATGGCGCCGAAAGCGTTGACGTAGCCTTTTTTCGCGCCACCGTTGATTTTTTCCCAGAGCTTCTCGGCACCGCGCTTGGCCAGTGTGTGCTCAATGGGCATGCTGCCGCGCAGACGCACGACATCGGCAGCGGAGTAGCCGCGCTTCACGCCTTTCCAACGGGGGTTGGTGGCCCAGTCTTTTTCGAGGGCGGCGATTTGCTGTTCACGGCTCAGTTGTTGAGTGAGGTTGGCTGGCATGGTGGGACTCCTGAAGTCAAGTTGAAATCGGGCGATTTGGGCAGCGAATTCTGCTTTGTCGTTGGTGAGATCTTAACTCTTCTACAAGACCAATCGATATTCTTATGTCTTATACAAGACATATTTTTATTTGTTTAAATTCAACAACTTGCAAATACTATTTCGCAATGTGAGTTCAATTTTTCCATATTGAGAAAATTTGCGGCAGTGCAGCATGGTTCAATTTCATTTAATGAAATCGCTTAACGCGTCATGAAAGATGCAGCGCTTCTCGGCTCAGCACCATGCCGTCGGCGTCTGCATACAGCCAGTCGCCCGTGTGCACGACGGTGCCCTGTATCAAGACAGCACCGCCGGTTTGCCCTTGGTCCGCCCGCAAAGTCGGCATGGGATTCAACGCCAAGGCACGAATGCCGATGGGCAAGGCCGCCATTTCCGCGCTGTCGCGCACGCAGCCATCCACCACCACACCAGCCCAACCGTGGCGAGCGGCAGCAGCAGCCAAATTCCCTCCCAACAGTGCGCGCCGCAACGATCCCCCACCATCCACCACCAAAACCCGACCTTGCCCTGCGGACTCCACCGCCTGTTTGACGTGGCTGTTGTCTTCGTAGCATTTCACGGTGAGCACAGGCCCATGAAAAACGCAACGACCGCCAAAGTCTTTGAAGACAGGCGCCAACACCTGGAATTTTCCAGAATGGTCGGCTTTGTGTGCATCACAAAAATCACAAGTCGAAAAGCCAGTGCTTGAATCCATCGTCATCACCCTTCATCACAAAAAAACAAAACAGCCACCAGTTGAGACCACGCGTCTTACACAAGGCATACGCACTGAGACGGTGCAGATGCAGGGCGACGATTGAAAAAAACGCGCACAAGCCAGCAAATCAGCAACAACCCTCATAGAAAAATGCGGATTCAGCTTGGAAAGTACCTGTTTCTCCAGTAGCATGCGTTCAGCTGTAAACAAACTCTGATTCAGCGACGACCCCACTTCCGCTCAAAGGAAATTCAACATGGCAACTGCGAAAAAAACCCCGGCAACAAAAGCTGCACCCGCTAAAAAAGCAGCACCGGCCACGAAAGCTGCTCCAGCTAAAAAAGCTGCAGCACCCGCTAAAAAAGTAGCGGCAACAGCGCCAGCCAAAAAGGCTGCACCTGCCAAAAAGGCAGCACCTGCGAAAAAGCGCACCCCCAATCCAGCCTTCATGAAGGCCTTGACACCCAGCGCAGCTTTGGCAGCAGTTGTGGGCGCAACCCCATTGCCACGCACCGAAGTGGTCAGCAAAATGTGGGTTTACATCAAGAAGCACAACTTGCAAGACAGCGTGAACCGCCGTGCGATCAACGCCGACGACAAGCTGAAAGCAGTTTTCGGCAAGGCGCAAGTCACCATGTTCGAAATGGCTGGCTTGATCGGCAAGCACCTGAAGTAATTCGGTGTCTCGCCCATAAAAAAAACCGCTTCGGCGGTTTTTTTTATGGCGCGCTGCCTCCGCGCGATGTGCATCAACCCCTTTGTCTGGACAGCGATGCGTCTGTGATGGCCTGCAAGGTGCCGCGGGTGGTGATCACTTCGGGGTCAAGCAACACTTCGATCAGCGTGCCTTCGGGCCGCGCCAATGCGGCCATCAGCACGTCTTCAAACTGCTGGGTCTTTTCAATCCGAACCCCCACGTAACCATAGGCTTGCGCCAAGGCGACAAAGTCTGGATTTTTCAGCTGTGACCCTGTGACATGGGTCGGGTACTCGCGCTCCTGGTGCATGCGGATCGTGCCAAACATGCCGTTGTTCAAAACCAGAATGATGCTTTTGCCGCCATGCTGCACAGCGGTTGCCAGTTCTTGCCCGTTCATCAAAAAATCACCATCCCCCGCGATGGTGAATGCCAAGCGCCCCGTCAGCACATTGGCCGCAATGCCTGCTGGAACGCCATAGCCCATGGCCCCCACGGTGGGCGCCAGTTGGGTTTTGTGTCCTTTGACCAGACCATGGTGTTTGAAAAAGCGGTGCATCCAGCTTGCAAAATTGCCCGCGCCGTTCGTCACCACCGCGTCTGCCGGCAAGTGCTTTTGCAGCAGGGCCACAATGGCGGGCATGTCGATATCGCCCGGCAAAGTTTGCGGCTGCAAATTGTCCAGATAACCTTGGTGAACTTCCTGCGTCCATGCACCCCAAGGCAACTCGGTGGGCGCGGTCAAAACTTCAAGGCTGTGGGCCGCCGCATTCATCGTGGCCAGGATGGCGAGATCCGCTTGGTAGACACGGTTCAACTCTTCCGCGCTGCCGTGGATATGCACCAGTTTTTGCACCGGCTTGGGCGCTTGCAACAGGCTGTAGCCACCGGTGGTCATTTCGCCAAGTCGCGGGCCGATGGCCAGGATCAAATCCGACTCGCGCACCCGCTGGGCCAAGGCCGGACTGATGCCGATGCCCACATCGCCTGCGTATTGGGGATGGTGGTTGTCAAACGTGTCTTGAAACCGGAACGCATTGGCCACAGGCAATTGCCAGTGCTCGGCAAAACGCTGCAAAGCCTGGGCCGATTGCGGTGTCCACCCGCCCCCACCACAAATGACCAGCGGCTTGCGTGCGGCCAGCAGCATGTCCCGAAAATGGCGCAGCGCAGCCGGGTCGCTCCAGGCCTGCACCGGCTCCACCCGGGGCAAAGCCTGCGCATGCTGAATCGGCTGCGCCAGCATGTCTTCTGGCAACACCAGCACCACCGGACCAGGACGGCCGTTCATGGCCGTGGCAAAGGCGCGTGCAATGTATTCGGGCAAGCGCTCGGGGTCATCCACACGCTCGACGCGTTTGGCCATGCCCTTGGTCGAGGGGCCAAAGAAATGGGTGTAGTCCATTTCCTGAAAGGCTTCACGATCGCGCGTGTCACTGGCGACATCACCCACAAAAAGCACCATGGGTGTGGAATCCTGGAACGCGGTGTGCACGCCAATCGACGCGTTGGTGGCCCCTGGGCCGCGCGTCACAAAGCAGATACCCGGACGGCCTGTGAGCTTGCCCTGTGCTTCGGCCATGAAGGCGGCCCCCCCTTCTTGCCTGCACGTCACAAACCGGATGGCATCGCGGTGCACGTGGAAGCCATCCAACACCGCAAGATAGCTTTCCCCGGGAACACCAAAGGCATGGGTGACACCTTGGGCCAGGAGGCATTCAACGAGCAAGTGGCCAGCGATTTTCGTGTTCATGGCTGCATTGTGCACAAGCCGTCCAGGCGCTTGTGTCACCCGCGTTGAAGCCCCATCAAGCCCGCGCGGCGGTGCGCTGCCCCACACCCAGCGCTGCCCCCACGCTGAGCAAAAGCACCAAGGCAGCCCCCAGCAAGGTGGCGCTGTACCAGCCCCTGTCCATGAAAAACCCGAACACCAGAGGTGACAACGCAAAGCCCACATCCAGCCCGGAATAGACCAGGCCATAGACACGGCCCGTCGCCCCCTTTGGGGTGGCTTTTTTGATCATCAAGTCACGGCTGGGGCCGCCAACGCCAACGGCAAAACCCGTCGCGGCCAAGACCCACAAGGTCCCCAACTGCCCAAACAGCCCGCTGGCACACAAAGCCATCAGAGCCGCAGCGCAGCTCATGCAAATGGCCACCACGCGGTCGCTCATGGCCGGAAAGCGGGCGGCAACAAAACCGCCGACCAGCATGCCGAAAGCACCAAACAGCATGTAAGCCGTCAAGGTCATGGATGCCCGCTCCAGGCTCACACCGTGCAGTGCTTGCAAGATAGGTACTGAAAAGTTTTGCACCACGGCCAAGGTGACCGTGGACAACAGGAAAAAGCCAAAGCACCACCAAACCACCGGCAGCCGCATGAAGGCCACGTCACTGGGCACAGCACCCGATGCCGGCAAGCGCTGGGCGGGGTGGGTCAGCAAATGCGCCCGGTTCCAAACCAGCACACCCAAGACCACGGCATACACACAGGCGGCGGCCAGAAAGGCATGGCGCCAGCCCCAAAGGGCGGTGGTCAACGTGAAAAACACGGGGGCCAGTGCCCAGCCCAGATTGCCCGTCAAGCCATGCACGCTGAACGCATAACCCAAACGGGGCGACGACACACGCTGGTTCAAGATGGTGAAGTCCACGGGATGAAAAGGCGCATTGCCCAAACCCGCCAGAACAGCCACCCCCATCAAGGTGGCATAGTTTTCAGCCATGAAAGCCAGCGAACAGGCCGCCATGAACAGCAGCTGAGAGATGAACAACACAGGCCTCGCGCCCACCCGGTCCACCACAAAACCAGCGCAGGCCTGCCCTGTTCCGGAAACCACAAAAAACAAGGTGCTCAGCAGGCCCAGCTCAGAAAAGCTCCAGCCGAAATCTTGCATGAAGACGGGGAACATCAAGGGGAGCAGAAGGTGCGAAAAATGAGAGCTGGCATGCGCCATGCCCACCAAACCCATCACCTTGGCATCGTCACGCCAAGGGGGCGCGACCACATTCGAAGAAGCCGATTGCATAAGTGTCACATTCATAGTGGAAACAGCGGCAGGTCTGTTCCGAAAATGAACGAGTGCATCCCACAGCCCGGCAGGAAGTCTACAGTGAAAGAACGGCCTTCGGCCGCAGGGGCTGCCTCCCACAAAGATCTCCGAACCCTGTGGGAGTGCGCCCCTGCGTGCGAATGCCAAACGTGCCGTTCAGGCGGTGTGTTCGACCACTTTGAAATCGAACTGCCCGGGGTGCTGCACCGGGTCCACCGACACCTCAATTCGGCACTTGGGCGGGAAACGCCCTTCCAGCAGCAAACGGGACAAGGGGTTTTCCAGCCGTTGCTGAATCGCGCGCTTGAGGGGCCTGGCACCAAAAATGGGGTCGAAGCCCACTTTGGCCAATTCAGACAAGGCACCCGGCGTGACTTCAAGATGCAAGTCCATGCGCTGCAAGCGATCTTGCAGCACCTGCAATTGAATGGACGCGATCGAGGCGATGTGGCCTGCATCCAGGCCATGGAAGACCACCGTCTCGTCAATGCGGTTCAAAAACTCTGGACGGAAATGGGTTTTCAATTCGTCCCACACCGCATCCTTGATGTCTTCGGCAGATTGCCCCACCATCGACTGGATCAGGTGCGAGCCCAGGTTCGAGGTCATCACGATCACGGTGTTCTTGAAGTCCACGGTGCGCCCCTGGCCATCGGTCAAGCGGCCATCGTCCAGCACCTGCAGCAAGATGTTGAAGACATCCGGGTGAGCCTTTTCCACTTCATCCAGCAGCAGCACGCTGTAGGGCTTGCGGCGCACCGCCTCCGTCAGATAGCCGCCCTCCTCATAGCCCACATAGCCCGGAGGCGCGCCAATCAGGCGGGCCACGGAATGCTTTTCCATGAACTCGCTCATGTCGACGCGGATGAGGTGGTCCTCGCTGTCAAACAAAAAGCCTGCCAAGGCTTTGCACAGTTCGGTCTTGCCCACGCCTGTGGGGCCCAGGAACAAGAACGAGCCGGTGGGGCGATGGGGGTCTGACAAGCCCGAACGTGAGCGGCGAATGGCATTGGCCACGGCCGAGATGGCTTCGTCCTGCCCCACCACACGCTGATGCAATTTGTCTTCCATTTGCAAGAGCTTTTCCCGCTCACCCTGCATCATTTTGGAGACCGGAATCCCGGTCGCACGGGACACGACCTCGGCAATCTCTTCGGCCCCGACTTGGGTGCGCAGCAAACGGTGCACCGATTTTTCGCCCGGTGCAGCCTCTTTGGCTTGTACCTCTTTCAGGGTTTTTTCGAGTGCGGGCAACTTACCGTATTGCAACTCGGCCACTTTGTTGAAATCGCCCTTGCGGGTGAACTCTTCAATCTGCTGCTTGAGCTGGTCGATCTGTTCGCGCACCTGCTGTCCGCCCTGGGCCTGAGCCTTTTCGGCATGCCAGATTTCTTCCAGATCCGCCGCTTCTTTCTTGAGTTTGACGATTTCTTCTTCGATCAAGGCAAAGCGCTTTTGCGAGGCTTCGTCGTGTTCCTTGCGCACTGCCTCGCGCTCGATCTGCAACTGGATCAAACGGCGGTCGAGTTTGTCCATCACCTCGGGCTTGGAGTCGATTTCAATCTTGATCTTGGCCGCCGCCTCGTCGATCAGGTCGATCGCCTTGTCGGGCAAGAAACGGTCGGTGATGTAGCGGTGGCTCAATTCGGCGGCCGCCACAATGGCCGGATCGGTGATGTCCACACCATGGTGGATTTCGTATTTTTCCTGCAGGCCACGCAAGATGGCAATGGTGGCTTCCACTGTGGGCTCATTCACCAGAATTTTCTGGAAGCGGCGTTCCAACGCGGCATCTTTTTCGATGTACTTGCGGTATTCGTCCAACGTGGTCGCGCCCACGCAATGCAACTCGCCCCGCGCCAACGCTGGCTTAAGCATGTTGCCCGCGTCCATGGCCCCTTCGGCTTTGCCCGCCCCCACCATGGTGTGCAACTCGTCAATGAAAACGATGGTTTGGCCCTCGTCTTTGGCCAACTCATTCAACACCGTTTTCAGGCGTTCTTCAAATTCGCCACGGAACTTGGCACCGGCCAGCAGCGCGGCCATGTCCAGGCTCAGCACACGCTTGCCCTTGAGCGAATCGGGCACTTCCCCGGCCACAATGCGCTGCGCCAGGCCTTCCACAATGGCGGTCTTGCCCACACCGGGCTCGCCAATCAACACCGGGTTGTTTTTGGTCCGGCGTTGCAAAACCTGAATGGCACGGCGGATTTCATCGTCGCGGCCAATCACCGGGTCGAGCTTGCCGATGCGTGCCCGCTCGGTCAGGTCGATGCAGTATTTTTTCAAGGCTTCGCGCTGGCCTTCGGCTTCGGCATTGCCCACGGTCTGCCCCCCGCGCACGGCATCGATCGCCGACTCCAGGCTCTTGCGACTGAGTCCGTGCTCTTTGGCCAAGCGCCCGATGTCGCCCTTGTTGTCTGCAATGGCCAGCAAAAACAATTCACTGGCAATGAAAGCATCACCGCGCTTGATGGATTCCTTTTCCGAGGCCTGCAGCAGCTTGGCAAGTTCAGGCCCCACCTGCACCTGGTCTTGCCCGGTCACTTGTGGCAAGCGCGCCACAGCGGCGTCGGCCGCCTGGGTCAAGCCTGGCACTTGGACCCCCGCCCGCAACAGCAAGGCTTTGGGGCCATCTTCTTGCTTGAGCATCGCCACCAATACGTGGGCAGGCTCGATGTAGGCGTGGTCACGGCCTAAGGCCAGCGACTGGGCATCGGACAAAGCTTCGTGGAATTTGGTCGTCAATTTGTCTAGGCGCATGAAAATTCTCCTGTGACTTCTATCTTGGGGGGTGTTTTTGATTTTCAAGACAGCGTGGGGTTCGCTGTGTTGCCTAAAATCAAGACATGCACATTCATCAGTTGTCTGTCAGCCACGACGAACGCCAAGATCGCCTGTTGCTGCGCTTGAACACCCAGGACGGGCAGGAGTTCCGTTTCTGGTTGACCCGCCGCATGGCCAACCGGCTGCTTCCGGCCTTGGACCAATCGGTTGCGCGGCTGGAGGCCACACAACCCGGAATAGCCGCCACCGATACCGCATCGCAGCAAATGCTGACCGAATTCAAGCGCGATGCTTTTTTGAAAACAGCCGACTTTTCAACCCCATACGCTGCGGCCCCCCGGGCATTGCCTTTGGGTGATGCCCCCCTCTTGGTCACCGATGCGCAGCTGAGCCTTCAGCCCACGGGGGCGCTGCAGATCATTTTTCAGAACAAAACGGGAGAAACCAACCAGTCTTGTCACCTGAACCTGCAGGCCCCGCTGGTCCACGGCATGGTCCATTTGATTCGCCAGTCCATGGCCAAAGCCGATTGGGGTCTGGTGCCACAAGAGGCCACCAAAGATTCAGACACGGCCCAGGGCATGGCGGTGCACACACCGGCGTACAAGCACTGAGAGGCCTTGCGCAAGGTCAGGCGTTCGTGCCCGCAATGCCCCAGCGGGCCAAAGCAGTGTCGTCGGACACCCGCGCATCGACCCATTGAGCACCTTGGGGCGTTTGCTCTTTTTTCCAGAACGGTGCCTGCGTCTTCAGGTAGTCCATCAAGAACTCGCAGGCCTTGAAGCTTTCGCCCCGGTGCGCCGAAGTGACCGCCACCAACACGATCTGGTCGGCAGGCAACAAGCGGCCCACACGGTGCACCACGCGCGCGGCATAAAAATCAAAGCGTTTGTGCGCTTCGTCGATCATGGCTTCGATCGATTTTTCCGTCATGCCGGGATAGTGTTCCAGCTCCATCGCCTGGACTTCGTCCAGGGCCATGCCCGTGAGCGCCTGGGTGTCTCGCACCGTCCCCACAAAGCTGCAGACAGCGCCCACGCGCAAATCTTGCGCCCTCAGGGCTTGCAGCTCGGCGGACACATCGAAGTCTTCGGCCTGGACAGTGACGCGGGGCATCATGGCCTTAGCCTCCCGTGACGGGTGGGAAAAATGCCACTTCGCCACCCTCAGGCAAGCGCGTGGCATCGTCGGCCATGACCTGGTTGACGGCCACACGCACGGGACGCCCCATGGCCAGGCACTCCGCATGGACACCCCCACGTGCGATCAACTGCTGCCGCAAACCGGCCACGTCGTCGCACGCGGTATCGACCAATTCACTGGCCACACCAATGGTTTCACGCAAAGACGCGAAGTAACGCACCTGGACTCTCATGACAGGCACTCCGAAAAGGGCCAGAAACTGACGCTGTCCCCGTGGGCAATGGTTTGTCCGGCCGCCTTGTCCACCACGCCATCGCCCCAAACCATCGAGGTCAAGACCCCTGAACTTTGGTTTGGAAAAAGATCCAGGCCGCCTTGTGCGTTGCGACGAACACGCAAGAATTCACGCCGTTTGTCGGCTTGGGGCACCGCAAAATGTGCCGGCAATTGCAGGCAAACGGGCGCCGCCTGCACCGCACCTTGCAGCGCCAGGATCAAAGGCCGGACCAACAACAAAAACGTCATGAAACTCGACACGGGATTGCCCGGCAGACCCACAAAATGCGACACCCCAGCTGCGGACTCGCGCCGCACATGGCCATAGGCAAAGGGTTTGCCCGGTTTCATGGCAATTTGCCACAGCGCCAGTTCGCCCAGAGACTGCACGGCGGGTTTGACGTGGTCTTCTTCACCCACCGATACCCCGCCACTGGTGAGAATCAGGTCATGGTGGTCTGCCGCTGTTTTGAGGGCCGCGAGCGTGGCTTCACGGCGGTCCGGGACAATGCCCAGATCACTCACCTCGCAACCCAAACGGTGCAGCAAAGCGCGCAAGAAAAACCGGTTGGAGTTGTAAATGGCACCCGGCGGCATGTCTGCGGGGGCGACATCGCCGGGCATGACCAGTTCATCACCGGTGGAGAACAAAGCCACCTTGGGGCGGACCACCACCGGCACATGGGCCAAACCCAGGCTGGCGGCCAAACCCAGCTCCGCAGGTCCCAGTTTTTGCCCGCGCTTCAACACCGTGTCACCCAGGCGAATGTCTTCGCCACTGCGGCGAACCCACTGCCCCGGCTCAGCGCGAGTCAAAAAGCGAACACGGGTGGGGTCGTCTGCCGAAACCAACTCAGCTTGCTCTTGCATCACGACAGCGTCTGCGCCGGGAGGCATGGGTGCACCGGTGAAAATACGGGCCGCTTGCCCAGGCAACATGGGCTGACCGTGGTGGCCTGCGGCAATGCGTTGCGTCACCGTCAAAGTCACACCCGCTTGCTGCACGTCTGCGCTGTGCACGGCGTAGCCGTCCATCGACGAATTGTCGAAAGCAGGCACCTGCAATGCCGACACCAGGTCTTCGGCCAGGATGCGCCCATCCGCATCCAGGGTGGACACCGACGCCACGCCCACCAGCGGGGTGATGTGCGCCAACAGCGTTTTCAGCGCCTCATCAAGAGACATCAAAGGTGCGCGTGGGGCGGTGCTCATGGGCTCAATCGCAGTGTTGGGCGATGAAGGCCTTGACCAGCTCCACATCCGCTTGCATGACCTGCACCCGCTTGGGCAACAACTCGATGCCTTCAAACTGGGCCGGACGCTCGGGCTGGCGGCCCAAGGCCTCCACAATGGTCGCGGCGAACTTGATGGGCAGTGCTGTTTCCAGCACGACCATGGGCACGTTGGCCTGCAGATGCTCTTTGGCCACTTTCACACCGTCCGCGGTGTGGGTGTCGATCATCACACCATGGCTGGCAAACACTTGCTGAATGGTTTTGAGCCGATCTGCATGCGTGCTGCTGCCGCTTTCAAAGCCATACACGCTGGCGGCGTTGGCAAAGCGAGCGTCGCCAGACAGGTCAAAAAAGCCTTCTCGGCTCAGGCCTTCGCCAAAGATGGCTTTGGTTTGTGCACCATCGCGCTCCAGCAAGTCGAACACAAAGCGCTCAAAATTGCTGGCCTTGGAAATGTCCATCGACGGGCTGGAAGTTTCGTGGGTGTCGGCGGTGCCGCGCACACGGTAAATGCCGGTGCGGAAAAACTCGTCGAGCACATCGTTTTCGTTGGTGGCCACCACCAGGCGATCAATCGGCAAGCCCATCATGCGGGCCACATGGCCAGCGCACACGTTGCCAAAATTGCCACTGGGCACGGTGAAGCTGACCTTTTGGTCGTTGTTTGGTGTGGCCTGAAAGTACCCGGCAAAGTAGTACACCACCTGGGCCAGCAAGCGTGCCCAGTTGATCGAGTTGACGGTGCCGATTTTGTAGCGGCGCTTGAACGCCAGATCATTGGACACGGCCTTGACAATGTCCTGGCAGTCGTCGAACACGCCATCGATCGCGATGTTGTGGATGTTCTCGTCCAGCAGGCTGAACATCTGGGCTTGCTGGAAAGGACTCATGCGACCGTGCGGGCTGGTCATGAATACACGCACGCCTTTTTTGCCACGCATGGCGTATTCAGCCGCGCTGCCGGTGTCGCCCGAAGTGGCCCCCAGAATATTGAGTTCTTCACCGCGCCGCGCCAACTCATATTCAAACAAGTTGCCCAGCAATTGCATGGCCATGTCTTTGAACGCCAAGGTCGGGCCGTTGGACAAGGCTTCCAGATACAGCTCGGGCCGCGTCTGCCCAGCCGCTTGCAAAGGTTTGAGCGGCACGATCTCCTGGGTGCCGAACACCGCTGGCGTGTACGTCTTGCGACACAAGGCCAGCAGGTCATCGCGGGGGATGTCGTCGATGTACAGCGACAGAATTTCAAACGCCAAAGCCGCATAGCCCTGGCTTTGCCAAACCTCGCGCAAACGTGTCAGCGCTGCGCCGTCCAGTTGTGGGTATCTTTCAGGCAAGTACAAGCCGCCGTCAGGCGCCAAGCCTTCCAGCAGGATTTCACAAAATTGTTTGCGATCGGCATGACCACGGGTGGACAGGTAGCGCATCAGTTCAACTCCTCCTTGCGAATGCGCACGATCGGAGCCATCACGGTCGGCAGTGCCTGCATTTCGGCCAGCACACCGTTCAAGGTGCCTTCGCGGGTGTCATGGGTCAAGATGATCACATCCGTCTGGTTCTCGCCCGCCTGGCTGACCTGATCGGCCTCGCGTTGCAAGATCGCATCGATGCTGATGTCGGCCTGGGCCAACAGGCCCGTCAACTTGGCCAGCACACCGGCCTGATCGGCCACGCGCAAACGCAGGTAATAGCTGGTCACCACTTCGGACATGGGCAACACCGACAAGCTGCTCATGGCATCGGGCTGGAAGGCCAAATGAGGGACCCGGTTCTGCGGGTCGGCGGTGTGCAAACGGGTGATGTCCACCAGATCAGCGATCACCGCACTGGCGGTCGGCTCAGAGCCCGCGCCCTTGCCGTAATACAAGGTGGTGCCCACGGCATCGCCTTGCACCATCACAGCATTCATGGCCCCTTCGACGTTGGCAATCAGACGCTGGGTCGGCACCAGGCTTGGGTGAACACGCAACTCCACACCTTGCGCAGTGCGCTTGGTGATGCCCAACAGCTTGATGCGGTAGCCCAACTGCTCGGCATATTTGATGTCGGCAGCGCCCAGTTGGGTGATGCCTTCCACATAGGCTTTGTCAAACTGGACCGGAATGCCATAGGCAATCGCGCTCATCAAGGTCACTTTGTGCGCGGCATCCACACCTTCGATGTCAAAGGTCGGGTCCGCCTCGGCGTAACCCAGACGCTGGGCTTCCTTGAGCACGACTCCAAAATCCAGGCCCTTGTCACGCATCTCGGACAAGATGAAGTTGGTGGTGCCATTGATGATGCCCGCAACCCACTGGATGCTGTTGGCTGTCAGGCCTTCGCGCAGCGCCTTGATGATCGGGATGCCACCGGCCACGGCGGCTTCAAATGCCACCATCACGCCTTGGGCCTGGGCTGCGGCAAAAATCTCGGTGCCGTGCACTGCCAACAAAGCCTTGTTGGCTGTGACCACATGCTTGCCTGCCGCAATCGCTTCCAACACCAGCGCTTTGGCAATGCCATAACCACCGATCAACTCGATGACGATGTCGATTTCGGGGTTGGCAATCACCTCACGGGCATCGGCCACCACTTGCACGCTTTCGCCCACAAGCTCTTTGGCACGCGCGACGTTCAGATCGGCCACCATGGTGATTTCGATCCCACGGCCGGCCCGGCGTTGAATTTCCCCCTGGTTGCGCTGGAGCACATTGAAGGTGCCACTGCCCACAGTACCAATGCCCAACAGGCCCACTTTGATCGGTTTCATTTTTCAGCTTCTTTACTACAGTGCGCCCGGAAGACCCGGGTCTCAATGGATGAACTCAGGCCACCAAGGCCTCGGTGCCAAAGCGTTTGCGGGCACCTTCCAGAAAACGCGCCACGCGTGCAATGGCTTCGCGCAAATCGTCTTCGTGGGGCAAAAACACAATCCGAAAATGGTCGGTGTCGGGCCAGTTGAAACCCGTCCCCTGAACCAGCATGACCTTGGTTTCTTCGAGCAGTTGCAAAAAGAAATCCTGGTCATCCTTGACGGGGTAAATTTGAGGATCGAGTTTGGGAAACATGTACAGCGCCGCATGGGGTTTGACACAGCTCACACCTGGAATGGCCGTGATCAACTCGTACGCCAGATCGCGCTGCTTGCGCAAGCGACCGCCCTCGCCCACCAACTCGTTGATGCTCTGGTGTCCGCCCAAGGCGGTCTGAATGGCCCACTGCCCAGGCACGTTGGCACACAAACGCATGTTGGAGAGCATGTTCAGGCCCTCGATGTAATCACGGGCATTTTTCTTGTCGCCCGAGATGATCATCCAGCCCGCCCGGTAGCCGCAAGAACGGTAACTTTTAGACAGCGAGTTGAAGGTCAGGGTCAGAACATCCTGCGACAGACTGGCCATGGGCGTATGGCGAACGCCGTCGTACAACACCTTGTCATAGACCTCGTCGGCAAAAATCACCAAACCATGCTCGCGCGCAATGGCCACGATGCCTTTGAGCAGTTCGTCCGAATACAGCGCACCCGTCGGGTTGTTGGGGTTGATCACCACAATGCCTTTGGTCCGTGGGGTGACTTTGGCACGAATATCGGCCAGATCAGGCATCCAGCCATTCGCCTCGTCACAGTGGTAATGCACAGGCGTGCCGCCGGACAGGCTCGCAGCCGCCGTCCAAAGCGGATAGTCGGGGGACGGCAAAAGCAACTCATCCCCATTGTCCAACAGGCCATTGGTGGCCATGACGATCAATTCACTGGCCCCGTTGCCCAAATAAATGTCGTCCAGCGTGACGCCAAAAATGCCCTGCTTCTGGGTTTCGTGCATGACGGCTTTGCGTGCGGCAAAAATGCCCTTGCTGTCGGAATACCCGGCCGAATTGGGCAGGTTCCGGATCATGTCTTGCTGAATCTCTTCCGGCGAATCAAAGCCGAAGACCGCCAGATTTCCGATGTTCAATTTGATGATCTTTTGCCCGTCTTCTTCCATTTGACGGGCGCGGTCCATGATCGGTCCGCGAATGTCATAACAAACGTTGGCGAGCTTGGCTGATTTTTGAATGGGCTTCAAAGTGCCTCCAAAGGCAGTGGCGAGAGGGGAAAACCTATAATTTGACCACATTTCAAGGCCGTTTCGGCCCCACAACCCAGAGCATCGCCTCTAATGTCGGCCTGACGTTCCCCTGCCCATCCGGATCACCCCATGAAACTGCAACCCGACCGGTCCAACGGCCTCACCATCAACGCCTACGGCGAAGGGTGGATCGAGGTCAATGGTCAAAAATTTTCCCACTCACTCATCGTCAGCAGCCTGCCGGGCGCCATGCCCAACGAATGGAAAGTCGCACGGTTTGACAGCTTGCAAGCGTCCGATTTCGAGCCCCTGGCATCCAGTGGTGCCGAGTTGGTGATTTTTGGCAGTGGGCAGCGTCTGCGTTTCCCCCAGCCAGTTTGGCTGCAGTCGCTGATGGCGCGTGGCATGGGCCTGGAAACCATGGACACACCCGCTGCTTGCCGCACGTACAACATTTTGGCCAGCGAAGGCCGCAAAGTCGTGGTCGCACTGCTGCTGGAACCTTAAAGCATGCATTTGCCGTTCCCCCTTGTTGCCAAAGATTCGGGCGGTGAAGGCTTTTCATTCAGAGTAAAATCGAGGGCTGCCAAGGCTTATGCCTTTAGCGAACCTGACGCCTTTTTATGGCGTCATGCGCTCAACCTGTCAAGCGAGATCAAAGTTTTATGGCGATCGTTCTTAACAAACCCCTTCCCGAATTTGAAGCGAACGCGACCAGCGGCCTGAAAGTTTCGAACATCTCCCACCTCGGTCAACCCGTGGTTTTGTTTTTCTACCCCAAAGACAACACACCAGGCTGCACCACCGAGGCCATGCAGTTCCGTGACAAGTACAAGGACTTCGTCAAAGCTGGCGCTTTGGTGCTGGGTGTCTCACGCGACAACATGAAGTCGCACGATGATTTCAAGGCCAAACTGGAATTGCCTTTTGAGCTGATTGCCGACACCGAAGAAAAAATGTGCCACATGTTTGGTGTGGTCAAAAACAAAATCATGTACGGCAAAAAAGTCAAAGGCATCGAGCGCAGCACGTTCCTGGTCGGTGCCGACGGCACACTCAAGCAAGAGTGGCGTGGTCTCAAAGTGCCGGGCCATGTGGAAGAAGTGCTCAAAGCCGTCAAAGACATGAAAAAAGCTGCCGTGGCGGCTTGATTCCAACCGGCGTGTTTTGACTTTTGGCTCGTGCATAATGAATTCATGCCGCTGAAACTCAGCCCCGTCCTCTCACCATCAAAAAGCCGCCTTGGCCTCCAGGCGGCTTTTTATTTTTCAGCGCCAGAATTTTTCAACATCTAGAGGCCCTCGCTCATGCCCCTGCCACCTGCACCCACCCAACGCGCCAGCCGTTTGACACACAAAGCTTTTGAGGAACAACGCACTGATGCAGACAGCCCACCTGCGCTGATCCAGGTCGAAACCCGGCCATCCGCAGCCTTGGCAAAGCAGCCCGCAGCCTCAGAGTTCAAACGTGTCGCCCGCCCCCGCAAAGCGGCCACACCCGATGTCCCTGCCCCGGTTATGGCAGCAGCCACATCCCCAGCAGCACAGAAGGCACCCAAACCCAGCGCGACCTCGGTGAGCCGCCCCAAGCGCAAGACGGGGCCAAGCAAACTCTTTGTGCTCGACACCAACGTGCTCATGCACGACCCCATGAGCCTGTTCCGCTTTGAAGAGCACGATGTGTTCTTGCCCATGATCGTGCTGGAAGAGCTCGACGGCCACAAAAAGGGCATGACCGAAGTGGCACGCAATGCGCGGCAAGCCAGTCGTTCGCTGGACGCTTTGGCGTCTGCGCAAGGTGCAGACCTGGGCAAAGGCTCTCCATTGAGTACAACGGGCCACACCGATGCCACGGGTCAACTGTTTTTCCAGACACAGGCATTGGACTTGAGCCTGCCGTTGGCACTGCCCCAAGGCAAGGCCGATAACCAGATTCTGGGCGTGGTCAAAGCACTGGGCCAGTTGCAAGCCCCGCGCGAAGTGGTGTTGGTGTCCAAGGACATCAACATGCGGGTCAAGGCGCGGGCGTTGGGTCTGCAGGCCGAAGACTACCAAAACGACAAGACCCTGGAAGATGGTGACTTGCTGTATCCAGGCTCATTGGCACTGCCAGCCGACTTCTGGGTGCGCCATGGCAAAACGGTGGAGAGCTGGCAACAAGGCACCCAGACTTTTTACAGGATCAGCGGCCCCATCGTGCCCAGCCTGTTCATGAACCAGTTTGTCTATTTTGAAGCGCCAGGCGAGCCCAGTCTGTATGCCCGAGTGACCGAAATCAGTGGCAAAACAGCGGTGTTGCGCACGTTGAAAGACTTCACCCATCAGAAAAATGCCCTCTGGGGCGTCACCGCCCGTAACCGCGAACAGAACTTCGCGATGAACGTGCTGACCGACCCCGACATCGACTTCGTGACTTTGGCTGGAACAGCAGGCACAGGCAAAACCTTGATGGCCCTGGCAGCCGGTTTGACACAAGTATTGGACGACCGCCGTTACACCGAAATCATCATGACCCGCGCTACCGTGAGCGTGGGCGAAGACATTGGCTTTTTGCCCGGCACCGAAGAAGAAAAGATGGGCCCCTGGATGGGCGCTCTGGACGACAACCTGGAGTTTCTGGCCAAGGGCGAAGGCGGCAATGCCGGTGAATGGGGGCGCGCCGCAACCAACGAGTTGATCAAGAGCCGCATCAAGATCAAGAGCATGAACTTCATGCGGGGCCGCACCTTCATGAACAAGTACGTGATCATCGACGAGGCCCAAAACCTGACACCCAAGCAAATGAAAACACTGATCACGCGCGCAGGCCCGGGCACCAAGATCATCTGCATGGGCAACCTGGCCCAGATCGACACGCCCTACCTGACCGAAGGCTCATCGGGCCTCACCTACGCGGTGGACCGCTTCAAGGGATGGGCACATGGCGGCCACATCACACTGGCGCGTGGTGAGCGCTCACGCCTGGCCGACTTTGCCAGCGAAACGCTCTAACCCACAGCAGCCGTCGGGTCTCAGTAATCGTCGCTCAGACCCGACGCCAGGCTTTCGAAACGTGTCAGGTTCTTCAGGAAGGTCAGACGCACCGTGCCTGTCGGACCATTCCGCTGCTTGCCGATGATGATTTCAGCCACGCCAGGGTCTTTGGAGTCCTTGTTGTAGTAGTCGTCACGGTAAATGAACATGATGATGTCGGCATCTTGCTCGATGGCGCCAGACTCTCGCAAATCGCTCATCATGGGCCGCTTGTCGGTGCGCTGCTCCACGCTACGGTTCAGCTGAGACAGTGCGATCACCGGGCATTGCAGTTCTTTGGCCAGCATTTTCAGGCCACGCGAAATTTCGCCCAATTCGGTGGCGCGGTTGTCACCGCCAGAACCACCCGAGCCGCTCATCAGCTGCAAATAGTCCACCACAATCAGACCGAGCTTGCCGCATTGTCGCGCCAGTCGCCGGGCATTGGCGCGCAATTCCGAAGGGGTGAGACCAGGGGTTTCATCGATGTGCAAAGACACCGTGCGCAACTTTTCAATGGCTTCGGTCAGTCGTGGCCACTCGTCGTCACTGAGTTTGCCTGTGCGCAAATGGCCTTGGTCAATGCGACCGATCGAGCCCACCACACGGACGGCCAATTGCGAGGCGCCCATTTCCATGGAAAACACGGCCACCGGCAAACCTTCGTTCAAGGCCACGTGTTCGGCAATGTTGATCGCAAAAGCCGTCTTTCCCATCGAAGGGCGTGCAGCCAAAACCACCATGTCGCCTGGCTGCAAGCCCGACGTCATGCGGTCCAGGTCGTAAAACCCCGTCGGCACCCCGGTGATGTCGTTGGGGTTATCAGCCATTTCCTGCACGCGGTCGAGCAACTCTACCACGAGCGTGTCCATCGACTGGAAGCCCTGCTTCATGCGCGAGCCTTCTTCCCCGATGTTGAAGATTTTTTGCTCTGCCTCATCCAGGATCCGGTCGATCGCCTTGCCTTGCGGGTTGAACGCGTTGGTCGCGATCTCGTCGCTGGCCGAGACCAGTTTGCGCAAAATCGACCGCTCACGCACGATCTCCGCGTAGCGGCGGATGTTGCTGGCACTCGGCACGTATTGAGCCAAGGAGTTCAGATAGCCCAAGCCCCCCATCTCAGCGGTTTTGCCCTGGTTTTGCAACTGCTCACTGACGGTGATCACATCGGCGGGCTTGGAGGCGTTGATCAACGCGCCAATGGCGGCGTAAATCAACTTGTGTTCATGCCGGTAAAAGTCCGAGTCCACCAGCAAATCGCCAACCCGGTCCCAAGCGCCGTTGTCGAGCAACAAACCGCCCAACACACTGGACTCGGCCTCGATGGAGTGCGGCGGAACGCGCAGTTTGGCAATCTGGCTGTCAGCAGACAGGTCCGATGGAAATTCGCTCAAATGGGGGGTGAAAACAGCAGACATGGCGTACCGGCAAATCAAAAGGCAATGGTAGCCCCCACCGCTCAGGGCGTCACGGGACAACCCTGTGGATAAACCTGGGGCATCCGGTGATCAACAGGGGACAAGTCGGCTTCACATACAAAGTGAGGCACAAATGAAAAGGCCCTTTCATCACTGAAAGGGCCTTTTGATTTTTGGGGTGGCTGATGGGGCTCGAACCCACGACAACAGGAATCACAATCCTGGACTCTACCAACTGAGCTACAGCCACCGTAGATCGATATTATAGCCTGAAGCTCAGGGCTTTTGCGCCCCAGATGCGCTCAACTTTAGAGGTTTTTCAGCCAACATTTCAACTTTGAACTGTGCCTTCAAACTGGCCAGATAAGCCTGCGATTCAGCCTGCCCCCACAAGCGGGCAAATTGCTGCCGGCTTTGCTCTGCCTGTTGGGCCGTCACCTCTGGGCGAGGCACCAACTTGTTCACCCGAACGATGGCATAACCTTGGTCGCCCAAATCAACACCCATCAGCGCGGGCATTTTTGCCGGGTCGGCACGCAAGGCCACATCGATCACAGCTTGGGGCTGCGCAGCGGTTTGGTCACGGGACACCGTCACCACAGCGCCCAGGTTGGCTTGTGCCTGTTCATTTTTCAAGGCAGCCAGTCGGGCCTGCCCTTCAGCTTTGGCCAATTCGGCAGATTGTGCTTGCACCCACAACTGACGCACTTCGGCCTTGACCTCTTCCAAAGGGCGAACGGCCGCGGGACGGTGGTTCACGACGCGGGCCGAGACCAAGGTGTTCGGGGTCACTTCGACAGCCGCCGTATTGCGGCGTTTCACAGTGGCATCTTCTGAAAAGATGGCTTGCAGCAGTTTGGGGTTGTTCAAAACACCCTGAGCACCCACCCCTGGTGTGCGTGTCACGGCTTGTGCTTTTTGAACCGTCAATTTCAAGCGCTCGGCCACAGGGGTCAGACTGTCCGACTGTTCGTACACGCTGTTGCTGAAGGTTTCTGCCAATTCGGCGAACTGGCGTTGGGCTTGCTGTTTGCGCAGATCGGCCTCCAATTGGGGGCGCATGGATTCGAACGATGGAGCCTGGGGCAGTTTCACATCGGTCAACAAGATGATGTGAAAGCCAAAATCGGATTCCACGATGTCGCTGATCTCGCCTTTTTGCAGCGCAAACGCCGCATCTTCAAAGGGCTTGACCATGGCACCACGGGCAAAAAAGTCCAAATCGCCGCCACGCTGGGCAGAGCCAGTGTCGTCCGAGTTCTTGCGCGCGATATCGGCAAACGTCTTGGGGGCCTTGCGCACGTCGGCCAACAAACCTTCGGCTTTGGCGCGGGCTTTTTGCTTGTCGGCAGCAGGCAGGTCTTTGGCCGCATTGACCAGGATGTGGCTTGCACGGCGCTGCGCCTGCCCTGCCAGGCGCTGCAAATTCTGTTCGTAATAGGTTTTCAGATCCTGCTCAGGCAACACGACCTTGCTTTGCAATGCGGCCACATCCAGAACCAGGTATTCCAGATCCACGTTTTCGACCGAACGGAAACGCGCTGGATTTTCTTGGTAATAACGCGCCAGATCGGCATCCGACACTTGCACCTTTGCGGCAAAGTCGGCTGGCGCCCATCGCTTGAGTTGAATTTCTCGGCGCTGCAAATACGCGTCCAGTGCCATGTCCGCTTGCCGCTGCGTGGCCAGCACCGAGCCTTGCAAACCCGCCAGAACTTGTTGATTGGACACATCGCGGCGCACACGCGCTTCCAGCATTTCGGGCGTCATGCCCTGGCTGGCCGCCAATTGGCGATAACGGTCCATGTCCAGTTTGCCATCTGCACCACGCAAACTGGCAATCGAGGGGTCTTGCTGCAGGTAGCGCGCCAGGCGCTGGTCGCTGGTCACCAGCAACTGCTTGTCTGAGGCACGGGCGATCAAACGTTCGTTGACCATCTTGTCCAAAGTGGCGTAGCGGGCCTCTGCAGAGTCGAGCAGTTTGGGGTCCAGATTGGGCACCGACGCACGGATGCGATCGACTTCTGCCTGGTGCGCCGCATCCCACTCCGATTGGGTGATTTTTTGCCCGTCAACCCTGGCCACCACAGCGCCTTTGTCTTCAAACTTCCTGTAACCCTCGATGCCAAACAGCACAAAAGAAGGAATTACCAGCAAGAACAACAACCCCATCAAGATTTTGGAGTGGTTGCGAATGGAATCAAACATGTTTGAAGTCTCGGGTTGTCAAGAAAAAAGGCGAACCGAGGGTTCGCCTTTACTTTTTGGGGTGGTGGGCGCTGACGGTCTCGAACCGCCGACCTACTCCGTGTAAAGGAGCCGCTCTACCAACTGAGCTAAGCGCCCCACCTGAAAAGTGTTGTCAGTTCAAAGCGTCCTTCAGGGCCTTGCCTGGGCGGAACTTTGGAACTTTGGCTGACTTGATTTTAATCGCTGCGCCGGTGCGTGGATTGCGACCGGTCCGAGCTGCCCGTTTGCCCACAGCAAAAGTACCGAACCCGACCAAAGAAACCGTGCCGCCCTTTTTCAAGGTGGTGCGCACCGCACCCATGGCGGCTTCCAAAGCACGGCCAGCCGCCGCTTTGGACAAGTCGGCTTGTTTTGCGATGTGTTCGATCAGCTCTGTTTTATTCACAAGAAACCTCTTGAAGTGACAAGCCGGGGCAACCGGCTGTGGACTGTGCTTGGCGAGCAAAGTTCACGACTGTGAGCTCTCGATTCTAGCCTTGAAAATGGGCGATGCACGGCGCTTGTATCGGTTTTTTCAATCGGAAAGAAGCGCCATGTCGCACCCTATTGCGCCCGGCCCAGCACCACGTCAAAGGGCCTGTGCGATGGCTTTGCCCACATCGGCGGTGGTGGCCGAGCCGCCCAGATCGGGGGTGCGCGGGGCATCGGTGCCTGCAGCCAACACTTTTTCGATGGCCCCCAGCACCGCATCGTGTGCGTCTTTGTGGCCCAGAAATTCCAGCATCATGGCACCGCACCAGATCTGCCCGATCGGGTTGGCAAGCCCCTTGCCCGCGATGTCCGGGGCCGATCCGTGCACCGGTTCAAACAACGATGGAAATTTGCGCTCGGGGTTCAAGTTGGCGCTGGGTGCAATGCCAATGGTGCCCGTGCAGGCTGGCCCCAAATCACTCAGGATGTCGCCAAACAAATTGCTGGCCACCACCACATCAAAAAAGTCAGGGCGCTGCACAAAGTGCGCAGTCAAGATGTCGATGTGGAATTTGTCCACGTGGATGGCGGGGTAGTTCTTGGCCATCTCGGCCACGCGTTCGTCCCAATAGGGCATGGTGATCGCAATGCCATTGGATTTGGTGGCGCTGGTCAGGTGCTTTTTGGGGCGGGTTTGGGCCAATTCAAAGGCAAATTTCAACACACGGTCCACCCCGATGCGCGACATCACGGTCTCTTGCATCACGATCTCACGCTCGGTGCCGGGGTACATGCGCCCGCCGATGCTGGAATATTCACCCTCGGTGTTTTCACGCACGATGTACATGTCGATCTCACCGGGCTGACGTGCGCTGCCATCACGCCGCACGACAGGCGCGATGATGCCGGGCATCAAGCGCGCCGGACGCAGGTTGATGTACTGGTCAAACTCGCGGCGAAACAGCAGCAGCGAACCCCACAACGACACATGGTCGGCGATTTTGTCGGGCCAGCCCACGGCGCCAAAATAAATCGCATCGTGGCCCCCAATCTGATCTTTCCAATTGTCGGGCAGCATCTGGCCGTGCTTTTCGTAGTACTCCCAGCTGGAAAAGTCAAAATGGTCAAACTGCAAGTCGATGCCGAATTTGCGGGCTGCGGCGTCCATCACACGCAAGCCTTCTGGCATGACTTCCTTGCCAATGCCGTCGCCTGGGATGACGGCGATGCGGTGTTTCTTGCTCATGGGTTACTCCTTGTCAATGAGACGGTTCAATGTGTGAAAAATTGCTGCGCCTGGGCAATCACTTGCTCTGGTGCTTCTTCGGCCAGATAGTGACCACTGTCGAGTGCGTATCCTGTCACCTGGGCAGCGCGTTCGCGCCACAGACCCAGCACATCAAAGCACCGCCCAACGGCGCCGTGATTGCCCCACAGCACACGTAAAGGTTGCTGCAATTTGTGCCCTGCAGCCACATCGGCGCGGTCATGCGCCAAGTCCAACGAGGCACTGGCGCGGTAATCTTCGGCAATCGACAGGGCTGTGCCGGGCAAGGCGGCGCAGCGTTCGTACTCAGCCAGAGCTTCGGGTGCAAAAGCCTGTAAACCGGCATAACGGGCCCCGATCACACTGCGCACATAACGGGCCGGGTCCGATTCAATGAGCGCCTCGGGCAAGGGCGATGGTTGGATCATGAAAAACCAATGCCAATATGCGCGCGCAAAAGCTTCGCTGGTGTTTTCATACATGGCCAATGTCGGTGCAATGTCGAGCAGCAGCAGGCGGTTGACGGCCTCGGGCGCATCGACAGCCAAGCGGTGGCCCACTCGGGCACCACGGTCATGGGCCAACACATCAAACCGGTCAAATCCATGGGCCTTCATCACCGCCAGGGCGTCCTGTGCCATCTCTCGCTTGCTGTGGTTGCGGTGCTCGGCATCGGCCTCGGGGCGCGACGAATCACCGTAGCCGCGCAAGTCCATCAGCACCACGCGGTGCGACTGAGCCAACACGGGAGCCACACGGTGCCACATGGACATGGTTTGAGGATGACCATGCAACAACAAAACGGGGGCCCCAACCCCTGCGACGCGGGTGTGCAACTGCACGCCTTGGCGTTCGACCATCAGGGGAGTAAAGGATTTCAGCATGGACAGAGCTTAACGCTCAAAACAGCAATAATCTGGCAATTGATTATTCACATACGGAAAACAATTGGACCGCTCAGATCTTGAATTGGCATTGGCCGTGAGGCAACACGGCAGCCTCAGCAAAGCCGCCCGGGCATTGCAACTGGCCCCACCCGTGGTGACCAAGCGCTTGTCTGCGCTCGAGGCCGATTTGGGCGTGCGGCTCTTTCAGCGCACCACACGCCGCGTGAGCCCAACGACCGAAGGCCACGCCCTGTGCGACCGCGCCATCGACTTGCTCCAAGGCTTTTCCGCGATCGAAGATGAACTGCGCGAACGCCAAAGTGAACCCTCTGGCCCCATCCGCATGGTCAGCAGTTTTGGCTTTGGCCGCTTGTGGCTCGGCCCGCTGCTGGCCCAATTCCAGCAACGCTATCCGCAGGTGAAGATCGAGTTGCAGCTTTCAGAACGCTTGCCCGATCTGGCCAACGAGGGCGTTGATGCCGCCATCTGGTTGTGGAATCCGCCGGCACAGATTGCCGCCGAGTGGATCTCGCGCAAGCTGGCTCCCAACCAACGGGTACTGGCGGCTGCGCCCGCCTACCTGCGGCAATACGGCACGCCCACTGCACTCGAGCAACTCTCGCAACACCAATGCCTGGTCGTGCGCGAGAACGGTGGTGAAACCGGACAAGGCCAACGGTTTGACGAATGGCAACTGACGCGTGTAGGCAATGCACGCCTCTTGCACATACCGGTCAAGGGATCGCTGTCGAGCAATTCGGGGGAGATGGTGCGCGATTGGTGCATGGCAGGCCACGGCATCATGCTGCGCAGCTTGTGGGACATTGCAGCACAACTGGCCTCGGGCCAACTGGTGCGTGTTTTGCCCGACTGTGCCATGCACGATGCAGACATCCACTGGCTGGCCCCTTACCGGGCGCAAATGCCCCTGCGCATCCGGCTGTTGCAAGAATTTCTGGCCACGCGCTTTCGTGAAGAACCCTGGAAATCGGTCAACCTGCCCGGGCCGGCCGCACCACCAGGCTCACGCCCAACGCCGTGAGGGCCGTACCGGCCAAGGTGGCGACCGTGATGGTTTCGCCGAACAGCAGCCAGGCGATGAGGGCGGTGGTCGGCGGCACCATGTACATCAGGCTGGTGACCGATGCCGCTGCGCCGCGCTGAATCAGGATGTAAAGCAAGGAGCTGCCGCCCAACGTCAGGCCCAACACCGACCAGGCCATGGCGCCAGCCAACTCGGCGTTCCAGCGCATGGCCTCCGATTCGCCCCACGCCAGTGGCAGCGTCACCACCAATGCCGCCATGAGTTGCACCGTGTTGGCCGAACGCACATCACAAGGTGCCACAAAGCGTTTTTGGTAAAGCGTCCCCACCGTGATGCTGAGCAGCGCCCCAATGGCAAACGCCATGTTCAGGGGCGTGACATGGTCCATGGGCGAGCCCAGCGTCAACTTGCGCCAAACCACCATCAAAAGACCGACAAAACCCAGCGACAAGCCCAGCCATTGGCGCCGAGACACGCCCGGCTGGTCCGAGCCACGCAGGCTGTAGGACAACCAGATGGCCGTGAGCACCGGCTGAAACCCCACGATCAGCGATGACAGGCCCGAACCCATGCCCGCCTTGACCGCTGCCCACACGCCGCCCAAGTAACCGGCGTGCATGAGGATGCCGGTGACCGACAGGTGCAGCCACTGCGTCCGGTTTTGTGGCCAAGGCACTTTGGCCCAGACAATCCAGGGCAAAAAGCACGCGATGGACAAAAGGTAGCGTGCCAGCAGGAAGGAAAAAGGGGGCGAATGCGGCATGCCGTAGCGGGCCACGATGAAGCCGGTGCTCCAGATCAGCACAAACACCACGGGCATCGCCCGGACCCAGGCGTCAGACGAACGGGTCCCGATCATTTCACGCGGGCTCGGATTTCGGGCAAGGCCTTTTGCATGTAGTACACCATGGACCAGATGGTCAGCACGGCAGCGATCACGATCAGCACGGCACCCCAGATGCGGGTGTCGATGACACCGAACAACATGCCGTCATAGAGCAGAAATGGAATGGCCACCATCTGCACCGTGGTCTTGAGCTTGCCCACCATGTGCACCGCCACGCTCTTGCTGGCACCGATCTGCGCCATCCACTCGCGCAAGGACGAAATGGCAATTTCGCGGCCAATGATGATCAGGGCCACCAACACATGCACCCGGTTCATGTGCACTAGGATCAGCAAGGCCGCGCAGACCAGAAACTTGTCGGCCACAGGGTCCAGAAAGGCGCCAAAGGCCGAGGTCTGGTTGAGCTTGCGGGCCAGAAAACCATCCAGCCAATCGGTGATGGCAAACAGCACAAACATGACCGTCGCGATCAGGTTTTGCGCCTCTACCGTCAACCCCTGCAGGTAATACACGCCAATGATCAAAGGGATCGCGACGATGCGCGTCCAGGTCATGATGGTGGGAATCGTGAAAAACATGGTGTTCATTGTGGCACGACCCACCGGCTTTTCCTGCGCCACCCCAACAAGAACTCAGTGCAATGCGTTGTAGATGGTCTCGGCCAGCTCGCGGGAGATACCTTCCACCCCCAGCAAATCTTCCACACTGGCGCTTTCCACGCCGCGCACGCCGCCAAAACGCTGCAGCAGTTTGGCCCGTTTGCGCGGCCCGATGCCCGGAATTTCCTCGATCTTGCTGCCGCCCATGCGGATTTTGGCGCGCTGCGCCCGCATGCCGGTGATGGCGAAGCGGTGCGCCTCGTCGCGGATCTGGGCCACCAGCATGAGTGCAGCCGAGTCTTTGCCCAGGTACACCTTCTCACGCCCGTCGGCAAACACCAACTCTTCCAGGCCCACTTTGCGGCCCTCGCCTTTTTCCACGCCCACGATGCGCGACAAATCCAGCCCCAGCAGCGTGAACACCTCGCGCGCCATCGACACCTGGCCCTTGCCGCCATCGATCAGCACGATGTCGGGCAAGCGGGCCGAGCCCTCCCCGGTCCGCAAAGCCTCGGCCAACTTGCTGTAGCGGCGCATCAGCACCTGGCGCATGGCCGCGTAATCGTCGCCCGGGGTGATGCCCTCGATGTTGTAGCGCCGGTATTCGCTGCTTTGCATCTTGTGCTGGCGAAACACCACACACGAGGCCTGAGTGGCCTCGCCCGCTGTGTGGGAAATATCAAAACACTCCACATGCAAGGCGTCCAGATCGTCCGGGGCCAGGTCCAGCGCATCGGCCAGCGCCCGTGTGCGGGCTTGTTGCGAGCCCTCTTCGGCCAGCAAACGGGCCAGCTGGATGTCGGCGTTTTTCTCGCTCATGGACAGCCACACCCGGCGCTGCTCACGCGGGTTGTGCACTGCCGCCACCTTGTAACCCGCCTGCTGCGACAAGGCCGCCACCAGCGCCTTGTCCACCGGCACGCTGGTGATCAAGGCCGCCGGCACCGGAATGCCGATGTAATGCTGCGCCATAAAGGCTTCGAGCACCTGCACCTCGACCGGAATTGGCGGCTGCCCCTCTTCTTCGACGGCCTGCAAGGCGTAGGCGTCTTCCACATGCGCCGGAAAATACGCCCGGTCACCCAAATGCCGCCCGCCGCGCACCATGGCCAGGTTCACGCAAGCGCGCCCACCCTGCACACGCACCGCCAGAATGTCCACATCGGTGTCGGTGCCCGTGTCCACCGACTGCTGGTGCAACACCCTGGACAAGGCCGTCATCTGGTTGCGCACTTCGGCGGCCAGCTCAAACTCAAGCCGCTCGGCGTGCTGCATCATCCGCGCTTCCATCTCTTGCAACAGCGCCTGGGTTTCGCCACGCAAAAAACGCTCGGCATGGGCCACATCGTCGGCATACGCCTGCGGGCTGATCAGGTTCACACAGGGGCCGGAGCAACGCTTGATCTGGTACAGCAAACAAGGCCGCGTGCGGTTGGCAAAAACCGTGTCTTCGCAAGTGCGCAGGCGAAACACCTTTTGCAGCAGCTGAATCGACTCCTTGACCGCCCAGGCACTGGGAAACGGCCCGAAATAACGGTGCTTTTTCTCGACCGCGCCCCGGTAATACGCCACACGGGGAAAGGTCTGCGGCTCGGGTGCGCCGTCCACGGCTTTCAAGAACAGCGTGCCGTTGCCCGTGAGCTTGAGGTAAGGGTAGGTTTTGTCGTCCCGAAACAAAATGTTGAAGCGCGGGCTCAACGTCTTGATCAGGTTGTTCTCCAGCAGCAGCGCCTCGGCTTCGGAGCGCACCACCGTGGTTTCCATGCGGGCGATTTTGCTGACCATGTGGCCGATGCGCGTGCCGCCGTGGTCTTTCTGAAAATAGCTCGACACCCGCTTTTTGAGCTGCTTGGCCTTGCCCACATACAGCACATTGCCTTGCGCATCAAAGTAGCGGTAAACCCCCGGCAAAGCCGGGAGCGCAGCCACCTGGGCCAGCAAGGATTCGTCGTGTTCCGCTGTCATGGCGCGTATTGTCGCGGCAAAACAAAGCCCCTGATCTGCACCACTCTGCCAACGGACCGAAGTGATGAGCGCGCACCCGCGCGCGAATGCATTCGGCCGCAGGGGCAGCCTCCCACAAAAACATCCGAACCTTGTGGGAGCGAACCCCTGCTCGCGAATCCCTGCGCCCGGGCAGCGACAATCTCCCACCATGAACACGCATCGGCTTTGGGATATTTTTTGCACCGTCATCGACAACCACGGCGACCTGGGCGTGTGCTGGCGGCTGACGCGCCAACTGCTGGCGCAAGGCCAATCGGTGCGCCTGTGGGTGGACGACGCCTCGGCCCTCGCCTGGATGGCTCCTGAAGCGCATGCCATGCCCGACTTGCAAGTGCTGCCCTGGGCCGATGCCAGCCAAAGCGACGTGTTGCAAAGTCTGCAGTCAGCCCAGGTCTGGATCGAAGCCTTTGGCTGCCCCCTGCCCGAAGCCTTTGTGGGCCATTTCGTAGAGCGCACCGTGGCCACGCACACACAGCAACCCGCGTGGATCAACCTCGAATACCTGAGCGCCGAAGACTGGGTGCCGCGCATGCACGGCCTGCCCTCGCCCGTGATGAGCGGCCCCGCCAAAGGCTGGACCAAGCACTTTTTCTATCCCGGCTTCACCCCGGACACCGGCGGCCTGCTGCGCGAAACCGATCTGCTGGAAAGACAACAACGCTTTGACCGCAATGCCTGGCGCAAACAACACGCCCCCGATCTGGCACCCGATGGCCTGCTGATCAGCTTGTTTTGCTACGAACCCGCGGCCCTGCCTCAGTTACTGAACCAATTGGTGGGCACACCGCACCACCTGCTGGTCACCCCCGGCCGCCCGCTGGCCGCCGTGCAGCAAGCGCTGGCAAACATGCCCGTGCAACCCAGTTGGAGCGCCCTGCCCTACACCGACCAAAACGGCTTCGACGAAATGCTCTGGGCCTGCGACCTCAACTTTGTGCGCGGCGAAGACTCGCTGGTGCGCGCCCTGTGGGCAGGCCAACCCTTCATCTGGCACATCTACCCGCAAGACGACAACGCGCACCATGTCAAGCTGGAAGCGTTTCTGGACTGGATGCAGGCGCCGGAGAGCCTGCGGCAATTTCATCGGGCGTGGAATGGTCTACAAGACGTGGCGCTGGTCCCCGCCAAGACCGCAATCACAGACAGCTGGAAGAACTGCGTGCAATCAGCACGTCAAGGGCTGTTGTGCCAAACCGATCTGGCCAGCCAATTGCTCATTCATAGTGTGACCACATGCGCAGCACTTTGACGGTGTTCTGCTCAGCCAACACCTCAAACACCAATCGATGCTGGATGTTGATCCTTCGGGAATACGCCCCCGCTAGATCACCCACCAGTTTTTCATAAGGCGGCGGATTCCGAAACGGATTGTCTTGAATGAGATTCAGCAATTCCTGTGCTTTGGGCTTGAGCCCTGCAGAAGCCAGTTTGTGCGCATCTTTCTGAGCATGCTTGGCAAAGACCACCTGCCAGCTCACCAGTCCAGCTCCTTGGCACATTCGTCCACCGACTCGGCCATGCCTTCCTTGACGGATTCGCGCATGTCAGGGACAGACAAGAGATACAGGGTCTCCTGAATCGCCCGCCAATCCTCAGCAGACAACAAGATCGAATCGTGGCGTTTGCCTGTGATAACAATGGGCTGATGTGACTCGGCCGCCTGATCCATCAGGCGGTAAAGGTTGGCGCGGGCATCGCTGGCTGAAAGGGTTTGCATGGTGGACTCCTTGCCACGATCGTACGTTTTTAGGTACGTGAAGTCAAACCACACATAATTCACCCCCATGACCCTCATCAACACCCTCTTCCCCCTGGGCTGGCAGCACTACCTGCTGGGCGGCCTGACCATTGGCGCTGGCGTGGCGCTGCTTTATTTGTTCAACGGCTGGGTCGGTGGCATGAGCACCGTGTTTTCCAGCAGTTGGTCCTTCGTGTTCAAGCGCTCGTTTTTCAAGCAAGCCCGCTTTGTCCATTCCCGCAATTGGCGCTTGGTTTACGCATTGGGCGTCGTGCTGGGGGCGCTGATCTGGCGCTTTGCGCTGAACGGCGGTGAGGCACTGCACACCAGCGTGCCGGTCTGGCAATTGCTGGTGGGTGGCTTTCTGGTGGGTTATGGCGCACGCCTGGGCAATGGCTGCACTTCCGGCCATGGCATCTGCGGGCTGGGCGCTTTGCAGCTGCCCTCGCTGGGCGCCGTGCTGACCTTCATGGCCACGGCCTTTTTGACCGCCAACCTGATGGCATTCACCACGAAAGGCCTGGCATGAACACCCCCACCTTGAACCCGCACACCCTCACCTGGCCCAAAGCGCTGGTCACCTTGCTGGCCGGAGCGCTGTTTGGCTTGGGCCTGTCGCTGGCCACCATGGTCCAGCCTGAAATCGTCATCGGCTTTTTGCTCTTCAAAGACTGGGGCCTGATGCTGGTCATGGGCGGCGCGGCGGGCCTGGCGCTGGTGGCTTACAAGGGCTTTCCGCGTTGGTTCAGTCGCCCTTTGCTGGGCGGCCAGTTTCTAACCCAACCGGCTTGCTGGAACCGCCAGACGGTGCTGGGTTCGGCGATTTTTGGCATCGGCTGGGGCTTGTCGGGTGTCTGTCCCGGCCCAGCGATCGCGGCTTTGGGCACCGGCAACACCGACATCCTGTGGGCTTTGGGCGGCATCGTGCTGGGCGGCCTGGTTCATGGCCTGACTGCTCGGGATTGACCGCCCGGGCATTCGGAGCTAAAAAACCGACCGCCAGAGGTTAGAATAATGGGCTTGGCCTCAGGCCATCCCTCTTCATTCCAGATTCCAATCCTATGAAAACCGCTCAAGAAATCCGCGTTGGCAACGTCATCATGCACGGCAAAGACCCCATGGTCGTCCTGCGCACCGAATACCAGCGTGGCGGTCGTGGCTCGTCCACCGTGCGCATGAAGCTCAAAAGCCTGATCGCCAACTTCGGCACCGAAGTGGTGTTCCGCGCCGACGACAAGATGGACCAGGTCATTCTGGACAAGAAAGACTGCACCTACTCTTACTTCGCTGACCCGATGTACGTTTGCATGGACACCGATTTCAACCAGTACGAAGTCGAAGCCACCAACATGGGCGACGCCCTGAACTACCTCGAAGACGGCATGGAACTCGAAGTGGTGTTCTACAACGAGAAAGCCATCTCTGTCGAATTGCCCACCAGCGTGGTGCGCGAAATCACCTGGACCGAGCCAGCCGTCAAAGGCGACACCTCCGGCAAAGTGCTCAAGCCCGCCAAAATTGCGACCGGCATGGAAGTGCCAGTGCCTTTGTTCGTGAGCCAAGGCGACAAGATCGAGATCGACACACGCACTGGCGAATACCGCAAGCGCGTCTGATCGAACGCGATCCCCGATGAAAGCCCCGCAAGGGGCTTTTTTCATGGGCGCAGCACCGGCCAAGCGGGGTCAAACCTCTCCACGCAGAGGCACAATGGTGGTCATGCCATCGACCCAAGACCTCCAAGCCCCCTCTTTGCCCCACGCCTGGGCCGAAACCCCCACCGAATACCACGATGCCGATTGGCTGGAGCCACGCGCCCATCGACTGGCTTTTGCCGATCCCGAATTCTTGTTGCGCCGCGAAACCCGGGGGATCCGTTTTCAGCTGGAAATGCTCAAACCCGACCTGGCACAAACCGAAGCCGGGATCGAACACACGGTGGTGGTCTTTGGCAGCGCCCGCTTTCCGGACATGGCGACGGCGCAAGACCGACTCCAGGCGGCCACGCGCAGCTGCCAGCCACAAGACGTGGCCCAGGCCCAAGCCGGGGTACGCAATGCGCAGCATTACGAAAATGCCCGAAGCTTTTCACGGCTGGTGGCCCAGTCATGCATGTGCTTGCCTGACGATGAAAAACTCTACATTTGCACAGGCGGCGGCCCGGGCATCATGGAAGCGGCCAACCGGGGGGCGAAAGAAGCCGGCGTCGCCTCGGTCGCGCTCAACATCGCCTTGCCCCACGAGCAGCACCCCAATCCTTATGTCACGCCAGAGCTGAGCTTCAAATTCCATTACTTTGCACTGCGCAAAATGCATTTCATGATGCGCGCCAAAGCCTTGGTGGCTTTTCCAGGCGGGTTTGGCACGCTGGACGAGTTGTTTGAAGTGGTGACACTGGTGCAAACGCGCAAGGCCCGGCCAGTGCCGATCTTGCTGTTTGGCACCGATTACTGGAAGCGCCTGATCAACATGGAGGTGCTGGTTGAAGAAGGCACGATTTCCAAAGACGACCTGAAGCTGTTCCGCTATGTGGACACGCCCGAGGCGGCATGGCAAGTGATTTGTGACTTTTACCAACTCGACATCCGCCCAGCCAAGCCCGCATCGGCCGCCCATCCGCCCGCTGAACCTGCGGCCAAAAACTGACCGACTGGCCCAGCCGGGCTGCGCTCAAGGCTTGGTGTGCAGCAGGCCCGGGCGAAGCCGCCAGGCGGCGCGCGAGCCCCAGCCCACGGCAGCGCCCACCACCCAAAACACGGGGGCCACGCCAGCCACCGCGCCGGCAGCGCCAAAAACCATGGGCATCAGCACGCTGGATGCATTGATGCTCATCAGGCGCAAAGCCAGCGCTTCGCCTTGGCGGTGCGCCGGGGTGATCTGGTGCAAGGTGCTCATGACCATGGGCTGCACCATGCCCAGCACAAACCCCAGCAGCACCGAGCACAGCCCCATGCTCCAGGGCGTCGACATGAAGGGGTAAATGCCAAACAGCAACGCCGTGCACACCATGGCCCCGGTGATGATCTGGTGCTCTTGCACATGGCGTGAAATCCAGGGCATGCACACCCGGATAATGGCCGCAGCCATGGCAAAAGCGCCCAAAATGGCGCCCACCACCGAGGCGCTCAACCCCCGCTCGTGGCCCAACACTGGCACCACAAAGGTGTGCACGTCCCAGCACGAGGCCAGCAACCAATTGACCCCCAGCAAACGCTGCATCATCGGCTCGGCCAGCAGGTCCATCGCGCGGCGTGGGGCTGCGCTTTCGGTGGCTTGGGGCGCATGCAATTCTGGCACCTTGCGCACCCAGAACCAGGTGCTCAATGGCAAGACCGCCATCAAGCCAAAAGCCCACCGAAAACCGGTGACGTGGGCAGGCTCGGGCCCGGCAAAGTCAATCAGCAGCCCCGCCAGGACCGGCCCCAAAAAGTTGGAAATGGCCGGGCCAATCGACAACCAGCTGAAAGCCTTCTTGAGTTCACCCGGGTCTTTGGCCAAGCGACCGACATGGCGCTGCAAGGCAATCACGGCCATGCCCGTGGCCCCCCCAGTGGCCAGGGCGCTGAGGCACATGACCGGAAAAACAGGCCACAGCATCGACAGCCCGGACCCCACCGACGCCACGACCACACTGATCAGCAAAGGCTTCTTGAGGCCTTTGCGGTCGGCGTAACGCCCGGCAGGCAGGGCCAAAAACACCGACGACAGTGCAAACAAGGCCAACAGCGCGCCGACCGCCAGGGCGCTGAACCCCTGCTTGAGGGCCAGGATCGGGGCAGCCATGCGCATGCCAGCCATGCAAGCATGCAGAAAAATTTGTCCTGCGATCAGCCGGGGCAGTGGATGTTTCATGCCTGGTCAGTCCGGCCCCATGGCCACAGCGTCACGCTTCGCTGCCAGGCAACAGCGCCTGTGCCTCGGGTTCGGGCAAGGCATCGACCTGGCGCAAAGCCCGGTGCATCACATTGCTGCGCGTCTGGGCTTTGTCGAGCGTATTGAGCACGGTCTGGGTTTGCTCTTTGACCTTGGCCAGCACCTCACCGAACTTACCGAACTCGGTCTTGACCGCACCCAACACTTGCCAGACTTCGCTGGAGCGCTTTTCCAGCGCCAAGGTCCTGAACCCCATTTGCAGCGCATTGAGCATGGCCATCAAATTGGTCGGACCGGCCAGGGTCACGCGGTGTTCGCGCTGCAGGGTTTCCATCAGGCCGGGGCGGCGCAGCACCTCTGCGTACAGGCCTTCGGTGGGCAAGAACATGATCGCAAAGTCGGTGGTGTGCGGTGGCTCCAGGTATTTCTCGGCCATCGACTTGGCTTCCAGTCTGATGCGTGCTTCCAGCGCCTTGGCGCACAGCTCGGCCTGCACGGGGTCAGCGCGGCCTTGCGCTTCCAAGAGGCGTTCGTAGTCTTCGTTGGGGAACTTGGCATCGATCGGCAGCCAGACCGGATCGCCATGGTCCGATCGGCCCGGTAGCCGGATGGCAAAGTCCACCCGGTTTTTGTCGCCAGGGCGCGTGGCCACTTGCACGGCATATTGCTCGGGCGTCAGGACCTGTTCCAGCAAGGAGGCCAATTGGGCTTCGCCAAACATGCCCCGGGTTTTGACGTTGGTCAGCAGGTGCTTGAGGTCGCCCACGCCCTGCGCCAGATGGTGCATTTCACCCAGTCCTTTGTGCACCTGCTCGAGCCGCTCGGCCACTTGCTTGAAGCTTTCGCCCAAACGGGCTTGCAGCGTGGCCTGCAGTTTTTCGTCCACGGTCTGGCGCATTTCGTCCAACTTGGCCGCGTTGCTTTGCTGCAGCTGGGCCAGCTGGGTTTCCATGGTGCTGCGCATCTCACTCAGGCGACGGGCATTGGCTTCGGACAAGGCATTGACCTGCTGGGCCAGACTGTCGGTCAGGCTTTTTTGCAACAGCGCCAATTGCTGGGCCAAGGCGTCGATTTGCTGGTTTTGTGTGCGCGTGGCTTCGGCACTTTGCTGCAACAGCGATTGCTGGAACAGCGTGAGCGTTTGCATGACTTCCTGCCGCCCTTGCACGCCAGACTGGCTGATTTCGGTGCGCAGTTCGCGCTCCAGGCGCGCCGTCTGGTTTTGCAGGGCCTCGAACAACTGTGCTTGCTGGACGGCCTGCTCGGCACTGTGGTCGGGGGCTGGCCTGGATTTGAACAGCAAAACAAGCAACAGCAGCCCATTGAAAACCGCCAGCGCCAACAGCCAGTCCGTGTTCATGCGGCAGCGCCTGGCAAGGTGTTGAGCGGAGTGAGCGCCTGGCCACGGGTCAGGAAAGCCACCAGATTGTCGGCGGCCAGCTGGGCCATGGCGCGGCGTGTCTTGACCGTGGAGCTGGCGATGTGGGGGGTGAGCACCACGTTGGGCACCTTCAACAAGTCCGGGTGCACCTTCGGTTCGCCCTCAAACACGTCCAGACCTGCTGCCGCAATTTGCCCTGCGGCCAAAGCCTTGGCCAAGGCCGCGTCGTCCACAATGCCGCCGCGCGCAATGTTGACCAAGGTGGCGGTGGGCTTCATCAAGGCCAGCTCGGCCGCGCCGATCGTGTGGTGCGATTCGGCGCTGTAGGGCACCACCAACATCACATGGTCAGCGGTTTGCAGCAGCTCTTGTTTGGACACGTAGCGGGCCTGACATTCGGCTTCCAGCGCAGGACTCAGGTGGCTGCGGTTGTGGTAGACCACTTGCATGCCAAAACCATGCGCTGCACGGCGGGCAATGCCCTGCCCGATGCGGCCCATGCCGATGATGCCCAGCGTGCTGCCATGGACCTCGGCCCCGGCAAACATGTCGTAGCTCCATTTGCGCCATTGACCAGCGCGCAAAAAATGCTCGCTTTCGGTGATCCGGCGGGCCGTGGCCATCAGCAGCGCAAAACCAAAGTCTGCGGTGGTCTCGGTCAGCACATCCGGCGTGTTGCTGGCCACAACGCCTGCGGCCGTCATGGCCGGCACGTCAAAATTGTTGAAACCCACGGCTATGTTGGCCACGATCTTGAGTTGCGGGTTGGCCTGCAAGAGCGCCGCATCGATGCGCTCGCTGCCCGTGGTCAAGGCGCCCACCTTGCCCTGCATGCGGCGGGTCAACTCGGCGGCAGTCCAAACCTCATCGGCCTGGTTGCTCTCGACTTCAAACACCTGCGACAAGGCCTGCAAGACTTCAGGGAAGATGGCGCGGGCCACCAGAATGGAAGGTTTGTTCATCATATCGTCGAGTTCCATGAGTGGTTCAGTGTGTCAACTGAAACTGAAAAATGTAAAAAGCAGCCCCAGCGAAATAACCTGCCAAAGCCCAAACGCTGATTTTCTTGACATACCAGACAAAATCAATTTTCTCCAAGCCCATCGCTGCGACCCCAGCGGCTGAACCGATGATCAGGACCGAGCCACCGGTTCCGGCGCAATAAGCCAGAAACTCCCACAAGAAACTGTCCGTTGGATGCTGCGACAGACTGTACATGCCCATGGATGCCGCCACCAAAGGCACGTTGTCCACCACAGCACTGACCAAGCCAATGATGATGACGATCACATCCTGTCGTCCCACGGTCTGGTCAAACCACTGCGCCAGCGACGCGAGAACGTGCGTGTGCTCCAGTGTGGCCACCGACAACAAAATGCCCACAAAAAACAGCACGGCACTCATATCGATGCGGGTCAATGCACTGGCCAACGTCAGATGGGCTTTGGCCTCGTCTGGCTTGTTTTTGTGCACCAAATCCCCCACCAACCACAACAAGCCCAAACCCAACAAAATGCCCATGAATGGCGGCAAATGTGTCAGCGCCTTGAACACAGGCACCGCCACCAGGATGCCCAGCCCCAAAAAGAACATCAAATTGCGCTCAGATGCCGGTGTATTGGTCAAATCCGCACGCTCTATGCGCGCTGGTGCCTTCACGCCGCGTCCACGCACCACATACGCCATGGCGGCCAGTGGCACCAGCAAACTGATCAACGAGGCGACAAAAACCCCCTTCATGATTTCAAGCGCCGTGATCTGCCCGCCAATCCACAGCATGGTGGTGGTCACATCCCCAATGGGCGACCACGCTCCCCCAGCATTGGAAGCAATGACAATGGCGCCCGCAAAAAACAAGCGATCCTCGCGTTGATCCAGCAGTTTCTTCATCAACGAAACCATCACGATGGCCGTCGTCAAGTTGTCCAGCACCGCGCTGAGAAAAAACGTCACAAAACCAACCAACCACATCAAACCCGACAAGGAACGGGTCTTGATGCGCGAGGTGAGGATTTCAAATCCGTTGTGCGCATCCACCACCTCCACAATGGCCATGGCACCCATCAAGAAAAACACGATCTGGGCCGTCGACATCAGCGATTCACCCAATTGGTGACCCACTTGCTCAGCATCACTGTGGCCCAGTGCATAAATGGTCCAAAGCACGCCTGCGGCCAGCAAACCCGTGGCCGTTTTATTGATCTTCAGCGGATGCTCAAAAGCAATGGCCGCATAGGCCAAAACAAAAATAGCAATGAGTGCAGTCAGCATTTCAAGCGCCTTTCAATACCGCAAGGGTTTCTGGAGCATCAATTTCAAACACCTGCTTGAGGTACGCCAGGTATTTTTCGTCATCGCACATGCCTTTTCCCGGGGTGTCCGACAACTTGGCGACAGGCTGCCCGTTGCAGCGGGTCATCTTGATGACGATCTGCAGAGGCTCGTAGCCCAGGTCGTTGGTCAGGTTGGTGCCCACGCCAAAGGCCAGCTGGCAACGCCCCTGAAACTGCTGGTACAGCTCAATGGTGCGGGGAATGGTCAGGCTGTCGCTGAAGATCAGCGTCTTGGTCTTGGGATTGACCCGGTTGTGCTGGTAGTGCGCGATCATGCGTTCGCCCCAGCTGAACGGATCACCGCTGTCGTGGCGCGCGCCGTCAAAGAGCTTGCAAAAGAACAAATCGAAGTCGCGCAAAAAGGCGTTAAAACCGTACACATCGCTGAGCGCGATGCCCAGATCGCCCCGGTACTCCTTGGCCCACGACTCAAAGGCAAAAACCTGGCTGTCGCGCAAACGGGGGCCCAGCGCCTGACAAGCCTGCAAATACTCGTGCGCCATGGTGCCCAACGGGGTCAAGCCCAACAAATAGGCGTAATACACGTTGCTGGTGCCCGCAAACTGACCGGAGGGGCCGGTGCCCAAACGGGCCGACAAAACGCGCAGCACCTCCTCGTGCCAGGCCCTTGAAAAGCGGCGGCGCGTGCCGTAGTCGGCAATCTTGAGCGTCTCCAGACCCGGGCCTTGCAACTGGGCGATTTTGGTGTCCAGGCGACGGCGCCCCTCCATCAGGTCAGGTACCTTCTGGGTGTTGCGGAAATACACCTCGTTGACGATGGCCAGCACAGGTATTTCAAACAGGATGGTGTGCAGCCAGGGGCCTTGGATGGTGATGTCGATCTCGCCCGAAGGCAAGGCCGTGACCTGGATGTACTTTTCATTGAGCCTGAACAAGTCCAGGAAATCGACAAAGTCACTTTTGATGAAGCGCAGCGAACGCAGGTACTGCAATTCGCCTTCCTTGAAACTCAGACTGCACAGGGAACGGATTTCCTGCCGGATTTCGTTGACAAAAGGCGCCAACGGCACACCCGGGTTGCGGCACTTGAACTTGTATTCGACCTGCGCACCGGGAAACTGGTGCAGCACCACCTGCATCATGGTGAATTTGTACAAATCGGTGTCAAGCAGACTGGCGATGATCATGGTGTTTTGTCTCTGGCGGCTGGGGCCGCTCGTGTGTTGTTCAGTGTAAGTGATGGCCAGCGCAGCTCATGGCGCAAGCTGCAGGCGTCCGCTGGTCAACACCAGAACCCGGTCGGCATGCTCGGCCAGGATGTTGTTTTGCTCGGCCACCAACAGGCCCATGCCTTCGCCACGCAGTTGCAAAAGCGCCTCACGCAAAGCCTGCACCAGCACCGGTGCAATGCCCTCGCAGGGTTCGTCCAGCAGCAGCAGGCGCGGGCCGGTCATCAGGGTGCGGGCAATGGCCAGCATTTGCTGTTCGCCCCCGCTCATGTGGCTGGCGGGTCGGTGCAGCATCTGGGCCAGCACCGGAAAGAGCGCCAACACGCGGTCAAACCGCTGCGCCATGGCGGCTTTGGACGGGCCGCGCGCGGCAATCCACAGGTTGTCACGCACCGACAGCCCGGTGAACAAGCGCCGGTCTTCGGCCACAAAGCCCAAACCCGCCTGCGCCCGCCGATGGGCTGGCCAGCTGTCGATGCGCTGCCCCGCCCAGACGATCTGGCCCGACACCCGGGGGCCGATGCCGATCAAGGCCTGGAGCAAGCTGGATTTACCGGCCCCATTGAGACCTTGCAACACCACCAACTCGCCCGCCTCGACCGCCAACGACACGTCGAACAGGGCTTGCGCCTGGCCGTACCAGGCGCTCAGCTGCGTCACGTCCAGCCGAAGATCAGACATGGTCTGCCCCCTGGTTGCTTGGCTGTGTGGCAATTGCAGGCGTTGCCGGGCGGGCGATGAAGTCTGTGCCCAGATAGTGCTGCAACACCTGCGGGTCTTGCGCCACCGCTTCGGGCAGGCCATCGGCCACCAGGCGGCCTTGCATCAGCACCAGCACCCGGTCGGCCACGCCAAACACGGCGTCCATGTTGTGCTCGGTGTAGAGCACGGTCACGCCTTGCGAGGCCACTTGGCGCACCAGCGCCATCATGTCGGCGCGCTCGGCCAGGGCCAGCCCGGCGGCGGGCTCATCCAGCAGCAGCAAGGCAGGCTTTTGATTGGCATCAGAAGGGGGCAAGCCCGCCAGGGCCATGGCCAGTTCCAGGCGTTTTTTGTCGCCATAGGGCAAATCGGCCACGGTGGCATGGGCCAACGCCTGCAAACCCGCTTGCGCCGCCAAGTGCATGGCCCGCTCGGGCTGGCGTTGACTCAAGCGGTCCCACCAGGCCAGCGGCGCGGCATCGCGCAGCACCAACTGGATGTTTTGCAACACCGTCAGCGCCTCAAACGTCTGCGCCACCTGGAAAGTACGGGCCACACCCAGGCGCTGACGTTCGGCCGGTGGCTTGCCCAAAATCGGCTGGCCTTGCCACAACACCCTGCCGGCCGTGGGCACCTGCTGACCTGCCAGACAGGCAAAGCAGGTGGATTTGCCCGCGCCGTTGGGGCCAATCAGCGCCACGCACTGGCCTGAGGCCACGTCAAAATCCACCCCGTCCAGTGCGCGCACGCCGCCAAAATGCTTGCTCAGTCCGCGCACCTGCAATGCAGGCGATAGGGCGACCGAAGCGCGGACAGGCATCGGTTGGCTCATGCTGCACGCCCTTTCGCCGGGTGCCATCGGGCCCACGCCTGTTGCACGCCGCCCAACACACCGCTGGGCGCAAGCACCATGACGGCCATGATCACCAAGCCCAAAACGCCGCGCCAATAGTCCATCCCCTGGCCCAGCTCGGCCCCGCCCCAGACCAGCAGCGCACTGCCCACGGCAGCGCCCCACAATTGGTGCACCCCGCCCAGCAAGATGACCAACAAGGCATCGACCGACATGGCCACCGAAGCCACAGAAGGAAACACCGCCCCTTTGAACGCCGCCCACAAGCCCCCGGCCAGCCCCGCCAAAGTGGCGCTGCCCACAAACACCTGGTAGCGCAAAGCCTGCACCGGCAAGCCGCTGGCAGCGGCCCGCAGCGGCGCATCGCGCAAAGCCTGCAAGGCCGCGCCCCGGCTCGAACCCGCCACCCGCGCCATGCCCGCCAGCGCCAGCAAGCCGCCCACACCCAGCAGCGCATCCCACACCGGGCGCTGCTCGGCAGAGACCAAACGCAGGCCAATCAAACCGTTGTCACCGCCCGTCAGGCCCACCCATTGCGTGGCGCCCGCCCAGACCATTTGCGCCAAGGCCAACGACAACATGGCCAGGTACACGCCGCCGCTGCGCACCACCAAGGCACCAAACACCAAGGCCACGGCCAGCGCCAGTGCCATGCCTGCCGCCAGGGCCATGAACATGCCGGCCCCCCCGTTCAGGTGCGCCAGCGCCGCGCCGTAGGCACCCAGGGCAAAAAATGCGGCATGGCCAAAGCTGACCAAACCGCCCAAGGCCATCATCCACTGCAGGCTCAGACCAAACAGCATCATCACCATCACGTCTTCGGCCAGGCTGCGGCCGTAATCGCCCTGCCCCCAAGCCAGCAGCGTCAAGCCCACCCAGGCCGCCACTGCCACCGCCCGTCCCACATGGCCTGCAGGCCACAGAGAAAACACCGGCACGCTTTCGCGCTGATCGCCATGCACCGCAGACCCGGCCAAGCCCTGAGGCCGCCAGACCAACACCACGGCCATGGTCAAAAACACCAGCACCAAGGTGGCTTGCGGGAAAAAGCTCAAGCCCAGCGCGTGGATGGTGCCAATCAACACCGCCGCCGCAAAGGCCCCGCCAATGCTGCCCAGCCCGCCCGTGACCACGACCACAAAGGTCTCGACCACCACATTCACATCCATTTGCAAATGAGCGGGTTCGCGTGGCAACTGCAAGGCACCGGCCAGCCCCGCCAGGCCGCAGCCCAGCATGACCACGCCCAGCATGAGTGGCCCAGGGTTGACGCCCAAGGCGTCCAGCATGTCGCGGTCTTGCGTGGCGGCCTTCACCCGCTGGCCCCACTGGGTGCGCGTGAGCAACAAATGCAAGCCCAGCCAAACCAGTGGCCCCAGCGCCAAAGTGAAAAGTTGCCAGGTCGGGAAAAACGACTCGCCCAAGGCCACGGCCCCTTTGAGGCCGGGGAAACGCGGCGCAAAAACCTCTTCAGGCCCAAAAAACCAGCGCATCGCGTCGTGCAACGCCAGCGTCAGGCCAAAAGTGGCGACCAGTTGGTACAGCTGTGGTGCATGGCGCATGCGCTTCAACAGCAGCACCTCGGTGAGGGCACCCAGCAAAGCGGCCAGGCACGCGCCCAACAGCATGGCGCTGGCATAGCCCCAGGCCGACTCGCCCCAGGCGGGCCACCAGCGGGTGACGGCGTGCGCCGACCACAATGCGCCCAGCATGAAAAAACTGCCATGAGCAAAGTTGACGATGCGGGTGACGCCAAAAATCAGCGTCAACCCGGAGGCCATCAAAAACAAGGTGGTGGCGTGGCTCAGGCCGTTGAGCAGTTGCAGCGCCAGTGCGTCGAATCCCAAACCAGGCCCTTGCGATCAGAAATAAAAAGTCACTCCACCCAGTGGGTGAAGTCTTGCGCCGACACGCGGGTGGTCTGGAAGGTGTTGACCAGGGCCGATGCGTCGGCATAACCCAGCGCCATGCCGCACACCACCATTTCGTTGTCGCCCGCGCCCACATGGTGCAAGATGATTTTGGAAAAACCGTTCCACGCCGCTTGCGGGCAGGTGTGCAGGCCACGCGCGCGCGCAGCCAGCATGATGCTTTGCAAGAACATGCCGTAGTCGAGCAAGCTGCCCCGGCCCATGACTTTGTCGATGGTGAAAATCAGGCCCACAGGGGCATCGAAAAAGCGGAAGTTTTGCTGATGCTGCGCGTGCATGCGGTCTTTGTCGCCCTTGCCGATGCCCAGCACGCCATACAGGCCAAAGCCGCATGCGCGGCGGCGGTCGATGTAGGGGCTGACCCATTTTTCAGGGTAATAGTCGTAAGACTCGGCGTAGTCAGCGGCCAGCGCCGGGTTGGCGCCGATGGCATCGTGCGCGGCGCAGGTCTTGGCCACCAGCGCGTCACGTTGGGCGCCTTGCAACACATAGACCTTCCAGGGCTGGGTGTTGGTGCCGCTGGGCGCGCGGGCCGCCACTTGCAGCACTTCTTCCAGCACGCTGCGTTCCACCGCCTGGGGTAAAAAAGCGCGGGCCGAAAAACGGCTCAAGATGGCGGTGTCCACGCTGGCCGCATCGCTCACGCGGGCGCTGACTTGTTGCTCGATGTGGGGAATGCTCATGTCAAAGTCTCCAGATAGGCTTTCAATGCGGGGGGCAAGGGCACGGGGCGGCGGGTTTCGCGGTCCACATACACATGGACGAAATGACCGCGGGCGGCGGTCATCTCTTCGCCTTGGGCGAACAAGCCCACCTCGTAGCGCACGCTGGAGGTGCCCAGCTTGGCCACACGGATGCCCGCGTCAATGGTTTGGGGGAAGGCCAAGGGTGCAAAGTAAAAACACTGTGTTTCCACCACCAGACCGATGGTGCTGCCCGCGTGGATGTCCAGCACACCCTGCTCGATCAGGGTTGCATTCACGGCCGTGTCGAACCAGCTGTAGTACACCACGTTGTTCACATGGCCATAAACGTCGTTGTCCATCCAGCGGGTGCTGATGGCGCGAAACGCGTGGTAGCTGCTGCGGGTGTCGGCTTGGGGTTTGGCAGGCGTGTTCATCGCCCGAGATTGTGCCAGCGTTGCCAGCCCTCCAAAGCCACGCGCCAGGTCTGCATTTGCACCTGCACCGTGGTTTCAATGTCGTGGCCATAGCCGCCCCCCATGCACAGCACCAGCGGCAGCCGGCGTTGCCAGGCCCAGTCCAGCACCACCTGGTCACGCGCCTGCATGCCATCGCTCGTCAATTTGAGTCGGCCCAATCGGTCGCCTTCATGCGGATCGGCCCCGGCCAGGTAGATCACCAGATGCGGGTCAAACCGGTCTTGCAAACCCTGCAGCGCCTGCTGCAGCGCGGCCAGATAGGGCCCGTCGGTGCAGCCGTCGGGCAGGCCCACGTCCAGGTCGCTGGACTCCTTGCGAAACGGGAAATTTTTCTCGCCATGTAGCGACAAGGTGAACACGCTGGGGTCGTCCGCAAAAATATGGGCCGTGCCATTGCCCTGGTGCACATCCAGGTCAATCACGGCCACCTGCAGCAAGCGCCGCGCATGCCGCCAAGCCTCGGCCTGCATCAGCCGGGTGGCAACCGCCATGTCATTGAACACACAAAAACCACCGCCCTTGTGCGCATAGGCGTGGTGCGTTCCCCCGGCCAGGTTGCCCGCCACGCCCTGCGACAGCGCATCGCGGGCGGCGGCCACCGTGGCCCCCACCGAACGGCGCGCCCGCTCGGCCATGGCGAGGCTCCACGGGAAACCGATTTCGCGCTGCAACGCTGCATCCAGAAGGCCAGTGGCCACGCCCTGGATGTACGCGGGCGTGTGCACCAGCGCCAGCTCGCCATCGCTGGCAGCGGGCGCTTCGCGCAGCTGCACCCCGGGCAATTCAGCGCTCAACCGGTCCCGCAGGCGGCTGTACTTGTGCATGGGAAAGCGGTGGCCCTCGGGCAAAGGCAAGACAAAGTGATCGGCGTAGTAAGCGTGCATAGGGCGGCGTGGGCTGGACCCGATTCTAGAAAACGCTCTCTAAATTGGCTGCGGGGCGGGTCAATCCCCTTGCAATGCAACGCAAAAACCCTAAAATTGGAACTATGCTGCACTGCAACAAAGTTGTACGGCCCCAAGCCAGTTTCGGCGCAGTCCTTTGAACCCCCCTTATTTTTGACCTGGAGATTCTCATGATGACCGCTGAACAAATCGTCGCCTCGCACAAAGCCAATGTGGAAACCCTGTTTGGCCTGACCGCCAAAGCTTTCGAAGGCGTGGAAAAACTGGTCGAGCTGAACCTGAGCGCTGCCAAAGCCGCGCTGGACGAGTCCGCCAACAACACCCAAGCCGCCTTGAGCGTGAAAGACGCACAGGAACTGGTGGCCATGCAAGCCAACCTGTTCCAGCCTTTGGCAGAAAAAACAGCGGCTTACAGCCGTCACCTGTACGACATCGCTTCCGGCACCAGTGGCGAATTCACCAAGGCTTTTGAAGCCCAAGCCGCCCTGGCACAAAAGCAATTCAGCACACTGGTTGACAGCGCTGCATCCAACGCGCCTGCCGGTTCCGAGCAAGCCGTGGCCATGATGAAGGGTGCCGTGACTGCCGCCAACAGCGCTTTCGAATCGGTGCAAAAAGCCGTCAAGCAAGCCACCGACCTGGCCGAATCCAACCTGGCCGCCGTGACCCAGAGCACCGCCCCCAAGGCCGCGGCCAAAAAGAAGTAATTTGAATTCTCTGGCGGGCTGGGAAAAAAGCCTGCCAGTGCATTTGCAAGTTGTCTCCTCGGATCTCTTTGAATTTCGTCTGGGAAACAGGGATCCCTTCAAGGGCTGATCGCAAGATCAGCCCTTTTTTTTGCCCGCTCAGCGGCCCGCCTCGAACGCGGCAAGGCGTGCTTTCAATGCGGGCAACATCGCCCGCATCGCCACACGGCCAGCTTCGATGGACCGCAGGCGGGCACCGAAGTCGGCGCTTTTCACGCCCGACAAGGCCGGACGCACCACCAAATCAGCCTCTTTCAAGGCCAGGGTGTTGATGCTTTTGCCCATGATGGCGAAGGTTTGCATCAAGATCTGAAACGTGTCCCCATAAGGGTTGCCTTCGGGGTCGCTGGAAATATCCACCGCGATCACAAAATTGGCCCCCAAATCCCGCGTCTGGCGAACCGGCACGGGCGCCACCAAGCCTCCGTCCACATACTCACGGTCGCCCACACGCACCGGCTGGAACACAGCGGGCACGGCGCTCGAGGCCCGCACGGCCCCGCCTGTGTTGCCGCGCCGGAAGGTGATGGACTCGCCACTGCCCAGGTCGGTGGCCACGATCCCCAAAGGAATTTTCATCTGCTCCATGCTGCGCCCGCCCACCTGCAAGTTCACGTACTTGGCCAGGGCCTCGCCTCGCAAAGCACCCCGGTTCAAAATGGGCAACATCCAGTCGGTGATGTCGGCTTCCTGCATGGTCTCGGCCACGCGCACCAGCTCTGCGGGAGTTTTGCCGCTGGCATACAAAGCCGCCACCAAACTCCCCGCCGAAGTGCCCACCACGTGACTGGGGCGCAAACCGGCTTCTTCCAGCACCTGGATCACGCCCACATGGGCAAAGCCACGCGCGGCCCCGCCCCCCAGGGCCAAGCCCAAGCGGACCTCGCGCCGCTCAGCTGAGGTTGCTGCGCCGTGCTCTGCGGGAGACATGGGTGCCAAATTGCTGCAAGCGGCCAAGCCGCTGGCCAACACCACGGCCAGCAAAGATGACCACCAACGGCGTGGCGCCTGGCCTGACGTCTGTGCAAACACACCCTGTGTTTGCACCGGTTGCACTGATTTCATTTTTTCTTTCAAATCTTATTGATAATGATTCGCATTTGGATTAAACTTGCTGCATCGCCAACACACTTCCCCGTGACGACCATGACACTGTCCCAATCTCTCGTGAGCATCGCCTGCTTTTTGGCCGTTTCAACGACCATGGCGCAAGACAAAGTCCTGAACATCTACTCGGCCCGGCACTACCCGACCGATGAAGCCCTGTACAGCGACTTCACCAAAGCCACGGGCATCAAGATCAACCGTGTCGATGCCGACGATGCCGGTATTCTCGCCCGTCTGAAGGCCGAGGGCGCGGCTTCCCCCGCCGACGTGATTTTGCTGGTGGACGCCGCCCGCCTGTGGCGCGCCGAAATCGATGGACTGTTCCTGCCCGTCAAGTCCAAAGTGCTGGATGACGCCATCCCGGCCACTTTGCGCGCCAAACCGGCGGACAACGGTGGCACCGCGTGGTTTGGCCTGTCCACCCGCGCCCGTGTGGTGGTGTTCGACAAACTCAAATTCAAAAAATCGGACTTTGACAGCTACGAAAAGCTGGCTGCCCCCCAATTCAAAGGGCAGCTGTGCATTCGCTCGGGCTCACACCCCTACAACCTGAGCCTGTTTGGCGCGATGACCGAACACCTGGGCGCAGAAAAAACCGAGGCCTGGCTCAAGGGCATGGTGGGCAACATGGCCCGCAGCCCCAAGGGCGGCGACACGGACCAAATCAAGGGCGTGGCCTCGGGTGAATGTGGCGTGGCGGTCACCAACACCTATTACCTGGCCCGCATGATGCGTTCGAGCAACCCGGCCGACAAAGCCGTGGCCGAAAAAGTCGGCGTGGTTTTCCCCAACCAAAGCAGCTGGGGCACGCATGTGAACGTGGCCGGTGGCGCTGTGGCACGCCATGCCAAGAACACAGACAACGCGGTGAAGTTTCTGGAATACCTGGCCAGCCCTTCGGCACAAAACCACTTTGCCAATGGCAACAACGAATGGCCCGTGGCCAAGGGCGTGAGTTTTGACAACCCGGCCCTCAAGGCCATCACCGGTGGCAGCTTCAAAAGCGAGCTGATCCCGATCAGCGCGGTGGGCATGAACCAGATCAAAGTCCAGCAGATGCTGGACCGGGTCGGCTTCAAGTAAGCCCTGCGCCAGCCGCCTGTAAAAGAACAGCCTTCGGCCGCAGGGGCGGCCTCCCACAAAAACGCCCAAGCCAGCCATTCACCGCCCCGTGCGCCGGTGATAGCCAGCCATTGACCTCAGCCAACTGCCGGACGGTGTCCGGCCTCAATGACTCGCATCACCATGACTCAAAGACACACCCACGTCCAAACATCCGCCCAATTGCTGCCACTGGCCGCCCTCATGTTGGCGGGCTCGTTCTCAGCACCGCAGGCTTTGGCACAAGAAGCCAGCGAAAAAACCTTGAAGACAGTCACCGTCAAGGAAAAAGCCGAAGTCGCTGAAGGCAAAGACAGCCTGCGCGCAACGGAAACCAGCATCGGCAAAGGCCAGCAGGCATTGCGCGACATTCCCCAGTCTGTGACCGTGGTGACCGAGCGCCTGATGGACGACCGCAACCTGGACACCGTCAAAGAGGCCCTCAAAAACACCGCAGGCATCAGCTTCCTGGCAGCCGAAGGCGGGGAAGAAGACATCCGTTTGCGCGGCTTCTCGCTGCAAGCCACGGGCGACGTTTTTGTGGACGGTGTGCGGGATCCCGCGTTCTACGAACGCGACACGTTCAACCTCGACCGCCTCGAAGTGCTGCGGGGTTCGGCCTCGATGCTGTTTGGCCGCGGCTCCACAGGGGGCGCGGTCAACCAGGTCAGCAAAGCCCCGCGCCTGATGGATGAAAGCCAGGTGGATCTGACCCTGGGCTCACACAACCACCGCCGCATCGTGGGTGACTTCAACAAGCAAACCGGCGAAAGCGCCGCACTGCGCATCACGGCCATGCACACCCAGGCCGACAACAACGGCGCGGGCAGCAGCTTGGACAAAAGCGGCGTGGCTGGGACTTACCGCTGGGGCATTGGTGAGCAAGACGAGTTCTCGGTCGGTCTGTACCACCTGGACAACAACAACGGCATGAACTACGGCATGCCCTGGATCAAACCCACCCCCACTTCGTCGGCCCTGACCAGCACCGTGTTGCCGCTGGACCCATCCACTTATTACGGCATGGCCAGCGACTACAACGGGGGCAGTGCCACGCACGGCACCTTGAGCCACACCCACCGCTTTTCGGCAGACAGCACATTGAAAACGCAGATCCGCAAAGGCCAGTACACGCGTGATCAGCGCGCGGGCACGGTGCGGTTCGCGAATGCGGCCTCTCAACCCGACCTCACGGCGGTGTCTCTGGCCACCTTCGGCCCGAACACCGTGATCAACCGGGGCACCAACATCAAGATCCAGGACATGGACACGCTGAATGTTCAAAGTGATTTCAGCAAGAAGTTTGAAGCCCTGGGCCTGAAGCACGAACTCCTGACGGGCATCGATCTGGCCACGGAAGACAAAACCGTCTACGCCGTTCGCACGGCAGGCGCACAAGGCGGAGTCACGCTGAACAAACCCACCACGACCGTGGCCACACCCAACGACGGTGCCTGGTTGAATGAGGGCGCCCGCGTGCTGCGCGTGAACAACCAGTACACCAGCACCAGCTGGGGCGCGTACCTGCAAGACCTGGTGCAGGTGGCCCCGCACTGGAAAGTGCTGGGCGGCTTGCGCTACGACAGCCTCAAGGGGAACTACGACAGCTTTGGCAACCCCACCAACGCCACCGAGAACGGCCCCAAAACCTCTTACCAGATGAACGTGGGCGAGTGGAGCAAACGCGCCGGCGTGCTGTTCCAACCGAACGATTTGCAGTCGTACCACTTCTCTTACGGCACCTCGTTCAACACCTCAGGCGACACCTATTCTCTGGGGGCCTCCAATGTGGATACACCGCCAGAACAATCGGTCAACCTGGAGCTGGGAGCGAAACTCGACTCGGCCGACAAGCGTTTCACCACCCGCCTGGCCCTGTTCCGCGCCACCAAAAAGAACGAACGCAACACCGACCCGCTGTTGCCGGTGGTCACCCTCACAGGCAGCCGCTATGTCTCTGGGATCGAGATCGACATGGCAGGACGCCTGACACCCAAATGGGAAGTGTTCGGCTCCTTCACCTGGATGCCCGATGCCAAAGTCAGCAAAGCGGCGCCTTGCCCGGCCACCGGTGCATGCAGCCAAGGTGCGGCTGGCGAACGCGTGGGTGACCGCCCGGCCCTGACCCCTGTCCACAGCGGCAGCGCCTGGACCACTGTCCAGCTCACCAGCCAATGGCGTGTGGGCGGTGGCGTGACCTTCCGGGGACGTCAGACACCGACGCGTTCGGAGTTTGAGGTTCGCTCGTTTGTGGTGGCTGACCTGATGGCTGAATACGCTTACAGCGACGCCCTGACCTTCAAGGCCAACATGAGCAACGTCACCAACAAGTTGTATGCCGATGCACTGTATCCCGCCCACTACATCCCGGGTGCAGGCCGTCTGACGCAAGTCACTGCGTCTTACAAGTTTTGAGTCTTGAACTGAAACATCGCCCATGATCCGCGTCCTGCCCCAACTGCTCAGCCCGGAAACCGTGCTGCAAGCCCGACAACTGCTGTCGGGCCTGTCGCCAGTGGATTGGACCGATGGCCGCCACAGTGCCGGATCTCAGGCGCGCCAGGTCAAGTCCAATTTGCAACTGCCACACGACCATCCTGTGGCGCAGCAAATCCGTGCCTGGATCCTGGCGGGGCTGGACCAGTCGGCCACGTTTTTCTCGGCCGCACTGCCGCTGAAAATTTTCACGCCGCGCGTGAACCGTTACACCCCTGAATTTCCGCACTACGGGCTGCACATCGACAACGCCATTCGCCTGCGTGCCGATGGCGAACGCGTGCGCACCGACGTGTCGTGCACCGTCTTTTTGAACGATCCGGATGACTACGACGGAGGCGAACTGGTGGCGCAAGACCACGCAGCCAGCCACCGCGTCAAACTGCCCGCAGGGCACGCCGTGCTGTATCCCGGCAACACCTTGCACGAAGTCACACCCGTGACCCGTGGCCAGCGCTTGGCCTGTTTTTTCTGGATCGAAAGCATGGTGCGCTCCGACGAGCAACGCCGCATCCTGTTTGATCTGGACATGAACCTGCTCCAACTGCGCGCGCAACATGGCGAAACGCCCGAGACCACCGCGCTGACGGGCGTTTACCACAACCTGTTGCGCCAATGGGCCAACACCTGAAGCGCATGCCCACCCCCATCGTCAACCTGCAAGACCACGAACGCGCCGCACAAGCGGTGCTGTCGGCGTCTGCCTGGGCGTATTTCAGTGGCGGTGCGGCCGATGAAATCACCCTGCGCCGCAACCTGAGCGGCTGGCAACAATGGGGCCTGGCCCCGCGCGTGCTGCAAGACCTGCGCGGTGGCCACACGCGTTGCACTTTGCTGGGCAAGACCTGGCCATTCCCTTTGCTGGTGGCCCCCATGGCTTTCCAGCGCTGGGCCCATGCCGATGGCGAAGCCGGTATGGCCATGGCGGCCGCCGCCCAACAATGCGGCATGGTGCTCAGCCACCAAACCAGCACCCCCTTGCAAACCGTGGCACCGCTGGTGCTGACCGAGCCCGAGCGGGGACCGCTGTGGTTTCAGCTGTACTGGCAAAACGACGCAGCGTATGTGCAAGACCTGATTCAACAGGTCGAGGCCGCAGGCTACGAAGCTTTGGTGCTCACCGTGGACGCCCCCGTGCACGGCGTGCGTGACCGGGAACGCCGCGCAGGCATGCACTTGCCGCAAGACGTGCGCGCCGTGCATTGGCCACAAGCCACCCCTGCCCCTGCCTTTGCCACCGACACCATCGGCTTGTGCGCTGGCTTGGCCAACGCGGCCCCCACCTGGGCCGATGTGGCCTGGCTGCAAAGCAAGACCCGACTGCCGATCTTGCTCAAAGGCATCACGCAGCCCCAAGACGCCTTGCAAGCGGCTCGCCTGCAAGTGGCCGGCGTCATCGTCAGCAACCACGGCGGCCGCACGCTCGACACCCTGCCCGACACCGCCCGGCTGCTGGCCCCCATTGCTGCTGCGCTGCGCGGGCAAGGTGGCGAGTGTGCGGCCACCACCCACCGCATGAACATCCTGGTGGACGGCGGTATCCGGCGCGGCACCGACCTTTTCAAGGCCCTGGCGCTGGGGGCCGATGCGGTGCTGCTGGGCCGCCCCGCCCTGTTTGGCCTGGCCCATGCCGGCGCACAAGGCGTGGCCCATGTGCTGCGCCTGTTGCGCGATGAATTTGAAATGACCCTGGCCCTGTGCGGCTGTGCCCAAGTGCAAGACATCCACATGAACCATCTTGCTGCACTGGAACACCACGTCAACGTCCACAGCGCACAAGGCTTTGCCTGAAATGTCCATGACTTCCCAACAAGCCTCCATCAACGTGCCGCACCGCCCAGGGCGCAGCCACAACAGCCACAACCACCGCCTCTGGCGTGTCGGTGGCACCGTGCTGCTGGCACACGTGGCCCTGTTGTGGGCGATGGAACAAGGCTGGCTGGAACAAGCGCCCATCGTTGAAGAAGCCCAGGTCATCATGGCCTCGGTGATGGTGGAGTCGCAGAGGGTGGAGTCGCCCACACCGCCTGCACCGCAAGCCAAACCGCAACCCAAATCGGTGACGCCAACGGTGCCGCAACCTCGGCCCACGCCAACACCGACGCCCTTGCCAACTGCCAGCAAGCAGGCCGAAGCCAGTCCATTTCCACCTGTTGTGGCGCCTGTCGTGGCGCCGACAAGCAGCAGCCCATCGACCTCGATATCGACATCCACCTCGGCCGCAGCCCCCAGCCCCAGTGTGGGCAAACCCGCGCCCCCCAGCCTGGTGCTGCCGTCCTCTGACGCCGACTATCAGAACAACCCGCCACCAACCTACCCGCGCATGAGCAAGCGCCTGGGCGAGCAAGGCACGGTGACCGTGCGGGTCTTCATTGGCCTGCAAGGCACGGCCGAACAAGCCGAAATCCGCACGTCCAGCGGTTACGACCGACTGGACAAAGCCGCCCTCGAAACCGTTCAACGCTGGCGCTACGTGCCCGGCAAACGCCACGGCAGCCCCGAAGCCATGTGGTTCAACGTCCCTGTTCGTTTTGTTCTGGAGTAAAAAATCATGCCCAACTCTTTTGGTCTCACGCACATCTGGCTGCATGGCGATGCCATCACCCGCACCATCATGGTTCTGCTGATCGGCATGTCCATCGCCAGCTGGATCGTCATCGTGCTCAAGGCGCTCGACGTCTGGCGCTACAAACAGCAAGCGCTGGGCAGCGAAGCCTTCTGGCACAGCCACAGCCTGAGCGAAGGCCTGACCGTCCTGGGTTCCAAAGGCAACCTGTTCCACGCCCTGGCCATCACCGGGCAAGAAGCCACAGACCACCACCAGGCGGCGCAAAAACAACTGCACGACCGCCTGGACGTGAGCGACTGGGTCACCCGCAGCTTGCGCAACGCCATTGACGACAGCACCGGCAAATTGCAAAACGGTCTGGCGGTCCTGGCCTCCATCGGCTCGACCGCGCCTTTCGTGGGTTTGTTCGGCACGGTTTGGGGCATTTACCACGCCCTTGTGGCCATCGGCGCCACCGGCAACGCCAGCATCGACGCGGTGGCCGGCCCCATTGGCGAGACGCTGATCATGACGGCGCTCGGTCTGGCAGTGGCCATTCCGGCGGTGCTGGGCTACAACGCGCTGGTGCGTGGCAACAAATTCATCATCGCCCGCATGAATCGCTTTGCCCACGACCTGCACGCCTATTACGTGACCGGCACCCGCATCGCGCCCTCCGCGCAAGCGCCCAGCCGCACACCAACAAGCAGCCACTGAACGCCAGACCTCAGCCCATGCCGGTGCTGCGCAGATGCATGCGCAGCCCCCAAGGAAAGCCCCATGTCTTTTGAAATCAATGAAAACGCCGACGAGGTGATGAACGAAATCAACATGACGCCCCTGGTGGATGTCATGCTGGTGTTGCTGATCATCTTCATGATCACCATTCCGGTGGTGCAGCATGCCGTGAAAGTCGAACTGCCCCGCACCAGCAGCAGCCGCGACAAAACCCCACCCGACAACCTGCAACTGGCCGTCGATGCGCAAGGCCAGTTCTTTTTGGGCAAACAAGCCATCGCAGCCGATGCGCTCGAAGCCGCACTGCAACAGGAAGCCGCCAAAGAGCCGCAAGCTCAGCTGTACATCCGTGGCGACAAAAAAGTGCCCTATGAACAAGTGGCCTTTGCCATGACCGCGGCACAACGCGCAGGCATGGCCAAAATAGGCTTTGTGACCGAAGGCAGCCTCCGATGAGCCCCCGTGACGCTGGCCAATCCATCGCCACGGGCACGAATGGCGCGGCCTTGGCCGCACCACCGGCTGCGGTGCCAGCCCCGCAAACGGCCAACACGGCCCATGGGCTGCGCATCATCGACAGCCGTGACTTGCTGGCAGGCCAAGCGTCGCTGCTGATCCGGCATCTGGGCGAGGTCTACCGCCTGCAAACCACCCGCCAGGGCAAGCTGATCTTGACCAAGTGAACCCACCTTGTAGGTTGCGGTGTCGGGGCTGAAGCCCGCGACCTACCAGGATTTGCAGCTGTAGGTCGTGGGCTTCAGCCCCGACACAAAGACCCCCAAGAAAAAACCGGACGCAAGGTCCGGTTTTTTTTGGGGTGTTGCCGAACGATCAGGAACGGATCAGATGGTCAAACGCGCTGAGCGCGGCCTTGGCACCCTCGCCTGCGGCGATCACGATCTGCTTGTAAGGCACGGTGGTGCAGTCACCGGCGGCGAACACACCAGGCACATTGGTGTGGCCCCTGGCGTCCACCATGATCTCGCCAAACTTGGACAACTCGACCGTGCCCTTCAAAAACTCGGTGTTGGGCACGAGGCCAATCTGCACAAACACACCCGCCAGTTCCACATGGTGCTCGGTACCGGTGGCACGGTCTTTGTAACGGATGCCATTGACCTTGCCGCCATCGCCGGTGATTTCGGTGGTCTGGGCGTTGGTGTGCACGGTGACATTGGGCAGGCTGTTGAGCTTGGCGACCAACACGGCGTCAGCCTTGAGTTGCTCGGCAAATTCGATCACCGTGACATGTTCCACGATGCCCGCCAGGTCAATGGCCGCTTCGATCCCCGAGTTACCACCACCGATCACCGCCGTGCGCTTGCCCTTGAACAAAGGGCCATCGCAGTGCGGGCAATAAGCCACCCCCTTGTTTTTGTACTCGGCTTCGCCGGGCACATTCACGTTGCGCCAGCGGGCGCCGGTCGACAAGATCACGGTTTTGGCCTTGAGCGTGCCACCGTTTTCCATCTGCACCTGCACCATGCCGCCTGCCTCAGTGGCCGGGATGATGTGCGCTGCGCGTTGCAGGTTCATGATGTCCACGCCGTAGTGGCGCACTTGCGCCTCCAAGGCGGCGGCAAACTTGGGGCCATCGGTCTCCAGCACCGAGATGTAGTTCTCGATGGCCATGGTGTCGTTGGTCTGACCGCCAAAACGCTCTGCCGCCACACCCACGCGGATGCCTTTGCGGGCGGCGTACACGGCAGCCGCAGCACCGGCTGGGCCACCGCCGACGATCAGCACATCGAACGCGTCTTTCGCATCGAGCTTGACCGCTTCACGCGCACCGGCGTTGGTGTCGAGCTTGGCCACGATTTCTTCCACGCTCATGCGGCCCGAGCCAAACACCTGGCCGTTCAGGAACACCATGGGCACGGCCATGATCTCGCGCTCTTGAACTTCTTGCTGGAACGCGCCGCCTTCGATCACCACGGTTTTGATTCTGGGGTTGAAGATGGCCATCAGCGACAAGGCCTGCACCACGTCGGGGCAGTTGTGGCAGGTCAGGGACATGTAGACCTCGAAACTGAAGTCACCGTCCAGGGCTTTGATGGACTCAATGACTTCGGGCTCCACCTTGGGCGGGTGACCGCCGGTCCACAGCAAGGCCAGCACCAGCGAGGTGAACTCGTGGCCCAAAGGCAAACCAGCAAAACGCACGCCTTGGGTTTCACCTGCACGGGCCACCACAAAAGACGGCTGGCGTGCATCGCTGCCCGAGGTGTCCAACGTGACCTTGTCGGACAAACCCACGATGGTTTCCAGCAAGTTCTTCATGTCGGTGCCGGTTTCGCTGTCGTCCAGCGAGGCGATCAGGCGGATCGGCTGGCGCAGCAGGGCCAAATATTGCTGAAGTTGGGCTTTGAGGGTGTCGTCGAGCATGGTTTTCTCCGGTTTCAGGCTGCACTTCTCCCTGGCCCGGCTGATGGCGGGGTCTTGGGAAACAAAGTTGGGGGGGGGATCGTTGAGGACAGCGCAGCGCGGACGGGTGGCCTGCTTGCGCTGTGCTCAACGGCCTGCACAGCAGGCCTTGGCTTGCCCTGCCATGCAGGGCAAGAAAACAAGATTTAGATCTTGCCGACCAGGTCGATGGAAGGGGCCAAAGTCTTGGCGCCTTCTTTCCACTTGGCTGGGCACACTTGGCCGGGGTTGGCGGCGGTGTACTGGGCGGCCTTGAGCTTGCGCAGGGTTTCAGACACGTCACGGGCGATTTCGTTGGAATGGATTTCCAAGGTTTTGATCGTCAGTTCAGGGTTGATGATGAAAGTGCCGCGCAGTGCCAGGCCTTCTTCAGGGATGTGCACGCCAAAAGCGTTGGTCAAGGCGTGTGTGGGGTCACCCACCAATGGGAACTTGGCTTTGCCCACAGCAGGCGATGTCTCGTGCCACACTTTGTGCGAGAAATGGGTGTCGGTGGTCACGATGTAAACCTCGGCACCAGCGGCCTGGAATGCCGCGTAGTTGTCGGCTGCGTCTTCGATTTCTGTAGGGCAGTTGAAGGTGAAAGCGGCAGGCATGAAAATCAGCACGTTCCACTTGCCCTTGAGGCTTTGCTCGGTGACTTCGATGAACTTGCCATTGTGGAAAGCGTTGGCTTTGAACGGCTGAACTTGTGTGTTGATCAGGGACATGGTGTTTCCTTGGGTTGGTTTAAAAAAACTATCGAATGAGAAAACTCATTGGTAGCAATGATAATTCAACCGGGGGTTTTCACCCATGAGTAGTTCCTATCACACCGATAGGCAAAACCCATTCGTGGAGCGGTGGGTCAGGCTGGTTTGGCCGGCCGACCAAGGCCCGTGGCAAACCCCATGGCCAGGCAGAGCCAGGCCAGAATCCAGGCGCCGCCGCCCCACGGCACCAGGGCCCGCAAAGCGTCAAAACCCCACACATGGCGCGCATACAGGTTGAAGCTGAACAGCAACAAACCTGCCAGCATGAGCCAGCCCGCCGCCAGCAGCCAACGCGAAGTGCCCAGGCCCAGCGCGGCCAAACCCACCCACAGCAAACCCAGAGAATGGAATTGCTGTTGGGCCAAGGCGGTCTGCACCATGGCCGGCACGCCACCGGCAAACACGGGCAAATGCGCCATGGCGGCGCTGAACACCACGCTGCAGCAAGCACTCAAGGCCCCCAGGGTGAGAAAAATCCGGACAGATAGCGCCAAGGAAACGGGTGATACGAAAGTCATGTCAGGTCAAGCGAAAAAGCAACAAACCGCATTGGAGCACGGCTTTGTGTCCAGCCCATGGCCTGTGCCAATGCTTTTTCAGTCCCAACTCAAAGCAGCGGGCGGCGGTAGCCTCCGGCATGGCCGCTTGGCGACATGACCACTTGCCACAACTGGTTGTCGCGGGCCCGGAAGGTGGCGGCGCAGCACAACAGGTAGTAGCGCCACATCCGGTAAAAGCGCTCACCATAACGGTCTTTCAGCCCCGGCCAAGCCGCTTCAAAGCGGGCATGCCAGGCCAACAGGGTTTTGTCGTAGTCCTCGCCAAAGTTGTGCCAGTCTTCCATGACGAAGCTGTCTTCGCTGTAAAAAGCAATTTCCGAAGCCGAGGGCAACACACCGTTCGGAAAAATGTACTTTTCTATCCAAGGGTCGATCCCGACACCGGCCCTGTTTTTTCCGATGGTGTGCAGCAAAAACAAACCATCGTCGCGCAAACTGCGCCGCACCATGTCAAAGTAGGCGCGGTAATTTTTATGGCCCACATGCTCGAACATGCCCACCGAAGCCACGCGGTCAAAACGCTGTTCACCACGGGGGTTGAACTGCCGGTAATCGGCCAGCTCAAAACGCACGGGCAGATCCCGTGCTTTGTCGGTGCCCAGCCGGGCTTGCTCTTTTGAAATGGTCAGCCCCACGCACGCCACGCGGTAATGCCGCGCCGCAAAAAGCATCAAACTGCCCCAACCACAGCCAATGTCCAGCAAGCGCATGCCCGGTTGCAGTTGCAGTTTCTGGCAAATCAGGTCCAGCTTCGCTTCTTGTGCCTGCGCCAAGGTTTGCGCCACAGGCCAATAGCCGCAGCTGTAGGCCATGGACGGGTCCAGCATGGCCTGGTACAAATCGTTGCCCAGGTCGTAATGCACCTCACCCACTTGCCAGGCGCGGTGCTGAGACTGCAGGTTGGTCAGCCGGGCTTTCAAAGACGCCCACAACCAGCCGGCGCGCCCCACCTTCTCGGCCAGACGCGCTCGCAAAATGCGGGTGATGAACGCGTCCACTTGATCGCAATCCCACCAGCCGTCGATGTAGCTTTCGCCCAAGCCCAAACTGCCACGCGTCAGGATGCGGTCAAACGTGTCGGGGTGGTGCACCCGCATGTCCCAAGGCCTGCCCCCCATGACCTGGATGTCGGCGGTGGCCAGCAGCGCAGACGCCCGACGCCAGTTGTCGTCGGTCTGGACCAAGCCCCGTGTTTCCCACGCGATGTCTGCAGCCATGCATTCCTCCTGAACGGAACCCTCCGGGCCAATGGGACCGGAACATGACCATGCTAAAAATCGCACGAAGGTTTGGCTATCCAAGCTTCAAAGTAGCCGGCTTACCCGAAAACCCTTAGGGTGAAAGAACCGCCTTCGGTCGCAGGGGCGACCTCCCACAAAAACCAAGCCCATGTGGGAGCGCGCCCCTGCGAGCGAATATGCGCCCTGCGCGCGAATGCATTCGGCCGCGGGGGCGGCCTCCCACAAAAACATCCCAACCCTTGTAGGTGCTTTGTGCCAGGCAGCTCAACGCCCGGGATGTGCATAATTGACGTTGACGTAACGTCAATCACATTCAGGAGAAACACATGGACATTCAAGGCAAGGTTTTCATCGTCACCGGTGGCGCATCGGGCTTGGGCGAAGGCACGGCGCGCATGCTGGCGGCCCATGGCGGCACGGTCGTGATCGCAGACATGCAGGCTGAAAAAGGCGAAGCCGTGGCCCAAGAGATTGGCGGGGCCTTCGTCCGGTGCGATGTCAGCAGCGAAGCCGATGGTCAGGCCGTGGTGGCCAAGGCGGTGTCCATGGGCAAGCTGATGGGCCTGGTCAACTGCGCCGGCATCGCGCCCGCCGAAAAGACGGTGGGCAAGAATGGCGCGCACAACCTGGCGCTCTTCACCAAGACCATCATGGTCAACCTGGTGGGCAGCTTCAACATGATCCGTCTGGCCTCTGAAGCCATGTGCAAAAACGAGCCCGAGGCCACCGGCGAGCGTGGCGTGCTGATTTCCACCGCCAGTGTGGCCGCCTACGACGGGCAGATTGGCCAAGCCGCCTATGCCGCATCGAAAGGCGGCGTGGTCGGCATGACACTGCCGATCGCCCGCGACCTGGCCCGCAATGGCATCCGCAACATGACCATCGCCCCCGGCATCTTCGGCACCCCCATGCTGTTCGGCATGCCGCAGGAAGTGCAAGACGCGCTGGCTGCCGGCGTGCCCTTCCCCAGCCGCCTGGGCACCCCCCAGGACTACGCCAAGCTGGCCAAGCACATCATCGAAAACGACATGCTCAACGGGGAAGTGATTCGCCTGGACGGCGCGATCCGCCTGGCACCGAAGTGATCTGACGCTTTTTGCACCGGCACATGACAGACCCTGCGGGGCCTGTCGTCATTGGGACGGGCTGTGTTTTGCCGCTAGGATGGCCAATCCAAGGAGGATTCATGAAAAAACACACCCTGCCCCTGAGTCTCGCCACCCTGGCACTGTTGAGCGCCTGCAGCACCCTGGCGCCCCCACCAACCTCCACCACCGCCTGGCGCTACAGCGTGCCCGAGCAGCCTGAAGCGGCCAGTGGCTATGCCGACAAGCCCGGCTGGAACTATGCCCGTCAGGCTGTGGCGGCGGCCAACCCGCTGGCCACAGACGCAGGCCACCAGATTCTGCGTGCGGGGGGCTCGGCGCTGGATGCGGCCATTGCGGTGCAGCTGGTGTTGGGCTTGGTCGAGCCGCAATCCAGCGGCATCGGCGGCGGGGCATTTCTGCTGCACTTTGACGGCCGCCAAGTGACCGCCCACGATGGGCGCGAAACCGCACCGGCTGGCGCCAAGGGCCACATGTTTGTGGGTGACAACGGCCAACCCCTGCCATTTGACGAGGCGGTCCTGAGTGGCCACTCGGTGGGTGTGCCCGGAGCGGTGCGCATGCTTGAAGCGGCACACCGGCAACACGGCAGCTTGCCCTGGGCCCAGTTGCTGCAGCCTGCCATCACGCTGGCCGAGCAAGGCTTCAAGGTCAGCCCGCGCCTGCACACCTTGCTGCAAGCCGATCCACACCTGAGAAAAGACCCGCTGGCGCTGCGCTTTTTCTACAACGCCCAAGGCCAGGCCTGGCCCGTGGGCCATGTGCTGCGCAACCCGGAATACGCCCATGTGCTGCGCCGCATCGCCACCGAAGGCAGCCGAGCCCTGCACGAAGGGCCGGTGGCGCAAGCCATGGTGCAACGCACCCAAGCCGCGCCACGCCCAGGCACCTTGGGCCTGCAAGACCTGCGCAACTACCAAGCCCGCGAGCGTGAAGCCCTGTGCTTTGACCACACGGTGCAGTCACGCGCCTACCGCATCTGTGGCTTTCCACCCCCGTCATCGGGCCAGATCGCGATCGGGCAAATCCTGGGCATGTTGGCCCAGACCACGCCGCAAGGTGCCGAATTTGCGGGCGGCCTGCCCTCCCCCGACTGGCTGCACCGCTACACAGAAGCCTCGCGCCTGGCCTTCGCTGACCGGGCACAGTACGTGGCCGACCCGGACTTTGTGACGCCCCCCACAGGCGACTGGCGCAGCCTGCTGGCCCCTGGTTACTTGCGCGAGCGCAGCCAGTTGATCGGAGCCCAATCCATGAAAGTGGCCACACCCGGCCAGCCGGGCGGTGGCAAAACCGCATATGCGCCCATGCCGGAACAAACCGAATACGGCACCAGCCACATCAGCGTGGTCGATGCGCAAGGCCGCGCTGTGGCCATGACCACCACCATCGAAGCGGCTTTTGGTTCGCGTCGCATGGTCAGCACAGACCCCGCGCGTGCCGGCGGTTTCTTGCTCAACAACGAACTGACCGATTTCAGCTTTGCGCCGGCCGATGCGCAGGGCCGCCCCATTGCCAACCGGGTCGAGGCGGGCAAGCGCCCGCGCTCGTCCATGTCGCCCACGCTGGTGTTTGACAAGGCCACCGGGCAACTGCTCATGAGCGGCGGCAGCCCCGGGGGTGCGCTCATCATTCACTACACGGCCAAACTGCTCACTGGCACGCTGCATTGGGGGCTGAACGCACAGCAAGCGGTCAGCTTGCCCAACTTTGGCTCACTCAACGGCCCGACGCTTTTGGAAGCCAAACGCTTTCCGCTCAGCACAGTGGACGCGTTGAAAGCCCGCAACCACGACGTGCGCGAGATGGACATGACCAGCGGGCTGCAGGCCATTGAGCGCACACCGCAAGGCTGGTTGGGTGGGGCCGACCCACGCCGCGAAGGCGTGGTGTTGGGAGACTGAGCGCGAGACTGAGCGCGCCCCTCAGCTGACCACGCCGGTGGCGAGCACCCCCAAACCACTGGCCCGCTGGACTTGGCGGGCCATGGCCTCGCCCAGCAGACCGGCGCGGGGTTCGACCAGCGTCAGATGGTCTTTGGCGCGGGTGATGCCGGTGTAGACCAACTCGCGGGTCAGGATGTCGCCGCCTGCATCGGGCAGCACCACCACGGTGTGAGAGAACTCCGATCCCTGGCTTTTGTGGATGGTCATGGCAAAGGCCGTTTCCACATGGGCCAGGCGGCTCACGCTCACGCTGCGCAACTGCTCACCGTCCAGGAACCAGGCGCGCAAGGCTGGGCTGGCTTGGCCGGGCAACACCACGCCCACATCGCCGTTGAACACGCCCAGCGCCTTGTCGTTGCGGGTGACCATGACGGGGCGGCCCGCAAACCATTCGCCCTCGGGCCGCAGCCACCCTTGCCGGGCCAGGGCTTGTTGCACCTGCTGGTTGATGGTGCGGTCGCCCCAGTGGCCGTCGTGCACGGCGCACAAAATCCGGAACCCATCAAAGGCCTTGAGCACGCGCTTGACCCAGGCGCTGTGCTGGTCATCGGGTGTGTCAGAGGTTGTCTGTGCGGATTGTGCGGTCGGCCCCGCCTGGATTTCGCGCAGGTAGTCGGCATAACACGCCGGTGCCAGCGCACGGCCATGCAGGGCCAGTTGCAGCACCGCATCGGGTTTGACGGGGGCAGGCACCAGAAACACCTTGCCGGGGGTGGGGTTGTCGTCTGTGGCGGTGGCACCGCTCAGGGCCTGTTGCGTGCCCCGGGTCAGCAGCGCGTAGGCGCCCAGGGGTGCGGGTGGCGCAAACAAGTCGACCGGCGCATCCGCCTGGGCCACGCCGGCGTTCACGGCTTTGGCCAAGGCGCCAATGTCCGAGCCAAAGCGGTGGCTGTGGCGCAGCATCACGGTTTGCTGGTCGAGCGCACTGCCCGCGCTGGCCGATGCGCTCAGGTGCTCGCCACAGGTGGCCAGCACATAGGCGCAAGTGTCCGGGTTGTAGCGCGTGTCTTGCGCGTGGGCGCACAAATCGCCCAGCACCGAGCCGGCTTCGACCGAGGCGAGCTGGTCCTTGTCGCCCAGCAACACCAGTTTGGCGTGCGGCGGCATGGCTTGCAGCAAGGCGGCCATCATTTCCAGATGCACCATCGAGGTTTCGTCCACGATCAGCACGTCCAGATCGAGCGGGTGCTGGGCGTTGTGCTTGAACTGGCGGCTGCCCGCGTGCATGCCCAGCAAGGCATGCACCGTGCTGGCTTTGCCCATGCGCTCGGTCAGGGCCTGCAAATCGACGGCAGCGCCCAGACTGGATTGCAAGCTGACCAGCGACAGGTCAATCGACTGGCGCAAGCGCGCCGCCGCCTTGCCGGTGGGCGCGGCCAGTGCCACCCGCAGTTGCGCAGGGTTGGGGCTGGTGGCCAGCAGCAGCGCCAGCAAACGCGCTGCGGTGTAGGTTTTGCCGGTGCCCGGCCCGCCGGTGATGACCGTGAGGCCGCTGCGCAATGCCAGCGCACAAGCGATCTTTTGCCACTGCGGCTGTGCGGGTTCAGTGCCAGCCGGTGGCGAATCAAACAAGCGGTCCAGCCAGGCTTTGGCGGCAGCGGTGTCCACATCGGGCTGGGCCGCAGCGCGTTGGCTGACCGCCTGCGCCACCTGCTGCTCGTACACCCAGTAGCGGCGCAGGTACAGCAAGGGTGCCTCGGGCGTGCCGCCCAGCACCAGCGGCTGGCCGCTGTCTGAAAGCCGCATTCGCGCGCAGGGGCGCGCTCCCACAATGTTCGAGGGCATTTTGTGGGAGGTCGCCCCTGCGGCCGAAGGCTGTTCTTTCACATCAAGCATCGCACAGCGCACCACCGGACTGTGCGCCAGCGCATCCGTCCACACCTGCAAGTCAGTGGGCAAGCGGGCCCACAAGGTGTTCAGCTCGGTTTGGGCCTTCTCGGGCCAGGCCAGCACAGCCTGCGGCTGGCGCACCAGATCGGCCAGCGGCAGGCAGACATGGCCCCGGCCTTCCATGTGGGAAACCAAGGCGCTGGCCACCAGCACCGTGGCATCGGCCTGCGGGTCATGGGCCAACACAAAGTCGGCCAGTGCGCTGTCCAGGCGGCGCAGCCAGCCCCGCTCGGACCAGTCTTTGAGGGTGTTCAGGGTGGCGTTCATGCGGTCACTCGGGCAACAGATTCAGGCGCTGGGTCCAGCATGGCGTCCAGCGCGTCCAGACATTCGGTGGGCAGGGTCAGGGTGCAGGTGCCGCCTGCGGGGCCATGAATGCCGCGCAAGAACAGATACACCGCACCGCCCAGGTGCTTTGCCGGGTCATAGCTTGCGCCCAATCGGCTGCGCAGCAAGCGGTGCAGCGCCAGGCCGTAGACGGCGGCCTGCACGTCGTAGCGGTGTTTTGCCATCTCGGCTTGCAGATGCTCGGCGCTAAAGTCACTGTCGGTCTGCCCCAGGGCATTTGATTTGTAGTCGAGCACCCAATAGCGTCCCTCATGCTCAAACACCAAATCCATGAAGCCCATCAACATGCCGTGCAGCGTGCTGGTTTGCAGGCGTGGGCGCGGCACGCCGGGCAAGAGGTGCTGGCGGCACAGCGCGTCGATGGCGGCGGTCTCGATCTGGCGCGCGGGCAACCAGAACTCCATCTCGGAGCGCACGCTGGTCATCTGGGCCAAAGTCACGTTCAGACCCGGCAAGGGGCTGTTGACCACATCGGTCAGCCAGCCCACCAGCGCGGGCGCGCTGTCTTTGTGGTCGCGCTCACAGCGGGCTTGCAAGCGGGCGGACAAGCTGGCGTTGTCTTGGAGCGCAAAGCCTTCGGCCGACAACCAGTCGAGCTGCTGGTGCAGCCAGTTGCCCGTGATCGGGCCGCGTTTGAAGCTGTGCCAGATGGGCGCGGGCGCGTCGCTGGCGCTGGCGGTCTGGGCAGAGTTGGTGGCGCTTTCTGCTGCTGCGTCTGCGCCTGCGTTGGTGTGTGCGTCTGTCTCCGCTTGGTTTTCATCGTCGGCGGGGCGCTGCTGATGCAAGGGCGAGAGCGCGCTGGTCGGCACCGTGCCATCCGCTTTCAGATCGCGGGTCAGGCGCGAATAGCTGGCGATGCCCCAATGGCGGTCAAAGTCGGCCTGGTATTCGGGCGGCAGCTGCAAGGCGGGCAAACTGCCCCGGGCCGCCAGGCGGCTCACGGCGGTTGGCGCCGTGGCGGGCACCAGCGCGATGCCGTCACAGCCGCGCGCCCAGGCTTGCAGCGGGTCCAGCCAGTCGGCGGCTTCGCGCTCATCCGTGCCACCGAGCAGGTAGCCGATGGCGCTTTGCTGGGTTTTGCAGGCCTTGCCGTTGCCCACCTTGACCGTCGTAAAGCCCAGCCACACAGCATGGCGTGGACGGGTCATGGCCACATACAGCAGGCGCAAGTCTTCGCGCATGCGTTCTTGCTCAAATCGGATCTTGGCCTCGTCATCGATGTCCAGCACCAGTTCCCGACCACCCTCGGCCAACGGCAGCTGGGCCGATTTGACGAACCGTGCATCAAAGCCCCGAAAGCTGGTAGCAAACGGCAGGCACACCACTGGGTATTCCAGCCCCTTGCTGGCGTGGATGGTGACGATCTTGACCAGTTCGGCATCGCTCTCCAGGCGCACCACCTGTTCGTCGGTCTGTTCGGCGTTTTCAGCGATCTGGTTCATCAACCAACGGATCAGCGCTTGCTCGCCTTCCAGGTCGCCGCTGGCGTTTTGCAGCAGTTCGGCCAGGTGCAAATAATTGGTCAGGCTGCGCTCGCCGCCACCGCTGCCACCGCCGCTTTGGGCCATCCAGCGGGCCGCCAGCCCAAAGCGGTGCAGCGTCTGGCGCAGCATGGCCAGCACACCCTGGCTCAGCCAGGTCTGGCGCAGTTCACGCAGGGTCTGAACGTGCGCATCAAACACCTCGTCTTCGGTGGCCAGTTGGGTCAGCGCATCCAGCGGCAGGCCCACGCTGGCCAGCGCCAGCGCGGCGCGCACCCGTTGCGAATCTTGTGGGGTGGCCACGGCACGCAGCCAGTGCACCAGGTCGCGGGCCTCGTCGCTTTGGTAAACCGAGTCCTTGTCGGACAAGTAGACCGACGCCACGTGGCGCTTTTGCAGGGCGCGGCGCAGGGCGGCGGCTTCTTTGCCTATGCGCACCAAGATGGCGATGTCGCTGGGGCGCAGCCTTTGAAAGGGCTCACCCGCTTGCGCAAAGCCGTTGTCCGGGTCGTTCAGCCAGCTGACGATTTGCTCGGCGCATCGCTCGGCAAACACCTTGCGCGCCACGCCCATGCTTTGCAGCGCCAGGTCATGCACCAAGGTGATGGCGGGCAAGGGCCCGTTGGCGTTGACCCAGCTTTCTTTGCGGCCATGTGCGCGCACGTCGACAAAAGGCAAGGGATTGCCCCGGGCTGCGGTGTTCTCGCCCTTGAACTGGAAAGCCCCGGCAGGCAGCAGCGCCTCGGCCTGCAAAAAGCCGTGGTTCACCGCCTTGACCAGCGGGTCGGTCGAGCGGTAATTGACCGACAGCGCATAGTGCCGCCCGTGTGTGGCGCGGCGCGCTTGCAGGTAGCTGTAAATGTCGGCCCCGCGAAAGCCGTAGATCGATTGCTTGGGGTCGCCGATCAGCAGCAAGACCCGCTCAGGTGCGTTGTCGGCCGTGCGGTAAATCTGCTCAAAAATGCCGTATTGGATGGGCGAGGTGTCCTGAAATTCGTCGATCAGGGCCACCGGGTATTGCGCTGCGATGCGCTCACGCAGGCGCTCGCCGTTGGGGCCTTTGAGCGCGGCGTGCAGGCGCTCCAGCAGATCAGAAAAACCAAAAGTGCCTTGCTGGCGTTTGAGCTGGCGCATCTGCTCGGTCACGCTGGCGGCGGCGTGGCGGCGGGCAAAGGCGCTGGGCTGGGGCAACTTTTGCAGCAGGACTTGCAAGCCAGCAAACTCAGCAAAGACCGGCGGCAAATGGGGCATCAGGCCGTCGCTGCGGGCCTCGGCCAGGCCCTCGGGGGTGAGCCGCTCCCAACCGCTTCCCAATTTGGGCACCACGGCTTCGTCTTCGCCATGCGCCCAGGCGCGCAAAACGTCGAGCCATCCGGTGATCCGCCCGATCTGAAAACGCTGGCCGTTCCAGCCATTTTTATTTGGCGGCACCTGAGCGTGCACATAGTCACGCAGCTGCGGCTCCAGCGCTTGCCACTGCAGACGGATCGTGTTCAGCTCTTGCTGCTGTTCGCTGCGGCCCTGCGCCAGGGCGTTGCTCAAGCTGCCCTGGTGCACAGACGCGCCGTCGAGCTTGTCTTTCAGATCTTTCACATCGCCGAGCAAGGCGTCCACTCCCGACCAGATGGCCAACACCTCAGACAGCGCTTGCGGCGCCAGGCCGTAGCACTGCCTGCGCCAGTAATCCTGCACGGCCTGGGTGAGCAAGGCCTGCTCGTCGGCGACCAGTTCTTCTTCAAACAAGCTGCCACTGTCAAACGCGTGTTCGCACAGCATGCGCTGGCACCAGGCGTCGATGGTGTGCACGCTGGCTTCGTCCATGCATTCGGCGGCCATGGCCAGGCGCCAAGCGGCGTGCTGACGCTCGGCCTGCGTGGGGTAGTCAGCCAACAATTTCTGCAAAAAAGTGTCTTCGGCTTTGGGCGTGGCCTCGCCCCGAAAGCAACGGGCCGATTCGATCAAGCGCGCCCGGATGCGGTCAGACAGTTCGCGTGTCGCGGCACGGGTGAAGGTCATCACCAGGATGTCGGCCGGCATCAGTGCCCGCTCAAATTTGGTTTCGGGCGTGCCGTGGCCCAGCACCAGGCGCACATACAGGGCGGCAATCGTCCAGGTTTTGCCGGTGCCGGCGCTGGCCTCGATCAGGCTCGAGCCCTTGAGGGGAAAGTGCTCGGCGATCAGCGGCAATGACGCGGACGGGGCATCGGTCGTGTTCGGCTTCATTTGGTTCATCAAAAGGCCTCCGCTGGGGCATAAGGGTGGGCGGTGACGCAAGCCACAGCCCATTCGAGCAGCGGGCCATACACCTGACGCGCCAAGGCGCTGGCGTCTTGGCCGTCGGCGGTGCGGGCAGCGCACAGGGCTTCAAAGTCTGGGAACACCCGAGCCAGACACATGTCGCGCACATCGGCCAGTTGCACGCTCATGGCGTCGCCTCCGCCTTCGTAAGCGATTTCAGCCAAGTTATCGGTTGTTTTGTCTTCCTCGCTGTGGGCTGCTTTGGCCAGCACCAAAGCGGTTTTGAGCGGCAGCGGCAAGGGCCCTTGCTGGCCTTGCAGCCACACGGCCAGCAAAGTGTCCAGCACGGCACCGGCCTGCTCTGCGGGCATGGGGCGGATGTGCAGTTCGCCGTCTTGCCCCACCACGCGCCCGTGCAGCGCCTGCCCGGCAGCCGCCGCCAACAGGGATTGCAACCAGGGGCGCAGCAATTTTTCAGGGCGCGGTAGAGCCTGCTTTTTCTCCGTGGTGGTGATCTTGCTGGGCTCCAGCAGCACCCAGCTGCGTTCACCGGCATGGTTTTGGTAAACCGCGTCGATCCAGTCGCGCAGCACCACCGTTGAATGCCGACCCTGGTGGCTGTGGCCAACGGCCACGCGCTCGGCCGCCATGGGAAAGGCTTGCCCCACTTCGGCCCAAGCCTGGGCCATGGCGGTCAGCTTGCCTTGCAGCTCGGATTTTTTGAGCTGACCCAAGCCCTGCATGGGCAAGTCGCCCGCGCGTTGCAAGGCGTCGAGCCGGGTGCTGATCACCGCGTCCAGCCCCTGGCACTGCTGCGGCGCGGGCCAGTGGCGGGTCTGCGATGCGATCAACTGGTAGTTCTCCAGCCCGTCCAGGTCAAAGGCTTCAGTGTCGCCCGGCTCTTCTTCAGGGCTCCAGAAGCTCACGCCAAGACGCTCCTTGAAGAACGCCTTGACCGGGTTGCGGAAAAACTGCACCAGACGGTCCAGATCCAGCGGTGCGCTGGTGTCGGGCGCGGCCAGGTCAACGCGGACCGCCTGCGCTGGCGTGTCGTCCTGTGCGCTGTGCGCGCCGCGCCATTCGCGAGCATAGGTCAGCAAGGGCGATTGATCTTCAAAATACCGGCGGCTGAACGGTTGCAGCGGGTGCGCGGTGGTGCGCGCTTCGAGCGCAGGCTCGCCCCAGGCCGAGGCGATGTAATCGCGCAACTGCGACACCAGCACCGAGGGCGGCTGCTCGCTGTTGTTGCGCACGCTGCGGCCTGTCCAGCTGACGTACAGCACACGGCGGGCCGACAGCAGCGCTTCGAGCATGAGCTGGCGGTCGTCGTGCTGGCGTGAGCGGTCACCCGGGCGGAACATGCCGCGCAGGCCCATCAGGTCAAAGTCACTGCGCTGGCTGCGGCGCGGGTAATCGCCGTCGTTCATGCCCAGCAGGCACACCACCTCAAACGGGATGGCACGCATGGGCATGAGCGTGCAAAAGGTCACGCCGCCGGCCCGAAAACGTTGCTCCAGGCGTGGCATTTGCAATGCGTCCATCCAGCCGTGACGCAGCGCCGCGAGGCCGACTTCTTGCGCAAAGCCGGCCTGCTCGCAAGCGCGCCGCCAATGGCCCAGGCCATCGCAGAGCGCATTCAATGCTTGGGCGTCCGTCTCATCGGCCGCCTTGAACAAAGCCGTCAACAGCCATTGGGCGTGCTCGCACCAGGCTTCGGGCGTGGCCACGCTTTGCGTGCGCTGCCACCAGTCGCCCAGGGTTTGCAAGAGGTGCGCCAGACTGCCTGCCAGCTCGGCGTCCAGCCCGCCCACCTCGGCATAAGGCTCGATGCCCCGCCAGCCAGCCACATTGGGCAAGCCATCCATAGACCCCGAGGCATAGCCCAGCAGCATGCGTTGCAGGCCAAACCAGGCGCTGTTTTGCTCGCCGCACGCGGCCAGGTCCAGCTGCGCACGCTGCGCGGCATGCAGGCCCCAGCGGATGCCTGCACCGCTCATCCACTGCGTGAGTTGGGGCAATTTGTCGGGGGCAATGCCAAAGCGCTTGGCCACGGCGGGCACTTCGAGCAAATCGATCAATTCACTCAAACCACAGCGCTGCGCGGGCAGACCCAGCAACCCATCGACCGACAAAATCACCGGGCTGCTCGATTTGGCGCTCAGGTCGGCAATGTCGTAGGGGATGAAACGCTTGTCGCTGCGCGCGTATTGGCCAAACACGGCGCGGATCGCCGGGGCCATGCTCTGCACATCGGGCACCATGACCACGATGTCACGCGGGTTCAGCGCGCTGCCCTGATCACGGCGGGCCAGCAAGGCCAGCAACTGGTCGTGCAGCACTTCGAGTTCTCGCACCGGGCTGTGCGCCACATGGAACACCACCGAACGGTCGCCCTCGGCCAGCGGTGCGTCGTCGTGGCGCGTGCCCAAGGGCTCCAGATCGCGGATGCGCTGCTGCACCCGGGTCAGCATGGGCGTGTTGGCGGTCTCAGGTGTTTCGTCAAACAGGTCGATGCGCAGCGACGGGAAGGCCTGCGCCGTGGCCACGGCATCGTCAAACGCATCGAGCTGGCGCACAAAATCGCGCCCCTGCCGGCCCCAGGCGGCCAGCAGCGGGTGGGCGTGCAAATGCATGTCTTGCAGCTCGGGCGTTGGGCGGCCTGGCTCGCGCAAGGCATGGCGGCGGCGCTGGGTGCGGAACAGTTCCCGCCCATCCATGATGTCGCCCCAATAAAAGCGGCAGGGGTTGGACACGGCCAAAATGACCTGGCTGTGCGGGGCCAGCGCGGCCAGCATCTCCAGCATGGCGTCCGGGATGTGGCTCATGCCAAACACCACCAGGCGGCGCGGCAGGCGGCCTGCAAAATCTTCACCGCTTTGCAACTTGTGCAACACCTGACGGTGCAGATCAGGCCGCGTGGCGCTGCGCTGCTCAGGCGTCAGAGTGCCCAGCAGCGCGCGCCACAGCGCCGGTTGCCAGCGCTGGTCTTCGGCCAGGGCCTGCGACTGGCCCGAGGCGTCGCGCAGTTCGTCGCGTCCAGCGGCCCAGGCCTGCAACCAGTCGCTGCGGTAGTTCTGGTATTGGTCAAACAAGTCGGCCAACTGGCTGGCCAGTTGCAGCAAGCGGGTGTCATCGGCTGCGCCAGATGTGGCGGCAGGATCGAGGTAACGCGCCATGGGGGCGAATTCGGGCTGCGCCAGCAAGCCCGGCAGGACCTGCATGAGCCGCCAAGTCATGGGCAATTTGTCGAGCGGCGATTCACGCGGCACCGCCTGCGCGCCCAACACCTGGCGGTAAGCGCGCCAGACAAAACGCCCGGGCAAATCGACACGCGCCGCCGAACACACGCCCAACTGCTGCGCTTGCGTCATCTTGAACCACTCGGCTATGCCGTTGCTTTGCACCAGCACCACTTCTTCTTCGAGCGGCCCCAGCGGGTGCCCGCCCAGCCAGGTGATCAGCGTCTGCGCCAAATCCTCGGACCGGTTGCCGTGCAACACGATGAAGCCGGGGGCTATGGGGTTTGGGCTGTTGGAGGGGGTCATCAAGGCGTCCTGGGCAATTGGCGCTGGAGTGAAAAGCGATGACGATTGTTCACCGGAAAGCAGGCTTTGCCGGGCTGAGCCATAAAAAAAGCGCCGCAAGCGGCGCTTTTTGAACTGAAGCCGACAAGCGGATCAGTAAGCCTGGCCCAATTGGCCCAGGATCGCGGGGTTCTCCAGCGTGGAGATGTCCTGCGTGATCTCTTCGCCCTTGGCCAGCGAACGCAGCAGACGGCGCATGATCTTGCCCGAACGGGTCTTGGGCAGGTTCTCGCCAAAGCGGATGTCCTTGGGCTTGGCGATGGGGCCGATTTCCTTGGCGATGTGGTCGCGCAATTGCTTGGCAATGGCCTTGCCTTCGTCGGTGTTGGGCAAGGCGCGCTTGAGCACCACGAAAGCACAGATGGCTTCGCCCGTGGTGTCGTCAGGGCGGCCCACCACGGCGGCCTCGGCCACCAGCTCGGTGCAACTGACCAGCGCGGATTCGATTTCCATCGTGCCCATGCGGTGGCCAGAGACGTTCAACACGTCGTCGATGCGGCCGGTGATGGTGAAGTAACCGGTTTTCTCGTCGCGGATGGCTCCGTCGCCTGCCAGGTAGTACTTGCCCTTGAAGTCGTCGGGGTAGTAGCTCTTCTTGAAGCGCTCGGGGTCGCCCCAGATGTTGCGGATCATCGACGGCCATGGGCGCTTGACGACCAAGATACCGCCCTGGCCATTGGGCATGTCCTCGCCGGTTTCGCTCACGATGGCAGCCTGGATGCCGGGGAACGGCAGTGTGCACGAGCCCGGCACCATGGGCGTGGCGCCCGGCAGTGGGGTGATCATGTGGCCACCGGTTTCGGTCTGCCAGAAGGTGTCCACGATGGGGCAACGGCTGCCGCCCACGTGCTGGTAATACCACTCCCAAGCGGCGGGGTTGATCGGCTCGCCCACCGAACCCAACAGGCGCAGGCTCGTCAGGTCGTAGCTCTTGGGGTGCACGGCGTCGTTGGCTTCGGCGGCCTTGATCAGCGAGCGGATGGCAGTGGGGGCGGTGTAGAAGATGGAAACCTTGTGGTCCTGGATCATCTTCCAGAAGCGGCCAGCGTCGGGGTAAGTGGGCACACCTTCGAACACGATTTCGGTGCCACCCAGGGCCAGCGGGCCGTAGGTGATGTAGGTGTGGCCGGTGACCCAGCCGATGTCGGCGGTGCACCAGAACACGTCATCGGCCTTCAAGTCGAAGGTCCATTTGGTGGTCAAGGCTGCGTGCAGCAAGTAGCCGCCGGTGCTGTGTTGCACGCCTTTGGGTTTGCCGGTCGAGCCGGAGGTGTAAAGCAGGAACAAGGGGTGCTCTGCGCTGACCCACTCGGGCTCGCAGGTGGTGGCTTGCTTGTCGGCCACGTCGGCCATCCACAGGTCGCGGCCTGCGGTCATTGCGATCTCGGAACCCGAGCGCTTGACCACCAGCACGTTCTTGATGGCCTCGCAACCACCCAGCGCGAGGGCTTCGTCCACGATGGATTTGAGGGGCAACTGTTTGCCACCGCGCACCTGGTGGTCTGCGGTGATCACGGCGACAGCGCCCGTGTCTTCGATGCGGTCACGCAGCGACTGGGCCGAGAAGCCACCGAACACCACCGAGTGGGTCGCGCCAATGCGGGCGCAAGCCTGCATGGCGGCCACGCCGTCGATGGACATGGAAATGTAGATGACGACACGGTCACCTTTTTGAATGCCCAGGGACTTCAGTGCGTTGGCGTATTGGCAAGTCTTGGCCAGCAGTTGGCTGTAGCTGACCTTGGTCACCTCACCACCATCGGCTTCGAAAATGATGGCGGTCTTGTCGCCCAAGCCCTTTTCGATGTTGCGGTCCAGGCAGTTGTAGGAGGCGTTCAGGGTGCCGTCTTCAAACCACTTGAAAAAAGGTGCATTGGATTCGTCGAGCACCTGGGTGAAGGGGGTCTTCCAGGTGATCAGCTCATTGGCCAGACGACCCCAGTAGCCCTGGTAATCGGTATCGGCTTCTTTGCACAAGGCGTCGTAAGCGGCCATGCCTGAAACATGGGCGTTTTTGACGAAATCGGCACTGGGTTGGTAAACGGTGGCGCTCATTTGAATGGTCTCCTCAATGACATGGCGTTTTTGAAACTGATGCAAATGTCGGCTTTCGCTCTTACAAAGCACTGACTGACATCAGGCTTGCACGGACTTGGGTTGGAATCGCTGTTCTACCGCCTAAAATCCGGGTTTGCCCGATGCCGCAGGCACACGGAAAGTTTCAGGAAAACCATGTCAAAGAATCCGTCCACATCCAAACGCCCCACGAGCTCTTTGAACAGCTTCATTTTTGCCAGCCGCTGGCTGCAATTGCCCTTGTATCTGGGCCTGATCGCTGCACAAGCGGTGTACGTGTTCCATTTTTGGGTCGAGCTCGTGCATTTGCTCGAAGCAGCCTTTGGCAACCAACACGCATTGCAATCACTCATCAGCAGCATCGGGTACAAAACCGATGCACCGATCACCAACCTGAACGAAACCGTGATCATGCTGGTCGTGCTGGGCCTGATCGACGTGGTCATGATCTCCAACTTGCTGATCATGGTCATCGTGGGCGGCTACGAAACCTTTGTCTCGCGCCTGAATCTGGAAGGCCACCCCGACCAGCCCGAGTGGCTGGACCATGTGAACGCCTCGGTGCTCAAGGTCAAGCTGGGCACGGCCATCATTGGCATCAGTTCCATCCACCTGCTCAAGACCTTCATCAACGCCGCCAACTACGACGAAAAAGTGCTGATGTGGCAAACCATCATCCATCTCGCGTTTTTGCTCAGCGCAATCTCCATTGCCTATGCGGACCGACTGATGTCGCACCACGACACATCGGGCCACTGAATCACCCCATCCATTGACTCTCCACCGGACCTTTGCACCATGACCACTGTGATCCAACAAGCCGATTTGATCGAATCCGTTGCCGCTGCCCTGCAATACATCAGCTACTACCACCCCGCCGACTACATCACCCACCTGGCCAAGGCCTACGAACGGGAACAAAGCCCGGCGGCCAAGGACGCGATCGCGCAGATCCTCACCAACAGCAAAATGAGCGCCACGGGCCACCGCCCGATGTGCCAGGACACCGGCATCGTCAACGTGTTCCTGAAAGTGGGCATGGACGTGCGCTGGGGCGGCTTCACGGGCAGCTTGGATGACGCCATCAACGAAGGCGTGCGCCGTGGCTACAACCACCCGGACAACACCCTGCGCGCGTCCGTTGTGGCCGACCCGCACTTCAACCGCAAAAACACCAAAGACAACACGCCTGCGGTGATCTTCACCGAAATCGTGCCGGGCAATACCGTTGAAGTGACCGTGGCCGCCAAAGGCGGTGGCAGCGAAAACAAGTCCAAGATGATCATGCTCAACCCCGGCGACAGCATCGTCGACTGGGTGTTGAAAACCGTGCCCACCATGGGTGCGGGTTGGTGCCCGCCCGGCATGCTGGGCATCGGCATTGGCGGCACCGCCGAAAAAGCCGTGCTCATGGCCAAGGAAAGCCTGATGGACGACCTGGACATGTACCAGCTGCTCGAAAAATCCAGCAAAGGCGAAAAGCTCGACCAGGTCGAAGAAATGCGCCTGGAGCTGTACCACAAGGTCAACGCCTTGGGCATTGGCGCGCAGGGCCTGGGGGGCCTGACCACCGTGCTGGACATCAAGATCAAGATGTACCCCACCCACGCGGCTTCCAAGCCCGTGGCCATGATCCCCAACTGCGCGGCCACCCGACACGCGCACTTTGTGCTGGACGGCTCCGGCCCCACCTATCTGGAAGCCCCCTCGCTTGACCTGTGGCCCAACGTGAGCTGGACGCCTGACACCGAGAAAAGCCAACGCGTGGACCTGAACACGCTGACGCCCACCGAAGTGGCCAGCTGGAAACCCGGCCAAACCCTGCTGCTCAACGGCAAGATGCTGACGGGCCGCGATGCCGCGCACAAGCGCATCCAAGACCTGCTGGCCAAGGGCGAGAAGTTGCCTGTGGACTTCACGAACCGTGTGATTTATTACGTCGGCCCGGTGGATCCCGTGGGCGACGAGGCGGTGGGTCCTGCAGGCCCCACCACCGCCACCCGCATGGACGGCTTCACCGAAATGATGCTGGCCAACACCGGTCTGATCGCCATGATTGGCAAAGCCGAGCGCGGCCCGGTCGCCATCGAAGCCATCCAGAAGCACAAGTCGGCTTACCTGATGGCCGTGGGCGGCGCCGCTTACCTGGTGTCCAAAGCCATCAAACACGCCAAAGTGGTGGGCTTTGCCGACATGGGCATGGAAGCCATTTACGAATTTGACGTGGTGGACATGCCGGTGACCGTGGCGGTCGACGCGGGCGGCACCAGCGCGCACATCACCGGCCCTGCCGAATGGCAAAAACGCATTGCCACCGGTGAGTTCAAAGGCATTGGTGTAGCCGCTGCCTGAATGGGATGCGGCGGTGGCCGTCTTGTTGCGCAAGATGCCACCGCCCTCACCTGATTCATGACCCAATCCCCCATTGGCGTTTTTGACAGCGGCATCGGCGGCCTGAGTGTCTTGCAGTCCCTGCAAGTGGCTTTGCCTGCCGAGCACTTTGTGTATTGGGCCGACAGCGGTCATGCGCCTTATGGCGAAAAAACCGATCTGTTCGTTCGCCAGCGCAGCCTGGCCATTGCCAAGCACCTGATCGACAAACACCACATCAAAGCCCTGGTGGTGGCATGCAACACGGCCACGGCAGCCGCCATTCACGAGTTGCGTGCGCAACACCCGCATCTGATCCTGATTGGCGTCGAGCCCGCATTGAAGCCCGCCTTGCACATCAGCCAAACCCGGCACATCGGGGTCATCGGAACGCGGGGCACGTTGGGCAGCGCAAAATTTCAGCACCTGCTGACCAGCCTGCAAGACCAGGCCCACTTCAGCATCCAAGCCTGCAACGGGCTGGCACTGGCCATCGAGCAAAGCACCCATGCGACTTTAGGTGCCCAGGCAAGCCAGCGCATCACCGAATTGCTGCAGACGTACACCCACGAAATGGGGACATTCGGTCAAGCACCGGGGCAAATAGACACCTTGGTTTTGGGCTGCACACACTATGTATTTGCCGAGCCCGCGTTGCGCGAGTTGCTCGGCCCGCAAGTGCATTTGGTGTCCACCGGCGAGCCCGTGGCACGACAAACCCGTCGCTTGCTGGAAGCCGCGTCGCAACTGCGCCAAGGCCCTAGACCGCACGCACTGGCGGCCCGCGTTCAGCTGATGACCAATGGTGATTTGAGCAGCCTGCAAGCGGCAGCACAACGCTGGCTGGGCCTGCCTCATACCGCCTGCCAACGGGCGAACACCCCCAGCTGATCAGTCCTGCCCCAGCGCCATGCGGCGTCCCCGCTCCACATTGATGGGGACGAGCAAGACCAGGCCCACGACAAACAGCAACGAGGTTGAGCCAATGGCAATCCGCTGATTGCCACCGCTCAGCCAGGTGATCAGGCCGTAACTCAAAGGCCCGAGAATGCTGGCCAGACGGATCGCGAAAGTCCACAGGCCAAAAAACTCGCCCAACCGAGCCGGCGGCACCATCAAGCCCGCCATGGCGCGCCCGGACGACTGGCTCGACCCCATGCACAAACCGGCAATGGCAGCAGCCCACCAAAACACCTCTTTGGTGCTGGACAAAGCCGCGATGACGCAGGTCAGGATCCACCCCAACAAAGTCAAGGCCAAAGCCAACTTGTGGCCGATCTTGTCTTGCGCGTACCCAAAGACAAATGCGCCCAGAAAGGCGGCCATGTTCAGGACAAAGATCAGGACCATGGTTTCCTGGGGTTGAAACCCGATCACTTGCTCGGCATAAATGGCAGCCAATGAAATGGCCACCGCCACCCCGCCCTGATAAGCCACCGCGCAGGCCAAAAGCCGGGTGAAGTCCTGGTAAGGCCTGGCATCCCGCAGGGTTTGCCGCAGACCGCGCAAGCTGTGCAGCACGCCCACCACGGGTGCGTCGGGTTGCGGCGAAGCGTGCTCGCGCATCAAGGCAAAGGTCACGCATGCGGCTGCGCCATAGACCACGGCGGTGATCAGCATCGTCACGGGCACAAACTGGCTGCCCGACTCACCACGCGCCTGTGCGGCCAACACATAGGCCAGACACAACCCAAGCGTGAGCATGCCGCCGATATAGCCCAAAGCCCAGCCCCAACCACTCACACGCCCGATGGCATGCGGCTGAGCCAGTTCGGGCAAAAAAGAAGCGGTCAACGACTCGCCATAGGAATAAAACGTGTTGGAGATGATCAAGAGCAACAAGCCCAGCGCCACCTGCCCCGGCCCGACCCATGCCAAAGCCGCCGTACTCACGACACAGGCTGCGGTCACCCCCATCAACAAACGTTTTTTGCCTGCGGTGCGATCGGCCCAGGCCCCCAGACCCGGCATGGTCAGCATGACAATGGCGTAAGAAACACTCAGACCCGCCGTCCAAGCCAACGGACCCCAGGAGGCGCCGCCCGCCACGCCTCCGACAAAATAAGCGGCAAACACGGCCGTGATCACCACCGTGGTGTAGCCCGAATTGGCGAAGTCGTACATCGCCCAACCCAACAGCTCACGCCACCGAACGCCGGGGTTCAGCGCGTCGCGCGAAAACAGGGCGTTCATGTCAACCTCTTTCAGTGCAGGTGACGTGGACGGCGACCGCCACCGCCATGCCCGCTGTTGTTGCCGCCCGAACCACGGGGCGGTTTGCCCAGCTCCAGCGAACTGACGAGGTTGTCAAAGCGCTGGCTGAACAATTTGTCGATTTCAGCCACAACGCCGGACAACTCCGAGCCGTCAAAATGACGCTCCATCATGTTCACCACATCGTGTATCAACAAGTCCCGCTGGGCCTGCATGATGGCGGCGGGATCAGGGCCGACAAACAACATCACAAAATCGTCGCGCGACTCGGCGCCGTTGGCGTCGTCTTCGTCGTCAAATTCGGTGTCGTAGAAGGTGACCTCGATCTGGGTGCCTGCGGCCGACAGTTCATTGAGGTTCATGCACAGGTCTTCCATGACCATGCGGAAGTCGTCGTCTCCACGCACGGTCCAGCACATTTGCAGACGCTGCAAATCCCCGTCAAACCGGATGCCGGGCTCTTCTTCGTAGAGACTGGGCGAACCTTCGGTCAGGTTGCGGGCGCCAGCGTAACGCCAAAGCGGCTTGAGCGCTTCCTGGATCGCCTTGATGTCGGTGCCGGGTTTGATCGGCACATCACCATGCACATGAATTTCAAGCGGTGCGTTGTCGTTTTTCATGATGGTGCTTCAGTATCGATGGTGCCCCGAGCCGGAATCGAACCGGCACGCCCCTTTTCAGGAAGCAACGGATTTTAAGTCCGGTGTGTCTACCAGTTTCACCACCGGGGCCAAGGCTTGTATTGTGCCTTGATAAAACCGTTTTACCGCTTTAACCCAGCTGCAAGTTCTGCATGGCCAGCACAAAAAGCGTCACCACGCTCAGATGACCGAGCGCCCAGAAAATGGAGCGAAACAGGGCTTTGTCGGACACATAACAGGCCACATAGGCCACCCGTGCCGCGACAAAAAGAACCGCCAGCAAATCGACCACAAAAGGATCGACGCCCGTCAGCAGTGCCAACACCACGCCGACGGCAAAGAACGGAAAAGCCTCAAAGCAGTTGGCCTGGGCTGCGTTGGCTCTTGCCCGGTAGCCCACTTGCTGTGCCGACCAGGCACGGGGGTTGCGGTTGTCATAGTCTTTGGCACCGGCTTTGGCAATCCCGGCACAAACGAGCGGCATCAACCCCGCGACCAAAACGGATGCATAAGAAATCAACATGTCAGACGCCCTTGTTTCTCGAAAAGCCGCAAGCAACAGCCCTGATGGATGGCCTGGGCCCATAAAAAAAAAGCCACTGAATTTCAGTGGCTCGGGTTGGAAGGACCTGGCCAAGCCAGATCCAGCCGCCATCAACCGCCCTTTTTGGAACGCTTGCCAGGGTTCTTTTTGGTGCGTGTAGCGACACCGCGCTCCAAGCTGACACGTTGGCCACGGCCACCCGTGCGCAGAGTCACGCCAGGCAATGCGGGCAGTGGTGGGGTGAATTTACGATCTGCTTCGGTCACGATTTTGTTGCCCATCTACGGCTCCAGATAAATAATGCAAAGCGATATTAGGCCACAAGAATGAACGGTTTTGAGCGAGGCTCGCCTCAAGTTGGCATCGGTGCCCACAGTTGTGGCCTGGAACAGGCGATAAACTGACCCCATGGACTTCACCACCGCGTTGATCGTGGCCTATTTCGCCTTGCTGGCCTTGACGCTGCGCAAGCGCTGGGGCGTGATTGAAGGGCCTTGGCTGTTTTTCTTTCGGGCGTTTTTTCCCAACTGGAAGTTCTACCACGGCATCAACCCGGCACCGCGTCTGTATGTGCGCGGCCAAACGGAAGCGGGCACCTGGTCCGACTGGCGCCTGATTTATCCGCGGTTGCCCCGCAAAGGCTGGCACCTGGTCCACAACCCGGCCGTCAATCTGGCTCTGGCACACCAGAACCTGGTCGACCATCTGGCCAACGACATCAACGACTTGCCCGACGGCGCCGACATCCGCGAACGGGTGACGTACCAATTGGTCAGTCGCTTGGCCCAGCAGGCCGTGGCCGGGGCGTGTTGGGGTGACCACCCCATGATCGCGCAAGCGCCGGTGCGCCAACTTTCGGCCTTCCAGTTTGAAGTTCGGATGGTGCTGCCCGAAGGGCAACGCAATGAACTCATGCTGCAATCACCGGTGATCCGCGCATGGAACTGACGCTGGCTGTCCGCATTTTTGAAGTCCTGCTGGGTTGGAGCCTGCTGCTGCAGACACTGGAATACCTGCGCGTGCCATCGCTGGACAGACTGACCCTGTGGCCCTCGCTTCGGCAAGAAATTCCCCCACGCCCCGCGTGGATCAAGGCGAGCCTGGACACGTTGTTCCAGCCTGGGGCCTACACCGCTTTGCTGGCGCTGCGCTTGGTGCTGGCCATGGCCTTGATGCTGGGACAACTGAACTGGATCGGCGCTCTGCTGCTCTTTTTGATGGCGTTGCTGCTGCTGTTGCGCTGGCGCGGCGCATTCAATGGCGGCAGCGATTTCATGACGTTGGTCGGTATCACAGGCTTGTTGCTGGCCCACCTGGTCGGCGCAATGACCGATGTCGCATGGGGTTGGCGAGCCGGATTTTGGTACATCAGTTTGCAAACCGTCAGCTCGTATTTTGTGTCTGGCTGGGTGAAACTGCTGCGCCCGGAATGGCGATCTGGCCAGGCCATGACGCATTTTTTAGACACTGGCGTTTATGGCCCTTTGCCCCAGAACAGTGTTTTTCGCCACCCCCAATTCGCCTGCGTGTGCTCTTGGGCATTCACCGTTTGGGAAGGTTGCTTTCCACTGGCTCTGCTGGATGCGCGACTGGCCTTGTTGTTTTGCGCCGTCGCCGCCCTCTTCCACTTTTTGGTGTTCTGGTTTTTTGGACTCAACCGTTTTTTCTGGGCCTGGCTCAGCACATTTCCAGCCGTGGTTTACTGCGCTGGCAACACTTGGTAATCCGTCAGAATCAAAAATGCCCGCAGGATGCAGGCATTTTTGACTTCAGTGAAGAAATTTGGAGGCGCGACCCAGAGTCGAACTGGGCTAGACGGATTTGCAATCCGTTGCATAACCGATTTGCTATCGCGCCA
>CAKKRJ010000018.1 GCA_919902775.1 Burkholderiaceae bacterium
GGATCCACACGGTGAAAGGCAGTGTGAAGATGGTGTAAGGCAGCACCAGGCCCAGTGCTTTGTTGTACAAACCCAGCGATTGGATCAGCTCGAACATGCCCGACAGCACGGCCACCTGCGGGAACATCGAGACACCCAAAATGCAGACCAGCAACAGGCCTTTGCCTTTGAAGCGGATGCGGCCGAGTGCATAAGCGGCAGTCACCCCCATCAGCATGGCAAAGCCGACGGTGAGCACGGCCACCATGATCGAGTTAACCAGGCTTTTGCCGAAAGGCTGCACACCTTCAAACAGCGCCACGTAGTTGCGCAGGTCGGCATTGCTGGGGATCAGCTGCGTGTTGAAGAGGGCGGTTCCGGTTTTCAGCGAGGTTGAGATCGCATACACAAAGGGGTAGACCGACAAGATGACGACGATGGTCGAAACCAGGTAGAGCAAGCCTGTGGCCAGCGTGGAGCGGTGGTTCATCGGGCGTCCTCGGAAAGTTTCACGCGGGCCAGGCGCAGGAAGATAACAGCCGTCAGCATGATGATCAGGAACAGCGATGTCGATGCTGCCGAGCCAAAGCCCATGTTGCCGTACTCCACCATTTCGCGGCGCACAAAGCCCGACATGCTGATGGTGGTGCTGCCGTTGGCCGTGAGCACATAGATGAGGTCGAACACGCGCAGTGAGTCGAGCAGGCGGAAAACGATGGCCACCAGCAATGGCTGGCGGATCAGCGGCAAGGTGATCTTCCAGAACACGCGCAGCGGGTGCACGCCGTCGACGCGGGCAGCTTCGTAGCAGTCTTTGGGCACGGTTTGCAGCGCGGCCAGGATCAGCAACGCCATGAAGGGCGTGGTTTTCCACACATCGACCATGACCACCGTCCACAGCGCGTAGCTTGGCTCGGCGGTCCAGGCGATCTTGTGGGCGATCAGACCGGCATTCACCAGCATGTTGTTGATCACGCCAAACTGGTCGTTGAGCATCCAGCCCCACATCTTGGCCGACACGATGGTTGGGATGGCCCAGGGCACCAGCACCGCAGTGCGCACAAAGGCCCGGCCCTTGAAGTCCTGGTTGAGCAGCAGCGCCAGGCCCAGGCCGGTCAGGGTCTCCAGGACCACTGAGACCACGGCAAAGCTGAAGGTATTGCGGATCGACACGCCCCAGTCACCGGCCCAGAAACCTTCTTCGTCATTGGAGTTGAAGAACAGGCCGAATTCGCCAACGTAGTTTTCCAAGCCAACCCACTGGCCTGCGGAAATGTCGTTGATGTTGGTGTCGGTGAAGCTGAACCAAATGGATCGGGCCAAAGGCCAGACTGCCACGATCAGCATGAGCACGATCATGGGAGTGAGGAAAAGCCACGCGGTGCGGATTCTGGAGTTCATGGTGATTTACCAGTGTTTGCGGCGGATTTGCTTGAGACGGGATTCGAGCTTTTTGACGGCTTCTTCGCCCGTGGTGCGCTTGGACATGACTTCGTGCGCAGCGTTGTAAAAGCTCTGGCTGACCTGTGGGTATTTCAGGCCTGTGGCGGTGGTGGGCCGGGCCACACTGTTGGCGAAAACATCGGACAGACTCGACATGAAGTCGTTGGCGTTGGTGATGTCCTTGTCTTTGTAGAGCGCAGGCAGAGTGGGGTTGAATGAGCCACCGATCGCGCGGGCCTTTTGTACCTGTGCGCTGGTCATGTAGAGCACCAGGTCGGCTGCGATGCTCGCGTTCTTGCTGTACTTGGACACGCCCAGGTGCCAGCCACCCAAGGTGGCGGCGCTGGGGTTGCCGGGAAGCTTGGCAATACCCACCTTGCCTTTGACCAGGCTGTCGTCTTTTTGCAGCAAGGCCCAGGCATAGGGCCAGTTGCGCATGAACAGGGCATTGGCGTTCTGGAACACCCCCCGGGCTTCTTCTTCTTCGTAGTTGAGTACACCCGTGGGGGTGATGGTTCCAATCCAGCTGGCCGCCTGGTTGAGCGCTTGTGCAGCTTGCGCGTTGTTGATGGTGATCTGCCCCTGTGCGTCGACGATGGTGCCGCCGCCACTGCCGCTGACCCATTCGAGCGCGTTGCAAGTCAGTCCCTCATAAGCCTTACCCTGGAACACAAAGCCATGAAAATCGTTGTCGCCTTTGCTGCGTTCACCGGCTTGCACTTTTTTCGCGGCACTGGTGAGTTCTTCCCAGGTGGAGGGCACCTTCAGGCCGTATTTGGCCAGCAGGTCCTTGCGGTAGTACAGCAGACCTGCATCGGTGTACCAGGGCATGGCCAGCAGGTGTCCGTCCACGGTGTTGTTTGCCACAATCGCCGGGAAGTGCTGGTTTTCGAGTCCGTTGCTCAGTGGCTTCAAATCCAGCAGATGGTCCTTTAGGACCCCGGGCCAGGCGGTGTCGATCTGCAGCACGTCGACGTCGCCTGATTTGGCGGCAAAGAGCTGGCGGTACAGCGCCAGCTTTTCGGTAGAGCTGCTGGGGGGCGAGAAGTTCTTGATGGTGTGTCCGGTTTGGGTCGCCCAGGCGTTGGCGTACTTGAGGCAGAACTCCACGTCACTGCCACTGGGGCCACAGGTGATGGTGATTTCCACTGCCTGGCTTTTGTGGCAAAGCCCCACTGCCAGCAACAAGCTGGCCAGTGTTTTGAAGAGGGTCAGGTTCATGGATCTCATGGTTGGGTCTTCGTCATGGCGGTGTCTGTTGAGTTGGGTAATACCCAGGCCAAGGCCGTGCGTGCAGGCACGTCAAATTGTCCGGTGGTCAGTTCAAAGCGGGCGGATTGAGAGGGGCGAAGGTCGGCGGCCTCAGGGCTCAGGTGTATCGGGTGCAAGCGCCAGCCCTGGCCGCGCAGCGTGGGGTCGGTCACGGTGTGGGCGTGGGTGTCTACATTGATCAGCAGCACCATCGCGGCAAAGTGGGCGTCATGCAGGCCCTTGCCATCAATGTGGGCCGCGATGACGGCCGGGTTCTGTGCGGGGCCGACATTGAAAAAGCGAAGGCGCTGCTGGATGTCTTTGGCCGATGGCAGGCGAAGCAGGATGCTGCTGGTGCGAATTTTCAGCAGATCTCGGAAGGCATCGCGTGCAAATGCGATGTCGTCAGGCGAGGGTTTCAGCGCGGAATCTTGCAGCAGTTCCTGCATCAGCGGGTACAAGTGCCCATTGTCTTGCTGGGGCGGCAGGCCCGTGCCGTAGTGGTTGGTCTGGTAGGTCCAGTCCAAGCGGTTGAACCAGTCGCCCGAGTTGTAGCTGTTGCCGTCGAGTGACTTGGAACGCAAGATGTCTTGGCCCGCATGAAAGTAGGCCACGCCCTGGCTGAAGGCCACCAGGGCTGAGCCCAACACCTGCACACGTGCGCGTTCTGCGGCCGTGGTGGCGCGGGGCAGTTTGAAAGCCAGGCTGTCCCACAGCGTCATGTTGTCGTGGTTCTCGGTGTAGTTCACGATTTCGGAGGGTTCTTGTGCGTAGCCTGTGGGTTGCTCGCCGTAGGGGATGTCCTGCAAGCTGCGTCGCTCACCGGTGGAGGTGGTCATCGTATAGCTGCGCAGCGATCCGGCCAGACTGGCACGAATTTGGTCAGCCACTTTCATCAGGTCCTGGGCTGTCTGCCCTGCTTTGGCTTGGGCGTTCGGTTGCAGCACCAGGCCGCTGATGTAGCCCTGGTCGGCCTGGATGCGCTCAGTCGTGTCGCTGGCACTTCCCCCGCGCACCGCATCTCGCAGTCGGTCGTTGAAGGTGCCGATGCCCGTGCCGCCCAGCGAGAGCTGAGAGGCTTGCACAAAGCGCGCGCTGTTGGCTACTTCGCCAAAGTTCCAGCCTTCGCCAATGAAATCGATGCGGCGACCCAGCGCTTTTTCGATCCGGTTTTTCATGCGCACCATGGCAGAGCGGGGTTGGTGTCCCATCAGATCAAAGCGGAAGGAGTCCATCTTGTAGTGGCGAGCCCACAGCAGCACCGAGTCAGACATGAGTTTGTCCATCATCACATGTTCGGTGGCGGTGTTGTCACAGCAAGTGGAGCGCTCGACCTCGCCCTGGTCGTTGAGCCGCTGGTAGTAGCCAGGCACGATGCGGTCGAGCACAGACTGTGCGTGTTGGCCGCTGGCCGAGGTGTGGTTGTAGACCATGTCCATGCCCACGCGCAGGCCCGCGCGGTGCAGGGCCTGCACCATCTGGCGCAATTCGAGCACGCGACGTGTGCCGTCCTGCGCGTCGCTCGCGTAGCTGCCTTCGGGGGCATTGAAATGGAAGGGGTCATAGCCCCAGTTGAAGCAGTCTTGCGCGGCCACCGCCTTCACTGCGGCTTGCTGATGGGTGCTGTTGGCAGTGCCTGAAGCTTGGGGAGTGAGGCAGCCGGTTTCGGGTACCGACGCGAGGTCAAACACCGGCAGTAAATGCACATCGGTCAGGCCGGCGCGGGCCAGCGCTTTGAGGTGCTGCATGCCCCGCGACTGTCCGTGTGTGAAGGCCAAGTATTTGCCTCTGTCTGTTGCGGGCACCGAATCGTCGCTGATCGAAAAGTCCCGCACATGCAACTCGTAGATCACCATGTCGGTGGCTTGTCGTACGTTGGCGGAGGGCGCGTCATTCAGCCAGCCTGTGGGTTGCAAAGCAAGGGCGTTCAGGTCCAGGATTTGGCTGCGCAGTGAATCGGCGCTCAGGCTGACGGCATAGGGGTCGGTCACGAGGTTGCGCACCAGGCCCACACCGGGCACATGCACGGTGACCGCAAAACGGTAATACGCACCGACTGCACTGGCTGGAAGCGTGATAGACCAGGCGCCACTGGTGGGGTCGCGCTGCAGTGTTTGAATTTGGCTGGCTGGGGTGGTGGCGCCAGGGTAAAGGCACAGCTGCACCTGTTGTGCGGTGGGGGCCCACAAGGCCAGATGGGCGCGTGTGCCTTGCAGACGAGGCCCCAAAGTCAGCCGGAGTGCTGCCGGGGCAAAGAGTGCATCGAGCGCGCCTGCGGCTTGTACGCGTGTGGCGGCCACCACGCGGCCTTGCGCGTCTTCTTCGACCAGCAAGGTTTGGTGCGTGTGCAATTCGCGCTGTGCAGCAGTGGGCAAGTCCGGCATTTGCAGCAGCACGCCAGTCTTGACGAAAGCGAAGCGCGAGCGAAGGGCTTGGGGCAGCGCTTCGGTCCGCGGTGTGTGCACGGCGCTCAGGGACCAGCGTTGATCGGCCCCCATGGCGGGCAGCCCTGTTTGTACTTGCAGCAGGCTCAAGCGAGACGAAAGCAAACTGAATGTGTGGCCGCTGGCCGTGCTGCTTTTGCCTGGCCACTGCAATAAATCGCCATGGAGCCAGTGCGCCTGCGCTGGATGGGCCTGTGGATTGGCTTGCAGCACGGTGGTTATTGCAGGTGGGTTGCAAATGTTGGCTGCCGATGCGGCTGCGATGTTTTGGATGTCTTGGGCCAACACGTCAGCGCCAGGCGTCAGCAGGCATGCTCCCGCCCACACTGAGGTGAGCCAGCGAAAAGCCGAACGCATCAAATGACAGGGCATGCTGAAATGGGTTGAAGTCAAAGACAGGCTGAATTATCGTAATAAAACTACAGGAAAGCATGGTTTTATACTTGGAAATAGGGTAAATACCTACTCAATCACCTGTGATGCCGAGGAGAATATGTAATTTTCCTACATTTGCATTTCGCTTTTCCTGTGTCCAAGATGGATGTCAAAGTACGCATGTCTCTCTTTTCGGCGTTTTTTCGTTGGCCTGTTTGGGTCGCCTTGGTCTTGACGGCTTGTGGTGGCGGCGGAGACGCTGTTCAGAGCGGCCTTGTGACCCCCGACGCTGGAACGGGCAGTAACCTGGCTGTGATGGACCAGGGAAGCGAGTCGGTCCAAAGTGTGGCCAGTCCCCTGCCGGAGGGGTGGATGCATGGGGCCTTTATGCAGATTTATGTGCGCGGCTACAAGGACAGCAACGGTGACGGCAAAGGGGACTTGCAGGGGCTGATCTCACAACTTGACTACCTGCAGGATCTGGGGGTCCAGGGCTTGTGGCTCATGCCGGTGACTCAAAGCGAAGACCACGATCACGGCTATGCGGTCAAGAATTACCGTGACATTGAAAGCGATTACGGCAGTCAGGCCGACATGGCCCAATTGCTGGCGCAGGCACACCAGCGCAGCATGGGCGTGATCCTTGACCATGTGATCAACCACGCCAGCAGCCAGCACCCGTTGTTTTTGAATGCAGCGTCTGCCAGGCTCAGCCCGCAGCGTCCTTACTTTGTCTGGCAAGACACTGCGCCTACAGGCTGGCGTGTTTGGGGGGGGAATCCCTGGTACAGCAGTGGCAACGGGTATTACTACGCCCCTTTCTGGTCGGGCATGCCCGACTTCAACTGGAAGAACGAGCAGGTCAAAATCTTTCATCACGACAATTTGCGCTATTGGTTGAACCAAGGGGTGGATGGTTTTCGATTCGATGCGGTGGGCAGTTTGGTCGAAAACGGGCCAACGGCCTGGGAGAGCCAGCCCGAGAATCACACGATCATGGGGCAGGTTCAGGACCTGCTGAAAAGCTATGACAAGCGCTACATGGTGTGCGAGGCACCTGCAGCAGCGCAGGCCTTTGGTGCGGTGTCTTCATGTGGCGGCGCATTCGCGTTCGACCTCAAGGACAACATCCTGCGTGCGGCGCGAGGCGACAGTGCAGCCGTTGTGGCTGTCAGCCAGTATTTCCGTACGGCCCCGGTGGGCATGACCACGTTTTTGGCTAACCATGACAGTTTTGCAGGTGACCGGGTTTGGAACCAGCTGTCGGGCAATTTGGCGCAATACAAAATGGCCGCCGCAACTTACTTGCTCTTGCCTGGCACACCTTTCATCTACTACGGCGAAGAAATTGGCATGGCCAATGGCGCCGGAATCAGCGGGGACTGGGCATTGCGCACCCCCATGAGCTGGACGGGGCAGGCCACGGGCTTCACGACGGGCGTACCTTTCAGGGCGCTGTCGGCCAACATTACGGTGAACAATGTGCAGGCGCAGCGCGGTGTTGATGGCAGTTTGCACAGTTTCTACAAAACCCTGATCGGCCTGCGCAAACGTCTACCTTCGCTGGCGCGTGGTGACTACAGCGCAGCCTGGACGCAAGGCACTGTCATGGGCTTTCAGCGCAGCCTGACCACAGAGCGCACATTGGTGCTCTATAACTACGGACTGAGTGCGCAAACCGTTAGCCTGACCGGGCTCGGGGCCTTATCCCTTTGGTCCGCAGAGTATGCGGCGTCCTCCGATCTGTTGGCCAGTCTCAGCGGCACGGCCAGTCTGAGCTTGCCACCTCAATCGGTCACGGTGTACCGACAACGCAACTGAGCACCACAACACATGAAATTTTTAATGATGAAGAGGCCTGTTCGCAACGCCATTGCCGCCTTGATGCTGGCCATATCAGGCACCTTGCAAGCCCAAGCGCCTGTGGACCTTAGCCCAGTGCCCGAACAGAAGATGCTGAGTGCATTGCCTGAGGGTTGGCAGCACGGCGCTTTTATGGAAATTTTTGTGCGCAGTTGGCGCGACAGCGATGGCGATGGCATCGGTGACCTCAAGGGGCTGACGCAGTCCCTCGATCAACTGCAAAAGCTGGGCATCCGGGGCATCTGGCTGATGCCGATCACACGCAGCGCCGATGGGGACCATGGCTATGCGACCACTGATTACCGTGACATTGAACCGGCCTATGGCACGCTGACCGACTTTGACGAACTGATTCGGCAGGCACATGCTCGCGGCATCGGGGTGATCATGGACTATGTGGTCAACCACAGCGCGGACACGCATCCCTTGTTTGCAGAAAGTGTGCGCAACCCATCCGGGCCTTACCGGCAGTGGTTTGAGTGGCGACCAGAGCACCCCAATGGCTGGGACATCTGGGGACGTGACCCGTGGGTCAAGACGGGCCACGGCAGTTATCTGGCGACATTTGGGGCTCGCATGCCTGACTTCAATTTGCGTCACCCGGCGGCGGTGGCCTACCACCAGGACAGCCTGCGCTTCTGGCTGAATCGGGGGCTGGACGGATTTCGGCTTGATGCTGTGCCACATCTGATAGAGCGCAACGCCAAAGACTGGAATGACCAGCCTGAGAGCCGACAGCTGACCGGTGATTTGACACGTATGATCAAGTCTTACCCGGGTCGCTATGTGGTGTGCGAGGCCACGGCGCAGCCGCTGGCCTATGCCAACAGTGAGGTCTGTGGTGGCTCGTTTGCTTTTGGGCTGGAAAGCAAGATCGCCCCTGCCGCAAGAGGAAATGTCCAAGCAATTCAGGAAGTGGTGCAGTATTTTGTGATGGCCCCGCACACTCTGGCCACCTTTGTCTCCAACCACGACCAGTTTGCGGGCCAGCGTTTGTGGGATCAAGTGAGTGGAAATGAAGCGCAATACAAGCTGGCCGCCGCGACCTATTTGCTGTTGCCGGGCACACCTTTCATTTATTACGGTGAAGACATTGGCATGGCCGGTGCGCGCGGCCTGACGGATGACCCCAAAATACGTGGTCCTCTGAGCTGGATATCCGATGCCCGAAACGGCGGCTTCACTACGGGTAAGCCTTACCGTGCATTGGCCAACAATGTGACCACGCACTCGGTGCAGGGGCAGCAGCGTGAGCCACAGTCGATCTGGTCTTTCTACCGGGATATGCTGGCGTTGCGCAATGGTCGGATGTCGATCGCCCGGGGCAGTTATGAATTTCCACAAGCGAAAGGCCAGACCATGGCCTTTCAGCGGCGCGTGGGGAATGAGCACAGTCTGGTGGTGATCAATTACGGCCAGCAGGCCGCTTCGCTGACGCTGGACGGTTTGGCGGCGGAAGCTGCACTGCGGCCTTTGTACCCTGCGGGGCCACCGACGCATTTGGTGCGGCAGCAGCTTTCAGTGCCTGCGCAGTCGGTGCAGGTGTTTGCTTTGGAGAAATGATGAAGTTGCATTTTCGATGGCTGCTGATGTGCCTGTTGGCCGGTTGCGCGATTCAAATGGCGGCAGCGAAAAACGAAAGTGTGCTTGCCAACCTGGCCCAGGGTACCAACGTGACTTGCACAGCGGCCCCGATCGGCACGAACGCTGTCTATTTGCGCGGCAGCATGAACGGCTGGACAGCTCAAGATGATTTTGAATTCGTTTGGGATTGCGATGCCCATTACCTGAATGTGAACCTGCAAGGCGAGTACGAATTCAAGCTGGCCGATGCGCAGTGGAGCGCGGGCCACAGCTGGGCTACTCCCGTGTCTGCCGCAGGCACGAATGCCCTGTACATGGCACCCGATAAATCGGGCGTGGCCGGCGCAAAATACCATTTTTCCGGGGCTCACACGCTGCGTTTGAGCTGGCAAGGCACGAATGCGCTGCTGCAAGTGCAGCCGTTGCATTTTGTTGATCCGCGCACGCAGCCAGTGATCGACAAAGTGGCACTCAGCCTGCACCATGACTCGCGGGATCTGGTGTACCGACGCCCGTTTGGCGCTGTGCCACAAAACCAGACGGTGCAATGGGCCTTGCGGGCCTTGCCCGGTGTGCAAAAAGTCACGCTGGTGCTCGATGTCCGCCGGTTGGAAGGCAATCAGGAAGTGCTGGAATACCGTAACCTCGCCCGCATTGACATGCAGCGCACGCCAGCGGGGAGGCATGAGAGGTTCAAGGCCAGCTATCGCTTCAAGGACAAGGCCATTTATGGCTACTGGTTCGAGGTGTTGATCGGTGGTGTGAAATATGTGTACCAGAACAATGCCCAGCCGATCTACTGGACGCAGGAAAAAGGCAGCGGCGGTGTGGGCCAAGTGTCGGTTCCTGTAGCTCAGGAACGTCGCGTGCGTCGTTTTCGCATCACAGTGTTCGACCCGACTTTCAGCGTGCCTGCCTGGGCTCAAGATGCGGCGTATTACTTCATCTTTCCGGAGCGTTACCGCAACGGTAACCTGGACAATGATCCGAAAGTGGGCGAGCGCCGATACCAGAACCACGGCATCGAAGTGCATGCCCGATGGAACGAACGTCCCTTCAAACCTGGCACGGGCGATGGCTCGGACGCGCATTACAACAACGACTTCTTTGGTGGAGACCTGGAAGGCATCATAGCCAAGCTCGACGACATTCGTGACTTGGGTGCCAATGCGATCTACATGACACCCGTGTTCAAGGCGGCCAGCAACCATAAGTACGACACGGCAGATTACCATCAGATCGACCCGACTTTTGGCACAAATACCGACTTCACTCGCTTGACCCGCGAGGCCGCCAAACGGGGCATTCGGGTCATTCCCGATGCATCGCTTAACCATGTGGGGGCCGACTCGCGTTACTTTGACCGTTTTGGCAACTTCAGTGCGCAAGACCAAGGCGCGTTTGCACATGGACGCATCCACGCCGACTCGCCCTATGCCAGTTGGTTCACTTTGGACACTTCACAGACTAACCCCGACAAGCAATTTAAAGGCTGGGTGGGTGTGAGTGATTTGCCCGAACTGAACAAGGCTTCGCCGAGTTGGCGAAAATTCGCATACGGCGACAAGGATTCGGTCACCCGAACCTGGTTGCGCCGGGGCGCCGCGGGCTGGCGCATGGACGTGGCCCCTTGGGTACCTGATGATTTTTGGCGCGAATGGCGACAGGTCGTCAAGCAGACTCGGCCCGATGCCATCACGATTGCCGAGACCTGGTTTGATGCATCCAAATACTTTTTGGGCGATACCTTTGACTCGACCATGAACTATGTGTTGCGCAACGCCGTGCTCGACTTTGCCAATGGCGGTGATGCGCGTCAGTTGGTCGCGAACCTGGAGCACTTGCGGGAAGCCTATCCACCGCAAGCTTTTCATGCCCTGATGAACTTGCTTTCCAGCCATGACCAGGCCCGAGCTTTGCATGTGCTGGGCGGTTCGCTGGGTGTCGCCCCCGATGTTATGCAGCAAGCAAAACAAAAGCTGAGGCTGGCCACATTGGTGCAAATGACTTTGCCAGGTTCACCTACCGTGTATTACGGTGACGAGGTGGGCTTGAGCGGTGGCGACGACCCCTACAACCGTTTGCCTTATCCATGGGCTGATCAAGGGGGGCAGCCCGATCTGGCGCTGCGCAGTGATTTCAAGGCCTTGCTGCATCTGCGCCAGCAGCAGGCCGTGTTGCGCCGTGGCGTACTGCAAGCTCCGCTGGTGAGCACGCCGCATGTGGTGGTTTTAGCACGCCAGCATGGATCGCAAACGGCCCTCATGGCTTACAACAACAGCGACCAGGCACAAACCCTCAAGATCGATGTTCCGCCCGTTTTGAGCGGCAAGTCGGGCGCGCTGTGGTGGGGCCTCGGAGTGGTCGATGTGCAAGGCGCACAGATGAAGCTGACTGTGCCGCCCATGGGGGGGTGGGTGTGGGGAACGCGATGATCGGCGTGTTTTGATGTGCTGGTGAATGCCAGCAGTTATGAAGTCAATGTCCGGTAGTACCCCTTCGAGGGCATGTTGGATGCCATGGCGGCGCACCTGCCATGGCTGCAAAACGAGGGGGAACATCTTCTTGTCCATGCCGATCCAGCCGATCGGTCAGCTCAAACGCAGGGACACATTGGGCGGCTGCTACGCCATGCCGATTACACGGCTGTTAACCCCGAGTTCGGCACCATGGCTGATGCAAGGCCTTGGTGCAGCAGGCTCATGCGCTTAGCATGATGGGCATTCTGAACTGAATGGCCAAGCACATGGCCTGGGACCATGGCTGTGCTCAGCAGCACCCCGAGTGGTACCTCTAAAACGACAAAGGCGAGAACCCCTTTGCTTGTATGACAACGGCCATCGGCGCATCCTTCGCCCCCAAGGGTGAGGGCAATTGAATCCTTTTGCTAGAGCACACACAAGGTAAAAAAAAGCCCCCCAGCATTTCTGCTGGGGGGCTTGACGGGTTTCAATCAATCAAAACTTGTAGTTGACGTTCAAGCCAAACGATTTTCCATATTGCATCTTGCCCTTTGGTTCACGTGTCCCATCCGCGTTGACCTTGTAATTTTCATAGGCCGCATCTGTCAGGTTGTTTGCCACCGCATAGATGCCGAGGCCACGGTAGGGGCCTTCTTTGAACTCGTAGCCAATTTGGGCGTCATAGATTTTTTCGGCTTTGACGTAAATCAGCTCGCGGTTGTACTCGTTCGAGGTGATTTGACCAACAAAGTCAGATCGTGAGCGTTGCCCCAGTCTTGCGCTGAAACCATTTTTCTCATAGTAGAAGTTCATATTCGTCACTTTTCGCGACAGGCCCGGCATCGCCATGATGGTCGCGCTGCCACCGGCAGTGTTCGGGATAGCGACTTGGCTGCTTGTGTTGGAGTGGCTGACGTACACACCAAAACCAGAAAGCGATGGGCTCAGCAGATCCAGTGGTGCGTTTGCGGTGAATTCCAGCCCCTGGATTGAGCCACCCTTGCCGTTTTTGGGCGCAGTGTAGTTGATCAGTGGGTAAACGCCATTGGTGCCCATGGCCTGGTTCACAAAATCTTTCTGAATGGTTTCAGAGTAGATGAATGTGTCCAGATCGCGATAGAAACCGGCCACGCCAACGTAGGCTTTTTTGCCGAAATATTTTTCGTAACCCAGATCAAACGTTGTAGCGCGGAACGGTTCGAGTTTGGGGTTTCCACCGTTGCCGCTGCTGTTATCGCCAGATTGGCAGCGTGCCTGACTCAACTGTGTCGCATCTTGCCAGCATTTCCATTCTGCGTTGGCCCGCATGTCTCGCATGGTTGGACGAGCGACCATCTTGCCTGCACCGAAGCGCATGATTTGGTCATCAGGCAGGCTGAAAGCCAAATTCAGGCTAGGAAGAACATCCGTATAGCTTGCCTCTTCTGTTTTTCGGCTACCCGGATCCCTGTAATAAAAACAGTTCGAACCATCAAGCGTTGCCGTTGTGGGGCAGGTGCCTGTGCTGTTGTTCCATGTGGCAACCGTGCCGGATTGGTTGCCTGAACCGGCCTGTTCAGCTGAAACCACTTGCAAGCCGATATTGCCACGCGTTGGAACGTTAAAGAGAGTGGTTTCGATGTCCAGTTTGGAGTAGAGCGTCCGGATGTTTTCTTCGGTAGTCCACCGCTTGGCTTGCGCCCATGATTCTTGGCCCATGTCGGTGTAGGTGTAGGTGCCATTGCTCACCATCGCGAGCGGGTTCCAGGTAGGGATCTGGACACTTCCATTGAAACCAACCGCTGTGGATCCCCCCACAGGCAGTTGCGTGGTGGTTGGTGTCACTGAACCCTCGGTCATGTCAAGCACTTTGGTTCTCTTTGATTGGTTGAGGCCAATTGTGAAATCCGAAAAAATGTTGTGGTCGAGTGTTCGGGCGTATTCAACACGAATGGCCGTCAGATCGTCTTCGATGCGTGGTTTCTTGAGCCATCCATTGCCCCACTGACTGCCCAATTGCAGGTTCGATGCACCTACAAAGTCAAAACTGTTGGTAATGACTGGGAATCCGTTGCGCGCATCAAAGCTGAGGATTGTGCTTGCACCCGTTGCTCTGGCGTTGGAGTCCAGGATGGTTTCTGTGCGTTTGGAAGATGACTTCGAGAGGTCGACGGTCAGCGAGGATTTTTTGTCAATCTTGAACTTGTTGTTCCATCCGATGGCGAAGTTCTTGTCATGGGCGTCTGCCCCAACGGCTTGCAGGACATGGTCGTTGCTACGGCCGGAGATGTCGCCGGCCAGCGCGGTGCCACTGGATGTCACGGCGTTGCTCAGCGTTCCATTGTTCATGTCAGGGAACAAAATCTTTCGTGTGATTGAGCTTCTATCCGTCGTCGAGGAGTAGACGTCGATCATGGTGGAGTACTGGTTGTTGGGCTTGAGCTCTACAACCGCCATCACGCCTTCACGTGTGATCTGGTTCATGCCGTTGTTCAGGGCGACGTTTTTGCCGAATGGGAGTTTCTCGCCACTGCCGAAGGTGGCTGCACTGTCCCAGAAGTCCGTGGACTTGCTGTAGCTGGTGCCGCTCCTGCGGGTGGCACCGATGGCAATACCCAGCATGCCGTCGTTGAATTGATCGACGTAGCTGAACCGTTGGTTGTTCATGTTGCCAGACGGACCCACACCAGAGCTTGGGGTTTGGATGCCAGCCCCCACCACGATTTGGCGGCCCTTGACACTGAGTGGGCGAACAGTATTCATGTTCACTGTGCCAGAAATGCCTTGTCCCATCAGCGTTGCATCCGGGCTCTTGTGAAGGGTCACGCCGTTGATCAACTCCGAAGGATAGGCGTCATATTCAACACCACGGCTGTCATTGGGGTTGGCCTGTTCCCGGCCATTCAAGAGCGTGGTCGAAAAATCAGGCGGCATGCCCCGGATGCTCAATTGTTGCGAGCGACCTTCAATGTTGCGTTGGCCCGCAACACCGGGGAGTCGGTTGATGGAGTCTGCAATGCTGGCATCTGGCAGCTTGCCAATGTCTTCTGGCGCGATCGCTTCGATGACACCAACCGCATTTTTCTTCTGGGAAATTGCCGATTCGATCGATGCGCGGATACCGGTCACGACCATGGTATCGGCGGTTTGTTGAGCATGGGCTGCATTGGCTGTGATCAGCAACACGGCGCAACCTGCTGCAACAGGATTGATCCTGAAGCTGCGTTTTTTTGGTGTTTGTTTCATGGGTTACCTCAAAGATATATGAAGGGGCACTTACCTGATTTGCGGTAGGCACAATGCAATTTTGTAGTAAAACTAGATGACGGCGGCACTGGTGTAAACCCTAAATTTTGGCGATTTTTTAGAAATGTCCATGATTTTTATAAAAAAACCAACGTTTTTTATGACTTTGCAGCGCTGAAATCTGGCTCTAATACATTGTCATGTATCTAAATTACAACTCGAATTTGCTTGGAAGTGGTTTTTGGGGGCGCGGCCTAAGGGCGTTAGGAAGTCCGGTGCCATAGATTCATTTGGGGTACCAAACCTCGGTTGGCCAGTAATGTGGGTCCATTTCTGATCACAATCCCTTGAGGAGTCATTTGCATATGAAAACAAAATATTTTCGTCACACCCATTGGGCCAATCAGTTGATTCTGCTCAGTGGGTTGTTGTTTGGCATGGTGCCGATCCCATCATCGGCGCAGTCACCTGTGGATTTGCGTGCCGAGGTGCACAAGCCTTTGCTGGCTGCACAGGATGCTTTGAAAAACAACCAGCCGGACACGGCTTTGAATTTCACACGAGATGCTTTGTCTGTGGCCAATTTGACAACTGGTGAGCGAGTCATCATTTTGCGTTTGCAGGCGGTAGCCGGCATTCGAGCGAAGAAATGGGATGTTGCCAAGGCAGCTTTGGATGCCCTGGTGGCTTCACCCGATGTGGCTGTTGCTGACCGGTTGCCATTGCTAGAAACGTTGATGAGCGTCGCTCAGCAATCCAAAGACAATGAACGTTTGGTTAAAACAGCGAGCGCGTATTTGAAGATCAGGCCGGGTAATTCATCAGTTCGGGTTGTGATGATTCAGACCTTGTCTTTGATGGGGGACCACAAACAGGTTGTGTCTGAAATACTCGAAAAACTGCGCCTCGACACCGAAGCGGGAGCCAAGACCCCAGAGCAAGAACTTCGCATGCTGGCGGTGAGTTATCGGCAACTCAAAGACAATCAGGGATATCAGTCGACGCTTAGACGTTTGCTCGATGCTTACCCAACGAAAGCCTATTGGGCTGAGGTGATTCAGCGCATGGCCCAGCAGCCCAATCTGGGTCCCCGTGCGGAGCTGGATCTTTACAGGTTGCTGGAGCAGACCAACAATTTTGAAGAAGTTGCTGAATACTTGGAGATGGCAGATTTGGCGACGAAGGTTGGTTTGCCTGCAGAGGCTGTGCGCATACTTTCCAAAGGGTTGGATCGCGGCGTTCTGGGGAAGGGCGTTGATGTGGCGGCCCACAAGAAGTTGCTGGCTGATGTGCAAAAGAAGGCTCAGGATGATGCCAGGGTGTTTTCGCAATTGGAAAAAACAGCCAACGACGTGGTCGCTTGGTCCGCAGTTGCGGATGTGTATTTTTCACAGCAAAACTGGAGCGCTGCACATTTGGCGTATGCAAAAGCTTTGGATCTGGGCGTCTCCAAGCGCGAAAACGAATTGCGTCTGCATGACGCGATTAGCTTGATTCAAGCTGGTCAAAAAGACAACGCCAAGACGCAGTTGGCCAATATCAAAGGCGATGTTTTTTGGGTGGATCTCGCGAGCCTCTGGGGGATTCTGGCGCGCTGACGGCCAAAGTCATCGAGTCCAAGCCGGTATGGCGCGCAGTTCATTTCTGTGCGCCATTTTTTTGATCAGGGGTTATCTGATACGGAATGACTGAGTGAAAACCCTATTGCAATCGATTGCAATGTCGGGTAAATTGCCCACATCCATTCCATTTGTGCAGCCAAATTGCACATCGCCCACCTCATGACCCACCTTGTTCGCTTATCTCCACCGCGCTTGTCGATCTCGCAGATTGTGCAAATGAACGTGGGGTTTTTGGGGTTGCAGTTCAGCTTTGGTTTGCAGCAAAGCAGCATGAGCCCGATTTACAGTTATCTTGGAGCCCAAGAGGCGACCTTGCCATTGTTGAATTTGGCTGGGCCCATCACGGGGTTGTTGGTGCAGCCTATTGTGGGTGCGATGAGTGACAGGACGACATCGCGTTACGGGCGTCGCACGCCATATTTTCTGGTGGGGGCAATCCTTTGCTCGCTCAGCCTGTTTGCCATGCCGTACAGCTCCGCATTGTGGATGGCGGCTGCCTTGTTGTGGATTCTGGATGCCGCCAACAACGTCACGATGGAGCCTTATCGAGCCTATGTCAGCGACCGTCTGCCAAAAGATCAGCACGCACCTGGCTACATCATTCAGAGTGCATTCACGGGGTTGGCGCAAACGCTGGCCTATTTAATGCCCTCCATCCTGGTGTGGATGGGCATGAACAAGGATGCAGTGGGTGATAACCATATTCCTCAGATCACACTGGTGTCATTCATGATCGGTGGCGTGATCTCGGCGTCCACAATTTTGTGGTCCATCTGGCGCGTGCCTGAGTTGCCGCTGCCTGCAGAGGAAAAAGCCCGACTTGCAGAGCAAAAACAAGGTGTCGGTGCGACCCTGCAGGAAATTTGGCTGGCTATTCGTGAAATGCCTGTGCCAATGCGCCAAATGGCGTGGATGAAACTGTTTCAGTGGATGGCCATGGGTTGGTACTGGCAATACGTCTCTTACTCAATTGCGCGAAGCTTGTTTGATACATCCGACCCAACGAGCACCGGGTTCCGCGATGCTGTTCTGGTCAATGGACAAATCGGTGGCTTCTACAACGCAGTGTCATTTGTGACAGCTTTGCTGATGGTGGGTTTCACCAAGCGTTATGGCGCGCCCAAAGTTCATGCCCTCTGCTTGACGTTGTCGGGCATTGGCATGTGGTGCATCCCCCAAATTCAAACGCAGGCCTGGCTGTTCTTGCCAGCCATCGGTGTGGGCTTGGGGTGGGCCAGCATCATGGGCAATCCTTATGTCATGTTGGCACGCAGCGTGCCTCCAGAGCGGACGGGCGTTTACATGGGCATCTTCAATATGTTCATCGTGATTCCCTTGCTGCTGGGGGGCTTCATCGTGAATCAACTCTACGACACCGTATTTGCCGGTGATCCACGCAATGTGCTCATGGTGTCAGGGGTGCTGATGGTGTGCGCGGCGCTGGCGACTCTGCGTGTGAAGGTGCCTGATTAAAGGTCTCGGTCTGCGGTGAGGGCCGCAGATCAAAAAAAGGTGCGTGGGCACCATGACAATGTTCCGTGAATGACGAAAATGAAAAACAAGGTTCAGCTGATCACTTATGTCGACCGATTTGGAGGCTCGACAATTCAACAATTCCAAGAGTTATTAGAAGGGCCATTGGCGGGTGTTTTTGGTGGCGTTCACTTGCTGCCATTCTTCTACAAAATCGATGGCGCCGATGCGGGTTTTGATCCCATCGACCACACACGTGTGGATGACCGTTTGGGCAGCTGGGACGACATCAAACGCCTGACCGGGACCGCCGAAGTGATGGCCGATGTGATTGTCAATCACATGTCATCCGAGTCGCCACAGTTTCTGGATTACTCGCAAAAAGGCAGTGCGTCCGAATACGACGGCCTGTTTTTGACCATGGAATCGGTATTCCCAAGTGGCGCGACCGAAAAAGATCTGCTGGCGGTTTACCGGCCCCGTCCGGGTATGCCGTTCACGATGACGACCCTGGCCAATGGTGAACGCCGCTTGCTGTGGACCACGTTCACGCACCAGCAAATTGACATCAATGTTCACACCCCAGCTGGCAAAGCCTATCTGGAGTCGATTCTGCAAAAGCTCTCGCAAAGCGGCGTCAGCATGGTGCGGTTGGATGCGGTGGGTTATGCCATCAAAAAGGCGGGGGGCAATTGCTTCATGGCGCCCGAGACCTTCGAGTTCATTCGCGCTTTCGCGCAGCGTGGACGAGAACTGGGTCTGGAAGTTCTGGTGGAAATCCACTCGTACTACAAGCGCCAGATGGAAATTGCCAAGCAAGTGGACTGGGTCTATGACTTCGCCTTGCCGCCACTCGTCTTGCATGCGTTCGAATTTGGCCGCAGTGCCCCGTTGCGCGCATGGCTGGATGAGCGCCCTGTCAACGCTGTCACCGTGCTGGACACCCACGATGGTATTGGAATCATTGACATTGGTGCCGATGCAACAGACCGCGTCAATCACCCTGGTCTGGTGCCGCCTGCCGAGTTGGACGAGTTGGTGGAGCGCATACACCGCAATTCAAAAGGTGAAAGTCAACTGGCGACCGGTGCAGCGGCATCCAACCTCGACTTGTACCAGGTCAATTGCACATTCTTTGATGCGATGGGGCGCAATGAATCTGCTTATCTGTTGGCGCGTGCAATTCAGTTTTTTGTGCCTGGTGTGCCCCAGGTGTATTACGTTGGCCTGTTGGCTGGCGAGAACGACATGGATCTGCTGGCGAAGACCCAAGTGGGGCGCGACATCAATCGTCACTTTTACTCGCGCGAAGAAGTTCTGCAAACCATCCAAAAACCCGTGGTCGCGCGTTTGCTGGATCTGATTCGTCTGCGCAACGGGCATCCTGCATTCCATGGCGTGTTCAGCCACACGGCATCAGCAGAACATGCATTGACCTTGTCTTGGACAGCGGGTGTCGATGCCATCCGTCTGGAGGTGGATTTGCGAGCCAAGACAGGCGTGATTTATTTCAGTTCACCAACCGGTGAACAGCCATTTGCGCTGAGCTGAAAATAAGATAACAGCCCAAAGCAATCGATAGAGCACAAGCCAGTGATTGTTGTGATCGGCATTTTGTCCAACTGGAGCAAGACATGGAAAACAGCAATCGTCAAATTCGCAGCATTATCATCGTCGGTGGTGGGTCATCCGGTTGGATGACCGCAGCGTCCCTGTCGAATGCGTTGACACAGGGCTGCGAGATCATCCTGATCGAGTCCGATGAAATTGGCACTGTGGGTGTTGGCGAAGCCACCATTCCGCCCATCAAAACACTGAACCAGTCGATGGGGCTGGATGAGTCGGAGTTCATGCGCCGCACGCAGGGGACGTTCAAACTCGGTATTCAGTTCATTGACTGGGCCAAGCAAGGTCACAGCTACTTTCACCAGTTCGGCCCCCACGGCGTGCAGTTTGACTATTCGCCGTTACATCAGTATTGGCTCAAAAGCCGCCAGTACAAGGACATGCCTCCGATTGATGAATATTCGATGGCTTGGGCTGCGGCCAGTCGAGGAAAGTTTGACCGTCCCAGCCAGGACCCACGGCAAGTGACGTCGATGTACGACTACGCATACCACTTTGATGCGGGCCTCTATGCCAAGTTCCTGCGCGAGGTGTCAGAAAAGCGAGGCGTCAAACGCATGGAGGGCAAGATCGTCCATGTGGACTTGCGAGCAAGCGATGGGTTTGTAGAGAAAGTCCGTCTGGCCGATGGGCGAGAAATTGCGGGGGATTTGTTCATCGATTGCTCAGGTTTCCGGGGCCTATTGATCGAAGAGACCTTGCATACGGGCTATGAAGACTGGAGTCACTGGCTGCCGTGCGATCGTGCGATGGCTGTGCCCTGTGAGTCGGTGGGCGATCCTTTGCCTTATACGCGTGCAACGGCGCGCGAGGCCGGTTGGCAATGGCGGATTCCATTGCAGCACCGCATTGGAAATGGCTATGTGTTCTGCAGTCAGTTCATGAGCGAGGACGAGGCCGCATCACTGCTGTTGCAACGTTTGGATGGCAAGGCGCTGGCCGATCCAAGACCCTTGCGTTTCACCACAGGGCGTCGCAAGAAATTCTGGAACAAAAACGTGATTGCGCTGGGTCTGTCCAGTGGCTTCATGGAACCCCTGGAGTCCACCAGCTTGCACTTGGTGCAATCGGGAATTTCCAAGTTGCTGGCCTTGTTTCCAGATCGCGATTTCGACCCCCTCGTGTCTGATGAATACAACCGCCTGGGCAATGCCGAGTTCGAGCGGATTCGTGACTTCTTGATCTTGCATTACAAGCTGACTGCGCGTGACGATTCGCCCTTGTGGCGATACACCGCGGACATGAGCATCCCCGACTCGCTCAAGCACAAGATGGCCCACTTCAAGCGGTATGGCCGAATCGTGACCGATGGCTACGACTTGTTTGGCCCGTCCAGTTGGCTGGCCGTGCAGTTGGGGCAACTCAATATGCCTGAGCGACACGATCCACTGGTGGACCATCGCAGGGTCGATGGGGACAGCACCCTCAAGCAACTGCGTCACGCGATGAACACAGCGGCCAACAACATGCCCTCTCATATGGCGTTTATCCGCCGTCACTGTGCTGCGCAATGACCGACCAGGAATGACAACACTGAATACGACGAACGACAGACCTGCCTACCACTTCACGCCTCAGGCCCATTGGATGAACGATCCAAATGGTCTGGTCTTTTACGAAGGCGTGTACCACTTGTTTTTTCAGTACCATCCCGACAGTTGTGAATGGGGCCCCATGCATTGGGGGCATGCCACCAGCCGTGATTTGCTGCATTGGCAAGAACATGCGGTGGCACTCGAGCCCGACGAACTCGGCATGATCTTTTCGGGCAGTGTGGTGGTGGATGCAGGCAACACCTCTGGCTTGGCCCCCGCAGGCCAGATCCCGTTGGTGGCCATCTTCACGCACAACCACGAGTCAGCAAAAGCGCAAGGGCTCACGCACCAACACCAAAGCCTGGCGTACAGCATCGATGCAGGTTGCACGTGGCGAAAATATGCGGGCAATCCGGTACTTGAAAGCCCTGGCCTGGAAGACTTTCGCGACCCCAAGGTGTTCTGGCATCAAGACACTTTGCGCTGGGTGATGAGTGTGGCCTGTGGCGATCACATTGCGTTTTACGCCTCATCTGATTTGAAAGACTGGACACCGCTCAGCAGCTTTGGCCGCACTGCGGGCGCACATGGTGGCGTGTGGGAGTGTCCGGACCTGGTGCCCTTTTCACTGGCCGGCCGTGAGCGCTGGGTGTTGCTGGTGAGTCTTAACCCTGGCGGGCCTCAAGGCGGATCCGCCACGCAGTATTTCGTAGGTGACTTTGACGGACGCACCTTTACACCGGAGCATGACGACATCCGCTGGCTGGACTGGGGTGCTGACAACTATGCCGGGGTCACCTGGAGCAACACTCCTGGGCGTTGCTTGTTCATTGGCTGGATGAGCAACTGGCAGTACGCCAGCAAGCTGCCCACATTCCCATGGCGTGGTGCGATGACCTTGCCCCGGGAGTTGCTCTTGCACGAAGTCGATGGGAAAACTTTGTTGCGATTGCCTGCGGCCGCAGAGGTGGCCCAAGTCTTTCACCCGCAGGCTGAGTTGGAGCGATTGGGTGGGGGTGCGCACGACTTGAGCGAACTTGTTCGGGCTGCGCAAGGGCGGTTTCGGTTGCGACTTCAGAGCGATGCACGCACAGCATGGCGTTTGCAACTGCACAACGACCAGGGTCAGCGGTGGACTTTGAGTTATGACGCAGAAGGTGCACGGTTTGCGGTGGACCGCAGTCAGTCACAGTCGGTTGTTTTTCACCCGGAATTTGAGACCCAGCACAGTGCGCCCCGGCTGGCGCAGACCAAGACGTGTGACGTCGTTGTGTATGCGGACACCCAGTCTTTGGAAACGATTGCGGATGACGGCCTGACCGCGATCACCAGCTTGGTCTTTCCAAGTTCACCATGGACCACTTTGTCGGCCGAAGGAAACTTGCTGATCAGTGTGGATGCCTATGTCGAACGCGGGCTTGAGCAGGAATGAAACTGTTTCGTAACTGGTAAAACCGTGATTTTTTCGCAACACACGAGGGTTTTTACTGAATTGCAATCGATTGCAAACACGCTTTAATTCAATCGTCTAGTTGAAAGATTTGACTAGTCCATTCATTTACACCCTGGAGATATGATGAAAAAGAACCCCCGCTACACCCCTGTAGCGTTTGCCGTGGCAGCTTTGTTGCAGGCGGGCGTTGTTCAAGCCCAAGAAAGCCTGAAACTTGACGAAGTCGTCGTGACAAGCTCTTCGACCGCCAAGTCCAAAATGCGCAGCTCGGTCTCGGTGACCGACATTGATCAAGACGCAGTCAAGGATTTTGGCGCACGCACCGAAGCAGAAGTGTTGCTGCTGATTCCCGGAATCCGAACCGAAGCCACTGCAGGCCCCGGTGGCAACGCGAACATTTCTGTTCGTGGTTTGCCAATTTCTTCGGGCGGTTCTAAATACGTTCAGATTCAGGAAGATGGACTGCCCACAGTTCAGTTCGGTGACATGATGTTCTCGAACAATGACTACTGGACACGTTTCGACAATAACGTTGACAGCATCCAGACGCTGCGTGGAGGCTCATCTTCTGTGTACGCTTCGCATGCTCCTGGTGCCGTGATCAACTACATGAGCAAGACCGGTAAGGAGCAAGGTGGTTCAATCGGCATTACCCGGGGTTTGAACTTCAATGAAACTCGCGTGGATGGCGATGTGGGTGGTCGTATCGGTACCGACATGTACTACCACGTGGGTGGTTACTTCCGTGATGGCGAAGGTGCTCGCCAGGCTGCGCCCGGTGCATTGCATGGTTACCAGATCAAGGCCAACGTGACCAAGGAGTTCAACGGAACCAAAGGCTATGTCCGTTTGAATCTGAAGGCACTGGACGAAACAGCGCCGACAACACCGCAAACTTTCTTGACTGCCACATCGAACAATGGCGCGTTGTCCAATTTCGGTAATGCACGTGGTTTCAATGGTCTGTATGACTCGCAGTATTCCAAATTCAACAGCACCTTTCCTGCAATGGATCCAGTGACGGGTCAAATTTCTCAGTCTTCATTGACCAATGGCATTACATCCAAGTCCAAGTCGGTAGGTTTCGAATTCCACAACGAACTGAACAATGGCTTCACCGTTGACAACAAGTTCCGTGTGTCGCAAAACGCGGGCGCATTCCAGACACAATTCTGGGATGTCAAAACTTTGAGCAGTGCTTTGGGCGGTATAACCGGTGCCTCGTATGCGAAGTACTTGAATGGCCCCCAGGCAGGACAAGTGGTGACCGATGCAAACCTGGCATCTGGCCTGGTATCTACAGGTGGTGCGATCAACGTGCAGACACCTGACATGGGCAACTTCGTCAACGATTTTTCAGTCACCAAGGCATTTGATCTGGGAAATGGCAACAAGCTGAACGCAAAAACTGGTTTGTTCTATTCACGCCAAAACGTCGTTCAGAAATGGAGCATCAGCACGCGTGTGGTGGAAGCTGCCTATAACGGTGCTGTGATCGATGTTTACAACGCACAGAACGCAGCGTTGACCAACCAAGGCTTGACTGGGTACAACAACAGCTGGGGAGCTGACAGTGCCAAGAACATCAACGAACAGTTCACCACAACTGCACCGTACTTGGGCCTGAACCTCGAGACTGGCAACTGGGATCTGGACGCCGGTATCCGTAATGAGCACTTCCATGGTTATGGCTACGCAGATGTGGGTCAAGCAACAGGCGTTGCAGTCAACAACATCAGTGGTGCCAACGTTTACCAAGCGACTAACCGCATCTTGGCTGATTACAAGACCAGCTACAACAACTATTCCGCCGGTGCCAACTACCGCATCAACAAAGACCAGAGCGTCTTTGGCCGTTACAGCTTGGGACACCGTGCAATTTCGGATCGTTTGTTGACCACATCGAACAACTTCAATGCGATGGGTGGTTTGGCTGTGGGCGCTAATGAAATCGCTGTGGCACCAGTTGCTCAGCTGGAGTTTGGTACCAAGACACGTGGCAACCTGGGTGAAGGTCGTTACGCATTGTCCGCGACCTACTTCCACTCCACCACCAAAGAGTTTGATTACGATCCGACACGTAACATCCAGCGCGACGGTCCATACCTGCGTGAATTGGGTTACAAAGCTGATGGTGTTGAATTCGAATCGGGCTACTCGATTGGCAACTTTGCTTTGAATGCCAACGCTGTTTACAGTGACGAGTCGTTCACGAAGAACACGGCCAGCAGCACCTACATTGGCAAAACCCCTGCAGGTTCTGCCAAGTGGCGTTACACACTGTCTCCACGTTACACCGTGGGTAACACTGTGTTCGGTGCAACGGCCCGTGGTGTCGGCAAGATGTTCCTGAACGATGCCAACACGTCCTCGGTTGCAGGTCACTACATCGTCAGCGCGTTCGTGAACCACGACTTCGGAAACGGTGTGATCGGTTCTTTGAACGTGAACAACCTGTTCAACAAACTGTACCCATCGAGCACGGCTGGCCTGATCAGTGGCAACGTGTACGGTGCAGGCGTCGAAACGGGTCGCACCATCAGCGCAACCGTGCGTTACAAGTTCTAATCCAACTGGCCAGGCAGGCTGACGTCAGGGACGCAGCTTGCTGTTTCTACGGAAACATGTTCAGGTGTGCATCAAGTCACTTGAACGGGCCGACGACATGCACATGTCGTCGGCCATTTTTTTGAGAGACAAACGCTTGTCTCCGCTATTCCCCATTTTGTCTTGCACGGCCACGCTGATGTGGCATCAAGGACGAAGCTCGCATGAAATTCACTATTGCACCCTGGTTGATCACTTTGAGCTTGTGGATGGGCATGGGCACATCGGCGCACGCTGTTGAGGTCACCATCACTTGCGGCCCTGGCGGCAGCGATGTGGAGTTTTGTCTCAAGCATGCACAAGCTTGGGCAGCAAAAACAGGTCATACCGTCCGCAACTTTTCACCTCCGGGTGGTTTTGGCGAAAAGATTGCGCTTTACCGCCAGTTATTCGCGGCAAAGTCCCGTGACGTGGATGTCCTGATCGTGGACGGCACATGGCCGGGCATATTGAAAGACCATTTGACCGACCTCAAGCCCTACAGCAAAGGGTGGGAGGGTCAGCATTTTCCCGCCATGGTGGCCAACAACACGGTCAATGGCCGACTGCTGGCCATGCCATGGTTTACCGATTCTGGCTTGTTGTATTACCGCAAAGATCTGCTGGCTCGGTATGGTGAAACCGTACCCACCACATGGGCGGAACTGACGCGCATGGCACAAAAAATTCAGACGACCGAGCGCAGCAAAGGCAGCCATGATTTTCACGGCTTTGTTTTTCAAGGCAAAGCTTATGAAGCGCTCACTTGCTTCACGCTCGAGTTGGTTGGCGGCCATGGCGGTGGCGCGATCATGGATGCCGAGGGCAACATCACCATCAACAACCCGCAAGCTGCCAAGGCCTTGGATCTGGCGGCTTCCTGGATTGGCACCATTTCGCCCATTGGGGTTCTGAACTACGAAGAGGAAGAAGCCCGAGGCGTCTTCCAAAATGCCAACGCCTTGTTCATGCGCAACTGGCCCTACGCCTGGGCGCTCATGGAAAAAGACGACAGCCCGGTCAAAGGCAAAGTGGGCATCGCCAAATTGCCGGGTCAGCCCAGCACCGCTGCATTGGGCGGCTGGCAGCTGGCCGTGTCCAAGTACAGCCAGCACCCTGCAGAGGCGGCCGATCTGGTGATGTACATGACCAGTGCCAAAGTGCAAAAGGCCCGGGCCATTGGCAACTCGTTGAACCCGACCTTGCCCGAGCTCTACAAAGACAAGGATGTGATTGCGGCCAATGCTTTCATGGCCAACCTGTCCGATGTGTTCGCCAACAGCGTGGCCAGACCCGCCACATTGACAGGATTGAAGTATCCCCAAGTCAGTCAGAGCGTTTTCAGCGCTGCGCATGAAGTTCTGTCCAAGCAAGCCACTGGCGAAGAGGCGGTGAAACGACTGGAACAGCGCCTGAAGAAAATCCGCCGCAAACACTGGTGAAATCCATGCATTCAAGAACACGCACCGCTTGGCTGTTTCTGACCCCCATGATCGTGCTCATGCTGATCGTGGCGGTCTGGCCTTTGGCTCGATCCATTTGGTTCAGCTTCACCGACACCAACATCAACGACATTTCCGCAGGCCAGTGGGTGGGCCTGGAAAACTACGTTGGCGAATACGGTCTGTTTTTCAATTCCAACGATGAAGATGGCTTCTGGGCTGGCGACTGGGGCATTTCCATACGCAACACGTTTGGCTTTGCAGTGGTCTCGGTCGTTCTGGAAACCCTCACGGGTCTGGGCGTGGCCTTGCTGCTCAACCAGGACTTCAAGGGCCGCGCCCTGGTGCGCACGGCGGTGCTGGTGCCCTGGGCCATCCCGACCATCGTGTCGGCCAAGATGTGGGGCTGGATGCTCAATGACCAGTTTGGTGTGATCAACACCCTGCTTTTGAACGCGGGGCTGATCAGCAGCAAGATCGCGTGGACGGCCGAGCCGACGTATGCCTTATGGACCGTGGTGTTGGTGGACGTTTGGAAGACCACGCCCTTCATGGCCTTGTTGGTGCTGGCGGCATTGCAAACCGTGCCCAAGGACTGCTACGAAGCGGCCCGGGTCGATGGCGTGCATCCGCTGCGCGTGTTCTGGCGCATCACTTTGCCTTTGATTCGGCAACCCTTGATGGTGGCCATCGTTTTCCGCTTGCTCGACGCGTTGCGTGTCTTTGATCTGATTTATGTGCTGACCTCCAACGGCAGCAGCACCATCAGCATGTCGGGTTTTGTGCGCCGCGAAATGGTGGAGTACGGCAACATGGGTTTCGGATCCGCCGCATCCACCTCATTGTTCTTGATCATCATGCTCACCGCGGTGATCTTCTTGCGCCTGACCCGCGTGAAATTGGCGGAGGACAATCCATGAAACAACGCTCCACATGGGCCTCGGTGCTGCTGTACCTGATCTCGGCCATCGTCGTCATCTTGTCGCTGTACCCGTTTGTTTATGCGATTTCGACGTCGCTCAAAACGGGCAATGCATTGTTCACGGCCGACCTTTTGCCCAGCAATGCCGATCTGCGCAACTACCGGGCTTTGTTTGAAGGGGTCCAGCCCTTTGGTAAAAGCCTGGTCAATTCGATTGCCGTGTCTTTTTTGACGGTGGCGTTTGCCATGCTGATGGGCATCACGGCAGCCTATGCCTTGGGCCGCATCCGATTCAAAGGCAAAGGCTTGTTGCTTGTGAGCTTGCTGGGCGTGTCCATGTTCCCGCAGGTGGCCGTGCTCTCGGGCATGTTCGAGCTGATCCAATCGCTCGGTCTTTACAACAAGGTGCTGGGCCTGGTGCTGCCTTACACCATCTTCACACTGCCTTTCACCGTGTGGATCC
>CAKKRJ010000019.1 GCA_919902775.1 Burkholderiaceae bacterium
ATCGTCAGGCTTTTACAGCCCGAAACGCCCCACCAGTTGGTGGGGCGTTTTCTTTGTGCGAAGCATTTCTTCATTCGCACCTCTCCCACGTTATCTCTTGCCTACGGGTTTCCACCCGATTGACGCAGTCTCGTTTTGCCCAAATACTTTAGGCTTAAAGCATTTGCGTCGGCCTAGCTGACCTTTTGCTTCCACGGCAAGAGAGCAGACATGAAAATCGTATCCATTGGCGGCGGCCCTTCGGGCTTGTACTTTGCGTTGCTCATGAAGAAGCTGGGCCCGCACCATGACATCACCGTGGTTGAGCGCAACAAGCCCTATGACACCTTTGGTTGGGGGGTGGTGTTTTCCGATCAGACGTTGGAGAACATGCGTCAATGGGATATTGAAACCGCCAATGCCGTGCAGCAAGCTTTCAACCACTGGGACGACATCGAGTTGCATTTCAAAGACCGGGTGATCCGCTCCGGTGGTCACGGCTTTGTGGGCATTGGGCGCAAGAAGTTGCTTAATATCTTGCAGGCGCGCTGTGAGGAGCTGGGCGTCAAACTGGTGTTTGAGCAAGACGTGCAGTCAGATTTGGACTTTCCAGATGCCGATCTGATCATTGCCAGCGACGGCATCAATTCGCGTGTGCGCGGCCGCTTGGCGGAGGTGTTTCGGCCTGACATCGTGACCCGTCCCAACCGCTACATCTGGCTGGGAACCCATCGCCAGTACGATGCATTCACCTTTTTGTTTGAAAAAACCGAGCATGGGTGGTTTCAGGCCCATGTTTACAAGTTCGACAACCAAACCTCGACGTTCATCGTGGAATGTCCTGAGCACGTCTGGCAGGCGCACGGCTTGGACAATGCCGACCAGGATGCCTCCATTGCATTTTGTGAAAAGCTGTTTGCCAAAAATTTGCAAGGCGAAAAGCTCATGACCAATGCCCGTCATTTGCGCGGATCGGCCTGGCTCAACTTCCAGCGCGTCAAGTGCGCGCAGTGGTCCCACTTCAATGGCAAAAGTCATGTGGTGCTGATGGGCGATGCGGTGCACACCGCGCACTTTGCGATCGGTTCCGGGACCAAGCTTGCGCTGGAAGATGCGATTGAATTGGTGCGCCAATTCAAGGGGCTGGGCGACACGCCCGAGTGCATCCCCGCAGTGCTCAAGAACTACCAGGCCGAACGCGAGATCGATGTGATCCGCCTGCAAAACGCTGCCTGGAATGCCATGGAGTGGTTCGAAGTGTGCGGGGAGCGCTACTGCGATCAATTCGAACCTGAGCAGTTCATGTACTCCATGCTCACGCGCAGCCAGCGCATCAGCCATGAAAACCTGCGCTTGCGCGACAAAGCCTGGCTCGAAGCATATGAGGCCTGGTTTGCGGGGCGGTCGGCATTGTCCAAAAACGCGACCGATGTGTGCCCCCCGATGTTCACGCCCTATGTGCAGCGCTCGATCACTCTCAAGAACCGCGTGGTGGTCTCGCCCATGGCACAGTATGCGGCGGTGGATGGCCGCGTTGCGGACGATCACCTTGTGCATCTGGGCGCACGCGCCATGGGCGGTGCAGGGCTGGTGATGGTCGAGATGACCGCCCCCAGCGCCGATGGCCGCATCACACACGGCTGTCCGGGACTGTGGAACGACAGCCAAATGCAGGACTTTCAGCGCATCACCCACTGGGTGCATGCGCGAAGCGACGCCCAAATCGGTCTTCAGATCGGTCATGCCGGCCCCAAAGGCGCCACTTGCCGCCCCTGGCAAGGCGCAGGCATGGACCAGCCGCTGCCTGCCGGCGATAGCGAGGGCAACTGGCCATTGATGGCAGCATCGGCCTTGCCGTATTTGCCCCATGGCGATGTGCCCCGTGCGATGACCCGTGTCGACATGGACCGCGTGACCGCTGACTTTGAGGCCGCTACGCGACGCGCCGCACAGGCTGGCTTTGACTGGTTGGAGTTGCACTGCGCGCATGGCTATCTGCTGTCCAGCTTCATCAGCCCATTGACCAACCAGCGCAGCGACGCGTACGGTGGGTCACTCGCCAACCGCCTGCGCTACCCGCTTGAAGTGTTTGCTGCCGTACGCGCCGCATGGCCCGATCACCTGCCCATGTCGGTGCGCATTTCGGCCCATGACTGGGTTGAAGGCGGCATCACCCCGGCCGATGCGGTCGCCATCGCCCAGGCCTTCAAGGCCGCGGGTGCCGACATGATCGATTGCTCATCAGGTCAGGTGAGCGCTCTGCAAAAGCCCGCTTACGGCCGCATGTACCAGACACCGTTTGCCGACCGCATCCGCCAGGAAGCGGGCATCGCCACCATCGCTGTGGGGGCGATTTCCGAAGCCGATCATGTCAACAGCATCCTGGCTGCCGGTCGTGCTGACCTGTGCGCGGTGGCTCGGCCGCACTTGGCCAACCCGGCCTGGACGCTGACTGAAGCGGCACGCATCGGGTTCACCGACATCGCTTGGCCACACGCCTACGTGTCAGGTAAAGCGCAACTTGAAGCCGGGTTCGCCCGCGAGCGTGCCTTGCAAGCCGCACCCAAAGGAGACTGACATGGGTGATTCCCAACGACCGGCAGACTACGTCAGACCTTGGCAGGCGCACACACAGATCTTCCTGCCAAGACACAAGGACCGCCATGCTGCATAACCGCCACGCGCTGATCACGGGTGCCGGTGCTGGGATTGGCGCAGCCATTGCCTTGGCGCTGGCACAAGCGGGCTGCCGCATCACGCTGTGCGGGCGAACGCAAGACACGCTGCAGACGCAAGCCGAAGTCCTGCGCGCGCAGGTGCCGCATGTGGCCGTGTTGATCGCCCCCATGGACGTGGGTGACGAACAGTCGGTTCAGGCGGCCGTGCAACAGGCACAGGCCCGTTTCGGCCCGGTGAACATCCTGGTCAACAACGCCGGGCAGGCCCAAAGTCAGCCATTCGCCAAGACTGATGCTGCGTTGTGGCAGCAGATGCTGAATGTCAACCTGACTGGCACCTTCCACTGCATTCAGGCTGTGTTGCCGGCCATGCTGGAGGCGGCCCACAGCGGCACGCCTGGACGCATCATCAACATCGCCAGCACGGCGGGCCTCAAGGGGTACGCCTATGTGAGCGCGTACGTGGCCGCCAAGCATGGCGTGGTCGGGCTGACCAAAGCCCTGGCACTGGAGCTGGCCCGCAAGGGCGTGACCGTGAACGCGATTTGTCCGGGCTATACCGAAACCAACATCGTGCGTGAAGCGGTGCAGAACATGGTGGTCAAAACCGGCAGAAGTGAAGCCGAAGCACGCCAGGCCCTGGCCGCAGGCAACCCGCAGCAACGCCTGGTGCAGCCGCAGGAAGTCGCGCAGAGCGTGCTCTGGTTGTGCGCACCCGGCAGCGATGCCTTGAACGGGCAAGCGATTGCCATCGACGGCGGAGAACTGGCCGGATGACCTCACCACAGATGAATGCACAAGTGATGACCGACATGGAAGTGCGGGCCCATGCGGACCACCACGCTTCCTTGCGCTTGTGGCTGCGTTTGTTGTCGTGCACCACCCGCATGGAAGACACGATCCGCCAGCGCCTGCGTGAGCAGTTTGGCATCACGCTGCCGCGCTTTGACCTGATGGCCCAGTTGGAGCGTGAGCCGCAAGGCCTGTCGATGAGCGAGTTGTCGCGCCGCATGATGGTGACCGGCGGCAATGTCACCAGCATCGTGGACCAACTGGAAAAAGAACAACTGGTGCAGCGGCAGACACAAATCGCAGACCGCCGATCTTTCACCGTCCGGCTGACTGATGCCGGACGCACGGCTTTTGCTGCCATGGCCCAGGCCCACGAGGGCTGGGTGGTGGCGCTGTTGTCGCCACTGAATGAATCTGAGCAAGCACAGTTGCACCACTTGCTGGGCACCTTGAAGTCCCGCAACCCCACCCCGACGCAGGAGAAAACATGAGCCAGAGACATTTGCCAGGCCAGCCGCACCAGCTCCCACGCCACAACCAGCCCATGGCCAGCTACCAGCCTGAACATTTTCTGCTGGCAGTGCAGGACGGCGTGGCCACCGTCAGCCTGAACCGGCCCGAGCGCAAGAACCCGCTGTCGTTTGATTCGTACGCTGAGCTGCGGGACTTCTTCCGCGCACTGGTCTATGCGCCCGACATCCATGCCGTGGTCATCACGGGCGCGGGTGGTAACTTTTGTTCGGGCGGGGATGTGCACGAGATCATCGGCCCGCTCACCCAGCTCGACATGCCTGGGCTCTTGGCCTTCACGCGCATGACCGGCGATCTGGTCAAGGCCATGCGCGCCTGCCCGCAGCCCATCGTCGCCGCCATCGACGGCGTTTGCGCGGGCGCGGGCGCCATCCTGGCCATGGCCTCGGACCTGCGCTACGGCAGCAGCCGCAGCAAGACTTACTTTCTGTTCAACAAGGTCGGCTTGGCTGGGTGCGACATGGGCGCCTGCGCGCTGTTGCCACGCATCATCGGCCAGGGGCGTGCCAGCGAGCTGCTCTACAGCGGGCGCGGCCTGGGCGCCGAAGAGGCCGAGCGCTGGGGCTTTTACAACCGCGTCTGCACGCCCGAGGCTGTGCTCGGCGAAGCCCAGGCCCTAGCCGCGCAACTGGCTGCCGGCCCGACGTTTGCCAACGGCATCACCAAAAAAATGCTGCAGCAGGAATGGAATATGGGGGTGGACGAGGCCATCGAAGCCGAGGCCCAGGCGCAGGCGATCTGCATGGCTACCAACGATTTCCACCGCGCCTACCACGCCTTTGTGGCCAAGCAGACACCGGTCTTCGAAGGGAACTGAAATGAACAGCCCTGCCGAACTCAACTGGCCTTTTTTTGATGACGCGCACCGCGATTTCAAAACGCGGCTGGACGCCTGGTGCGCCCAGCACCTGGCACACGCCCACCACGATGAAAGCCGCGACGCGGTGGATGCCGAATGCGTGCGCCTGGTGCGCTTGTTGGGTGAAGGCGGCTGGTTGCGCCACGCCGTGGCGGGCAGCGCGCACGGCGCCGCGCAAGAGGTGATCGACACGCGCCAGCTGGGCCTGCTGCGCGAGACCCTGGCTTTTCACAACGGTCTGGCGGACTTTGCCTTTGCCATGCAGGGCCTGGGCAGCGGCGCCATCAGCCTCTTGGGCACCGACGATCAAAAAGCGCGCTACCTGCCGCGCGTGGCGCGTGGCCAGGCGCTGGCGGCCTTTGCCTTGAGCGAACCCGAAGCCGGCTCGGACGTGGCGGCCATGCAGTGCAGCGCCACGGCCACGGCGGGCGGCTACGTGCTCAACGGCCGCAAGACCTGGATTTCCAACGGCGGCATTGCTGACTTTTACGTGGTGTTTGCGCGCACCGGCGAAGCGCCGGGGGCGCGTGGCATCAGCGCCTTCATCGTCGATGCCGACACACCCGGCCTGCACATCGAAGAGCGCATCGACGTGATTGCGCCGCACCCGCTGGCGACCTTGCGTTTCGACAACTGCGAGGTGAGCGCTGCGCAGCGCATCGGCGAGGCGGGGCAAGGCTTCAAGGTGGCGATGGCCACGCTCGATGTGTTTCGCACCTCGGTGGCGGCGGCCGCGCTGGGCTTTGGCCGGCGCGCGCTGCACGAGGCGATTGGCTGGGCACGCTCGCGGCCCATGTTTGGCCAGCACCTGGCGGATTTCCAGATCACGCAGACCAAGATCGCGCAGATGGCCACGCTGCTGGACGCCGCCGCGCTGCTGACTTACCGCGCCGCCTGGCTGCGCGACCAGGGCCAGCGCATCACGCGCGAGGCGGCCATGGCCAAGCTGTGTGCCACCGAAAACGCCCAGCAGATCATCGACATGGCGGTGCAGATGCATGGCGGCATGGGGGTGAAAAAAGGCTGCATCGTCGAATCGCTGTACCGCGAGATTCGCGCCCTGCGCATTTACGAAGGCGCGAGCGAAGTGCAGCAGCTGATCATTGGCAAGGATGTTTTGAAAGGCTGATGGTTTTGTGACCGTCGGGCAGGACCGCACGCGGGCTTCCTCATGCTGCGGGTACGCAGAAATCGTCAGCCCTCGCACGGCCCCGCCCGACTACCGCAGTTGTGACAACAAGGCTGGCTTTCCCACAGCTATCCCGCCCCTGCCGAAGCCACAGACGGTTTAAAACAAAAACGGAGACAAGGACATGAAAGACTGGAACACGCTTTTGCCCAGCCGGCATGTGGACACCTTCACACGCGAGCGGCTGCCACCACAAGACCAGTGGCCGCTGTTCATCGCCGAGCGCCCCGAACTCGACTACCCGGACGACTTCAACTGCGCCGTCGAACTGGTGGATCGCCATGTGCTGGAGGGCCGAGGCCAGCGCACCGCGCTGCACGGCGTGGCCGACATCGAGCGGCACGAGGGCGCGTTCAGCTGGCGCTATGTCGAGCTCAAGGACAAGACCGATCGCATTGCCCAGGTGCTCACACACGAGATGGGCCTGGTGCCCGGCAACCGCGTGCTGCTGCGCGGCGGCAACAGCCCCATGATGGCGGCCTGCTGGCTGGGCGCCGTCAAGGCCGGGCTGGTGGTGGTGCCGACCATGCCGCTGCTGCGTGCGGGCGAGCTGGCCACCATCATCGCCAAAGCCCAGGTCAGCGCGGCGCTGTGCGACAGCCTGTTGCTGGACGAGTTGCAGCACTGCACAACGCCGGGCCACGCCCACCACACACCCGGCTTGCAGCAGCTGGTGGCTTTTCGCAGTGGCGAGGACCATGGGCTGGAAGCGCGCATGGCGCGGCAAAGCGGCGCCTTCACACCGCCGCCCAGCAGCCGCGACGATGTGTGCCTGATCGCCTTCACCAGCGGCACCACAGGCCAGCCCAAGGGCACGCTGCACTTTCACCGCGATGTGTTGGCCATGTGCGATCTGTTTCCGCGCCACATCTTGCGCATGGACGAAAACGATGTGGTGTGCGGCACGCCGCCCATCGCCTTCACCTTTGGCCTGGGCGGCTTGCTGGCCTTTGCCTTGCGCTACGGCGCCAGCACGGTGCTGCTGGAAAAACACACGCCCGAGACGCTGCTGCGCACCATCGCGCGCTACCGCGCCACGCAGTGCTACACCGCGCCCACCTTCTACCGGCAGATGGCGGCACTGGCCAAAGACTTTGACCTCTCCAGCCTCAAGCACCCGGTCTCGGCCGGCGAGGCCCTGCCCGACGCCACGCGCCAACTCTGGAAGCAAGCCACCGGCATCGAGATGACCGACGGCATCGGCGGCACCGAGGTGATCCACATCTACATCTCCAGCGCAGGCACGCAGGTGCGCCGCGGCACCATCGGCCAGGTGGTGCCCGGCTATGTGGCGCAGATCGTGGGCGACGACATGCAAGCGCTGCCGCCGGGCCAGGTGGGGCGCCTGGCGGTGCGCGGGCCCACGGGCTGCAAATACCTGGACGATCCGCGCCAGCAAAGCTATGTGCAGGACGGTTGGAACCTGCCCGGTGACACTTTCGTCATGGATGCCGACGGCTATTTCAGCTACCAGGCGCGCAACGACGACATGATCATCTCGGCCGGCTACAACATCGCCGGCCCCGAGGTCGAGGGCGCGCTGATGCTGCACCCGGCGGTGGCCGAGTGCGGTGTGGTCGGCATGGCCGACGAAGAGCGCGGCCAGATCGTGCAAGCTTTTGTGGTGCTCAAGAGCGGCCATGCGCCGGACGCGGCCTTGGCAAAAGCCTTGCAAGAGCATGTCAAGCAAACCATCGCCCCCTTCAAATACCCGCGCAAGCTGGTTTTTGTGGACGCCCTGCCGCGCACCGAAACCGGCAAGCTGCAGCGCTTCAAGCTGCGGCAAATTTCATCTTAAGGAAACTGCCATGTTCAAAGTTCTGCAACCCGAAGGCTGGGCACCCGCCAAAGGCTACGCCAACGGCATCGAAGCGCGCGGGCGTCTGGTCTTTGTGGCCGGCATGATCGGCTGGACCGGTCAGGGCCAGTTCGAAACCGACGACTTCATCGGCCAGTGCCGCCAGGCCCTGCAAAACATCGTCGATACGTTGGCTTGCGCAGGCGCGGGCCCGCAGCACATCGCGCGCATGACCTGGTATGTGAAAGACAAACGCGAGTACCTGGCGCGTGGCAAAGAGCTGGGTGCCATCTACCAGGAAGTCATCGGCCGCCACTACCCGGCCATGGCTTTGGTGCAGGTGGTCGATCTGGTGGAAGACCGCGCCAAAGTCGAGATCGAGGCCACGGCGGTGGTGCCGGACTGAGAGGCTGAGGCCAGAAATACACATCCCGGTCTGAGCCTGCGAACCTTCCAGAAAGCCGCAGCCCCCCTGCACGGATGAATCTGACCAGGACTGATCCAAATCAAAGCCACAGCGAAGGCGAGTGCTACCGTCATAAGACCACATGACTTATGTGGGTTTACGAGGAAGACAGATGAAGCACTCATTTCAACGTGCAGGCCTGATAGCCGCGTTGTCCCTGTTCGGCGGGGGCTTGCTGCTGTCGTGGTTCACGCACGGCACGGGAACGGTGAAAGACGATCCCAAACGGGGCATCAGCATCCCCCAACAGTTGACTGTTCCCCTGCAAGTGCAGGCGGCCTACAACGACAAGGACATTTTCTTTCGCTACCGCTGGCCGGCCGCCAAGCCCGGCATCTTTCATGACGTCGTCGTGTACGAAGGCGGCAAGTGGGTGCGCAAAGGCAAGGGCAATCCGGGCCCTGAAAAAGACGGCATGCACGAGGACCGCGTGGCCATGATGCTCGACGATGGCAGCGTGCCCGAATTTGCGCGTTACGGCGGCTATCTGGCGATTGGCTCCGGCATTGCCAGTTTCACACAACATGCCAACGGCAAAGAGGTTGCGGCGCAGCCCCACCTCGGGAAAAAGCTCAAGCAAGAAGAGGTCACGAAATCCTTGCCCGAGACGCGCACCGATCTCAACGATTGGTCCAGCGTGCAGCCAGAGTCAACGCTCCAGGCACAGCGTCAGGCGGGCTATTTTCTGGACTTGTGGCATTGGCGCGGCCACCGCTCCAACCCGATAGGCATGTCCGACGATCAGGTGATTGCAGAGGCACGCCTGGGCGACGAAGGCAAGAGTTCTGCCACCGGCAATTGGGATGGCAAGACCAACCAACCGCAATGGATGTTCAACCCCGCCAAGACCGGCTACAAGGCCTTGCGCTGGGACGACATCCAGTCCAACAAGATCGACCAGGAATCGGTCTATTTCTTGCGCGAGGGGGATGTTGTTCCATTTGACCCCCAGGCCGACTGGAAAGACGGCGACACCTTGCCGCGCCGCTTGCTGCGAACGCCCGAGGGTTCGATGTCCGATATCGCGGTGCAGGGCAAAGGCCGCTGGGCCGATGGCTATTGGGATGTGACGCTGACGCGCAAACTCGACACCGGCCACCCGCTGGACGACAAGATTTTGAAAGACCGGGGCGCCTACGCTCTGGCCTTTGCCATCCACCGCATGGCCACGGGGGCGCGCTGGCACTATGTGTCTTTGCCCGTCTCTTTGGGGCTGGAGCGGCCGGGTGACATTGTGGCCACCAAGTTCGCCACCGAGCAGCCCACCTGGGGCGACAAATGGACCCAGGTCGAACTGTTCTACCCCGGTCAGGTGAGCTGGCCCCACCTGAACAGCCGCCAGCACGCGGGTGCACCAAACATCAAAAAAGGCCAGCCCGTCACCACCCACCACAGCGTGGAGCAATTGAAGCACTACGGCATTGAGGCAGAGTTTGCAGAAGAAATTCGCAGGCAGTGGTGGCTGACCCTGTGGGCAGGTGTGTTGATGATCTTGGCCTTCGGCGTGGCCTTTCATCAGTTGGTCAAGCGTCAACCAGGAGCATGAACATGGCCCCCTATCACGTTGTATTGGTTCATTTCCCGATCGCCTTGTGGATGACAGCCACTTTGGTCATCCTGTTTCGTACCCTCTCGGACGGCCCCACGGCCAAGTTGTTTGACCGGGCTTTGGTGCCCCTGCTGAGCCTCGGTTTGCTGTCGGGCATCATCGCCTTCTCGGTGGGTCTGATGGTGTGGCCATGGGAAACCATTTCCGCCTCGGCACTCGGCAGAAACCACGTCTTGACCGCCAGTTGGACCATCGCTTACTGGGCCGTCATTCTGTGGGTTCGCCAGGCACGCGGCGAAAGCGTCTGGGATGGTTTGTCGCGCTGGGTCAAGGCCGGCTTGGCCTCTCTGGGCTGCGGCTTGCTGGGAATCACCGGCACCCTGGGCGGCCATTTGGTGGGCATCTACACAGATGTCTCTACCGCTCTGCGTCAACTGGGCTGGGACGTCTACACCACGTTTTATGTGCCCGACAGCACCTTGATCGTTCTGCTGCTCATCAGTGCGCTGCTGGTCGGCATCGGTGTGTGGGCCGGCCGCCAAAAAGCCGCGTCCTGACGGTCAATGGCCCAAGGCCGCCGACAAGCGGTTCACGCTTGGGGCGATGCCTGGCCACTGCTGGATGCTGGAATGGGTGAAGCCCGCCGCTTCTTCAAACTCGGCGGGCAACCCCTTGGTCGACGCCTGGTTTACCCAGCGCCGCGCGAACTCGGGCAGGGTGTTGTCATCCTGCCCGCCCGTCACCGCCAAAACAACGGTCGTGGACGGAATGCTGGCCACCGCATCGAGTGGATTCAAGCTGTTGCGCCAAGGCCCGCCGCGCCCCCTTTGCGCATTGCGATGGTTGCGCCAGGGTGGCACATCGCAAGGACAGCCCAGGAGCAAGGCCGCGTCGGCAATGCCTGGGTGTCGCCCCAAGACCAGCGCCGAGGTCGCGGCCCCGCCGGAATGCCCGACGAGGATGAGTTTTTCTGCCTGGTAACGCTTTTTCAAAACCGACAAAGCCCCGGCCACGCGCGCCATATTGTTCGCCGTGTAATCGTCGTCATGGGGATTGGCCCAGCCGCTGGAATCGCCGATCGGCGATTGGTAACCCGGGCGAACCATGAACACCACATGACGCGTTGTGTCCAGCAAGCTGCGACCTATGCCAGACCAGCGATCAACCTGCCTTTGCCCCAGTTTCCCCTCGCCGTCACCGTGCAGCAGGACCACCAGCACCTTGGCCCCGGGCTGGGCCTGGGCTTGGGCGATGGGCAGCACGGCCAGACAGCCGCCCTTTTGGTCTGAGACCGTCCGCTCGGCGGGCAAGTCGGCGCAAGGCTGCGCCTGCAGCACAGTGGCCCAGCACAGGCCAAGCGCCACGCACCAGCGTTTCAAGCCAGCCATTTGATTTGCGTTCATATGAAGTCTCCGAATGAGATGCGGCGCTGGCTTGGGATGCCCGCGCCGTTCAGCCCTCACCCTCGCCAGCATGGGCCGCGATCAAGCGTTCGAGCATGCGTTTGAGCTGCTCGGCCCGGGCCGCACCCAGCTCGGCCACCACACCGGCCTCGTGCGCCTTGGCCTGCACCAGCAGTGGCTGCACCTTGCGCCTGCCGGCCGGCGTCAGGCTCACCAGGCTTTGGCGTTTGTCGTGCGCCGCGTCACAGCGTCTGACCCAGCCAGCCTCCTGCATGCGCCCCACCAGCTTGGTCACCGTGGGCTGCTTGGCCAACACGCTGCTGGCCAGTTCGTTGATGCTCAGGCTGTCTTTGCCCGAAAGGGTGGCCATGACGCGCCACTCCAACAGCGACAGGCCGCTGGCCTCGACCACGGCGTGGAATTCACTGGAAATCAAATGGCTGGCACGCGCCAGCAGATAGGCCAGGTAGTCGTCGACGAAACCTGCGGCGCTCACGGCTGCAAAGGCCGGATGCTGCCGAATTGGCCGGCCTGGAACACCAGCGGCTCGCCACTTTCGGCAAAGCCACAGCGTTCGACCTCGCCCACAAAAATCACGTGGTCGCCCTCTTCGTAGCGGCTGCGGTTGTGGCATTCAAACCAGGCCAGCGCACCGTCCAAAATGGGCAGGCCGCTTTGGCCCAGGGTGTAGTCCACGCCGGCAAAGCGGTCGCCCTGGCCATAGGCAAAGCGTTTGCACAACTCCAGCTGGTCGGTCGCCAGCACATTGATGACGTAGTGCGTGCCGGCATGAAACAAGGGCAGGCTGCCTGCGTGCAGGCCCAGGCTCCACAGCACCAGCGGCGGCGACAGCGAGACCGAGTTGAACGAACTCGCGGTCAGGCCCACAAACTGATTGCTGCTCGCCTGGCCCGCCAGTGCGTCTGAAGCGCGCGTGGTCACCACCGTCACGCCGGTGGCAAAGCGCGAGAGCGCCTGGCGAAAGTGGGCGGTCTCAAAGTCCGGGTTGAGGGCGCGGACATCGGCAGGGGGGGAGGTGTGGCGCGGGGATCGCATGGGGTCATTATGGATGAATTTCCATGAAATTTCATATAACATGTTCACAACAGGAGAACCCATGCTCGTCGAACGCATCGAACACAAATGGCTGGCGGCCTTCACCCGCACCTTCACGCTGTGCAAGGTCCAGCCGGGTGAAGTCGCCGTGATTCTCGCGGAAACCCAGTCCCGGCGCGTGCTGGTGGATTTGGCCCGCCTCGCGCTCGAAGGCCTGGGGGCCAAAGTCTTCGAACTCACCCTGACCACGCCACCGCTGACCGCCCCGGCCCCTGTGCGTTCCACCGGCGCGAGCGACGCCATTGCCCAGCTCGGCCCGGTGGTGGCGGCGCTGGCGCGTGCCGACTTCATCGTCGACTGCACGGTCGAAGGCCTGCTGCATGCGCCCGAACTGCCGGCCATCATGCAAGGGGTGGACGGCAAGCGCCCGCGCCTGTTGATGGTCTCCAACGAACACCCCGAAATTCTCGAACGCACCGTGCCCGACCCGGCCCTCGAAGGCGTGGTGCGCAGCGCCATGAAAAAGCTCAAGGGCACGCAGCACATGCAGGTGACATCTGCCGCGGGCACCGATTTGCGCGTGGACTTGCAGCAAGCGGTGGTCGGCGGCGTCTGGGGCTTTTGCAACAAGCCTGGCATGGTCTCGCACTGGCCGGCCGGCCTGGTGCTGGCCTTTCCAAAGGCCGGCAGCGTCAACGGCACCCTGGTCATGGCCCCGGGCGATGTGAACCTGACCTTCAAGCGCTACCTGCAAAGCGCCGTCACCTTGCGCATCGAAAACGACAGCGTGGTCGCCATCGAGGGCAGCGGCGTCGACGCGGACATGATGCGAGGCTACTACCAGGCCTGGGAAGACGCTGAGGGCCACCGCGCCTGCTACGCCGTCTCGCACGTGGGCTTTGGCCTGAACCCGGCCGCGCGCTGGGACGCCATGACTTTTTACGACAAGCGCGACTGCAACGGCACCGAGCTGCGCGCCTTTGCCGGCAACTTTTTGTATTCAACCGGCGCCAACGAGGTCGCCGGTCGCCACACCCTGGGCCACTTTGATTTGCCCATGCGCGGCTGCACCGTCCGCCTCGACGACAGCGTGGCCGTGAACGCCGGCGCGCTGGTCAGCGAGGCCCTGGCATGAGCGCCGTACCCACCTGCGTTCGGGTGCCAGCCAGTGGGAGCGCGCCCCTGCGCGCTCCTACAGAGGCAGCTGCTGATGCGGCCTCGGGCTCGCTGGTGTTTCTGCACGGCATCGGCGGGCGCGCCAGTGGTTGGGCCCCGGTGCAAGCGGCCTGCGCGCAAGCGGGCCACGCCAGCCTGGCCTGGGACATGCCCGGCTATGGCGAGAGCCCCAGCATCGACCCTTATGACTTTGACGGCCTGGCCGACGCGCTGGCGCGCTTGCTTGACGCACAGGGTCTGACCCGCGCCGTGCTCGTCGGCCACAGCCTGGGCGGCATGGTCGCGCTGCAAATGTGGGCGCGCCACCCCGAGCGCGTGGCCGCCCTGGTGCTGGTCGCCAGCAGCCCGGCTTTTGGCCACGGCAGCGGCGACTTCCAGCAGGCTTTCGTGGCACAACGTCTGGCGCCGCTGCAAGCCGGCCGCAGCATGGCCGAGGTGGCCGCCGGCCTGATCCCGACCATGGTGGCGCCCGGCTACAGCGGCCCCGGCCTGGCGCAGGCCCTGGCCTGCATGGGCTCGATCACCCCCACCGCCTACCAGGCGGCGCTGGGCGCGCTGGTGCAGTTCGAGCAACGCGCGGCCCTGCCCGGCATCAGCGTGCCCACTCTGTGCATCGCTGGCGAACACGACCGCACCGCCGCACCCAGTGTGGTGCAGCGCATGGCCGACAAGATTCCCAACAGCCAATACCTGTGCCTGGGCGGCGTGGGCCACTTGTTGACCTTTGAACAACCCGACCACTTCGTCCAAGCGCTGCTGCCTTTTGTGAACCGCATTGCGGCACAGCGTTTGGGCGCAGCCTCCCACTGACTCAGGAATCTCCATGACCAACACCACCCTGCCAACGACCATGCCCATCTGTGGCGACGACTACCCGCTGAGCGACAAACAGAAAAAGCTGATGGCGCTGGCGCGCCAGCTCGGGCGCGACAAATTTGCTGCACGCGCCGCGCAGCTCGACAGCGATGCCGCCTTCCCCTTCGCCAATTACGACGACATGCGCGAGGCCGGCCTGCTGGCCCTGTGCGTGCCCGAGTCGCATGGCGGCCATGGCGCCGACTACGCCACCTACGCACTGGTGTCGGCCGAAATCGGGCGCTTCTGCGGCGCCACCGCGCTGACCTTCAACATGCATGTGTGCACCATGCTCTGGAGCGGTCTGCTCTCTGAAGACCTGGAGATGACAGCCGAGCAGCGCGCTCAGCACCACGAGCACCAAAAGGTGCACTTCGCGCGCGTTGTGCAAGACGGCGCCATCTACGCCCAACCCTTCTCCGAAGGTGGCGCCGCCGCCGCCGGCGCGCAGCCCTTTGGCACCACCGCGGTCAAGGTCGAAGGTGGCTGGAAGGTCAATGGCAAAAAAATCTTCGCTTCGCTGTCGGACGCGGCCGATTATTTTGGCGTGCTCTGCACCGAGAAGAAACCCGACGCCGAGCTCTCGCGCCGCGACACGCTCTACCTGGCCGTGCCGCGCACGGCACCCGGCCTCACGGTCGAAGGCGATTGGGACCCGCTGGGCATGCGCGCCACCGTTTCGCGCAACCTGGTGTTCAAAGACGTGTTCGTGCCCGACGAGGCCGCGCTCATGCCGCAAGGCCTGTACTTTCAGGCCGCCAGCCGCTGGCCCCACATGTTCATGACGCTCTCGCCCACCTATATGGGCATCGCCCAAGCAGCCTACGATTTCACCGTGGCCTATCTGCGCGGCGAAGTGCCGGGCACCGGCCCCGTCAAGCGCCGCCAGTTCGCCACCAAGCAAATCGCGCTGGCCGAGATGTTCATCAAGCTTGAACAAACCCGCAACCTCTTTTTGCGCGCCATCGAAGACGCCAAAGTGGACCCCAGCAAGTCGACGCGCCTGCGCGCCTACGCAGCGCAATACACCATCATGGAAAACGCACAGGACCTGGCGCGCCTGGCGATCCGCACCTGCGGCGGCCAGTCCATGCTCAAAAGCCTGCCGCTCGAGCGCCTGTACCGCGACGCGCGCTGCGGCTCGCTCATGCTGCCCTGGACGGCCGAGCTGTGCATGGACCGCATCGGCCGTGAAGCGCTCTACGAACCCGGTGAAACAGACTGATGTTTGATCAAGAAAGCAGCCTGATCGCGGCGCGCTTTGCGCAGCTGGCGCAGACGCGCGGCGCGCAGCCAGCGATGACGTTTCGCGGCGACGAGCGCAAGCCCGACCACACCTTCGCCTACGACTTCGGCAAGTTCTGGCGCCGCGTTGAACGCGTCACCGCGCACCTGCAAGCCAGCTGGGGCGTGCAAAGCGGCGAGCGTGTGGCCTGGCTGGGTTTCAACCACGAGCTGCAGCTGGTCACCCTGGTGGCCTGTGCGCGCCTGGGTGCCATCTTCATGCCGCTGAACTTTCGCCTGGCGTTGCCCGAGCTGCAGCAGGTCATGGACGATGGCCAACCCCGCCTGCTGTTGCACGACAGCGCGCACCAGGCCGTCGCCAGCGCCTTGCAAGGCCAGCGCCTGCAAACCACCCACCACGACAGCCTGATCGCCACCGCCGCACCGCGCGGCCTGCCGTTGCCGCAGGTGCACAGCGACCAGGCGTTGCTGCTGGCCTACACCTCGGGCACCACCGGCCGGCCCAAAGGGGCTGTGCACACCCAGGCCGCACTGCTGGCCAATGCGCGCGCCAGCCACTGGGCGCACGCCTTTGTGCCTGGCGACAAGGTGCTCTCGACCCTGCCCGTGTTCCATGTGGGCGGCCTGTGCATCCAGACCCTGCCGGCGCTTTTGGCCGGCATCGAGGTGGTGCTGCACCCGCGCTTTGACGCCACCGCCTGGCTCGACGAACTGGCCGCCAGCCGCCCCACGCTCTCGCTGCTGGTGCCGGCCACCCTGCGCGCGCTGTTGGAACACCCGCGTTGGGAGAGCACTTCGCTGCAGAGCCTGCGCGGCGTGATCGCCGGCTCGTCCACCGTGCCCCTGGCCTATTTGCAGGCGCTGCACGCGCGCGGCGTGCCTGCGGGCCAGGTCTATGGCAGCACCGAAACCGGGCCGATCTCCATCGTGCTGCGCCTGCCCGACGCCATGGCGCGCATGGGCTCTGCAGGCTGGCCGCAGCCCGAAGCCGAAGTCAAACTCGTTGACAGCCTGGGCCGCGAGGTCGGCCCCGGCCAAACCGGCGAAGTCTGCATCCGCGCGGCCAACCTCATGTGCGGTTATTGGCAAGGCGATGGCGAAGCCTCGATCGCGGCAGGCCTGGGCTTGCAAGACGGATGGTTCCACTCGGGCGATCTGGGTCAGCGCGCCCCCGATGGTTGCATCACCATCGTTGGCCGCAGCAAAGACATGGTGATTTCGGGTGGCGAAAACATTTACCCGGCCGAAATCGAAAACCTGCTGGTCAGCCTGCCCGGTGTGGCCGAATGCGCCGTGGTGGGGTTGCCCGATGCGCGCTGGGGCGAGGTGCCGGTGGCGGTGCTGGTGCGCAGCCCGGACGCGCTGGGCCAGGCCCTTGGCGAAGACGCGGTGTTGGCGCATCTGCAGCCACGCATCGCCCGCTTCAAGCTGCCGCGCCGCGTGGTTTTCATGGACAGCCTGCCCAAAAGCGCGCTGGGCAAGGTGCAAAAACCGGCTTTGCAAGCCGAACTGATCCGAACAAACCCTTGACATGCGCCCCGCGTGACAGCGCGCGTGGCCAAGCCACTGGCATCATGTTCAGTGAAACCCGCAACACCTGCAACGAAAGGACATCGCCATGCACCGCATCACACGCCGAGGCCACCTGATCACCCTGAGCCTGGCCCTGCTGGGCCTGGGCGCCAGCGTCCAGGCACAAACCACCTGGCCGCAAAAGCCCGTCAAGATCGTTGTGCCCTTTGCTCCAGGCGGCACCACCGACTTGCTGGCCCGTGCGCTCGCACCCGACCTGTCCAAAGCCTTTGGCCAACAGTTCGTCATCGAGAACAAAGGCGGTGCCGGTGGCAACGTCGGCGCCGACCAGGTGGCCAAATCGGCTGGCGACGGCTACACCCTCTTGATGGGCACGGTGGGCACCCACGGCATCAACCGCGCCTTGTACGCCAAGATGCCCTATGACCCCATCAAGGACTTTGCGCCCATCACCCTGGTGGCCGGCGTGCCCAATGTGCTGGTGCTCAACAGCGAGTTCGCCGCCACCCACAAAATCAACACCGTCAACGATTTCATCGCCTACGCGCGCGCCAACCCGGGCAAGCTCAACATGGCCTCCAGCGGCAACGGCACCTCGATCCACCTGGCTGGCGAACTCTTCAAGAGCATGACCGGTACCTTCATGGCCCACATCCCCTACCGTGGTTCGGGCCCGGCCCTGCTCGACATGGCCGCCGGCAATATGCAGGTCATGTTCGACAACCTGCCCTCGGCCATGCAGCTGATCAAGGCCGGCAAACTCAAGGCACTGGCGGTCACGAGCAGCCAGCGCTCGGCCGCCTTGCCCGATGCACCCACCATCGAAGAAGCGGGCAAACTCAAAGGCTACGAGGCCAGCAGCTGGTTTGGCCTGCTCGCGCCCGCTGGCACCCCGCCCGATGTGGTCAGCCGTATCCAGCAAGAGGTCGCCAAATCATTGGCCTCCCCCGCGCTCAAAGAACGCCTGGCCGCCCTGGGCGCCATCCCCAGCGGCAACACGCCCGCACAATTTGCAACGATGATCGAAGCCGAGCACAAGAAATGGGCCGAGGTGGTGAAAGCCTCGGGCGCCAGGGTGGACTGATGGCCTGGTTCGACGGTTTTGTGCTTGAGACGCGCGCGCTCTAGGGTCTGACCGTCGCCTTTCGCCGCTCAGCCGATTGGCTCAGCGACAAGCCCGTGCTGGTGCTGCTGCACGGCTTCCCGCAGACATATGTGATGTGGCAGCGCGTGGCGCAGCAACTCAAAGACCGCTACCGCTTGCTGCTGCCCGATCTGCGTGGCTATGGCGACTCATCCCACGCGGCTGGCGACGCGGCGGGCGCGTCAGCGGCCTGCTGATGCCTGCGGGGCACTTCATTCCCGAAGAGTTGCCCGAGGCAAGCTGCCAGGCGCTGGCGCAGTGGATGGTGTGAGGTGGGGCTGACGGCGCGCTCAGGCGCCGCAGCACTTCTTGTACTTTTTGCCACTGCCGCATGTGCACGGGTCGTTGCGGCCTGGTGTGGCGGGTTTGATGACCTGCGCCACGCGGGGGCCGATGTTGCGCCAGATTTCACGCAGGTCAATCACCGCCCACAGGGCTTCGCCGTAGGCGTTCAGGCGGTTCTCGCTCACGCTGGGGGGGCCGTCTTCGGCCAGGGCAGACAAGGTGGGTACATCGTCGTCGTCTTCGGTCAGTGCCACCACGGCTTCGAGCGACAGGTCGTGCCACTTGGCGGCGTCCTTGTCTTTGGGCGTGGCCCACTCTTCGGGCCAGTTTTCCACCGCGAACATGAAGCCCAGCGCCCAAACCTGGGCAAAAGACGGGATTTCACTGTCGTCGATTTCTTCGCGCTCTTCAGGAGGGAGCGAGGCGATGGCGCCACGCACGTCCATCACTTCGGGGGCATAGGCGCGGTCGTCGTCCAAGGCTTCCACCGGGGTGTCCAGCGCGCGCTGGATTTCGTCAAAACGGCGCTGCCACAAGGCCATGAATTGCTGGCGCTGGGCATCGCTTTCAAAGCTGCCGCCATCCTCGCCCTCGTCCACCCCCAGCAACATGGGCAGCCATTCGGCATCGGGGATGGCGCGGCGGCAGCAAACCAGCGCGGCCATGAAGCCCTCGCAAAACTCCCATTGCGGTGTTTCTTCAAACCGCTCGCGCAGGTCGTCGAGGATGTTGTCCAGGGTGTCAAAGTCTTCGGCTTCCAAGCCAGCGGTGGTGTTCATGGGGCTTCCTGTTTTCAGGCTTGGATTGTAGGGACTGTGACGGGGTTCAGTGCCACGCCGCAGCGTTCCAGGCGCTTGCGCATGCACAGCACGGCGGCGTCCTTGCTGTGCAGGCTGGCGGTGTGGGTCACGGCCAGGTCGATGAATTTCTGGTCGTCGGGGTCTTTGCAGACGTATTCGGCTTTGGGGGCGTCGGGCTGCAGTTGGGCCCAGCGGTCAAAGTGGGCCAGCACGGTGTGGGCCTGCCTGTCGCGGTGCACCAGGCGCTTGACGATCTGTGGATACGCCAGCACGCGGGCCAACTCTTCGCGCATGGCGGCCGTGGCCAGCCAGTGCGTGTCGCCTGTTTCGACGCTCAGGCGCAGCACTTCGGCCCGGGGATCATCAAACACCCACAGGTCGAGCACGATGTTGGTGTCCAGCACACGCCGCACCGGGGCGCTGTGGCTCATGGCGCCGGTGTGCCCGGAGCCCCGGCGGCCCCCGGGGTGTCGGTCTGGCTGCCTTGGCTGTCTGTGGCTGGGCGCTTGAGGCTGCCCTTGATCATGTCAAAGCGAAACAATCGGCATTCGATCGGGCCGTTCCACATGGGCACGCGGCGCGATTCCTTCAGGCGCATCTTGCCGGGCAACTTCAGATCGGGCGTGAGCATCCAGGCGCTCCAGCCGCTGTAGTTCTTTTTCCAGTGGCTGGCCAGTTGGGCAAAGAAGTCGCCACCATCGTCGGTCTGCGCGGTTTCGCGGTGGTGGCTTGGCTCGGCCGCCCGGGCACTGGCCAGGGCGCCGGGTTGAAAGCTGTCGCGCCCGCGCCCGGCCACACCGGCTGCGGCAATGCGTTCGCCATAGGGGGGGTTGAGCAGCATCACGCCAGGTGTTTCGCAAGGCGGCATGCGCTGCAGCGCATCGCCGCCGCGGAACTCGATCACGCCCGACACGCCTGCGCGCTCGGCATTGCGCTCGGCAAAATCCACCATGCGGAAGGCCACATCGCTGCCAAAAATCGGCGCGGTAGGTTCGTGCTCGAGGTCACGGGCTTCTTCGATCAAGCCTTGCCAGACGTGGTTCTGGAATGGCCGCAGCTTTTCAAAACCAAAGCGCCGTTGCAAGCCCGGCGCGATGCCGCAAGCGATCTGCGCGGCTTCAATCGGGATGGTGCCGCTGCCGCAGCACGGGTCGTACAGCGGCACGCTGGCGTCCCAGCCGCTGGCCGCGATCATGGCGGCGGCCAGGGTTTCCTTCAGCGGGGCGTCGCCCTTGTCGGTGCGCCAGCCGCGCTTGAACAAGGGCTCGCCCGAGGTGTCGATGTACAGCGTGAGCGTTTCAGGCGTCAGGTGGGCATAAATGCGCACATCGGGCCAGGAGGTGTCCACGCTGGGACGTTCGCCGCGCTTGGCGCGAAAACGGTCGGCCACCGCGTCCTTGATTTTCAGGGCCGCAAAGTTCAGGCTGTTGAGCGGGCTGTGCTGCGCCGTGATGTCGATCTTGAAAGTCTGTTTGGGTGTGAACCAGATTTCCCAGGCCACCTCGCTGGCGGCGTGGTACAGGTCGTTTTCGCTGCGGTAGTCGGTCACCGACAGTTGCACCAGCACGCGCTGCGTCAGGCGGCTGTGCAGGTTGATGCGCAGTGCATCGCGCCACGAGGCGCGGGCCATCACGCCGCCGCGACCGGTCATCAGGTCGTGGCCTGTCAGGCCGGTGATGGCGTGCACCTCGTCGGCCAAAAAGCCCTCGACGCCAGCGGCGCAAGGCATGAACAGGTTCAATGAATTCACGGCAGCAGTCTTCTCAAAGGGTTTTGCGCAAGTTGGCGGGGGCGATCTTCAGAGCTTCGCGGTATTTGGCCACGGTGCGGCGGGCGCAGTCGATGCCTTGCTCTTTGAGCATTTCGGAGATCTGGTTGTCTGACAGCGGTTTGGCCGGTTTTTCAGAGGCGACAAACTGTTTGATCAGCGCGCGCACGGCGGTGCTCGATGCGGCACTGCCGCTGTCCGTGCCCAGTCCGGAGCCAAAGAAATACTTCAACTCAAAAGTGCCTTGCGGCGTGGACATGTATTTGGCCGTGGTCACCCGGCTGATGGTGGACTCGTGCATGCCCAGCTCGTCGGCGATCTCGCGCAGTACCAGTGGGCGCATGGCCAGCTCGCCGTGGGTGAGGAAGTTTTTCTGCCGCTCCACGATGGCCGTGGACACGCGCAAGATGGTGTCAAAGCGCTGCTGGATGTTCTTGATGAACCAGCGCGCTTCTTGCAGCCGTTGCTGCAAGCCGGCGTGGTTGTCGCCTTTGCCGCCACGCAGGGCGTTGGCATAAATGTCGTGCACGCGCAGCTTGGGCATCACGTCGGGGTTCAGCTGGATGCGGAACCTGGGCGTGGCGGTTTTGCTGGTGTTGATGACCAGCACATCGGGGATGATGATGTTTTGCTCGGCCAGCGCAAAGGGCCGGCCGGGCTTGGGTTCCAGCCGTGCGATGAAGGGGATGGCGGCTTTGACCACGGCTTCGTCCAGGCCGCACTGCACGGCCAGGCGTTTGAAGTCGCGCTTGGCCAGCATCTCCAGTGGCTGGCCGCAAATGGCCCATGCCGCCTGGGCCACGGCGTTTTCGGGCTCGCTTTGCAGCAGGGCCTTGATCTGGATGCGCAGGCATTCGGCCAGATCGCGTGCGCCCACACCCACCGGTTCGAGCGATTGCAACAAGCCCAGCGCCACGGTAAAGCGGTGCACCAGCTCGTCCAGTTGCTCAAAGTCATCGCTGCCGGCCAGGCTGGCGGCCAGCTCGGGCAAGGTGTCGGTCAGGTAGCCGTCGTCGTTGAGGGACTCGATCAGAAAGCGCAACGCCGCACGGTCGATCTCGGACAGGCGCAGCGACAAAGCCTGGCGGTGCAAAAAGTCGGTCAGCGAGCCGCTGCTGCGGGCCAAATCCACCGCATCGGCGGTTTCTTCACCTGTGTTCTGGCGGGCCGGGGCATCGCCGCCCCATTCGCTGTCGTCGGGGCGCATGTCCACGCTGCCGTCGCCGTCCCAGCTCTCGGCCACATCGGTGACGGCTTCGCTGGCGAGCTCGCTCGGGCCGTCGTCGCTGCTGCTGGAGGCGCTGGCGCTTTCGCTCACGCGGTCGCCCAGGCTGACATGGGTGTCGGCCTGGTCCAGGCCAAAGGCTTCGGCGGGGGCCTCTTCTTCGGCACGTTCCAGGAACGGGTTGTCGTCCAGCATTTGGTCGACTTCTTGCGACAACTCCAGCGTGGACAGCTGCAGCAGGCGGATCGATTGTTGCAACTGGGGCGTGAGCGCCAGGTGCTGGGACATGCGCAGCGACAGACCAGGTTTCATGGTGGCGCTTTCATGGGGTGGACGGGCGCAGTGTGCATCACATTCGGAAGTGTTCGCCCAGATACACCCGGCGCACGTCGGCGTTGGCCACGATCTCGTCTGGTGTGCCTGCCGCCAGCACGCGGCCTTCGCTGATGATGTAGGCGTGGTCGCAGATGCCCAGTGTCTCGCGCACGTTGTGGTCGGTGATCAGCACGCCGATGCCGCGT
>CAKKRJ010000020.1 GCA_919902775.1 Burkholderiaceae bacterium
GGCCGCATGGCGAACATGCGCAGCACGCCCACATGGCTGTGGCCGCCGCCGACCAAAACCAGGTCGCGCAGCACGTGTTGATCAGAAGGGCGCATCAAGGAGTCCAGAGGTCTTGCACCCAACGGTGCAAGGCGGCGCGTTCGGCCTGGGGTTCAAACAAGGGTGCGCGCAGGGCGCACTGATGCCGCAAGTGTGCCATCAGGCGGTGACTGTGCGGTGGCGTGCGGCAGGCCAGCAGCAAATCGGCCAGGCCTTGGGGATCTCCAGCCTGGAACAGGCCAGCGTAATCGTCGCCCAGCAGGCCCACATTGCCGTCGATGCGTGAGGCCAGCACGGGGGTGCCGCTGCAGATCGCCTCCATCAGCACATGCGCGCCGCCTTCCATGCGGCTGGTGTGCACCAGCAGGTGGGCGCGCTGGATGCGTTGCAGGGTTTGCGCATGTGGCAACGCGCCCAACCAGCGGTAATGCGGGCATTGCCACTGCGTGGCTTGTGCGGCCAGGCCCAGGGCCGGGTCCAGCGCGGCACCGATGTGGTCGATGCGGATGCCGCTGTTTTCAGGCAGCAGTTGTGCCGTGGCCATCAGCGTGCGCGGGTCTTTTTCTTCGCGCAGGTGGCCCACCATCACCACGCGCAGATGGCGTGGGGTTTTGGGCAAAGTCTGGCGCGTGCCGGTGGATTGGACAATCACCCGCGTTTTGGCTTGGTGCGCGTGCGGCAAGGCCTTGGCCCCCAACGCTTGCAACACGACCAGGGAACGTGCATGTGCCAGGGATTGCTGGGCTTGCAGGCTGTGCCCGATGTCTCGGTACAGGTCGGTGCCGGTCAGGGCCAGGCCCAGACCCCGTGGGCCATGCTGCGCGTGCCAGGCCTGCACCGCGTCGGCTGAGCGCCGGGCGTGCAGGGCCAGCATGACCTCGTCTTGCGCGGCCTGGGCATCGGGCCACTTTTGCACGATGCGGGCAGAATGCGGGGACAGCAGGCGTTGCCAGCGGCGCGCCGTTTGCCAGTTCCCGTTGTTGGCGTCGGCCAGAGCGGGACTGACAATGACCACACGAAGTTTTTGCATGGGCGGTTTATACATGAATGAAAGTATCCCGGCTGATGCAGGGCAGTGCCCTTGGGGTCAGGTCACGGGCCGGGTCACTGGCCGAGTGATGGGCCCTGTGCACAGCGCCGTGCGGACCGCCGACGCACAGGTTTTGGCCCAAGCCCTGCAGGCCACCCGCAGCCGCAGCCTGGGGCTGATGCAAGCCTGGCAAAAAGCCTTGCCCGATTTGTCGGTTCCACCTTTGCCCGGCATGAATCCGCCCTTGTGGGAGTGGGGGCACATCGCCTGGTTTCAGGAGTGGTGGACGGTGCGCCATGGCCAACGTCACTTGGGCGCGCGCAGCACCCGCAGCGGCGAGGGCCAGGCGGGCTCGATCCGACCCGATGCCGATGCGCTGTACAACTCCAGCGAGGTGGCACACGACAGCCGATGGGCCCTGGCCCTGCCCGATCTGGCGCGCACGGGCCAGTACCTGGACGTGGTGCTGCAGCGCAGTCTGGAAAATTTGCAGAAGGAGTCCGAGGTGGGTTCGGATGCGGTTGGCGGGGCCGCTGATGAGGCGCTGTACTTCTGGCGCTTGGTGCTGCAACACGAAGCCATGCACAACGAAGCCTCGGTTTACATGGCGCAGGCTTTGGGGCTGGCTTTGCCCGAGGCTTTGTGTGCTGGCCATGGGGGCTGTGATGGCGGCGATGCCGGTGGTGCAGGCTTGGCAGTGCCGCCGCCCGGTGCGCAGATGCTTGTGCCTGCGCAGGTCTGGACGCTGGGCCACACGGGTCCGGGCTTCGCTTTTGACAACGAATACACGGCGCATCCGGTGGCCTTGTCGGCGTTTGCCATCGATGCCGCGCCGGTCTGTTGGGCGCGCTACCTGCCTTTTGTGCAGGCCACAGGCCATGCCTTGCCGCCGCATGTGCGGTGTTTTGAAGGGCGCTGGCAAGTGCAGCGCTTGGGCCTTTGGCAGGCGATGGACCTGGAGGCCCCGGCGGTGCATGTGAGCGCACACGATGCCCAGGCTTGGTGCCAATGGGCGGGGCGACGCCTGCCGACCGAGGCCGAATGGGAGTGCGCGGTGCACACGTCCGGCTTGGCGTGGGGCGAAGTGTGGGAGTGGACCGCCAGCCCCTTTGCCCCTTATCCCGGTTTTGTGGCCCACCCGTACCGCGACTACTCGGCACCCTGGTGGCATCACCACCGCGTGCTGCGCGGGGCCTGCACAGCGACTTCGGTGCATGTGATGGATGTGCGTTACCGCAATTTCTTTGTGCCGCAGCGGCGCGATGTTTTTGCCGGGTTCAGGTCGGTGGCGCTCTGAGCGGGTGTTCAGGCCTGGGCCCAAAACACCGCAAAGCGCGCGGCCGGATCGGTCCAGACCCGGCTGGCAGAAAAACCCGCATCGCGCAACAAGGCATCAAAGCCGGACACGGTCCATTTGCAGGCGTTTTCAGTGTGGATGGTCTCGTCCGCTGCAAACAGGCGTTCGCCGCCAGGCCATTGCACATGCACCGCGTGGCGGGCCTGCAGGTGCATTTCCACGCGCGATTGATTGGCATTGAAGCGCGACACATGCCGCCAGTCGCGCACGCCAAAGTTGCTGCCCACCAGGCGGTTGATGTGCAGCAGCAAGTTCAGGTCAAAGGCCGCGGTCACGCCCAGTGCATCGTCGTAGGCAGCTTCCAACTCGGCGGCGTCTTTCAGTAAATCCACCCCGATCAACAAGCCACTGTGCGCGGCCGTGCCGCAGACGAGGTGCAGGCTGCGCAAAAAATCCACGGCTTGTGTGGGCGTGAAATTGCCAATGCTGGAGCCGGGGTAAAACAGCACGCGCGGCTGCGTTGGGTCCAGCCCCAGTTCGTCCGGCAATTGCAGACCCCCCGAAAAATCGGTGCCCACACCCGCCATCGGCAAGCCGGGGTGCAGGCGCTGCAGGCCATCGAGTGCATGGCGCAAAAAATCCACCGAAATGTCCACTGCGACATAGCGCCCGGCCGACAGGGGGCCGAGCAAACGTCCGGCTTTTTCGCAATTGCCTGCACCCAGGTCGATCCAGCAGGCCCCATGGGGCAGGTGCTGGGCCATGTCGGCGCTGTGCAGTTGCATCAGCTGGGCCTCGGTGCGGGTCAGATCGTATTCGGGCAGTTCGGTGATGGCCTCAAACAGGCGCGAGCCCAGCGCGTCGTACAGGTATTTGGGGGAGGTGAAGGCCTGCGAAGCGCTCAGGCCCTGCAACAGTTCCTGCACCACAGCAGCGCTGTTGTGCTGTTCAAGCTGGATGAATTGAGGTGCGGTCATGGCGGCATGTTAACCAGTGCACCCGCGCGAGGTGCCAGGGCGCGTGCTCACAAGGTTCGGTGGGGCTTTTTGTGGGAGGCCGCCCCTGCGGCCGAAGCATTCGCGCGCAGGGGCGCGCTCCCACAATGCTTCGGGGGATTGGTTTTTCATGCCTGGTTTGGCCCCTGCCAGGCGAGGTGCATGTCTTTCGGGGTGTAATCCCTGCTGTTTGTTGTCCTGAAAAACCTGCACCATGACCCCTTCTTTCGTCTCCAAAATCCAGACCGCTGCCTTGGCGGGCGTGTTGGCCTTGTCGGCCGCGTTCACCAGCATGGCCAACGCGCAAACCGTCCTGCGCGTGACCACCATCCCCGAAGAAGCCGCCACTGAGCAGGTGCGCAAATTCACGCCGCTGGCCAATTACCTGGAAAAGCAACTGGGCATGAAGGTGCAGTTCACACCGGTGACCGACTACCCGGCGGCGGTGGAGTCGCTGGTCAACAAAAAGGTGGACCTGGCCTGGTTGGGGGGCTTCACCTTTGTGCAGGCCAACCTCCGTTCAGGTGGCAAGATCGTGCCCCTGGCGCAGCGCGAAGAAGACACGCGTTTCCAGTCGGTGTTCATCGCCAAGACCCATTCCGGCATCAAGAGCCTGGCCGACATGAAGGGCAAGCAGGTGTCGTTTGGCTCGCAAAGCAGCACCTCGGGCCATTTGATGCCGCGCAGCTTTTTGCTGCAAGCGCAAATCGAGCCTGAAAAAGATTTCAAGCGCACGGCCTACAGCGGCGCACACGACGCGACCATCGCCTCGGTGGTCAGCGGCAAGGTCGATGCGGCTGCGCTCGACATCACCGTGTGGAAAAAGTTTGTCGCTGACAACAAGGTCGACACCCAGGCGGTGAATGTGTTCTTCACCACCCCGCCTTACTTCAACTACAACTGGTCGGTGCATGCCGACATGCCCGCCGACCTGCGCGAAAAAATCAAGGCCGCCTTGCTGGCGCTGAACCCCGCCAACCCCGAGCACGCTGAAATCCTGAAGCTCAACCGCGCCACCCGTTATGTGCCGACAACGCCCGAGAACTACAAAGGCCTGGAGTCGGCGGCACGCAGCGCGGGCTTGTTGTAAACCATTGGTCTGCCCCCTGTGAATCTCGACCTGAAGGCCCTGGAGGCCCGGCACCCAGCAGCGTTGCCCAGCGCGGCACCGGCTTTGCGTGCGCTGAATTTGCAGCTTGCTGCCGGCGAGCAGATCGCGGTCATTGGCCCCTCGGGCGCGGGCAAGACCACGTTGCTGCAGGTGCTGGCCTGTGCCCAGCCGCCCACGCAAGGCGTGCTGAAACTGGGAGGGCTGGACCCTTGGCGATTGCCTGTTCGGGCCTTGCGCCGCTTGCGCGGCCAGCTGTTTTTGGCGCCACAGGTGCCGCCCCTGCCACCGCGTCAGCGGGTGGTGACCTCGGTGCTGGCCGGGCGTTTGCCCGCCATGGGGCTGTGGGCCAGTCTGCGTTCGCTGTTTTACCCGTCCGACATCCCGGCAGCCTACGAGGCCTTGGCGCACTTTGACTTGGGCGACAAGCTGTTCGAGCGGGTGGACCGTTTGTCGGGTGGCGAACGCCAACGTGTGGGTCTGGCGCGCGCCTTGCTGGCGCCGGCCAGTTTGTGGCTGATCGATGAGCCCCTGTCGGCGCTTGACCCGGTGCGTGCCCGCATGGCCATGACGGCCCTGGTGGACCTGGCCCGCGAACGCCAGACCACGTTGGTGGCCACGCTGCACCAAGTGGACATGGCGCTGGCGCACTTTCCCCGCATCGTCGGCCTGCGCAATGGACAGCTGGTGTTTGACTTGCCTGCCGAGCAGGTCAGCCCGGAGCACCTGGCGCATTTGTACGCCCAGCATGCACACGCGTTGCGTGGCGAGGCTTTGCCTTTGCCACGCGATGAAGTGGCGCCGGCAGCGCCTGCGCCTGTCGTGATGCACTGCCGCTGAAGTGGCCTGATGTCGCCCGTGACCCCGCCCGCCATAGACATGCCAACCACCGGTCCCCATTGGCCTGGGTCCAAGCCACTGGCCGTGCACCCCGCTGTACCGGTGCGCGACCCGGCCTTTGTCTCGCGTGTGTTCTGGCTGGGGTTGGCGCTGGTGCTGTTGTGGCCGCTGGGGGTGGCCACCGAATTCCGTTTGTGGGTGCTTTGGGAGCCGGACAACCGCAAGGTCACGGCCGACTTTGTGCGCAGCTTTTGGCCGCTGGTGCATGACGCCGAATTTTTGCAGATGCTGGCGCGCGAAACCTGGCGCACCGTGGCCATGGCCACGGCGGGTGTCACGCTGGCGCTGGCGTTGGCCATCCCCTTGAGCTTGCTGGCCACGCGGGTGTTGTCGCTGTCGGCCTTGTCGGGCCGCATGGACCGTGGGCCTGCGGCGCTGCGCTGGTGCGTGCGTGCGGTGCTGGTGGTGTTGCGCAGCATTCCCGAGCTGATCTGGGCGCTGGTGTTTGTGCGTGTGGTGGGCCTGGGGCCCACGGCGGGTGTGCTGGCCATTGCGCTCACCTATGGGGGCATGTTGGGCAAGGTGTACGCCGAAATTCTGGAAAGCGGCGAAAGCCACGCCACCCAGAGCCTGATGCGCAATGGCAGCGGGCGCTTGCAGGCCTTTGTCTATGCGCTGCTGCCCAGCCACGCGGCCGAGCTGGCCTCGTACACGGTGTACCGTTGGGAATGTGCGATCCGCTCGTCGGTGGTGCTGGGTTTTGTCGGGGCAGGTGGCCTGGGCCAGCAGCTGGACAACGCGATGAAGATGTTCAACGGTGGCGAAGTGGGCACCGTGCTTTTGGTGTTCATTGCGCTGGTGGCGCTGGCCGATCGCGTGAGTGCCTGGCTGCGAAAGGCGCTGGCATGAAGCCCTTGCAGCAGCCATTTCCGCGCCAGGCGGCCAATTTGCCCTACAAATTGCCGCCCCCGCTGTTCGATGCGCGCTGCCGTGCTTGCTGGTTCACCGCCGCCTTGGGGGTTTTGGTGGTGGCCAGTTTTGCCACGCTGGGGCTGGACTGGCAGGCCTTTGTGTCCATGGACGCGCTGCGCAGCATGGGCCGCTTTGTGGCCGAGTTTTTTCCACCCGATCTGTCGCCCGCCTTTGTGCGCAAGGTGGCCTGGGCCTCTTGGGAAACGCTGGCCATGTCGGCGCTGGGCACCGCCATGGCCGCTGTCTTGGGCCTGGCGTTGGCGGTTCCCGCCAGCCGCCTGTCGCCGCAAGACCCGGCCTGGCTGCGCAGACCCACGCGTTGGCTGCTCAATGCGCTGCGCGCCATCCCAGAACTGGTGTGGGCCGCTTTGCTGTTGATCTCGGCCGGGCTGGGCCCGATGGCGGGTACGCTGGCCCTGGCCTTGCACACCAGTGGCGTGTTGGGCCGTTTATTTGCCGAAGCCATGGAAAATGTGCCGACCGGGCCGGCTGCAGCACTGCGCGCACAAGGTGTGGGGCCGCTGCGGGTGTTCGCTTATGCCACCTTGCCCCAGGTGTTGCCGCAACTCATGAGTTACGCCCTGTACCGCTGGGAAAACAACATTCGCGCCGCTGCCGTGTTGGGCGTGGTGGGTGCGGGCGGTCTGGGTCAATTGCTGTCGTTCCACATGGGCCTGTTTCACATGAACAAAACCGCCACGCTGCTGGCCGCCATGCTGCTCATGGTGGCTTGTGTGGATGCGCTGAGTTTTGCGGCGCGGCGCTGGATGACGCGCTGAAGCCAAACGGGGTTCAATGCCGCGCCCGCAGGGCGTGTCGTTGCGCCACCCACAGCGCTGCTGTGGCCAGCACACTGGCCACCAGCAGCCACCCCAGCGCCAGCCGGTAGCCCGCAGCTGGAGACCACATCAGGCCCACCGCCAAAGGCGCTGCCGCACGGGCCAGCGCGATGGGCATGCCCAGCAAGCCATTGAGCTGGCCGACGTGGTCGCGGCTCACATACTGCGCCAGGGCCGTGCCTTTGACGATGGTGATCATGCCGTTGCCCAGGCCAAACAGCAGCACAAAGACCAGCGCCCCCAAGGGGTGAAAACCGCCCAGCAACAGCGCCAGCAAACCCATGGGGATGAAGCCTGGAATCCAGCGGTTGGCGGTGTGCACGTCCCAGTGGCGTTCAAACACAAACAACACCAATCGCCCCACCACCTGGATCACGCCAATGGCCGCTGGCACCGCAATCACCCACGTGGCCGACAAGCCCGCCTCTTGCAGCAAGGCGATCATGTGTGCGGGCAGGGCCGACGTCACCGACATCATCAGCACCATGAACAGGGCCAAAAGCCAAAAAGGGCGATGGCGCAGGTGCTCGCGCACCGAAGCCGGTGGTGTCGGGCCTGCGGTACTGTCGGATGCGTTCGGTTGCGGGCCTTGGGCCGGCTTCAAACGGCGGTGTGGACGCGGTGCGCCCTGCAACAGCCAGGCGTGCAAAGGCAGGCACACGGCCCACTGCAGGGCCGCCAAAGCCCACAGCGCGTGCCGCCAGCCCCACAGGTCCATCCACCAGGCAAACAGCGGAATGAACACCGTGCTGGCCAGGCCGCCCAGAAAGGTCAGGGTGATGATGGCGCGGCGAAAGTCTTGCGGAAAGCGGCGTGTGACCACCGCAAACGCCGGGGTGTAGAGCGTGGCCGCCAGGCCCAGCCCCAGCCAGATCCACGCCGCATAAAACCCGGTGATGGTCTGCACAAAGCTGTGGCCCCACAAGCCCAGGCCGATCCAGACCGAGCCCATACTCATCACCACACGCTCGTGCCCGGCATCGATCCAGCGCCCCACCAGATAAGCCATCAGCCCCTCGGCCAGCAGCGCCAGACTGAAGGCCAGCGACGACTCGGCGCGGCTCATGCCCAGTTCGGCCTCCAAGGGTGTCATGAGCAAGGAGAAGGTGTAGAACACGCTGCCCCAGGTGATGAGTTGGGGCAAGGACAGCCAAAAACTGAAGGGCCCCAGGTCTGCCAGGGCAGGACGGCGGAAAACATGCATCAGCACATTATGGCGATGCCACATCTGATGGCACCGGTGTCATCGGATTGGGCGCTTCAGCTTTCCTTGAGCACCCGCCGGTATTGCACCGCTTCGGCCACATGCGCGGCCTGGATGGTGTCGCTGCCCGCCAGGTCGGCGATGGTGCGGGCGACTTTCAGGCTGCGGTGGGTGCTGCGGCCGCTCCAGCCCCATTTGGCGGCGGCTTTTTGCAGCAAGGCGATGGCGTTGTCATCCAGCCGTGTCTGGGCGTCGATGGCTTGGCCTTGCAATTCGGCATTGGCACAGCCCTGGCGGGCCAGTGCCCGCTGGCGGGCGGCCAGGCTGCGAGCGGCCAGGGTGTCGGTGCTTTCCCCGGGAGGTGCATGCAACAGGTCGTGGGCCGGCAAGCTGGGCACTTCGATGTGCAAGTCGATCCGGTCCAGCAGCGGGCCGCTGAGCTTGCCCTGGTAACGGCTGACCTGGTCAGGCGAGCAGCGGCAAGTTCGCGTGGCGCTGCCCAGATAACCGCAAGGACAGGGGTTCATGGCCGCGATCAGTTGAAAGCGCGCTGGAAACTCGGCGCGCCTGGCGGCCCGGGCGATGGTGATGCTGCCGGTCTCCAGGGGTTCACGCAGCGCCTCCAGCGCCGCGCGGGGAAACTCGGGCAATTCGTCCAGAAACAGCACGCCGTGGTGCGCCAGCGAAATTTCGCCGGGCCGGGGCGGCGAGCCACCGCCCACCAGTGCCACGGCACTGGCCGAGTGGTGCGGCTGGCACGTGGGGCGTTGCGCCCAGCGCGTGAGGTCAAAGCGGCCCGCTAGGCTGGCGATGGCGGCCGACTCCAAAGCGTTTTCGACCGACATGGGCGGCAACAAACCGGCAAAGCGCTGCGCCAGCATGGACTTGCCAGAGCCAGGTGGGCCGACCATCAGCAACGAATGGCCCCCGGCGGCGGCGATTTCCAGCACCCGCTTCACGCCCACCTGGCCTTTCACATCAGCCAGATCGGCGTAGTGCGGTGGCGTACCGGGCGTGCTGGACGCCATGCGGGCCCAACCGTCGCCGGGTTCGGGCGGTGGCTCGTTCGTGGGCGGCAGGAACTGCTGCACCACATCGAGCAGGTGACGGGCCCGAAAGACTTCGGCATCGGGCACGAGTGCGGCTTCTTCGGCGCTGCCCGGGGGCAGCACCAGGCGGGTGCGCACCTGTTGCTGGCGCAGCACCAGGCTCATGGCCAGTGCCCCCCGCACCGGGCGCAATTCGCCGGACAAAGACAGCTCGCCGGCAAACTCATGGCCCGCCAGCCGATTGGCGTCGATCTGCCCGCTGGCCGCCAGGATGCCCAGCGCAATGGGCAAGTCCAGACGGCCCGAGTCTTTGGGCAGGTCGGCCGGGGCCAGGTTGACGGTGATGCGCTTGTTGTGCGGAAAGTCCAGCCCGCTGTTTTGCAAGGCAGAGCGCACGCGCTCGCGGGCTTCCTTGACTTCGACATCGGCCAAACCCACCAAGGTGAAGCTGGGCAGGCCGTTGGCCAGATGCACCTCAACGGTGACTGCAGGCGCTTGCAGGCCAATCAGGGCGCGACTGCGCACCAAAGCGAGACTCATTTTTTCTCCCTGCCCCATGCTGGTGCATGGTGTGTGTCCAAGCACCCTGACGGGATGCACTGAACTTGTTTGAATGCCATTCAATCACGCACAGAGTGCAGGCGCACTGGTGAATGCCCTTGGCGGGCGCTTGGGCTGATAGTTGGCACGCTCCCTGCTTGGAAGCTTGGGCCTTTCTTCACTTTATTGGAGTTCCTCATGAAAAAAATCTTCGTTCCTTCCCTGATGGCCTTGGCCCTGGCTTCCGTGAGTGGTTTGGTCCAAGCCCAGACTGCAGCGCCCGAGAGCAGCCTGTCTTTCAACGTGGGTGCCGTCAGCGATTACCGTTACCGTGGCATTTCCCAGTCCCGTCTGAAGCCTGCTTTGCAAGGCGGTGTGGACTACGCTGACAAGAGCGGTTTTTATGTCGGTGCCTGGGGTTCCACGATCAAGTGGATCAAAGACACGCCCGGGGTCACTGCTGGCTCTACAGAGGTGGATTTGTATGGTGGTTACAAAGGCGCTGTGGGTGACGTGGCCTACGACGTCGGTTTCCTGCGTTACCAATATTCTGGCAACAACTACGCCAATTACGGTGTCAATGCGAACACCAATGAAGTTTACGGTGCGGCTACTTTCGGAGTGGTCACAGCCAAGTACTCCCATGCAATTTCGAATTTGTTTGGGAACATTGACAGCAAAAACAGCTACTACCTGGACTTGAGTGCTGCATTTGATCTCGGCAACGGCTTTTCTTTGACGCCACACGTCGGTTATCAAAAAATCAAAAACGTGACGGACGACGCAGGCTCTTACACGGATTACTCGCTGACCTTGACAAAGGATTTGGGTAACGGTTTGAGTGCCACTGCGGCTGTCGTTGGGACAGACGCCGACAGGACTTTCTACACATTGAAAGACAAGTTCAATGGCAAGTCCGGCCTGGTCGTTGGCCTGAAATACGCCTTCTGATCTCCCTCATTTCCAACAAGGAGCCATCATGAAACTGGTGACCGCCATCATCAAACCCTTCAAGCTGGACGAAGTGCGTGAAGCACTTTCGGGCATCGGCGTGCAGGGCATCACCGTGACCGAAGTCAAAGGTTTTGGCCGTCAAAAGGGCCATACCGAGTTGTACCGGGGTGCGGAATACGTTGTCGACTTTTTGCCCAAAGTGAAGATCGAAGCGGCCGTGTCCGACGACCTCGTCGAGCGCGTGATCGAAGCCATCGAAACGGGTGCCCGCACCGGCAAGATCGGTGACGGCAAGATCTTTGTTTACGACCTCGAACAAGTGGTTCGCATCCGCACCGGTGAAACCGGTGGCGAAGCCCTTTGATGGATCAGAAAGAGAGTCGAAAAATGAAAAAACTGCTCGCAACCCTGGCTTTGGGCCTGAGTTTGGGTCTGGGTGTTTTCGGTGCGGCTTCGGTCGCCACCGCCCAGACGGCGCCAGCCGCCGTGGCACCTGCTGCGCAAGCCAAACCGGCCGATTCGGTCGCCGCACCTGCCGTATCTGCTGCACCCGCGGCGGTAGCACCTGCTGCGGCAGAAACGGTCCCTGCACCGGTGCCCAACAAGGCGGACACCGGCTGGATGATGTTGTCCACCATCTTGGTCATCTTGATGGTCATTCCGGGCCTGGCCCTGTTCTACGGCGGTTTGGTGCGCAGCAAAAACATGCTGTCTGTGCTGATGCAGGTCGTGGTGACTTTTTCGTTGATCACCGTGCTGTGGTTTGTCTATGGCTACAGCCTGGCGTTCACCGAGGGCAATGCCTACATCGGTGGCTTTGACCGCTTGTTCATGAAGGGCATCTGGGACAACGTCGCAGGCACCTTTGCCAACGCGGCCACGTTCAGCAAAGGCGTGGTCATCCCAGAGATCTCGTTCGCCGCCTTCCAGGCCACGTTCGCAGGCATCACCTGTGCACTGATCGTGGGTGCTTTTGCCGAGCGCATCAAGTTCTCTGCCGTGCTGGCCTTCATGGTGCTGTGGTTCACCTTCAGCTACCTGCCTGTGGCCCACATGGTCTGGTTCTGGATGGGTCCTGACGCTTACGTTTCCAAAGAAGTGGCCGATGAGATGACCAGCAAAGCCGGTCTGCTGTGGCAGTGGGGTGCGCTGGACTTCGCTGGCGGTACCGTGGTGCACATCAACGCCGCTGTCGCTGGCCTGGTGGGTGCGTTCATGGTGGGCAAGCGCGTGGGTTATGGCCGTGAATCGATGGCCCCTCACAGCCTGACGTTGACCATGGTGGGTGCGTCCTTGCTGTGGGTGGGTTGGTTCGGTTTCAACGCCGGCTCGGCGCTGGAAGCCAACGGTTTCGCGGCACTGGCCTTCATCAACACCTTGGTGGCGCCGGCGGCAGCTGTGCTGGCCTGGTGTGTGGGTGAAGCGCTGATGCGCGGCAAAGCCTCCATGCTGGGTGCGGCTTCGGGTGCGGTGGCTGGTTTGGTGGCCATCACGCCAGCAGCCGGCAACGTCGGTATCGGCGGCGCGTTGATCATCGGCTTCATCGGCGGCTTCGCTTGTCTGTGGGGCGTGAACGGCCTCAAAAAGATGCTGGGTGCTGACGACTCGCTGGATGTGTTTGGCGTGCACGGTGTGGGCGGTATCGTCGGCGCCTTGCTGACCGGCGTGTTCAACTCGCCCGTCTTGGGCGGCCCCAGCGCTGTGGGCGACTGGGTCACTGTGGCCATGGTCACACCCGACGCTTACGCCATCGCCGCGCAAGTGTGGGTCCAGGCCAAGGCCGTGCTGATGACCATCGTCTGGTCGGGCGTGGTTTCGGTGGTCGCCTTCAAGATCGTTGACCTGACCATCGGTCTGCGTGTTGCCGAAGAAGCCGAGCGCGAAGGTCTGGACATCTCGTCTCACGGCGAGTCGGCCTACCACGGCTGATGCACCGGTAGTGCATTGGGTGGTGCAAGCCACCCGCCTCTCAAAAAGCCCGCAGTGCTTGCGCCCTGCGGGCTTTTTTCATGGTGCGCCACCAGATGGGGCTTCAAATTTGTCCCAAAATAGGACCCGAACGCAGTTGCGAAATTTCCCTTCTTCACTTTTTAAACACCATGACAACATCCCAACCCACATCTCTTGTAGCCGTCGTGACGGGGGGTGCCCGCGGCATTGGACTGGCGATTGGCCAATGGTTTCTGAACCACGGTTACAAAGTCGCTTTGCTGGACATCGACAAGTCCACGTTGGACACTTCGGTGCATGCACTGAGTCGTCCAGAGGATGTGTTGGCTGTGCATTGCGATGTTTCTCAGCCCGATCAGGTGGCTGCAGCAGCCAGCGCTGTGATGGCTCGGTTCGGGCGCGTCGATGCGCTGGTGAACAATGCCGGTGTGGCGGTGTTCAAGCCGGTGCTGGAGACCTCGTTCGCCGAATGGCGTCAGGTGTTGAGCACCAACCTGGACGGCGCTTTTTTGTGCTCGCATGCTTTCGGCGCCATCATGGTGGGGCAACGCAGCGGGGCCATTGTCAATATTGCGTCCATCTCTGGTTTGCGTGCCAGCACTTTGCGTGTGGCGTATGGCACCAGCAAGGCCGCCTTGATCCACTTGACCAAGCAGTACGCGGTGGAGTTCGGCAATTTCGGTGTGCGCGTCAACGTGATTTGCCCCGGTCCTGTGGAAACCGAAATGGCCAAGTTGGTGCACAGCGTGGCCATTCGTTCTGACTATTACGACACCATTCCCTTGGGCCGATATGGTTCAACCGAAGAGATGGCCAATACGGTGGGCTTTTTGTGCAGCCGAGAGGCCAGTTTCATCAACGGACAGTTTTTGGCGGTGGATGGTGGCTTTGATGCGGCGGGCGTGGGCTTGCCCACCTTGCGCCGCAATGCGGCAGAAAAAGACGCTGCATGAACAAACCCACGGGGCCATGTAGACGACTCAGTACTGGACGACAGTTCTTTTGAGTTACCAAGGCCGTTCTGGTCGAGGGGCATGGGTTGTCGGGTGCAAAATCCTTGCATCTTTGAAAATCCCATCCATGACCACTTATACCGCTGTCCACTGGCAACCCGTCACCACCGCACCTGACGGTTTGAGCGAATCGCCGTTTTGGCATCCGCAGGAAAACCGCTTGTACTGGGTGGACATCCCTGGCCGCAGGCTGGCGCGTCTGGCCATCGCAGGACAGATGCAGTCGCAAGGCGAAGTGGACTACTGGCCCATGGCCGAAGAGCCCGGCTGCATCGCGCCAGTGCAAGGTGGCGGTTTGATCATCGCTTTGCGTGGTGGTATTTACCTGGGGCCCATTTGGGGTGGCCCGCTGCAGCTGCTGGCCGCTGCACCCTATGACACCACCCAACTGCGTTTCAACGACGGCAAGTGCGATGCGCAAGGGCGTTTTTGGGCCGGCTCCATGTACGAGCCGCGCGACAAGGCCGATGGCGTGCTGTACTGCTTGAGCGACCGGGGCCTGCATGCCATGCAAGGCGGCGTGACCACCGCCAATGGCCTGGCCTGGTCACCCGACGGACGCACTGCTTATTGGGCCGACACCGCCGCTCACCAAGTGCGGGCGTTTGATTTTGACGCAGCCACCGGCCAACTCAGCGCCGAGCGCGTGTTCCACCAAATGACGCCCAAGCCTGCGGGTTGGACCTGGGGCAGCGACACACCCTATGGTGGTCGCCCCGACGGCGCCGCCGTGGACAGCGAAGGCTGCTACTGGAGCGCCCAATACGAAGGCCAACGCCTGGTGCGTCTGTCGCCAAGTGGTGAAGTGCTGGCCGAAGTGCGCACCCCCGTGCCATGCCCCACTATGCCCTGCTTTGGCGGGCCAGACCTCAAGACCTTGTTCATCACCACCTCCCGCCAAGGCCGCAGTGCGCAAGAGCTGGCGCAGTATCCCGGTGCGGGCGGTGTGTTCGCGATGCGGGTGGAGGTGGCCGGCTTACCCGTGAATGAATATGTCGGGCATCGATCAAGTCCCGCTTGAATGGCTGGCCACGTAATGGCGCAGAACGCTGTCCATGCGTGACTGCCAGCCATCGCCTGTGGACTTGAAGAACGCCAGTACCTCAGGGCTGTAGCGCACGGACACCAGCTGTTTTTTGTTTTCGGATTTGGGCCGGCCGCGCAAACTTTTGAGCGGGACCATCGCTTTCAATTGCGTAGGCGTGAGCGGCTGAGCATCCGGATCGTTTCGGGCTGCGGTGGTGATCGTCTTGTCCTCTTTAACGCTGGGCATGCGGACAGTGGGTCGCTTAGCAATTTTCGACATAGTGCTTTACCTCGCGTCGATTGGCACGGCGAAGACTGATGATTCTTCGCGTTTGTGCACGGTCAACAAATGCCACGCAGTACAGAGTTTCGGTCTTGGGTGCGAGCGCAATCATGCGCACCTCGTTGTACTCAAACCGATCATCAACCCACACCAGCGCGGATGCCCAGTCGAGTTCCTCCGCCATGCTCAAAGACAAACCATGTTTGATCTGGTTGGATGTGTCTTTGGCGGAGTCGAACTCGATACGCATTTAATGTAGCTACTGAAAATTGTATTGTCAATGGACAAGTTACATTGATTTGGTGCGGATCAGAGGGGACAGGGCAGTGTCGGTATGACTGCGGGGCAGACGAGGCGAGGAAGCCAAATAGTTGTTGGTTTTCGCAAACGACTCGGAAGAACCTGATGCTGACCGTAGACACAGCGTCATGCGCGTTGACATGACCCAGACTGGATTCATAAAAGAGTTCCAAATGATTCAATTTATTCTGATTTCCAGAAGTGCTGAACAGGGCAAACCCGAGTCGCCTGCCGGGAATTTCCCACAAGCCTTTCGTTCAAAAAATTCATGCAGCAGCCGAAGCCCGGGCGTTACCATCTTGCCCCATGGATGCTGAACTCAACGCCCTCACCGACGCCGTGCGCCACGCCGCAGCCCAAGGCCGCACCTTGCGCCTGCGCGGTGGCGGCACCAAAGACTTTTGGGGCCAAAGCCTTACGGGCGACGTGCTCGACACACGGGGCTACCGCGGCATCGTGAGTTACGAGCCCAGCGAGTTGGTGGTCACGGTGCGCTGCGGCACGCCGCTGTCCGAGCTGGAAGCGGTGTTGGCCGAGAAAGGCCAGTGCCTGGCGTTCGAGCCGCCGCATTTTGGCCAGGGCGCCACCGTGGGCGGCATGGTCGCTGCCGGTTTGAGCGGACCCGCGCGTGCCACGGCGGGCGCTGTGCGCGACTATGTGCTGGGCGCACGTTTCATCAATGGCCTGGGTGAGCACCTCACCTTTGGTGGCCAGGTCATGAAGAACGTGGCCGGTTACGACGTGAGTCGCCTCATGGCAGGCAGCTGGGGCACGCTGGGTCTGATCACCGAGGTCAGCCTCAAGGTGCTGCCCGTGGCCCCGGCCGAGGCGACTTTGATGATCGTCGGCATGCCGCAAAAGGTGGCACTGGATTTGTTGCACCGCTGGGGCGGACAGCCCTTGCCCCTGAACGCCAGTGCCTGGGTGCGCGACACCACAGCCCAGCCGGTGGCCGACTATGTGTTTGTGCGCCTGCGCGGCGCGGTCGCTGCGGTGCAGTCGGCCGTGGGCAAGATGAGCGCCGATGCGCTGGCTTTGGGTGCCCAGGTGCAGCAGATGGCCAACGCCGAAGTCGCGCCAGACTGGCGTGCCAGTGGCGAGCAGACTTTGCCGTTTTTTGATGCGCCTGGCCCCGACGCCTGTTTGTGGCGCCTGTCGGTGCCGCAAACCGCGCCGGTGCTGGACTTGCCCGGCCTGGAGCATCCTTCGCCCTACATCGAATGGCAAGGCGCGCAGCGCTGGCTGTGGGCCCCGGCCTCGGCGGCGGTGCCGCTGCGCGCGTTGGCGCAGTCGGTCGGTGGCCATGCCACCTTGTTCCGCGCCAGCGTCACGCATGCCGAGGTGGACAAAATCGCCGGTGTGAACACCCCGCTGGACGCCGTGCAAGAGCGCATTCAGCGACAGCTGCAACAACAGTTCGACCCGAAAGGCGTGTTTGCCACCGGTCGCATGCACCCGCTCTGAGGCGACCCTTTCATGCAAACCCACCTCGCCCCCGAATACCAGAACACCCCCGAAGGCCGTGAGGCCGAAGCGATTTTGCGCAAATGCGTGCATTGCGGCTTTTGCACCGCCACCTGCCCCACCTACCAACTGCTGGGCGACGAGCTGGACGGCCCGCGTGGCCGCATTTATTTGATGAAGCAGGTGCTGGAAGGCCAAATGCCCACGCGCAAAACCCAGCTGCACCTGGACCGCTGCCTGACCTGCCGCAACTGCGAAAGCACGTGCCCCAGCGGCGTGCAATATGGCCACCTGGTGGACATTGGCCGCAAGCTGGTCGATGCCAAAGTCGGGCGTCCCGTGGGCGAAAAGCTGGTGCGCTGGGCACTCAAAGAGGGTTTGCCTTCGCCGCTGTTTGCCCCTGCCATGAAGATGGGCCAACTGGTGCGCGACCTGTTGCCCGAAAGCCTGAAAGCCAAAGTGCCCGCGCCGCAAGACGCCGGTGCCTGGCCCACCCGCCAGCACGCGCGCAAGGTGCTGATGCTGGCCGGTTGCGTGCAGCCGAGCATGAGCCCCAACATCAACACCGCCACCGCCCGCGTGCTCGATGCCGCAGGCATCCAGACCGTGACCGCTGCCAAAGCCGGTTGCTGCGGCGCAGTCAAGTTCCACCTGAACGACCATGACGGTGGCATGGACCACATGCGCGCCAACATCGACGCCTGGTGGCCGCTGGTGGAGCGTGGCGAAGTCGAAGCCATTGTGATGAACGCCTCGGGCTGCGGCGTCATGGTCAAGGACTACGGCCATGTGCTCAAAGACGACCCGGCCTATGCCGACAAAGCCGCACGCATCGGCGCACTCACCCGCGACTTGAGCGAGTTGCTGCCCGAGTTGGTGCCATTGCTCAAAGACAAGCTGAACCCCGAAGCCCTGCAAGCCGCAGGTCTACAGGCCTACCACCCGCCTTGCACGCTGCAACACGGCCAACAGCTCAAAGGCGGTGTTGAAAAGCACCTGACCGAGCTGGGTTTTCAGATCAAAGTCACGGCCAATGAATCGCACTTGTGCTGCGGCTCGGCCGGCACCTACAGCGTGCTCAAGCCCGACCTTTCAAAACAACTGCGTGACCGCAAGCTGGGTCACCTGAATGCGCTGGAACCGCAAGGCGTGCTGAGCGCCAACATCGGCTGCATCACCCACCTGCAAAGCGGCAGCGGCCTGCCGGTGCGGCATTGGGTGGAGATGGTGGACGAGGCGCTGAGCGGCGGGGTGTGAGTTCGGTCGATTTCAATCGGCCAGCACCCCGGCAATGTCGCCAACGGGAATCACCTCGACCCCTTCGGCAAAAGGCCAGCGCTGCGGTACGGGGGGACCTCAACCCGCCAACGCCGCCTCAATGTCCTTGGCGATCTTCTCGGGGGCGTCCTGCGGCGCATAGCGTTTGATCACGCGTCCGTCTTTGCCCACCAGAAATTTGGTGAAGTTCCATTTGATGGCCTTGCTGCCCAGAATGCCGGGGGCTTCGGCGGTGAGCCATTGGTACAGCGGGTGCGCGTCTGGGCCGTTGACCTTGATCTTGCCCATCATCTGGAAGCTCACGCCGTAGTTCTTCTGGCAGAAGTTGGCGATCTGGCTGTCGTCGCCCGGGTCTTGGCTGGCGAACTGGTTGCACGGGAAGCCGACCACGGCCAGGCCTTGTGGGCCATATTTCTGGTGCAACTTTTCTAGGCCGGTGAACTGGGGCGTGAAGCCGCAGGCGCTGGCGGTGTTGACGATCAACATCACCTGGCCTTTGTATTGGCTCAGGGCCACGGGCTGGCCGTCGATGCTGAGTGCTTGAAAGTCGTAGAGGCTCATATTTTTCCTGTGGCTGGACGCTTGCTTTGCAAGCGGTGGTGCGGTGGACCTTTGGTGTCTGATCGCCTGCGGGGCTGGCCCTGGCAGGCGGTGCGTTGTCAGTGTGGTGCTTTACCGGGTGCGATGGCCAGCAGCGCTGCCAACAAGATCAGCGCGCCGCCGACCAGCGTGCGGCTGTCCCATTGGGCGGCCCCCAGTATGACCGAGGACACGCTGGCAAACAGCACTTCGGACAGCATGACCAGGGCGGTGGTGTGGGCTGCCAGGCGGGCGGCGCCGTATTGCAGGGCCAGGTTGCCCAGCAAGAACGACAGGCACAGCAGGCCCACATACGGCAGCCAGCCCCAGGCGGGCGCTTGCCCGGCATGAACGATTCCGGTGGCCAGACCGATCAGCGCGGCCAGGGTGGCCATGACCGCACCGCCACCAAACATGGCCAGTGTGCGCGCTGCGGCGGGCGTGTCTTTGAGCTTGAGCAGCAAGGCATTGGTGATGGCAAAAGTCAGGCCACTCACCAGTGCCAGCACGTCGGCCAGACTCTCTGGCATGGGCCAGGGCATGTCGGGGGTTTTGAGCACGATGAACAAGCCGGTCAGCGCCAGCACCAGGCGCAGCAGTGCCATGCGGCTGGGTTTTTCACCCAGAAGCCACCAGGCCACCAGCACCGACCAGGCGGGCATCAGGTAAAAAAGCAGCACCACGCGCACCACGTCGCCCACGGTCACGGCCCAGTTGAAGCCGACATTCGTCAGGCCCGAGGCCAACAAAAGCACCCACAAACCAGGGTGCGGCCCCCAACTGGCCAGTCGGCCTGTGCGCCAGAGCCACAGGGCGATGGACACAAACACCGCGCTGTACACCAGCGCTGTCGCCCACAGTGGGTGCAGGCCTTGGGCTTCGAGTTGTTTGAAAGGCCACCAGCACACGCCCCAGGCGAAAGCGTTGAACAGGAGTCCGGCCACAGCCAGACTTTTGGCGGAAGGTTGGCCCATGCGGGATGGGCGTGTCAGGACGGGTCGCTGGGTGTGTCAGCCGCAGCGGTGGCATGGCGTTTGCGCCACCAGCGCCAGGCCAGCCAAGCCATGCCCAGGCCCAGCAAGGCAAAAATACCGTGCTGAAACTGGCGCAGTACGGCAAACATCCAGTCCCAGTTTTGCGCGCCAAAGTAACCCAGGTACACCCAGATGGGCACGCTGATCAGGGCGGCAAAGCCGTCCATCAGGAGCCAGGTGGGAAAGCTCACGCGGTGGCTCATGCCCGCAGAAAAGAACACGGGGGTGCGTAAACCGGGCAGAAAACGGGCCACGAACATGACCCATTTGCCGTATTTGTGGAAGGCGTCTTGTGCGCTGGCAAAGCGCTCGGGCGTCAGGATTTTGCGAAAACCGGGCATTTTGGAAATGCGCTGGCCGTACATGCGGCCCAGCGCAAACATCAGGCCATCGCCAATCAACACGCCCGCCATGCCCACCGCAAACATGGTGTGCACATCGGCATGGCCCAGCCCGGCGATCACACCACCGGTGACCAGGGTCACGTCTTCGGGAACGGGGATGCCAAAGCCGCAGATCAAGAGCATCACAAAGACAGCCCAATAGCCGTACTCGGTGAAGATGGGCATCAAAAACTGAAAAACTTCCATGGATTACAAGGTTCAGCCAGCGCCTGAACGGTTCAGGCGGAATGCGCGGGGTTAACAGGCAGCGGGCCAGTGTAAATCATTTGCAAGCCCCTTCCAGCACGGGGAAAGCTGTGTTTACCCGGTGGTTTGAGGGCGGGTACTTGCCCCATTCCGGGCCAATGAAGCTGGCATACTTCATTGGCCCTTTTCAGGTTTTTGCCCATGCCCCGTCCCATACAAGCCACCATCCACACCGCCGCGCTGCGCCACAACCTGGCGCGGGCCAGACAGGCCGCCCCAGATGCCCAAGTCTGGGCGGTGGTCAAGGCCAATGCCTACGGGCATGGCATCGAGCGGGCATTTGAAGGCCTGCGCGGTGCCGACGGCTTTGCGTTGCTGGACCTGGCCGAAGCCGAACGCGTGCGCGCCTTGGGCTGGCGTGGCCCGATCTTGTTGCTGGAGGGCGTGTTCGAGGCCCGCGATCTGGAGTTGTGCTCGCGCCTGCACCTGTGGCACACCGTGCATTGCGACGAGCAGATCGACATGCTGGCGCTGCACAAGACGCACGAGCCGCACCGGGTGTTCCTCAAAATGAATTCGGGCATGAACCGGCTGGGCTTTGCGCCGCAGCGCTTTCGCTCGGCCTGGACGCGGCTGAACGCCTTGCCGCAGGTGGACGAAATTTCGTTGATGACCCATTTCAGTGACGCTGACAGTGACAAAGGCATCACCGAGCAGATGGGCCGGTTTGAAGAAGCCACCTGCGACTTGCCCGGAGAACGCAGCTTGAGCAACAGCGCCGCCACCTTGCGCCATGCCCAGGACATGGCGGTCAAAGCCGACTGGATTCGCCCGGGCATCGCCGTGTACGGCAGTTCCCCCGACTTTCCCGAGCACAGCGCGGCGGACTGGGATTTGCAGCCCGCCATGAGCCTGAACGCCCGCATCATCGCCGTGCAGCACCTGCAAGCCGGGGACAGCGTGGGCTACGGCTCCAGCTTTGTGGCCGAGGGCCCCACGCGCATCGGCGTGGTGGCCTGCGGTTATGCCGACGGTTACCCGCGCCTGTGTCCCACGGGCACCCCTGTGCTGGTGGACGGCCTGCGTGGTCGCACCTTGGGGCGTGTCAGCATGGACATGTTGACGGTGGACTTGACGGGCCTGCCCGATGCGGGTGTGAGCAGCCACGTCACGCTGTGGGGGCGGGCCGCCAATGGCACGGTGCTGAGCATCGACGAGGTGGCGCAAGCCGCCGGGACGGTGGGTTACGAGCTGATGTGCGCCCTGGCGCAGCGGGTGCCGGTGGGGGTCGAAGACTGAGCTGGCTTCGAGATTCGCCTTGGCGGGTCACGCCAGCCTGCTGCGGGCGTGACAAGTGCACCGTGCTAGCGCACGCACAATCGCTCCATGCCCCATCGCGCCCCCTTGCACCGACTTGACCAACATGCCCTGGTCGTGGCCCTGGTGCTGATTGTCATTTGGGGGGCCAACTTCACCTTGCAAAAATACCTGTTCGGGCTGATTTCGCCCGGCGGTTTCTTGTGGGCGCGTTACCTGATCATGCCGGTGTGTGCCCTGCTGCTGATGCGCTGGCGGCTCGGGCGTTGGCTGCCGCCGGTGCCCCGCAAGGATTGGATGCACATGGCCTGGCTGGGCATCGTGGGCCACTCCCTGCATGTGGGTCTGGCCGCCTATGGCGTGCACTGGTCAACGGCATTTTCCAGTGCGGTCATTTTGGCGTGTGGTCCGATTCTGACCTTGTTGATTTTGCGAGTGCAGGGCCTGGAGCGTCTGAGCTTGCCGCAAATGGCCGGGGTGTTCTTGGCGTTTGGCGGGGTCTTGCTGTTCTTGTCTGACAAGCTGCTGGGCGGCCATTGGCGTGCGGGCGGGGGCGATCTGGTGTTGCTGATGGCGGCGGGCCTCTTTTCTTATTACACCGTGGCGGTCAAACCCGTGATGCAGCGCCACGGCCCGGTCCTCACCATGGGGTATTCCACCTTGCTGGGGGGCTTGCCTGTGTGGCTGCTGTCAATGCCCGCGGGCCTGAGCGCGCCCTGGGCAGCACTCGATTTCTGGGC
>CAKKRJ010000021.1 GCA_919902775.1 Burkholderiaceae bacterium
TGTTTGACAGCCAAGGCATCGCCTGTCACCGCACCGTCGAATTGCCTGAGTAAAAAAACAAACTAACGCTGCCCATGCCTTTATGCTGGAGCGCAGGCATCAAGCCGCCCTGGAAATCAGGGCCTTGAGCCGATGCAATTGAGGTGCCACCACCGGTACGGTGAGCATGGTGCTGGCTACGGCCATCAGCAGCAGGGCCGTGAAGGTTTCGTGGGTGATGATTTGTTTGTCCAGCAAGATGTTGGCAAAGATGATCATGATCAAGGCCTTGGTCTGCAGCAGCCAGCCAATGATGCTGGCTTCGCCTGCCGGCCAATTCAGGATGCGCCCGGCCAAACGAATGCCCAGCAGCTTGCCGGATACCGAGGCCAGCAGCAGCAGAGCCGCCACGCCGAAGACGGCCATGCCGCCCACGTCCCAGTTGGTGCGCAGACCGGTGGACAGGAAAAACACAGGCATCAGCACCAGCAGAATATGGTGGCGCAGCAAGTCCATCTTGTCTTGGTCAAACCAGCCGCTGTCTATCACGGCACCCGCCAGAAAAGCGCCGACCATGAAATGCAGTCCGGCCCAGTCTGCGCCAAACGAGACCACGGCCAACCAGATCAGTGCGGCGTACCAGCGATCGCGCTCTTGAAGGCGGCGCATGCCTTTGCGGAAAAGCACGCAGACCAGTCCGAAAGCCAGCAGGAAGACGGCTTGTCGGCCTATGCGGTTCCAGTCCATCAGAATGAGTGCGAGCACGCCCCAGATGGCAATGTCATCAAGACTCGCGTAGCGCAAAATGCGTTGGCCCAGCGGCTGGCGCAGGATGTCGAGCTTTTCCATCAGCAAGATCAAGATGGGCAAGGCCGTGACGGCACAGGCCATGCCCACGCCCAGCACAAACTGCCAGGTCAAGGCTTTGGGTCCCATCCACTCTGAGCTGCTCAGCAGCACCAACGCCGCTGCACAACCGAACACCAGGGGGGTGCCCAATGCCAGGCCTGCCGTGATGCTGCTTTCGCGCCGGTGCGCCCAAGCTTTGCTCAAGTCCAGCTCAATGCCAGCGATCATGACAAACAGCATGACGGCCCACCAGGCAATGCCGTTGAGCGATTGAATGACGGGCTCCGAGAAAACGAATTGGTAGTAATCAGGAAAAACCTTGCCCAATATGCCTGGCCCCAACAGGATGCCGGTGAGGATTTGCACGACCACCAGTGGCGCGAAATAGTCGGTTTTTCCCAGCCGCCAAATCAGATAGGGCACGGTGAAAATGATCGACATGGCGATCAGGAAAATCTCGGTGGTGTTCATGGCGATGGATTCTAGAAGTGCAGCAATGAACTTGTCAGGCGTGTGCTCATCGGCAGGATCTGTGGTGTTCAGGGATGAGTGCCACAGGATGCGCGTATGACCAATTGCGGAGTCACCTCATGTTGCTTGGGCTCCGCGCTGGTGTCTGCGTTGATCTGTGCCATCAGCAGCTTCAGGGCCATTTGCGCCTGGCCAATCGGGTCTGAGTGCATGGTGGTGAGTGGTGGCGTGGCAAACGCTGCCATGGGAATGTCGTCATAGCCCACCACCGCAACATCTTGGGGCACGCGCAAGCCCGCTTCATGCAAGGCACGCAATGCACCAAAGGCGATGGTGTCGTTGCCCGCAAAAAGGGCTGTGAATGGGACTCCCCTGGCCAACAAACGTCGGGCGGCGTCGTAGCCACTTTGCGCGCTGATGTCTGCGTATTCGACCAAGTGGCGAGGGACGGTGATGTGGGCTTGTTCCAGTGCTTGCTGCCAACCCAGTTCCCGTTCGTGAACGGATTCGTACTCTGGCTGGGCAAAGCTGATGAATGCAATTTTTTGATGCCCCAGGCCGATCAGGTGCTTCACGGCCGTGCAGGCCGCGTTGGCGGTGTCGCTCAGGACGGTCGCCAGGTGGGGCAGTTCGTTGGGCCTAGACGTCAACACCACCAAGGGAATGCCTGCTTCGGTGATTTTGTCCAGATGGGCATGCTCGGAGGTGCGCAGGTTGGCCACGATCAGGCCGTCAATGCTTCGCCCGCGTACCAGATTCACAAAGCCACCGGGTTCACGGCCCTCGTCGTCGGTGGTTTCGATCAGCATTTTCAAACCCAGTGCATGGCACTGTTCGTTCACCGTGGCCACGAGCTGCGCCAAAAATGCGTCGACATACAAATGAGCCGCTTTGGGAATGACCACGCCCACCGTGCCAGTTTGGCCGCTGGCCAAGCTGCGGGCTGCGGCGTTGGGTTGGTACCCCATTGACTGGGCCGCTGCCAGTACACGTTCGCGTGTGGCGTCACTGATGCCACGGTTGAGCACGCCATTGAGGACAAAAGACACCGTTGTGCGTGAAACGCCCGCTTGACGGGCGACCTCGGCGCTGGTCGGTGGTTTTTGAGCTTGAAATGTCATAAATCTAGTATAAACTCAAATCTAACACGCGTTAGTTTTTCGAAAATTCAATAAGGAGACTGCTTGTGACTGCAGCAAAACCACCGAAATATCTGAGCCTGCATGGCCAAAATACCAGTCTGGTGCTGGAGTTGCCGGTGGGCGAGGCGCCGATCTGGCGTTATTGGGGGCCCAAACTTCGCGACGAAGCCCCCCATGGCTTGCGCGCGTCCCGCCCACTGCCTTCGTTCATGCTCGACTTGGATCAGCCGCTGACTTTGGCCCCCAGCTTTGGCGTGGGCTGGTTCGGGCAAAGCGCTTTGCTGGCACACCGCAACGGTCAGGCATTTGCACAGGCGTTCACGCAGTGCGATGTGCATTGGGATGTGCCAGAGCAGTCGGTGCGCGTGGTGTTGACCGATCCACTGGCGGCCATCGAGCTGACGGTGCATCTGAGCATGGACCGCCAAAGCGATGTGCTGACCATGAAGAGCAGCTTGCGCAACCTGGGCGATACAGCGCTGGATGTGCAGTGGCTTGCCGCAGGCACATTGCTGTTGCCCGCGCAGGCGCAGAACGTGCGCTCGTATGCGGGTCAGCACAACCATGAATTTTTATTGCAGACAGACAAGCTCTCGCGCAGTCTGTGGCGTCGCGAGAGTCGCCGTGGCCGCACGTCGCACGACTGCTTTCCGGGTGCGGTGGTCACGACCGACGGCACCACCGAAAGTGCCGGTTTGGTCTACGGTGCGCACCTGGCTTGGTCTGGCAACCACCAGCAAACCATCGAGTGGCTACACGACGCGCAGTACCAGTGGCAGATGGGCGAGTGGCTCGCGCCGGGTGAGGGTTTGCTTGCAGCAGGTGCTGGTTTGCAAACACCCGAGATCGTGGCCAGTTGTTCGACGCAAGGCCTCAATGGGCTGGCAGCCAACTTTCACGCTGAATTGCGTCAACGTTTGAATTGGCCCGGTGGCCAGATGCGCCCAAGGCCCGTGCACTTGAACACGTGGGAGGGTTTTTACTTCGATGTGTACCCCGACAAAGTCAAGGAGCTGGCCACGGCCGCAGCGGCAGTGGGGGTCGAGCGCTTTGTTCTTGACGACGGCTGGTTCCATGGGCGTCACCATGACCGCGCTGCGTTGGGAGACTGGTGGCCCGATGAAAGCAAATTTCCACAAGGTTTGGGCGACCTGGTCTCGCATGTCAACGCATTGGGCATGGAGTTCGGTCTGTGGTTCGAGCCAGAGATGATCAACCCCGACAGCGATTTGTACCGTGCACATCCAGACTGGGCTTTGCAATTGGCAGGGCGTCCGCTGATCACGGCACGCAACCAACTGGTGTTGGACATTTCACGGCCCGAAGTCAGCGACTACCTGTTTGTCAAAATCGATGCATTGCTATCAGCCCAACCGATCCGCTACATCAAGTGGGATCACAACCGCGACCTGACGACTGCCGGGCTGCACGACGGCACTGCCGGTTACCGTGCGCAGGTGCATGCGGCCTACGCCTTGTTTGCGCGCATCCGTGCTGCGCACCCAGAGGTGGAAATCGAAAGCTGCTCAGGCGGCGGCGGGCGCATTGACTTTGGTGTGTTGCGCCATACCCATCGGGTGTGGACCAGCGACTGCATCGATGCCCTGTCGCGCGTGGACATCCAGCGCGGTTTTCTGCAGTTTTTCCCGCCCGAAATCATGGGGGCGCACGTGGGCAGTGCACGAGCGCACACCACGGGGCGAACTCAGAGCATGGCGTTTCGTGCCGCCGTGGCTTTGTCGGGGCATTTCGGGGTGGAACTTGATGCCCGCATCCTGAGCGAGGCCGATGCCGCTGAGCTCAAGGCCTGGATTCAGATGTACAAGGGGCTGCGTGATCGTTTGCACCACGGACAGGTGTGGCAGGGTGCCATCGACGACGGGATCGTCTGGCAGGCCCATGGCGATGTGGATGTGACCGGCATGGCCAGCGATGTGCTGCTGCTGGTGTATCGCACCCAACCCACCAACCACCGGTACACGCCCCGCTTGCCCCTGCCGATGCTGGACACGCAAGCCAACTACCGCTTGCAGCAGTTGCTGCCTGAAGGCACTGTGCTGCCAACCGGGCAGCACAACACCGCGCCATTTTTTGATGCATTGAATGCGGCCGATGGCGTCGTGCTGGACGGCGGCTGGTTGCGCCATGCTGGCCTGCCCTTGCCGCGGACTCAGGCCGAGACGGCTTTCATCGTTCGAATGACACGGGTTTGAAGGGGGCTGCCATGAATATTCTCGTGACCGGTGGTGCAGGCTACATCGGCAGCATCACTTGTGTGCAATTGATCGCTGCCGGATATCGCCCGGTGATCCTCGATTCGCTGGTCAATGGCAAAGTTGCTGTGCTGGACCGCATTGAACAGATCAGCGGGCAGCGGCCTGTTTTCATCGAGGCCGATGTGCGTGATCGTGCGCGTGTGGTGCAAGTGCTGCGTGAGCACGCCATCGATGCGGTGATTCACTTTGCGGGCCTCAAGGCCGTTGGGGAGTCGGTGGCGCAACCCGTGCGTTACTACGACAACAATGTGCAGGGCTCGTTGGTGCTGATCGATGCCATGCGCGAAGTGGGCGTCAAGACACTGGTGTTCAGTTCTTCTGCAACGGTCTATGCTGAAACGCAGGACATGCCCTTGCACGAAGGCTCACCCATCGGTGCGACCAGCCCTTATGGCCGAAGCAAATGGATGGTCGAGCAGATCCTTGGCGATGTGGCTGCTTCAGACCCTTCATGGTCCATGACGGCCTTACGCTACTTCAATCCTGTGGGCGCGCACCCCAGTGGTCTCATGGGTGAGGACCCGCAAGGCATTCCCAACAACCTCATGCCTTTCATCGCACAGGTGGCGGTGGGGCGCAGGCCCAGTTTGCGCATCTTCGGTCGAGACTATCCAACACCCGATGGAACAGGTGTGCGCGACTACATCCATGTCATGGATTTGGCGGATGGCCATCTGGCCGCGTTGCGCTATGCCCATGGGCGTGCAGGGCACCATGTGTTCAATCTGGGCTCCGGCCAAGGGCTCAGCGTTTTGGACATGCTGGCCGCCTTCGGTCAGGCCTGTGGCCAAACACTGCCACACGAGTTCGCGCCACGCCGTGCGGGCGACTTGGCTGCATTCTGGGCTGATCCTGCTTTGGCCGAGAAAGTGCTGGGGTGGCGCGTTCAACGCTCTTTGCAAGCCATGTGTACGGACACCTGGCATTGGCAATCCAACAACCCGAAGGGGTACGACGCATGAATAAGCCAACATTTGACATCGCTGACCATTCGCACCGCCGTCGCAACCCTTTGACGGGGCAATGGGTGCTGGTCTCGCCGCATCGTGCTAAGCGACCCTGGCAAGGACAGCAAGAGGAGGTTCAGTCGGCATCACTGCCCAGTTACGAGCCAACGTGCTATTTGTGTGCAGGCAATACCCGGGTGAGTGGCGATGTGAATCCCGCCTATTCCGGACCGTATGTGTTCACCAATGACCATGCCGCCTTGATGCCCGAGGTGCCCTCGGCGCCGGCTCCGACCGATCCGCTGTACCAGTTACATGAGGCTGTTGGCACCAGTCGTGTCATCTGTTTTTCGCCTGACCATGCGCGCACCTTGCCCGAGTTGAGCGTGTCGGCCATCACCGGTGTGGTGGATGCCTGGTGTGAGCAAACGGCTCAGCTGGGGCTGGAACACGCTTGGGTGCAGGTTTTTGAAAACAAGGGGGCATTGATGGGTTGCTCGCAACCGCACCCGCATGGGCAAATTTGGGCCACAGGCCATTTGCCCAATGAGGCGGCTGCTGAAGATGTGCACCAACGTGCGTACTTTTCTGAGCATCAACGTGCCCTGTTGCTGGACGTGGCCGAGCGCGAAATTGCCCAGAAGGACCGTGTGGTCGTCTTGACCGAGCACTGGGTGGCGGTGGTTCCGTTTTGGGCCACATGGCCTTTTGAAACGCTTTTGCTGCCACGTTTTCCCGTTCAACAAATGCAGCAATTAAAGGCACAGGAGCGGCAAGACCTGGCCTTGGCACTCAAGCAATTGACCTCGCGCTATGACAACCTTTTTGGCTGTTCATTCCCTTATTCGATGGGATGGCACGGCGCGCCTTTTGACGGCCGTGATGCCCGTCCCTGGCAGTTGCATGCGCATTTTTATCCGCCTTTGCTGCGCTCGGCCACGGTGCGCAAGTTCATGGTGGGTTTTGAGATGTTGGCAGAGGCGCAGCGGGATTTGACGCCAGAGCAAGCGGCCGAACGTTTGCGCAGTGTGAGCCATGTGCATTTCAGCGGGCGCTGACACCTTATTCCAAGAATTGAGTTTCCATGACTTCACCTTTGATGTTGTCCCTGATCGGGACTTTTGAGCGCAGTTTCCAAGCTGCCCCAGATCTGCTTGTTCAGGCCCCTGGTCGTGTGAACCTGATTGGCGAGCACACCGATTACAACGATGGTTTTGTGTTGCCTTGTGCGATTGACTTTCACACCTTGGTGGCAGTGCGTGCGCGTGCAGACCGGGTTGTGCGCGTGGTGGCTTCAGATTACGCCGGTGCGCTGGATGAATTCAGCCTGGATGCGCCGATCGTGCCGCGTCCAGATGCACCGTGGGCCAACTATGTGCGTGGTGTTGTGAAGATGTTGCTGGCGCAGGGCTTGGATATTGGTGGCGCTGATCTGGCTGTTGCCGGGAACGTGCCGCAAGGGGCAGGCTTGTCCTCTTCGGCATCGCTGGAAGTGGCTGTGGGACAGGCTTTCAAGAGCTTGTTTTCCCTGGATGGCCTCAGTCCAACCGACTTGGCATTGATTGGGCAACAGGCTGAAAACCAGTTTGTAGGATGCCATTGCGGCATCATGGACCAGTTGATTTCGGCGCGTGGGCAGCGTGGACATGCTTTGCTGATCGATTGCCGTACGCTTGAGGCGAATGCGGTACCCATGCCGCCCGACATGGCGGTCATGATCATCCATTCGCGCATCCGACGTGGACTGGTCGAGAGTGAGTACAACTTGCGGCGCACGCAGTGCGAGCAGGCCGCGCGTCACTATGGTGTGACCGCCTTGCGTGACTTGAGCTTGTCAGCGCTGGAGCAAGGCATGCATGGGCTCGATCCGGTGGCCTATCGTCGTGCGCGTCATGTGGTCACCGAAAATCAGCGCACGCTCGATGCGGCAGCTGCATTGGCTGTGCAGGACATGAAACGCATGGGACAACTGATGGCACAGTCGCATGCGTCCATGCGCGATGATTTCCAGATCACAGTGCCTGCCATTGATGCCTTGGTGGACATCGCACAAAACGCCATTGGATCCTTGGGCGGGGCTCGCATGACAGGTGGTGGCTTTGGTGGCTGCGTTGTCGCGTTGATGCCTAGCGCGAAAGTGGCTGACGTGCGTTCTGCCATCGAAGCACGTTACCGTGCGCCACATGGCGAGGCGGCCCAGATTGATGTATGCACACCATCTGCGGGCGCCGGAATGTTGATGATCAGTTGATTTGCTGAGTCAATTGAAAACGATTGCATTTGCTGAATTTGTAAATGCTGCTGACAGGGTGTCGTTGCGAAATTCTCGGAGCAATGTGGCCGGATTTTTTTGAAAACAGCATGCAAATTGCCATGTAATGCGAAAATTTGATGGATGTGCCGTCAAATGCTAGGGCTTTCCCTAGGTGGCAATTGATGGATTCGTGCGTATCATGCAAACGATTGCATAAAACACTCATGCTAAGGAGAACAGAAACAATGGACGATTACGCCAGCCGGCAACGCAAGCCGACCAAGCACCTGATCGGGC
>CAKKRJ010000022.1 GCA_919902775.1 Burkholderiaceae bacterium
GATGCCCAGTGTCTCGCGCACGTTGTGGTCGGTGATCAGCACGCCGATGCCGCGTAGCTTGAGGAAGGCGATGATGCGCTGAATTTCGATGACCGCGATCGGGTCAATGCCCGCAAAGGGTTCGTCCAGCAAGATGAAGCGCGGGTCGGTGGCCAGCGCCCGGGCAATCTCCACGCGGCGGCGTTCTCCGCCCGACAAAGCCACCGCGGGCGAGTCACGCAAATGGTCTACCCGCAAATCGTTCAGCAAGGCGGTCAGGCGTTTTTCTACCTCGTCACCGCGCAGCGGTGCGCCTTGCGCATCGGTCTGCAGTTCCAAAATGGCACGCACGTTGTCGGCCACCGACAGCTTGCGAAAAATGGACGCTTCTTGCGGCAGGTAAGACAAGCCCATGCGCGAGCGTTTGTGAATCGGCATGCGGGTGACGTCTTGCCCATCGATCAGGATCTGGCCGCCATCGCCCCGCACCAGGCCCACGATCATGTAGAACGAGGTGGTTTTGCCTGCGCCGTTGGGGCCCAGCAAACCCACCACTTCGCCTTTGCCCACTTGAACCGACACGTCGTGCACCACCTTGCGACTGCCGTAGTCTTTTTTCAGGTGGCGTGCTTCCAGCCGGCTGTGCACGAGGGGCTCGTTCATGGCTTTTGGCTTTCAGTGGCCTTCGGGCTGGTGCGCAAGGTCGGCGCTGTCGTTGTCGTTGCCGGAACGGCTGGAGCGGCTTGTTTTCGGGGCGTCAGCACCGCACGGACGCGCTGGTCGCTGGCGGATGCCGCAGGGCGGCCTTTGGGGTCTTTGGGCAGGCCGTCCACGGTCATCACTTCGGTGATGTTGTTGAAGACGATTTTCTGGCCGTTGATTTGATCGGCCAATTCGGTGCCGCGCAAAATCCGGACCTCGGCACGCTGAACCAGTGTGACCACGTCGGCCTGGTTGTCGTAGATGGCCATTTCGCCTTCACCTTCGGTGAATTCGTCCAGCCCCTCGCGTTTTTGGCGAAAGAACACCCGCTCTTTGGGTGCCGCCCAGATGTGGGCCACTTGCTGACCTTGTGCGTCTTGTTGCACTTCCATGCGCTCGCCACGCAGCACCATGGTGCCTTTGACCGCCACCACGCGGCCCGTGAAATGGGTGAGCAATTTGTTCTCGTCGTGGCGCATGGCATCCGCTTCAATGTGCATGGGCTTGTCGCGGTCGGCTTTTTCGGCCCAGGCTGACATGCCAAGCCAGCCCAGCCCTGCGGCGAGGAGGCCAATGGTGCGGAGGATTTTTATTGAGGGCATGAATCTTGCTGGTGACGGATTTTGATTGTAGGCGCAAGCGCCCCCAGAATCCCACCGGATGCGGTGGTTCGTGCATAAAAAAGCCCGCCGAGGGGCTGGCGGGCTGGGGCCACGGCGGTCGCCTGCGAGGGGGCTCTCAGTGGCCTTGACGCGTTTGCGCAATCAGGGATTCGGCGACTTTCAGGGCGCGGTCCATGCTGCCTGCCATTGTGCCGTCGGTGTAGTAGCGGCCGGCCACACCCAGCGAGGGCACGCCTTCCACCTGGAAGGCGTTTTGCAGCTGGACGGCGCGTTTGAGTTGGTTGGCCACACCAAATGATTTGTAGATTTCGGTGAACTTGGCTTTGTCCACGCCTTGCTTTTCGACCCAGGCCAACACGCTGGCATCGGTGTTCAGCATCAGCTTTTGCCCATGGATCGCGGCGAACACCTTGGGATGGAGCGTGTCCATCAAGTTCATGGCTTCGATCGTGAAGAACAAGCGCTGTTGGGGGGCAAAATCGTCCCGGAACGCCACAGGGATGCGGCGCACCACGACATCTTTGGGTGCGGTTTTGACCCATTGGGCAAAGGTGGGTTCAAACGCATTGCAGTGGGGGCAGCTGTACCAGAAGAACTCAATGACTTCGATCTTGCCCGCCCCTGCGTCGCTGGCGACAGGCCGGCTCAGCGTCAGGAAGTCCTTGCCCGATTTGAACAGGGCGGCCTGGGCCCATGCGGCAGAAGTGCTCAGCCACGCGGCAGTGGTGACCAAGGCGGATGAGAAGAACCGGCGTTTCATGTGCGTGCTCCAGAGGGATGGATGGGTGGAATAGGGGAGGATGCGAGGCGAGGGTTCAGCGCTGAACGCGCACCAAGGTGTTTTCCATGCCGCCACCCTCTAGGCGGGTGCGGATGCGCTCAGCGGCGGCTTTGTCGGCAAAGGGCCCCAGGCGGACACGGTAAATGGTGCGCCCGGCTTGGTCCCGCTCCGAGACCTTGGCGTCCAGACCCATTAAAGCCAGCTTGGCTTTCTGGGCATCGGCATCGCTGCTGCTGCGGTAAGCACCCACCTGGATGACATAGTCAAATGGATCCGCCGCATTGCCGGGGGCAGCAGGGGTGGAGAGCCCTGATTTGGATTTGGCCAAATCGCCCAGAGGGTCGGCAGTGACGGCGGGGCGCGGTTCGGTCTTGGGAGCTTCTGCCGTGCTTTTGGCCGGTGCGACAGGCCCGGCCTTGTCGGTGGTGGTTTCTGCTGCAGGTGCAGACGATGCCGAGGGTGTTGTGGGGGCCTCTGCCGGTGGTTTGGGCTGGAACACGGCATTGGGATTCCACTCTTTGTTTTTTTCGTTCTCCTGGACGTCTTGCTCGCTGGTGCGAGGCTGGTTTTTGTTGGAGAACGGCGTGGGCACTTTGGTCACGTAAATGGCCACGGCCAAAGCCACGCCCAAGCCCAGCACCAGCCCGATGATGAAGCCCAGAAAAGTACCGCCGCGTTGGGTGTGGAGTTGCATGGTAGGGGCTTTCACATTTTCTGCGGAGCAGAAACGCCCAGCACCTTCAGGCCATTGCGCAGTACCTGCGCTGTGGCGGCCACCAGTGCCAGGCGGGCGGTTTTGACGGTGGTGTCGTCCACCAGGATGCGTTCGGCATCGTAGTAGCTGTGGTACAGCGCGGCCAGGTCGCGCAAGTAAAAGGTCACATCGTGCGGCGCAAAGTCGGTGGCGGCCGATGTCAACATCTCGGGGTACTTGGCCAGGGCCAGCATCAGCGCATGGGCTTGCGGGCTTAGCAGCGGTGACAGGTCGGCTTGGGCCAAAGCGGTCGCGTCGCCACCGTCTTTGTCTTTCCAGGCCGCCAGCACCGAGCAGATGCGTGCATGGGCGTATTGGACGTAGTACACCGGGTTGTCGTTGTTTTGCGCCAGCGCCAGGTCGATGTCAAAGATGTACTCGGTGTCGGGCTTGCGTGACAGCAAAAAGAAACGCACCGCGTCCTTGCTGGTCCATTCGATCAGATCGCGCAGCGTGACGTAGCTGCCCGCGCGCTTGGAGATTTTGACCTCTTCGCCACCACGCATCACGCGCACCATGGTGTGCAGCACATAGTCGGGGTAGCCCTCAGGAATACCGACGTTGGCTGCTTGCAGGCCCGCCCGTACGCGCGCAATCGTGCCGTGGTGGTCGGTGCCCTGGATGTTCACCACCCGTGTGAAGCCGCGTTCCCACTTGGTGATGTGGTAGGCCACATCGGGCACAAAGTAGGTGTAGCTGCCGTCACCCTTGCGCATCACGCGGTCCTTGTCGTCCCCGTAGTCGGTGGACTTGAGCCACAGCGCGCCGTCGTGCTCGTAGGTCTTGCCCGCTTCGCGCAGTTTTTGCACGGCGGCATCGACCTTGCCGCTGGTGTACAGACTGGACTCCAGGTAGTAGTTGTCAAACTGGACGTCAAAGGCTTTCAAGTCCAGGTCTTGCTCGCGGCGCAGATAGGCCACGGCAAACAGGCGCATGCCGTCCAGGTCGTTCACATCCCCGCTGCCGGTGAATTCGCGGTCGTCGGAGCAGACGGTCTTCTGGGCCAAAAAGTCGTTGGCAATGTCCTGGATGTAGTCGCCGTTGTAGGCGGCGGCGTTGTCGCCACTGGGCCACTCGGCATCACCCGGCTTGAAGCCTTTGGCGCGCAGCTGGGTCGAGCTGGCCAGCGTGCCGATCTGCACGCCGGCGTCGTTGTAATAAAACTCGCGGTACACCTGTTGACCTTGGGTGGCCAGCAAATTGCAGATCGCGTCGCCCAAAGCCGCCTGGCGGCCATGGCCCACATGCAGTGGGCCGGTGGGGTTGGCCGAGACGAACTCGACCAGCACCTTGTCGGACCGGGGGGGCTGGCTGCCAAACGTGTCTGCGGCCTGCAGCACTTCATGCACCACCGCCTGTTTGGCCGCGTCTTTCAGCCGGATGTTGATGAAACCAGGCCCCGCGATCTCAATGGCATCGACCCAGCGCTCAAAAGCGGGCGTGCTCAGCAAGGCGGTGCGCAAGGTTTCGGACAATTGCCGGGGGTTTTGTTTGAGGGCTTTGGCCAGTTGCATGGCCGCCGTGCAAGCCAGGTCGCCATGGGCGGCCACTTTGGGCGATTCAAAGGCCGCGCGCGCACCCGCACCGGTTTGGAGTTTGTCAAGCTCAGCGGCCAGGGCTGTGAGCAGATGTTGTTTGGCAGAAAGCATAGAGCGCGATTTTACGGGGCTGGGCCCAGCACCCGTCGCTCAGGTGCGCTGCCGAACGGTTTTTATGTGCGGCAATTACAGTTGCTCACAATTGGGGTCGTCGGGCGTTCCCTTGAGCGCGTTAATCTGTGGCCTGCACCTGTGTGCAGTGTCTTTTGCTTGTTAACCATTTTTTGGAGTTCATTCATGCGTTATTCCCTCTCTGTCGCTGCGCTGGGTTTGGCCCTGATTTCTGGCATGGCTTTCGCGGCCGACCCTGCCAAGCCGGCGGCTGCCCCCGCTGCACCGGCTGTGGCCGCCACCCCTGCGGTGCCTGCGACCCCCGCAGCGCCTGCGGCTGAAAAAACCCCGCAACAAAACAAAATGGGCGCTTGCAACAAAGAAGCCGAAGGCAAAAAAGGCGATGAGCGCAAAGCCTTCATGAAAAGCTGCTTGAGTGCCAAAAAGCCTGAAACGCAGCAAAGCAAGATGAAAACCTGCAATGCCGAAGCCACCGGTAAAAAAGGCGACGAACGCAAGGCCTTCATGTCCGAATGCCTGAAGAAGTGAGCCCCCAGGCGCGGTGAGCCCCTGGGCTCACCCGTCAGAATGGCCATCGGCCCGGACTTGTCCGGGCTTTTTTTGTCCATTCGCGCGCAGGGGCGCGCTCCCACAAGGTTCGTCCATTCGCGCGCAGGGTTCAGCTGTTTTTGTGGGAGGCCGCCCCTGCGGCCGAATGCATTCGCGCGCAGGGGCACGCTCCCACAAGGTTCCTTCGCGCTCCCACAGGGGCTGTCCTACAAGACTGCTTTTTGCCAATAGCCCGGTTGTGCGTAGTGGTGTTTCAGGTAGTCGATCCACAACCTGACGCGCAGCGGCAAGTGTTTGCGCTGAGGGAACACCACAAAAATCCCGTTCGGTGGCGCGGCAAACTCTTCCAGCACCGCCACCAATTGGCCCGACTGGATCTCGCCTTCCACCTCCCAGGTGCTGCGCCAGGCGATGCCAAAGCCGGCCAGGCACCAGTCGTGCAGCACCTGCCCGTCCGAGCAGTCGAGTGGCCCGCCCGGGCGCAGGTGCACCACCTCGTGCCCACTGTCATGGGGTGTGCGAAAGGCCCAGCCACGCGTTTGCGAGGCATCGCTCGACAAGGTCAGGCAGTCGTGCTGCAGCAGATCAGACGGTTGCTGGGGCGTGCCGCGCCGCGCCAGGTAAGCCGGGGTGGCCACGCACAGGCGGCGGTTGTCGGCCATGCGCACGCTCACCAAAGAGGAATCGGGCAGATCGCCCACGCGCACCGCGCAGTCAAAGCCTTCGGCGGCCAGGTCCACCACCCGGTCGCTCAGGTTCAGGGAGATGGACACATCGGGGTGCAGCTCACGAAAGCGCGGCACCAGAGGTGCCACATGGCGGCGACCAAAACCGGCCGGTGCGGTGATGCGCAAATGGCCGCTGGCCTTGACGCCGCCCGCTGACACGCTGGCTTCGGCATTCGCCACATCGGAGAGCAGGCGCTGACAATCTTCGAGAAAAGCGCTGCCTTCGTGCGTCAGGGTGATGCGCCGGGTGGTGCGCATCAACAGCTTCACGCCCAGACTTTCTTCGAGCGCATCGAGCCGTCGGCCGATGATGGCCGGGGCCACCCCCTCGGCCCGGGCGGCGGCGGTCAGGCTGCCTTTGGTGGCAACGGAGACAAAGGTTTCGAAGGCTTTGAGCTTGTCCATAAGCCCAAATTATGGGGGTTCAGGTTTGGAATCAAGCCCGGTTGGCCGTGAATTGGCGTGCAGAACGGTTGAAATCGCCGGCAGGCCTCAGTGGTTCCAACCTTTGGGCAAGCCCGCCTCGGGGGTCATGCCATACAGGGGCTCACCGGGCAGGCCCATCTGCAAGGGCAGGCGTGCCGCCATGAGTTTGGCCAGGTCGATGCCCGTGGACACGCCCATGGCCTCCAGCATGAAGACCAAATCTTCGGTGACCACGTTGCCCGAGGCGCCCGGTGCATAGGGGCAGCCACCCAGCCCACCCAGCGAGCTGTCAAAGGTGCGCACCCCCGCTTCGTAAGCGGCCAGGCAATTGGCCAGGCCCAGGCCCCGGGTGTTGTGCATGTGGGCTGAGCCTGCGCGTGACCCGATTTCTTGGAACAAACGCGTGAACAAACGGCGCACCTGCGCCGGGTTGCCCATGCCGGTGGTGTCCGACAGGCCGACTTCGTCCACCCCCACCTGGGCCAGTTGCACCGCCAGGCGCAACACATCGTCTTCGGGAACGGCCCCTTGCAAGGTGCAGCCAAAGGCGGTGGACATGCCCACTTCCACCGGCACCCCGGGTGCGATCTGGTCGCGCAGACGCAAGACCGCCTGGACCTCTTCGACCATGGCCTCGGGTGTTTTGCGCACATTGGCCATGGAATGTGCCGGGCTGGCCGACACGGGGAGGGTGAGCTTTTGCGCGCCCGCTTCCAGCGCCGCTTGCGCGCCATGCAGGTTGGGCACCAAGGCCATCACCCGCACGCCGGGGTACTGCAGCGCGTGCCGCACCACTTGTGCGGCATCGGCCATTTGCGGCAGCAGTTTTGCGGGCACAAAAGAGGCCACTTCGATCTCGCGCAGGCCCGCAGCGGCCAGGGCGTCAATCCAGCGCAGCTTGTCGGCCGTGGGCATGGTGGCCTTGACCGATTGCAGGCCATCGCGCGGGCCAACTTCGCTGATCAGGACTTGCGGAAGGGGGGGGCTTGTCATGGCTGAATTAAACCGCAGATGTTTTGGCGTGCGGCAGCGGCACCCAGCGGCGCGCGCTGGCGCAGCACTTGTGTTTAAAAGTCATGGGTCTATGGCTTTTTCGAGGATTTATCTGCGTCTAAATTTAGAATAGAGTGCACGACACCTTGGGCTTGCGTGCGTTTTTTTTCGCGCGGCACGTTGGCCATGCCTGATTTTTTGATTTCACCCCGGAGGTTTTCATGACTGCACGCACCGCGATCCACAACCTGCAAGTGGCCAATCCCTTGCTGAGTTTCATCAACGACCAGATGCTGCCCGCCACCGGCGTGGACTCCGCCAAATTCTGGCAAGGCTTCAACGACATCGTGGCCGATCTGGCGCCGAAAAACCGTGCCTTGCTGGCCGAGCGTGACCGCATCCAGACCGCGATGGACCAGTGGCACAGCGCCAACCCAGGCCCGGTGGGTGAGGGCAAGGCCATGAAGGCCTACCGCAAACACCTGTCGCAAATTGGCTACCTGGTGCCCGAGCCCCGCAATGCCCAAGCCACCACGGCCAACGTGGATGCCGAACTCGCCAAGCTGGCAGGCCCCCAATTGGTCGTGCCGATTTTGAACGCCCGCTACGCACTGAACGCCGCCAACGCCCGTTGGGGCAGCCTGTACGACGCGCTGTACGGCACCGATGCCATCAGCGAAGCCGATGGTTGTGAAAAAGGCACCGGCTACAACCCCCAGCGCGGTGCCAAGGTCATTGACTACTGCCGCCATGTGCTCGACCGCTGCGCGCCGCTCAAAAAGGGCTCGCATGTGGGCAGCCGGGGCTACGCCGTCAAGGCGGGCCAACTGGTCGTGACCCTGGCCGATGGCAAGAACACCACCCTGGCCAACGTCAAGCAGTTCGTGGGCTACACCGGCAACGCCAAAGCACCGGCTTCTGTGCTGTTCGTGCACAACGGCCTGCACCTCGACCTGCAAATCAACCCCACCACCGCCATCGGCAAGACCGACCCGGCGGGCGTGTCGGACCTGATCGCTGAAAGCGCACTGTCCACCATCCTCGATCTGGAAGACTCCGTGGCTGCGGTGGACGCCGACGACAAAGTGCTGGCCTATGCCAACTGGCTGGGCATCTTGCAAGGCACGCTGAGCGAAGAGGTGCAAAAGGGCGGCAAGACGTTCACCCGCACCATGAACCCGGACCGCGAGTACGTGAAACCAGCGGGCAAAGGCAGCGTCAAGTTGCATGGCCGCTCGCTCATGTTCGTGCGCAACGTCGGTCACCTGATGACCAACCCCGCCATCCTCTACAAAGCCGCTGACGGCAGCCTTCAAGAAATCCCCGAAGGCATTCTGGATGCCATGGTCACCGTGACCTGTGCGCTGGTGGACTTGCAGAAGAAAAAATCACACCCCCTGCGCAACAGCCGCACCGGCAGCGTTTACATCGTCAAACCCAAGATGCACGGCCCCGCCGAAGTCGCCTTTGCCGACGAGCTGTTTGGTCGGGTTGAAAAAGTGATCGGCATGAAGCCGTCCACGGTGAAATTGGGCATCATGGACGAAGAGCGCCGCACCAGTGCCAACCTGAAAGCCTGTATCGCCGCCGCCAAGAGCCGCGTGGCCTTCATCAACACCGGCTTTCTGGACCGCACCGGTGACGAAATGCACACCTGCATGCTGGCCGGCCCCGTCATGCGCAAGGGCGACATCAAAAACAGCGTGTGGCTTGGCGCTTACGAAAAGAACAACGTCAACGTGGGCCTGGCCTGCGGCTTGCGCGGTCGCGCCCAGATCGGCAAAGGCATGTGGGCCATGCCCGACCTGATGGCCGACATGCTCAAGGCCAAGATCGGCCACCCGCTGGCGGGTGCCAACACCGCCTGGGTGCCCAGCCCAACCGCCGCCACATTGCACGCCATGCACTACCACCAGGTGGACGTGTCTGCATTGCAAAAGAAAATGGAAAAGGCCGTGCGCAAGCAAGACCCCAAAGCCTTGCGCGATGAAACCCTCAACCAATTGCTGCAGTTCCCGGTGATCGCCAAAGACGCCGCCAACTGGGCTGAAGAAGACAAGCAAAAGGAACTCGACAACAACGCCCAGGGCATCCTGGGTTACGTGGTGCGCTGGGTGGACCAGGGTGTGGGCTGCTCCAAGGTGCCCGACATCAACGGTGTGGGCCTGATGGAAGACCGTGCCACGCTGCGCATCTCCAGCCAGCACATGGCCAACTGGTTGCACCACGGTGTGGTCACCGAAAAGCAGGTCAAAGCGACCATGGAGCGCATGGCCGCCGTGGTCGATGGCCAGAACGCCGATGACCCCGAGTACCAAAAGATGGCCGGCAACTTCGCCAAGTCAGCGGCTTACCAAGCGGCGTGCGATCTGGTCTTCAAGGGCAAAGCGCAACCCAGCGGTTACACCGAACCTCTGCTGCACGCCTGGCGTCTGAAAGTCAAGGCGGCCTGATCGCCAGCACGTCGTGCCGCGGCGCAGTGTCTTGTAGGTCGGAGCTTCAGCTCCGACGTTGAGCTCTTCGTCGCAGGCCCATGTCGGGGCTGAAGCCACCGACCTGGAGAGGGGCTCGTGGATTTGCCTTTAGACTGACTGTGACCCCGCCCCAAGGGCAAGACGGAGACCACGCATGACATGGCAAACCCACGAGATCACGAATCAATTTGACGAGCTGCAAAACTACAACCTGTTTGCCACCGACACGCCCTTGCGCGACGCGCTGACGCGGGCCGGGGCCGCTGGTTTTGATGCGCAACTCGACGCCTATGGCGCCACCTTGGGGCAGGCCGACACCTACGCGCTGGCCCATCAGGCCAACCGCCATGTGCCCGAACTCCAGTCTTTCGACGCCCGTGGTCGCCGGGTGGACCAGGTGCAGTTTCACCCCAGCTGGCACCAGCTCATGGCGCTTTACAGGGGGCAAGGCCTGATCGCCATGCCCTTTGCCGATGCGCGCCCGGGCCGTTGGTCGGCCTGGGCCGCAGGGTTTTATTTGCACGGTCAGGTGGAAGCGGGCACGCTGTGCCCCGCCACCATGACACAGGCGGCCATCCCGCTGATCCAGCGCGAACCCGCCCTGTGGGCCGCCATGAAGGACCCGCTGCTCAGCCACGACTACGACGAACGCGACGTGCCCCTGGCCGAAAAAAAGTCCATCTGGGTGGGCATGGGCATGACCGAGAAACAAGGGGGCTCCGATGTCCGTGCCAACACCACCACGGCCACCCCCACCGGCCAGGGCGAGCGCGAATTCAGTCTGCGCGGACACAAGTGGTTTTTTTCGGCCCCGATGTGTGACGCGCATTTGGTGGTGGCGCGCACGGCCGACGGCGGGCCCAGTTGCTTTTTTGTGCCGCGCTGGCGTCCCGATGGCAGCAAAAATCCGGTCGAGGTGCAGCGACTCAAAGGCAAAGTGGGCAACCGCAGCAATTCCAGCAGCGAAGTCGAATTCAAAGATGCCCACGGCATCTTGATGGGCGAGCCCGGGCGCGGCATCCCCACCATCATCGAGATGGCCACTTACACCCGCCTCAACTGCGTGGTGGGCAGCGCGGCCATGGTGCGCCAGGGTTTGGTGCAAGGCCTGGCCTACGCCCGACAGCGCAAAGCCTTTGGACGTGTGCTGGTGGAGCAGCCTTTGATGCGCGCGGTGTTGACCGATTTGGCGTTGGAAAACGAAGCCAACATGGTCTTGATGATGCGGTTGGCGCAGGCTTATGAGCACGACGACAGTCCACTTGAAAAAGCCTGGAAGCGCGTCATGACGCCCGCGGCCAAGTTCTGGGTGTGCAAGCGCGCGGTCGAAATCACCGGCGAAACCATGGAAATCTTTGGCGGCAACGGCTATGTGGACGATGGCGTCATGGGCCGCTTGTTCCGCGAGGCCCCGGTCAACTCGATCTGGGAAGGCTCGGGCAACGTGATGTGTCTGGACGTGATGCGGGCCATTGGCAAGGAGCCCGACGCGGCCATGGCCTTGCTGCACGACCTGGGTCAGGGCCTGGGCGATGACGCGCGCCTGCTGGCCGCGCAGCAAAGCCTGCAGGCCATGCTGTGCGAGCCGCCCGAACAACGCGAAGCCCTGGGCCGCCGCTTTGCCGAGCGCCTGGTGCTGTTGGCCCAAGCTTGTCTGCTGCGCCGCCATGCGCCCACTGTGGTGGCCGATGCCTTCATCCACACGCGCATGGACCCGCAATGGGGCCGCGTGGTGGGCAGCATCGATACCCGCGCGCTGGCGGTGGATGCCATCTTGCAACGCGCTTACCCGGGCTGAGGCATGGCCATGCCCCTTTCCCAAGTACATGTCACCCGGCAAGGCCCGGTCACCATCGTCACGATCAACCGTGCCCAGGTGCGCAACGCGGTGGACCGCGTGACAGCGCAGCAGCTGGCCGATGCCTTTCGCGACTTTGACGCCGATCCCGATGCCGCCGTGGCCGTCTTGTACGGCGCGCACGGCACCTTTTGCGCTGGGGCGGACCTCAAAGCGCTGAACGACGATGCTCGGCGCAATCGCCTGGAGCCGCAGGGCGACGGGCCGATGGGGCCTTCGCGCATGCTGTTGTCCAAACCAGTGATTGCGGCCATCAGTGGTCACGCAGTGGCAGGCGGTCTCGAGCTGGCACTGTGGTGCGATTTGCGCGTGGTTGAACGCTCGGCTGTGCTGGGCGTGTTTTGTCGCCGCTTTGGCGTGCCGCTGATCGACGGTGGAACGGTACGCTTGCCCCGGTTGGTCGGCTTATCGAGGGCGCTTGACTTGATCCTCACAGGCCGTGCCGTGGGTGCCGACGAGGCGCTGGCCATGGGCCTGGCCAACCGTGTGGTGGGTGATGGTCACGCACTGCAAGCCGCCATTGAGCTGGCGCAGCAATTGGCGGCCTTGCCTCAGACTTGCTTGCGCAACGACCGCCGTTCGGCATACGAGCAATTCGGCATGGACCTGGATGGCGCGCTGGCCAACGAATTTGCGATGGGCCTGCAAACCCTGGCCAGCGGCGAGGCGTCACGCGGGGCCCAGTTGTTCGAGTCGGGTGTGGGGCGCGGCGGGCAGCGGTTGGATGATGGGGCTGACCCCGCATTGCCCATCCGCTGAAGCAAGGCGCAGTCGATGCCCGGCGAAAATGTCTCGCCGAGAGCCTAAACTTGGGGCTTTATTGCCACCACCTTTGCCATGAGCGCATCTTCCTCCGTAGACGATCCTTGCCTGTGCCCCTTGTGCGGCCAAGCCAACGCCTGCGCCATGGCGTCGCCCGAGACGGCTGCACCCGGCCCGTGCTGGTGCACGCGCGTGGACTTCAGCCCTGAATTGCTGAAAAGGGTGCCCGAACCCGCGCGCCATCGGGCCTGCATTTGTGCCGCTTGTGCGCAACAGGCCGTCGAGGGCCAACGCCCATGAAGCAAGCCCCAGACACCCACAGCCTGCAAGCGCTCAAGGCGCGTTACGGTGCGCGCCACCGCTGGCTGTTGCTGCTGTCGGTCATGTTGGGCTCGATGGCGGCGGTGATGTCGTCCACCATCATGAATGTGGCCATTCCCGACATGAGCCAGCATTTCACGCTGGGCCAAAGTCGGGTGCAATGGGTCACCTCGGGCTTCATGGTGGCCATGACGGTGTCCATGCTGACCACCCCCTGGCTGCTGGCCCGCTACGGCTACCGCCGGGTTTATGAGGTCTGCATGTGGCTGCTTTTTGGCGGTGGCATGGTGGGCGGCCTGGCGCAGGATTTTTCACTGGTCATGGCCGCCCGTGTGGCCGAAGGCCTGGCCGCAGGGGTGGTGCAGCCCATCCCTGCGATCATCATCTTGCGCGCCTTTGCCCCCGAAGAGCAGGGCCGCGCCAGCGGGATGTTTGGCATGGGCGTGGTGATGGCCCCGGCCATCGGCCCCAGCATTGGCGGTGTGTTGGTCGATGTGTTCGGTTGGCGTTCGATTTTTTTCATGGTGGTGCCCCTGGCCATGGTGGCGTTGTGGTTGTCGCGCCGCTATGTGCCCACGTCGGCCCCGGGCGGCGTGCAGGCCGATGCCGACAGCCCCGGCCTGGATTGGTTCGGGCTGGCGCTGGCCAGCGTGTCCACCCTGATGCTGCTCAACGGACTGGTGCAGCTGCGCGGGGACGACGACACCTTGGCCCTGGTGCTGCTGGTGTTGGCGGGGGTGGGCATGGCGGTGTTTGTGGTCTGGCAGCGGCACCTGCTGCGGCCGCGCCGACGTGCTGTGTATCCAGGCCCGCACGGCCGGCCCGTGCGGCAGGCCCATCGCAGCCCCTTGATGAACCTGAAAGTGTTTGGTTACCGCAACTTTGCCATGGGGGCGCTGGTCTCATTCACCTACGGCATTGCCTTGTTTGGCTCCACCTATTTGTTTCCGGTGTACATGCAAATGGGGCTGGGCTTGTCACCGTCCTACATCGGGGCGGCCTTGTTGCCCGCAGGCATTTTGCTGGCCGTGACCATTGCGGTGGTGGGCCGATTGTCTGACCGTTACCGTCCGGCCCAGCTGGTGAGCCTGGGCTTGGCGATGCTGGTATTGTCGTTTGGACTCATGCCTCTGGTGCACCCTGCAGCGGGGCTGGCCTTGCTGTGGTTCTTGGTGATTCTGGGGCGCATCGGTCTGGGCTTCATCTTGCCTTCGCTCAACCTGGGGGCCATTCGGGGATTGCCCAAGGACTTGATTCCGCAGGCGTCCAGCGTGATCGGTTTTGTGCGCATGCTGGGTGGCGCGGCGGGAGTGAGCATTTGCGCCATCGTGTTGGAATGGCGCATGGCGGCGACAGGGCTTGTGGCGCACAGCCGTGGGGCAGATGCCGGTTTGCGGGCCTTCAACGAAACCTTTGTTTTTCTGGCCGTCACCACCGCGCTGGCTTTGCTGGCCGCCTGGAAAATGGGCGCGTCCGCCGCCTTGTCCAAGAAAGAGTGAACCATGTGCCAACTGCTCGGCATGAACTGCAACACCCCGACCGATGTGACCTTCAGCTTCAGCGGCTTTGCGCAACGTGGCGGCGTCACCGACCACCATGGCGACGGTTGGGGCATCGCCTTTTTTGAAGGCCGGGGCGTGCGCCACTTTGTAGACCACCAAAGCGCCAGCAGCTCGCCCGTGGCCGAGTTGATCCGCCGCTACCCGATCAAAAGTCGCAACGTCATTGCGCACATCCGCAAGGCCACGCAGGGCGAGGTGAGTCTGGAAAACTGCCACCCGTTTGTGCGTGAACTGTGGGGGCGTTACTGGGTCTTTGCACACAACGGCAACCTGGTGGACTATGCCCCCCGGCTGCATGGCTGCTTTCAGCCCGTGGGGCAAACCGACAGTGAGCGCGCGTTTTGCTGGCTCATGCAGGAGTTGGCCAAATCACACGCCAGCGTGCCCAGTGTGCAGGAGCTGTCGCTGACGTTGCGCGAGTTGGTGCCGCAAATTGCCCGTTTCGGCACCTTCAATTTTTTGCTCTCGAACGGCCAGGCGCTGTGGGCGCACGCCAGCACGCACTTGCATTACGTGTTGCGCAGGCACCCGTTCACCCAAGCGACCTTGAGCGACGAAGACCTGCGTGTGAATTTTGCCGACCACACCCGGGAGACCGACCGGGTGGCGGTGGTGGTCACCGCGCCGTTGACCACCGATGAAGTCTGGGTGGCTTTTGAGCCCGGGCGTGTCTACACCTTTGAAGACGGTGATCTGATCACATCGTCGGACCTGCAGGTCCGGTAGAACGTTGGGGCAGCCGCTTACAGCGCGGCCTGCACCGCGTCCATGAACAGGGCCGCCACATCGCAGCCCATCTGGTCGGTGATTTCCTGAAAGCAGGTCGGGCTGGTCACATTGATCTCGGTCAGGCTGTCGCCAATGATGTCCAGGCCCACCAGCAGCAGACCCCGCGCCATCAAAACCGGCCCCAGGGCTTCGGCAATTTCGCGGTCGCGTGCCGAAATCGGTTGCGCCACGCCTTTGCCGCCAGCGGCCAGATTGCCACGCACCTCACCGCCTTGCGGAATGCGGGCCAGGCAAAACGGCACGGGCTTGCCGCCGATCAGCAGCACCCGTTTGTCGCCCTGGGCGATGCCGGGCAAGAACTTTTGCACCATCACGGTCTGCGCGCCATCGCGGTTGAGGGTTTCGATGATCGCGCCCAGGTTCAGGCCATCGGCCCCCACCTTGAAGATGCCCATGCCACCCATGCCGTCCAGGGGCTTGAGGATGATGTCGCCGTGCGTGGCGTGGAACGCGCGGATGTCGGCCGCGCTGCGGGTGACCAGCGTGGGCGCGATGAACTGGGGAAACTCCATGATGGCGAGCTTCTCGGGGTGGTTGCGCAGCGCAGCCGGGCTGTTGAACACCTTGGCCCCTTCGCGCTCGGCCTGGCCCAGCAGGTGGGTGGCGTAAAAGTATTCGCTGTCAAACGGCGGGTCCTTGCGCATGACCACTGCGTCAAAGTCTTTCAGCGCGGCACGGCGTTGGGCTGTTTCGACAAACCACGCGTCGGACGCGCCGGTCAGGTGAATCTCGCGCACGAGGGCCGACACCGTTTCGCCTTGTTGCCAGCGCACATCGCTCATTTCACAGGCCACCACCTGATGGCCGCGCTTTTGCGCTTCACGCATCATGGCAAAAGTGGTGTCCTTGTAAATTTTGAAGGACGCGAGGGGGTCGGCAACGAACAGGATTTTCATGCCGTTGATTGTAGGTCTGAGCTTCAGCCCCGACGTGGGCCCGTCACCCCAATTTTCAGGGCTTTGGGGTCAGAAGGAATGGGCCTTGACAGGGGCTCAGAGGCGCTTCGCTTTGCCACATCACCCCTGCCAAGGCCCACCCCTTCTGTGCTGAAGGCGGCGGTCATGCTGGTAGCCGTTCGCCAGCGGCAAGAACTGCGATGGTGCTCAAGCAGAGCGCTGACCCACCACCTGCAGACTGGCCTCTTGGCAGCGCACGGTCAGCGCCCTGGCCACCCCCAGGTATTCCCCGTCGGCGGCCAGCGGCACGCCACTCTGGCAACGGATGTCCAGCACGCGGTAAGGCCGGGTCTGCACGCGTGGATGACTCAGGTGCCTGCCAGCCAACAACCGCGGCAGCATCAGGCAAACCCCCAAACGGTTGAAGGTGCCTGCCAGCAACGCGTCCAGTTGGCCATCGTTGATGCGGGCATGGGGCACAGCGGGCAGCCCTGAGCCAAACGTGGGCGTATTCAGACTGGAGGCGAACAGCGCGCGTTCATTGGCCAGCAAATGGCCATCGGCCGTGACCGACAAAGGCCAGGTTTGCAGTTGCGCCAATTCCTTGAGCGTGGCCCACAAATAGCGGGGCAAGCCACGCAGCCAGCGTGGTCCCTGGAGCGCACGCAGGGCAATGGCCGAGTCAAATCCGGTCGTCAGGCTCGATAAAAAAGAAGTTTCATGTATTGCCCCTTGCAGGTCGGTCCAGCAGACCAAGCCCGTGTCCACGGGTTCGGCGGCGGCAACCAATGCGTGTCGCAAGGTTACGGCCCACGGCATGCCATGCAGCCCCAGTGCCCTGGCGCTGTCATTGCCACTGCCCATTGGCACCAGGCCCAGCGTCAGTCGTTTGGCCAGCAGAGCGGGCAGCCAACGGTTGAGCGTGCCATCACCACCCACGGCCACCACCCGACTGCCCTCGGGCAGATGCTGGAGCAGCGCCAGGCTTTCGCTCAGGCCGTCGGGCGCGGCGAACGTGCAGTCGGGTGCATGCTTCTTTAACCAAGCCTGTAGTGCTGGAATCCGCTTGGCCGCACGCCCGCCTTGCGCGTGGGGATTGAGCAAGACCAGCGGCATGGCTTTACTGAAACGCCACCTCGGCAAAGCTGCGCAGCTTGCGGCTGTGCAGCTGGGCCGGGCCTGCGGCACGCAGCAACTCCAGCGCCCGGATGCCGATTTGCAAATGCTGGTTCACCCGTTCGCGGTAGAAATGGTTGGCCATGCCCGGCAGCTTGATTTCGCCATGCAGCGGCTTGTCGCTCACGCACAGCAGCGTGCCATACGGCACCCGAAAGCGAAAACCGTTGGCCGCAATGGTGGCGCTTTCCATGTCCAGCGCCACGGCGCGGCTCTGGCTGAAGCGCCGCTGCGGCGTGTTGTCGGGCAGCAATTCCCAGTTGCGGTTGTCGGTGCTGGCCACGGTGCCCGTGCGCATGAGGCGTTTGAGCTCGGCGCCACGACAACCCGTGACCTCGGAGACCGCACGCTCCAGCGCCACCTGAATTTCGGCCAAAGCCGGAATTGGCACCCACAGCGGCAGTTCTTCGTCCAGCACATGGTCTTCGCGCACATAGGCATGCGCCAGCACGTAGTCGCCCAGCTGCTGTGTGGTGCGCAGGCCCGCGCAGTGGCCCAGCATCAGCCAAGTGTGCGGGCGCAGCACCGCAATGTGGTCGGTGATGGTCTTGGCGTTGGCCGGGCCCACCCCGATGTTGACCATGGTGATGCCGCTGCGGTCTTCGCGCACCAGGTGATAGGCCGGCATTTGCGGTAAGCGCGGTGGCGCAGCACCCAGCACATCGCCCGGCTCGGCCATCAGACCCACACGCCGCGTCACCACATTGCCGGGCTCGACAAAGGCCACATAAGGGCTGTCCGGCTTGGCCATTTCGGCACGGCCCAGCGCCATGAACTCGTCGATGTAAAACTGGTAATTGGTGAACAGCACAAAGTTCTGGAAATGCGCGGGGTTGGTGCCGCAATAGTGGCGCAGCCGGTGCAGCGAATAGTCAATGCGCGGTCCGGTGAACAGGCTCAGGGGCGCGGGATGGCCAGGTCCCGGCTCGTACGTGCCATTGGCAATGCCGTCGTTCATGGCCGACAGGTCCGGCAGGTCAAACACCTCGCGCATCTGGGTGCGGCGCTCGGCATCCATCGTGCCTTCAATGTGGTCGCTTTCTGCAAACGAAAAATGCACCGGCATCGGCAACTGGCTGGTGCCCACTTCCAATGCCACGCCGTGGTTGGACAGCAGCAACGCAAACTGCTGGCGCAGGTACACGGCAAACAAGTCAGGGCGGGTCAGTGTGGTCTCGTAGCGCCCGGCACTGGCCACAAAACCATAGCTCAGCCACTCGGTCTCCTGGCTCTTGGGCGGCACCCAGCCGGTGGCGGTCTGCAAACGCACAAAGGGGTAGCAGGCGCGGATCTTGTCCGCCATAGGTTCGCCCGCCACATAGCGGCGCATGGCTTCGCGCAGGTGGTTCAGGCTTTGCTCATAGAGGGTCTGCACCCGCAGCAAGGCGGCTTCGGCGTTGTCAAACACCTCGGGGGCGATAAAAGGAACGGGATTTTGCATGGCCCCATTGTGCACAAGCCCGGTGACTTTTTTGGCAAGTCGCCGCTGCTGGTTTGATCCGCAGGTCGGAGTTTCAGCTCCGACGTTGTGCCTTACATATTTCGCCGGTACTGTCCACCCACCTCAAACAGCGCGTTGGTGATCTGACCCAGCGAGCACACGCGCACCGCGTCCATCAGCACCTCGAACACGTTGCCGTTGTCGATCACGGCTTGTTGCAGGCGCTTGAGCATGGCCGGTGATGCGCTGGCATGCAGCGCATGGAAGTCTTGCAGGCGTTGCAGTTGCGACTGCTTTTCTTCCTCGGTCGAGCGGGCCAGCTCCAGCGTTTCCATGACCGCATCGCCCTTGGGGTTGCGGAAGGTGTTCACGCCAATGATGGGCAGCTCGCCAGTGTGCTTGAGCATCTCGTAGTGCATCGATTCGTCTTGGATCTTGCCGCGCTGGTAACCGGTTTCCATCGCGCCCAGCACGCCGCCACGCTCAGCAATCTTTTCAAACTCGGCCAACACCATTTCTTCGACCAGCTCGGTCAGCTCGTCAATGATGAAGGCGCCCTGGTTGGGGTTTTCGTTTTTGGCCAGGCCCCACTCGCGGTTGATGATGAGCTGGATCGCCATGGCGCGGCGCACCGATTCTTCGGTGGGCGTGGTGATGGCTTCGTCAAACGCGTTGGTGTGCAGGCTGTTGCAGTTGTCGTAGATCGCGAT
>CAKKRJ010000023.1 GCA_919902775.1 Burkholderiaceae bacterium
GCCCGATCAGGTGCTTGGTCGGCTTGCGTTGCCGGCTGGCGTAATCGTCCATTGTGTCTATTCTCCTTGGCAAGATACCCACCTAAACGGTGGGAACGCCTTGGATTGTAATTTGATTACATAAAAATTCAAATTACAAAGAAACAAAACTACATAAGGGAAATCCCTTGTTTTGTGAACTTTATTGGCTGTGGGAGATGGAGGGACGCAAGGGCGATGAGGTGCGTACACCTTGGGTCGGGGTTGTGCGGAACTGATCGTTTTCGGCAATGCTCAACAATTTATTTGGGGTATTTCGACTTGATTCAGCCAAACGCATTTCGATGCCTACAACCAGAATGTCGATCAACAAGAGATGCAGGACCCGACTGATCATAGGCAAATGGGTTGCGGCCAGTTCGTTGTGCTCGGCGACCAGTGCGGCATCGGCTTTTTTGGCCAACAAGGATTGGTTCGCAGTGATGGCAATCACCGGTGCCCCCAACTCGCTGACCGAGTTTTGCAAGGCCACCAATTCAGGTAAGTTTCCCCCACTGCTGATGAAGAGTGTGGCCGTATCGGGATTGACCAGTTTGCTAACCAGCGCTTGCAGGTGGGGGTCTGTATTGACCCCGCAAGAGATGCCCAGTCGTAAAAATTTCATTTGCGCATCTTGCGCAACAGAAGCGTAGTTCCCGACGGCAAAAATTTCCACACGTTTGGCGGCGAGGACCAAGTCAATGGCCTTGTCAATGGGCTCACGTTGCAATTCATTGCGCAACTGAAGTACCGCGTTGGCCGTGTTGCCCAGTACTTTGGAGCCGAGCTCCAGCACCGAATCTTCAAGCGTGACCTGCGAATGTGTGATCGGAACGGACACGCTCAAGCCAGATGCCAGGCGAAGTTTGAAGTCTGACAGTCCCTTGCAACCGACAGAGCGGCAAAAACGGATGACGGTGGGTTGACTCACCTGCGCCGCTTGTGCGATGTCGTGGATTGGATCGTTGAGCACTGAACGCGGTTGTGACAAAACGAGTTCGGCCACACGTTGCTCGGCGGGCGACAGTTGTGGGCGCAGGCGACGGATTTGCGAAAGAATGGCCGATCCGGCAGAGTTGTTGAGGGTGCGAAGCTGCGTATCCAGGATGGCCGAAACGCCCATGAAAGTGGGGTTGTCAGCGGTGATGACATAGGTTGGGATGTGTTCCACGTATTGGTGAAAACGGCCCTTGTCTTCGAAACGCTGGCGAAAGCCTGACTTGTCGAAGTAACTGCCAAGGCGGGGCACGATACTGCCGCCAATGTAGACACCGCCCGTGGCACCAAGTGTCACAGCCAGGTTGCTGGCAGCCGTACCCAGCATGTTGCAAAACACATCCAGAGTCGTGCGGCATAAGGGGCTTTCTTGGTCAAGCGCCTGTTGCGTGATTTCCAAAGCACTGAGATGGCTGTCGGTGATGCCTTGCGCATGGGCCAGTGCTTCGTAGATGAGTTCCAGTCCAGGGCCTGAAACTAGCCTTTCAAAAGACACATGGTTAAACTGTTTGAGGGCATGCTGCAAAACGATGATTTCGTTGGCATCGCGTGGCGAAAAGCTGGTGTGACCGCCTTCCGAACCTAGCGAAATCCAGCCGTCGCCCGCCGGAATGAGGCCAGAAACCCCCAAGCCAGTGCCTGAGCCGAGCAGACCAATCACGCTGTTTTTGACGGGCTGACCACCGCCAACTTGTCGAACAGCATCGGTGCTCAAACTGGGCAATGCCATGGCCAAAGCTGTGAAGTCGTTCACGACAACCAGTGTGTCCAGACCCAGCGCCTGACGGGTTTGCTCAATCGAGAATTGCCAGTGGTAATTGGTCATGCGAACTTGATCGCCATCCACAGGTGTTGCGATGGCGATGGCCGCATGTTCAACAGTCAGTGGTTGAATCGACTCAAGGTACGTCCGGATGGCGTGCTCTAAGCTCACGTGATCAGCGCAACGCAGTGAGGTTTGGTGGCTGTATTGGTCACGCTCGAGCTCGATGGCAAAGCGGGCATACACGCGGCCGATGTCAGCGATCAGGCGAGGGGACTCATGTGGCGTCATGTTTGTAAAGTCTCTTTTTGGTCTGCGTCACTCAATGGCATGTAATTCAGTTACTTGGCGGCACTGAGGGTTGTGGCATCTTTGGTCACCAAATTGATGCGAGATTCATGCAAATAAGGCAAAAAACTCTTTCACAATTGGGATAAAACACGCTATCCAAGCTTATTCTAGGCGCAATGGCACAGTGCTTGTGTAGTAATGTTACGAGCACGGTGACGTGCCGTACATCGGCCAAGTCCGCTTCTCACCAAGCTTCAGTTAATGCATCCTCCATCTCATGACATCCGATCCAAGACTTGGCCGTCCAACTATTCGCCAATTGGTTTTCCCGCTGTTGATCGAATTGTCTGTCGGCATGCTTGTGGGCATGGTTGGCACCGCAATGGCGTCGCGCATATCCGATGCGGCAGGTGGTGGCTTTGCACTGGCAAACCACCTGTTTGGCTTGCTGTTCATGATCTTCCGTCTGGTCGGTGCAGGGGTGAGCGTGGTCATCACGCAAAACTTGGGCGCGGGGCATCGCGATGAAGCCGACCGTGTGGCTCGGGCCGCGTTGGCTTCGGGCACCTGGATGGGGGGGCTGGCTGCCTTGCTGGCGGCTTTGGGGGCCATGCCGCTTTTGCAACTGCTCAATGCCCCGCCCGATGTGCAGGTGCTGGCGGCACCTTTCCTGCAATCTTTGGCACTGGCTTTGCTGCTGGACGCCTGGAATGCCTGCATGGCTGGCGTCATGCGGGCGCACTTGCGCAACCGTGACACGCTGCTGGTGATGGTGTTCATGCACATCTCTCACCTGGCGCTGGCCTGGCCTCTGATGCACGGTTGGGGCTCCTGGACGGGTTTGGGCCTTCCTGGTTTTGCGGTGGCGGTTATCGTCAGCCGCATCGTGGGCATGGCGCTGCACCTGTGGTTGTGGCGCGTGCGTCTGGGCTTGCGCCCTGCGTGGGGGGACTGGTGGCGGGTGCGTCGTGCGCAACTGTGGCCTGTGCTGCACATCGGCTTGCCAGGGGCCGCCGAGAACCTGGCCTGGGAGCTGGCCTTCATGGTCAGTGTGGCGGCAGTCGGTGTGCTGGGCACGCAGGCGCTGGCCACGCAAACCTATGTGCTGCAGTTCAACATGTGGATCCTCATCAGCGGTATGGCCATCGGCATCACGGTGGAGATGGTGGTCGGACACATGATCGGCGCGCGACAAATGCGGCAGGCTCACGACTTGGTTCGCAAGGCGCAAAAAATCGGATTTTCACTCACACTGCTGATCGCATGCCTGATGGCTTTGGCAGGGCCCTGGTTGCTGAGATTGTTCACGCAAGACCCGAACATCCTTGAAGTGGGCAGCCGATTACTTTGGCTGTCCATCTTGCTGGAAACGGGCCGCACCTTCAACCTGATCGTGATCGGGGCGCTGCGCGCCACAGGTGATTCACGTTACCCTTTTTACGCCGGTGCGGGTTCCATGGCCGTGGTGCTGGCCGGGGGCAGCTGGTTGCTGGGCGTGCACTGGGGCTGGGGCCTGACCGGGGTGTGGTTGGCGTATGCAGCCGATGAGTGGATCCGAGGTCTCTTGATGTGGCGGCGCTGGCTGACCCAGGGTTGGGTGCCACACGCCAGAAAAACCCACGCCCGCATACGGGCGCAGATCACCTCAGTGCACTGAGGTGCGGCCGAAACGGACATCAACAGCAAAGCCGTGAAGGTTTCGCTGGTGATGACTTGCTTGTCGAGCAGCACATTATTTTCGAATCGACGACCAAATTTTTCTCACAACCGCACACAAGGGTAAGTTGAGAAAGGCATCCAGAAATCCTTCAAGAAGATGCGCTGTTGAATTGAGGAACCTCATCATGCCCCGCGCTCCTCTGTCAGCGGCGGCAAAGAAGACATGGTTTGCCGTGCCATCAAGTCCAAGTAGCCCGTGGCCTGAATTTTGCTGCGGCCTGTGATTTGACCTTGGCTGTTCAGATCCAAAAACGTATCAACTTGCACCGAGTTGTCCCCAGAGGCTCCCAGCGGTACTTTCGTCATTTTGGGTGCCCCCTTGGCGTTCTGAATGACCAATGCATGCTTGCCCAGCAACTCGGGCGGCAAGGAGCCGAACATGGCTTTGCCCGGCGTCGCATCCAGGAACATGTTGAACGCTGGAATGCAGGTGATGGCGTGGTTGAACGCCGTGGTGGGCATGGCGATGGACGGCAGCCAATACACATCGGTGGCATTGATCAGCGCCGTGCTGCTGGGAATGCCTTTGGCGGCCAAGAGTGCTTGCAGCAAGGTGGTCTTGTCTTTGCAGTCATAGAAGTGGCCCTTGAATAAGGGCGTTTTTTGTGTCATGCACACATGAATACCCAAACGTGCGCCAATCTCCACCGCCGGGAACACCACCACTTTGACTTTGTGGTCATCAAACATTGGGGCTCCGGCGCTGGCAGGGCTTTGCTGTTCTCGGATCTCTTCAGGTTTGACGTCAATGCGCTTGCCGTCTTTGGTGATGGTGTATGCCTGTAGCACCTCGAGCGCTTGTAAGGTGCTGCTGAAAGGCATCTGCAGCTGGCTGCGCTCTTTGACACCCTGATCTGTGTTGATCTGGATCTTTTCCACCTCTTCCTTGGTGTATCGGCCATCGGCCTGGACTACATAGGTGATCTGGTCTTTCAAGATGGTGGCGCTGGGTGTGAATGAGGCTTGCTGCGCAAAGCCGCTGTGGCATGACCACAAAAGCGCAGCGGTAACTGCGATCCGCTGGTAATTCATGTTTTGAAAAATGGGTCTTTTTAATTATTATGAAAATTTACTTAAGATCGGTAAGAATTCGGGTGCGTATTTTTGAAATCAAGAGAAGCGGGCCAATAATTTTTATGAATTTTCCTTCTTTTTTAATAATTATGTCACTCTCTCGCCAAGATGACCAAATGGGACCTTTTTGTCTAAATCGGGTTTCGTTGTCTGTGTTGTTGGATTTGCTGTATTTTATGTAGCCAAATAATTCTATTTTTTCGTGAATTTCCATTTCAATTTTTTCGTTGCTGAAATTAATTTGAAATTCGAATGGCAAGGCAAAAAACAAGGAAAAAGACGAGCCCGTAATAACGGAAATGAAAATAATATGCGATGGCATGGGATTTAGTTGGAAGATGCAAGATGCCAAGTAAATTAATAAAATTAATAATGTTAATGTGATGGACCATGAGAGTGCTTGTTTGTAGGATTGAAATGGGAATATTGGGCGAAATAATGAATGACTGGAGGTGAGTTTTGTAATGGAATTATGCATGGCCTTATTCCTGAATTGACTATTGTAATTTAATGCATCGTGCAGTTCATGCCTGGTGACCTAGAATATTGATTCGTTATTAAATTTGTGAGACATAGATAAAAAATTGGAGAGTCGCTATCGTTTTTTTGACAGAAAATCAAGAAAAATCAAAATTATAAGTACGCCGCTCAAATGGAAAAACATGCCCCAATCAATTGTTTTGACTGCTTCGTAACGGATTGCGAAAGAAATGGCAATGCAAGCAAGACCCAGTGGTATTTTTTTGCTATTATTTTTTTCGAGGAAAAATTTGGCAATTAAAAAACCGCTAATAGAATACATAAAAAAATTCATGGTACTTTCCTTGGGTGTTCCTGAAAAATTCACTTTCACGCCATCACCCAGTTCATAGAACCGGTGTTGAGTGAATTTTCAAAAAAGATTGACCGCAATTGAGCGACCAGCTGCCCAAATTTGCCCACCTGCCCCCAGGCGGCAAACGCGACCAAGGCACCCGCTAAAGTCAGCGCCACACCGGCCACCAGGTTGAAGGCCGGGTTCTTGCCGATGCGAATACCGCCCAACCAAGACGCTTGGCGGGCTTGCATGACTTCAGGACGGAACAGGTTTACGGACATTTCATTCAAACTAATTATGAGTAGTTTGGTATGAAATTTAAATGTTGTGTTCTGGTAGAAACCCTTGAATTTAGGCGATCGGGATAGCGTGTCGTTGACAAATATTCACGCAAATATGCGTGTGACTTTTTGCAAGCGCACGACAGGTTTTACTCAGGCAATTCGACGGTGCGGTGACAGGCGATGCCTTGGCTGTCAAACA
>CAKKRJ010000024.1 GCA_919902775.1 Burkholderiaceae bacterium
ACCTAAGCAGCTCATCACTACTTCGTTTTGCTACGCTGCGATCAGCGAAGCCTTGAATTATGACACAGTTTTTAACCCTGCGTCAAGTTTTTGAAAATTTCTTAGATCACCAAGATCATTTCATCAACCTCTTCGTTGCACCTGTTTTGCTTTTTTGAAAAGCTCACTTGTGTGCAGCGAAGCCCTCGATTATGGCACAACTTTTTTGACTTTGGCAAGTTTTTTGAAGTCTTTTCAGAAGTTTTGCGCTGACGGCCCAGATAATGGGCCCATGGCTTTACTCACACTCTTGAACGCATCCTTGGCCTTTGGTCATGTCGCACTCCTCGATCACGCCGACTTCTCACTCGAGACGTCCGAGCGCATCGGCTTGATTGGTCGCAATGGCACAGGCAAATCGTCCCTGCTCAAGATCTTGGCGGGCATGCAGCGCCCTGATGACGGCACGCTGCATCTGCAGCAAGGCGTTCGCATTGCTTATGTGGCCCAAGAACCCTTGTTGATCCCTGAGCACACCATCTTTGAAGCGGTGCGAGAAGGTTTGGCCGAGGTGGTGCAGTGGATCGACGACTACACGCACAGCCGAGGTGACCTGGATACGCTGCAAGGGCAAATCGAATCCAGAGATGGCTGGGGTTGGGAACAGCGGCTCGACGAAACATTGCAACGCCTACAGCTCAATCCCAACGCCGTGGTCCGATCTTTGTCTGGCGGCATGCGCAAGCGCGTGGCGCTGGCACAGGCTTTGGTGACCCGACCTGACGTGCTCTTACTAGATGAGCCCACCAACCACCTGGACCTGAACGCCATCACTTGGCTGGAAGACCTGCTGATTGACTTCAAGGGCAGTGTGATTGCCATCACCCACGACCGAGCGTTTTTGGACCGCATCGCAACCCGAATTGTGGAACTTGATCGGGGCAAACTGCGCCCTTACCCGGGCAACTATGCCCAGTACCAGATCCAAAAGGAAGAACAGCTGGCACAAGAAGCCGTGATTCAGGCCAAGGCAGACAAGTTGTTGGCTCAAGAAGAAGTCTGGATCCGCAAAGGCGTGGAAGCGCGCCGCACCCGTAGCCAAAGCCGCATCACGCGGCTGCAAAACCTGCGCAGTGAGCGGGTAGCACGCCGAGACAAAGTCGGCAACGTGCGGATGGAAGTCGCCTCGGGCGTACCCAGCGGCAAGCTGGTGGCCGAGCTGACCGACGTGAGTAAGAGCTTCACCCAAGCCGATGGCACCGTGCGTCCCGTGATCCAGAAATTCACCGGCACCTTGCTGCGCGGTGACAAGATTGGCTTGCTGGGCCCCAACGGCGCGGGAAAAACAACCTTGCTCAAATTGATTTTGGGCGAACTGGAAGCCGACAGCGGCGAAGTGCGCCGCGGCACCAAGCTGGAGGTGGCCTACTTTGACCAGATGCGCGACGCACTGGACCTGGATGCCACACTGGAAGACTTCATCAGCCCCGGCAGTGAGTGGATCGAGATTGGCAACAAACGCCAGCACGTGAAAAGCTACTTGGGCGACTTCCTGTTCTCGCCGGCACGAGGCACATCGCCCGTGCGCTCGCTGTCAGGCGGTGAACGCAACCGCCTGCTGTTGGCGCGTTTGTTTGCACGCCCCGCCAACGTACTGGTGCTGGACGAACCCACCAACGACCTGGACATCGAAACCCTGGAACTGTTAGAGGAGTTGCTGCAAACCTACGAAGGCACGGTGTTCCTGGTCAGCCACGACCGCGCTTTCATGGACAACGTGGTGACAGGCATCATCGCCTGCGAAAGCGCTCCGGATCAACCCGGCCTGTGGCGCGAATACGAAGGTTCGGTACAAGACTGGCTGATCCAATCCCAACGCAGCCAGGCTATCCGGGCGCAAGCCGCGCAGCGCAGCGGCAACACGCCGCCAAGCGCCACACCAGCGGCCACGGTCGCAGCGGCCACAACCGTCACGCCCGCCCGCAGCAAGCTCAGCTACAAAGAGCAACGCGAGCTGGCTGAACTGCCCGGCAAGATCGAGGCACTGGAAAAAGAACAAGCCGACGCCCGCGCGCAACTGGCCGATGGCAGCATCTACCAACGTGACCCGGGCCTGGCGCAGCAACTCTTCCAGCGTGACAGCGCGATCGACGAGGTGCTGCTGGCCGCCATGGAGCGCTGGGAAATACTCTCGGCACGCTGAACGACGCGGCAGTCACAACAGTTCAGCACGCGTCCTGGCCAAGGCGCGCCAAAATGTGTCGTCTTGCGTGCTGGCAAAGTTCACCCGCATGCACGCGCCCGGCCGCCGGTCGGCATGGAACAACGAACCGGGTGCCAGCAGGTAACCGGCATCGTGCATGCGTAGCGCCAGCGCATCGGTGTCCACACCCGCATCCACCCAACCAAACAAGCCCTGGGGTGGCGCGACAAAACGACACCCGTGTTCCAGCGCCAGCTTCACGCTGCGGCTGCGGGCGACATCCAACAGTTGCGACAAGCGCTCCGTGTGCCGTCGGATCGCGCCCTGCTCCAGACACAGCGCCAGGGCTTTTTCAAACAGCACAGGGGTGGTCAAGGTCGACAAAAGCTTGGTGTCCAAAAACGCATCCTTCAAATCAGCCGGAGCCGCCATGTACCCCACGCGCCAACTGGGCGCCAGGATCTTGGCGTAGCCGCTGACATAAATCGTTTTTTGCAGCCCATCCAGCACCGACAGCCGCACGGCATGCGCAGGCGCCATGTGACCGTAGGTATCGTCTTCGACCACATGGAAGTTGTAGCGGTGCGCCAGATTCACCAACTGGTGCGCACACAGCAAAGACAAGCCATAACCCGTGGGGTTGTGCAAGACGGACACGCTGACCATCATCTTGGGCGCGTGCAACTGCGCGTAGCGCTCCACCACATCCAGGTCGGGCCCCGTCTCCAGGCGCGGCACTGGCAGGATGCGAACGCCCAAGTTTTGCAGCCTGGCAAACTCAATGGCCCAACCGGGCTCTTCGACCATCACGCAATCACCGGGGCGCAGCAAAGTCCGACTGATGATGTCCAGCGCATGGGTCGCTCCCACGGTGGTGATCAATTGCCCCGCCGCCGCATGCAGCCCCAAACTGGCGAGCTTGGTGGACAAGATGTCGCGCAAACCGGAGTCTCCCTGCGGCTCACCATAGCGCAAAGAGGCTTCGCGCAAAGCCGGACTGGCCACCACTTTGCGCAAGGCGGCCGACAAAAAGTCGGCGTCCAGCCAGTCTGGTGGAAACACGCCCATGCCCGGCTGGGGCACGGCGCTGGGTTGATGGAACATGCCCCGAATCAGACTGGTCGCGTTCACGGGTGGCGGGTTGGCCACAGGCCCCGCCGCCACAGTCGGCATGCGTTGCCCTCGCTCGCGCACAAAAAACCCGCGATGGGGTCGCGCTTCAACCCAGCCCTGCGCCACCAGCCAGTCGTAGGCGGCCACGACAGTGGACGCGCTCACACCATGCATCTGGGCACATTGCCGCACCGAGGGCAAGCGCGCCCCCGACACCAGCAACTGGTCTCGCATGCGGGCCACAAAGCGCTGCGCCAATTGTTCAGTCAGGGGTTGGCTGGATTCACGGCTGAGCAAAGACATAGAGGATGTTCCAACAAGTGTGCCGTCGGGCAGGACAATACAGTTTCCCAAATGATCTCTCAAACCGTATTGGTACTGTACTTATTTTGACATTACATTCAAAGGCATGACCTCCTCCGAACTCAGCGCTCTTTTGTTGCTGGCCACTGTCAGCAGCTTCACACCCGGGCCCAACACCACGCTGTCAACCGCCATGGCCGCCAACCACGGCTTGAAGCACGCCATGCGCTTTGTGCTGGCGGTGCCCGTGGGATGGGGCATTTTGTTCACCCTGTGCGCCACGGGCCTGGGCGGCTTGGTGGTGGCCTGGCCCCCTTTGCGGTGGGGCATCGTGTTGCTGGGCACAGGCTATTTGCTGTGGCTGGCTTCGCGTTTGTGGCAAAGCGGCCGCTTGCAACAAGCCGACAGCCACAGCCTGCACATCAGTTTCTTTCAAGGCGTGGGCCTGCAGTTTCTCAACATCAAAGCCTGGATGCTGGCCCTGGCCATCGTGGCCGGGTGGGTGGCCGGACGGGATGACGCCTCCGCGCGCACGCTGATGCTGCTGCCCATCATGGTGGCCTATGGTTTTGTAAGCAACCTGACCTACGCCATGGTGGGCTCGGTGCTGCGGCACTGGCTGGCGCATGGGCGCCGGTTGGTGATGTTCAACCGCTGCATGTCGATGGCCCTGCTGGCCACCGTCTTGTGGATGCTGATCGGCCTGCGCCAGAGTGCCGCCTGAAACCCTCCGCATGAAACGCATGAACGACGACAACACACGACGCGAACACCAAGGCCTGTGGCTGGGCTTTCTGGGGGTGGTGATCTTCGCGCTCACCTTGCCCATGACGCGCCTGGCCACGGGCACAGCGGACGCCCCGCAGTTGTCGCCCTGGTTTGTGACCTGGGGTCGGGCTGCGTTGGCAGGCAGTCTGTCAGCCGTGTACCTGCTGGCGGTTCGGGCGCCCTGGCCCCAGGCAGCGCAACGCGGCCCGCTGTTTTTGTCGCTGGCGGGCAACGCCATCGGCTATCCCTTGCTGCTGGGCTGGGGCCTGCGCCATGTCACTGCCAGCCATGCCGCCGTGGTCACGGCTTTGCTGCCACTGGCCACGGCGGCCGCAGCCGCATGGCTCATGCAGCAACGGGCCCGTCTGGGGTTTTGGGTATTTGCCAGTTTGGGCAGTGCGCTGGTCGCGGTGTACAGCGTGCTGCGCGCGGCACAAATGGGTCACGGCGTTGGCCTGACATGGGCCGACACCCTGCTGCTGGGCGCGGTGGTCGCCGCGTCACTGGGCTATGTGGCGGGGGCCAAGGTCACGGTCAGCATGGGCGCAGAGAAAGTCATCAGCTGGGTCTGCGTCATGGCCCTGCCCATCACCTTGCCTGGCACCTGGCTCACCTGGCCAGAACACGCCATTGCATCCACTGCGTGGTTGGCATTGCTCTATGTCGGAGTTTTTTCGATGTGGGCTGGTTTTTTTGCCTGGTTTCGCGGCCTGTCGCTCGGCGGCCCACTGCGCGTCAGCCAGACCCAATTGCTGCAGCCGTTTGTCAGCATTCTGGCTGCCGTTCCATTGCTGGGAGAATCGCTGGATGCGATGACGCTGGGCTTTGCCTTGCTGGTCGTGCTCACCGTCTTCATGGGGCGGCGCATGGCCAGCCCCCCGGCCTCGACATGAACACACCCTCAAGGAGCACCCCATGAACTGGACCCTGGCCCAACGTGCCGACAAGATGAACCCCTCGGTGATCCGCGAGATCCTCAAAGTCACCGAGTTGCCCGGCATCATCAGCTTTGCAGGCGGCCTGCCTTCGCCCAAGACCTTCCCCATTGCGGAAATGCGCGCCGCCAGCGAGCGCGTGCTCACACAAGACGGCCAGGCCGCGCTGCAATACGCCGCCAGCGAAGGCTATGGCCCATTGCGCGAATGGGTCGCCAACGACCTGCTCAAGCAAGGCATGCAAGTCAGTCCTGACCAGGTGCTGATCACCACCGGCAGTCAGCAAGGCCTGGACCTGCTGGCCAAGATCCTGATCGACGCGGGCAGCCGCATCCTGGTCGAAACGCCCACTTACCTGGGCGCGTTGCAAGCCTTCACGCCCATGGAGCCCACCGTGGTCAGCGTAAACAGCGACGACCACGGCGTCGACGCGGGCGATCTGCGCGCCAAAATCGGCACGGGTACCGACAAAGCCCGCTTTGTGTATTTGCTGCCCAACTTCCAGAATCCCACCGGGCGCACCATGACCGAAGAACGCCGCGCTGCCGTGGCCCAAGTGGCCATCGACAACGGCTTGCCCATCATCGAAGACAACCCCTACGGTGACCTGTGGTTTGACGCGCCGCCCGCCCCCTCGCTCAGCGCACGCCACCCCGACGGCAGCGTGTACCTGGGTTCGTTCTCCAAAATCCTGGCACCGGGCTTGCGTTTGGGTTATCTGGTCGCGCCCAAAACGCTGTACCCCAAGCTGTTGCAAGCCAAACAGGCCGCCGATTTGCACACCCCCAGCTTCAACCAACGCGTGGTGGCTGAAGTGCTCAAGGACGGGTTCATTGACCGCCATGTGCCCACCATCCGGGCGCTCTACAAACAACAGTGCGAAGCCATGCTGGCCGCACTTGACCGCGAAATGGCCGGTCTGGGCCTCAGCTGGAACCGTCCGGCGGGCGGCATGTTCCTGTGGGTACAACTGCCCCAGGGCATGAAAGCCGTGCCGCTGCTGGCCAAAGCCGTCGAAAAAGGCGTGGCCTTTGTGCCCGGTTTGGCGTTCTATGCGCAAGACGCCAACGAAAGTACGTTGCGCCTGTCCTTCGTCACCGCCACCGTGGACCAGATCAACACCGGCATAGCCGCACTGGCAGCCGCGATCCGCGAATCGCTTTGACCTCCACTGAACGGCCCCAGGACATCCCATGAAACCCCGCGCTTTCCAACAGGTGGATGTGTTCACCGACACCGCTTTTTTGGGCAATCCGCTGGCCGTCGTCCTCGATGGCGAAGGCCTATCAGACGCCCAGATGCAAGCCTTTGCCGCCTGGACGCAACTGAGCGAGACCACCTTCGTGTTGCCGCCCACGCCGCAAGGCGCTGCGGGCGGCGCCGACTACCGGGTGCGCATTTTCACGCCGGGTGCCGAACTACCGTTTGCAGGCCACCCCACACTGGGCACGGCCCACGCCTGGCGCCAAGCCGGGGGGCAACCCCGGCAAGCAGGCCAACTGGTGCAGGAATGCGGCGTGGGCCTGGTGACCTTGAAATCCATGGGGCAACGCTGGGCTTTTGCGGCACCGCCGTTAACCCGGCAAGACATCTCTGCCGAAGACTTGGCCCCGGTGCTGGCCGCCTTGGGACTGGACGCGGCCGCAGTCATCGCCGCACAGCACCTGAACAACGGCCCGCGCTGGCTGGGCTTGCTGGTGAACGGCGTGGACACCGTGCTCGCACTCGAGCCCGACCATGCGGCCTTGAAAAAGCTGGGCACCAAGGTCGGCGTGGCCGCACGCAGACACGCGCCTGCCGATGCCGCAGGGCTCGGCCTGATCCGCCGAGCCAACCGCGAGGCCCGGGCCTTTGCACCATCCTCGCGCGTGGTCAACGACCCCACCGATCTGGAAGTGCGCGCATTTGCGGCCCCCTTGGGCGTGACCGAAGACCCGGTGACAGGCAGCCTGAACGCCTCACTGGCGCAATGGCTGATCCAAGACGGCCACCTGCCCACCCAGTACAGCGCCCGGCAAGGCACCCAGCTGGGGCGTGCCGGACACGTGGTCTTGTCGCAGGACGAAAAAGGACAGGTCTGGGTAGGGGGCGATGTGGTCGGCTGTATTCAAGGCAGCGTCACGCTGTAAACGCTCGTCCACAGGCCGGTCGCTCGTGGGACACGGGCGCGTGGGCGGCCACCGCCAAAATCCCGTCCCATGGCAACACTTTATTTGGTCCGCCACGGACAGGCCTCTTTCGGGGCCGATGACTACGATCAGCTCAGCCCACTGGGCCGCCAGCAAGCGGTGCGCCTGGGCGAACATTTGCGGCCCAAGTGGCAAGACCAGCCGATAGAGGCCGTGATGATGGGCAGCCTGAAGCGCCATCGTCAAACCTGGGAAGGCATTGCCGAAGGCGCAGGTCTGACGCACACGCCATCGGTCTGGCCTGGCCTGAACGAATACGACAGCCATGCGCTGATCGAAGCCATCCACCCCGAACCCTTGGCCAAACCCGACACGCCCGAGCTGTACCGCCACCACTTTCGTCTGCTGCGTGATGCGCTTCAGGCCTGGATGGCCGGGCACACCCAACCACGCGGCATGCCCAGCTATACCGACTTTGTGGGCGGCATCGAAGCCGCGCTGGACCACGTGCGACAAAACCACTCGGGAAATGTGCTGATCGTCTCCAGCGGCGGCCCCATCTCCACGGCGGTAGGCCGGGTGCTGGGCACCGCGCCCGAAACCACCATCGAGCTCAACCTGCGCATCCGCAACACCGCGCTCACCGAGTTCGTCTTCACCCCAAAAAGGCACATGCTGCTGACCTACAACACGCTGCCTCACCTGGACAGCGCCGAGCACCAAAGCTGGGTCACTTTTGCCTGAAGCACGCCGGGCAGGCCACCACCCCACCTACAGGTACATACCCTAGGCGATACCCCTTCTAATTGAAGGCAAAATTCCGGGCATGAATTGTTCGACCGCCTGGTTCACCCTCCAGACTCTGGAAGGGGGTATCCAGCTCACCACCGCCCAGCCCGCACAGGTCGATCGGATTACCGATGACCTGATGGCGTTGCTGCAAGACTGCGACCTCCAAACCGCTGTTCAGGCTTTGACGGTGTCCATCGAAAACGGTCAAACCGCCTTGATTTGCAACCTGCGGCCCGAGTTTCGTGACCGTTGGATGCCACAGCATGACACCCTGGGCCTGCATGAACAACTGGGGCATGCCAGCCACTTGGACGCCACCTGGGCCTTGGAGCGCGAAATCTGGGTCAGCTTGCTGGGCTCACCCCACCGCTTCCAGTTCGCCAGCCTGGCATCGTTGCGCTCACACATCCGGGTGCGGCGCAACATGGCACTGGCCGCCCGCAAAACAGCGCTCGCATTCAAAACCGACGCGGCCGAGCGTCCCCAGGCTTTTTGGCGCGACGGGGGCGACGACCCCGGCTTCATCCTGCAGCCTGGGCAATGCCTGGTCAACGCGCTGATCGCCGCCACCCAGCCCGATGCCACCGGCAAACTCTACGATTTCTCTTGCTACCGGGCCACCGAATACGTGATCTTGCTGGGGATCGCCCAAGAACTTCAGGCGCACCATCCCGAATTGCTGGCCAGACTGCAAAAGATCAACGAAGTCCACGCCATCCGGTCAGGCCAATTCCACGATGTCTATTTGGTCGAATACGGCAGCATGCAAGACCCCTTGCCTGCCCGTTTTTACGTGCCGGGTGACCGGCTGTGGTTTCGCAACCCCGACGAACGCTCGTCGGACATCACCGGTTTTGAAGGCTCCTGGGTCATGTACATGGGCGGGGGTTTGTTCAGCAACTTCTGGAAACGCGACAAGCCCTTCACGCTCGAATCCAAAGCCATCGAAATTTTCCATTGGCGCGATGGTGTTTACACCGACGCCCAAGGTGCGCTGCAAATGGACGAGTCGGTGGTCGATCGGCATGTGGCCCAAACCGAGTGCGACCCGCACACCCGAGCCCAGGTGTTGGAACGCATGATCCGCATGCGCGACCCGAAGAACGTGTACGCGCAAGGTGGCTGCATCGACACCACCCGCGAACACCCCCGCAGCGTGAGCCTCGACCAGTGCGATCTGGTCTTGCCCTCGTTCTGAGCGCAGGGCCAGCTCAGCCCGCCTGATCGCGCAAGGTATCGGGCGGCAAGCGGTCGATTTCTGCCAACAACTGCGCCAGCGCCCGCCCAGAAGCGGCCAACAAAGCCCGCCCCTTTTCCACCGTCGCCGCGGCCGCGTTGCCCGCCGCGCCCTGTCGGTTGTAGTCCTGCATCTGCCAGGCCAACTTGGCGCTTTTGCCGTTGCCCAAAATCTCAAAATGCTCGGCACGGTCTTGCGCTGTGGATCGGAAGTTTTGCGCTTGCGCCATGCGCACCTGCCCAGGCCGCAGCGCCAGCATCATCGACGTTTCGGTATCACCCGCATGCACGCCAAAGCGATGTTCTTCGGCGCTGAACAACGTGTTCACATCCTCCCCCTGTGCACCATGCAAGGGCAAGTTGAACCAACTCACGCTGTACACCAACATGCCCAGCCGGGCGCGCAGATCGCGCGCCACGATGTCCATCACGCTGACTTGCCCGCCATGGGCGTTGAGCAACACCAGCTTCTGGACGCCGCTGGCGGCGAGCGACTCAGCGATGTCGGTCCACACGCGGATCACGGTCTCGGCTTTCAATGTCAAGGTGCCTGCAAAACGCGCGTGCTCCGGGCTCAGGCCCACATTTTGGGTGGGCAAAAACAAAACCGGCGAATCGGCCGGCAAGTGCGGCAAGCAAGCGTTCACCACGCCATTGACCAGATCGGTGTCCACCGACAGGGGCAAGTGCGGGCCGTGCTGTTCGGTGGCGGCCACAGGCAAGACCGCGATGGTGCGCGCCAAGTCGAGCGCAGCAAAGTCGGTGGTGCTCAGATCGGCCCAGAAACGGACAGGTGTGTTCATGGGGACATCTTAATGGAGGGCGCCCCGCAGGCTGGGGCGGGTGTACAGTGCCAGCTGTTTTTGACCGGTTCACCGCCACGCTTGCACCTCATGACCTTGTTCTTTCGTTTTGCCCTGACCGCCTTGCTGCTGACGCTGGGCATGACCTGCCATGCCCAAAATGGCAGCACCGTCATCACCGACCAGGTGCGGGCCGAACTGATCGCCCATGCACCGCAAGGCGTGCAAGCTGGCCAGACGGTCTGGCTGGGCCTGCAGATCACGCACCAGCCGCATTGGCACACCTATTGGCAAAACCCGGGCGATTCGGGCCTGCCCACCCAACTGCACTGGACTTTGCCCGCAGGACTGACGGTCGGAGACATCGCTTGGCCACTGCCCAAAAAGATCCCGATCGGCACACTGGCCAACTACGGCTACGAGGGCTCGGTGCTGCTGAGCGTGCCCGTGACCGTGGGACCAGACTTCAAAGCCCCGGTGGTCGGCCCGCTCAAAATGGCACTGCACGCCGAATGGCTGGTGTGCCGCCAGGAGTGCATCCCGCAAACAGGTGAGTTTTCGCTGAACCTGCCCGCACAAAGCGCCACCGCACTGTATGGCGGCGCTTTTGAATCAGCACACCAGCTCAGCCCCCAAAAACTGCCCCAACAGCAGCAAGCGGGCACCTGGATCACCGGGGGCCAAACCCGTTTGAGCGAGGACGGCAAGCAACTGCAACTGCGTCTGCATGGGTTGCCGGTGAACTGGCGGGGCCAAACGCTCAGCGCCTTCCCGATCACGGCAGGGGTGGTCAACAACGCCGCCACTCAAGGCCAAGGGTGGACGCAAAACTGGCAAGGGGCGGTCTGGAATGCCCAGATCCCCGTGTCTGAAGAACGCGCCGACGCACCCTCCAGCATGCGCTGGGTGATTGCGATGGGCCCCGAATCATCCCCCAAAGCCCCTGCGTTTGAAATTGAATCACCCGTGCAAGGCACATGGCCCGCGCTGGCGCAAGCCACGCCTGCGGGCGTGTCACCCGAGCTGGCCAAAGCGCTGGCCCTGAATGCCCAAAACGCCTCTGCGTCGCCCCTGACCGCTGCCAGCACCAGCCCGCTGAACGTCTTGCTGGCCATGCTGGGCGCATTTTTGGGTGGGCTGCTGCTCAACCTCATGCCTTGCGTGTTTCCGGTGCTGGCCATCAAGGTGATGGGTTTTGCGCAAGCCGACCATGACCGTCAACACCGCGCCGCAGGTCTGGCCTACACCGCCGGCGTGGTGCTGTCGTTCTTGCTGCTGGGGGGCCTGATGTTGGGCCTGCGGGCGGCAGGTGAACAACTGGGCTGGGGTTTTCAGTTGCAGTCGCCGCCGGTGGTGGCGGGCCTGGCTTTGCTGTTCACCCTGTTGGGGCTGAACCTCGCGGGCGTTTTTGAGTTTGGCAACATGCTGCCCGGCAGCCTGGCGTCCTTGCAAAGCCGCCACCCCACCGTGAATGCCGGCTTGTCGGGTGTGTTGGCCGTGGCCGTGGCCTCGCCATGCACGGCCCCCTTCATGGGCGCATCGCTGGGCTTGGCCATTGCGCTGCCCGCCTGGCAGGCGCTGCTGGTGTTTGCCGCGATGGGTCTGGGCATGGCCTTGCCCTATCTGGCGGCAAGCGGCTGGCCAGGCATCGCCCGGGCGCTGCCACGCCCTGGCGCCTGGATGGTGGTGTTCCGCCAGGCCATGGCATTCCCCATGTTCGCCACCGTCGTCTGGCTGTTGTGGGTGTTGGGGCAACAAACCGGCATCGACGGTGCCAGCAGCCTGCTGGCCCTGTTGCTGGCGGTGGCCGCGCTGGTCTGGGCATTGCGTTTACCGGGTCGAGCCCGGTGGGCGGTCAGCAGTCTGACCCTGGCAGGGCTGGTCTGGCTGGGTGTCAACCTGTTGCCGGGGGCCTTGCGCGAAACGCCGCCCCCCGCAACCACCGCCGTGACCGACCCCGCGCAGCATTGGCAAGCCTGGAGCGCTGCGGCCCAACAAGCCCACCTGAGCGCCAACCGTCCGGTGTTTGTAGATTTCACCGCGGCCTGGTGCGTGACCTGCCAGTACAACAAGAAAACCACCCTGGCCGATGCCCAATTGCTGGCCGACATGGATGCCCGCCAGGTGGTGCTGATGCGCGCCGACTGGACACGGCGCGACCCGGCCATCACGCAGGCCATCACGGCCCTGGGCCGCAGTGGCGTGCCGGTCTACGCGCTGTACGCACCGGGTCAGGCACCGGTACTGCTGTCGGAATTGCCCAGCGTGGCCGAGGTTCAGGCGGCTTTGCAAAAGCTTCCGGCCATCCGCTAACACCCAGGACCCTGCAGGTCGGCGCTTCAGCTCCGACCTGCCAACCCTGCTGAAAGCAAATGGCCAGCCCAGCCTGCGACAATCGGGGCATGAGCACGACTACTTTTGCCCCCCTTCAAAACGACACCTTCTTGCGCGCATGCCTGCGCCAAGCCACCGATTACACGCCCTTGTGGCTGATGCGTCAGGCCGGCCGCTACCTGCCCGAATACCGTGACACCCGCGCCAAAGCGGGCAGTTTCATGGGCCTGGCCACCAACGTGGATTACGCCACCGAAGTGACTTTGCAACCGCTGGAACGCTACCCGCTGGATGCCGCCATCCTGTTCAGTGACATCCTCACCGTGCCCGACGCGATGGGCCTGGGCCTGAGCTTCGCCTTGGGCGAAGGCCCGAAATTCGCCAAGAATGTGCGCGACGAAGCGGCCGTCAACGCGCTGGCCGTGCCCGACATGGACAAGCTGCGCTACGTGTTCGACGCGGTCACCAGCATCCGCAAGGCCCTGAACGGCCGCGTGCCACTGATCGGCTTTTCGGGCAGCCCCTGGACGCTGGCGTGTTACATGGTCGAAGGCGCGGGCTCGGACGACTACCGACAGGTCAAAAGCCTGATGTACAGCCGCCCCGACCTGATGCACCGCATCCTGGCCATCAATGCCGACTCGGTCGCGCAATACCTGAATGCACAGATCGAAGCCGGCGCCCAGGCCGTGATGATTTTTGACAGCTGGGGCGGTGTGCTGGCCGACGGCGCGTTCCAGCAATTCAGTCTGGCCTACACGGCCCGTGTGCTGGCGCAGCTCAAGACCGAGCACGACGGTGCCCGCATCCCGCGCATCGTCTTCACCAAAGGCGGCGGTTTATGGCTGCCCGAAATGAACAGCCTCGACTGCGAAGTGCTGGGCCTGGACTGGACCATGAACTTGGGGCGTGCCCGCGCCATCGTGGGCGGCGAAGTGGGTAGCCCCGGCAAGGCGCTGCAAGGCAACATCGACCCCAATGTGTTGTTTGCGCCACCCGAGCACATCGCCACCGAAGTACGGCGCGTGCTCGACAGCTTTGGCGCGCCACACACCGACCCCAGCACCACCGGCCCGACCCACATCTTCAACCTGGGCCACGGCATCAGCCAATTCACGCCCCCAGAACATGTGTCGGCCCTGGTTGAAACGGTGCACAACCATTCGCGCGCCTTGCGCCAAAAGTGAGCTCAGCGTTTGGATGGCGGTCGGCGGCATAGCATAGAAAAACAGCGTTTCAAGCCCTTTTTTTGCAAAATAATTGGCTTGAAGCGCTTGACTTATGCACAAAACTCAACCCTCCCCCTGGTAAGGTCTCTGTGCTGCCCTGCAGCAAAACGGGTATATCACCAATATTGCAAGCCATTGATTTCATTGAACTTTTTATCTTGCCCATTGGATGGGCAATTTAGCGGAAGGCTTGATTTTCAAGGCTTCCAGGCCATCCAGACCGAGTTTTCAACAAAGTTATCCACAGATTTTCTGGATCAAGCGCAAAGTACTGTGAAATCAACAACTTACATCCTGTTTCAAGAAATCAGCTGACTTTCCACACACCCCAATCCTCCACCCCACACCGAGCACCAAGTGCGCACCGACCACTGGATTCACATTGCCGTGCAGACCCCGGCCCACAGCCAAGTGGGGGGGTTGCTGAGCTACCGCAGCCCATTTTTGGTGCAGCCGGGGCAGTTGGTGCGCGTGCCTTTGGGTCGGCGAGAAGTGCTCGGCGTGGTCTGGGCTGTGCTGGACGCTGCCCCCACTGACATGCCCGCATCGGCCATGCGCGATGTGCTGGGGGTGCTCGAAGGCGTGCCCCCACTGGACGCCGCTTGGCGCCAACTGGTGCAGTTTTCGGCCCAGTATTACCAGCGCTCTTTGGGCGAGGTGGCCTTGTCGGCCCTGCCGCCGCAACTGCGCGACCTGACATCGGAACAATTGGCACGCCGCCTGAAAAAACAACATACCGGGCGAACCGTGCAAACCACCGCTGGCCCCCTCCTGTCGGACGAGCAAAGCGCCGTGCTGGCACAAATGGCCACCAACACCGGTCCCTTTTTGCTGTTTGGCAGCACCGGCAGCGGCAAGACCGAGGTGTATTTGCAGGCCGTGGAGCGCATGCTGCAGACCGATCCGCAGGCCCAGGCGCTGTTGATGGTGCCCGAGATCAACCTCACGCCCCAGCTGGAAGAGCGGGTGCAGGCCCGCTTTGGCACCGAAGCGGTGGTGTCCATGCACAGCGGCATGACGCCTGCGCAGCGCCTCAAAGGCTGGCTGGCGGCGCATGCGGGGCACGCCCGCATCGTGCTGGGCACGCGCATGGCCATTTTTGCGTCCATGCCGCACCTGAAACTGATCGTGGTCGATGAAGAACACGACCCCAGCTACAAACAGCAAGAAGGCGCACGCTATTCGGCACGCGACCTGGCGGTGTACCGGGGTCGCCTGCACAACGCCCCCGTCCTGTTGGCCTCGGCCACGCCCTCGCTGGAAAGCTGGCACCTGAGCCGCCCCGCAGCAGAAGGCGGGCGGTATCTGCGTCTGCACATGCCCTCGCGCATTGGCACCGGCCTGCTGCCCAAAGTGCGCCGGGTCGACATGAACAAGCAAGCGCGCCGAACCGTGCTATCGCCCCCCCTGGTCGCGGCCTTGCAAGAGCGGGTGGAGCGTGGCGAGCAATGCATGCTGCTGCTCAACCGCCGGGGCTATGCCCCCGTGCTGCACTGCGCCGACTGCGGCTGGAAAAGCGAGTGCAAGCACTGCAGCGCGTTTCGGGTGTTCCACAAGATTGACCGCACCCTGCGCTGCCACCACTGCGGCCTGACCGAGCGCGTGCCCCGCGCGTGCCCCGAATGCGGCAACGCCGACATCGCCCCAATTGGCCGAGGCACCGAACAACTGGAAGAACACCTGGGCGAACTGCTGGCGCATGTGCTACGGCCCGACGGCACACCCATCCGCATTGCACGCATTGATGCCGACACCACGCGCCACAAAGGCGCACTCGAAAGCCAGCTGGCGCAAGTGCATGCGGGGGAGGTGGACATCCTGGTTGGCACCCAAATGATTGCCAAGGGACACGACTTCCGACGCATCACCCTGGTGGCGGCCGTGAATCCCGACACGGCACTGTTTTCCAGCGACTTTCGCGCCCCCGAACGACTGTTTGCCCTGCTCATGCAGGCCGCAGGCCGGGCCGGACGCGACGCCACGCAAAGCGCCACCAGCGAAATGTGGGTGCAAACCTTTCACCCACAGCACGCGCTGTTTGAAGCGCTCAAGAAGCACGACTACCCGGCCTTTGCCGCCAGCGAGTTGGCCGAACGCACCTCCGCCGACCTGCCGCCCATCAGTCACCAGGCCCTGCTGCGTGCCGACGCCCGCAGCCAAGAAGCCGCCCAGGCCCTGTTGAACGCCGCCCGCGAAACGCTCGAAGCCCAACTGAGCGCCGACCCCACCACCGCCGATCTGGTCATGCAAGTCAGCGTGTACCCTGCCGTGCCCATGAGCATGCAGCGCGTGGCCGACGTGGAACGCGCCCAGATGCTGCTGGAAAGCCCCAGCCGCATGGCGCTGCAAAAAATGCTGTGGCACCTGCACGGTGTCTTGCACCAGGTGCGCAGCCAGCCTGAACACAAAGGCGTGATCCGCTGGCTGGTCGACGTTGACCCGCAGGCCATCTGAGCGCCTGCCAACGCATGGCCGGCTTTAGCCCTTGAAAAAAGTCACCGCGCCAGAGAACGTCAGGAAAGCCACCGCTGTGGTCACCAAAATGATGCGGGCGATGCGGCCATTGTCAGCCCCCAAACGCTCGGCCAAAAGCGACACATTGCTGGCACTGGGCAAGGCCGCCACCAACACCATCACCTGCAAGGCGAACGGGTCGATCGGTACGCCCCACTGCATGGCCGTCAAACCCACCAACAACACCAGCACCGGGTGCAGCACCAGTTTGGTTAATGCGATGGGCAGGTAATCGACCAGGCGCAAAGGGCCATCAGCGCGCTCATGCGCCAGCATGTGCGAGCGTGCCAGCACCGCACCGATGGTGAACAGCGCCACGGGCGAGGCCGCATCGGCCAGCAAACCCACGGTTTTGCCCACCGGACCGGTCAACGCCAGGTTCCAAAACGAAAACGCCGCCCCCAGGGAAATGGCCCAGGGCATGGGGTTGCGCAACACCCCGGCCAAGGCCTTGCGGGCCGCCACTGCAGCCCCATGTTCCCCGGCTGCGTCCATGCGTGACAGCGCCACGCACAAGGACGAGGTGATCACCATGTCCACCAGGATGGTCACAATGGCAGGCCCCACCGCCTGCGCGCCCAGCAAAGCCACGAGCAAGGGCACGCCCATGAAGCCCGTGTTGGGAAAAGCCGCCACCAGCGCCCCCAAAGACGCGTCGTTCCATCGGATGCGCGCATTCAGGCTGATGGCGATGCTGAAAGCCACCATCAGCAAAGCGCAAAACAGGTAGGTGAAAAACACCCCGGCATCGAGCAACTGCGCAATCGGGGTGTCCGCGCCAAAGCGAAAAAGCATGCACGGCAGCGCGAAAAACAACACAAACCCGTTCAAGCCGGGAATGGCCTCCAACGGCAAAAACTTCAGCCGCGCCGCGGCGTAGCCACACAACACCAGGGCAAAAAAGGGAAAGGTGACACGCAAGATTTCGAGCATGCGTTGATTGTCGGGTAAACCAGCAGAGTCACCGGTCACCCGCCCGACAAAACCCAACGCGAACGCAGGTGCATGGAGCGGGCCCACTGCCCCCGATCGCGCCCACAGCGTCTGGTCCGCCCAAGCCGCTATGATGGCCCGCCTTGCCTCGCTTCCTCGTTCTCCATCTCCCACTCCCATGTCAGCCGGACTCAACAACGCCCAACTCGAAGCCGTGAACTACGTCTCCGGCCCTTGCCTGGTGCTGGCCGGGGCGGGTTCGGGCAAAACGCGGGTCATCACACACAAAATCGGGCGGCTGATCGAGGCCGGGCTGGAGCCCAAGCGCATCGCCGCCATCACCTTCACCAACAAGGCCGCCGCTGAAATGCGCGAGCGGGCCAAGCAGTTGATCGGCCGTGCCGCCAAGGACGTGCTGATCTGCACTTTCCACGCCCTGGGCGTGCGCATCATGCGCGAAGACGGTGCGGTGTTGGGCCTGAAACCCCAGTTCAGCATCATGGACGCGGACGATGTGACCAGCATCCTGAAAGACTGCGGCGGCACCACCGACGCGGCCACGGCCCGCCAGTGGCAATGGACGATCAGCCTGTGGAAAAACATGGGCCTGAACGCCGAACAGGCCGCAGCCCAGGCCCCTGACGACAATGCCCGGGTGATCGCCCGCATCATGATGCTGTACCAGGAGCGGCTGACCGCTTACCAGAGCGTGGACTTTGACGACCTGATCGGTATGCCTTTGAAGTTGCTGGCCGAGTACCCCGAGGTGCGCGAGCGCTGGCAGGCCAAGATGGGCCATGTGCTGGTGGACGAATACCAGGACACCAACGCCACCCAGTACGAGGTGCTGAAACACCTGGTGGGTGAGCGGGCCCGCTTCACGGCGGTGGGTGACGACGACCAGTCGATTTACGGTTGGCGGGGCGCGACGCTGGACAACCTCAAGCGTTTGCCGGTGGATTTTCCCAACCTGAAAGTGATCAAGCTGGAGCAGAACTACCGCTCCACCAGCGCCATCCTTCGGGCCGCCAACAACGTTATCCAGCCCAACCCCAAGTTGTTCCCCAAGACCTTGTTCTCGGAGTTGGGCGAGGGCGAAGCGGTGCGGGTGGTCGATGCGGTCAACGAAGAACACGAGGCGGACCGGGCCGTTGCCCGCATCCAGTCGATCCGGGGTGGACAGCTCAACCCGTCCAAGCACCGCGAGTTCAAGGACTTTGCGATCTTGTACCGCGCCAACCACATGGCCCGCCCTTTTGAGCAGGCGCTGCGCCGCACCAACATCCCCTACAAGGTGTCGGGCGGGCAGAGCTTTTTTGACAAGTCCGAGATCAAGGACCTGTGCGCCTGGTTCCGACTGTGGATCAACAACGACGATGACCCGGCTTTTTTGCGCGCCATCACCTCACCCAAACGTGGCATCGGCCACCAGACGCTGGGCCAGTTGGGCACCTTTGCCACGCAGTACAAACTGAGCCTGTTTGAGTCGCTGTTTGCAGGCAGCCTGCCCAGCGCGGTGAATGCCCGCGCCGTGGCGGGCCTGCACGAGTTTGGCCGTTACATCAATGACCTGGAATTCCGCGCCCGGCACACCCTGGGCAAGGAAGCGGCGCTGGCCTTCTTGCTGGAGTGGCTCAAAGAGATCGGCTACGAGTCACACCTGTACGACGGCGAGGACAACGAAAAAGTGGCCTCTGCCCGTTGGACCAACGTGCTGGAGTTTTGCGACTGGATGGCCGGGCGCTGCGGTGGCGAGATCGAAGACGCCACCGGCGCCCAAGCCACCGAGACCAAAAACTTGCTGGACGTGGCGCAAACCATCTCGCTGATTTCAACCCTGAGCGAACGCGAAAAAGACCAGAACGTGGTCACGCTGTCGACCCTGCACGCGTCCAAAGGACTGGAATGGCCGCATGTGATGCTGGTGGGGGTGAACGAAGGTCTGCTGCCCTTCAAGCTGGGCGACGACGACACCACCGCAGGTGCCAGCCAAGAGGGGATTTTGCTGCGCCTGCAAGAAGAGCGCCGCCTGATGTACGTGGGCATCACCCGCGCCCAGCGCAGCCTGGCCGTGAGCTGGACCAAGCGGCGCAAGAAAGGCCGCGAAACCGTGGCCGCTCTGCCCAGCCGCTTCATTGCCGAAATGCGTCTGGATGAAAACACCAGCAAAGAAGACCCGCGCGAAAAGCTCAAGGCGCTGCGGGCCGAATTTGCCCAACGCGCCGCCGATGCCAAAAGTGCCAAGTCATGACACCGACTGGCACCCCGGCCCTCGGGTCAAACCGCCTTCGTTGATTCGCGCACGACCAAGGTCGTGGGCAACATGTCTGATTCGGGCTTTTCACCGGCCATGATGCGCAGCAGGCAATCAACCAAATGGGCACCCGCCAAATCCAGCGGTTGGCGCACCGTGGTCAAGGGTGGAAAGCTGTGGGCCGCAGGCTCCACATCGTCATAACCCACCACACTCACATCTTCGGGCACGCGGTAACCGCGCTCGCGCAACACGCCCAATGCGCTGATGGCGATCAGGTCACTGGCGGCCACGATGGCGTCAAAATTCAAACCATGCCGATCCAGATGGACACGCATGGCCTCTTGCGCATCCAGCGGCGCAAAGGATGACGGGATGTACAGCGCAGGGTCTGTCTTCAAGCCAGCTTTGCGCAAGGCCTTCTGATAGCCGGCATGGCGTTTTTCAGGCTCGGGCAAGGTCTTCTCGCCCATGAAGGCAATGCGTTTGCGTCCCAGGCTCAACAAGTGCTCGGTGGCCAATTGACCGCCGCTGGCATTGTCGCCACCCACGCTGCAATACAGCTGATGGGGCAGTTGTGCACCCCAAGCCACAAAGGGCAAACGCTGACGCGCCAATTCGTTGAGTTGGTCGTGGTGACCCCACTGACCGATCACGACAATGCCGCCCACGCGGCCCGAGTCGTAGAGCGCAGAAATGCGCTCCAGATGATCGGCATCGACACGCGAGAGCAACATGTCGTACTGGCGGTCTGTCAGGGCATCGGCCAAGCTACCGAGCATGCCCAGAAAGAAGGGATCCGAAATGCTTTGCCGATTGGCGGGGTAATAAGGGATCACCACGCCGATGGTGGTGTTGTCGCCCTTGCGCAGATTCTGCGCACCCAGATTGATCGTGTAGTTGAGTGAACGCGCCAACTCAATGATGCGCAAACGGGTTTCTTCGTTGATCAACGTGCTGCCGTTGAGGGCTCTTGAAACTGTCGCGGTTGACACGCCCGCCAGACGGGCAATGTCCGCCATTTGTATCTTGCGCTTTTCAGGTTCTGCCTTGGCCATTCACTTTTTCTTTCTGTTCAAGCAATGTTAATTCAAAAAAAACACCCCCACCCGTGAGGGAGGGGGCACAAGGCTTCTTTGGAAGAAACGT
>CAKKRJ010000025.1 GCA_919902775.1 Burkholderiaceae bacterium
TCGCCCCAGATGTTGACGTCGTCTTCCTTCATGGCGGCCACCAGCATGGTGCCGGTCACGGCGCGGCCCAGCGGGGTGGTGTTGAAGTAGGTGATGCCGCCGGTGCTGATGTGGAAAGCGCCGCACTGGATGGCTGCAATGCCTTCGTGTGCCAGTTGGGTGCGGCAGTCGACCAGGCGGGCTTTTTCAGCGCCGTATTCCATCGCTTTGCGGGGAATTTCGTTGTAGTCGGCTTCGTCGGGCTGACCCAGGTTGGCGGTGTAGGCGTAGGGCAGGGCGCCCTTTTGCTTCATCCACAGCAGGGCGGCGGAGGTGTCCAGGCCGCCAGAAAAGGCGATACCGACTTTTTGCCCTTTGGGCAGGTTTTGCAGGATGGTGCTCATGGGATTCCGTTCAGCGCTCGGTTCAACCGAAGTGGCAGATGTAGTGGTAGGGCTCGGTCACGCGGATTTCGAACTTCGAGTTGCCGGGCACGTTGAACTCTTCGCCCGCGCTGGATTTGACCCATTCGCTGCTGCCGTCGAGCTTGTATTCGCAAGAACCACCCACGCATTCCATGATTTCGGGCGCGCCGGTGTTGAAGGTCAAGGTGGCGGGCAAGATCACGCCCACCGACAGCTTGGTGCCATCGGCCAGGGTCAGGCCGTGGCTGATGCATTTGCCGTCAAAGTAAACATTGGCTTGGGTGTTGACGGAGACGCCGTCGATTTTTTCGGTGGTCATGGATGGTGCTTCAAAGGTGGCGGGACAGCCCCGCGTCAATGGGAAAGGACGTCTTGAGACGTCCTTTGCGGCAAATCAACCCAACATTTTAGGCCAGACGGCCGATCCGGCCGTGGATTGGTGCGTGTTTGTCACAGGTGTGACCTGATCGGACCACTTTGGGGATTTACCCGGTGGACGGGAGAGCCAGAGGCTGACCCAATGCAAGGTCTTCGCCGTACAGAAAGGGTTTTCCATGAAAGTTGAAACTTCGTCCATCGAACAAGCGCCTGATGGACAGCGCCGTCAAACGTTGCAGGGCATGGCCGGCATTTTGGCGGGCATGGCTGCACCCGCACTGATGAGCAGCGCCGTTTGGGCGCAAGACAAATTTCCCAGCAAACCCATCACACTGATTGCACCTTGGCCACCCGGTGGCAGCAGCGATGCCGTGATGCGGGCTTTTGCCGAGAGCGCCTCGCGCGCACTGGGCGTGTCGGTGATCGTGGACAACCGTCCTGGCGCGGGTGGCACCTTGGGGGCCAACGCCATGGTCAACGCCAAACCCGACGGCTACATGCTGACCCAGCTGCCGCTGGGCATTTACCGTTTGCCGCACATGCAAAAGATGGCGTTTGATCCGGTCAAGGATCTGACCCACATCGCTTGCCTGACGGGTTACACCTTTGGCTTGGTGGCGACCGTGGATGCGCCGTTCAAAACGCTGAAAGAAATGGTGGCTTATGCCAAGGCCAACCCGGGCAAGGTGGAGTACGGCAGCACCGGCACCGGCACCACGCCGCATTTGGCCATTGAAGAGTTTTCGCAAAAGGCAGGCATTGAGCTCAACCACATTCCCTACAAAGGCTCGGCCGAGTTGATGCAAGCCATTTTGGGCGGGCACATCCGTGTGATGAGTGGCACCACCGAATTCGCGCCTTTGGTCAAAGAGGGCAAGTTGCGCCTGTTGGCCACTTTGGGGCGCAACCGCACCAAGGCGTTCCCGGAGATTCCCACCGTCAAGGAAAGCGGCTGGGACACGATCTCGGAATCACCTTTTGGCATCGGCGGCCCCAAGGGCATGGACCCTGCCGTGGTGCGGGTGCTGCACGACGCGTTCAAGAAAACACTGGAAGACCCCAAAGTGCTGGAGACGCTGGAGCGCTTCTTCCAGCCCGTGATTTACATGGGCACCGAGGAGTACACGCGCTACGGTGCCCGGACCTTTGAGACCGAGCGCGCCACGATTGAGCGTCTGGGCTTGTCCAAAAAATCATGAAAAAAGGCACCCGCAGGTGCCTTGATTCCAACCTGCAGAGGCCGTCAACCGCCGTTGGCGGCCTTTGTCGTTTCAGGACATCATTTGTGGATGTCGCCCATGCACAGGTATTTGATTTCCACGTAGTCGTCGATGCCGTGGTGCGAACCCTCGCGGCCCAGGCCCGACTGTTTGACGCCGCCAAACGGCACATGCTCGGTGGCCAAAATGCCCACGTTGATGCCGACCATGCCGTATTCCAGCGCCTCGCTCACGCGGAAGATGCGGCCCACGTCGCGGCTGTAAAAGTAACTGGCCAGGCCGAACTCGGTGTTGTTGGCCGCGTTCACGGCTTCTTGCTCGGTCTTGAACTTGAACACCGGCGCAAACGGGCCAAAGGTTTCTTCTTTGGCGCACAGCATGTCGGGTGTGGCGTCGGCCACCACGGTCGGTTCAAAAAACTGGCCCGAACCCATGCCAGCCAGGCGTTTGCCGCCCACCAGCACGCGCCCGCCCTTGGCCACGGCGTCGTCGACATGGCGCTGCACTTTGACCAGCGCCGCTTCTTCGATCAGCGGGCCTTGGTTCACGCCGTCCTCAAAGCCGTTGCCTACTTTGGCGGTTTGCACTTTGGCCGCGAACTTTTTGACGAACTCGTCGTACACGGCTTCTTGCACGTAAAAGCGGTTTGAGCAGACGCAGGTCTGGCCGGCGTTGCGGTATTTGCTGGCAAAAGCACCTTCCACGGCGCTGTCGATGTCGGCATCTTCAAACACGATGAAGGGCGCGTTTCCGCCCAACTCCAGCGACATTTTTTTCACCGTGGGCGCGGACTGCGCCATCAAAATGCGGCCCACTTCGGTGGAGCCGGTGAAGCTGATGTGGCGCACCACATCGGAGGCGCAAAGCACTTTGCCCACGGCAATCGAGTTGTCGCTGTCGGCGGTGATCATGTTCAGTACACCGGCGGGAATGCCAGCGCGAATGGCCAGCTCGGCCGCGGCCAGCGCGGTCAGCGGCGTGAGTTCGGCCGGCTTGATGATCACTGGGCAGCCTGCGGCCAGTGCCGGCGCGACTTTGCGGGTGATCATGGCCAGCGGAAAGTTCCACGGCGTGATGGCTGCGCAAACGCCAATCGGCTGCTTGAGTATCAACAGGCGGCGCGTGTTGTCGAACTGGGGCAGGGTTTCGCCGTTGATGCGCTTGGCTTCTTCGGCAAACCATTCCACAAAGCTGGCGCCGTACGCCACTTCGCCCTTGGCTTCGGGCAGGGGTTTGCCTTGCTCGGCGGTCATGATGCGGCCCAGGTCGTCCTGGTTCGCCATGAGCAAGTCGTACCACTTGCGCAAAATGATGCTGCGCTCTTTGGCGGTCTTGGCTTTCCAGGCCGGCCAGGCGGCGTTGGCGGCATCGATGGCGGTTTGGGTCTCGGCCGGGCCGAGGTTGGCCACGTTGGCCAGCACCGCGCCGGTGGCCGGGTCGGTGATGTCAAAGCGGCTGCTGCCCGCCACCCATTGGCCGTTGATCAGGGCATCGGTCTTGAGCAGGCTGGGGTCTTGCAGCTGGGCGAGAGGGGATGTGGCGGTGTGCATGAAGGTCTCCGTTTATTTAACTTGTTAAATTAAATTGTGCCATGTTCAGAAGCTTACTGTGAAAGAACAGCCTTCGGCCGCAGGGGTGGTCTCCCACAAAATCCGCCGAACCCTTGTGGCAGCCTCCCACAAAAATTCCCATCCCCTGTAGGAGCGCGCCCCTGCGCGCGAAGGTGCCCTTCATCATCCGGTGGCGTTCGGGCGAAAACTTATAATTGCCGGTTGCACTAGAAAGCTGTCAAGACCATGAGCCAAGCCGTTATTTCCGTTGCCGACATCCGCAAGACCTTTTTGGACTTTTTCGCGTCCAAGGGGCACACCGTGGTGGCTTCCAGCCCGCTGGTGCCTGGCAACGACCCGACCCTGATGTTCACCAACTCGGGCATGGTCCAGTTCAAGGACGTGTTTTTGGGCTCGGACAAGCGTTCTTATGTGCGCGCCGCCTCGGTGCAAGCGTGTTTGCGCGCCGGCGGCAAGCACAACGATCTGGAGAACGTGGGCTACACCGCCCGTCACCACACTTTCTTTGAAATGCTGGGCAACTGGAGTTTTGGCGACTACTTCAAGCGCGAGTCGCTCAAATGGGCCTGGGAACTGTTGACCGAGGTGTACCAGCTGCCCGCCGAGCGCCTGCTGGCCACCGTCTATGAAGAAGACGATGAGGCCTACGACATCTGGACGAAAGAGATTGGCCTGCCACCCGAGCGCGTGATCCGCATCGGTGACAACAAAGGTGGCCGCTACAAGAGCGACAACTTCTGGATGATGGCCGACACCGGCCCTTGCGGTCCTTGCTCTGAAATCTTTTACGACCACGGTGCCCACATCCCCGGCGGCCCACCCGGCAGCCCCGACGAAGACGGTGACCGCTTCATCGAAATCTGGAACAACGTGTTCATGCAGTTCAACATGGACGAGACTGGCGCCGTGACGCCATTGCCCGCGCCCTGCGTGGACACCGGCATGGGCCTGGAGCGCCTGGCAGCCATCTTGCAGCACGTGCACAGCAACTACGAAATCGACATTTTTGACGCGCTGATCAAGGCCGCTGCACGCGAGATCGGTTGCGCTGATCTGAACAACAAATCCTTGCGCGTGATCGCCGACCACATCCGCGCCACCGCCTTCTTGGTGAGCGACGGCGTCGTGCCAAGCAACGAAGGCCGAGGCTATGTGCAGCGCCGCATCATCCGCCGAGCGATTCGCCACGGTTATCTGCTGGGGCAAAAGACCCCGTTCTTCCACAAACTGGTGCCCGATCTGGTCCAGCTCATGGGCGCGGCTTACCCCAACCTGGCCGAGCAAGCCGAGCGCATTGCGGACATCCTGCGCGTGGAAGAAGAGCGTTTCTTTGAAACCCTGCAAAGCGGCATGCAAATCCTGGACGCGGCCCTCGCTGGCGGTGTGAAAGTGCTGCCTGGCGAAGTCGCCTTCAAGCTGCACGACACCTATGGCTTTCCGCTCGACTTGTCGGCCGACGTGTGCCGCGAGCGCGGTCTGTCGGTGGACGAAGCCGGTTTTGCCGTGGCCATGGAAAAACAAAAAGCCCAGGCCCGCGCTGCCGGCAAGTTCAAGATGGACAAGGCGCTGGAGTACACGGGCGAGGGCAACGACTTTGTGGGCTATGACGCGCTGACCGCCAACGCCAAAGTGTTGGCGCTGTACGTGGACGGCGCCGCAGTGAACCAACTCCAAGCGGGGCAAGCGGGCGTGGTGGTGCTGGACACGACACCGTTTTACGCCGAGTCCGGCGGTCAGGTGGGCGACCAGGGCATGGTCCACAACGCGGGCGGCCAGTTCAGCGTGGCCGACACGCTCAAGATCAAGGCCGACGTGTTTGGCCACCATGGCGAAGTCAAATCCGGCAGCCTGAAAGTGGGCGACGCGGTGCAGGCGCATGTGGACATGGCCGTGCGCGCCGCCACCGTGCGCAACCACAGCGCCACCCACCTGATGCACAAAGCCCTGCGCGAAGTGCTGGGCAGCCATGTGCAGCAAAAGGGCAGTTTGGTGAACGCCGAGCGCACCCGTTTTGACTTTGCGCACAACGCCCCGGTGACAGACGCCGAAATCCGCGAGATTGAAGCGCGTGTGAACGCCGAAGTGCTGGCCAACGCCGCAGCACAAGCGCGTGTGATGGACATTGAAAGCGCTCAGAAAACCGGCGCCATGATGCTGTTTGGCGAGAAGTACGGCGAGACCGTGCGGGTGCTCGACATTGGCTCCAGCCGCGAGCTGTGCGGCGGCACCCACGTCAAAGCCACGGGCGATATTGGCCTGTTCAAAATCGTCAGCGAAGGCGGCGTGGCCGCTGGCGTGCGCCGCATCGAAGCCGTGACCGGTGCAAACGCGTTGGCCTATTTGCAGTCGCTGGAAGACACCGTGACGCAAGCCGCAGGCACGCTCAAGGCCCAACCGGCCGAGCTCAACGCCCGCATTGCGCAGGTGCTGGACCAGGTCAAGGCGCTGGAGAAAGAATTGGCCGCCGCCAAAGGCAAGCTGGCTTCGGCGCAGGGCGACGAGTTGATGACCCAGGCCGTGGACGTCAAGGGCATCAAGCTCTTGGTGGCCCAACTCGAAGGGGCCGACGCCAAGACCCTGCGCGACACCATGGACAAACTCAAAGACAAGATGAAAACCGCCGTGATCGTGCTCACAGCGGTGGACGCAGGCAAGGTGCAGATCGCTGCGGGCGTGACCGCCGACACCGTGGGCAAAGTCAAGGCGGGCGAGTTGGCCAGTTTTGTGGCGGCCCAAGTCGGCGGCAAAGGTGGCGGCAAGCCCGACATGGCCATGGCCGGGGGCACCAACCCAGCGGCCTTGCCTGCCGCGCTGGCCAGCGTGCAGGCTTGGGTGACTGAGCGCGTCTGATTTAAAAACGCAGTGCCAGCTGACTTGCAAACACACGGGCTTGCCCCGTGTGCGGGTCGGTGAACTGCACCGACTGGGCCAGCAACTGCAAGGGCTGGCTGAAGTCTTCGGGCGCATCCGGGCCACGCAAGACCGTCGGGTAAAACTGGTCTCCCTCAATGGGCAGACCCAAAGCGTTCATGTGCACCCGCAGTTGGTGGCGTTTGCCGGTGATGGGTTCGAGTTGGTACAGCGCCCGAGCCCCCTCGGTTTTGAGAACCCGGATGCGGGTTTCGCTGTTGGCCTGTCCAGGCACCTCTTGCGTTCTGAAAAACGGCTCGCCGGGCACCAGGCGGCTGGTGTAAACCGCTGGCAAGGCCAGGCCTTGCGGCGCAGCGGCGACCGCGTGGTAAATCTTGTGGATGTCTTTGTCCCGAAACAGCGCGTGGTAGGCGTCGCGGTCTTGCAGGCGTTTGCCCAGCAGCACCAGGCCAGCGGTTTCGCGGTCAATGCGGTGCAGCGGCACCAAATCGGCGCAGCCTGTCTGGCGCTTGAGTTGCACCAACAGGCTTTGCTGCACGTAACGTCCCGAAGGCGTGACGGGCATGAAGTGCGGCTTGTCGGCCACCAGCAAATGCGCGTCTTCAAACAGGACTTTCGCCTGCACCGGCAACACGGGTTCATCGGCCAGATGGCGGTAGTAATACAGGCGCTGGCCGGGTTGGCAGGCTTGGGTTGCCAGGGCGGTTTGGCCGTCTTCGTGCAGCACCAGGCCTTGCGCCAAGCGTTCGGCCCATTCGCTGCGCGTGATCCCCGGCATGCGCTGGGCCAAAAAATCGAGCAAGTTCTCAGCGCCTTGCGGCACAGACACCACGCTGGCGCTCACGCCATCGCGCATGGGCAACTGAACGGTGTGCCCTGATGCGTGCATGTCAGACCCGGCGGAACACCAGATCCCACACGCCGTGGCCCAGTTTCAGGCCCCGATTTTCGAACTTGGTCAGCGGGCGGTAGTCGGGCTTGGTGGCAAAGCCGTCGGCGGCAGTGCTGGTGTTGACCAGCAAGGGCTCGGCGCGCAGCACAGCCATCATTTGCTCGGAATAAGGCTGCCAGTCGGTGGCCAGGTGCAGGTAACCGCCGGGCTTGATGTGCTGGGCCAAACGCTGGATGAAGGGCGCCTGGATCAGGCGGCGCTTGTGGTGGCGGCTTTTGTGCCAAGGGTCCGGAAAGAAGATGTGCACGCCGTCCAGGCTGTCGGTGCCCAACATGTGGTCCATGACCTCAATCGCGTCGTGCCGCACGATGCGGATGTTGGCAATGTGCTCTTCGCCGCAGCGCTTGAGCAAGGCGCCCACGCCCGGTTCGTGCACTTCGCAGCACAGGAAGTTGTCATCGGGCCGCACCTGCGCGATCTTGGCCGTGGCGTCGCCCATGCCAAAACCAATTTCCAAAATCAAGGGGGCGCTGCGCCCAAATGTGGCGGGCACATCGAGACGGTTGGCGTTGTAGGGGACCAGGAACTGCGGCCCGAATTGATCGAACGCCCGCACTTGCCCAGAGCCCATGCGGCCGGCGCGCAGCACATAGGTCTTGATGGTGCGCATGAAGGGGGCCTCTGCTGGAGCGGTGGCTGGTGCGGTCGTGTGGTCTTCTGGCGTGGTCATGGGGGCGGTGGGTGGTGCGCGAAATGGGTGATTATCGCGGTTGCCCGGGCACGTTCATGGCGCTGCGCTGTTTGTGGGCTTCCATTCCGTGCACCACCAGGCCAAGGCTTGCGCTGTGGCCATGTCGGTGGGCACAGCAGACAGGCCCAGGGCCTGCGCCGCCTGGTTCAGTGCGGCCAGGGGATCGGACAGGTCCAGCGGCTGAGCGCCGTTTTGCTTGCTGAGTTTTTCGCCGTTGGCCCCCAACACCAAAGGCGTGTGCAGGTACTGTGGCGTGGGCAGGCCCAACGCCCGCTGCAGGAGGATTTGGCGCGCCGTGTTGTCGGTCAGGTCTTCGCCGCGCACCACATGCGTGATGCCTTGGGCCGCATCGTCCACCACCACCGCCAGCTGGTAGGCCCACAGGCCATCGGCACGGCGCAGCACAAAGTCGCCCACCGCCTCGCCCACAGCTTGCTGTTGCGGCCCCAGCCGCCGGTCTTGCCAGTGGGTGATGGCCGGCAGGCCCAGCGCGGTTTGCACGGCCTGCACATTCAGACGCCAGGCGCGGGCGGTTTTGCCTTGCAGACCCTGGCGGCAGGTGCCGGGGTACACCGCCGTCTGGTGGCGGGCCAGCGCGGGTGCTGAGGTTGGTGTTGTGGCGAGGGCCGCTTCGATCTCTTTGCGCGAACAGCCGCAGGGGTAAGCCCAGCCTTGGGCGACCAGGGCTTGCAAGGCGGCCTCATAAGCCGTGGCACGCTGGCTTTGCCAGAGCACAGGGCCATCGGGCACCAGGCCGCAGCGCGCCAGTTGCTGCAAGATGGCTTGGTCGGCCCCCGGCACGCAGCGGGGCGTGTCCACGTCCTCGATGCGCACGCGCCAGTGGCCGCCATGGACGCGGGCATCGAGCCAGCTGGCCAGGGCGGAGGCCAGCGAGCCGGCATGCAAAAGGCCGGTTGGCGAGGGCGCAAACCGGCCTGTGTAACCCGTGTTCATTCAGAGCGGAACAGGTGCGTGCTCAGCGCTTTTTGAGGACGGCCAGCGCCAGTTCCAGCCCCGACACAAAAGCGTCTTCGGCCCGGTGACCCAGGCACCAGTCGCCGCACAGGCCAATGCCCTGGTCTTTGAACCACAGGTGGCTTTCGCCCAACGGTTGCGCGGTTTTGGCGTACAGCCAGCGGTGCACCTCGGCATGGGCCGGGGTGGCGCGGATGCCAGTGATCTCGGCAAAGGCCTTGATCAGCTTGCCGGTGATGCGCTCGGGCGCGTCGTTGACGTGTTCGGCCGACCAAGGGGCGCTGGCCTGCACGGTCCAGCGTTCAATGCGCTCGCGCCCGGGCTTGGACGATTCGCGTGCCATCCAGGCGATGCGGTGGTGCGTGCTGCGGGCAGCGTTCCACTGTGGGCCGATGGTGATGAGCCCTGGTTGCATGGCCTGGGGGTAGGCCAGCATCAGGGTCCAGCAGGGATCCACGCGCACATCCTGGAGTGGCTTGGCCAGGGCGCTTTGGCCCGAGGCCTGCAGCAAGGCCTGCGCCTGTGCAGACGGGATGGCCAGAATGACTTTGTCAAAGCCGGCATAGATGTGTTGACCGCCATCGTCGCTTTCGGTTTGCAGTTGCCAGCCGTTTTTCTTCATGGGGTCGGCCATGATCTGTGTGACCCGCGTTTGCAACTGAACGTTGCCGTCTTCCACCAGCGGGGCGGCCCAGGCCTTGACCAGACCGTTCATGCCAGGCGTGGCCACCCAGTGGCGTTCGCCGCCGGGCAAGCCGGCTTCGATCACTCGGCCGTTCGGGTCCAGCACGCGCACCGCGTTGGCGCTCCAGGGTTTGCACACGCCGGGTGCCGTGCCAATGGCCAATTCAAAGCGGGGGTCGCGCACGGTGAAGTACTGGGCTCCGTGGTCAAAGTTGCCGAACGCGCTGGCGCGGGTGGCCATGCGTCCGCCCAGGCCGCGGCTTTTTTCGAACAAGGTGACGTTGTGCCCGGCTTGCCGCAGGGTGCGTGCGCAGGTCACGCCGGCCAGGCCGACTCCGATGATGGCGATGTGTTGTGTGGTCATGCGTTCACTTTATCCGAGAAATAGCGCTGTAGACGGCCCGGGTGGGTTATCCCCGATGACGATGGGCCCGATCACACGCTGTGTTGAGGCCGCAGCAAGGCCTCTCGCGTGGCCGCGCGGTCCAGTTGCGCCAGCCACCAGCGCAGGGCTTGGCCGGCAGGGGCTTGCGGACTGTCATGCCAGGCGTAATGTGCGGCGCTGTTGCGTGGGGTATGGACTTGCCTGGCCACCAGCAGGCCGCTGTCGATGTAGGGCCTGGCCAGCGATTCAGGCAAAAACCCGCCACCCAAGCCGCGCAACTGCGCTTCGAGTTTGCTTTGCATGTCGGGCACGGTGAACACGTCTTGCCCGCCTTGCAGGCCAATCGTCAGGCCCGCGCCCCGGCTGACCGAGTCGGCCACGGCCACGGCGCGGTGCTGGGCCAGTGTGGCGTCGCTCAAGGGTTCGGGGGCTTGGGCCAGGGGATGGTGTGAGGCCACGGCATAAACAAACGGGATGGGTCCCAGCACCGCGTGCCGGATGTCGGACGGCAGGCCCGGCACCGGCACCACGCCCAGCGCCAGGTCGGCTTGGCCCGAGGTGAGGGCGCCCAGCGTACCCGACAGGGTTTCGTAGCGCAAACGCAGCCGGGTGGTGGCCCCCAGCGCCAGAAAGCTGGCGCACAGGTCCATCACCACGCTGCGAGAGACCACGCTGTCCACCGCCACGGTCAAAACCGCCTCCCAGCCGGTGGCCACGCGGCGTACGCGGTTGGCCACGGCGTCCATGTCGTCCAGCAGGCGGCTGGCTTCGCGCAGCAACTCTTTGCCCGCTGCCGTGGGGCGGGCCTGGCGCGAGCTGCGGTCAAACAGCAGCACATCGAGCGCATCTTCGATCTGGCGCACCCGGTAGGTCAGGGCGCTGGGCACCAGATTGAGCGTGCGCGCAGCGGCCGCAAAACTGCCTTTTTGGTCGATGGTTTGCAGCATCAGCAGGGCTTCGGGGGTGAGCCAGTCGCGGGGTGTTTGCATGTTGGGTGGTTGATCGTTCAGATAATTTGAATGATGCCAGCAAATCGGGGCAACGGCCGAGGGCCAATGGGTCGGTACAGTTACCCCATGGCTTGCAGTCGATGCTGCAAGCGATTGAACAGGACACCCTTATGTTGAGCATCCGCCCCTCTGCCGAACGTGGCTACGCTGACCACGGCTGGCTCAAGTCATTTCACAGTTTTTCTTTTGCCAATTATTTTGACCCGGCCCACATGGGCTTTGGTAATTTGCGTGTCATCAACGAAGACCGTATTGACCCGGGCACCGGTTTTGGCACCCACGGCCACCGCGACATGGAAATCATCAGCTATGTGCTGTCGGGCAATTTGGCGCACCAGGACAGCATGGGCAACGTCAAGGGAATCCCACCGGGTGATGTGCAGCGCATGAGCGCTGGCAGCGGTGTGCGCCACAGCGAGTTCAACCACGCCAAAGGCGAGATAACGCATTTTCTGCAGATCTGGATCGAGCCCAATGTGTTGGGCATCGACCCCGGATATGAGCAAAAAACCGTGCCCGCATCGGCCAAGCGGGGGCAGCTGGCGCTGGTGGCAGCGCCTGCCGCTGATGCGGTGGCCGAGCACACCGTCAAGATCCACGCCGATGCCCGCATGTACGCCGGCTTGTTCGGTGGCGCAGAGCAGGTCAGCCTGCCCCTGAACCCCGAACGCAAGGCCTATGTGTTTTTGGTGCGCGGCGCCTTGCAGGTCAACGGCCAGACACTCCACGCGGGTGACGCGGCCATGTTGCAAGGCGAGTCGGCGCTGAGCTTGCGCGAAGGCCAGGACGCCGAAGTGCTGGTGTTTGACCTGGCCCCCTGATTTTTCCTCTTTTTTCACCCACCCCCTGACTTTTTCAAGGAGCTTTCTCATGGCAAAAACTGTTGTTGTATTTCACTCTGGCTACGGCCACACCCAGCGCGTGGCCCAGTTCGTGGCACAAGGCGCGAACGCCCAAAGCGTGACCATCGACGCCGATGGCAATATCACCGAGGCCGACTGGGCCGCGCTGGACGCAGCCGACGCGATCATCTTTGGCTCGCCCACTTACATGGGCATGGCTTCTTGGCAGTTCAAGAAATTTGCGGATGCGACCTCCAAGCGTTGGTTCACCAGCGCCTGGAAAGACAAAGTGGCCGGTGGCTTCACCATCTCGGCCAGCCCCAGCGGTGACAAGCTGTCCACCATCCAGTTCTTCATCACTTTGGCCATGCAGCAAGGCATGGTTTGGGTGGGTCAGCCTGCCTTGAACGACGGCACCATCAACCGCATTGGCTCCAACTCGGGCGTGATGGCTCAAGTGGGCCCCACCAGCCCCGCCGAAGACATTCCCCAAGGCGATCTGGACACGGCCAAAGCCTACGGTGAGCGCGTCGCAGCGGTGGCGGCCAAACTGCGCGGCTGATCACCTTTTTTGTGGGAGGCCGCCCTGCGGCCGAAACATTCGCGCGCAGGGGCGCGCTCCCACAAAGCTCAGATGTTTTGTAGGAGGCCGCCCCTGCGGCCGAATGTGCGGCCGAAGGGTGTTCCTCTCGGTTAGCATGACGGCATGAAAATCATCACGCTGTTGCCCTGGGCCGATTGGCTGGCACTGTTTTCCTTTTTTGGTCTGTGGGTGGGTTATGCCTGGGTGGCCAAGGTGCGCGGTTTGCGCGACCAAAGCCTGATTGCCACCACCAACCGCTACCGTCAGTTGTGGATGATTCAGGCCACGGGCCGCGACCCGCGCATGCTGGACGGCCTGATCACGCAAAACCTGTCGCAAACCCCGGCCTTCTTTTCTTCCACCAGCATCATCATCATCGGTGGTCTGTTTGCGCTGTTGGGCACCACCGACAAGGCCGCCGAGTTGGTGCGCGAGATTCCGTTTGCCCAGCCCACGCCCTTGCTGGTGTTTGAATTCAAGATCCTGGTGTTGGTGGGCATTTTTGTGTATGCCTTTTTTCGCTTTTCCTGGTCGATGCGGCAGTACACCTTTGTGGCCCTGGTGATCGGATCCATGCCGCCGCCAGAAGAGTTCGTCAACCAGCGCTTTGACCGCCAGAAGTTTGCCGAGCGTGCCGGCGATCTGGTGAGCGCTGCCGCAGAAACCTTCAACGACGGCTTGCGGGCCTATTATTTTTCGTTTGCCGCCATGGCCTGGTTTTTCTCGCCGCTGGCGCTGGTTCTGGGCACCGCCTTGGTGGTGCTCATTCTGTACGGGCGCGAGTTCCGATCCGAGGTGCTTCAGGTGTTGCGCAACTGATGCCCCGACGCCCCCGTCGGCGCAAGAGCGACCTTCTACAATGAGGGACTATGTTCGTTCACCTGCGCCTTCACACCGAATTTTCTGTCGTTGACTCCACTTGCCGCATCGACGACGTGGTCAAAATGGCGGCCAAAAATGCCCAGCCTGCTTTGGCCATCACCGACTTGAACAACCTGTTTGGCGGGGTCAAGTTCTACAAAGAAGGCCGTGGCAAAGGCGTCAAGCCCATTCTGGGTGCCGAGATCAACCTGGAAGGTCTGGGCGGTGATGCGGGTGCCGTCAGCCGTGTGGTGCTGTTGGTGCAAAACCACCAAGGCTATCTGAACATTTGCGAATTGCTGGCTCGGGCCTGGACGCAAAATGTGCTCAAGGGCGTGGCCGTGGTCAAACAGACCTGGCTCAAGGAGCTTTCTGATGGTTTGATTTTGCTGTCAGGCGCGCAAGCTGGCCCGGTGGGACAGGCCCTGATGCAGGGCGACACCGACAAGGCGGCCGATGTCGCCTTGCAGCTGGGCTCGATATTTCCGCACCGTTTTTACCTGGAACTGCAACGCGCAGGCCGGCCCGAAGACGAGCCGCAGGTGGCGGGCGCGGTGGCGCTGGCGGCCCGCTTGCATCTGCCCGTGGTGGCGACGCACCCGGTGCAGTTTCACGAGGCCGAAGATTACGAAGCCCACGAAGCGCGGGTGTGTATCTCGGAAGGCGAAATTCTGGCCAACCAGCGGCGTGTGCGCCGCTTCACCCGCGAGCAGTATTTCAAGTCGGCCGAGCAGATGTGCGCGCTGTTTGCCGATGTGCCCAGCGCGATCGCCAACACGCTCGAAATCGCCAAGCGCTGCAACCTGACCCTGCTGCTGGGCAAGCCGCAGTTGCCCAACTTCCCGATCCCGCCCGTGAACGGCGTGGTCATGTCGGTGGAGGATTATTTCCGCCACGTCTCGCACGAGGGCCTGAAAGAGCGCCTGGTCCACCTGTACCCCGATGAATCCAAACGCGAGGCCGAGCGCCAACGCTATGTCGATCGGCTGGAGTTTGAGTTGGGCACCATTTTGAAGATGGGTTTTCCGGGCTACTTCCTGATCGTGGGTGACTTCATTCAGTGGGCCAAGGTCAACGGTTGTCCGGTGGGCCCGGGCCGGGGTTCGGGTGCGGGTTCACTGGTGGCGTACGCGCTCAAGATCACCGACCTGGACCCGTTGCAATACAACCTGCTGTTCGAGCGTTTTTTGAACCCCGAACGGGTCTCGATGCCTGACTTCGATATCGACTTTTGCCAGGGCAACCGTGACCGCGTGATTGACTACGTCAAGGACAAGTACGGACGCGACGCGGTCAGCCAGATCGCCACCTTTGGCACCATGGCCGCGCGTGCCGCCATCCGCGATGTGGGCCGGGTGCTGGACATGAGTTACATGTTTTGCGATGGCATCAGCAAGTTGATTCCCAACAAGCCGGGCATGTCGGTCACGCTGCAGTACCCGCCTGCCACGCCCATCGAGGGGGACAAAAATAACTACGCCATCGCCATGGAGCCGATGCTGGCCGATCGGATCGAGCGCGAAGAAGATGTCAAGACCCTGATCGAATTGGCGCAAAAGCTCGAAGGCATGACGCGCAACGTGGGCATGCACGCCGGGGGCGTGTTGATCGCGCCGGGCAAGCTGACCGATTTTTGCCCGCTGTACCAGCAGCCGGGCAGCGAATCGGCCGTCAGCCAGTACGACAAGGACGATGTGGAGGCCGCAGGCCTGGTGAAGTTTGACTTTTTGGGTCTGGCCACGCTGACGATTTTGGAGATCGCCCGCGAGTTCATCATGAAGCGCCACAAGGGCCAGGAACACTTTGCCTTTGAAAACATTCCACTCGACGATGCGGCCACCTACAAGTTGTTTTCGGACGGCAAGACCGAGGCCGTGTTCCAGTTTGAAAGCCGCGGCATGCAGGGCATGTTGCGCGATGCGCGCCCCAGCCGCCTGGAAGACCTGATCGCCCTGAACGCGCTGTACCGCCCGGGTCCGATGGACCTGATCCCCAGTTTTGTGGCGCGCAAGCACGGGCGCGAGGTCATCGAGTACCCGCACCCGTTGGTGGCCGAGATGCTGAGCGAGACCTACGGCATCATGGTTTACCAAGAACAGGTGATGCAGACCGCGCAGATTTTGGGCGGCTACAGCCTGGGCGGCGCCGACATGCTGCGCCGGGCCATGGGCAAGAAAAAGGCCGAAGAGATGGCCGAGCACCGTGCCATCTTCCGCGCCGGTGCGGCCAAGAACGACATCACCGAAGCCAAAGCCGACGAGGTGTTTGACCTGATGGAAAAGTTCGCGGGCTACGGCTTCAACAAGTCGCACGCCGCCGCTTACTCCCTGCTGGCCTACCACACAGGCTGGCTTAAGGTGCACTACACCGCCGAGTTCTTCTGCGCCAACATGACGGTGGAAATGGACGACACCGACAAGCTCAAGGTGCTTTACGAAGACGCCTTGAAATTTGGCATCCGCTTTGACCCGCCCGATGTGAACCGGGGCACCCACCGCTTTGAGCCGGTCACCGACAAAGTGATTCGCTACGGCCTGGGGGCCATCAAGGGCACGGGTCAGCAAGCGATCGAGGCGATTGTGGCCGCCCGCAACGCAGGTGGCCCGTTCACCAGCCTGTTTGATTTTGCCGTGCGCGTGGACCGGTCCCGCATCAACAAACGCACGGTGGACGCGCTTATCAAGGCGGGGGCCTTTGACTCGCTGCACATGAACCGTGCGGCTTTGTCGGCCAGCATCGACCGGGCCTTCGAGTTCTCCAGCGCCACCACGGCCAACGCCAACCAAGGCGGCTTGTTTGACATGCTGGGCGACGATTCGCACGGCTCCAGCACGCAAGAGCCCGACCTGGTCGAGGTCATGCCCTGGGGCATCAAGGAACGTTTGCTGCTCGAGAAAACCGCCGTCGGCTTTTTCCTGTCAGGCCATTTGTTCGATGCTGTGGAGCGCGAGGTGCGCCAGTTTGCACGGCGCAAGATCGACGACCTGATCGACAGCCGTGAGCCGCAGCTGATGGCGGGCATTGTCAGCGACTTGCGCATCATCAATGGCCAGCGCGGCAAAGTGGCGATCTTCAAGCTCGACGACAAATCGGGCGTGATGGAAGCGACCGCTGACGAAAGCCTGATCAACTCGGCCAAACACCTGCTGAAAGACGATGAGCTGATCATCGTCACGGCCAAGATGCAGGCTGACCGTTTTTCGGGTGGATTCCGTCTCAAGATGGAGCAAATCATGGACTTGGGGCAGGCCCGTTGCCGCTATGGCAAATACCTGCGCGTGGCCGTCAATGGCCGTGCGCCCGACATTGCGCGCTTGGTCAAAGAATTCCCCGCGCAACGCGAGCAGACCGATCAGGGTGACCTGGTGCGCGGCCTGCCGGTTCGGCTTGTGCTGGAGCGGCGCAATGCGGAACTGGCTGCCCGTGCTGAACTGGCACTGGGCGAAGCCGCCAAATTCTTCCCCACCGATGCGGCCCTGGCCAGCTGGATGGCGCAGGCCGACCAGGGGCAGGCGCAGATTGTTTACGAGTAAAGCCGAGGGCGTCAGTCCAGCGGCCTGAAACCCAATACGATCACCGGTGGCACGCGGCCATCGGTGTCCTTGGGCAGGACTTCGGTTTTGTCGATGGCGCGCAGCACGGCATCGTCCCAGGCTTTGTTGCCGCTGGACTGCACGATGCGGCGGCTCAGGAGGGTGCCGTCGGTGCCCACCTTGACTTCGACTTCGGCGCGTGGGTTGCCCGCCACATCGCCGGGGTAGGTGATGTTGGGTTTGATGCGCCCCACCAAGCGGCCTGCATAGCTGGCCGAGGGGCCCGATGATTTAAGCGCGCTGCCGGTGGCGTTTTCGCCCCCCGAAGCCCCGGCCATGCCTTGCATGCGCTTGAGGTTTTCTTTGCGCAGGGCATCGGCTTGTGCCGCTTCGGCTTTTTCGGCTTTGGCTTTTTCAGCAGCCTTGGTTCGTTCTTTCTCTTCGAGCGCCTTTTTGTCTTTCGCGGCTTTGTCCTTGGCCTGCTTTTCTTTCTTGGCCTTTTCTTCCTTTTCCTTTTCTTTTTCTTTCTCTTTTTCGCGTTCCTTGCGCTTCAGCTCGGCCTTCTCTTTTTCGGCTTTTTCCTTGGCGCTCTTTTCTTTTTCCGCCTTCAGCTTTTCAGCTTCTTTCTTTTTCTCCAGCTGCTTTTTCTTTTCCAGCGCGATCTGGGCGTCGCGTCGTTCGACCTCTGGATCGGGCGCAGGAGGGGGCGGTGGCGTGGGTTTGGTGGGCGGGCTGGGTTCGGGTGTGGGTTCCGGTTCTGGTTCCGGATCTGCTGGCAGGGGCTCTTGCAAGCGGCGGGCTGCGGCTTGCGCTGTGGCAGACCACAATTCGGCTTCGGCCTGCACCGTTTGGGGCTGGGTTTTCCAGGCCGTGGCCAGGCCCAATGCCAGGAACAACAGCACATGGGCCAGGCCTGCAACCACCCAGGCGCGCCCCTCGCCCGGCTGTGCCGGCGGGGCAAATTCGAGGTGAGGGGCGGGGGTGCGGTTCAAACCTGATTCCCCCTCAAGGGGCCAACTGAACCGACAGGCCCACGCGTGCAATGCCTGCCCGCTGCAGTGCGTCCATGACCTGCACCACGGTTTCGTATTTCACCGTGCGGTCGGCGCTGATGACGACGGCCGTGTTCGGCTCGTCGCCCACCAGGCGCTGCACGCTGGCGGCCACGCTGGGCAGGGTGGCGCTGTCGGTCTTGCCGTCGCTCACCAGTTCGAGCCGTTCGTCTTTTTGGATCACGATCTGGATGACTTTATCAGGCTGTTTGGCGGCTTTGCCCACACTGGGCAAATCGACCATGCTGGGCGTGATCATGGGCGCGGTCACCATGAAGATGATGAGCAGCACCAGCATCACGTCGATGAAGGGCACCATGTTGATTTCGGCGATGGTGCGGCGACCGCGACCCCGGGATGAGACGGCTGGCATGTGTCAGGCTCCGCGCGTTCAGTGGCCCGAAGCCGAGCCGCTGGCGCCGCCCAGGCTGCGCTGCAGGATGTTGGAGAACTCTTCGATGAAGGTCTCCAGCTTGATGGCGATGCGGTCCACGTCGTGCGAAAAACGGTTGTAGGCCAACACCGCCGGAATGGCCGAGAACAAGCCAATGGCGGTGGCCACCAGGGCTTCGGCAATGCCGGGGGCCACCGTGGCCAGGGTCACTTGCTGCAAACTGGCCAGACCCGTGAAGGCGTGCATGATGCCCCAGACGGTGCCGAACAAACCCACATAAGGCGAGATGGAGCCGACCGAGGCCAGGAAGGCCAGCTGCGATTCGGCCACGTCCATTTCGCGCTGAAAGCTCGCCCGCATGGCGCGGCGTGCGCCGTCCAGCAAGGTGCCTGCGTCGCTGATGTGGCGTTCGCGCAGTTTTTGGTATTCGCGCATGCCGCTGGCAAAAATGCGCTCCATCGGGCCGGACAGTTTGGCGTTTTGGCTGGCCGAGTTGAACAACTCATTCAGGCTGGTGCCCGACCAGAAGACACGTTCAAATTCTTCGTTCAGGCTTTTGATGCGCTTGATGGCCCCGAGTTTGCGCACGATGGCGGCCCAGCTGGCCACAGAAATCGTCAGCAACAACAAGACCACGAGTTGCACGACAAAACTGGCGTGCAACAGCAGCGAGACGATCGACATGTCTTGGTTCATTTCAATGCTTCCAGAACGGGGGCCGGAATGCGGCCAGGTTTCAAGGTGGTGCTGTCGACCCAGCCCAGGCGAATGCTGCCCTCGGCCAGCAGCCGGTCGGTTTGGCCAGGTGCACGCAGGTAGGCACGCTGGGCAATGGTGAGGCTGGCTTTGCCGCCTTGTTGCAACTCGGCGGTGACGACCAGGGTGTCGTCCAGGCGCGCGGGTGCATGGTATTTGACGGCGGTTTCGCTGACCACAAACATGCCGCCGGATGTGTCGCGCAGCACCTGCTGGCCAAAGCCCAAAGCGCGCAGCCACTCGGTGCGGGCACGCTCAAAAAATTTGAGGTAATTGGCATAAAACACGATGCCGCCGGCGTCGGTGTCTTCCCAATAGATGCGGATGGGGAACGCAAAGGGGGCGGAACTGGCGGTCATGGTTGCAACCAGGCTTTCAGGCGGGCGATGGCGGTTTGTAATTCGGCCATCGAGTTGGCCGTGGAAAAGCGCACAAAGCGCGCGGTCTGGTCGGTGCCAAAGTCGCGTCCGGGCGTGAGGGCCACATGGGCGTGTTCCAGCGCGGCCAAGGCGAAGTCCCAACTGTCTTTCAAGCCCAGCTTTTGGCAGGCGGCGGTGCAGTCGGCCCAGGCGTAAAACGCCCCATCGGGCGCCACGGGCACGCTCAGGCCCAAAGCGTTCAGGGCCGGAATGAAATAATCGCGCCGGGCTTTGAACTCGGCGCGGCGGCGCTCATATTCGGCCAAGCTCTCGGGTTCAAAGCAGGCCAGTGCGGCTTGCTGCGCCACGGTGCTGGCGCAGATGAACAGGTTTTGTGCCAGGCGCTCCAGCACGGGCACCAAGGCTTCGGGCGCCACCAGCCAGCCCAGACGCCAGCCGGTCATGTTGAAGTATTTGCTGAAGCTGTTGATGCTGACGATGTCGTCGCCCAGCGCCAAAGCGCTGTGCCCGAACTGGTCGTCGTGGCTCAGGCCCAGGTAAATTTCGTCGATCAGGGTGATGCCGCCATGCGCGCGCACCACATCCACAATGCGGCCCAATTCGGCGGGGTCGATCGATGTGCCCGTGGGGTTGGAGGGCGAGGCCAGCAAGACGCCACGGGTTTGGGGACCCCAGGCTGCAGCCACCTGGGCCGCACTCAGCTGAAAGCGCGCATCGGCCGTGGTTGGCACCAACACCGCCGTACCCTCGGCCGCAGACACAAAGTGGCGGTTGCAAGGGTAGCTGGGGTCGGGCATGAGGATTTCATCGCCCCGGTCAATCAAGGCCAGGCAGGCCAGTTGCAACGCCGCTGATGCGCCTGCCGTGACCACAATCCGGCTGGCCGGCACGGCCACGCCAAAGCGCGCGGCGTACCAACCACTGATGGCTTGGCGCAAGGTGTCCAGGCCCAAGGCCGGGGTGTATTGGGTCTGGCCGTTTTCAATGGCCGCCCGGGCCGCCTGCTGAACCCGGGGTGGGGCCGTGAAGTCGGGTTCGCCGATGTTCAGAAAGACCACGGGCCGATCGGTGTGGGCCACTTCGCGGGCTTTTTGTGAGGCGGCCTTGGCCACCTCCATCACGTAAAACGGCTCAATGCGCTCAGCGCGATCGGAGATGCGCATGGCAGGGCGTTATTTGGCGCGACCGGCCTGGCGGTCGGCCTGCACTTCGGCGCTGCGCAGTTCAGGGGCCAGGCCGCCCAGCACGGCGTTCACATATTTGTGGCCATCGGTGCCGCCAAAGTCTTTGGCCAATTCGATGCATTCGTTCAACACCACGCGCCAGGGCACGTCCATGCAGTGTTGCATTTCATACACGCCGATCCACATGATGGCCCGTTCGATGGGCGAGATCTCGGCAAAGCTGCGGTCCAGTTTGGGTCCGATCAAGGCGTCGAGTGCGGCGGCTTGTTCGGTGCAACCGTAGAGCAGGGCATCGTAATGGGCCGAGTCGGCTTTGTGAAAGCCCGACAAATCGCGTGTGAAGACGTCGATGTCGGCGGCTTCGTTGCGGCCAACGATGTGCTGGTACAGCGCTTGCAGCGCAAATTCGCGCGAGCGGCTGCGGGCGGGCTTGGACGATGATTTGCGCGTGCCGGCAGCGGCCGGTTTGGCGCTGTCTGCGGCGGCGTCCGGTGTGGGGGTTGGCTGGGTCATCACGCGTTTTCCTGGTCGTCAAGTTCGTCGGCCAGCTCGGCCATGTCCGCGGCCAGATCGTCCATGATGCAGGCCATCTCGACGGCCACACGGGCCGCATCGCGGCCTTTTTCGGTCTGGCGCGCGATGGCTTGTTCCAGATTTTCGGTGGTCAAGATGGCGTTGGCAATGGGCAGGTTGTAGTCGAGCGATACGCGGCTGACACCGGCGCCGGATTCGTTGGCCACCAATTCAAAGTGGTAAGTCTCACCACGGATGATGCAGCCTAAAGCGATCAGCGCGTCGTATTCGGCGCGCTCGGCCATGGCTTGCAGGGCCACGGGCACTTCCAGGGCACCGGGCACCATGACATGGTCGATGCTGGTGACGCCCAGGGCTTGCAGCTCGGCGATGCAGGCTTGGGCCAGGGCGTTGGTGATGTCTTCGTTGAAGCGGGCTTGCACGATGCCGATGTGCAGAAATTGCCCGTCGAGTTCTTGTTCTTGACCTTTGTTCGCTTCGAGCATGTTCATTCCTTGGGGATGTAACCGGTGATTTCGAGGCCGTAGCCGGTCATGCTGGGCATGCGACGGGGTTGGCCCATGAGTTTCATTTTGTGTACGCCGCATTCGCGCAAGATTTGTGCGCCGACACCGTAGGTGCGCAGATCCATCTTGCCGCGTTCGGGCGCTTGGGCAGCGCGGGCGCGGCCTTCAAACTGGGCCAGCAACTGATCGGCCGATTCGCCGCAGTTGAGCAGCACGGCCACGCCACAGCCTTGGTCGTTGATGTAGCGCAGGCTTGTGTCCAGGCTCCAGGAGTGCATGGCGCGGTTGACTTCCAGGGCGTCGAGCACCGACAGCGGCTCGTGCACGCGCACGGGCACTTCGGTGTCCACAGGCCATTGGCCTTTGACCAGGGCCAGGTGCACCGTTTGGCTGGGTTGGTCGCGAAAAGCATGGGCTGTGAATTCGCCGTGTGCGGTTTGGAGGGTGCGGCTGCCCATGCGCTCGACCAGCGTTTCGTGCCGGCTGCGGTACTGGATCAGGTCGGCAATCGTGCCGATCTTCAGGCCGTGTTCGGCCGCAAACAACTGCAAATCGGGCAGGCGGGCCATGGTGCCGTCGTCCTTCATGATTTCGCAGATCACGGACGATGCACTGCAACCGGCCATGGCGGCCAGGTCGCAACCGGCTTCGGTGTGACCGGCGCGCATCAGCACGCCGCCGTCCACCGCTTGCAGCGGGAAGATGTGACCCGGCTGCACCAGGTCGGTGGGCTGCGTGTTGCGCGCCACGGCCACTTGCACGGTCTTGGCGCGGTCGGCAGCCGAGATGCCGGTGGTCACGCCTTCGGCCGCTTCAATGGACACGGTGAACGCGGTGCTGTACACCGTGCCGTTGCGCGCGGCCATGGGCGGCAGTTTCAGAAATTCGCAGCGCTCGCGCGTCAACGTCAAGCAGATCAGGCCGCGACCAAAGCGGGCCATGAAATTGATGGCTTCGGGCGTGACATGGTCAGACGCCAGCACCAGGTCGCCTTCGTTTTCGCGGTCCTCTTCGTCGACCAGGATCACGATGCGACCGGCTTTCATCTCGGCCACGATCTCTTCGACTGGTGAAATGGCCACGGGTTTCAGTTGCGCAGGGGCGTTCATGGTTGGTCCTGTTGTGTCGCTTCAAGGCTGAGCATGCGCTCAACATAGCGGGCCACAGTGTCGATTTCGAGATTGACCCGGCTGCCTGCTTTCAGGCCGCCAAGGGCGGTGTTGTCCACGGTGTGCGGGATCAGGTTGATGCTGATTTCGCAGCCTTGCGGGACATCGCTCACGCGGTTGACGGTGAGGCTGACCCCGTTGACGGTGATGGAGCCTTTGTAGGCCAGGTATTTGGCCAGGGCGTGCGGTGCCAGGATGCGCAATTCCCAGCTTTCGCCGATCTGCTCAAAAAGGCTGATTTGCCCCACGCCATCGACGTGGCCCGACACGATGTGCCCACCCAGACGGTCGTTGGCGCGCAGTGCTTTTTCGAGGTTGACCGCACCTTCTTGGTCCAGACCGCTGGTCTTGTCCAGCGATTCGGCCGAAATGTCGATGGTGAACTGGCGGTTTTCGGGGTTGAAGGTGGTGACGGTCATGCAAGCGCCGTTGAGGGCGATGCTGTCGCCCAGGCCCACATCGTCAAGGTACCCGGCGGGGGCCTCGATGGTGAGGCGCTTGCCGTGGTGTAAAGAGCGACCCAGGTCGTGGATGGCGACGATTCGCCCCACGCCGGTGATGATTCCGGTGAACATAGCCGTCTATTTTCGCAGGTAATGAGGGTTAATCGGGAGGCAGTCAACAAAAAAACGCCCGGGATGCAAGCGGTGTCCATGCCCCATCAGGGTTAACCAAGGCTTGGGCCGTCGGAGCGTGTGCCTAAAATGGTGCATTGCAGCAGATTTGCAATTCACAGCAAGCCACCAGGAGTTTCCATTGTCGGTTAAGCCCTCAGCCAAGTCGATCAAGGCTGCCCCAACAGCCGATGCGCCCACCCCGGGCACACTTCGGACCATCAAGAAATATCCCAATCGCCGCCTGTATGACACGACCACCTCGACTTATGTGACGCTGGCCGAAATCAAGAAGCTGGTCATGGAGGCTGCACCGGTGTTGGTGCTGGATGCCAAAACAGGTGAGGACCTGACTCGGTCCATTTTGTTGCAGATCATTCTGGAAGCGGAATCCGCGGGCGTGCCCATGTTCAGCGAGGCGGTGCTGTCCAACATCATTCGGTTTTATGGCCATGCCATGCAGGGACACATGGGCTCTTATTTAGAGTGTCATGTCCAGTCCTTCATGGATTGGCAAAGCAAACTGGGTGAATCCAGTCCGGCGCTGAGCCCTGAAGTCTGGACACAGTTCATGCAATGGCAGACCCCGCTGATGCAAAACATGTTTTCGGGCTTGTCCAGTCCTTCCAAAAATGTCATGGCGCAGATGCAAGAGCAGATGCAAAAACAGATTCAAAAGAACACGGAGCAGATGCTGGGCGTCTTGGGTTTGAAAGCCTGATGGGCGCGTCATGCCCTTTTGTCACATTCGGGTCGTTTTTGCGGGGACAATGCGGGCATGAGTGAAACGACTGCAACTGCGCCCCTTCCAACCCCCAAAGTGGGTTTTGTCAGCCTGGGCTGCCCCAAAGCGCTGACCGATTCCGAGCTGATCCTGACCCAACTGAGCGCCGAGGGCTACCAGACTTCCAAAACCTTTGAGGGTGCTGACCTGGTCATTGTCAACACCTGCGGCTTCATTGATGAGGCCATCCAGGAAAGCCTGGACACGATTGCTGAGGCACTGAATGACAACGGCAAGGTGATTGTGACGGGCTGTCTGGGTGCCAAAACCGGGGAGGGTGGCGGCAACATGGTCCTGGAAATGCATCCCAGCGTGCTGGCCGTGACCGGGCCGCACGCCACGCAAGAGGTGATGGACGCGGTGCACACCTATTTGCCCAAGCCCCATGACCCGTTTTTGGACCTGGTGCCCGGCGGTTTTGGCGAGGCGGGCCTCAAGCTCACCCCGCGTCACTATGCGTATTTGAAGATCAGTGAAGGCTGCAACCACCGTTGCACGTTCTGCATCATCCCCTCCATGCGGGGAGATCTGGTGTCGCGCCCGGTTGGCGATGTGCTGAAAGAAGCCAAGGCCTTGTTTGAAGGCGGTGTGAAAGAGCTGTTGGTCATCAGCCAGGACACCTCGGCCTATGGCGTGGATGTGAAATACCGCACGGGTTTTTGGGACGGCAAGCCGGTCAAGACCCGGATGCTGGAGCTGGTGCAGACGCTGGGCGAAATGGCCCGCGCACACGACGCCTGGGTCCGATTGCATTACGTTTACCCCTATCCCAGCGTGGATGACATCATCCCCCTGATGGCGCAGGGTTTGGTATTGCCTTACCTGGACGTGCCTTTTCAGCACAGCCATCCGGATGTGCTCAAACGCATGAAGCGCCCAGCCAGCGGCGAGAAAAACCTGGAGCGCATTCAGCGCTGGCGCGAACTGTGTCCTGAACTGGTCATTCGCAGCACCTTTATTGCCGGGTTTCCAGGTGAGACCGAGGAAGAGTTTGAGCACCTGCTGGGCTTTTTGCGTGAAGCGCAAATTGACCGAGCCGGCTGCTTTGCCTACAGCCCCGTGCAGGGGGCGACGGCCAACGAATTGCCGGGCATGCTGCCCGAAGCCTTGCGCGAAGAGCGCCGCGCCCGTTTCATGGCCGTGGCCGAAGAGGTGTCGATTGCCCGTTTGCACCAGCGCGTGGGTTCGACCATGCAGGTGCTGGTGGACTCTGCACCGGCCATGGGGCGCCGCGGGGGCGTGGGGCGCAGTTTTGGCGATGCGCCCGAAATCGACGGCGTGGTGCGTTTGCTGCCACCCGAGAAGCTGAGCAAAACACTCAAAGTGGGTGAATTCACCCGGGCCCGCATTGTCAGCGTGGAAGGCCACGATTTGGTGGGAGTGCCGGTTTGATGTGGCGCGGCGATCCGCTGTTCAGCCTGGGGGCTGTCGGCTTGCGCCGCGTTGCATGGGGTTTTCAAAGCGTGCGCTTTGCTGCCGCTGTGGACTTTGCAAAACGTGGGTTGGGTTTGGGCAACAAAAAAGCCGTTGATCAGAAATCAACGGCTTGTAGTGTTTTTAACTTATCTGATTCGATAAGATTGGTGCCCAGAAGAGGACTCGAACCTCCACGATGTTACTCGCTAGTACCTGAAACTAGTGCGTCTACCAATTCCGCCATCTGGGCGCCTCAGGAATAAAAGGATTGTATATCAAAAAAATAGCTCCACCCAGCGGATTGCTGGAAGAAATTGAAGGCAGTGTTCAAGGCCACCGGGATGGCCACGGATTTTTGATCCGTGACACCGGTGAATCGGACATTTATCTGTCACCGAATGAGATGCGTGCGGTGCTGCACCGGGACCGTGTCAAGGTGCGCATCGTGCGCCAAGACCGCAAAGGTCGGCCTGAGGGCCGTATCGTTGAAATCGTCGAGCGGCCGGAGCAGCCCATCATTGGCCGCTTGCTGCATGAAGGCGGTTTGTGGCTGGTCGCACCAGAAGACAAGCGCTATGGCCAGGATGTGATGATTCCCAAAGGCGCGACCGGTATGGCCAAGCCAGGCCAGGTGGTGGTGGTCGAGTTGACCGAGCCGCCTGCCCTGTTTGGGCAGCCTGTGGGCCGCGTCAAGGAAGTGCTGGGCGAAATCGATGACCCTGGCATGGAGATCGAGATCGCCGTGCGCAAATACAGCGTGCCGCACGTGTTTTCCGAGGGCTGTCTTGATCAGGCCAAGGGCTTGCCCGACAAGGTGTTGGCCAAGGACCGCAGGGACCGCATTGATTTGCGTGATGTGCCTTTGGTCACGATCGATGGCGAGGATGCCCGCGACTTTGACGACGCCGTGTATTGCGAACCGGCCAAAGTGGGCCGTGGCAAGGGCTGGCGTTTGCTGGTGGCCATCGCCGATGTGAGTCACTATGTGCAAACCGGCAGCGCGATTGACATCGATGCCTACGATCGGGCGACCAGTGTGTACTTTCCGCGCCGGGTCATTCCCATGCTGCCGGAAAAGCTCTCCAATGGTTTGTGTTCGTTGAATCCGGATGTGGACCGTTTGTGCATGGTGTGCGACATGCTGGTCAACGCCAAGGGCGATGTGCATGCCTACCAGTTTTACCCGGCGGTGATGCACAGCCATGCGCGCTTTACTTACACCGAGGTGGCGGCGATTTTGGCCAATACCCGTGGGCCTGAAGCCAGCAAACGCAAAGAACGTGTGACCGACCTGATGAACCTGCAGGACGTGTACAAGGCTTTGCTGGCATCGCGTGCGGTGCGCGGTGCGGTGGATTTTGAGACCACCGAAACACAAATTGTGTGCGACGAAAGCGGTCGGATTGAAAAGATTGTGCCGCGCGTACGCAATGAAGCGCACCGCCTGATCGAAGAGGCCATGCTGGCTGCCAACGTCTGCAGCGCCGACTTCATTCAGCAAGGCAAGCATCCCGGTTTGTTCCGTGTGCACGAAGGCCCGACCGCCGAGAAAAAAGACATTCTGCGCAATTACCTCAAGGCCTTGGGCCTGGGCATGGGCCTGAGCGACGATCCGCACACCAGCGAATTCCAGAAGATCGCGCAAGCGACCAAGGACCGCCCGGACGCCCAGCAGATCCACACCATGCTGTTGCGCTCCATGCAGCAGGCCATTTACACGCCGGTCAACAGCGGGCACTTTGGTTTGGCTTATGAGGCGTACACCCATTTCACCAGCCCGATCCGGCGTTATCCGGACTTGCTGGTGCACCGTGTCATCAAGTCGATTTTGCTGGGCCGCAAATATACGCTCCCCAATCTGCCTGTGCCTGGCGAGGCGCATGCCAAGTTGAGCAAGCGCCTGGAGAAAAACCGTGCGGGCAAGGGGGATTCGCCCGAATTGCAAGCGCCGCGCGTACGCATGTCGGCCGCTGACCAGCGGGCCTGGGAGGCCGCGGGCCTGCATTGCAGCGCCAACGAGCGCCGCGCAGACGAGGCCAGCCGCGATGTGGAAGCCTGGCTCAAGTGCAAATACATGCGCGAGCATTTGGGCGAGGAGTATGGCGGTGTGGTCTCTGCGGCCACCAGCTTCGGTATCTTCGTGACCTTGGACGCTTTGTATGTGGAGGGTTTGGTCCACATCACCGAGTTGGGGGGCGAATACTTCCGCTTTGATGAGTTGCGCCAGGAATTGCGTGGTGAGCGCACCGGCATCCGTTACGCCATTGGCAGCCGCGTGCAGGTGCAGGTCAGTCGGGTGGATTTGGATGGCCGAAAAATCGATTTCCGCCTGGTGCACCCCGGCGACGATTTGGTGCCGCGTGCCTTGCGTGACAAAGGCGTGTCGGTGCCTGCCGACGGTGGGCGCAGCCAAAAGAACGGCGCACAGGATCGCCGTTTGGCCGATGCCGAACGCAACCGATCGCCGATCCAGGCCCTCAAAGCTTCGGTGAAAAAAGTGGCAGCCAAGAAGAAAGGCCCCAGGACCAGCAAGTCGCGCCGTTGAGGGGGCTTGCAAAGGGCTTGCAGGGCGCAGCTTCAGCTGCCGTGCGTCATCTGAGGTGGTCAAAAAGCCAGGCCTTTTCGCCTGGCTTTTTGATGGGCTTTTGGAGTCGCGCGCCGTAGCGGTGCTTCAGCGCAAATGCCGGGCGAGGCGGCTGGCCGTCAGGGCTTGGTCTTTGGGCCAGTCGTTGGCCAGCTGGCCGTGTTGCACCACAGCGGAGCACGCCGCATCGAACGGGCTCAGGCCTTGTGCCATGCGGGCGCCGATCAGCCCCGCCAGCACATCGCCGGTACCGCCCATGGCCAGACGGCCATTGCCTGTGGTGTTGATGTGCGGTGTTTGTCCTGGTGCTGCGATCACAGTGCCTGAACCCTTCAAGACCACGCTGCATTGACACAAGTTCACCAGATCTTGCGCTGCCTTGAGGCGATCGCTTTGCACTTGGGCTGTGCTGGACTTCAACAGCCGTGCCGCCTCGAGCGGGTGCGGTGTGATGACGGTGGGTCGCGTGTTTGCCCGCTGGTGCAGCAAAGCTTGCAAGTGGCTGTCTTGCGCCACGGCATTCAGACCGTCGGCATCCAGCACCAATTGGGCAGCGCGTTGCAGCACCTCGGGCAGGCGTGCCTGTACAGCTTGCCCACCGCCACAGCCGCACACCACATGCAGTTTTTCCAGCTCGAGACGCTCCCAGCTCTGCTGCATCACATCCGGCGGCGCACTGTCGGTGCCTTGGCCTGACAGCAGGCTCAAGATGACGCGTCCCGCACCGGCGTGCAAAGCCGCTGTCGCGGCCAAAACAGCCGCCCCGGTCATGCCCATGCCGTGCGCGGTCAAGGCTTCGCCGCCGACGATGGCCACATCGCCATGGCTGCCTTTGTGGCTGGCGTGGGTGGGGGGCTGGCGTGGGCGGCTCGTGTTGAGCAGGGCTTGCGGTGGGGGCGTGCTGGCATCGGTCTCCAGTCCCAGAGGGTCGAGCCAGAGGTCACCGCAGGCGTCGCGGCCATGGCCCATGAACAGTCCGGCTTTGGCGGCAATGAAGGTGAGGGTGTGATTGGCTCGCACCATGCAAGTGGCGTCGCGGGTGTCGCCCAGCAGCTGTCCTGACGCGGGGCTCAGGCCGGTGGGCACATCGATGGCCAGCACTTGGGCGGGGCATCGGTTGATGGCTTGCACCCAGTTTTGCATGTTGGTGCTGAGTGCGCGGGTGGCGCCCATGCCCAACAAGGCATCGATGCACAGGTCCAGCGAGCCCATCTCCTCCAGCCAGGTCGTGGGCAGGTCCGATGTGATCGGTACGCCAGCAGATTGCGCCCGCAGCCAGGCGGCGTGGGCGTCGGCTGGCAAATCGGTGGCTGCGCCCATCAGGCTGACCCGGACGGTTTGACCCCAGCGGTGCAGGTGCAACGCGGCTTCCAGCCCGTCACCCCCGTTGTTGCCCGGGCCGGCAGCCACCCAGATGCGTTGGGCGTGAGGTGCCAAGGCCAGGGCCAGTCGGGCGGTGGACAAGCCGGCCTTTTCCATCAGGGGGATGGCGCTGTGGGCCTGAAGCCGGGTTTCCAGCGCCCGAATGCTGCCCAGCCCATGGATGGGCCAAGCCGATGAGCTGGACAGTCTTTGCATGGCGTTCAGTGCCTTTGCAAAATGGGTTCGAGCAACAGGGCCAATTGAAGAAGGGTGTCGTCGTGCATGGCTGCGTGCCATGCCATCAGACCAACGGGCAGTTCTCCAGGTGCATGGCAGGGCAGTGTAATGGCGCAGCCGTCCAACGTGTTGATGGCGCTGGGGTTGCGCAGCAGCAAGGCATTGACCCGAAAGAACTCGGCATCGCGTTCAGGCCCTGGTGCCACCTGGCTCAGGCCAGGCCCCGTGATGGGGGTGGTGGGGGACAAAATCGCGTCATAGCCCTGCAGTGCCGTTTCCATCCGGGTAATCCAGCGGGTGCGCGCGCTCAGCAGGTGGATGTAGTCATGGGCGGGCATTTGGGCGCCACGCTGAATGCGTTGGGCCACACGCGGGTCGTATTGGTCCGCATGCTTGGCCAACAAGTCGCGGTGCCAGGCAAAACTCTCGGCTGGGCTGAAGCCGCCTGTCGCCATCATGGGGCCGATGTCCAGCAGCTCCGTCAGCGGGATGTCCTGGATGTGGGCGCCCGCCGTGCGCAACGCCTGCAGGCTGCGCTCAAAAGCACGGCTCACCCCGTTGTCCATGCCGTCTTGCATCAGGCTTTGGGCGACGGCCAAGCGGTAGCCTGACAGCGGTTTGCGTGCTTGGGGGACTTTGCGGCCCGACAGGATTTCGTGCGCGAGTACGGTGTCCCGCACCGTGCGGGTCATGGCGCAGACGGTGTCCAGCGTGCTGGACAAGGGCAGGGCGCCTTGGGTGGGCACGCGCCTGGCGGTGTTCTTGAAGCCCACGATGCCGTTCAATGCGGCGGGAATGCGGATAGAGCCGCCTGTGTCGGAGCCCAGGCCGATGAACGCGGCGCCCGTGGCGACTGAAACGGCTGCGCCAGAGCTGGAGCCGCCAGGAATGCGTGGTGCACTGGCGTCGCCGGCGGGGTGGTCGGTCAGCGCGTCCCAGGCGGCGGGTGTGCCGAGGTGGGGGTTGATGCCAACCCCTGAAAAGGCGAACTCCGTCATGTTGGTGCGGCCAATGAACCCTGCGCCTGCAGCGCGCAGGCGCGCGACGGCTGGGGCGTCTTGTTTGGCCGGGGGGTGGTCTTGCAAAACGACCGAACCGGCAGCGGTGGTTTGTCCCTGGACGTCGAACAAATCCTTGACCGAAACGGCCAAACCAGCCAAAGCTTGTCCGGTGATGCCGGGCAGTTCGGCCGTTTGCAGGAGGCTTTCCGGGGTGATCTGGCGGAATGCATGCAGACATGCGGTACTTTGCGCCACAGTCAGGCAGGTGTGTGCCACGGCCTGAGGATGTGTTTGCCCTGCAAGAATGGCTTGCCGGGTGGCAATCAGGTCGGCTTTCATGGGGAGGGGCCTCGTTGGAGCAAAGTCAGGATGCTATAATCCTAAGGCTTTGTACAGCTTGGGTTCTGTCTTTTGGGTGTCTCATTCAAAAGCGCTGATTCAAGTCAACTTGGCACATCCGCAAACCAGTCCCATCAAGGTGTTGCGCTTGTCTTGACGGCAGGTGCGATCAGTGGACTGGATTTTAGACTCAACCTTTGGAGTATTGACTATGTCCGTTACCATGCGCGAAATGCTGGAAGCCGGTGTCCACTTTGGCCACCAAACCCGCTTCTGGAACCCCAAGATGGCCCCCTTCATCTTCGGCCACCGCAACAAAATTCACATCATCAACCTGGAAAAATCGCTGCCGATGTTCCAGGACGCGATCAAGTTCGCCAAGCAACTGACCGCCAACCGTGGCACCATCTTGATGGTTGGTACCAAGCGCCAGGCCCGTGAGCTGGTGGCTGCTGAAGCCCAGCGCGCTGGCGTGCCTTTCGTCGACCAGCGCTGGTTGGGCGGCATGCTGACCAACTTCAAAACCGTCAAGACCTCGATCAAGCGTCT